>AP024879.1 GCA_024346935.1 Vibrio inusitatus
ATCCAAGCTCATTAGCCTTTGTTGGCGCTGATACTCTTTTTTGCCTAATTGATAGTTTTTCAAAAACTGCTCATCGTGACATACGTTGTAGTAGGTGCGGCCTTCAGAACCCACTTTGTAACCGTTGTCAGCAGAGCAATAAACCTCGGTGCCTTGCTTAAAACCTTTCTGCCACTCAGATTGTTTAACAACGACATTCGCCTCTAAACAATCTTTTGCATAATCTTCAACAATAGTTGGGTCATTTCCGTCTTTCCCATCTTGATAACCCACATCATGCCAATTTGCTGATTGACATTGCTCTGGTGTCATACTGGCACATCCCGCCAATGAAGAGGCGATAAGCACACCGATAATTAGTCGGTTCATACATGAGTTCCTTTTGAGTCTATAAAGACGATTGCCTCGTCGATATATTCGCTAAGGCATAGATTGATGCCATGTATTGTATGGATTTTGCTTTGGGGTCAACAGAGGTAAGAACATTGATTCAATAATTGATGAAGTACTAGGGTTTTATTCACTATTTATGCTTTACGACAAAAGTATCGAGGTTAAAGCTAAGCGTTTGCTAGTTGAATGTTTGAGCTTTAAGTGTGATTTACATCTCGTTACTGTCTATTTTTAAACAAACCCTTTAACAATGGTCTTACAAGTAAGATACTGTTTCGACAGAATTTTAATTCAATAGGGAAGTTGATTATGCAAGAGTTTGTGGATTTTCTAAATGGGATAATTTGGAGTCCTTTTCTTATTTACCTCTGCTTAGGTGCAGGTCTGTTTTATTCCATCTTGACGCGCTTTGTACAAATTCGTCATTTCTTTGAGATGTGGCGCTTGCTGCTATCAGGCAAAAGTTCAGAAAAAGGTATTTCTTCATTTCAGGCACTTGCGGTTTCACTCTCTGGTCGCGTAGGTACAGGTAATATTGCTGGTGTTGCAGCAGCTATCGGTTTTGGTGGTCCAGGCGCCGTTTTTTGGATGTGGGTTGTTGCCTTCTTTGGCGCTGCAACAGCGTATGCCGAGTCTACTCTTGCTCAGATTTACAAAGAAGAAGATGAAGGACAATTCCGTGGCGGTCCTGCTTACTACATAGAAAAGGCTATGGGTCAGAAGTGGTATGCGTGGGTTTTCGCTATAGCCACTATCTTTGCCTGTGGTGTACTGCTTCCTGGTGTGCAATCGAACAGTATAGGTAACGCTGTCGAAGCGGCATTTGGTTCAGGTCCAGCGATTGAAACTGCAATGGGTACGTTCAGTTTCGCTAAAGTTCTTACGGGTACATTCATTGCGATAGTACTTGGCTTTATCATCTTTGGTGGTGTTAAGCGTATAGCTCACTTTACTCAAATCGTTGTTCCTTTCATGGCTTTGGCCTACATACTGACGGCTTTCGTTATCATCTTGCTTCACATCACTGAAGTACCACGTATTTTTGCGATGATTGTAGGTGATGCCTTTACACCTATGGCTGGCTTTGGTGCTGCTATTGGTTGGGGTGTAAAGCGTGGTGTCTATTCGAACGAAGCCGGTCAAGGTACTGGCCCGCATGCAGCCGCAGCGGCTAACGTCGCTCACCCAGCACAACAAGGATTAGTACAGTCATTTTCCATCTATATAGACACCTTGCTTGTTTGTTCTGCTACTGCATTTATGATTCTTATTACGGGTATGTATAACGTTCACGGTGCAGCAGAGGGCGCATTTGTAGTGCAAAACCTTTCTGCAAGCATTGGTGCGAATGGACCGGTATTTACTCAGCTTGCAATCGACAGTGCGTTACCTGGCATAGGTAAACCATTCATTGCGATAGCTTTGTTCTTCTTTGCCTTTACTACTATTTTGGCATACTACTATATCGCTGAAACCAACATTGCTTATATACGTCGTACCTTTAAGGTTGAAGGCCTGATGTTTATCCTAAAACTCGTTATTATCTCGGCAACCTTCTACGGTACAGTGAAAACTGCAAACCTTGCTTGGGCATTAGGTGATATTGGTGTTGGTTTGATGGCATGGTTGAATATCATCGGAATCTTGATCATATTCTTTATGTCTAAACCTGCACTCAAGGCTCTAAGAGATTATGAAGAGCAGCAAAAGCGCGGTGTGAAGGTGTACACCTTTGATCCGGTAAAGCTTGGTATTAAAGGTGCAACGTACTGGGAGAAGCGACTAGAGAAATCATCGAAAGAGTAACGCTACTGCAGACTTGCGATTGGGGGCCTGAAGATTATTCTTTGGGCCCTTTTTGTATAGACCTAATAATGGTCATATTTGAAGGCTAAAACCGCTTAAACACATAGATTGTTCGTCGTAATATGGGCGTGGTAAAGTGCATAGGCAACAATAAAAGAAATAATAGATTCATAAAAGCACTCAAATTCTGAAAGTTAATTACATCGATCTCATTTTCGCGTGATGCAGATCACATAACTTGGGGTTATGGATGTTTTTTAGAACCAGAAGTGTGAATCTGACCACAACATTAATTCACTTGTATTATTATAATTCCATTTAATTGTTTGAGTTGGATTGTCTGGAGAAGTACTTTGTCTTGGTCTATTGTTTTTGATTTTATGAGTGTGCTGTTGCTAGTAGTTTTAGCTGTGGCTGCTACAAAATCAATGGATGCTTTAAGAAAGACAATTTGGTCTGCACAAAAGAACGATGCACCTGAAGAATTAGTTCGTAAAAGCCTAGCGAAACTGAGTCTAAATCGTGTCGTATTGGTGCTTACTATTGCTACTATAGTGATTAAAGTGGCATTGATCTTAGGTCAAGTATTGGATCTTGATTCCATTGATAGGTCAGGTCTTTTAGACGAATCTGTTGTGCAATATATCGTTGTAGAATAAAGGTTATTTTCGTTCCCGACCTTCTGCTATTCCTGTTTAATTTTCTTCATTCGAGTCCCATTTACCTGGTTGATAAGTTCAACTATGATACAGTTAACTCAAACACTGTTATCTAATTTTATGGTAAATCAATGGATAAGAATCTAATCTCAGATACGATCTTTCAACTTGTACAATCATATCGGCATGCAATACGAATTGAACTGCAAGCGAATCATCTAGGTTTGAATGGAATGCATGTCCGCTGTCTAGCCTTCATCAGGCAGCGCAATCAATGTACGGCTAATGATATTGTTCAGCACTTTTCCAGAGACAAAGCACAAGTTGCACGCTTGGTGAAAGAGATGATAGGCAATGAGTGGATAGTGAAGTCTCCTAACCCTGACGATAAGCGCAGCCAATTCCTGTCACTGACAGAGCAAGGTATTTTATTGAGTGAGCAAATTGATGCAACTCAGCAATCTATTCAAACAAAAATGAAGCAAGACTTAAGTGACGAAGAGCTAGAAGTATTCGCAATCGTCGCACAAAAATTTGCTCGTAATTTGTCAGAGTAATTTTCCCATTGATTGATTTAGTTTGGAGAACGACATATGCAATTAATCGAGCCCTCGTTAGAGTTTGAATCATCGTTTGCTCAGTTTTATGACGATTTCGCAACGAACGATGAGATCAATTCTGATTATTACCTTGAAGGTGTGTTGAATTTCAAGGCATACATCCAATGCCTGAAAGATGAAGCTAAAGGCATAAACTTAGCTGAAGACTATGTGCAGTGCAGTCATTTTTGGCTAGTTGATACAAAAAAGAACATCTACGGTGCTGTCCGAGTACGTCATAATATTGATACTGAATTACTTGCACTAGAAGCAGGACATATTGGCTATGATATAGCTCCTTCATATCGTGGTAATGGTTACGGCACATTAATGCTTAGAAAAGCCCTATTAAAAGCTCAAGTAATTGGGTTGTCTAAAGCCCTCGTTGTTGCTGATGAGGACAATATTGCGTCACGCAAAGTTATTGAAGCTAACGGTGGGCAGTTAGAAAACGTTAAATTTGGAAAGGTTTACCCCAACCCTTTGGCTAGATATTGGGTCGAATGTAAATAGCGTATCAACTTATCTAATCTGTAACTTTAGAGCTCAATTTATCTTTTCTAGGCGACTAGTCGGTAGCTGTTTCTTTACTTACGTGTAATTATTCATTTCTACAAAATCTAGACCAAAGTCGGTTAAAGCAATACGATTTTCTTTAAGATGAATACAGTCGCTACTTTGTAATGTGTTTAATACCTTATCAATAGGATGACTTAGATAGTCAGTAATCGAAGATTGTATCTCTGCAAAGTGACATATTCCCATTGGTTGCAGGGTAAGATATCTAAGTAGGGTAAGGCTATCCATGTGAAGTGACGAGTGTAATTGAAGGCAAAGATTCGATTGCATAGTATTAGTCCTTTAGTATGGCTTTTTCTTGGCAATTAATGTGCCTTATATCTAGTGCTTTAAATGTGATCCTTAATACAAGGTGAATATAAAAAAATGGAATAATCATTATTCCATTTTTTTATATAAAGGGGTTCAATTTATAGTTTCTTCGTTCAATAGATAATTAATATGGTTATCCATTTCTCTCTAAGTAATTCATCCCTACCTCAGTCAAGTAAATGTCTTCACCATCAATAAGTATACATTGACTAAATTCCAATAAATTTAATAGAGTTTCTATTTTATCTAGAAGCGTGTGGTAGATAAAAAAATGAAGTTGGTCGAGTGTCATTACCCCCATAGGCTCCAGTGTTAGTAACTTCAAGACAGCTAAACTATCCAGATGCAACTCTGGATTAGTTTGCTGGCATGTACTCGATGGCATAATCTAATTCCTTTTAGTATTTAATATCCAACAAATTTAAGATGCCTTACTCATGTTAGTTTGACTGTGATGAAGGTATCACTTATTTCAATGTTAGTTTGTGGGTTAAATAAATGGGTTAAGATACATCAATAGGTGTTACCAATTGTAATGATGTGATTCATTATGCGTTTAGTATTAATTAATCATCTGATTGATGTTATCTCGTTTAATATAGTGCCTATTTACATAACTTTACTGTGGTCTACTTAGTTTTACTTTGCTTTCCTTATACTATTCATAACTATAAAGGAAGGTAATTATGCAGGGACTAAAACTCTTCAATATCTTGACCATTTCTACCATTTGTTTATCGGCAAATGTGAATGCTAATACAACAACTTATCCAATTGTAGATACGAATCAAAATCAGTGCTTTGGGCTAACAAGTGAATCTGAAATTTGCCCTAGGCAGGGTATGGATACATTTGGTCAGGATGCTCAATATCAGGGGAATCAGCCCAGTTATACCAAGGCTAGCAATGGCACTGTTATTGATAACATTACCGGATTGATTTGGTCACAGACGACGGACATAAATGGAGACGGTAAAATTGATACTTCAGATAAACTGACTTTTGAAGAAGCTCATGAGTATGTGGAGTCGTTGCGCTTGGGAGGCTTTGATGACTGGCGTTTACCTAGCATTAAAGAACTCTACTCTTTGATATTATTTGATGGACAAGATCCTAGTAGACTTAGAAACAATGACGCTGAGGCTAACTTAATTCCATTTATTGATAATCGAGTTTTCAGTATTAATGGTGGTGACGTTTCCAAGGGAGATCGTTTAATTGATGGACAGATTGTTTCTTCGACTCAGTATGTTTCGAAAACAATGATTCGCCATGAAACCGTGTTTGGAGTGAACTTTATCGACGGCCGAATTAAAGGTTATGGTTTGGTGCATCCTAAAAAGGGCAAAAAGGCTTTTTATGTACTTGCGGTAAGAGGTAACGCTCAATATGGCTTCAATCAATTTGTTGCTAACGGAGATGAAACAGTAACCGATCAAGCAACAGGGCTGATTTGGCAGCAAAATGACAGTCAACAAGGTAAAAACTTTCCTGATGCATTGAACTACTGCGCAAAGCTTAGTTTAGGCGAACGTACAGATTGGCGTTTACCCAATGTGAAGGAGCTTCATTCAATTGTTGATTACTCGCGCTCACCTGCAACAAGTCATTCGCCTGCATTAGACCCTATCTTTCAGGCTACACCCATTGAAAATGAAGCGAAGCAAAAAGATTACTCTAGCTATTGGAGTAGTACCACTCATCTTAACTTAAGCAATGCAAAGTCAGCCTCATATGTGTCGTTTGGGCGTTCAATGGGCTATATGCGTGAACGATGGGTTGATGTGCATGGTGCTGGAGCGCAACGTAGTGATCCAAAAGTGGGTGATGCAAGTCGCTACCCTAAAGGAAGAGGTCCGCAGGGTGATGCTATTCGTATTGAGAATATGGTGCGCTGTGTTTCTGGAGGAGGTGTTCAGTTTGTCGCACAACCCCAACCCCAAGTTGAAGATCGAATAGCACAGACATTTCTTGTTCGATAAAAAAGGGGCTGATGCCCCTTTTCATTGTTTTCTTGTTATGAAGGTAAAGCAGTATTACTTATGTTCCACTTGGTACTGTAATTTGTAAAAATGAGCTTCACTTTCACCGTTAGTAAATTGGTTATATACGCCCGCTTTGAAGTAGCTTAATAGGTGACTCCAGTAATCGATGTTATGGCTTACTTTTTCTTCACCATCTACTTTTATCACCAAAGTTTCATTACCCACAATAATATCGAAGTCTGTTGCTTCGGCTTTTGCTTTGCCTAGGTCGTATTGCTTGTAGGCGTTCTCTGACTTACACGCTGGCTTGTTCATGTTTTCTTTGCCTTTCTTACCTTTACAGATAAGTGCATTGTTTTTAACTACTGCCCAGTAGTGTCCTGCAGTCTCGCCAGCACCTTCACGCCATACTACGCGAAGTAGTGGGTGAGGAATATTGTCCTTCCCATCAACAGTAACGCCTTTGTTGTGTACTTGAAGGTAGGTGATTTCATTCTGCTTTGACGTAGAGTCTTTCATTGAAGCTTCAGGATTTACTGGTTCAAGACTTGCGTTTAGATGGTAGAACGTATGTGGAAGAGAGGTGTTAAAGTTCTTATGAACACGTAACTCGTTTCTTTTATGGTCTCCCGTCATTTTAAAAACGAAAGCTTCTGATTCTTTGTCTACATAAAATACTTCGTTTACAACGCCAGAAAAATTGGTGTTAGTTGCGATGTAAAGCTTGTTACCTTTCTTGCCTGCGGGATCAGAAATCTGCAATTCTGACTCAGAAAGAATTGGGCGATATTGAGCGTAATCTGCAGGAATACCACGGTTGTCCCCGGCATCATCGAACGTAATCGCAAATGCTTGAGAAGATAAGAGTAAAGTCGTGGCAAGACCAAGTATTTTTGTTTTACGAAGTGTCATTTTGGTTGTTCCTCAGTAGACAGATCATTTTTGCTTGTTTGTGTTATTATATTTGCAATGAGAGAGGGTCGGAACTACTCAATTCGTTTCATGTGATCAAGCTCTACTTTGCAATCATTAACTAAAGTTCGTAACTAAAAGTGTGTGAGTGTTTGATAGTTTGTGAGGATGTTTTTTATTTGTTCACTACCCAGAGATATGCTCCCTATGGCTTCTAGTTGTTTGTGATTGAAAAGTAAAGCATCGAAGTGATAGTGTAAATAAGATGACGATCATCATGTTTGGAATAATTTTTTGTTGTTTATATCTAAATGGTTTCAATAGCATGATTGAATCTGAGAGACTAAATGGGGTCTCATAACTTAGAGCACGCCAACGCAACTTAAATATTAGGCCGGAAGCTTATCGAAGCTTTTGTATAAAAGGATAGATACTCAGATGGCAAAACAGTTTTATAACAACTTAGATCTCAATCTCCTTCGTACGTTTCAAATAATCTATCAAGAAAAGAATCTAAAGCGAGCTTCTTTAAGGTTACATGTATCTGCTCCTGCTTTGAGCAAATCTCTCAATCGTTTACGTGACCACTTTAACGATCCTCTTTTTGTTAAGGTTCCTAAAGGACTCAGTCCAACGCCTTTTTCCAATGATCTTTCTGAGAGCATTAACCCCTCGTTAGAAAAGCTAGCCAATAATCTGAATTCGTTAAATGATTTCCATCCGGAAGATTTGCAAGGAAGGGTTACTATCGCCATATCCCCTTTTATTCTTCAAGCGATAGGAAGTGACTTGTTCTTAACACTTTCGGAGCAAGCTCCCAATGTTGAATGGCATTTAGTCAATTGGTCTAAAACATGTTTGGAAGATCTTGTTAACGGGGATATTAAAATCGGTGTAAATTATGAAATTGACTTATCACGTAAAGATATCAGTAGTGGAAAGCTAGCGGCGGATAAGTTTCAAGTTATTGTTAGAAAGAACCATCCACTTGCGGGTGACAGTGTAAATGTCAACGAACTATCGAAGTATCCTGTTGCAGCCCTACTTGTTGCAGATTGGAATACTCGTCGCACGTTTGCAGAAAAAATATTTGATGACTATTCTCTGATTCCGAAAGTTGCATTGCGCACCGACTTGCCATCTGTTGTACTCGAAACTATTGCTAGAACGGACTTAATATTTCCCCACACAGGCTTATTTGATGCTCAACGTTATCCTGATTTAAAAACACTACGAGTCAAAGATAAAGAAATAGAAATGTGCAAAGATATTCATGTGTTTTTTAGTCAAAAAGACAAGCATGATGCGACGACTCAATGGCTTAAGAAAACCCTCTCTACTGAATTAGAAAATGCAAATGTAACAAAATGATTCGTTGTTAACCAGAGGTTAAGATCGTGAGTCATTTTGTTCAATGGTTTTCATCAATACAAACTCTTAATATTCTCTCAACGGCAGGCAAGCCAACTAATCCGCATTGACGCACTTTGCTTTGTTTAAGAGAAGAGAATTATTTGATGAAAAAAACGATCATCGCTTCCACTGTTTTAGCAACACTTTCGTTTGGCAGCTTTGCACAAACTGTAAATATAGAAGAGGCTAATGTACAGACTCAGCTTTTAGTTGATGCCCAGATGGCTGAGATTGATGCACGAATTTTAGAACAACTAGAAAATCAAGATGCATCAGTTGTGATGATTGAAGACATTGTTTATGAAAAAGATAGTCAGGGCGTTTGGGCTGCAGTAGGTACTACTTCTGCAGCATTGGCTACTGGATTACTTAGCAGTTCATCTAGCAATAGCAAGAACTCTTCTTCTGATGGTACGATTAATCTTCCAGAGATGACACCTAGCAATCCCGTTTATCATCAACCAGGTAATCCTCTAGAAGCTACGCCGGAAGCGGACAACGGTCGTAGTGTTGAAAAAGTGGCGGATAACGCGTGGACAGTATCAACGCACGGCGAGCTTGATGGTTACATTATTCATGAGAATGGTGAATTTACGATCCGTAATGCGGATGGAGAATACGTAGGTTCATGGAAACCAACTATTGGTCACCCAATTCAAGGCAACCCAGGTAACCCAATCGAAGCGACGCCAGAAGCGGACAATGGCCGCAGTGTTGAGAAAGTCGCTGAGAACGCGTGGACAGTATCAACGCACGGCGAGCTTGATGGTTACATTATTCATGAGAATGGTGAGTTCACGATCCGTAATGCGGATGGCGACTATGTAGGTTCATGGAAACCAACTATTGGTCACCCAATTCAAGGCAACCCAGGTAACCCAATCGAAGCGACGCCAGAAGCGGACAATGGCCGCAGTGTTGAGAAAGTAGCTGAGAACGCGTGGACAGTATCAACGCACGGAGAGCTTGATGGTTACATTATTCATGAGAATGGCGAGTTCACAATCCGTAATGCAGATGGCGACTACGTAGGCTCATGGAAGCCAACTATCGGCCACCCAATCCAAGGTAACCCTGAGAACCCAATTGAAGCAACACCAGAAGCAGATAACGGCCGCAGTGTTGAGAAAGTGGCTGAGAACGCTTGGGCAGTATCAACGCACGGAGAGCTTGATGGCTACATCATCCACGAGAACGGTGAGTTCACAATTCGTAATGCGGATGGCGACTACGTAGGTTCATGGAAACCAACCATCGGTCATCCAATCCAAGGAAACCCTGGTAACCCAATCGAAGCAACACCAGAAGCGGATAACGGCCGCAGTGTTGAGAAAGTGGCTGAGAACGCTTGGACAGTATCAACGCACGGAGAGCTTGATGGCTACATCATCCACGAGAACGGTGAGTTCACAATCCGTAATGCGGATGGTGACTACGTAGGTTCATGGAAACCAACCATCGGTCATCCAATCCAAGGAAACCCTGGTAACCCAATCGAAGCGACACCAGAAGCGGATAACGGCCGCAGTGTTGAGAAAGTGGCTGAGAACGCTTGGACAGTATCAACGCACGGAGAGCTTGATGGCTACATCATCCACGAGAACGGTGAGTTCACAATCCGTAACGCGGATGGCGATTACGTAGGTTCATGGAAACCAACTATTGGTCATCCGATCCAAGGTAACCCTGGGAACCCAATTGAAGCGACACCAGAAGCGGATAACGGCCGCAGTGTGGAGAAAGTGGCTGAGAACGCTTGGACAGTATCAACGCACGGAGAGCTTGATGGCTACATCATCCATGAGAACGGTGAGTTCACAATCCGTAATGCGGATGGCGACTACGTAGGTTCATGGAAACCAACCATCGGTCATCCAATCCAAGGCAACCCAGGTAACCCAATCGAAGCGACACCAGAAGCGGATAACGGTCGCAGTGTTGAGAAAGTGGCTGAGAACGCTTGGACAGTATCAACGCACGGAGAGCTTGATGGCTACATCATCCACGAGAACGGTGAGTTCACAATCCGCAACGCGGATGGCGACTACGTAGGTTCATGGAAACCAACCATCGGTCACCCAATCCAAGGAAATCCTGGTAACCCAATCGAAGCGACACCAGAAGCGGACAACGGCCGCGGTGTTGAGAAAGTGGCTGAAAATGCGTGGGCAGTATCAACACACGATGAGCTTGATGGCTATGTGATTGTTGAAAATGGTGGTATTACGGTTCGTGATAGTGACATGAATGAAGTAGGTTCATGGTCACCTAAAGGTAGCGAGTTTTCAGCAGCAGATGTTCGAAATAAATTCGCTTCACTGTCACAAAGCCAGCGTAACAACATTCGTCAAATTTTGCGCAACCGTAAGTAACAATTAGCTTTAGTTAACCTAAATAAGCCCTCAAACCGAGGGCTTATTTTTATCTAGTTCGATACAGTCCATGGATGGTCTAGAAAACCGAGACCTGAACCTTGAAAAATTTTCTAGCCGTTATCCTTATTCATTTCCCTTTTTATTCATTTGCTTCATCAGAGCAAGGCTCAGAAACTGGAGTTGTTGACTTCATTACTGAGACATTTGATATATCTGTTAGTAATTCAGACTTCCTGGGTGACTATTCAAGTGACTATGTCTTTACGCTAAATGCTTCTTACAACATCAATGAAACATGGCGTGTTTTCGGTTCTTTAGATACTGATGAATTTTTGGATGTCGGTGTTGGCTATTCATTTTTTATCGCTGAGAAAGTTTACAACGAAGTTTCAGTATCTGTGGGTGGCAACACAGAGAAGACTTATGTAACAACTGCTGGTCTTTTTTCTGCGACGCAATGGAATGATTTTGTCTTTTACACCAACTTTGAGGGGCAATACATAGAAAATAATCCCGACATTCCCAACTTTGATGTGCAAAGACAGCAGATTTTTTTCAATAAGTTAGTTGGGGCTAACTATGAGGTTACCCAGTGGTTTAGTTTATCGGCATCCTACGGGCATGACCAAAATCATTATGATGTATTTAGTGTTAATGATTATAAGTTTACGGCGCCGATGGAAGGATACGCGGATAGCTACGTGAACCTAGGGTTTATACTGAACTTGTGGGGGGTGAAACCCTATATTTCCTATCGTTTTGATTTAAATGAAAGTGAAGCTAGCTATTGGGATTTCAGTTTGTCATTTGATTTCTAGTGATATGTGCCTGATTGATAAAGCTAAAGTTATATCTTGGTAAATTCTTCTATCGATAACACTCAAATTAGTCATAAATAAAAAGGCGAACCAAACGGTTCGCCTTTTAGTTTTAGTTGAGTTCTATTTACTCTTCAACATACTCTTCAATGCTTGGGCATGAGCAAATCAGGTTGCGGTCGCCGTAGACATTGTCAACACGGTTTACTGTTGGCCAGTATTTCCAAACACGTTGTGAACGTGATGGGAAAGCACCTAGCTCACGCGGGTATGGACGACCCCATTCGCTGCTTGCAAGGTCAACTTGGGTGTGCGGTGCATTTACCAGTGGGTTGTTGTCTAGTGGCCATTCGCCGTCACGAACCTTGTTCATCTCTTTGCGAATAGCAATCATAGCGTCACAGAAGCGGTTTAGTTCTTCTAGATCTTCTGACTCTGTTGGTTCAACCATTAGCGTACCCGCTACCGGGAATGACATGGTTGGCGCGTGGAATCCGTAGTCCATTAGACGTTTAGCGATATCTTCTTCACTGATGCCTGTTTCTTCTTTAAGAGGGCGAATGTCGATGATGCACTCGTGTGCTACTCGACCATTCTTACCGCGATAAAGAACAGGGTAGTAGGGTAGCAGACGCTCCATTACATAGTTGGCGTTTAAGATTGCCACTTCAGTCGCGTGTGTTAGACCTTGTTCGCCCATCATCGCAATGTAAGCCCAAGAAATAGGCAAGATAGATGCACTACCCATATCTGCAGCAGAGACAGCGTGATCTGGACCTTGTACGCCATTTTCAATATGGCCTGGTAGGAATGGTGCCAAGTGCGATTTAACACCAATAGGACCCATGCCTGGACCACCGCCACCGTGCGGGATACAGAAGGTTTTGTGTAGGTTAAGGTGTGATACATCTGAGCCGATAAAGCCTGGAGTAGTTAGGCCAACCTGCGCGTTCATGTTTGCACCGTCAAGGTACACTTGGCCACCTGCCGCATGGATCTTGTCACACACTTCTTTCACATGCTCTTCAAATACGCCATGAGTTGAAGGGTAGGTGATCATGATGCTAGAAAGGTTCTCAGCGTGCTTTTCAATTTTCGCTTCTAGGTCTGCCATGTCGATGTTGCCATCGTCATCACACTTAACTACTACTACCTTCATCGACACCATAGATGCCGTTGCAGGGTTAGTACCGTGCGCCGAGCTTGGGATCAGACATACATTACGATGACCTTCGCCGCGTGACTGATGGTAGCGCTGAATTGCGATAAGACCTGCGTACTCACCAGATGCGCCAGAGTTTGGCTGTAGTGAGAAGTCATCGTAGCCTGTGATCTCGCAAAGTTTGGCTTTCAGATCTTTCGCTAGGGCCGTATAGCCTGCAGCTTGCTCAATTGGTGCAAACGGGTGAATAGCACCGAACTCAGGCCAAGTGACTGGAATCATCTCCGCCGCAGCGTTTAGCTTCATCGTACAAGAACCCAAAGGGATCATGCCGTGTGTAAGAGAAAAGTCTTTGTTCTCAAGTTGCTTAAGGTAGCGCATCATCTGTGTTTCACTATGGTGAGTGTTGAACACAGGATGGGTTAGAAATTTTGATTCGCGGCGGCAGTTTTCTGGAATTCCAGCAAACTCGTTCTTTGCTACTTCTGCGCTAAGTGCTTCAATAGACTCTGTTACTTGGAACACGCTAAACAGCGCAACAATATCTGCAGTCGTAGTGGTTTCATCGAAACTCACACCTAGCTTACCGTCTAGCTTACGCAGGTTGATGTTGTCACGTTGAGCAGCGCCGTAAAGCGCTTCTGTTCTGTCGCCAGTATTAATAGTAATAGTGTCGAAGAACGAATTGTTGGATAGCTCGTAGCCTGACTGAGTTAGGCCTGCGGCTAAAATAGCTGTCATGTGGTGCGTGCGACGAGCGATGGTTTTAAGGCCTTCACTGCCGTGGAATACTGCGTAGAAGGCAGCCATGTTGGCAAGCAGTGCTTGAGCTGTACAGATGTTTGAGGTCGCTTTTTCACGACGGATATGTTGTTCACGTGTTTGCATAGCCATACGCAGTGCTTGGTTACCGTGGGTATCGATAGATACGCCAATAACACGACCAGGCATAGTACGCTTGTGCTTGTCACGGGTAGCCATGAATGCCGCGTGAGGACCGCCGTAACCCATAGGTACACCAAAGCGCTGGGCTGAGCCAATCACTACGTCTGCACCCATTTCACCAGCAGGCTTGATTAAGGTCGATGCTAGCAGGTCTGTCGCAACAGTAACCAGTGTTTTATTTGCTTGTGCTTTTGCAATGATGTCTGTGAGATCGCGTACTTCACCCGTTGTATTTGGATACTGAACTAGCGCACCAAACACATCTTGCTCTGGTAAGGAATCAAGACCGCCAATTTGAACTTCAAAGCCAATATACTCCGCGCGAGTCTTAACTACCTCAATGGTTTGAGGATGAACGTCGTTTGCAACAAAGAAGGTCTTGCTCTTACTCTTACCTGCACGCTTACATAGAGTCATTGCTTCTGCAGCTGCAGTTGCTTCATCTAGAAGGGAGGCGTTGGCAATTTCCATGCCTGTAAGGTCGATTACCATTTGCTGGTAGTTCAGTAGGGCTTCAAGGCGTCCTTGAGAAATCTCTGGTTGGTATGGCGTGTACGCTGTGTACCAACCTGGGTTTTCGAAAACATTGCGCAGGATTACGTTTGGCGTGAAAGTGTTGTAGTAACCTTGGCCTATAAAGGTACGCTTAACTTGGTTTTGTTGAGCAAATTTTTTCATCTCTTCTAGCATACCCGCTTCACTTAGCGGTGCATCTAGAGTCAATGGCTTCTCTAAACGGATTTGTTGAGGCACCGTTTGTTGAATAAGTTCATCTAAGCTTTCTGCTTTGATGCGCTCTAGCATTGTTTTTTGATCAATTAAGTTGGGACCGTTATGGCGTGCAACAAATTCGTTATCTGTACTCAAACTACGTAGTAGATCAGTCATAATTCCTTTATACCTTACTTGAAGCCTTCTACGAGACTTTAGGGGTGATTCAGTTTCCTAGGTGCTTATACCAATCGTAGTAAGTAACTGTTCATCCTAGCTTGTTAAAATACTCGATAACGGCGTTAGAATTTTTAACGGTAGAATGACTACTTATCAAAAATTCGGCCTTGTTATCTAGCATTATTCCTGCGCTATTTCTGATCACTTACTTACTGTGATTGGCATTATGCAAGCGAGAGTGCAATTCAGGTTTTCGACGTGAAGCATATTTGCTCTCTTAAACGCATCTCTGAATGGCAAGATCCCCGCAGTAGCGGGGATACTTAGAAGCTATTGTTTTAACTTAATAAAACTGAAGAGGATTACTCGTCTTCAATGCTAGCTAGGTAATCTTCTGCGCTCGTTAGGTTGTCTAGCTCTGATGGGTCTTCTAGCTTCACCTTAACAATCCAACCGCCTTCGTACGGTTCTTCGTTGATTAGTTCAGGGCTATCTTCTAGCTCTTCGTTAATTTCAACAATTTCACCTGTGATTGGAGCGTAGATGTCCGATGCTGCTTTTACAGACTCAACCAATGAAAAGCTGTCGCCAGCTTCAATGTTTTCTTCAACTTCAGGTAGGTCGACAAATACAACATCACCTAGCATCTGTTGAGCGTGCTCTGAGATACCGATAGTAACCGTACCGTCACCGTTGTCTTTTACCCACTCATGGCTATCAGCAAACTTAAGGGTGTTGTCCATTTTTTGAATCTCCAACTTAATCAGATTTGAATTAATAAAAGCACTATTGCAGATAAAATAAACCGAGTTGTTTACATTCTCAAGTCGAAATTTCCTATTGGAAACAAAAAAATCAAGAATGCAACTTATCTCTCACTTAATCTTACTCTATGCTCTTCATCCTAAGTGCCTTTTTATGGCACAATTTTCAGTCAAGAAATTGGACGAATATTAAGACGAAGGACCTCATGAAAGAACCCAAACTGGATGATTATCCATCTTTAACCATAGAGAAGTCCTCAGTAGAAAACAGCGTTGAACCATTAAAGTTAGGTGACAAAATTAAGTCAATCCGTAGCCAGCTTGGTTTAACACTTGAGGAAGCGAGTCAGCGCACCGGCTTAGCACGTTCGACGCTAAGCAAGATAGAGAATGAGCAAATTAGCCCAACGTTTCAGGCAATGCAAAAGCTGGCCTCTGGATTAGATATTGATATGCCTCAATTGTTCGCGCCGCCTAAGAATAAAGGCGCGAGTGGGCGAAGAGACATTACATTAACGGGGCAAGGTAAGCCTCACCCTACGGCCACTTATGAGCATGAGTTGCTGGCTACAGAGATGTCACAAAAAAAAATGATGCCTTTTAAATCTGTGGTTCATGCTCGGAGTTTTGATGAATTTCAAGGGTGGGTTCGTCATGATGGAGAAGAGTTTTTGCTGATTCTTTCGGGTGAGGTTACTTTGTACACTGAGTTTTATGAACCTTTGGTACTTACTGAAGGCGACAGTGTTTATTATGACGCTAATATGGGACATGCGCTGGTTTCACGCAGTGAACAGGATGCACAAATCCTATGGGTTACAGCAAAATAGACCACTCCGATGTAGCGGTTGTGTTACGAGACGAAGTTTCCTATAGTGTCGGCAAACGTTTGCTTAACTGCGAAACTGATATCAATCATTATGAATATGTTGCTTTAGGCCAAGTTAAAAAGCATGGCGTAGAACACAGCTAAGGAGAGACAATGACTGAAGCTTTACTGAAAACCCCTTTACACGCCCTTCATGTTGAAGAAGGCGCAAAAATGGTGCCATTTGCTGGTTACGATATGCCAGTCCAATATCCACTAGGGGTTAAGAAGGAGCATTTGCACACTCGTGATGCAGCCGGTCTTTTTGATGTCTCTCATATGGGACAGTTACGACTAAAAGGCGAGAACGCTGCTGCAGCTTTAGAAGCTTTGGTTCCAGTTGATATTATTGATCTTGCCAACGGCAATCAGCGCTATGCGTTCTTTACTAATGAGCAAGGCGGCATCATGGATGATTTGATGGTGGCTAATCTTGGTGATCATCTGTTTGTGGTTGTTAATGCTGCCTGTAAAGAGCAGGACATCGCACACCTTCAAGCAAACTTGCCTGCTGATGTTGAACTAGAAATAATTAATGATCGTGCACTGCTTGCGCTTCAAGGTCCTAAGGCGGTTGACGCATTATCTGAGCTCAATCCTTCCGTTAAAGACATGCTATTTATGGATGTTGTGCAACTAGAACTGCTTGGTTCTCAATGCATTGTGAGTCGCTCTGGTTACACTGGAGAAGATGGTTTTGAAATCTCAGTTCCTGCTGAGCAAGCTGAAGCTTTGGCTCGTAAGCTAACAGATTCTGAGCTTGTAGAGTGGATTGGTCTTGGCGCTCGTGATTCGTTGCGTCTTGAATGTGGCCTATGTTTATACGGTCATGATTTGGACACTACAACCACTCCTGTAGAAGCTAGTTTGCTTTGGGCAATTAGCAAGGTTCGTCGCGCTGACGGAGAGCGTGCGGGTGGCTTCCCTGGTGCAGATATTATCCTCGACCAAATTGCGACTAAAGACGTTAAACGCAAGCGTGTCGGTTTAGTGGGTCAAACTAAAGCACCAGTACGTGAAGGTTGTAAACTGTTTGATGAAAATGATGCGGAAGTAGGTGTAGTGACGAGTGGTACGGCAGGTCCAAATGCAGGGAAACCTGTTTCAATGGCTTATGTACGCACTGATTTAATGGTTGTAGGCACTGAGATTTTTGCTGAAGTACGAGGCAAGAAGTTACCTATGACAGTGACAAAAATGCCATTTGTACCTCAGCGCTATTACCGAGGCTAAATTTGTCTAAAGTGACGTTGGAAGGGCACATCTTAGTGCCCGTTCAAGATTTGAAACAAATTCTTGAAGCTTTGCCTGAGCATATAGAACTGACTCAGGCTGAACCTGGCTGTATTACTTTCCATGTTCAACAATCGTCAAGAAAGCCTCATCGCTTTGATGTTTATGAAGTGTTCATAGATAGAGAAGGTTTTGAATATCATCAGAGTCGAGTAAAAGAGTCTCGCTGGGGAGCCATCACCTCTAATGTGATTCGACATTACCAAGTCTCACAGGAAAGTTAATTATTATGGCTCTCAATCAGATTACTTTTAAAGATCACTCTTTCGTTCCAAGCAAGATTCTTTGTGTTGGTAGGAACTACGTGGCTCATATTGAAGAGCTTGGAAATGAAACTCCCGATAATATGGTTGTTTTCATGAAGCCTAACTCTTCTCTTAGTCAGCAGTTGAATAGTTTTCACGATGAGCCGTTACATTATGAAGCTGAATTGTGCTTTTTAGTGAAAGAGGGAGAGTTTGCCGCCGTCGCTATTGGTTTGGATTTGACGAAGCGAACAACACAAAGCGCGCTTAAAAAGAAAGGGCTTCCGTGGGAGCGATCCAAAGCATTTGATGGTTCAGCCATATTATCTGAATTTGTTGAGTTTGATGGTCACAGCCAAGACCAAGACTTATCTTTGGAGCTTTGGATTAATGATAAGCTTGTTCAGCAAGGTAACGTGGGGTTGATGTTGTATCCGCCACACATTATCAAAGAACAATTGGCACAGTTTGTGACCCTTGAAGAGGGGGATGTCGTTATGACAGGCACACCTAAAGGCGTTGGTATTGTAGGCAAAGGCGATTCTTTTGTCGGCAAGGTAATGCAAGGTGGACATTGCCTTGTTGAACATTGCTGGGTTGCACAGTAATACCAATCGAAAAACTCTGCCTTGTTCTCAATTCTTTTTCCTGAGCCATTTCTGAATACTTACAGTGATTAGTATGATGTTTTTCATGATAAAAGATGATCTTAAACACTGAGAATAAAAAGCCCCCTTTACTTTGATTAGCCAAAGAAAAAGAGGGCGTAATTATTACTAGCTAATCTATTTTATAGTTCACTTATCTTACTTATTGCGCATTTACTCGCTTAACCAAACGAACTTCATCGAAGTAAGCACTTCCGTCAGCATCAGGAGTACCTTTATAAGTTAAAGTAAACGCATCCAGTCGAACTTCTAGTTCGTCTTCTGACTGCTGAGCTTCTACTGCAGTCATATCTGATGTGTCAATTTCGATATAAGCAAAGATTTCTGCATCAGTATGGCTGCTACTGTTTAAGTCTAGAGATACCTGTTTAAAGTGTGATTTATTGGTGCCTTGCGCCGCATCATCAAGTTCACTTACGTGCACTCGCTGCTCTGCAAAAACAACGCCATCGCTGTCTTTCAGACCAAAATGCAGTGTGGTTACAGATTCGTCACCCTTCTGATCACTGTAGTAAAGACCAAATATCATGTCAGTGTTGACTGGAATACCAGTGATTTGTTGACTGATACCAGGTGTTGCTGAATAGTCATTTAATTCATTATCTTTAAATCGTACACGCGCGGATTTGCTTGAGAATGCTGAATCACTTGACGAGCCGACATCACCTTTACCAGCATTGCTGTCTTCTTCAGTAGTCCAAAAATCCGAGATTCCGTCAGCAAAATTACCATCCTGAACAGTATCAATGGTTACTTCATTGGCAAGCGAAAGAGATAGCGTACCTGTAGTTTCATTACCGGTTGTAAATTCGTGAATAACCAGTTCGTAATTGCTATCAGATGCTTCACCATCAAAAGTATTCGCTCCTACACTGATGTTATATTGACCTTTAACAAATGCTGATACAGCGTAATTCGTATTTGGTGTCAATTCTACTGTTTGGTATAGAGCGTCATCACTGCCCACAGCTAAGCTTGAGTTGTAACTAAAGGCATCTTGATTAGTAATGGTACCTTTGCCAGACCAACCTTCAGTGCCATCAGCAAATGCATAGTTTGCAATTACTGTTTCTTGGATGATTGCAGCTGGTTTCTCGTAGTTGTAAGACTGAGGACCGACATCTTCATAAGTTAGAGGACTAAGTATTGCTTCGCCATCAGTTAAATCATCAGCACCTGCAAGCGTGTCTTCATTTCGGTCTAGGCCATCCATATCAGTGGTTACTGCAGCAAATTCACCTTTATCGTAATGAGTTGCGTCGATATTAGATGCTTCCGTTGGACGATATAGCTTATTGATATCTTGTTCTAGTTCTGGGCTGTAGAAATTGTCAATTACCACTTCATCAGTATCAGCAAATGAATCACCATGAACGATATTACCCACAACAACAGAGTTACTTGACCAACCACGATCAGTGTCAACAAAAACCGAACCAATAGCTTTGTCAACGACGTTATTAGCGAAGTAGATTTGTTGTGGTTGCTTAGACTTGCCACCACCATCAATGTTAATGCTATTAACGCTATTTACCACTGTGTTAAATGCAACATGAACGTTTTCTAATTGTTGGTATCCATTGCCACCGTCACCAGCGCCATCACTACCTAGAAGGACAATACCACCATGGTGAGATGTCGATTTATAACGAGCACCTTCGATGTAGTTGTTAGTCACTATGTGCCCGTCATCAACGAGTCTTAGACCGCCAGAATATGGGAAACCATCCCCAAATACAAAGTTGTTGGCAATTAAGTTGTGATTACCGTGGCGATTAGTAATAGAACCGTAGCTGTTACGCACTGTGTTTTGTGCGACTACGTTTTGGGATGCTTTATTGGAAATAACTTCAGCTTCGCCTTGGATTTGTTCAAATAAGTTGCCGACGACAAATGAGTTGCCCGCATATTGGTGAGTTTCACTCAAACCAGTACGAATAGCTTCATAGTCATTGTCGCTGCTACTTGCATACATTTTGCCTTGAGTAGGTGGGCGGTTTGCAAAGTAGTTAGCATAAATAGTCGTGTATTCTGCAAGACCAGCATTGCCTTCTTCAAGAAGTCCACTTTCACGCACTAGAGAAACAATTGGATTACCTGTTGTTTTGCCACTGAAGATATTGTGATCAATCCAGTTATGTTGGCCATAGAGTGCAACCCAAATGCCGTTTTCTTTTTCATCACTCAGGTTTTTAGCACCATCAATATTAACGAATACGTTTTCTGTAATCCGACAGTTGTTACACATCTCTGATGAGCTAAAGCGAGTTTCTAAAAGCTTACTGCTCCCACTTTCACCACCTTCAAAAATAAGCCCTTGTAATTGAACGTATTCACCGCCCATAACAATTTTTGCTTCACCACCAGAAATAATGACTTGACCTGGGTTAAGGGCACGAACTTTGATTGGTGATTCCGCTGTACCCTGACCACCAAATACAAGTTCAGCATCGCTATAGTTACCATCAGCAATACAAACTACCGTACCAGCTGTCATTGTTTTATTGTAATACTCAGCACTCGAAATTGTTTCAGTACACTCACTAGGATCAAAACTTAGCAGTGTTTTTACGCCTTGGGGCATATCTTCGATATTAGGCACGTCTGAAGCTACCGGAGGATCTTCAACTTCTGGCGGATCTACTTCAGGTGGATCAACTTCTGGTGGTATTGGATTAGATGGGTCAATTGGTGTTGCAGGTATATTTGATCCATCTTCTGTGCCTGAGGAGTTATTTCCATCCTGTGAGTCGTTACAGCCAACTAATACCAAGCCAATTAATATGGCTAAAATATTCTTATTCATCGTCCCTCTCATTTCTAATAGTTATGTTTTGTGTCTATATGTTACTCAATGTATCTATTGGTCAAAAGAGATCGGCATCCCATTTGTCATACATGATTACAATATACCTAGGGGGTGTTGAGTGGGAGTTACTGTTTATCTTATAATTATCAATGATTTAGGGTGGAATCTATCTTGGGGGTATATACTTGTTGGATGACTAGAATCTTGAAACACTTCACATTGTTAATGTATCAGGCGATTAACATTCTAAATATTCAGTTACATCTGATGGCGGTTTTGGTGGGTTTTAAACGCGGCTTTATTTTTATTGATATGAATTAAGCTTCATAAATTAATGAAATGAGTTATTTCACTGCGTAATTATGAATTAGAGATTAATCAGGAAGTTAGGAGTTGTACTAATTATTTTATGATAATTATTTTTAATTTCATACTAGACCAATAATTGCCTTGGTTTAACACTGGAACGTCATCATTGTTCTCGTAAATATGAATTTCGATATTCTTTAGGTATACACGAAAAGGACTTTCTGAACCTTCAACTAGTGTTCGATAAAAGCCTACAACTCGGCATTATTGGCCTGAGTTGTATATCTAGTCACATTAGAGTAAGGCCTAGAGGTGTTAAGGTCTCTCAAGATGCAACGATAGAATTAGGACTGCAGTTGAGGTTCTAAACTCGTTTTACTCTGATGGTAATCGTTGTTTAAGTTCAAGTAACATTTGAAAAGCACTTTCTCCGGACATTTCATATGGATTGAAATCTGGTGTGCTGGAAAATTGAAGGTTTATTAGAGCAGTAAGGTAAGATTCGGGGATGTCTCCCATAGACCAATCACCAAAGGCTCTTGTGTGGATCTCTTGAAAATAGAGAATCTGAACATTGTCGTGTCTTTCATCGTCGAGGATGCGGTTATAGGTTGAGTTTACAGCTTCTCTTGAGCCCTCTAAGCATTGTAAGAAATACTTGTTATTGTGACTGAGAAGGCCGGTTAGATGGTTTTGTTGATTATGTTTACGGGAAATAGCGAGTATGTCGTCCAAAGTGTGGGTATCACAGGTCGGAGAAAGGGTACTGATATAAATTAATCGAGTTAAAACCATAGCCATCACTTCTATTTTTATTACAAGACACTATCAAATATACTCTATGTTGCTGAAATTCCTAGGACAGGCAGTACGGTTTATGTAATTGTGAATTGGCTGCGTGACACAAGAAGCATTCCCCTTTATTATCTTTTGCTTAAAGGCTAACTCTAGCCAACCTTAGAGACAAATCACGATTATCGCTCCCCCGGAGACAAATCATGATTATCGCTCATTATTTTTATGGAGCATGATTATGAATACTTGGGTTAAAGATGCGATCGTTTATCAGATCTATCCCCGTAGTTTTAAAGACTCAAATAACGACGGCATTGGTGACATCAATGGTGTTCGCTCAAAACTCGATTATCTTGAACAATTGGGTATTAACACTCTTTGGCTAAGTCCAGTTTACGACTCTCCTTGCGATGATAATGGATACGATATTCGTGATTATCAAACCATTTTAGCTGAATTTGGCACTATGCAAGACTTCGACCTGTTACTCGAAGAGTGCCATCAACGAGGCATGAAGTTGGTCATGGATTTAGTGATCAATCATTGCTCGGATGAGCATGAGTGGTTTGAGCAATCAAAACTATCAAAGACAGGACCATATGCTGATTACTTCTATTGGGCTGACAAACCTAATGATTTGAAGTCAGTATTTGGTGGGTCTGCTTGGGATTATTGTGAGTCTCGCCAACAATTCTATCTACACACTTTTAGCAAAAAGCAACCTGATCTTAACTGGGAATGTTCTGATCTCGTTTCTGAAATTGAACGAATGGTGGACTGGTGGTTGGATAAGGGAGTGGATGGTTTTCGAGTTGACGCGATTTCATTTTTAGATAAGTCAGGTATCGAAGATGCACCCAATGGCACCTTTGCCACAGAGGCGTGTGTGAATCGACCGAAAGGGCATACACACCTACGTAAACTGATGAGTAAGGTACACACACGTGATGTTCTCAGTGTTGGAGAGATCAATGCGAGAGGTACCAGTGAGTTGTTGGATTATGTACTCCCTTCACGAAACGAATTCCAAATGGCAATTGTATTCACACCACCAGAAATCGAAGTATTTCACGAAAATTTGAACCAGTATTACAAAGATCAAATTAAGGTTCGTATTGAGGTTCAAAGACAGGGCGCTTGGAACGCCAACTTTCTTTCTAACCATGATAAACCACGTCAAGTATCGCTTTACGGTGATGATGGTGAGTTTTGGCTACAAGCAGCAAAAGCGTTAGCAGTACTCAATCTTACTCAACATGGAACGCCATACCTCTACCAAGGTGAAGAGATAGGTATGACCAACTGCTATTTTGATGAGATTTCTGATTATGATGACATTGATACCATTGCTAAATTTCAAGAGCAATTAGAGAACGGCTTATCAAGTGAGCAAGCTTTGGCATTGGTAAGTAAAGCCAGTCGAGATAATAGTCGAACGCCGATGCAGTGGGATAGCTCCACCTTTGCGGGTTTCAGTAAAGTTACGCCTTGGCTAAAGGTGAATGAGAACAAGAGTACGATAAACGTAAAATCTCAGGAACAAGATGCCGAGTCTATTTTGCAATTTTATAAGCAGCTGATTGAATTCAGGTTGGGTTCAGAGACATTAAAAACGGGTGATACCTCACTGCACGAGACCGCCGATCCGATTATTGCATATCAACGTCAGGGTGATAGCTGCACCTATTTAGTGATTGTCAATCTGAGTTCTGAAGTGGTGTTAGCTCCAAGCTTACCTGAATCTCAGACAGCACGGTTGATGTTTGGAGAGGCGCTTAGTGAGTACTTACCGCCTTATTATTTTGCGATTTATAAGTACTAAATGTTAGTGCTAGCGTTAAACACTAGAGTGTGTGACGCTAGCTTTCAGTTTGCCTCTTAACCATGAACGTTTCAAAGGTCAATTTCGTAAAACTCTAGCGTAACGGCATTCCAGATTGATCGTATCGGGACGCTGTTTTTACGTTGTGCAATGATAACCACCTTGATAATGAGGTTTATTTAAAAATATTGCATTTCACGGCCTACGCAAAGCCGGCCAAACGGCGGAAACCAATTGCACGAATAGCAAAGAAGTGTCCTAGCAAGTTAAAGAAAGTATTAGACCGTACTGAGATCAGAAAATAGGGCTGCGTGTGAAAATTAGGCTTACATATGCAAAATAATGCTTTACAGCTTGTTTTATTGGTGTATTATCCACTTTCACTCTGTGATTCAGAGTTATTAATGAAATTTAAAGTAAAAGCAAAACCCTCAGTATTTCTTCGTTATTGTTGTCATCCTCAGTGTTTCCTTAGCTTCATCGTAGCATTCAATAATTCAAAATTTCAGTGTATCGCAATATTGCGAAAATAAATGATTTAAAAATAAGGGACACATAATGTCTAACAAAACTACTGGTATCGTAAAATGGTTTAACGAAGAGAAAGGTTTCGGCTTTTTGACTCAAGACAACGGCGGTGCAGACGTATTCGTTCACTTCCGTGCTATCGCATCTGAAGGTTTCAAGACTCTAGCTGAAGGCCAAAAAGTGTCTTTCACTGTAGAGCAAGGTCAAAAAGGCCTTCAAGCTGCTGACGTAGTAGCTATCTAAGTTTTTGTCGGCGCAGATAGCTTCGCTGTCTGCGCCAACTTACTACTATTAATTCATAACTCTATAATTTATATCGTAACACCGTAAATAAAAAACCTCTCTCACATCTGCAAAATGTAAATGTCGTCAAGTTAGTTATTTCCTTCGCTACATCAATATAAATATTAAATAAGCTTAACTATTTCCATGTTGAATCAAATTTCTCAGGAAAGGTTCTGTCGTATAAAAATTAAGGATATTTATGTCTCGTTCTATCGGTCGTAAACGCTTTTGGTTCCAAAAAAAGTGTACAGAAAATAGTACTAAATTTAAAAAAGTTAGCTAATTACAAATACTTAGCTCTACTGTAATGTCTTAGACTCAAGCCGTTTTCGTGATCCAGAACGCTTTGAGTTAATAAGAATGTCATTTTTACGTTACTCAATCCCCATACCAAATTTCCAATTTTTCCTCGTATCTTGCTGATCTCATTTATGAGCCCAGTTTCATTTCGCGCTTACTAACATTTGTAAATCCCTTGAATTCATTGGTCTCAGGCATTAGTTTAACTGCCAATAGTAAATGGATGTGAGAATGACCAAATGACTTCAGAAAGCAAAAACGCTCAGCCTTGGGCACAGCCGATGCCACAACACCAGTTTGAATTTATGTCTAAAGTACTGTCTGCACCTTCCCCTATTGGGTTTGAAGCGGCAATGAGCTATGGAGTGATCAAGCCTGAATTTGAATCTTTTATGCCTGAAGGCTGGGGTATTCATCAGTTCAAGGGTAACGCGAGCGTCGTATTTGATTCTCATCCTGGTCGTGATGATCTCACTAGTGTCATGATCGTAGGCCATGCTGATAAAATTCGTATGCAAGTGCGCAAGATTGATAGTGACGGTAAGGTTTGGATCAACACGGATTCTTTTTTGCCGACGACCTTGATTGGCCATGAAGTTCAAGTCTTCTGCCAAAACCCTGAAAAACTAGGCACTTATAAGGTGATTAAGGGTGGAACGGTAGAGGCGCTAGGTGCTATTCACTTCTCTACGCCATCACAACGTACTGGTGAGCAGGGCATTAAGCCTGAGTCTATCTATCTAGAGCTGCAAATGCATGGTGAGGATCGCAAAGCACAAGTTGAAGCACTTGGCTTACGTGTGGGAGACCCAATCCTCCTTGATCGTCCTATCAAACGAGGTGTTGGCGCAGATACCTTCTTTGGAGCCTATCTTGACAACGGCTTAGGCTGTTTTTCTGTAGCAGAGGTGGCTCGTACTCTTGCTTCTGAAAGCCTAGACAATGTGCGAGTACTTTACACTATTGCGACTCATGAAGAGATTGGTCGTTTTGGCTCAACTCAAGTCGTGGGTGAGCTTAAGCCTGATGTATTGATTGCAACAGATGTAAATCATGACTACGAAGCGGCTCCTGGTATTGGTGGCCGTAACATGAATCCGCTGAAAATGGGTCAAGGGTTTACTATCGGTCGTGGTTCTGTCGCTTCAGAGTACTTGGTTCAGGTGTTTGATACTTTGTGTCGTGAAAAAGGCATCCCGTTCCAATTGGATTTTTCTGGCCGTGATATGGGCACAGATGGCATGGCTGCAGCGCTTGCAGGTGTCGATAGTGCTTCTATTTCAATTGGTTACCCTATTCGTAATATGCATACTTCCTCAGAGTCTGCGCACACTGGTGACTTACTTGCCTCTATTGAGGCTATCACTGAAGTTTTACGTCATTTCAATGGCATGAATGGCGGAAAGGGTATTACTCGCGATGACCTTAAGAACAGTCATATTCGTTTGGATAATCTTTGAATTAGAATGATGTAATACTGACTTTTAGAGCGCTTCTATTTGGGCGCTCTTTGTTTTTATGTGTATTAAGATACTTTAAACACAGTTTTACCGCCTTGAGAGCAGTATTGGATGATCAACCCCAATTGTCCTTGTATACTCTGCTTAAAAGATCCTAATTGAGACAAGGGAACAACAATGCCTAAGGCAAGTGAAATCAAAAAAAGTGCTGCGATTGAGCACAACGGTAAAGTGTACTTCGTTAAAGAAATCAACAAACTAACGCCAAGTGGTCGTGCAGGTGCAAGTCTATACCGCATGCGTATGTATGATGTGGCGACAGGCGCAAAAGCAGACGAAAGCTTTAAAGCCGATGAAATCATTAACCTAGCAGATTTCAGCCGTCACCCATCTACTTTCTCTTACATCGATGGCGATGAGTACGTGTTTATGGACAGTGAAGATTACACTCCATACAACTTTAATAAAGAGAGCATTGAAGAAGAACTTCAATTCATTAATGAAGAAACGCAAGGCATCTACGTACTGCTAGTTGATGGAAGTCCAGTGGCTCTTGAATTACCTTCAGTTGTTGAGCTTGAAATTGTTGAGACTGACCCTTCAATCAAAGGTGCTTCAGCAGCTGCACGTACTAAGCCTGCGACACTGTCTACAGGTTTGACTATTCAAGTACCTGAGTACATTGCTGGTGGAGAAAAGGTTCGAGTGAACACCACTGACAAAGCATTTATGGGACGTGCTGATAAGTAATTTATCAACACTCCTAATAAAAACGCAGTCGCTTTCGAGCGACTGCGTTTTTTTATGTTCATGAAAAAGTGGTTGGTATTATGACTTAATTGGGATAATGCAATGCTGTGCCAAGTTATGAGGAAATCACAATTAAAAATCGAGGGGGCTTAAATCGTGATACTCCCATTTATCCTGTTCTGTAATCTCTCGCATGACTTTACAAGGGTTACCGACAGCGATGACTCCCGCAGGGATGTCTTTGGTGACCACGCTACCTGCGCCAATAATGCTTCCTTTACCAATAGTGACACCACCACAGACGGTGGTGTTTGCTCCGAGCCACACATCGTCATGCAGGGTAATAGGGCTCGAAGCATATAACCCGACAGCCGAACGTTGATATGGGTCGATCGCATGTTCAACACAAGCGAGCACACTGCCTGGCCCGATCATGACGTTGGCGCCAATATTGACAGTCGAAGTATCTAAAATTACGCAATTATAGTTGAGAAGCGCAAAGCCTTTGAAGTGAATATTGAATCCATAATCACAGCGAAAGTGAGGCTCAATGTTCATGAAAGATGTCACGGTACCAAACAACTCTTTGTATAGCGTTTGTCTTTGCTCTGTATCATCAGGATGAGAGTTGTTGAGCTCAAAACAGAGTCGCTTTGCCTTAGATTGAAGCTTCTTGTCATCACGAGAAAATTTATGGATGAACGGTTGATTTGAGGTGAGCTTGTCGATGAAGTTCATGTATATCGTCATATTGAAAAACCAAACTCATACTCTACCAAGCTAATGCCATGAAAAATCAGGGATTAGTCTAGGAAACATTAATTGGTGATACCAGGATACCCTTTCTTAAAGTTAATTTTGTAGAAGGGTAACTGAACTTTGTTGCAAGAAATGAGTAAAACTTAGTACTGCAAAGCTATTTCAAAAAAGCTATATTTGAAGATGAACTCACATGCAATTGCAGTGAGACAAGTTTAATAGCTGACTGATGATAACCCTTATTAACAAGGCAAAATCACTGGGTAATGGAACTACCTAGGCAGAGAGTACTAATTGATGGAGTAGGGTATGCATAAAGCATTTAGATTGGCGGCATGTGCAGTCGTTTCGCTTGGGTCGGTTCACGCAGTGGCAACCGATGAAGGGGCAAGTACGTATATTATCAATGGAATTTCAGTTTCGATACAAACGTTCCCGTCGTTCTCTAGCCTCTATTTTGACCAATTAGAGACGTCTGGCTTGTATCAAAACTATTGTGGAGCCACCATTCTCGATGAGTACCACGTTCTTACAGCAGCCCACTGCATAGAGGGCGATTCTTATTACTATACTTACACTTCTATTGCGCCTCAGTTACAAAACGAAGATCAGGTTCTTAACGGCAGCATTTCGTTAATTCGCGGTAGTGAGTTTTATTACCCAGATACTTTTGTTGACAGTGAGGCTCAAAGTTGGCCTGACGATATTGCTATTGTTAAGTTAGAAACTCCCTTACCCGTAGACACTTCAGCATATGTTACTTTAGCCTCTATGAGCGACATCTCGTCCTATGACGCGGTGGGAACTGAGATGGTTACGATTGGCCATGGTTACACACGTTCTGGAACAGATGGCTCGGATGACTTGCAGGGCACAACTCAAAGATTGCTTTCCAGGTCTGATTGTTCATCAGCTGGGATAAGCAGTAAACAACTCTGTCTAATTGGAGATTATAGCCCTGATACAGACTTGCTTAACTCTACCTGTGGGGGCGACTCAGGTGGTCCTCTCTACTGGTATAACGGGAATCAATACATCCAAGTTGGGATAACCAGTTATGGCCCGACTCAATGTGGGAACCCTGACTCTGACTATTCGTCAGCTTATACTGAAGTAGCTGAGTATCGAGGTTGGATTGCAGACGTACTAGCAGGACGAGAGTTGCCTAAGATTATTGTCACTGAATTTGATCGTGAAAATTACACACCTGATGAAGAAGATACCGTGTTTGGCGATGAGTCTGGCGGGGCTTTTTCTTGGATGTGGTTACTTACTTTGATTATTGGGCGTAGTCTGCAATCGTATCGCTTTAAGCAACGATTTCCTGAATCTTGATTTACCCCAACAGCAACTTGAGGCTAAGATCGCTTCTGATCGCCAGAACAGTTTGAGAAGAGAGAAACACTTTGCTTGGCGATCTTATCGGCCGCTCTGGCTTCTTGTGATATGTGGTAAAGATTATTCATAAAGAAGCCAACTATGACACCTAAAATCACAAATTGTATAGGCTTTAAATTCATATTATCCCTCGCAAATGAGAACTATTTAGCCTTAAAAGCTAAGTCTAGACCGAATTTGGAAGGCTTTCAAAAGTGATGTGTATTTATAGGCTATCTAAAACACACATTAGCCCAGCGTGCCAAGCCAGCAGTAACAGACCCAAAGTAATTACCACTCACGACAGGTACACTTGGTAATACTGTTTGTACTGCGTTTCTTAGTACAACTGAGCGAGCTGAGCCACCGGTCATGAATACTGCGTCTGGAGTGGTTTGCGATTGCTGAACTGCTTCCAAAACCAACTTAGTGATCTTCTCTTTTGGCACTTCAATGGCTTGTTCCATCTCTTGTTTCAACACTGGAATCTCTACCATCTCACTAAGAAGTTTTATCTTGGCGAGATAGGTATCACTGTCTGACAAGGCAATCTTGGCATTTTCTGCTTGAGACACAATGCCGTAGCCAAGGGCTCCTTGGTGCACTTCAATCATTCGCGAAAGCTTAGCGGGCTCACAGGCTTCACGATGAAGTTGTCTGAGTAGGGCTAGGTTTTCTTTCCCATAAAAGTCTCGTTGAGCCTGAACATTATTAATCAAAATAGAATGCCAAAATTGACTGATTGGTATTTCTAGACCTGATTGTTTTCGGCTACCCTTACCGAACTCAGTCATAAATTGCTTATAAGCAATATGGATATCGAGATCGTTACCCCCTACAAGTTGCCCAGTATGGCCAAGTAGAGTCTCTTTTCGATCGCTTTTACCAAGCCAAGATGGTCCCATTTGAATCATAGAACAGTCGGTTGTACCACCACCGATATCAACCACCAATACGTTTTGGTCAGAAGTTAATGTGCTCTCGTAGTCGAGTCCCGCTGCAACCGGTTCAAATTGAAATTCAACGTTCTTAAAGCCAGCTCTGGTCGCAGCTCTAAGTAATATGTCTTGTGCTTGCTGATTTGACTCTTCTCCACCACGACCAAGAAAGTTTACAGGTCGGCCTATAACGGTATCTTCAACTGCTCTTTCAAGAGATAGCTCTGCTTGAGATTTCACGTTTTCCATCATGGCGCATACTAAGTCTTCAAAGAAGGCAAGCTGCACATCACGCAATCCCCTAGCACCTAAGAAAGACTTTGGAGATTTGATGTAATACACATCCTTTGGATCTTCTAGGTATAGATCCAAAGCCGATTGCCCAAACAGAATTTCTTCTTCCATAACGTCAATGCCTTCCTCTCGGTTAGCTCGAATAGCACGTTGTAACACGGCTTCACCAGGCTGTGTCATAGGCATAATTTGCTTACGGCGATAAAGGTATTCAGATACTGATTCAGAAGTAGGAGCACATAGAGTTGACGAGATGTATTTGTCGCCATTGCTGAGTGGAATTTGGATTGCTTGGTTATCAATAATATGCGCAACAGAGCAGTTCGCCGTACCGTAATCAAAACCAATTGCCATGTGTCCTCCAAAGACCAGTGAATGCTATGAAAAAAGGGGCGCAATTAAACCTTGTTTAGGTGGTAGAGGTCAAGAGTGATTGATAGCAATTGTAGTAAATAACGGCTCATTTAATGTGATTGGTATTAAGCAAATAGAGGGTCACTTTTGATAATTTAATATTCCGAGCTAGAACGACATTCCGGTGGTTGTTCCAGTAGATACGCGGAATGCTTCCACTAGCGGTATGTGATGGCCCATCATCTGTATAAAAAACACCCTTGTTATCAAATAGGTAACAATTGTGTTTAGTTGCTACTAGCCCATCCATTCGCGACTAAATGTGCTTGCTAATATTGGGTCGGCCTCTTGCTCCATCATGTTCATTTTAATAATGCATAACAGTTAGTTATTGCCATTCGACTTATGTTGTTGCTCTAACTCTAAGTGCAATCAGTCTCTTATTGCTCATTTTCAGCATCACTTTTCTTCTGTTGCAAAACATTGCAAGTGACTTTATGATGCTCGAAATTGAATGCAAATGTGACTAATTATCATTTGTATTGGCGATAATATAATCAAGTGTGACTCAGATAAAGATGCTAACTCAAACTTTTAAACCAAACCTTATAGCCCTTTCTGTTATAGCTGGGATGCTAAGCTCAACCTCTGTTTCTGCAAAAACAGAACAAACTCAAGATATTGAAACTATTTCAGTTCTAGGTAAGACCTATCGAAACACGGCAACTAAAACGTCTCTTGAACCTGAGGAAACACCGCAGGCGATAAATGTTATTGACAGTGAAGATTTAGAAGCACACGGCGTTAAAACCTTGAATCAAGCCTTGCGTTATACGCCAGGTGTTGTGGCAGAGCAAAGAGGCGGCTCGGTAAGCATGTACGACACGTTCAGAATTCGTGGCTTTGACGTTTCTACTAACTATTACGATGGTTTATCACTACCAGCTTCATACGGTTTCCTTCAACCTCAAATTGATCCAATAGCAGTTCAGCAAGTTGAAGTATTCAAAGGCCCAACGTCTGTTCTTTATGGTTCAATGGCGCCAGGGGGTATGGTGAATATGATAGCCAAATCTCCACAAACTGAATCGAGCACTGACGTTGGTGTTGCTACGGGTTCACGTAATCTAATGGAAGCATCGATTGATTCTACTGGTCAGATTGGGACTAGCGATTTTTCTTATCGTTTTATTGGCCTAGCTCGTAAACAAGATAGCCAAGTTGATTCTATTGAAGAAGAGCGTTATGTGATTGCACCATCTGTCGACTGGCAGGTATCTGATAACACTTTGATTAACTTCAATCTTTACTACCAAAATGATCCTTCACTAGGGTTAGACTCTTCATTACCTGCGGTTGGTATGTTCATAGATTCACCTCAAGGCTCTACATCGCCATCTACGTTTGTGGGGGCAGATGATTGGAGTAAGTTTGAACGTGAGGTGTTAATGGTTGGCTATAAAATCAATCATGATTTTGGCAATGGTTGGAATTTCCTACAGAACGCTCGATACATAGATGCATCTACTTACCGTGAAGATACCTATTATACGCAAGTAGATACAATGACGGGTGATCTTAATGACATGACTGCATATAGTATTGATCAAGACCACAAAGGTTTCTTTATCGATAATCAGTTGTCGAAGACTTTCATGACGGGTGATGTAGAACACAACGCTTTGTTTGGTTTTGATTACCAACGTCAAAAAGGTTCGATGTTAGATACGACTTACTACGACAAAACTTATGTCGTTAATATTTTTAATCCAAATAATGATTACATTGATAGAAACAACCTTGGCACAGGTACTGAATTCGATAATAGTATTGAGCTAGAGCAAATTGGTGTTTATCTACAAGATCAAATTAGAATTAATAACCTTGTGTTAATTGCGGGTGGTCGATATGACAATTATACGTCTGATGAAACCTCTTATGGAACGGACTTTGAAGCTGACCACAGTAATTTCTCATATCGTGTTGGTGGCTTATATGAACTAGGTAATGGTTTTTCACCATACCTTAGTTATGCTACAAGTTTTGAACCAGCAGCTGGTACCGATTCAAGTGGTAATAGCTTTGACCCTCAGATTGGTAAACAATTTGAAGTTGGTTTGAAATATCTTTCTATGGATATGTCGAAGCAATTCACTATGTCTTATTTCCATATCATTAAAGAAGACTCTCTACTGCCTGATGCAAACAATTACCCATTTAAGATCCAAGTGGGTGAAATTGTTTCTCAAGGTGTTGAATTTGAGGGGACTTGGTATGCTACGGATAGTTTGGATATTACGACGGCTTACGCATATACCGATGCAGAAGTAACAGAAGACGTGAATCCTGATTTAGTTGGAACTACTCCTATCTATGTTCCAACACATGCAGCGAGCGTATGGGCAAATTATTTCTTCTATGACGGCGCATTAAGCGGTACTCGAGCGAGTGCTGGTGTCCGCTATATGGGAGAGATGGAAGTAAACGCCGAGAATACTCAAGGTAAGGTTCCAGATTACATCGTTGCTGATTTGTCATTCGGTTATGACTTAAGTTACTTATCTGAGTCGATGACTGACGCGACGGCAAACCTAGTCGTAACCAATTTGTTTGATGAAGACACTTATACTTGTTATGACATTAATAACTGCTGGTACGGCGCTGAGCGTACAGTAGAACTGAACTTTAACTACAACTTCTAATGTTGAGAGCGAGTTCTGATACCTCAGGTGGGGCAGTTCAAGTACATCAAGTAAGCCCGATGCAGGGTTTACTTGATAACTGTAGAGCTTTATCACCCTATCTTGATGGTCAATCTCTTCTTGAACCAAAGTTCGCTAAAGGCGAACTTTGGATTTCTTCGTGTGGAGATGAGTTAGAATCAATACAATTTCTCTATGACAGCATACGACAAGCATATCCAGATGCTGGGCGAGTTTACTGGGCGACCCGTACCTGGGATTTATTGTGTTGGCAACCTCTGGCTATAGCATTTGTCGCGGTGTATCAATCGGGAGTTGCTCCTTCTTTTGAACACTTCTATCAGAAAGCGTCTTCTTGTCTTATCACTGGTTTCCAGATTCAAACGCAAACTCTACAGCATGACAATGTCGAGTCTCTTATCTCACGCGTCTCTATTAATTTAGAGGCATTGTTTTCTGATTACAGAAAACGACTCAATGAGGTAACGCGGTGTTCTACGAATTTTTCTAACCAACTTTTAGCGGACAACCTGCTTGGTAATTTGATCAACTTGCAACGTATGTCCCCAAGCACAGCAAGCGCAACGTTACTGGAGCAACTGCGATTTTGGATTGAAGGGTTGAAGCTACCCAATTCGATATGGAATACCATTGTTTCAAGTGCAAATGAGCCTATCGTTCGTGTAAGGCGCAGTTGTTGCCTCGCAGATAGAGTTGAGGGTGGGGCGCTTTGCTCTGATTGCCCAAGATTGCAAAGCAATAAAACACTACAAAAGAAAGCATAAGTGGAAAAACTAACTTCATCTAATCAGGTTACTTTTACAGCTGAGGCACTGTCTGTTGGCTATGGCTCATCTGCAAAAATTCAACCTGTAGTAAAAAACGTCAATCTAGATATCAAACCGGGTAAGTTGACCATACTTATCGGATCTAATGGCTGTGGTAAATCAACGCTATTGAAGTGTATGGCAAGGGTGCTTAAACCCATGAGTGGCAAAATACTACTTAATGGCGAGGATATTAATAAACAGAACCCCAAATCAGTAGCGAAGCAATTGGCACTATTGCCTCAAGGGCCTATTGCGCCTGAAGGTTTAACGGTTAAGCAGTTAGTAGCACAAGGGCGTTATCCCCATCAGTCTTTTTTCCAACAATGGAGCTCTGAAGACGAGGAAGCGGTCTTAGAAGCGATGCAAATGGCTAATGTGGAAGAGCTTCAAGATCGTCCAATCAGTGAAATGTCAGGAGGGCAGAGGCAACGTTGTTGGATTGCAATGGTGCTTGCTCAACAAACCGATATTATTTTACTCGATGAACCAACGACGTATCTAGATTTGAAAGTACAGGTCGATTTGCTCTCTTTGCTGAGTCGACTCGCTCATGATTATGGTAGAACTTTGGTGGTTGTGCTCCATGAACTCAATCTAGCTGCTTCGTATGCCGATCATCTCGTAATGGTTAAAAATGGCGAAATCTATGCTCAGGGTACGCCTGAAGCAGTATTCACGGATCAAAACCTATTTGAGGTATTTGGCCTGCAAGCTAAGGTATTCACAGAACCAGAAACAGGTAGCAAGATTTGCATACCTACAGCAGTACCTCAGAGAAACACCTGATGCCTAGAATGAATGTTAGGTTTGTTGCCAGCCTTTGTCTTATCACTGCAGGTTTTGTTCTGACTCTTTTTTGGCACTTGTCTATTGGCACACAAAACGTGTCTTTTTCAGAGGTGTTTCAAGCTTTAACTGCTTATGATGAGGATAACTTCACTCATTTGATTATTCAGGAGTTGCGTCTCCCTAGAGCATTAGTTGCGGCAGCTGTCGGTGCGAGCTTAGCTGTTTCAGGTGCAGTGATGCAGGGCGTTACGCGCAACCCGTTAGCTGATCCAAGCCTACTTGGAATGATGTCTGGCGGAGCATTGGCTGTTGTTATTTTTATGAGTATTTTTGGCCAGAGCTTTCTAATTTGGCTACCGGTTGTTGCTGCCATAGGATCGACAGTGAGCGCCATTATTGTATGGACTGTTGCTTCTCGAACCAGAGGTGGAGCCTCACCGCTAAGTCTAATTCTTGCCGGTTCAGCGTACACCGCTTTCACTGTAGCGCTACTTTCCTTGTTTAATTTATTTGATGAGCGAACATTCGAGCAGATGCGAGTTTGGTTAGTAGGTTCACTCATTGGAAGTAATCTTGAAAGTTTAATGTGGTGCTTACCGTGGATTTTGCTAGGTCTGGTGGGAGCAATTGTATTGTCACCAACGATTACGGCTATGTCTATGGGGGAGCATATCGCTACAGGTTTAGGTATCAACGTAAATAGACGAAGGTGGCAATTACTAGTGTGTGTGGTTGTGTTAACAGCCGCTTCAGTCGCTCTTGCTGGCCCCCTAGGGTTTATCGGCCTCGTGATTCCTCATGTAGTTCGCATACTCGTTGGAGCGGACTACCGAGTTATTGTTCCATGCTCAATCGTAGTGGGTGCGGGTTACTTGTTGGTGGTCGATTCTTTGGCTCGATATCTAATCCAACCTCAAGAAATAGCAACTGGGCTTATTACGGTTTTACTTGGTACTCCATTGTTTGTTTTGCTAGTTAAAGTGAAGGTTCGATAATGGAACTAAAAGTCATTCGCACTTCACGCCTAGGCATGTCGTTTCTATGCAATGCACAAGCAGTCGCGGTGACGGTTGCTCTAATGTTTATTTTGGCCATTTTGTTTGGCGCAAGCTTAAGCATGGGTAGCTACGACCTTTCATTGTCTAAGGTCGCGGGGTTAATACTTGCCCCTGATTCTAGTCAGTCCGCGTCTATACTGTTTGATTTTCGCTTACCTCGAACTTTAGTCGCGATATTAGCCGGTACTTTGTTTGCATTGTCAGGAGCAATTCTACAAGGTATTACGCGAAACCCGCTTGCCGATCCAAGCTTGATAGGAATAAGCCAAGGAGCAGCTTTGACCGTAGTTATTGCAACTATGTTGTTCCCAGAGGCGCTTATCCATTGGCGAGAAGTGATAGCGTTTGCCGGCTCACTGGGTGTGGCGTTTCTTATCCAGTCTCTTAGCGGGCAGTCGCACAATCTAAAGTTTATTCTTATTGGTATTGGCATAGCCGCCTTCGTTAGTGCGGTTACCTCTGTATTTCTAACTTATGGTGAAGTTCAAAGTGCCATGTCAGCCTTAACTTGGTTGGCGGGTAGTGTGCATACTGCAAGTTGGGGCGACGTGTCTTTACTTGTTGTGGTTTTAGCTCTTGTCTTATGTGCTTCGCTTTATAATGGCAGGCGTTTGGATGCTATTTTATTGGGCGATGAGGTTGCTATTGGCTTAGGTATTGCAATTACTAAAGTGCAGCTGGTTTTACTAATAGTCTCTGTTTTTGGTGCTGCATTAGCAACGGCTATCGTCGGTCCCCTTGGGTTTGTGGGATTGATTGCTTCTCACCTAGCGAGGGGTTTGAGTCAAAGTGGTTCAACCAATCATTTAATCAACTCTGCTTTGGTAGGGGCTTTACTGGTGTTAGTAGCCGATCTTATTGGTCGGACGTTATTTGCTCCAACTCAGGTAGCAGCAGGGCTAGTGACTTCTCTTATTGGTGCGCCATTATTTGCATATTTGCTCATTAAGAAATCAAAGGATAATTAGAAATATGAAGAATGGGATCTTGGGATTATGTATGACTTTATTGTCATTTCAATTACTGTCTTTCCCTTTGGAAATTCAAAATAAATTTGGTGTCACTAAGATCAACAAACAACCCGTTCGAATTGTCTCTGTGGGTGTGAGCGATCAAGATGATTTGTTGGCGTTAGGTATTAAGCCATTGGCGACGCGTGAATGGTACGGAAACCAGCCTTATGCCGTTTGGCCATGGGCTCAAGATGAACTTGGAGACGCAAAACCCGTAGTTCTTAAGGGCACTTCATATGATTATGAAAAGATCGCAAGCTTAAAACCAGACCTTATTGTGGGCGTATCTTCTGGAATGAATCAGCGTGAATACGAGCAATTATCAACGATTGCTCCGACTTTGGCTCAGTCAGGTGAATATGCCGATTGGATGATGCCATGGAACGAAAAGCATCAAATGATAGGCCAAGCGGTTGGTTTAGAAGCTCAAGCAAAAGAAAACATACAGAATATCGTTGCCCGCTTAGATGGTGTGAAAGCCGCTCATCCTGAATTTAAGGGAAAAACAGCGGTGGTCGCGTTCTATTACAACAAGCAACCGGGCGCCTATGCAAGTAAAGATCTACGTTCTAAATTCTTGACTGAACTAGGGTTCCTTATCCCTAGGCCTTTTGATGAATTAGCCGGTAACAGTTTCTATGCCTCTTTTAGTGAAGAGCGACTAAACCTTTTAGAGACAGATGTCGTTATCTGGTTGGGTGAAGAGAAAGATATAGATTCTGCAAGTACTGTCGCATTTCGAAAGCGCATGCCGTTTCATCGTGATGGACGAGAGTATTTTACCGGCGACATGGTAGGAGGAGCATTCTCTTTTTACAGTCCACTATCCATCAACTACTTAATCGATGAGATGGTACCTGAGATATCAAAAATTATTAACAATAATTGATTAATCTCATTGAGAATGAGTCTCACTTTAGATTACATTAGTGACAATTAGCTAAATCACAGATTTACGAGAAACCTATGAACCACACAAGAATGCGATATCTGCTTGTTGCAGGTCTATCCATGACGAGTTCTTTGTCTATGGCCAATGAACAGGCAACATTGCAAAAATCTCAAAATATTGAGACGCAGATAACGCAACGTGCAGCAAAGACCCAAAATCGCGTTGCAAACAGCAGTGATAAGGCGATGCAGCTAGAAGCGGACATAGCAGGGATTAAGCAGGAAGTTCATAACCTTTCTGTTTATAACTCGCACCTTGAAGGTTTGATCGCAAGCCAAGGTAAAGAGCTCGAAGGGTTTGATGCGCAGCTTTCTCAAATCGATGATACTCGCCAAAGCATTGTGCCTTTGATGTACGAGATGCTAGAAGGCCTTGAAAAGCTCAATGCTGAAGATCGCCCAATCCGCACTGAAGCTAGAGCTAAACGCCTAGATAGCTTGAATGAAATGATGACTCAAGCTGATGTGAGTGACGCTGAAAAATACCGTCGTATTTTGGAGGCCTATCAGATTGAAATGGACTACGGGACTAAAATGGGCGCTTATTCAGGCACCATTGAAGTCGACGGAAAGCCTATCATTGCAGAGCAACTCTATATAGGTCGCGTTTCTTTAGTTGCACGCTCAAATGATCGTCAACGCTATTGGGCGTGGGATGACAATAGCAACCAATGGGTGTTACAAAATGGTAGTGTGGGTCGCGAGATTGATAAAGCATTTGATATAGCAGCGAAGCAAGCGTCACCAAGTATTCTTGAGTTGCCGATTTCGCTGACGCTTGTTGAAAACACTAAGTTTGAAACCATTAAGTCTGAAACCACGGCGTCTGAAACAGTAACGGGTGAGGAAAAATAGTCGATGAAACATCACCTAGCAAAAATCAGCCTAGTGTTAGCGTCAGTACTATTTGTACTTCCGACTTATGCCAGCCAATCGCTTCTTAATGACACAGCAACAGCGAAAGCAACAGAGCAGCAGCATAATAAACAACGAGAAGCTGAGTTTTCTTCTCAAGAAAAGAAGCTTCAAAGCCAATATGATGCATTGGTAAAGCAGCGCTCAGATCTTAACAAGTCTATAGATTCGCTCAGTGCTCAATTTCAAGACAATGAGCAAAAGCTTTCCGAAAAAGAGAAAGAACTGACCTTAGCCACGGGCAGTTTGGGCGAGATCTTTGGTGTCGTTCGTCAATCGGCAAAAGACGTTCAGTTAGAGCAAGAGCGTTCGGTTGCCTCTATTGGACTTAAGCAAGATGTGGCAACTATCAATGACATCATTGCTGCAAAGTCTATCCCTTCTAAAGACCAGCTATATGGCCTTTGGCAGTCTTATGTTCATCAGATCAGGGTAAGTTCACAGGCGACTATTATCAATGTACCTTTCGTGGGTGGTTCAGGTGAGATAGAGCACAAGCAAGTGTTGCGTATGGGTGCATTCGCATTGGCGGATGACAATGGTTATCTAGTGTGGAACTCAGATAAACAAATCGCTACGTCTTATACTGTGCAGCCAAAACAGGCTCTGACTCTCAACACGGATATGAGAGCTGAAATGCCAGTGGTTGCCATTGATGCCACACGTGGTGCTTTGTTGGAACAATTAGCTAACAACCCAACAGTAATGCAGCGTATTGAGCAAGGTGGCCTAGTAGGTAAAATCATTCTTGGTTTGCTACTTGTTGGTCTTTTGATAGGTCTTTATCGTGCTGTAATACTGATGTCTATCAAATCTAAGATAACCAAGCAGTTAAAAGATGTTGAGTCACCTTCGGATGACAACCCACTTGGCAGGGTTATGTTGGTTCATAAACAAGATCAAAGCCCAACGATCGAAGCACTAGAGCTTCGTTTATTAGAAGCGGTAATGGACGAACAAGAAACCCTAGAGCAAGGTATTTCTACCATCAAGTTATTAGCGGCGCTAGCACCTATGCTTGGCCTACTTGGTACTGTGACAGGGATGATTGATACTTTCCAGACCATTACTCAATTTGGCAATGCTGACCCTCGTATTATGGCAGGTGGTATTTCAATGGCGTTGATCACAACCGTACTTGGCCTGATCGCGGCAATGCCACTGCTTCTGGTACATAACTTGTTATCAAGCCTATCTGAAGGCATTCGTAATCTTGTTGAAAAACAAGGTGTTGGTTTGGTTGCACAAAGCGCTGAGCGCAAGCACTCAACTGACAGCCAGATTGCACAAGAGGCAACGGCATAATGAACGACATTGCGTCAATTTGGGCGATGCTATCAGACGTACCCCTTGTCGGTTCTATTGAAGAACTGATGTTTCGAGGTGGTCCGGTTCTGTGGTGGCTCGCCATTGTGATGTTGGTTTTTTGGATACTTGTTTTAGATAGAATCTTGTACTTCTTTTGGGTATTTCCTAAGAGTCAGCATGACTGGGTGCTTAAGTGGCAACAGCGCACTGACCGCCATTCTTGGTACGCTCTATCCCAAAGAAGCGCATGGCTATCTGCATCGGAATCTAGCCTTAAACGCTCACTGTCCTTAATGAAGGTACTTGTAGCCCTATTCCCAATGCTTGGATTATTGGGGACAGTAACTGGCATGATTTCGGTATTTGATGTGATGGCAGCCCAAGGAAACAGCGAACCGCGCCTAATGGCTGCAGGTATTTCCATGGCCACGATTCCAACGATGGCGGGTATGGTTGCCGCACTCGTTGGTATGTTTGTTTATTCAAGATTATATGGATTGGCAGAACGTAAACAGTTGCACTTAGAGCGACTGCTGCGAATTCATAGCTGAAGGTTAATATTATGAGATTAGGACGCCGCCGCGAGCGTAATGAAGAAGCACAAGTGGATATGACTTCGATGCTCGATATCGTATTCATCATGTTGATCTTTTTCATTGTGACCAGTTCTTTTGTGCGTGAATCTGGCGTTGAGGTAAATCGTCCTCAGGCGGCTCACGCAACCAGTCAAAAAGATGCCGGTATTTTCATTGCTATTACAGATACCAATCAAGTGTATATCGATAAACGCTTGGTAGATGTTGAACGAGTGCAAGCAACGCTAGAGAGTATGATCATCGACAAGCCAGATGCCTCAGTAGTGATCCAAGCTGACAAGTTTGCCTTTAATGGCACAGTTGTCGAGGTAATGGATGGAGCTAAAGGTGCGGGTATTGAAAAAATTGCACTGGCTACTGCAGCCCCAAACTGAACGGCAAAGTAGAGACTTTTGATGAAACGATTATTCATTGCGCTCCCCGCTGCTATTTTGATGACCTTTTTTGTGTTCGGCTTTATGACTTGGCTGGTGAATATGGGCAAGACTTCTTTGCCTGATCAAAAGCCAACAGTCAGGTTTGACATGTTGCAAGTAGAGCAAGATAGCCAAACACAACGCCGTCAGCGTCAACTGCCAGAACCGCCTGAGCAGCCAGCCCAACCCCCGGAGACTCAAGTCACTGATTCAAGTCACGTCACGGAAAACGCATTATCGTTAGACAGTTTAGATTTACCTCAGGTTGCGTTGGATACGGCGGTTTCTGGGTTAGCCATTTCAAATCCAGGCCCGATGAAGATTGCGCAAAACCAACAGGTGATGCCACTGCATCGTATGGAACCTAGATATCCGGCAAGAGCACTGAGCCGCAAGATTGAAGGCTATGTAGTAATGAGCTTTACCATCAACGAAGTAGGTAATCCTATTAATATTGAAGTGGTGCAGAGTGAGCCTAAGCGAGTGTTTGATAGAGAAGCGACAAGAGCGCTACAGCGTTGGAAGTACCAACCATTAGTTGTCAATGGCAAGGCAACACCTCGAGAAGGTCAAACCGTGAAGTTGGAGTTCAAACTGCAATGATGAACAGATCACTTATAATGCTCGTGCTAACGGCTATTTTTCTTGGTTCAAATGTGAATGCCCAAGAGCTTAGCCGATCTACAGCTAATCGAGTACATCAAGCTTATGAATTGCAAAGCCAAGGCGATGACACAAAGGCGATCGAGGTCCTAGAAAGTGTGGATTCTAGCAGAACCTTTGATACTTCATATGTGCAACGAATGTTAGGTATCTTGTATTGGCAGGAAGAAGAAAGCGCGAAAGCTGAAAAGGCGTTGTCGCATTCTATTGAACTTAAGGGGCTTCCTGCTGAGCAGCATACCGAAACTCAGCGCATGCTGGCGGATATTCAGTTGTCCAATGGCAAGATGAGCCAAGCGCTAGATAATTACCATCAAGTCATTTCTCAGAATCAAACTCAGAAATCCTTGCAACCTGAGACGGTTCAGCAGATCTGGCTTCGTATCGGGCAAGCTAACTATCAAATGGAAAGTTGGACATCAGTGTTAAACGCATCGAAGAGTTATTACTCTGCTGGTGGTAAGACGACAACGTCAGTATTGAATCTGCGTTTGGGCGCAGAGCTTTCTTTGAAGCAATGGAATAATGCGTTAAAAACAACATTAGTATTAAGAGGACTGGAGCCCGAAACAGAACGATGGTGGACACAAACACTTAATCTGTATTTAAGAATAGGGAACTTCCAACAAGCATTATCAACACTAAAGCAGTATGAGAGAGCTGGATTTGAGCTAACCAAAGACCAATATAGAATGATGGCGCAACTTTATTCCAAACAAGGCGTACCAGAGAAGTCGGCTCAAATATTTCATAATTTGAACAAAGGCGATACTGCAAAAGCGAAGGATCTTGCTATTGAAGCGCAGCACTGGCAAAAAGCTAGAGAGTGGGATGAGTCGCTTAATGCTTGGGCTAGAGCATCCGGTAAAGATAACGACTATCGTTGGTCTTACATTCAATTGCTTATGCAAAACAAACAGTATAAGACGGCGATATCTCAGTTAGATAAGGTTGAAGAGAGCTCAAGAAGAGAGTTAACGAGTGTTGAAGCATATTATCGCTTAGGCAATCGAGAGCAGGCACTCAAGCATGCTCAAAAAGCCAACCAAATTAAATCGGACCGAGTTGCGCTGAACTGGATTCGATATTTGAATCAACCACAATAATCAAACAATGCTGCCTTCGGGTGGCATTTTTTATGCGCGTTACAGATAGGGAAGAAGTTCATTTATAGATGGTGACGTTGTCAATTTCTCTGTTATTTCAGGCTGAGTTTCAATTGCTTACGTTTAACCACACATATCGCATCACTCCATTGTGTAATGAATATGAAGAAAGGTTAGATTGAGGTTAGGTGCGAACGACTATTGAGGAGTAAAAGATGAAGGTAATCGTAACAGGTGCAAGTAGTGGTATTGGATTTGAACTAGTAAAACAGTTGTGTTCAGAGGGAAATCAAGTCTTTGCAACTGGGCGAAACAAAGAGAAGCTAATCGAATTGCACGCTTTAACGGGATGTCACATCGGCATCTATGATCTCAGCGTATCCGCGAATGTCACAGAGATGTTCAATCATGCTGTCACTGAGCTTAATGGCTTAGACGTACTTATCAACAATGCAGGGATGAACTCTCGAAAATGTCCAGTAGATGAGTTTTCCGTTGAAGAATTAGACTTGCAATACGCCGTTAATTTGAGAGCGCCAATGTTATTGTGCAAACAAGCGCTAGCAGTTATGAAGCTTCAAAAGTCAGGATACATTTTTAATGTAACAAGCACCGTCGCAAAGAGAGCTAGTGAGACAATGTCTGTATATACAGCAACTAAGCAAGGTCTTTCCGGTTTTACTGGAGTGTTAATGAAAGAAGCTCAGCCATTTGGAATCAAGGTAACAAACTTACTTCCGGGGGGCACAGATACTAGTTTTAGAGAGGCTGAAAGACCTGAATATATGAAGCCAGAAAGTGTTGCTCGCACAATATTAGGATTACTTAAGCTCCCTGAAGATGTCATTATTCATGAAATGTTATTTAGACCGCAGGTGGAACTAGAGTAATTTTAGCGCCAAATCGTTATTACTTTCTGCAGAGTGTTCCGTTAGTAATGTGAACACTATCAATGTGTTAGTCGAGATTTTGTTGCACAATAATAATGTACCCGAAAGCATATTAAGTAAGCCCAACGGATAGCCTATTAACCCATTTTGTTACTTTTCTCTGCAAATAGGCGGTGGGGTTATGAACAAGAAAATGATGTTTTGGGGTAATCAAGGTGGCACATTTGTCGCGTTCACTATTGCGATGATCGCATGGGCGCTTAACTTACATGTGCTGTTTGGTGTTTTTATCTTAGCAACATTAGTCAAAGCCGCACAAAGCCAATAAATAAAGCTTTGATACAGTTTGACTATCAACTTGCACTTTTAGGTCGGTATAGCGTTATTTGTAACGTTAGCTTGCTGACCCATAGACGACTTATTTGCAACGAAAGTCGTCTATTCTAAGACATCGAATCTTAGCTTTCGCTTATCTAGTTCTTCTTCTAGAAACGTCAACAATAGCTGTGTACTTGACTCAAAATTCTCTTGTTTGTTGGTACTACCTATCCCTAAGTCAGTCAGATCCAAAGCGGTATCTATCATTTTTTGGCTATCCCTAACGGCTACTTCACCGGATGTTGCGCGTAGCTTCTTCGCTAAATTTACATAGTTATAGATTGCAGAAAGAGTGTTGAGAGACACTTTAGACATTAAGGTAGGCCTTTTGTAATACACACAGGTGCAGTCTAAAGGATAAATTTGAATTTAATGTGACCACTTTACGCCAAACTAAACAAATGGTTGTAGCCGTTGATTAGCTCTTATCTATTTACTCTCAAATTTTAAGCTCTATTCTTTTGATTAATAACGCTTTTATTTATTGAAAGTCATCTACACGTTGTTTGTGTTTTATAGTGTCTGAGCAGCTGTTCAAATAGTGATTAGGAAATGAAAGGTCTTGTTGCCATAAGAAAAGGGCTTGCGAATGAACATCACAAGCCCTTTTCTGATTTACTCAACTTTAAGTTTTTGGAAGTACTCTTCGTACAATACGCTCGCTTCACCCACTTCATCCTGCCAAGTGCCTGTTTCTAAGGCTTCTTTTGGAGGGTATACGTTAGGGTTCTCAGCAAACTCTTTCGGCAGTAAGTCATGAGCGGTAGCCACTGGAGTAGGGTAACCAATCTCTAAAGCGATCTTAGCAGCATTTTCAGGACGCAGTAGGAAGTTGATCATCTTGTGGGCTGCTTCAACATTCTTAGCACCTGTTGGAATGGCTAAGCTATCCATCCAGAAGATAGTTCCTTTCTCTGGCCAAATAATATCAATTGGAGCGCCCTCTTCACGAGCCATATAAGCGGAACCATTCCACAACATGCCTAATGACACCTCACCGGCCATATAAGGGTTAGCAGGAAAATCTGAGTTAAAGACTAAGACGTTAGGCATTAGCTTTTTCAACTCTTCATAAGCCGCTTTTATTTCTTCAGGATTCGTTGTATTTGGCGAGTAGCCAAGTTTTGTCAGTGCAATATGAAAGACTTCACGAGAGTCGTCCATTAGCATTAGCTGGCCTCGCCATTCTTCACTCCAAAGGTCATCCCACTTAGTGACAGAAGATCTATCGATCATTTCAGAGTTGATACCAATGCCAGTTGCGCCCCAGATATAAGGGATAGAGTAATTGTTGTTAGGGTCAAATGGCTTGTTTAGGTAGCTGGGATCGAGATCAGAAAAGTGAGATAGTTTGGCTTTATCGATCTCTTGAAGCATACCCTCTTTACGCATTTTTGATACGAAGTATGTAGAGGGAACAACCAAGTCGTAGCCAGAACCTTGCGTTTTTAGTTTGGCGTACATGCTTTCATTGGATTCATAGGTGGAGTAAATCACCTTAATGCCAGTTTCTTTTGTGAAATCTTCTAGCACTTGGTTTGGAATGTATTCAGACCAGTTGTAGAAATACAATTCTTTGTCGGCTGCCAGAGCAGGCAAAGAAAACAGTGTCGCCGCACAAAGGGCGCTAGCATAGAGTTTACTTTTCATTACTTTTCCATTTAATTATCGCCCGAAGGCTTTTCCATTACGACCAAGTCGATATGAGCAATGTAAACTTATCTGCTGGTCATAGATGACCCGCAGGGTTTTAAATACCAGATAATATTAGACTATTTCATTTTTCCCCGTGCGAGAAGCTGAGAAATTATTACCAGTATTAGAGAGACAATTAGCATCATGGTTGCCAGCGCATTCACCTCAGGAGAGATGCCTACTTTTACCATAGAGTAAATCTTAAGCGGTAATATCTCGTAGGCTGGGCCGGTCACAAATGAGCTAATAATTACGTCATCGAGTGACAGAGTAAAACTAAGTAACCAGCCTGCCGCAACTGCAGGCATAGCGAGCGGCAGGATGATTTGCTTTAGTATCACCCATTCCCCAGCACCAAGATCCTTGGCAGCTTCTAGCATTTTCACATCAAAGCCATTTAGGCGGCTGTATACCGTCACGACCACGAAGGGGAGGCAAAACGTAATATGAGCGATCAATAAGGTAAAGAAGCCTAGTTGTGCCCCAATGACCAAAAACAGCGCAAGTAAAGATATAGCCATGACAATATCCGGAGACATCATGACTACAAATAACATGCCGTTGACCGCACGTTTGCCTTTGAACTGGTAGCGAAATAGCGCAACTGCGGTAAGGCTACCAATAATAGTGGCTGCTGTTGCCGAAAATACCGCGATGTTTAATGAGTGCCATGCCGCTTGCATCAAGCTATCGTTGTTAAATAAGCTTTCATACCACTTGGTCGTGAAGCCGCCCCACTTCATACCAAATTTACTGGCATTAAAGGAGTTTGCGATCAGCACAATAATTGGCAGATATAAGAACGCATACACTAGCGTCATAAAACTAAATCTGAGTGTGCGACCCATCAATCCAGCTCCACTTTTCTATTTAATAACTTGCCTGCTCGATAATACGCATAAAGCATGATGGCCATCGCAAGAGTTAGGGCGATACTGGTCGCCGCACCAAACGGCCAATCCCGAGCATTGAGTACCTGACTCTTAATCACATTACCAATCAGTAGATTTTTAGCGCCGCCCAGTAGATCTGATACATAGAACATCCCCAGTGCAGGTAGCAGAACTAATAAACAGCCACCTATGATGCCTGGCATGGTCAGTGGCAATACAACACGGGTGAAAGTTTGTAGTTTGTTCGCTCCCAAGTCCTTAGCGGCCTCAATGTAAGTATCATCTAACTTCTCTATAGCTGAATAGAGAGGCAATATCATAAAGGGAAGTAGTATGTAAACGAGGCCAATCATGACTGCGGTTTCCGTGTACATGATACGCATCGGCTTATCTATGATGTCGATAGCCATCAGAGACTTATTTAAAATACCTTGGGTGCCTAGAACGATTTTTAATCCATAAGTACGGATTAAAGAGTTGGTCCAAAACGGTACGATAACCAAAAACAACATGAATGGACGCCACTTAGGTGGCATCTTGGCGACGATATAGGCAAATGGATAGCCAATGATCAAGCACATGACAGTCGCGATAATCGCCATGTAAAACGAGTGCCATAAAACCTTAGCGTACAAGGGATCCATTAGACGAGCGTAGTTGTCTAAGGTAAATGTAAGATCGATTAAGTTGGCTTCATCACGAGTTAAAAAACTGGTCCCAATGATCATGACATTAGGTACAAGAACAAACAGTGTTAACCAACCAACAATCAGAGCAATGATCGCGTTCTGAAGATTAAACCTCTTGCTCATCATGAAGAACGACCTCCCAGCTTTCCACCCATGTAATAGCCACTTTCTGCCCTAAGGAGTGGTCTACATCGGGATCGTCTTCATTGAAGAATTCGCTGATCATCACCTTGAGGCCAGACTCTAATTCAATCACAGAATCTAAAGTCATCCCTTTATAGGTGCGTTCAATGACATGGCCAACGATACCCTTTTGTTCTGATTCACGAATCTCTTCGAGTCGCAGATCTTCTGGGCGAAGTAGCACTCGCAGTTTTTCATTCTCGACGATGGGCTTTTCAAAGTAGACGATAGAATCTACACCTTCTATGGTTGCGCGAATACGCTTCTCGTCCAAACGCTCTTTCGCGATAGCATCGAAGACATTAATTTCACCAATAAAGCGAGCAACAAATAGGTTCTTTGGTTCTTCGTAGATTTCACGTGGTGTGCCATCTTGCTCTACAACGCCATCTCGCATAACGATAATACGGTCTGACATAGAGAGCGCTTCTTCTTGGTCGTGTGTAACAAAGATGAAGGTAATACCAAGCTGACGCTGAAGTTGTTTAAGTTCCATTTGCATCTGTTTTCTTAGCTTATAATCCAAGGCAGAGAGAGACTCATCCAACAACAGAACTTTAGGCTTGTTCACTACTGCGCGTGCTATGGCAACACGCTGCTGTTGACCGCCTGATAATTGGCTTGGTTTGCGCTGACTCATTGCGCCCAAGCGGACCATTTGCAGGGCTTCCATTACACGAGGTTCGATATCAGCCTCGGCAACTTTTTGCATGCGTAAACCAAACGCCACGTTCTCAAATACCGTCATGTGCGGGAATAGTGCGTAGCTTTGAAAAACCGTATTTACGTGCCTTTGCTCTGCAGGAATATCAGTAACATCTTGCTCAGCAAGAAGGATGTTACCTTTGTCCACGGTTTCAAATCCCGCAATCATACGTAAAACAGTTGTTTTTCCGCAACCTGATGGGCCAAGAATGGTAAGGAATTCACCATGGTTTACATCTAGGTTTAGATTGCCGATGATTTCTTTGTCATCAAAACTTTTGCTTACGCCTGTTAAACGGATTACAGGTTGTTCATTGTGTTGTTGAGCGTTCAACGTTTGTATTTCTCCTACGCATCTAGTTGCCTAGAACAGATAAATTAATCTTAAATTAAGCCTATTAAGGGTAATAATATCAATGAGTTGAAACTAAATCTCATCTATATTTTTAAGCAGTTTTAAACCCTATAAAACGTAATGATTACCAAGGGCCAAAGATGCCCCTAAGCTTAATCGAAACCATTGAAAAATTGCATTGTTTTTTAACGATAAACCCTTGTTTTTCATAGTCGCATTTAAGCATATTAAATTTAAGGGCGCGTTGGCTTTGAGTATAGATGACACTGTGAATAAATGTGAGTTAACAAGACGCTTCTTCTTGAGATACTGCTTATATATATCTATGATTTAATTATAATTCTTTGTCTTGTTGAATCGATGGATCTTAATCTTCTTACTACGTTTCTCACGGTTTATCGTTGCCGGTCTATAACTCAAGCGTCTGAACAACTAGAACTTACTCAACCTGCGGTAAGTGCGGCCCTAAAGCGTTTGGAAGCTGTCGTTGGCAAGGCGTTGTTCGTTCGAGAAGGACGGGGTATCGCTCCAACCGGCGCTGCCGTAGGTTTGGCTAATAAGATAGAGTCGCCACTGTCGGTTTTAGAAACCATTGAGGCTCAAGATGATGCGCTAAAAGTGCATTGCAGTGAAACAGTCCTGCACCTTCTAAAAGATATTCCAGGAATGGAGTTCTCTGATGCACCTCTAGATGAAGAGGAAGTCTTCGACGACCTAACCAGTCAAAAGGTAGACCTAATTATTGACGTTTTACATAGCAAACGTCACTCATTTGTAGTGGAAGAAGTCTTTACCGAAGAACCCGTTTGTTTAGCTCGTGTAGATCATCCCAGAATAGGGGAGACTCTGACGTTTGAAGATTATTATAAAGAACAACACATTGCGCTTAAGATTCGTCGAAGTGAGATGAGTACGATTGATTTCCTGTCTGATAAACCGGTTGCGCCACGCTCCGTTAAGGTGGAAACTTCTTCAATTTCTGGAATGCTCATGTTGGCCTCGGATAGCGACTATCTTGCTTCAGCAAATCGCAGCTTGGCGGAACGAGTGGCGCCTATGCTTGGGCTTAGAATATTTCCTTACCCGATCCCCCTTAATCGACTCCATTACAGAATGATCTACCATAGACGCTATCTTCATGATGAAAATCATAAGCAGAAAAGAGAACAAATAAAGGCTATTTTCAAACAACATCAAAAATAGCGCTTTGTAGATCTTATCATGGCCTTTGACTGCTCTATCTGGATTTGGTTACCCCTAGTAATCGCTATAGCACTTGCTTTGATTGACAAAAAGCACACCGCTTTCGTTGTTCTAGCGATTGCTTTAGTGGGGGCGTTGTTCGAGGGGCGGCTTTCAATTTTGGGGCTAGTTTTTACCGTTTTTGGTTTTGCTATTGCTTCTCAAGTATCAAGAATGAAAGGCTATAAGCATTTCCTTGCCCTAGCGGTGACCGTTGTTTGGTCATTGTGTATGGCGCTACATTGGTTCCCTGGCTTTTCTAATTTACTGGTGTTGGATAAAGTGCAATCAGGCCCCAGTAGTCATCCATTTACTATGTATCTTAACCTCGATAAACCTCTTATTTTCTTTGCTCTATTATTGGCATTTCCAACGCTATTGGGTAAGCCGAAGCCGGTTGAGTGGAAGTTGCTAGCAAAACCTTTACTCGTGTTAGCTAGTTTACTGCCTATTGCTGTTGCTTTGGGTGGGTTAGGAGTTGAGCTGTCACTACCAAGCTGGTGGTGGCTGTTCTTGTTAAACAATTTACTCTTAACTTGTGTGACAGAAGAAGCCATTTTCCGTGGGTTTGCACAGCAAGAGATAGCTAAACAATTGGGCTGGAAAACGGGTCTGATTATTACAAGTATTTTATTCGGGATTGCTCATCTTGCTGGGGGTTGGTTGCTGATTGCTTTTGCTACTATCGCTGGCGTTTGTTATGGGCTGACTTTTTACCTTACAGGTCGTCTTTGGGCTGCTGTACTGGTGCACTTCATGTTTAATTTCATTCACTTACTATTCTTTACTTATCCTATCGCCATTCGCTAACCAATCATCATTTGGTTGAAACATATAACCCTAGTTTATGTTTTAACTCATAATGACTTTATATATCTAATGTTACCTTTATCTCATAATCCCCTCCATGTTCTGAGCTCATCGCTCTTTGTATCAAACACTGGAGATTCCAATGAAAAAACTATCCGTTCTATCCGCTTCAATTGCAGCACTTCTTTCTACTACCGCTATCGCTGCGCCAGTTGAAGTTTACCTAGAACAAAATGTTGCATCTAACGCAGCTGACAACGGCGACTACGCAACAGAAGCAGGCGCAACGATTCAAACATCTGAAGATGGCTATGTAAATATTGCTTTTGATGACCAAGGTTGGCTAGCAGCCGGTTACGGCTACGATTTCCACCTATCAGATCAAGTAGAGTTGAACCTTTATGGTGAGCTTGGCAAGTGGGATACCGGTGCTGACGCACTAGCAGAAGCGGTAGTTACTTATAACGTTAGCGACAACTTTAATGTATTTGGTGGATATGCTTACAAGCGCTCTGAGTTGGACATAAATGACAACGGTGTTAATAGCAACCAGTTCATTGCAGGTTCATCACTGTCTTTTGGTATTATCAGCCTAGACTATACTTACACGCATGAGAATAGTGATGGTTCAAAAAATGGTGTAGTACATATTGGTAACCAGTATTACGCTACTAATGGTGACTACCACACAAATGAGCATGAAGTTGTGCTATCTGCAGAAATGGACAACTGGAGACCGTACGTTAGTTACACCTACCTAAATACAAGTGACTTAGTCAGCCAATACTCTAACGTAGGTGAGAATGACAACATTGTCACTCTAGGTGTTGCTTACCAATTCTAATTAAATACTAGCAACAACACTTGGCTAGGTGTTGACCTACTTACTAGTAAATAAAGCAAATGGATTTGCTTCTAATTATTCTAAGGTTTATCCATGAATAGAAGCACTCGAAATCGTTACCTTATCAACACTCTTGCTATTATTGGCTTATTGCTTTTCTCGGCGTTTCCTACTGTTTCAGCCAATATTGATACAACTTCCTATACCATTATTAATAAAGATATATCTGTAGCTCTGGGGCTTTGCAAGAACCAGGAGTAATTTTTTATTTATACATCAGTAGATGGCTTAAACATAAATACCATTAATGTATGTTCATAAGTTCACTTTATATATTTATGATTCACTTATAAGTAAAATTGTTCGCACTCAAACGAGATGGTTTTCTATGTGTTAACTACTACACATATTGCTTCATCGCTTTTGCGAAAATCAAGACCCTAGATCAAGCCACTTCCAAGTCAAACGGGCGTAGTAGTTGCTAGGAGCTTTTATTTGTTGGTGTTATGAAAGTTTGTAGCCTACTCGCCTTGTTTGTTTGCCACTAAGAGACAAGCAAGCATTAGCACACTAAAAACAACAATTATGAAGCAACAGCATCAGTTGCAACTCGGAGTAGAATTCGGGGCATTATAAATAATAGTCCTAGTATGTGCTCATTTTTTCAGTATTGGATATTGATGCAGAAACACCATTAGATCTGCAGCACATGGAGGTGCCTTTTTTAGACTTCACTCCAAAACCCCCTCTTTGCTTAAACACTTATTCCCAACTCTTTATCAACATGCTTTCTATTCACCTGTTTAAAAAGGTGATGCTTCTGTGCTTGCCCGTGGCGTAGTTATGATCACCGATTGTTGATCGGCTTGGTTTCGGCACCTTAGCTTAGATAATCGTAACAAAAGTAACGTATTGATTTTTCTTTGAAACATAAATAGTTCATTATCGAGGTAGTGATAATTTAGTAAAGGAAAACAGCAATGACCTATAAGCTAGAGGTGGACCTACACACGCATACGTTAGCGAGTGATCATGCTTTCAGCACCATACATGATTATGTTCGAGAGGCTCCCAAGCGTGGCATTCGATTGTTTGCTAATACTGACCATGGTCCTGATATGGAAGACGCGCCCCATAAATGGCACTTTGTGAATAGTTTGACCTTTCCTCGCGTGGCTGATGGAGTAGGGATCCTTCGTGGTATAGAAAGTAATATCAAAGATCTGCAGGGTAACATTGATATCGATGAGTCTATCCGTTCTAGGCTAGATATTATTCTCACAGGGTTTCATACGCCAGTGTTTGCTCCAAGAGATATCGACTCAAATACAGAAGCAATGAGCAATGCGATAAAGAGCGGCAAGGTTCATGTAGTCACGCACCCTGGTAACGTGAATTTCCCTATTCATATTGAAGAGATCGTTAAGACAGCGGCAAGAGAGAATGTTGCGTTGGAGATCAACAACAGCTCATTCTTATTTGCTCGAAAAGCCAGCTATGCAAATTGTCATAAAATTGCAGAACTTGCTAAGAAATACGATGCTCCGTTGAGTGTTGGCTCAGATGCCCACAATGCTTGGGATCTAGGACGTTTTGATAAAGCCAAAGCTTTGATCACTGACGTCAATTACCCAGCAGAGCGCATTATCAACAACACGGTTGAGTCGTTGTTTGCTTATCTCGCTACTAAAGGGGTTGATATAGCCGATGAGTTTGAATTCTAATTACTAATACCTAAAAAGCTCAGTCGTTACGCTGAACTTTTTTCTTTAAAGAGCACTTACCTATTATGAAGTTAATAACTAGAACTATTTCAATTGTTTACGTTATCGCTTTAACTAGTGTTATCGCCTTCTCACTGTTTGCTGGCGCAGTGGTGGCACCGGTGATCTTTAATTCTTCGTCGTGGTTAGGAGAATCAATACTTAACCGCTTCCAAGAAGGCTTAATGATGACCGAAGTCTTTGTGCGTTTGTCTTACCCCTTGGTCGCAGTTTGCATATTATCTTTAGTTTATGAAGTGTTTAACTATTGGAAGAGAGACTCCGACTGGATAGCACTTATCAGTATGAGTTTAATGGTAGGAACAGGGCTATTATTTGGCTTCTATTTCATCCCCGAAATCTTACATCTTCAATCACAAGGACCGACAGTTACGCAAAGCCCAGTGTTTTCTTCAATCCACAAAGCATCCGAGGTCTGTTTTAAGATCACTGTCTTTTCTGGATTGGTTTTAGTGTTCCGCAATATACTAAAAATGAGTCGATAGACTGTTTATTATTGCAATCATAGTTTAGTTTTCAGGTTTAAGAATCTTCGTACATACTGATTATCAGATATTCAACAGAGCGCAGTAAGCCGTATCAAAATGCGCCTTTGATACTTTTTAAATGTAGAGGATTAACAATGAATTTGAAGGTTAAAGGTTTAGTTTTGGCGGTTGTTTCGGCTTTGATTTTGAATGGTTGTGATAGTGATTCAGCAAAAGAGAAAATAGAAGCAGGTGCACATCACGCAAAGGAAGTTATCGCAGAAACAGGCGACAGAATTGACACTGAACTTCATCGTGAGGGCGATGATATCAAAACGTTTTCAAATAAGTTAACTGAAAATGCTGAGAAAGAGAGCCTACGCCAATTGGGTCTTGATGAAGCTGATATTGACTATGTAATTGAACATAATCCTGATGATGCAATGGCTGTAGCGAAACATACAAACGATGAGATCTTATATCAGACTAAGTTTCACTTTGTTAACGCAAGTGGGGTGCAGGGTGGCATGGACACGTTTGATTGGCTTTCACCAGCAAGTGTAACTAATGATGCGAAACCAAATCTTCAAAAAATCTTAGGTCGAGTAGCTTTCGTAATTAACTCGGCAAAATTTATCAAAATGTTTGATGACAATATTCAGTACCTCAATGCGAATACTTTTTCTGTTTCATCTGCATACCCTAATGAAATAACCACTGTTCCTAACACATACGATGAATTTAAGAGTGCAGTTAAAGCCGCGTTATCGCGAGAAGGGAATTCTTATAACCTATATGCTGTTGGTGATTTTCAAGGTGGGGATGCTAGAGGTGATGTAGGTAGATTGTCTGCTTACTTTAAGCTAGCGGGAATAGCAAACAGTAGTTTAAAGGCGAGCGCTCCTCTAGTGTTGCATGAGTTGACTCATACTTTTGGTTATGAGCATGCAGGTAGCAACCAAGATGCAGTGATTATGAAACCGAACAATGTTCCCTACCTTGTTCAATTGATTACTATGGATAGTGCGATGCAAGATAAGTATCAAGGTGATATGCAGATGTTTTCGGATTCGGTAAATAAGATTAATCAAATGCCTTGGTATGCAGGTGATAGCATGTTTAGTACCTATTTTGGGGACGACTAGAACCAAGTCATAAGAATGAGCAAAGCCGGCATCATGCCGGCTTTGTTTTAGTTGCTTAATGATTAATTGAGCTTAGGTCGACCTTTAACAAAGAAGCCAGTTAATATAAGCATCAACAACAAGAAATCGAAGGCGCCACCACTAGATTTTTGACCGTCTTGAGAGTCATTGTCTCCGTTTTCTACATCGTCCTCCTCATCACCATTTTTCTTGAACTGGAAAACAACAATCGCAGGATCGTGGTCTGAAGAACGGTACGGGTCGCCATACTTAGGCAAGTCACCGCTGTATTGAGTTGAGTACTCAAACAAAGTGGATTCTACCGCGTTAATAGGCCAAACCTGAGCATCTACTACGTAACCTTTAAGATCGGCATCCACTAGGATGTAATCGAGAGTACCAACAGTATCGTTGTAAGAATAGCTGTAAGTATGTGGCTTCATCTCTTCCACAATATCTAGGTAGCCGAACGAATGCTCAATCAATGCACCTTCGTTACCGTGCAGTGGAGTGCCGTCGGTTTCATCACCACCAATATAAGTGTTGCGTGCAGCGTAGGTTTTATAGTCTGCTGGAGCATGAGCGCGGTTCGTCAGTACAAGCATTGGGTCTTCCAAACCGTAGCTGTTCAGGTCTCCCATTAAGACTTTGTAACCGTCAATTTTTTCAAGCTCTTTAGCTAACTGATAAGCAGCTGAAACGCGGAAGTGCTCACAGCTACCTTGCAGGTTAACATCATTCTTTTGATCGTCGGTTTGTTCATCTTCCCAGCACGTTGAACCCTTAGATTTAAAGTGATTCGTTGAAATTACTAGGTCTTCTTTAGCATGATTCACCTTAAACGAAGCGGTAAATGCATCACGTTGGTACGCGCGTTTGAAGTTACCATCTTCTAACTGAACATGCTGTTGAGGCATTTCAATAATATGAATGTCACGCAACTGAGCAGCCTTTGAGCGATAGATGATCTTGTTGGTAATAGCATCTGTACCAACGTAGCCTTCACCCTCTAACTTTTTAGGCATAGCAATTTCGTATTGCTCTTTCTTGTCTAAACGGCTATTCAATTCCTCGACAAGTGCATAAATTGCAGAAGCTTCATCAAAACCGTTATTTTCAATCTCGATTAGACCGTAAATATCAGCATCAATAGCGATTAAAGAAGAAACAATCTTGTTTAGCTGAACACCATAGTCTTCGAGGTTAGTTGCGCCGCGGTTTTGCTCAAGAGGATTATCACGACCACCAAATGGCGAAGTGAAGAAGTTCTCTACGTTGAAGCTTGAAACGACCAATTCACCTTCTTGTAAGTTTGGTGTGATTGGGCGTTCATTGTCGGCAAATGTATCGCTATTTGCCTCGTTGTTTACATATAGACGGTATTCAGAGTACGAATAACCTAGTACACCAGTCAGACCTTCATCACCAAATGTAGCACCAACTCGAATGTAATCGTCAGTCGTTCCAGTACCGTTGTCTTGAGCAAAGTTTGGATACCAAGGCACTACACCATTGCTTGCTGCAACAGGGGACTCAACATACAAACGGCGTTCTGCGTTACTTGCATCTTGGGCTTTTGCTGCGTCAGTAAGTGGGACATTAAACTGGTTTGGATGATAGTTTACAGTCTGATGGCTCAATACCATATTGTTGCGATAGGAGTCGTAATCGAATCCAAAGGTACGAGCTACGTGCATGTCTGTTTCGTTGTTTACGCGAACCAACATACCTTCATAACGCTCTAAGGTATGCTCAAAGTTCTCATCGCTGTCTAGGGCAACAATGGTAGTAGGATTAATGGTTGCTGTGTTACCAGTCGTTTCCACATAGGCTGGGACTGTGGTTGAACCAAGCTGAGTCCAGCCGTAGTGTTCATGTACTTTGGCTGTGACTATGACTTCGTCCCCAACATTCAAATTGTTGGTGTTCGCATTGACGAAAATACCATCAGAAGTTCTTGGATCATGATCACCAGTCTTATCTTGCATAAAGAAACCAGTCAGCAGATCGTTACCTAGTTTAGAGGTTTGAGCATGTGTGATGATGCCGATGACTTCAAAGGTTTCATCTGATTCATATTTATGGTTTTCAGGATCAGTATAAGGCGACCACATTCCTTCGCCTTGAAGTTCCATAACGGTCGCTGGGATACCATTAGGTGGCTCAGGAGGTTCTGGTGCTTCACAGGTTTCTGCTATGTCGCCTAAACCTGACCAGTCATTCGTTGGCAAAGTGAACCACTGAGTTTCATCCCAAGTAGGACTAGCTTGATAGCTACAACGTACTAACGTGATATCTTTATTAAAATCTTGGCAATTAGAACCACTATTGTTCTCAAATCCGATAGTGTCCATAACCGAACCGTTTTGTACCAATCTAATAGCATCATCGCCGTTAAAATTGGCTAGACTGTTGTCTTGTGCATCAAGTCTAGATAAGAAATCCGGGTCGTTTGGATTATTGCTTTGTCCAGAGTGCCCAATAACGTATGTAGATAAAGGTGATAATACAATACCGTCTAGGGAATGTTCATTTCCCCAATCGCCTTTACAGTTCATTAAATTTTGTAGAGCATACCCATTTAAAGAGACTGCTTCATTTCCAGTATTCGCTATCTCGATAGCTTTATGGAAACCAGTACCTTCAACAACTTCCGAGATGATAATATTCGCATTTGCATTCCCTGCTAATAAAAAATAAGGTAGTGACCATGCGACTTTTAACTTATTCATTTTAGTCCTTGATTGGCTTTATATTATAGGTCGAATTTTAAAGGTGAATTAATTAAGTTCAATTTTTTATTTTATATATGGCGGTCATGTTTATTTTATCTGTAATTTCTTTGAAATAAAATGAATGATCACTTGCTTAATTTAAATTAATACGTGATGTTAATCACGATTTATTACGGATTAAAATCAAATTGAAATGTTTTATGAATAAAACATTCACAATAGATAAATGTTACAAGCTATTTTTATTTTTAGGGTTTTTAAATATTTAAACTTAAACAAAATTGTCGCATTTATTTAATTTTCCAGTATTAGCATGCTTTTTGTTCTAGCCACTTCTGGCTATAAATATAAATATAAATATATGGAAATAAAATGAACAAGAAACTATTAGCAGTGGCAATCGTTATGGGGTTAGCTGGTTGCAACTCCTCAAGCTCTGACAATGATAGCCAAGATAGAGAAGCTCTGAATCTTCGCATACTACATATTAATGACCATCATTCAAAGCTGGATGCTACAGGGCCACTTGCTCTGAACCTTGGTGGCGTTGACACTCAAGTAGAGGTTGGTGGGTTTCCTCGCTTAGTTACTAAGTTCAATGAACTGCAAAATAGTAATACTCTTCGTTTGCATGCCGGTGATGCAATTACAGGGACTATGTTTTATAGCTTGTTTCGTGAAGAGCTACCCGATGCACTAATGATGAATCAAATATGTTTTGATGCTTTCGCTTTAGGAAATCATGAATTTGATGACGGTAACGAGCAGTTAGCTCACTTTATAGATACTTTGAAAAATGGTGAAGATGCGTGTGGCACTGAGGTTTTGGCTGCCAATATTGAAGTGCCTTCTACTAATCCTATTTACGGTCTCTATGACCCGTATAAAATATTTGATGTAGCGGGTCAGAAAGTCGGTGTTATTGGCATCGATATATCGAGCAAAACTCAAGCATCTTCCTCACCTTCACCTGATACCGAGTTCTTCGATGAAGTGGAAACGTCGCAACGCTATATCGATATCCTAAAAGAGAAGAGCGTTAATAAGATTGTTTTAGTCACTCATTATATGTATAGCAATGACATTGCGATGGCTAAACAGTTATCGGGTGTTGATGTCATTGTTGGAGGCGATAGTCATTCACTGCTTGCAAACAATGAATTACACACTGAAATTGGTTTTGGTATCGCTGAAGGTGAGTATCCTACGGTAGTTCACAATGCGGACGGTAACGATGTATGTATCGTTCAGGCATGGGAAAACGCACTGATTCTTGGTGAGCTCAATGTTAGCTTTGATGCACAAGGTAACGTCACTCAGTGTGCAGGTACCCCACATTTACTACTAGGCGATGAATTCATTGCGCCTAGTGATGAGGAAAATCCTGACGCGACGCATACTCCGGAGGAGTTGGAGAAGATTGCTCAATATATTGCCGAAAAGCCAGAACTGAGTTCAGTTAAAGAGGATGGGGTAACAGCGGAGAAGCTCGCATTTTATGCCGATCAAGTCGATGAAAAAATGAAGGAGATCATTGGTAAAAGTAATGGGCTTTTATGTAATGAGCGCACTCCTGGATCAAATCATTCATCAGGTGCACTGTGTGCCGAGGGCAGTGATGAGCGTGAATTTATGAATCAGCATGGCAGTATCATGGCAAATGTGGTTTCTGAAGCGTTTGTAGATATGTCCATCCGTGCTGATATAGCTATCCAAAATAGTGGCGGTGTTCGTACCACTATTCCTAAAGGAGACGTTTCAGTAGGGCACGCTTTCAATGTTCTACCTTTCACTAACTTGCTTGTGAACCTTGATATGACAGGTCAAGAAATTGTAGACACAATAGAAGATGCTATTGATAACGTGGTAGTCAATGATTCAAGCGGTGCATTTCCAGCTGCGGCAAACCTTAGGTTCGATGTAGATATGAACGCAGTAAAGGGTGAGCGTATAAGCAATGTTGAAGCGCGTCGTAAAAATGACGATGGAACACTTGATGAATGGCACGATATCGACCTCGGTGGTGGGTATGTAGTTGTGACTAATGACTTTATTGCGCAAGGTGGTGACCGATATGATTCGTTTGTCCCAGTATACGAAGATGAAAGTCGTCGTGAGGACACTGGACTTCTTTATACTGACTCGTTAATCAATTACATAAAGAAACTTGAAAAACGAGGGGAGAGTTTAGATATTCCTGATGAAAGCGAAATGGCAGTGAGTAGTTTTATACCTCTAAACCCTTAATATTTTCTTTCCATTGGCCGGCTGAAAATTGCCGGCCTAGTTTCTATTGCTCTGATTTAAAACGACTATTCTCTTATTCATATTTTAAATACGAGTTGTGATTTTCGTAAATACGGCTGTAATGTCTAGCATCGCTGTTTTTAATTTACTGTCATCAAACGCCCTTTTCTATGCTTCCTGCCTATGCCCCTGATCTTATAGTTGGAACTATAGAGATAAGAGAGTTAAGGGCTCGTTTGTGTGTTTCAAACATGAAACCTTCAGTTGTAGCTATTGCACACGCAATCGTTTACCTGTATTTTTCGCATCTGAAATCTTTACTCACATATTTGATGAAAAACGCTGCTAATTTGTCGTTTTTCTGGCAATACAAAGGAAATAGCATGTCCGAGAATAGCGCACCCCAAGCAAATGGTGCTTCTGTAAAAGGCAGTTGGTTAGATACTTTCTTCTTGATTTCACAACGAGGCAGTAATGTTCGTCGTGAAGTTGTAGCAGGTTTAACAACCTTCTTGGCGATGGTGTACTCAGTTATTGTTGTGCCTAGCATGCTAGGAGCTGCAGGCTTTGATCAGAACTCAGTGTTTATAGCAACCTGTCTCGTTGCTGCATTTGGTTCCTTATTGATGGGCCTTTGGGCTAATCTGCCAATGGCTATCGGCTGTGCTATTTCACTTACCGCTTTTACTGCTTTTAGCTTGGTATTGGGGCAGGGCATTTCTATCCCTGTTGCGCTAGGCGCAGTCTTCCTCATGGGTGTTATCTTCACGGCTATCACGGTAACCGGTGTACGCCAGTGGATCCTAACTAACCTGCCAGCCGGTATTGCGCATGGTACTGGTATTGGTATTGGCTTATTTTTACTTCTAATTGCAGCAAGTGGCGTAGGCCTAGTCATCAAAAACCCTTTTGAGGGCTTGCCTGTGACTTTAGGTGAATTCACTTCTTTCCCTGTAATTATGTCGATGCTAGGTCTGGCGGCTATTTTTGGTCTAGAGAAACGTCAGGTTCCAGGTGGCATTTTGCTGGTGATCATCGCTATCTCTGTATTTGGGTTAATCTTTGACCCTGCAGTTCAATACCAAGGATTCTTTGCTCTGCCAAACATTGGTGGCGAAAACTCTTTGTTTGGCACCATGGATATCATGGGTGCGCTGAATCCTATCGTATTGCCTAGTGTTTTAGCGTTGGTGATGACCGCTATCTTTGACGCAACAGGTACTATTCGCGCTGTAGCAGGACAAGCTAATCTTTTAGATAAAGATGGCAATATCATTGATGGTGGTAAAGCACTAACCTCAGATTCAGTTTCAAGTATTGTCTCTGGTGCTGTCGGTGGTGCTCCTGCTGCGGTTTACATCGAATCGGCTGCTGGCACAGCAGCTGGTGGTAAAACAGGTCTAACCGCTGTCGTAGTAGGTGTGCTTTTTTTGTTCCTACTTTTCTTAGCGCCAATTAGCTATCTAGTACCTGCTTATGCAACAGCTCCAGCCCTAATGTACGTAGGTCTTCTGATGCTAGGTAATGTTCGCAAGCTAGACTTTGATGACTCAGTTGATGCGTTAGCCGGCCTTGTTTGTGCCGTGTTTATCGTACTGACTGGCAACATCGTAACGGGCATCATGCTTGGCTTCCTTTGTTTGGTTGTTGGTCGCGTGTTTGCTGGAGAATGGAAGAAGTTAAACCTAGGTATTGTGTTAATCACAATCGTTCTGGTTGTCTTCTATGCCGGAGGTTGGGCGATCTAAAATTCGCTATTCAACGTATTTCTCTAATACCCAGCCTTGGCTGGGTATTTTTTTGTCTAGCAGATCTTTAGTTGGAATTATCTTTTAAGGGATAGATTGAAATTTTCTGCTGATTCATCATTTCTATATTAAGGTCAATGAAGATTCAAAAGGAGTGATTGTGATGGTAAAGAGCATGATTCGTTTAATGGGCGTGCTTGTCGTAGCGCTTATGCTGACTCGCCCTGCATTAGCTATTGAGCCGGTGTATAGTGATTTCTTTGGTAAGGCTATTGGGGGATATGACTCTGTTGCTTACTTTACTGAGGGCAAACCGGTAGAAGGAAGCAAGCAATTTAAACACCAATGGAACGATGCTACATGGTATTTTTCTTCAGATGAAAATCGCGCTGCCTTTATTGAAAATCCTGAGAAATACGCACCTCAATACGGTGGTTATTGTGCGTGGGCTGTAAGCCAAGGCTACACCGCCAAAATAGATCCGAATGCTTGGTATATTTATGAAGGCAAGCTCTATCTAAATTACAACAAATCTATACAAGCAAAGTGGCAGAAAGACATCCCTAACAACGTAACTAAAGCCGAGGCCAACTGGCCAAGTTTGCTAGCCAATTAAAGTAAAGCAATGATTTACTGACGAAATCATTGCTCACCTTTTTCAGTTCATGACTTTTTGGCGTGGAACATAGGCTGATTACGTTTGTCCGCATTAGACCAAAAGTTGATATTGAATTGAGCGTCATCCGACATTTCAATTCGGTGCCAATACTGTGGTGGACTGGTAGCAAACTGTCCCGCATTAATGGTGACCTTTAGCTCCGGCTCTGTGGCTGCTTCGTTGGCAAAGCCAAAATAGGTCACGCTACCTTCCATAACACAAAGCTGCCCAAATACTTCTGCTGCCGTATTGTGATGAGTTAACAATGCTTGAGGGACGTTGTCTTTAGTAAAGAAAGGAGTAGAGCGTTGAATAGTCCAGCCTTGGGGGATTCTTAAATGACTCATAGTGTTCACCTGTGTTTTATATGATTAATTTTAAAAATGTTCGATGTTTATGACGCAGTCGAGCAGCACGACCATGCATCATTGAGACGGTTAAGCAGGCGTTTAAGAAATGATTGTCTACATTGTCTTTGAGCTACTGCATCGCATGTACTTGCATTGCAATGTAACTCTTCGATGAAAGCCTCTTCGGTTCGGTTTTCCAAAAACATCTGATACATGCTGTTCTCTTGTCAAAATGATTCATTCAATGATGTCTTAGATATAGCAAACGCCATGCCAGAAAATTAATTCACATAATTTCAATGGTTTAACTTAAATGGTTAAAAGATGTTGTCATATGGATAACCCCTTCCTTTATCAATAATACAAATCATTATCACTTGGATACTCCGGTGAGAGCTTGATGCAGGTAAAAGTGAGAGGGTGTGTCTAATGATTAATTAAGATACCTATTCTTTCTCGCCTCTTTGTAAAACAAGCTCTAATCTAAAAGAATCAGGTAGTTAACAGAGTAGTGAATATGAGCCGAAAAAAACCAACACCAAAGCGCGTCACTGTAGTCAGTTCTGAACAGATTTCCCCAAATATGCAAAGGATTCGATTGAAAGGTGAGGCGTTGTCAGTGTTTCCTGAGGACTGCGAGGGGAGCTATATAAAGTTCTTATTCGATTCTGAAGGCAATACGATTGAAGCTATGGTGGAAGGGCAAAGACCTGTTATGCGAACGTATACCATACGTCGGTTTTTTGCGGATGAAAGTATCATTGAGGTCGATTTTGTTCGCCATATTACCCATGATTTACAGTGTGGTTTTGCTGCTCGTTGGGCCGATTCTGCCAAGATCGGCGATGAGATCAGTATCATGGGGCCAGGGCCTATTGCTGATATTAACTTAGAAGCGGACTGGTTTTTCATGGTAGCGGATATGACAGGTCTTCCTGCATTATCAGCAAAGGCGCGTACGCTTCCTTCTGATGCTAAGGGCTATGCTGTAATTCAGGTTTTAAAAACTGATGATATCCAATCCATTGAGCTTCCTTCGAATATGCAAGCGGTATGGATCCATGCAGGGGATTCATTGTACGAACATGCGCAAGCTCAGACATGGCTTGATGGAACCCCATTTGTTTGGGTCGCCAGTGACTTCGATTCAATGCGAGAACTGCGACAGTATTTTAGAAATGACAAAGCTGTTGATAAACAGGATATTTATATCAGTAGTTACTGGAAGCAAGGCGTCTCAGAAGATGGGCATAAAGCTATCAAGAAGCAAGATGCAGAAGAGAGCGGCTTCTAAACGGTTCTGGTAAGAAAACAAAAGCCCTGTCTCGGCACACCGAGTTCAGGGCTTAGTTTTATGAGACGATCAGGTTCTACTTTCCAGAGTAATAGATAATCACCGCATCATCATCTAAGGTTCTAGAAAACCCATAACCACGCTCTTGCTTGATGTCTTTATGCACTCCGCCGCCAATAGCAGGGTGACGCTGACGGAATTGGCCTAGTGTTTGCCAATGTGTAAGAAGTGCTTGTCGCTCTGCATCGAGCTTCCAAACCATATCCGAGCGAGTACCTTGATGGAAGTCATCCGCATATGGACCGATGTCGCGGGCTACTTCATCACCGTAGTAGATCTGAATAGCGCCTGGAGAGAGTAACAAGGCATTGGCCGCGTTGCGTTGCATCTCTAAAGACTTAAATCGAGCAAAGAACAATTCAGTATCATGTGAAGACATGTAACTTACTGGGGTATAGCCAGAATTGTCTTGGATTTCTGCGCTGTAATTGGCGTAAGTCTTGCGCATATCAGAGAAACAAACCGCTCCGCGGTCTAGTTGCTTTTGCATATCGAAGTTAATCAATGCATCAAAGCCTTCATCTGCATATGGAGAGCGGTAAGCAGAGTGTGCCCATACCTCACCCATCATCCAAAAGGGCTCTTGAGGTCTGCTATTTTCTTTTTGCCATTGAGCTAGATTTTCACTGGCCTTCGCCTTAAGGTCTAGCCACACATCACCCTCAACGTGTTTTACTGTATCTACGCGAAACGCATCAATGCCAAAACGCTTAACCCAATCGGTTTGCCACTCGACCAAATAGTCGGCTACACGATAGTCGTCTTTTTTAACCACTCGTGTACCCGGGTTATCCAACAGCCATTGTGGCGGAGTTACGGCTTTATCTGACTCCGTTTTAAAGTCTGGTAGTCCGGCTAGGGTGAGCGTTTTATCGCTGCTTCCTGGGCTATCATAACCGGGTAAGCCAGAGCGTACCCAATCTGCTCCCCACCATTGCGACCAGTTTTCACTTTTGTAGTCGACGAGATCATGGGAAGAGTGCCAGTTTTTACCTGATGCAGGTTTCCATTGTGTTAGATCTTTGCCTTGGGCATCAGGGGTGAGCACTTGTAAATTATCATGCTGAATATCTGCAAGCGTAGCGTATCCAGGGTGGTTAATGACTGCATCGAGCATAACCTTAATCCCACGCTTATGTGCTTCGGTGACCAATTTCTTTAGGTCTTCATCATTACCGAAGTTTTGGTCAATCTTGGTAAAGTCTCGTGCCCAGTAGCCGTGATAGGCATAAAATGGGAATGAACCTTTATCGCCACCACCGACAAAACCATGTACTTGTTCAACAATTGGCGACAGCCAGATCGCGTCTGTTCCTAGCGATTGAATGTAATCCAACTTTTCTATCACGCCCTTGAGATCACCACCATGGAAGGTACCGATTTCTTGTTTGCCATCTTTAAGGCGACCGTAGCTGCGATCGTTGCTTTGTTCTCCATTATTAAACCTATCGACCATCACGAAATAGATATTGGCGTTGCGCCAATCCAGCGCACTATCGGCTTTAGGTTTGGTGGCAACCTTTTCGATGAGCATGACAGCGCCAGTCTCTCGTGTGGGATTGAAAGTGATAGTGCCATTTTTAACTATCGCGGTTTGTCCACTAAAGGTCTCTTTGAGCTCAGTTCCATCAGCAAAAGTGCCCGAGACGTTAATCATGGCCGGCATGTCGGTATAAGTCTCACAGCCAACCTTAGGAAGTGGGCGAACGAATTCTTTCTTGGTGGATTTTTTAGGTTGGCGCTTAATGGACAGTGTTTGTTTTTGCTCATCATAGGTGATGGCATAGTCGCCAGAGAAACGTATCTTAATTGGTAGTTCTGTTTCGGTATTACAGTTCAAACTAAGAGGAGTATTAAAGCGAATACGTTGTTCTTCTGGGGCTGCGCACTCCCCTTCAATTCCGCTGACCTTAAAAACGTAACTGTCTTTGTTTAGAGTGACAACTAGAGGTTCATTTGCATTTAATGGATAGTCTCTAGCGGTGGTTGTGGTGGCAATAGAAACACTTGGGTCTGCATGCACAACGCTGCTTGAGAGAGTGATGGCTGTTAATACAGCACAACAAGCTAGGCTTTTTTTCATCGTTACTAATACTCGGTCCCTGATTATCTGATGGCGCTTAGAATGACGAAGGCTAGGATTGACCTCAATTAAAGTGTCTAGAATCTGTAAGCGAGATCATCAACTGCGCAAAGGTTGAGGGTGTTTGAGGGATTATTTGCGGCGTCACTTTTTGTTATAGTATCACTCCATTTATGCTACTAAGCTCACATCTATGTGCCTGTTTCGCTTGTTCCTTCTTGCTGGTTTTTCATTATTTTCGTGGTCGTCTGTAGCAGCGACCAGTCCCATTTGGTACTACCCATTTATCTCAGCGCAGTACTCATCTTGGAAGACAACGGATTTTCAGCAGTCGGGTGAATGGTTTGATTGTGCAGAAGACGATAAACCATTGTTTTGTACAGATCAGGTGAAGATTCATCATACCCCAATGGTTGCAGTGGTGACCTTTGATCATGCAATGGATCCTATTTTAGAGTTGAATGGTGAGTTTAGTCTTGTCTATTTTAATAATCTGCAATTAGGGCTTCGACAAGATGGCTTTCAACTGACAAAGGTCGTCATTGATGGTGTGACACTCGATGTTAAATTGGAGTTGATCAACAAATCAGAAACCGAGGTAGACAGAGAAGTATTGCAGTTAATCAACCGCTATCCAGCGACGCAATCAAGAGTCCTCTTCTGGCAAAGTGCTGACCAGGAGCGTTTTGTACAATGGCACAGTGATAGAGACTCAATACAAATTACTTATCAGCAGTAAAGTACACCTGATTCAAAAGCAGTCACACGGACCTATCCAATAACAAAACGACCCCACCTAACCGTCGTCTCCGATGTTTTTATCAGAGCCCCTTTCAACGGATGAGCGATGAGATCCTCGATAGGAGCACTCGAGGATGACGCCTTATTACTCGTGGGAGTGTATGTTGGTTGAAATGGGATGAATGCCAATATATCGAATAACAACACATTATTACCCGCCCGTCGTCTCCGAGGTTTTTTATCGGAGACTTTTTCAACGGATGAGCGATGAGATCCTCGATAAGAGCACTCGAGGATGACGCTTTGTTACTCATGGGAGCGTATGTTGGTAGAAATAGGATTAATGTCAATATATCGAATAACAACACGTTATTACCTGCCCGTCGTCTCCGAGGTTTTTTATCGGAGACCTTTTCAATTGATGAACGATAAGATTCTCGATAAGAGCACTCGAGGATGACGCTTTGTTACTCATGGGAGCGTATGTTGGTTGAAATGGGGTTAATGTCAATATATCGAATGACAACACGTTACTACCCAACAGTTGTCTCCGAGGTTTTTATCGGAGACCTTTTCAACGGATGAAGGATGAGATTCTCGATAAGAGCGCTCGAGGATGACGCCTTGTTACTTATGGGAGGGTATGTTGGTTGAAATGGGATGAATACCAATATATCGAATGACAACACGTTACTACCCAACCGTCGTCTCCGAGGTTTTTATCGGAGACCTTTTCAATTGATGAACGATAAGATCCTCGATAAGAGCGCTCGAGGATGACGCCTTGTTACTTATGGGAGTGTATGTTGGTTGAAATGGGATGAATGCCAATATATCGAATGACAACACAATACTACCCGCCCGTCGTCTCCGAGGTTTTTATCGGAGACCTTTTCAACGGATGAATGATAAGATCCTCAATAGGATCGCTTGAGGGTGTCGCCTTGTGACCATTGGTGATGACGATAATGTGGAGCATAGTTCACACTATCGTGATTTAAACATGCCAATTGAAAGCACGGTAATTGAGCCTAGCTAGGTCTGCGAATAGGATGGATAGCAAAGGTCTTCGGACTTCACTACCTCTTGGAGTTTTTCATGGTACAGAAAGTATCTATAGCCCCTCAAGGGCCAAACCTATCCGAACTTGTTCAAGGTTATTGGCGTGTTGGTGATTGGGGTATGACCCCTCAGCAACGCCTTGATTTTTTGAAGCAACATGTCGACCTAGGTGTAACCACGGTTGATCATGCTGATATCTATGGTAACTATGAGTGTGAGCGTTTGTTTGGTGAGGCGTTAGCGCTAGATAAGAGTGTTCGTCAGCAGATTGAGATCGTTACTAAGTGCAATATTATGTTGTGCGGCGATAAAGCACCAGAGCGTAAGGTTAATCACTACAACTCGTCAAAGCAGCATATTGTTGCTTCTGTTGAGAACTCTTTACGTAATCTGCAAGTGGACAACATCGATGTGTTGCTGTTGCATCGCGCTGACGCATTGATGGATGCGGATGAAGTCGCTGATGCATTCGCCACTCTTAGGGCGTCGGGGAAGGTCTCGCATTTTGGAGTATCTAACTTTACTCCTCGTGGTTTTGAGTTACTTCAGTCTCGGTTAGATGCACCACTAGTGACCAATCAGGTTGAGATCAATCCGTTGAATTTCGATGTTACGGACGATGGTACTTTAGATCTAATGCAAACACTTCGCACTCGCCCAATGGCTTGGTCTTGCCTAGGCGGAGGTAGTATCTTTAGTGGTACTGGTGAACAAGCTGTGCGTGTTAGAAATGAGTTGGGAATCCTTAAAGAGGAGTTAGATGCAAGCAGCATCGATCAGGTTATTTATGCTTGGGTTCGCAAATTGCCTTCTAACCCACTGGCGATTATTGGCTCTGGTAAAATAGAACGTGTTGAGTCCGCGGTTAAATCTCTTGAGATTACGATGACTAATGAGCAATGGTATAGAGTCTGGATTGCTTCTAAAGGTCACGGAGTGCCTTAAATATTTTTGCTTTAGAACCTAAGACCACGCTTCGGCGTGGTTTTTTTTGTTTATGACTTATTTAAGGTTAGAGCTAGCACATTACCAAAGGCTAAATAATACTGAAGGTAAATGATCTCAATGGTTCTTGCTCGGTCGAAAAGAGCATGGATGTCGAACTAGGAGTAGGCTACGCAATGCAACAGTTAACTAGCATGATCATGCAGAAACAGCGGTGGCTGAAAACATTATTAGCCAGTGTACTGATACTGGCTCTTACGGCATGCACTGCCAAGCTGATGTATCGTAATTTAGATTGGGCTGTTTTGGAGTTCATTGAAGACTATGTCACTTTGGATGGCGATCAAGAAGAAATACTTGAACTGCAATTGAATCAGTTTACCCAATGGCACAAAACAGAAGAGCTTCCTCGGTATGAAGCACAACTACGATCGCTTTATGATACAGACCTATCACTTGTTGATGAAGAGTTTTTAATTGAACAACATCAGATATTCAGAACGCACATCAAACGCCTTGCGAATGAGATTACCCCAGAGCTCTATTCATTGTCTCATTCTATGTCGAAGGAGCAAATTGATGAGTTTTTGCTGAATTTAACCGAACAGCATAATGACTATTCTGAAAAATATTCTCAAATGAGCGAGCGCGAGGCGAGAGTCCGTTACAAGGAGCGAATTGAGAAAATTTTGCGTAGATGGTTGGGAACTTTATCGATCGAACAAAAAAGCATCGCTTATCAATGGTCCTCGAGCATAGAGCGAACTCACCAGGATTGGGCCGCTTATAGGGTCGAAACTCGAGACCGTGTTAAGACGATGTTTGCTCGAAGAGACGACCCGTTTTTTTATCAAGAAGAGTTAACAACCCTTATAAATAACCCCGAGCAAGGTTATTCAAATGAGCTTAAAGGAAAACTGGAGCGTAATAGAGCATTAGCTAATCAAAGCATATTAGCCATCCTATCTACCGCCTCTGTGGAACAAAAACAGCACTTTAAACAAGAAGTAGCAGACTGGTTAGAATTGGTTCAAGAACTGCAATCTGACTGAATCTAAAAATAAATCGACTATTATTTGTCTTTTTTTAGATTTTCTATTCTAAAATTTCGTTCTGATTTCTAAATCACTTCACATTTGAAATAATTAGTTACATATCGCAGGTTAAGGTCGTTGATTTTCACGAATACACTGAGCAGCTATTCATCGATTTGATATGTATAAATGAAGTCCTATATCAAAAAGATTATTGATTTAGAAAAAGGTTGTTCAATGAAAAAATCTTTACTGGCAGCGAGCTTAGCAAGCACCTTGCTTTTAGTTGGTTGTGGCGAAGCTCAAAAGTCTCAGCAATCTGCAACTGCACCGACTGTAACTGTGGAACCAACGATAGTTATTGCCCATCAGCCAAGTAAGGCTTATGTGGGTCGTATTGAAGCGGTCGAGGATGTAGACATTACTGCTCAGGTGACAGGATACTTGAAAGAGCGTCACTTCCAAGAAGGGCAAATAGTAGAGAAAGGACAACTTCTTTATACCATCGAACCTTCGTCATTTGAGGCTCAAGTAGCGAGTGCAAAAGCTTCTGTTGCACAGGCAATGGCGAACTTAAAGCGTGCAGAAAATGATTATAAGCGTGCAAAAAACCTCTTACCGAAAGGGAATATTTCTCAGTCGGAGTACGACACTCGTCAAGCCGAGCAACTAGGTGCAGCTGCGCAACTTGAAGCGGCTAAGGCGCAACTGCTATTAGCTGAAGTGAACCTCTCATATACTAAAATTACAGCTCCTTTTTCTGGACGTATCGCAGATACTAAAGTGAGTATCGGTGATTTGTTATCGGCTTCTTCTGGCACGTTAACTACCTTAGTTAGCCTTGATCCCGTTCACGCCGCTTTCCAGTTGAGCGAGCGAGAACGACTACAGCTTGGTGTTGATAAATACGAAGGTGACGGTGAGTCTAACAGTGGTGAAGTAGAAGTAACTCTGAATCTTGAGAATGGTCAGAAACACCCAGAGAAGGGCACTTTGGATTTTGTGGGGAACCGTATCGACTTAACTACGGGTACCTTGGCTGTGCGCGCATCAGTGCCAAACAGCAAGCATACTTTGTTGCCGGGTCAACATATCAATGTTGTTATTGCTTCTACTGAAAGCCAGCCTGCAGTTGTAATCCCTCGCCGTGCGGTTCAAACCGATATCGCTGGTGACTTCGTGATGATCGTAACTGATGGCAATGTAGCAGAAAGACGCAATGTTGAGCTAGGCGTACAAACAACAGACGGTGTGATTGTTAAGACCGGTCTTGGAGAGGGCGATAAGGTTATCGTTGGTGGACTTCAACGCGTACGTAATGGCATCGCTGTGCAAATAGCTGACGCAAAACCAGAAGCGTCGGAGTAACGATATGCTGAGTCGATTTTTTATTCAGCGTCCTAAGTTTGCGCTGGTTATCTCTATTATTTTGACGCTAGCGGGTGTGATTTCATTGGCAGTTTTGCCTGTCTCTGAGTATCCAAGAATTAGCCCACCTTCGGTAAGTGTAACGGCTTACTACACAGGTGCGAGTGCTGAAACCGTTGAGCAAGCCATTGCTGACCCAATAGAAACCTCGGTAAATGGCGTAGAAGGCATGATATACATGTCTTCAAAGAGTGCCAATGATGGTTCGTACAACTTAAATGTGACGTTTGAGGTCGGTACAGACCCTGACATGGCACAGGTGAACGTACAAAACCGCGTAACACAGATAGAGTCTAAGCTTCCGCCTGAAGTTCGCTCTGTGGGTGTAACGGTTAAGAAACGTTCTCCTGATATGTTGATGGTATTGAACTTCTATTCACCGGAAGGAACTTACGACGATCAGTTCTTGATCAACTACATCAACCTTAACGTTAAAGACCAACTGGCGCGTGTGAAAGGCATCAGTGAAGTGAGCGTAGTGGGTGGCGGTGAATTCTCAATGCGTGTTTGGCTAGATCCTGAGAAGCTAGCAAGCTTGGGTTTAACCACACCGGATGTCTATGCCGCGTTGTCTGAGCAAAACATACAGGTAGCCGCTGGTAAAGTAGGCGCACCACCGTATGAAGCAGCGACAGATGTTACTTTTAACTTGGTAACTAAAGGTCGACTAGAAAGCGTTGAAGAGTTTGAAAATGTCATGCTTCGCGCTAATCAAGACGGTTCAGCTGTTTATTTGAAAGACGTCGCTCGTGTTGAACTAGGCAAGAAGTTCTACGATGGATCTGGACAGTTCCGTGGACAAGATGCTTCTATTGTTATTTTGAATCTTCAATCTGACGCTAACGCCCTCGAAAGTGGTGGCTTGGTGATGGATATGCTCGATAATCTCAGCGTCAACTTCCCTGAGGATATGGAGTATGAAAGTAGTTATGATACCACTATTTTCGTTGAAGAATCGATCAAGGGGGTTGTAAAGACGCTCATTGAAGCTATTTTGCTGGTAATCGCTGTAACTTACCTATTCTTGGGTAGTGCTCGTGCCACCTTGATCCCTGTTGTTGCGATTCCAGTATCCCTTATCGGTACGTTTGCTGTTATGCAAATCACCGGTTTTACCATCAACACCGTCACCTTATTTGGTCTCATTCTAGCCATCGGTATCGTGGTGGATGATGCGATATTGGTGATCGAAAACGTTGATACTACGATGCGTAAGGACCCTTCTTTAACACCGCGCAAGGCTACCTTGATGGCGATGAAAGAAGTAACCGGTCCGATTGTTACCTCTACCTTAGTATTGTTGGCAGTATTCTTGCCTGTAGCTATGTTGCCGGGTATCACAGGTATCATGTACCGCCAGTTTGCTCTGACCATCTGTATCTCGGTTGTGATTTCGTCGATCAATGCACTGACGCTATCTCCAGCACTGTGTTCATTGGTGCTGAAACAAGGTGGTGGTAACACCTCTAGTTGGTATAAGGCATTTAACAATGGCTTAGACAAGGTTACTGCAGGCTATGGTCGTCTTGCTGGTTATTTGGTAAAGAAAGCGATCTTGTTGTTCGTGTTCTTTATAGCAGCAGTGGCTGCGGTAACTTACTTTGGCAAAACTACCTCAACGGCTTTCGTTCCTCAGGAAGATAAAGGTATCTTGCTCGTCAACGTGCAGCTTCCGGACTCTGCATCTCTATCTCGCACTGAGGCTGTGACGGACGAACTCGTGGCTCTAATTGAACAAGAGCCAGGAGTTGAAGGCATCACGGCTGCAACGGGTTATGCGTTTATGACGGGTGCTGCAGCCTCTAACGGTGCTTCACTGTTTATAAAGTTGAAGACATGGGATGAGCGTGCAGCCTTAGATGGGGAGCATTCCTCGTTTGCTATTTCAAATCGTATCAATGGCATTGCTGCGAATAAGATCCCGGATGCGGTAGTATTCGCAATGGGACCTCCAGCGGTTCCGGGTATGGGCTCTGCATCTGGCTTCGAGTTTGTTCTAGAGGATACGTTAGGTCGTAGCCGTACTGATTTGGCGCTATTGATGAATGATGTGATTCAAGAAGCCAATAAGCAACCAGAGATTGCGTATACCTTTAGTACTTTCCGCGCGAATGTTCCGCACTACTATGTGGATATTGATCGTGAGAAAGCGAAGCAACTAGGGATCTCATTAACGGATATTTTCACGACCTTGCAGGGCAATTTGGGTTCTATGTACGTGAATGATTTCACTATGCTAGGCAAGAACTTCAGAGTGACCATGCAGGCGGACAGTGAGTACCGTTCGTCGATGGATGACTTAGGACGCTTCTTCGTGCGCAGTAATCAAGGCGTAATGGTACCGTTGAGTACTCTTATTACCCATGAACAGGTGTTTGAGCCAGATGTAGCTTGGCGTTACAACATGTATCGCTCTGCGGTTATCCAAGGCCAACCAGCACCTGGTTTCTCTAGTGGTGACGCTATTGAAGCAATGGAGCGCGTAGCAGAAGAAATGCTGCCACAAGGCTACCAGTACGAATGGACTGGCATGGCATATCAGGAGAAACTCGCGGGAAATCAAGCTATCTATGCCTTTGCGTTGGCTCTGATCTTTATCTACCTATTCATGGTGGCTCAGTACGAGAGTTGGACCATTCCGATTGCGATCATTCTGGTAGTGCCTATCGCGACGTTGGGGTCATTCCTAGCACTCAACTTAGCGGGAATACCTCTGAACTTGTACGCGCAGATAGGCTTGGTTCTGCTCATAGCGCTCGCCGCGAAGAACGCAATCTTGATTGTGGAATTTGCTAAAAATGAACGTGAACAGAACGATCTAGAAATTGATAAAGCAGCCGTTATGGGTGGTATTCTTCGCTTTAGAGCGGTGAACATGACCTCTTGGTCATTCATTCTAGGTATCTTCCCTCTGGTGTTCGCAGCAGGCGCGGGTCACATCAGTCAGAACTCACTAGGTATTTCCTTAGTTGGCGGGCTGTTGTGTGTACTTCTAGCTGGTACCTTATTGATCCCTGGCTTCTACGCCATCATTCAGAAGTTACGTGAAAAAGCACACGGTGGTAGCACCAAGCTTGTAGACCTTGATGATGAATAACCGAGAAGGTTAAATTGCGAATGAATTGAAGAGCCGCATGCAAATGCGGCTCTTTTTTATTGGGGATACAGAACCTGCAATATCATTGATAGAGTAATGTGGAGCCGCAATACTTCTCTTTCTTAAATACGATCAGGTACTGCTTCTAGTCTTGTGCAATATGGGGATGTATGTCCTTATTTGCCACGGACACCTCATCTAGCAGATACAAAATGGATTGATAAGGTACACCACTGTGATGGGATAGTCCTATTTCACAGGTTCTACTATTACTGAAGCCTCTACTACAGTATTTTGGTACTTGCTCTTTTAATGAATGAACGGCAGCAGCATTGAGTTCAGGTGTAGTAAAACCCTTATCTCCAGCCCAGCCGCAGCATTGAATATGCTCAGGCACAATAACTTTTGATGCACAGGCATTAGCCAATGTCATCATGGTCTTTTCTAGTCCCATTCGTCTTGAACTACAGGTGACATGCAGCATAACGGGTTCGTTTAGTGGGCTAATTTCTAGATGCTCAAGTAAATAAGCCTTCGCAAAGCCTGCAGGCTCAAGGATGTCTAAAGGCTTGGAGAAGTGCTCGATACTGCGTTTGGCACAAGGGCTGGTATCCATTAAAACGGGATATTTGCCTTGTTCACTCGCCTGCCAAAGAACAGCCTCTAGTTGACTAGATTTTGATTGGGCAAGGTTATTCATTCCTTTACTTTCATAAGGCATACCACAACATTGCTCATTAAGTTCTTGCGGAATAACCACTTCAAAGCTGGCTTTGTTCAATAGAGATAAGATCACTTCGGTAAGTGGTCTTTGATCTTGTGCATCGTTTTGTTGCCCCATGCTACGACTTGCACAAGAGGGCAGGTAAACCACTTTCTTGGTTGATGGCTTTTGTGTTGATGCTTGCTGTTTCAAATCAAAGTAGTTTGCTTGTGGATATTCTTTTAGCCAAATGGGTGTGGTTTGTTTAGTGAGTTTTCTAAGTCCGTTGGCCATTTTGCCAACGGTGCTCTCACCCAGTATTTTTGACGCTACTTGGTTGGCAGAGAACCCAGTTTTTGCCAGTTTACTGGTGGTAGCGAAATGCTCTGCTGTCCATTTAGCAATAGAGTGATATCTTTGATACTTTTCTGTGCGTAACTGCTTAATGAGATCGCCAGTATTAATGCCAACAGGACAGCGTTCAGCGCATAATCCTGTTGCTGCACAGGTATCTATGCCTTGATAATTGAAGGTTTCTTCTAGTTCAGTCGCTTTTGTATCCTCTCCTGATGCTCGCTTGCGCTGGAGTTCTCGGTACAATACGATGCGCTGTCTTGGAGACAATGTAAGCGTCCTTGAAGGACAAACAGGTTCACAAAAACCACATTCGATGCAGCGGTCAATGAGAGCATCTGCTGCGGGCATTGGTTTTAGATTTTCTATGTGTGAATGTGGGTTATCATTGATAATTACCCCTGGATTAAACAATCCTTTGGGATCAAATAGGGTTTTTATCTGCTGCATTAAGGCATAGCCTTCCTTGCCCCATTCCAGTTCCACATACGGAGCCATGTTTCTACCGGTGCCGTGCTCTGCCTTTAATGAACCTTGATATTTTATCGCAACAAGGTCGACAACATCATCCATAAATTGACCGTATCGTTCAATTTCTGTTTTAGAGTCAAACCCTTGGGTAAATACAAAGTGCAGATTTCCTTCTAATGCATGTCCAAAAATAATAGCTTCGTTGTAGTGATATTTATCGAACAAAGCTTGAAGATCGCGAATTCCGTTAGCTAGATCTTCAACAGGAAAGGCCACATCTTCAATAATGACGGTCGTTCCGACCTCTCGCACAGCGCCGACTGCAGGGAACATGCCTTTGCGTATATCCCAAAGGGTTGCAACGGTAGTTGACTCACTGGTGAATGGTACTGATTCGATGATGTTATACGTTTCTAAACCTTGCATGACTTGTGAACATTGTTGATCGAGGTGTTGCTGGTCATGAGCATGTGATTCAATCAGAATTGCAGTCGCATCTAGGTCTAAGTGCTTAATGAATTCAGGCATTCCTGACTTATCGGCCACTGAGCGAAGTGCTCGACCATCCATCAATTCAACTGCGGCTACGGGTAGTTTTGATAATGTGGTGACGGCTAGACTTGCCTCTTCAATTGTCGGTAATACGAGTAGTGTGGAGGCCTTGTTTGGATGTTCTGCAACGGTGTTGTAAGTGATCTCTGAGATGAAGCCAAGTGTTCCCTCTGAACCTATCATTAGGTGCTCAATGACATCGATAGGGTCGTGATAATCTACGAGAGCATTAAGGGCATAGCCTGTTGTATTTTTGAGGCGATATTTATGTTTAATCTTTTCTGATAGCTCAGTGTTGTTTGACACCGTTTCGCACAATGCGCTGATGCCATGAATTAACTCAGGATTAGCTGACTTAAATGCTGCGATACTCTCTAAGCTACCTGTATCAAGTTGAGTACCATTACTAAACACCAACTTCATGCTCGCAACCGTTTTATAGGAGTTTTGTGCAGTACCACAACACATCCCACTAGCATTGTTCGCTGCTATACCGCCAATTTTGCAGGTGTTTATGGAAGCAGGATCCGGACCAATCTTTCGTTGATATTGGGCAAGATACTTGTTTGCATCGGCGCCAATGACACCTGGTTGCAGTACAATTTGTTCTCCATTATTAACGATCTCATGTTTTCGCCAATCATCGGTCAATGTGATTAAGACTGAATCTGATAGTGCTTGACCGGATAAGCTTGTGCCTGCTGCTCGAAAGGTACAATGTATACCAAACTCTCGGCAGCTATTAACGGTAAAAATCACTTCATCTAGGTCTTTGAGCTGCAGAACAATTTTTGGAATTAATCGATAAAAGCTGGCATCGGTACCATAGGCAAGGCGCTTCGCTTCTTGAGTTACAATGCGATCTGGCGTGATTTTTGATGCCAGCAAGGTTTCAAGCTGTTGAAAAGAGTCAGAGGAAAGTAACTTGCCCATTGAGTGCGTCCTTTAAATCGGTTTCACTAAAGAGTCCTGTGAGAGGTCATTGATAGTCTTTGCTCCCGTGAGTGTCATGGCGACGCGAATTTCTTTATTGTAGAGATCTAGCAGGTTCTCCACACCTTGCCCACCTTGAGCTGCCAGCGCGTAGACAAAAGAGCGACCTAGTAAAGTACAATCAGCGCCAAGCGCGATCATACGAACCACATCAAGACCGTTACGAATCCCAGAATCGGCTAAGATTTTCAGATCGCCTTTTACCGAGTCTGCAATGGCAGGTAGTGCCTTTGCGCTTGATAAAACCCCATCTAACTGCCTACCACCATGGTTAGACACTACGATGCCGTCTGCACCAAAACGCACGGCATCTTTTGCGTCCTCTTCATCGAGGATGCCTTTAATGATCATTGAACCATCCCAGCTATCGCGTATCCACTCAAGATCTTTCCATGAAATGGAAGGGTCAAAGTTGGCCCCTAACCAGCCAATGTAATCTTCAAGTTTTGTGGGTTCCCCCCTATAGGCGGAAATGTTTCCTAGATCATGAGGTTTGCCAAAAAGCCCTACATCAAGGGCCCAGCTAGGATGAAATATCGATTGTGCGATGCGGCGTAAGTTCGCGTTAGGACCACTCATTCCGGAATGCACATCTCGATAACGAGCTCCAGGGACGGGCATATCAACGGTAAAGACTAGAGTCTTAACTCCCGCAGCTTTAGCTCGCTTTAGAACATCTTTCATAAAGCCGCGATCTTTTAACACGTAGAGTTGGAACCACATTGGTCTATTGATGGCAGGAGCAACCTCTTCTATTGGGCATACTGAAACCGTCGATAGTGTAAATGGAATACCTTTTTTCTCCGCAGCCTTTGCTGCTTGTACTTCACCTCGGCGTGCATACATCCCAGTTAATCCAACGGGTGCTAATGCTATGGGCATCGCTAGCTTTTCGCCAAACAGTTCAGTTTCAAGGTTGAGCTCAGACATGTTATTGAGTATTCGCTGTCTAAGTGCAATATCGCCAAGGTCTTGGGTATTATTTCTTAGTGTTCGTTCGTCGTATGAGCCTCCGTCAATATAATGGAATAAAAAGGGAGGTAGCTTTTTTTTTGCTGCTGCTCGGTAATCGGTTGAGGAGGAAATGATCATCTATCAGGCTCTTTATTGTTATTCCATCAGTGATGGTTTCAAATGGTTCGCCATAGATTGAGTAACTTAGCTTATTGGAGACACGCACTTTCAAATGGCATTCTAAGTACTTACTTTAGTTTAGAAAATTGCTTCATGAATGCATCAGTGAAGTCAAAGTTGCAAACTAAGATCCCCGTCATAACTACGGAGCAAAGAGGGGGGCATAACAGTCTTACCGTGAGTCGAAATCAAAGCCTTGATAGCTTCCGATATCATGCAGTAGTCGTGAGTACTCATACTGATTTATGAGTAGCGTTAATTGTTTATTTTAATTCAAGATAGGGCTGTGAATGATGCGGTTTTAATCGTATTGGCTAAAAGAGTAGGGATTTGTTAGTTACTGTCGGACAAAGCCATAATTTTTGGTAAAATAACCGCACAAAAAATTGGATTTTCAATAAAGGGTAAATAAGTCGTGGCTGAACAAGTCCAAACTCCCCTCCGTGTTGCTGTGATTGGTGGCGGGATCGCTGGTTCTACGACAGCGTTGCATCTGGCTGAACAAGGTATCGATGTCACTTTGATTGAGCAAGGTGAGCGTTTAGTTAATGGGCCTCCTATTTGCCACCTTCATGCCGGTGGAAACCTTTATCGAGAGATTTCTCAGCAGCAATGCGTAGAGTTACTCAAACAATCGATTGAGACAGTTCGCTTGTTTCCACATGCGGTCAATGTTCGCCCAACCGTGATCGCGACGCCACTGACAGACAGTGGTGATCCTCAAGCCTTGTTGCCGCGTTTATCAGTTATCCAAGACAGTTATCACAACTTAGTTGCACAAGACCCTTTGAATGCAGTGCTAGGTGAACCCCAACAGTATTATTCTCAGTACAATCGAGCCCAATTAGAGGCGCTTCGAGAGCGTACGCAACCTCAGAATCCATTGACTCATGATGACTGGCTGATTCCCTTCACGCAGAATGTCGATCTGGACAATCTAAAATATCCAGTATTCGTGGTTCAAGAGTTTGGCCTGAGTGTTTTTCGTCTTTCTGCCAGTGTGAGCCTGACATTAGAGGCTCACCCAAACGCAAACTTGAGGATGGGATGTCGTCTTGAGCAGGCGTGTTACATCGACAACCAGTGGCATCTAACCTATCAACATAAAGATCGAGAAAAACAACTCTTAGTTGTGGATTATTTGGTCAATGCGACAGGTTATAAAACAGGTACTATTGACGATCTAACCAACCAACCACAAAAGCGCTTAGTGGAATTTAAGTCCGCATTCATCACACACTGGAATAATAATGACATACACTGGCCAGAAGTGATTTTTCATGGTGAGCGAGGCACTCCTCAAGGGATGGCTCAACTAACACCATATAGTAATGGCTATTTTCAAGTACATGGAATGACAGAGTCCATCACGCTCTTTGACAATGGCCTGGTCGCAAGCCAAGCACCCAGCTCACAGCCACGATTGCCGTTAGAACTTGAAGCTAAAATTACTCATGGTTGGCCAGAGTCTGTGACTCAGCAACGCACGAATAACGCGATCGAGCATATGAGTCAGCACATTCCTGCATTTTCAAATGCAACAGTAGGGGGGAAACCTCTCTATGGTGCTCAGCAAATCCCAGGAGATGATCCTGCTCTGCGTGCGGTCGATGTTTCGTTCACCGAAAGCAATTATGCGAGAATTGAATTGGTAAAAGCCTCATCAGCTTATCAAGCGGCAACTAAGATTAGAGATCAACTACAACGATTGTATGCTAAACAATCGGTGACGATTAAATGTGATCTCGGTATAGAACAGTCTCACCCGCATTTGTCAGCTCTATCGTACGAATGTATTGAAATGCGAGCGAAAACATTAGCACGAGAAAAAGGGTATCCAGAGGACCTCGCCATTCAAACGGGACTTCCTCTCAATAACCCGGCGGTTTGATCGTTTTTGATGCAATATATCAACAACTGCGAAACGGTTGAGGCAATTAACGAGAAAATTATTGTTAATTGTGCTTCATTCATTGGTTGAGATTTCATCTGCAAGCTAACTCATGTATAAAGGCGCCATGAAGATACCTAAAAGAATACAACCTTTAGTTGACGATGGTTTAGTCGACGAAGTGACAAGCCAATTAATGAGTGGCAAAGAAGCCTCAGTGTATATCGTACGCTGCGGTGAAACGATCCGTTGTGCCAAAGTGTACAAGGAAATTAGCCAACGAAGCTTTAAGAAGGCAGCTGCCTATCGCGAAGGGCGTAAGGTCCGCAATAGTCGCCGGGCTAGAGCGATGGAAAAAGGTTCTGGGTTTGGTCGCGACCAACAGGAAAAGGTTTGGCAAAATGCAGAGGTTGATGCTCTGTATAAGCTAGCTGCTGCTGGCGTGAGAGTTCCGGAGCCGTATGGTTGCTTTGACGGTGTCTTACTTATGGAATTGATCACTGATGACGACGGTTATGTTGCACCGAGACTGAATGACGTCGTGATCTCTCCAGAACAGGCGATTGAAGACCATCAGGTGATGATGACCTATGTGGTTAAAATGCTGTGCGCAGGCTTGATTCATGGCGATCTGTCTGAGTTCAATGTACTTGTTGATGAATATGGTCCTGTCATTATTGATTTGCCACAAGCGGTAGATGCCGCCGCCAATAACAATGCGGAGTGGATGCTAGCTCGCGATATAAATAATATGCGTGACTACTACGGACAATTTGCGCCTGAACTTCTTACCACTGAATACGCTAAAGAAATTTGGTCTTTGTTTGAAAAGGGCGATTTAAAACCAGACAGTGAGTTGACCGGTGAATTTACCGAAGATGACACTTTGGCTGATATTGACTCAATAATGGAAGAAATAGACTCTGCTCGAATCGCAGAATTAGAGCGAAGAGAAAGAGCTAAGGAAGCCAGTGATGGGGTTGACGAAAGTAAATTCAATTGGGCTGAACCTCAATAACGATGTGTTAGTGAAAGCAGCAGCGTAGGATAAGTTATACTTCTGCTTTCAAACAAGACTCATAGTGATTGGGAGCGTTTCATGTCATTGACTACACAGCTAGCGTTATTTCGTGACGTGGTGCAGCAAGGCTCTTTTTCTAAAGCCGCTGCTCTTCATGATATGGATAACTCCTCTTTATCAAAGCAGATAAAAAAGCTAGAAGCGTCGCTTGGTGTACAGTTACTCAATCGCTCAACCCGCTCATTCTCGATCACCTCCGCGGGAGAAGAAATTCTAGAGCAGACGCATACACTGCTCGATACGTTGGCACACATTCACAGTATTGCTGACACCTATCAGTCCGTTCCCAAAGGTTCTCTTCGAATTACCTCACCTATTTTCTTTGGTCAAGAGTATCTGCAACCCGTCGTTACTCGGTTTATGAAACAGTATCCTGATGTTCAAGTGACCCTTTCTTTAGATGACAGACGAGCGGATATTATCGCTGACCACTTTGATCTCGCGTTTCGTATTAGTAAACTTCGAGAGTCAAACCTAATTGCAAAGAAAATAGCCAACACCAATTTTGCATTGGTGGCTTCTGAGCAGTTTGTGGAGCAATACGGCGAGCCTAAAACACCGCAACAATTGTTGGAATTGCCTGCAGTGGTGTACAGCAATGGGAGCATAACCTTAGATAGGATTCGTATTAGTGAGACCGCACACTCTAGCAATATGATGACACTTAGAATGCAGGGCAATTATAAGATCAGTGATGTACGCACTATGATGAGCGCCGTAAAAGATGGATTAGGTTATGCGCAGATAGACTTATTTAACCTAGATCGTCCGATTTCGGAAACAAAATTAGTGCCGCTACTGACTGATTATAAGCTCTCGACTATGGATACTGGGATCTACGCTATCTATCCTCATCGCAAACAAACCTTACTCGTCAGTGAGTTTATTCAATATGTACAACAACATATTGGCAGCCCAGCCCTATGGGAAAGCTACATCCCAGACTACAAAAAGATGTATCAATAAGATTAATCAACCAATTGTATGTTGAGACTTTCGAGTAGATTTAACGCCTCGAAACGAGAGAATTTAGCACCAGATAAGCGGTTGTTGTTTAAGTCGATACCAAGATTTGAAGATTCGGTGAAGTCCACTTGTTCTAAATTTGAGCGCATAAATAAACTGCGGCTAAAATCACAATAGGTCATACTTGATTGAGAAAAATCCCCTTCTCGGAAGTCAGCATCATGTAGTTTACACTCTGTGATAGTGAGTTCTTGTAACGTAAGACCGAACCAAGAACAATCATTGAGGATACAATGCTTGAAAGAAAGCTCACAATCGGAATGAAAGTTAGGCCAGTGCGCCGTCGTCCAATCAATGCCGACCATTTTGCTTTCATTAAATGAGACCTGATACCAGCGGCTATTCGGGATCTTGATAAGACTGAGATTACAACGAATAAACGCGCAATTGATGAAGCGACAGTTGGAAAGCTTAGCTTCAGAAAAGTCGCAATCCACAAACTCGCACTCTTCAAATTCAATGTTGCTGAACTCCTTACCGCTTAAAATCTGTTTAGAAAACGATTCATCGTAATATTGCTCGTTATTTTCCATTCTTTGTAAATACCTGTGGTGTGTTCTATAAGTTAGCAGGCATTCGAAAATTGCAAATGCCCTTGGCGTGCATAAATTCGTTGCATGATAAGGCTCGCCAGTATTAAGACAACCGACAATATCATGAAGCCAAGGCTAATGGCATTGTAGTAACTCAGTACAGCGATCATTACGTAACTAATACTCTGAGCAAAGGTAGAAAAGAGCTTAAGTCCACCATCGATACGGCCACGGTAGTGGTTGTCTACTTCTAGATTCATCTTATAAGTCCGCGCGATCCGATTATAACTAGAGCAAAATCCGACGAGCAGAGTTAACCCTACTATCATCTGCGGTGAAGGCGACAGTGCCATAGTAAATACCAATAAGCCTACGCTAAATAGGCAAACCATCATGGCTTTTTCAGTAGCAAACTTAGTCAATAGCGTTTTGACAATGAAGCCACACAGCAATGCGCCGATCCCATAACTAAGGCTCCAACTTGCGAACCAAGAAGCGGATATGTGTTGTGCGCTAAAGTGAATGGGAATCAACTTTGAGAGATAGGTTAAAGCTGGGTAGCCTAAGCAGGAGAGTGCTAAGAATGCATAAAACCTTGGTTGCTTGGAAAATACGACTTTAGTTTCGATTAATTCGGACCCGAATGAAGCTGAAGCTTGAGGTCTCTGGCATCGATGATAAGAAGTCATTGCAAAGCTAATCAGTGATAATGAAGAAGCAATGGCGGCAAATGCAGCAAATTGAGCAATTCCCCAAAGCTCTAAGAATACGATGCCCAGTGACCCCGCACCTAATGATGTGGCTTGCAATATAACTTCTTGATAACTGGAATAGGTTGCGTACTCGTGTTTTTGATAATTCTCTTGAGTAAACGCGCTGTTAGTACACCAGGCCAAGTCATTAGTTAACCAAAATACCCACTGAGCAAAGGCTAGCACCCATATTGAAGCACTCAGGTTCTCAACAAATACAAGTAATATCACCGCAGTGGTGATCTGAATACCTTGTACCATCATTAATATCGCTTTGCGTGAGTGCCGGTCTATTAGAGTGGAAAAAATGGGGGTTAAGACGAACGATGATAATGTGCAGGCAAGTGTTGTCAGTGCGACAAATAGTCCCATGTCACCCTGCTGCAATAAAAACCATGGCAAGGCCATCATAACTAGCCCCGATGAAATTCCATCCCAAAATAATCCGCTCAAATGTGGTAAGAATTTTGTGTTCATCTCTGTCCCTTGAATGTTAACTTTTCATAAGCTTAATAGTTAAAGTTAACTTTAAGTCAACGCATTAATTTCAAGTTTTGGGAGGACGAATAATATGCGTATAATTGTGTTACCCTTGATAAGGGATACTTATTGGATAATGGTAGGCAGATGGCGAAAGACTTAGTGACAAATTTGGATCTTAACTTGTTGCGTGTATTTACCGTGCTGTTTCAAGAGAAGAACATGCGCCGTGCTTCTGAGAGGCTAAACGTTACCCAGCCAGCGGTCAGTCAATCGCTTAAAAGGTTACGTCAACATTTTGACGAACCTCTATTTGTGAAAGTCACGGGGGGCTTAGCCGCTACGGGTTATGCAGAACAGCTTTACGATCTAGTTTCGCCAAATCTAGAGGCGTTGTTTAGTGGATTGTCCCATCTGACTCATTTTTCACCAGAAGAATTAAAGCAACCAATCACCATCGCACTTTCGCCTCCGGCAATGATGGCACTGTCGGGAGCGCTGATCCTAAAGTTTAAACAATTAGCCCCTAATGTTCCGCTGTCCATAGTAGCGTGGTCTGGGCAGACGATAACTGATTTGTCCAACGGCAGTACGTTAATTGGAGTTCATTATGGCGACATCGCTTACCCTAAAGCCATCCATCGTCACCAAATTGCATTGTTAACCGCAGCGGTCGCGGTAAGAAAAGGTCACCCTTTACTGAAGGAAGAGCGCGTTTTTGAGCAGCTATCTAACTATCCTATTGCATCTCAATTGATCCCCGAGTGGAATGAAAAAATCGTGGTCGCAGCCCAAATCATGGAGCGTCATGGCATGGAGCTTGAGGTAGGGTTTCGTGCTGAAGATAGCGCTGTATTGGTTGATGTAATCAGTCAAACGGATATGTTTATGCCAATAACCAATCTATTCCCAAAGCATAGATATAAGGATATAGCATACCCAAACGTACAAGTTCCGAAGCAGGAACGTTATCATCCTTTGTATTGCTACCATCATTTACGTCAACGAAACAGTCCGCTTATTACATGGCTGTACCAAATTATCCAACAGACAGTGGAAGAGCAGATAGAGCTCAACGCCGATAAGTAAAGCTTATCATCGGTATTATCACTGCTACGTAGTGCCGATTCGGGTGGTTGCTTATCATAACGCGTATACTTTTGAGCCAGTAGCTCAATTCAATTACGCGTTACATGGATGTTTCGCTTACATAGAGTCGTTGAGCTATGAAGCATTTTATTCCTTTTCTATTTGCTCCCTTTTTAACTTTTGCTAATGAGTTACATTTTTCTCCACATATTATGGCCGGCCCGATGGTTGGGGCTGGTATCAGCGGTTATGGCGGCCAACTTGGCATTACAGATGTTTTTGGTGGAAATACGCTTTATGCCAGCTTTGAACAAGTTGATTTCACATACCTGACTGATCATGATGAGTGGAAAACTTACCGGCTGGGTATTCAGCACTCTTTAGATAAAGAACCAAGAATTGCGTTTCAATTTGAAATTGGGGGCATTGATTATCAAGGGGAACGCACTCTCATTTGGAGCAAAGAATCCCGCTCAGGAACAGGCGTTTCAACCTCAGGGTCGGTTGTGCTTAAGGTGAATGATTACCTCGGTGTCAGAGGCGGGCTTACCTTAAATTACATTGACCGTGATAACACCTTTCTGTCTTATTCTATGTTTACTACCGTACATCTGGGTGTAGTTCTCAACACCAATTTCAATGGCTGATTGAAGACCTTAGCTTATTCGATATAGCTCTAAACAAGGTGCAATTGTGGATGGTTTTAGAGCTTCTAAATGGGTGAATAAATTAACCTTTTCATTTTCTAATGTGTCATTTCCCACCCATTCCAATCACTGCTTGTGAGTAACGAAAAACAGGACTTTAATGTAAGAGATTGAATTTTATTGATTTAACGGAAAATCAACAATTCTGGCACGATGTTTGCTCTCTATCGGCAAACTGCACCCATAGATGGGGCAGGTTGACCATCAAGGAGATACAACATGTTGAAACCCCTCACTCTATTATCCGTTTCTGCGCTCGCTTTACTGAGCTTTAACGCTAGCGCCAACTGTGATGATGGCGAAATTGTAATTAAATTCAGCCATGTAACCAATACTGATAAGCACCCTAAAGGCATCGCCGCATCTCTGCTTGAAGAAAGAGTGAACACTGAAATGAATGGTAAGGCGTGTATGCAAGTATTTCCAAACTCAACACTTTACGATGATGACAAAGTACTTGAGGCACTTCTAAACGGTGACGTACAACTAGCCGCACCATCACTATCTAAATTTGAAAAATTTACCAAAAAGTATCGCATTTTCGATTTACCTTTCTTGTTTGAAGACGTAGCAGCGGTCGATAAATTTCAAAATTCGGAGGCAGGCGACAAGCTGAAGAACGCTATGAAACGTCGCGGCCTAGTAGGCTTGGAGTTTTGGCACAACGGTATGAAGCAAATGTCAGCTAATAAGCCACTGCTAATGCCAGAAGATGCGAAAGGGCTTAAGTTTCGTGTACAAGCATCAGATGTGTTAGTAGCACAGTTCGAGCAGTTAGGTGCTAATCCGCAAAAAATGTCGTTTAAAGAAGTGTACGGCGGTTTACAAACCAAGGTTATCGATGGTCAAGAGAACACTTGGTCGAACATCTACGGTAAAAAATTCTTCGAGGTTCAAGATGGCGTAACGGAAACAAACCACGGCATCCTAGATTACCTTGTGGTGACTTCAAATGACTTTTGGACTGAACTACCAGACGATGTGCGCACTCAGCTAGACACTATTTTAATGGAAGTTACTCAGGCCCGTAATTCAGAGTCTTCCAAGGTTAATCAAGCGAACAAAGAAAACGTTATCGCCGCGGGTGGCACAGTAAGAACATTGACTCCAGAGCAACGCGAAGCTTGGGTTAATGCGCTTCAACCCGTATGGAAGAAATTTGAAAAAGATATCGGTTCAGATTTGATTGAAGCGGCATTGGCTTCAAACCAATAACTGGGCAAGGCTTCTTCGGAAGCCTTATTTCAATCTGAACGAATCACTGTTTCTATAAGAAATTAAGTTCGAACGAATAAACAGTGCTCGTTTAGATTGCGATTACCTCTCGTACAACGGATGTGAGTACAACATGATGAACGATAATCATCAAATCGAATCTACTTGGGATCGAATTGGCCGGGCTACTGACCAATTTGAAGAAACCCTTATCGCCTTTTTTCTTGGCACTATGACGCTGCTGACCTTTGCTAATGTGGTCATGCGCTATGTTTTCAATGACAACATCTTGTGGGCTTTAGAGCTAACCGTTTTCTTATTCGCATGGTTGGTATTGGTCGGCGCTTCTTATGGTGTAAAAAAGCAATTCCATATAGGTGTAGATGCCTTCATCAATATCCTGCCTGCTAGAGCAAGACAAGCTTGCGCCATGCTATCTGTTCTTTGTTGTTTGGCTTTTGCACTGCTATTGCTCATTGGCTCATGGAACTACTGGTATCCATTTGCTACCGATAGAGCATGGTATGAAACCGATGATATTCCTATGCCTGAGATCTTTCAGTTTATGTCTGATTGGCTAAATGAAGGAGAGCGCTATGAGAAGATGCCGAGACTGATTCCTTATATGGCGCTTCCTATTGGGATGCTTTTATTGACGTTTCGATTTGTCCAAGCTGCGGTACGCATCTTCACCGGAAAAGCGGATCGTTTGATTGCAGGTCATGAAGCGGAAGAAGAATTAGAACAACTAAAACATGACAGCGCTGATATCGCTGGCAAGGGAGATTAGACGATGGCTGTTTTAGGACTGTTTGTAATGGTTATCCTGTTCATGCTGATTGGTGTGCCAATCGCCGTGTCGCTAGGGCTGGCCAGTATTCTTTTCTTGATGATCCACTCTGATGCTTCTTTGGCTTCAGTGGCGCAAACTTTGTTTAACGCCTTTGAAGGGCACTATACGCTGTTGGCGATTCCCTTCTTTATCTTAGCATCTAGCTTTATGTCTACTGGTGGCGTGGCTCGTCGTATTATTCGTTTTGCTATTGCCTTGGTGGGATGGTTCAGAGGCGGGCTGGCGATGGCGTCGGTAGTTGCGTGTATGATGTTTGCGGCGCTATCGGGATCATCACCAGCAACTGTAGTTGCCATTGGTAGTCTGGTTATTGTGGGCATGGTGAAGAATGGTTATACCAAGGAATTTGCGGCAGGTGTTATTTGTAACGCTGGTACGCTCGGTATTCTTATTCCACCTTCTATCGTTATGGTGGTATATGCCGCCGCAACAGATGTCTCGGTAGGGCGGATGTTCCTTGGTGGTGTAATTCCTGGTCTTCTCGCGGGCGTGATGTTAATGATTGCTATCTATATAGCGGCAAGAATCAAGAACCTTCCTGCTCAGCCTTTCGCAGGGTGGAAGGAAATTGGCGCTGCAGCGAAAGATGCAAGTTGGGGCTTGCTGCTGATTGTGATTATTCTTGGTGGTATTTACGGTGGGGTGTTTACTCCAACGGAGGCGGCGGCAGTCGCAGCCGTGTACGCTTTTTTTATTGCTAACTTCGTCTACAAAGATATGGGCCCGTTTGCGGATAAGTCGAATCAAAAGCCAATGCTACTTAAAGTGGTTCAAACCTTTGTCCATAAAGACACTAAAGATACTTTATTTGAAGCCGGAAAGTTGACCATTATGTTGCTATTTATCATTGCTAATGCATTGATACTTAAGCACGTACTGACAGAAGAACGTATTCCTCAACTCATCACTGAGTCAATGTTATCAGCAGGCCTTGGCCCTATTACTTTTTTGATTGTAGTGAACATATTGCTACTGATTGGCGGCCAGTTCATGGAGCCATCAGGACTGCTAATTATTGTCGCACCTTTGGTATTTCCCATTGCTATCGCTTTGGGTATTGACCCCATTCACCTTGGTATCATGATGGTGGTGAATATGGAAATCGGTATGATAACGCCGCCAGTTGGGCTCAACTTGTTTGTGACCGCAGGGGTTGCCAAAATGTCGATGTTTGGGGTAGTTAAAGCCGCCTTGCCATGGGTTGGCGTGATGTTCTTGTTCCTCATCATCGTGACTTATGTGCCTTGGGTATCCACTTGGCTTCCAACCCTGCTTATGGGGCCGGAGATCGTGACTCGCTAGTCGGCTTTATAGTTGTCTTTATCGAGTTGATAACGCTGCATCTTGTCGTAAAGGGTTTTACGTGCAAGTTGCAGTGTTTCCATTGTTTGTTTGATACTGCCATGATTGTCAGTCAATGCTTGTTCCAGAGTATATTTCTCAAATTCCGCAATTTGTTCAGCTAAGCTCAGTTCCGATTTTTCATGTGTACTTGAGTTCTCAAGTGTAAGCCTGCCTAACAGCACAAAGCGCTCTGCCATATTTCTCAATTCTCGAACGTTTCCAGGCCAATCATGATTGAGCAGCAAGCTGAGGTCTTGAGAACTCAGTGCCTGTGACGTTTTACCATAGCGTGAGGCAGCGACGAGTAAGAAGTGATGGAATAGGGTCGCAATGTCCTCTTTTCGTTCTCTTAAAGGGGGCAATTCTAAAGTGACAACATTGAGGCGATAATATAAATCTTCTCGGAAATTGCCTTGCTGTGCTGCCTGTTTAAGGTCCACTTTTGTTGCAGCTATAACGCGAATATCAATTGGGATAAGGGCGTTAGAACCGACTCGCTCAATGGCACGCTCTTGCAGGACTCTTAATAATCTTATTTGCGCCTGCATTGGCATAGACTCTATCTCATCAAGAAATAGTGTACCGCCTTGTGCATGCTCAAGCTTACCAATACGTCGAGATTCAGCACCAGTAAAAGCGCCTTTCTCATGGCCGTAAAGCTCACTCTCTATCAGGTTTTCTGGGATAGCGCCGCAGTTAACTGCGACAAAGTTATTATCTCTACGGCGACTTTGTTCATGTAGAGAGCGTGCTACCAACTCTTTACCTGTTCCGGTTTCGCCAAAGATTAGGATATCAGCGGAAGTATCTGCAATATGTGCAATCGTCTCTTTAAGTTGAAGTATTGCAGAGGTATCACCGATGATTCGCGGTCCGAGTGTTTGGCTGGCTTTTAAAGAGTTTCGAAGGCGCTGATTCTCTATTGTGAGTTGTCGTTTCTCTATGGCTCGCTTAGTGGTATCGAGTAGTCTATCTGTGGCGAAGGGCTTTTCTATGAAATCGTAAGCTCCTTTATGCATTGCTTCAACCGCCATAGAAATATCGCCATGGCCTGTGATCAAAATAATAGGGATCTCAGGATGTTGCTTACTAAGGCGATCTAGTAACTGCAAGCCAGATAACCCGGGAAGACGAATATCCGAAATGATTACGTGGGGTAGAGTTGACTCTAAAGCTTGCAATGCGAGCTCTGTATTTTCATAAAACTGAGCTTCAATATCTTCGAGTTCGAAGCTTTGTTTTAGAGCCAAGCGGATTTCTGGTTCGTCGTCGATAATGAAAGCGTGACACATAATCAGTCCTTAGCCGTGAGTAATGAAATAGTGAATCGAGCGCCGCCTAAAGGGCTTGAAGCATACTCCAAGTGACCTTCAAAGCTATCAATGATTTGTCGCGAGATAGAGAGGCCTAACCCGAGCCCATTGTCCTTCGTGGTAAAAAAAGGCTCGAACAGGCGTGCTATTTTTTGTTCTTCAACGCCAGCTCCATTGTCGTCTATGTGTATGAGTAGCCATCCATCTAAACTCGGTTCTAAAGAGATAGTAAGTTTTGGTTCTTCCAGGTTCTTAATCTCTTGCATCGCATTGGTAAGAAGATTCACCAGTACTTGCTCTAGTTGAATCGGGTTCGCTAAGACGGAATAGGACGAAGCCTTGGCCTCGATAAGCGAGATATTGAGAGATTTTAGCTGTGGATTGAGTAATGCCTTGGTAGAGTAAAGCACAGGATCCAATGCAATATAGGTAAGGTCGGTGTTATCAGATTTTTTAGCAAATGAGCGTAACTGTTGGCTGATATTTGCCATTCTTTGAGTGAGCAGAGTGATCTTTGAGAAGTTATCGGATGCTTGTTCACTATTGCCTTTAATTAGGTAACGAGCGCCGTTATCGGCATAGCTTCGGATGGCCGCAAGTGGGTTGTTTAGCTCGTGACTAATACTGGTGGATAATTCACCTAATAGAGCCAGTTTCGCCGCTTGAATGAGTTCGCCTTGGGTTTTTATAAGCTGCTGTTCTGCCTCTGTGCGCTGGCGAATCTCTACCTGTAATTCCGCGGTACGCTCTAGTACTTGAAATTCAAGCTTTTGCTTTGCCTCTGCTTGAATACGATCTATTTGTTGATGTTTCAGACGTCTATGTCGAGCCAGCAATAGAAGTAGGGTCAAGATACCAAATATCAATGCGACAATGACGATGAAATTGATCAGAGACCAGTACAGGTGCTTGGTTGAAACTAAGCTTCTGAGGTTCAATTTTGCTCTTGGAAAAGGCTCTACTAGGCTAAGGAATTCTCCATTAGTGTTGTTGTCTTTTAGGTTAAGAATGCCGGAAGAAACTGTAAGATCGCCTGTAGCATTTAATGGCTCTATATTCGCATTTAAGTACTGCCGGCTTTGTCTAATTTGAGTGAGGGTATCTTCAGGCAGGTTAGTTAGGCTTTTGAAAAGCCACGAAGGTTCACTGGACATGAATATGATGTTGTTATCATCGGTGGCAATAAAGGCTCCTTGGCTCTGTTGCCATGTTGACTCAATAGTGGATAGTTCCATTTTCACAACGACTACACCGATAATTTCGGCTGCATATACCACCGGGAATCCATAATAATATCCTCTCAATCCAGAGGTTAAACCTAGAGCAAAATACTCACTTTCTCTTCCTTGTATTGCCTCTTTAAAATAGGGACGGAAGGCAAAGTTTTTACCAATAAATGAGCGATCCAAAAACCAATTGCTTGCGGCGATAGTTGTACCGTAGGAGTCGAGTAAGTACGTATCTGCGGCAGAGACAACTTCATTAACATGATCAAGATAGCGGTTCGTGATCTCTATTTGAGCACTGTTATTGGGTGCCAATAGTGCATTGATTAGCTCTTTATCTTTGGAGATCAATTCAGGGATATGACTGAATTTATCGAGTTCGCTGGTAATGTATTGAGAGAGCTTTTCAATGTGTGTGTTTTGTTGGTTAATTAATTCATCTTTGGTTTTGTCCCATACCCACTGTCCACCCAACATCAGGGTGCAGACAAACAAAATCAATATCAGTGAAAATTGGCGATACATTGTGGTAAATCAGCGAGATTCCAACAGGTTAGCTTGCACAAAGTATATGTTAAATTATTGTAACTGCGATAAAGAGGGGAAGTTATTGAGAGGTGTGTATAGAAATAAAAAACGCGAGCCTTAATAAAAGGCTCGCGCTTGTCATTCTATCTAGCAATAGCGGCTATTTTTTACCGTGTACTTGCTTGTCTTCTTCTGTAAGTTCACGAATTTTACGGCTGATCTCACGACGAGTCTTTGAGATTTCAGCAGTTGTGATGATGTGGTCATCTACACGATCTTCGTAATCAGCTTTCATGTTTTTCACAATCATAATGATTTCATCGTGAGTCATATCTGGTTTGATGTAATCCATCAGATTGTCGAGCAGGTCAGCACGCTTGCGGTTATCACGAATTTTCTTTTCGTTATCGAGGATTTCGCGCTTAAGCTTATTTTTGCGACGAGCTAAATTAACAATTTCATATACGTTGTTCATTTTCTATCCTTTAAAACCAATATTAAACTTGGGAAATTAAACCACAAGCTTTGGCAAACATACAGTGTGTAGTTCAAGCTCTGTAGACTGCTGCCTGCTTTTTCTGCATTGAGACCAAAACAAGCATAAATTCATATGCTTGCTATCGCAACCTAGTCAATACTTGCATACAATCTTATTAATTGAAACATGAAGATGGATCCTGAGAATGTTATTGCAATTATCCCCTCTAGAAGCTCGTATTATTGGCTGTCTTATAGAAAAAGAAGTCACAACTCCTGACTACTATCCCTTGAGTCTTAACAGTTTAACCACGGCTTGTAATCAAAAGAGCAATCGTGATCCCGTTATGGAACTCAGTGATGCCGAGGTATTAGATGGCATCAATGCCTTAACTGATCGCCGACTAGTGAATGATGAAAGTAGTTTCAACAGTCGTACAGCGAAATATCGCCACAGATTCTGCAACACTGAATTTGGTGACCTGCAGTTTTCAGCTCAAGAGAAAGCTATCGTTTGTGTGATGCTCCTGCGAGGAGCACAGACGCCGGGTGAGATTCGTACTCGCACAAATCGCTTGGCGCAATTTGCTGATGTGAAAGAAGTCGAAGCGACTTTGGATAAGCTGGCGAATTTAGACACTCCTATCGTGGTTAAATTACCAAGGGAGCCAGGAAAACGTGAATCACGTTATCAGCATCTATTCTGTGGAGAAGTAGACATTGATGCATTAACGACGGCAACTCCAGTTGCTTCGGTGAAAACACCCACAGCTGAAAAGCTAGAAGCGTTAGAGCAAGAAGTGGCTTCATTGAAATCGGAAGTGGCGGAACTTCGGGCTTTGATTGAGTCAGTGCTCTGAGTAATACAGTCGTGAGTAAGTGGTTTGTTTACTTGATTCGTACTCGTCACAACGCCTTATATTGCGGCGTGACGAACGATCTAGAGCGTCGATTTCAGCAACATACTAATGGAACTGGCGCTAAAGCGCTCAAAGGTAAAGGACCATTGATTCTCGAATGGTCCATTCCTGTTGAGAATAAGTCACAGGCACTGAAGTTGGAATATAAGATCAAGCAATTGAGTAAGCAGCGCAAAGAGCGGTTAGTAGCGGGTGAAGACATTATGCTTGAGGGGCTGACTATATGAGATGGCTTTTTGCAGGAGTAATATTGCTTTCCTTTCAATGCTTGGCGAACAACACGATATTGAGAGAGTACTGGGAATATGATGCGTTCTTGGATGAGTATCCTAAGCACAAGCAACTCGCTCAAGATATGGATTTTAGGATCTACCAACCCCCAGTACCATTAAAGGTTGAGCAAATTAAGCCGGTGAGAATTGATATCGTTTACCCGGGCTCTCAACTTTCAGATTATTGGTGGAGAAACATTAAGGCGCTGGAGATTAGATTGCAGGAATTGGGCATCGAATTTGATCTTCGAAAATATTCTTCACGCCCTAATCTCGATTATCGTCAAGAAAGCGAAAGTTTACAGCAAGCTATAACCAATGATTCTGATTATTTGATTTTCACTTTGGATACAAGCCGTCATAAAAAATTTGCCGAAAGTGTCCTTAGTAACCACCATACGAAACTGATTCTTCTCAATATCACCACCCCCATTAAAGCATGGGGCAAAAAACAACCGTTAATGTATGTAGGTTTTGACCATGTACGTGGTACAGAATTATTAGCAAGGGAGTACAAGAAAGCTTTTCCGGAATCAGCCAATTATGGTTTGATTTACTATTCTCCTGGCTACATAAGTGAGGCTCGTGGAGATACTTTCATTAAGTTCTTGAAAGAAGGAGGAGACTATTCCCTAAAACGAGCGTACTTCACAAAAGCGAATAGAGAAACCGGCTACCAAGCAGCACTGTCTATGATTGAGCAAGAAGCCCACCTAGACTTTATTTATGCTTGCTCAACCGACTTAGCCTTCGGCGTGACTGATGCTTTATCTGACTTAGGTAGGGAAGATATTGTAGTAAACGGCTGGGGTGGCGGCTCAGAAATTAAGGCTGTTCAAGACGGAACACTGGATTTTACGGTAGTGAGGATGAACGACGATACGGGTTTGGCGATTGCCGAGGCGATTAAGCTTGACCTACAGAATGATCCTGTTCCTCAGGTGTATTCGGGAGAGTTTGAAGTCTTTACAAAGTACGATGATGCCAAGCGGGCTGAAGCCTTGAAACTTAAAGCATTTCGGTATTCGGATAGGCAAGAATGAGTATAGTGGGTAAAAAAACATCCCTTACAACACAGATCATCAGGGTGGCCTGGGTGTCTTGGTTTTTTGTTATTTTGGGTTTTTTCTTTTACAACTACCAGCTCAGTACAAAGACCTATGAATCAGAACGAGAGCGAAATTTTAACCAGACTGCTAGGGTAGTGAAGCAGTTGATTGAGAGTCGCCTGCAAACCATACAAGTCACACAAGACATCAGCTCCAAATCTCGCACCCTAATTGAGTTGTTCAATGCAAAAGACTACTCAGCAGTGGATAATTACATGCTTGAACTTGAAGAGCTTGACCCAGACGGTGCGGCAGATTTTAGGTTTATGTATCAATATGGAGAGGTGGTTTGGGAGGATGGTAACGCTGCTTTTTATGGTTTCAGCCCAGCTCATTTAAAGGCATTAGGGGAGACGGTCGATTTTAGTAATAGCTGGTATTTTATTGTCCCTTCAACAGAGTTAGGGAACAAGCACGTTATAATACGTCGCTCCGCACTGATTCATCCTGATAGTAGTGAGTTAGTAGGGTATTACTATGTAGTGTTTGTTATCGACAACAACCTTAGGCTTTTGCGAAACCTAGTTCTTGATAGCATTGTCACTGATATTGTATTTGTTGAAAGTGGTGAAATTATCGCAGCTTCATCGCCCAAAGTGTCGAACTTATTAAAACAATATTCCCCATTAAAGCTCGAAGATCAACCGCAATTAATGTCACAGATGATCGGTGAGATTGATGTCGTTGTCGAAGGAATAGTTACGCCTGTGAAAGCGATTTTTATACAAAACTCTAGCAAACTTGATCGAGTTGAAATCAGCTTTGCCGCTTCCTTAATGCTGGCATTATTTGCCATAACAGCATCGGCTGTGATTATTACAAAGATGGTACAGCGCAGGGTTGAGCGAGAGATTAAAGGTGTGATGTATATTGCCGACAGCTTTGATAGTGCAAAGAAAAGTATTTCGTTTAAGGGGTCAAATATTGTCGAGTTTGACCGCTTAGGACATACTTTACAGGCAAGCATACGGCGTGAAAAGCAAAAAGAAACTTCCTTTAAAAACTTGTTTGAGTTTTCGTTGTTGCCCACAGCGCTCCTAAACAGTGAAAAACACGTATTGGAGCTCAATCAAGCGGCGATTGATGCATTTTCTCATGATAGGGGAGCTGCCGCTTTAAAGAAGGAGCTTGATACGCATTTAGATCATGTATTGAAAAGCCAGCAAAATGCTGAAGTAGATACGCATGTGGGTGAACAGATCTATCGCTGGAGTATCGCACCAATTTTGGTCGACGGTGCTTCCCCAACATTGGTTGTCCAAGGCAAGAATATTACTCAATTTGTTGAAGCTGAGCAGCAAAGCGAGCGCGCAAGACAAGAAGCCGAGCAAACGGCATTAGCTCGCGCTGAGTTTTTGGCGAAGGTAAGTCATGAGATAAGAACGCCATTAAATGGAATATTAGGTATGGCGCAACTCCTTAAACAAGGGGCAATTTCAGATGAACAAAAACATCAAACATTGGTATTGCATCAAAGTAGTGAGCACTTATTAAACTTGCTCAACGATATTCTCGATTTCTCCCGGATAGATAAGGGTGGAGTCGTTATTGAGTTTTCAGAGTTTTCTCTTAATCGAACCATAGAAACCATAGAGTCATTTGCTGAGCCGAGTTGTTTACAAAAAGGACTGAAGTTTGTTGTAAATAGGAACTTTAGCGACGATGTAACGGTGAGAAGTGACCAGATGAGGTTGACACAGATCTTTCTTAATTTGCTGACTAATGCAATTAAGTTCACTTCCAAGGGAGCTGTGGTTGTCAATGTTGAATTACGTAACCGCTTAGCAGATCGAGCAGAGCTCTACTTCTCGGTGACTGATACTGGTATTGGTATTGGTAAAGATAATCTTGATACCATTTTCGCTTCATTTATGCAGGCAGAAACTCATATTAGTCGTGAATATGGTGGTAGTGGGTTAGGCCTTAGTATCGTTAAAAGCTTGGTTAATTATCTTGAAGGTAAAGTCAGTGTTGAAAGTCAGTTGGGTAATGGAAGTTGCTTCTCTATTACCATACCGATCCTTACCGTAGAACAGAAGCCGTCGTTGCCTGAAATAATCAACGAGAAATCTATTGTATTTGAGCGTGAACTGAAAGTCCTTTTAGTCGAAGATAACAAGACCAATGCCTTTGTTATTCAAGCTTTAGGTAAGAAGCATGGCTTGGTTTTTGAATGGGTAACTGATGGTGTTCAAGCCATCGAAAAAGCCCAACACAATTACTATGACCTTATCTTAATGGATAACCAAATGCCGAATATGGATGGTATAGAGGCGACCGATAAGTTACGCGCTGAGTTTGGCTTATCAACCCCAATTATCGCTTGTACCGCTGATGGGTACCAGTCCACAGCAGATGCATTTTTGGCTGCTGGCGCTAATGCTGTATTAGTTAAACCTATCTTAGAAGAGAACCTTGTATTGACACTGCGCAAGGTTATGGAAAACACATAATGCTGAATTACGAACCTATTGATGTCCCCTTTAATCACCGGCACACTTGTTGGTTTTGCGCTGAGCCTAGTAAAGATAAGGTGCAGTTTCCTAAAGTAGCTTCCCCTTATCTTGCCCATGTCCCACTTGAGCTTCCCGCGTGCCGAGAGTGTCAGGTTATAGCAGCATCTTGCATAACAGATTCTATTTGGGATCTGCAGCTTCAGATAAATAATGCACTTATGAAGCGATATGCAAAGCACTTGGGTATTGGTGTGAATTGGACAAAGCAGGAATTGGAAGAAACCACGTTAGAAGGGACATCTTTCAAGGGCTTTACTGATAGCGCTTGGATGATGTACGAGATTGCAAAAGGACGAGTGGACTTCGTGGGCTGGCCTCTTGCGATCAATGGTGTACCACTGGATATTATTGATGACAGTTACGGCTATGATTTTGACGGAACGCGGTTTATTAACTTTCAGGCAGCAGTGGAGTTTTATCAAAAAGCAGAGTCGTTGAATAAATACCTCGTTGATGGATTGGTGTCTCTACTGGGGCAGGAACGTTTTTCATATGTACTGAGAGTGGCGCGACTGCATCCCTCTATTAGCAAGAAAATGGCCGATGAAGTCCTCGCTGAAATTACCGCGCAAGAGTTTGACCGTGCTGAAATACTACAGCAACCCGAGCACCTATCAGGACAAAAAGAGGTGGCTATAGAGAGTATTTCTAGTGTCACTCTCGGAACTGAGCGAGTAGAACCAGAAGCTATAGCTTGGGCTATGAGGCGAGACATTCGAGATCTTCTTGGACTGCAGCAGTGTGAAGATGCGTTTTTTGATGAACATGAGCATCTAGGTGGTGTCGCAGCTTTTCAGCTATATCATGGCCTACAACTGTATTTAGAGGCGCGTCAAGATGGTACTTGGGGTGAGCAACATGATCCCAACCATTCGTTGTGGTAGTAAGAATAGTTGGCATCGTTAAAGCTACTTGCCTAATCACTCTTTACTAGCAGACGGTCCAACAGACGTGTTGGCAAGATACGACGTAGAAATCCAAATAGGTAAGTTGGTGTCGTGACATAGTAACGCGCCTTTGGTTTTTGGTTGCTGAGTATCTTTTTCACAGGTACAAGCACCGCTTCGGCAGGTAAAGTAAATCGGTTGCTAGAGGTTTCTTTGCCTAGGCGCTCAATTGTATTCTGATAGTTTTTGCTGTGCCTCGAGTTGTCAGTATCTATTGTTTTTTCAAATGCCTTAAGGGCATTTTCTCTAAACTTACTCACTATCGGCCCCGGTTCAATTAGGCTCACAGAAATGGGAGTGTCCATTAGTTCAAGTCTCAGGGTATCGGTATAACCCTCAAGAGCAAATTTACTGGTGTTGTAGGCGCCACGATATTTCATTGCCACTAAACCCAACACTGAACTGTTTTGAATGATCTTCCCACTGCCTTGTTTCAACATGACAGGAATAACCGCTTTAGTGAGTTCATGCCAACCAATGAGATTGGTCTCTAACTGCGCGCGCAATGCTTCTGTAGGCAAGTCTTCTAATGCACCACATTGTCCATAAGCTGCGTTATTAAATAGAGCATCAAGTTTTCCGCCTGTCATCTCTAATACATCCGCTAATCCAGAATGTATCGATTTGGCGTCGGTAACATCAAGCTGAACACATTTAAGCCCTTCTTTTCTAAGTCGCTCTACGTCTTCGGTATTTCGGCAGCTGGCAATAACAGTATACCCTGCGTGATGAAGTTGTTGGGCACAGTGATACCCAATGCCACTGCTACATCCTGTAATTAAGATTGATTCTTTCATTTAGATCCTGATTCGTCGGCAAGCTATCGAAGTGCCTATATTGGCAAGTGTTCATAATATCAAAATTGAAAGAATGAAATAGTATTGCTAGTACGATTTATATGACCGGTAATAAAGTTGTTCATTCTTGATGAGAGTGAGTGGAACCTAGCCAAGTTAATAAGGTCATAAATAACATGGGTTTAGCGTTAAGTGTCTGTTATATAAGGTGTGATTATGTTTAAGGTTCCAGCATATAAAGCCTATCAATTATTTAAGATAGGACTTATTACAGAGCGACAACTTGTACGTTTTTTGACGTGCATTGATCGAGCAATGAAAAATAAAAATTGATCACAATTTAATGTCCCGTCGTCGTCCTTGCACTGGTGGAGGCTTGTTTGGGGATCTTAATTAACAACAGAAAGGGGATAATCAATACAAACATCAACGTGATAAACGAAAACGTATGCACAAACGCGACGATCTCTGATTGCTTGTGTAACTGTTCTTGAAGCAAGCTTTGCGTGGTTGGGTCACTGAGTTTTAGACCCGTATCACTTAGCCAGTGCTGAAGATTTGGATTATAGGGATTAATCGACTGACTTAGAGAGTTCCACTGCTCTTGAGCACTTCTAAATTGGTAAGTAGTGGCGATAGAAATACCAAATGAACTGCCTATAGTTCTGAACAAGTTGAAGATGCTGGCACCTGCAACACCTTGATCTGGTCTCAGTGTTGTATAAGCGATAGAGGATAGGCTTGAGAATACTAAGCCCATACCACATCCTTGAATGACGCTAGGTAAGATCAACCAATAGAAATTAATATTCTCTGAGTATTGGGACATGATAATGCCGGCAATACCACACAGCACAGCACCAATTGCGACCATCCATTTTAAGCGATCATTAGTGATAAACTTAGCGGTAGCAATAAGTGTAATAGCAGCCGCAATACCCCGCGGTGCCATTAGTAACCCTGTTGTATCCACAGGGTAGTTTAAAGCGCCTTCAAGCATCATTGGTAACTGAGCGGTAAGCCCAAATAAAGCACTTGCAAAAATCGCCATCATAAGTGAACCAAAGGCAAGATTTCGGTTGCTGATCATCCAGATAGGCGCAACGGGACTGCGGGTTTTGAAGCTCCGATGAACAAAGTAACCAAGCCCTACAAAAGCGGCAATCATACTCACTTGAATCAAACGTGATTCGAACCAATCCAGTTGATTCCCTTGGTCAAGTACCATTTGTAACATGCCAATGCCCACCGCCATTGAAATCATGGTCGGCCAATCAATCGTGGTTTCACTCTTATTAGAGGTTTTCACAAACAGGGTGATCATGGTTAGACAAAACAATCCAACCGGTACGTTGACATAGAATACCCATCTCCAGTCCATATTCTGCGTGATAAGACCACCCAAAGTAGGGCCTAAAATAGGGCCCAACAAAATTCCGATGCTAAAGATAGACATGGCTTTGCCGCGCTCTTCTGGCGGGAATACGGCAATTAACAGTGATTGAGATAGGGGAATTACGACAGCGCCAAACATGCCTTGGATGATTCGAAATAACACCATAGCTTCAATGGACTGGGCTTGCCCACAGAATATTGAAGACACTATGAATCCCGAGACTGCGACTAAAAGTAAGCGGCGTTCTCCTAGTTTACTAGAGAAGAAGCTAGTTAAAGGGATGAATATGGCTTCTGCCATTGTATAGGCGGTTAGTACCCAAGTAATAGTGTCTGACGTCGCACCAAGTGCCCCTTGCATCTGTGGAAGGGCAACGTTGGCAATAGTCATATCCAGTAGAACCATGATGGCAGAGGTCATCACTGCAATCACTATCATCCATCGTTTCATCGGGGTTATGGTTTCCACCATTACTCTCCAGCCGTTGTATCCACAGTGACTTGGGTGCTCGATCCAATTCGTAATAGTGGTTTCGATGAAAGGTCATCTGTGATCACTATTTTCACAGGGAAACGTTGTCCTATCTTCACCCAGTTGCCGGTAGCATTTTCAGGCGGGAGCAATGAAAAGCTGGTGCCACTCGCAGGCGAGATTTTTGCGAGTTTGCCGTGCCAGATTTCATCAGGGTACATATCAACTTTGATATTGACCGGCTGTCCTTCTGCGAGTCTTGGCATTTGCGACTCTTTAAAGTTCGCTTGCACCCATTGTCCGTATTGCTTAACGACAGGAAATAGAGGCTGACCGATCGCAACAAAAGTACCGAGATGAATCTTAATATCACCCACGTAGCCATCAAATGGAGCGCTAATTTCTGTATAGCTGAGATCCAGCTCTGCTTTTGCTAAGCGAGCGGCCGCTTGTTGCACTGCTGCAGAAGCATCGCCCTTGCCGCCTTGGGTATCGATAGCTTGCTGAAGAGAGGCTTGAGCTGCATGTAAGCGAGCTTGAGCATCAGCAAGATTTGTACGATCGGTATCGGCTTGTTGAATTGGAACAAGTTTTTTCTCTACTAGCACTTGGGTGCGCTTGTAGGTTTTTTGTGCATTTAACAGGTTCGCTTTAGCTTCATTAAGTTGAGCGATTGCGGCATTAACGCCAGATTCTTGGGACTTGTTTTGTTGTAGGGCTGCTTGATAAGACGCTTGTGCTTCATGTACGGCTATTTGATATGGTTGAGAATCCACAGAAATCAGATGATCACCCATATTTACAAACTGAAAATCATCAACAGAAACTTGAGTAATTCGCCCTTGGACTAATGGCGCAATAGAAACAGTTTTACCATGCACATAGGCATTATCAGTAGAGGGGTGAAGATCACTGTAATGCCAGTAATACGCTACTCCGCCACAGATTGTGAGCAGTATGATTACGGCAAGGTATCCTCTAATGTATTTCTTCATAGTCCATCCAAAATATGACATTTAAAATCGAATGATTTCTCGGACTAGACTATATGCTCTAATTTTAGGTTTTTATATGCCAAAAAGTGCACACTTACTTTCAGTTTCTGTGGTGCGTTTTGTGAAGTGATATTACTTTATTATCGAATTATCAGAGGGTTATAGGTGTCATAAGAGCTTTATTTCTTTGGCTATTTTTCTTATGTATCCAATGTAAGGTTCACTCGTGATAAAACGGTCTCTTCGTTACCCCTTTGTTGAGTGACAGTGTGCTTATTCTCTTGGGCTTTGATAAGTAAATAGTGCTCTAGGGTATCTACTTCTGCCGGTGTCATTTCCAAGTACAATTTAGTACGTCGATAAAGGATATCTTCGGCAGAATGTGCAAATTCTTGCTCCAATAAATAATCAACCTCTGCGGCATACAACTGCTCTGAAAAGCGTTCACCCAAGTCTTGCTCTTCTCGTAATGAATGAATCATGATCAGTGCGCGAGTACCATAGGTCATAGCCCAACGCTCGATGATATCTTTATCTACAAAAGGAGCCAGCTCTCTTAACTGCGCCAGTAGGCGGGTTTTATCAAATTGCTCTGCACCCGGTAATAGAGTGGACTCAGTTGTACAAGGCCGCATTTCAGGAAAGGCATGTTCTAGTTTATCTAGCGCTGCATTTGCTAATTTTCTATAGGTAGTGAGCTTTCCACCGAATACTGATAACAAAGGTGCGGTTTCTAAAGAGTGTTGCAAGGTGAGTGTGTAATCTCTAGTTATTGCCTGTGGGGAATCAGATTCATCATCACAAAGAGGTCGCACGCCACTAAAACTGGAAATAATGTCATCCTTGAACGTGAAGTGCTTGAAGTGTTGATTTACCACATCTAACAAGTAATTAATTTCATCATTGGAAATTGTAACTTTGCGGGGATCTCCTTTATATTCAATATCGGTAGTGCCTATTAAAGAATACTTATTTAAATAAGGAATAACGAAAACAATTCTGCCATCTTGGTTTTGCAGAATATAAGCAAACTCCTGAGAATAGATTTTCGGAACTATGATGTGCGATCCCTTGATAAGGCGAATGCCCATGGGCGATTTAGTTTGCACGGTGTCGGAAATAAACTGTTTTACCCAGGGACCAGTAGCATTCACTACACAACGTGACTGCCGTGTTAGGCGCTCCCCGATTCGGTGATCGAGAAGCTCGACAGTCCATACTTTATCTTGCTGGGTAACAGAGACGACCTCACAATAGTTTCGGACTTCAGCGCCTTTCTCTTTGGCTTGCATAGCATTGAGGACCACCAACCTTGCATCATCCACCCAGCCGTCAGAGTACTCAAAGCCAACTTTAAACTCATCATGCATGATGCCGTCATCACTGAGAGAAACCTTACAGGAAGCGGGCAGCGAATTGCGTGTGCTGAGATAATCGTACAAATACATTCCTGTACGAATCATCCAAGCAGGTCGAAGAAAAGGTCGATGAGGTAGGCGAAATCTCATCGGCTTTGCGATATGAGGTGCCTTCTTAAGAATGACTTCACGCTCAGACAATGCCTCTGAGACTAAGCGAAACTCGTAATGTTCTAAATAACGCAAACCGCCATGAATTAGTTTAGAACTGGCTGATGAAGTCGCACTGGCAAAATCTCTGGATTCAAATAGGGCAGTAGACAGTCCCCTAGAGACTGCATCGGTTGCAATACCGACACCGTTGATACCACCGCCTACTACAATAATATCTAGGATCTGTGATTGTTTGCTGTTGTGCTTTAATCGCTGTGATCTTGCTTGGTTCATTCGCTAACTACCCTAGAAGAACGTTTACACTTTTAACTCGAAAAGTGAATGATGCTAGTTTGGGTTTATAGGTATAGCTTAAGACATTGCGATTAAGGAGATGGAGAAGCTAGGGCAATTTTCACACCTATGTATGAAAATTGCCCAGAATTGAGAGAGAAGTCTCTATTTTTAGACACAAGACTTCAATTGTTGACTGCGGTGGTTGGTATTACTGGCTGTTTACGTAGGCTTTAAAGCGTGCTTTTGTTGCATCATCAGCCTTGCTGTACCAGAACATCAGCATTTCTTCTTCTGTTGTACCTGCTGAGGTTTCAGGAAGTTGAGTTGGTACTGCCGCGTCAGCCGTTGTTGCTACAGGAACCACTGTGACTGTCTGTCCAGATGCTTGCGCCGCAGTTACTGCAGCGTAAGCCGCACTATTGGTTGTTGCAATGGCTGCTGCACCGCCAGCGGCATTAAACTTAATCATCTCAGATTCGTAATCACGACCAATCTGCATGCCTTCGTGAACCAACTTGTCTTGAGTCATTTCCATTGCTTGGTTGGATTCGTTAACCAATTTCCAGTCAGGGTTGTTATTGAACCTCTGTGCTTCACGGATGTTGCGGTAATTAGGAAACTCAAACTTTAGCTTTTCGTCTGTAGCGGCAAACTTCGCTACGATAACGTCTGAGTTCATTTTTTCGAACTCTTGGCCTTGCTTGAAACTAGGGACGTAGCGAAATACGATCTGGTTTTCGCCGTCAGGTAGAATTGCCGTAGAGCTTGATGAGAAGAAACCACCGTCAATTTCGGGTTCCGTACCGTTGACCAGTAATAGGTCAACATCTTCAGGAAGATCGATCGTTACCTCTGCGAATGCAGGTGTAGCCAGTGAAAGTGCTAGTCCGGTTAGCAAAAATTTCTTGTACATAGAGCTTCTCTATAGTTTTGGGTCTAAGACCTATTTTGATTTTGAAAATGTTTGGCTGAGTGTTTTTATCTCTGGCAACATTCTGTGGATCAGGTGTAATTGTTGCAAAATCATCTGTGCAGAAGTGCCATCACTCTCTCGCCATTGTGATAACTTGTGCTGAATATGGTTGATATCGAACACTTTTTCATCGAAAGGCTCATCACGTAAAGCCTTCTCAATAGCGCCGAGCTTAACATGAATTTCCTGATATGCATCAATTACTAGCTTGTGCGTTGTCGCATCATTGAGCTGTGTCCGGTGTGCGCCTAGCGCAGAAACGTAACTGAGAAGGGCGTGATTTAAAGTCAAAAAACGAAAGCTCTCATTGACCGCATGTTGATACTTTCCAGGTTCGGCCATCATATTACTAATAGCCGCGCTTAGATTCGCATCATGGCTATGAGCTGCGCGGCGAGCGATACGATAATTCAGGTCGTCAGATTTTCCGAGTCGATATTGAACAATAATCTGAGCTAGATAATTACCATTGGCTTTAATGGCTTGTGCCATAAGCGAGGGCAATTTCTTAGCTTGCCAATCAGGTAGAATGAAATATACAGCCCCTGCAGCAAGTAAACTTCCTATCAATGTATCAATCAGTCTGGGGACAATCACAGCATATCCTGCTCCAAGCTGAGAAAATAGGAACAGCACTAAGACAGTAATAATGGCTGTTGCATAAGCGTAGTTTTGAAGCCTAAAAGCGAAGAAGAGCACGCTAGATATAACGATAACAAACAGTTGACCTTCCACTTCAGGGATCAGAGAGAGCATCACTACACCAACGATCAGCCCTGCAAAGGTGCCGCTTATCCTATGAAATAGCTTTTGCTTGGTGGAGCTAAAGTTGCGCTGACACACAAATAAAGTCGTGAGTAATATCCAAAATCCATGCTCAATTGAGAACAACTCAATAATGCCATAACCGACGGTAAGTGCCGTTGCCAATCTTATGGCATGGCGAAATAGCACAGATGAAGGGGAGAGGCTGTCGCTGATACGTTGCCACATCTGTTTGGCAGTGTATGCGGTTTTATCGTCCAATACATGGTCGGCCGATTGAGCGTCAGGATTGTTAATGTTGTTCAGCAGTCTATCTACCGTACACAAGTTATTGAATAAGTACTGAAGCTGAGCTAAAGATTGTTGCCACTCTGGGTTACGTTGCTCAACCAAGTGAGTCATTGCTCCTTGCAGTTCATCTAAGGCGATAACTGACTCTTGATTTCGCTGATAAGGTTGGTTGAGCCTTAGAGATTCGGCAATATCTTGGCATTCTTTAGCGTAGGACTGAATGAGATGCTTGAACCGAAATAGCACATCGGAGCGTTCAAAATGCAGAGCAAGGTCTTGATAACGGTAGTGACTAGAACTGAGCCTTTCATGCATATCTTGGGCAAGCAAATAGATACGTAAGAATCGATCACTAGGGCCATCGACATGGCCTTTCTTTGAGCGTTTTATTAGGGTGTCACGGCAGAGCTCTAAGGCTTCTACGGTATTAGCGTTAAGCCTAGCTTCCTCGATACGCATCGGTTGAGGTGTAAGCCCTATCGTCGGATGAAAAAGACGACTCTTAGTATCGAGGTAACGAGATAGCTGGTGGAAGGTCTGGGAAAGGCTTAGTTGTACGGGTTGCATTGGCCATAAGCTTTGCCATATTAAGGACAGTAAATAGTACCAAGCTGCGCCTAACAGTAGCAGAATTGGCTGACCCCAGATGTCAGTGCTTTCACTCGCTCCCAACATGGTATAAATAGCGATCAGCAATGACCCAAAGGCGATGCTCGCATAACGAGGTCCAATCGCGCCCAGCATGATAAACGCAAACGTTGAAGTAAATAACCCAACGGCAAAAGCAAGGGGGTAAGGGTAGAGCACTTCAATGGAGATACTTGCTATCGCAAAACAGATGAAGGTTAGGGTGAGTGCTTTTAAGCGCCCCCAAAAATTGTCGTCAGTTTCCGCAAGGGCGGCTGCAATGACCCCGAGAACCAATGGAGTAATGAGGGTATATTGACCCAGATACCAACAGGGGATGACTACGCCTAGCATAGTGACTAGGATGAGAAGGCTGTAGTTAATCGTTTTATTCGCCCAATACTGGCGAAGTGTGGCAGAAGTGTTCACAGAGTCTTAGGCTAGCCTTTTTAAGTACTCTGTCACCTGTAACAGAGCGGTCCTTTATACAGAGTAGTACTTTACACAGGGTTAACGTGATTTGCACTCTATAGAGTAGTGACTGTGCTCGCGATCTTATTGAACTTGCGAAGAAAAACCTAAAATTTACATACTGCCTAATGCGTTCTTTGGATTAATCATAGTAAACTGAAGCGGTTCAACCCGAAACCTTAAGGACAAGTACGCTAACATGCAGTTGCAAGCCACCCCGTCAGCTCGTTTTTTCTTACAAGACGAATACTTTGACATCAAGCTAGAGAAGGATCAGTTGGTTCTTACCTCTCGAGAGAATCAAACCTCGATTCCTTTTTCGGAATGGAGCGGTAAAACCTCGATTGAGCGTGGCTTAGTATGGGGGAGCATTACCTTCTTTGGCTACCAACAACATCAAGCCGGTGAAGCAGTGCAAGATGCTTGGCAGATTCAGGGATTGTCCTGGGGAAAAGCCAAGTCATTCGGCCGAACTGCGGTTCAATATTATGAAAAATGGCATCGCCTTCAATGTCGCCAGTTGAATCTTTACTTACCTAAATGGCAACAAAAGCTGCAATTATTGCGTCAGAAACCCGCCTACCTTGCGCACTCCGAATGGCGTTCTTGGCAAGAAATGGTCCATGCTGATCTTGAAGAAATGAATATTAGTTTGAACGACGCAAATCAGCGTATGCCTGACAATATGCAAGAAGTGAATCAGTGGTTATGTCCTAAGGGCGATATAGTTAGAGAGCGCAATGAGCTTTGGCTCACTAATGAAACTCAGAACTGGCAAGTTCTATTTGCTCAGATTGAGAGCTCACCACTGAATGAATCTCAGCAAAAATCAGTACTACTAAATAACGATCACAACTTAATCTTAGCAGGAGCGGGTACCGGTAAAACCAGTGTGCTGATGGCCCGAGTGGCCTATCTTTTACAAAGTCATCAGGCTCAAGCTGAAGAGATTGCTCTGCTAGCGTTTGGCAGAGATGCCGCAACGGAAATGTCACAGCGTTTATCCAACAAAATTGGCGTTACGTCGCAAAAGGTGAATGTGAGTACCTTCCATAAGATGGCGCTGCATATCATTCAACATGTGGAAGGTAGCCCTGCGAAGGTAAGTTCATTGGCTTCCGAAGCAAAACAGAAGCAGCAGTGGAGTGCACAATGGTTGAAAGAACACTGGACTAACGCTACGAATTTCAAGCGCTGGCAAAAACATCTATCTCAATGGCCGATTGCATATTTGAAAGGAGATGTGGATCTTGGCAGTCAGTTTGAAAACCCAAAATTGATCGCTTGGCTAGACCAACAGTTGGATCAGCTGTGTTCTATGAATGTCACCAAGAAGTCTATTCAACAACAGATTATTGATCATCCAGAATATTCGCGTCTCAATAGCGAACTTCAATTAGTGTGGCCTTGTTATCAAGCGTGGAAACAGTACTTGAAAGAACAAGGTGAGTTGGATTTTCATTCAATGATAGAAAAAGCGACGCAGTATGTGTCTAAGAATCGGTTTAAGGCGCCATGGCGTTATTTAATGGTAGATGAGTATCAAGACATCTCCCCAGCTCGCTTAGCTTTAGTGGAAGCGATTGTGAATCAGCCTTGCGAACAAGGAAGGCGCTCACTATTCGCGGTTGGTGATGATTGGCAATCTATTTACCAATTCGCAGGCTCTGATGTACATCTTACAACGGGCTTTCTCAAGCGTTTTCCAGATGCGGCGACGCATCATCTCGATACTACCTATCGTTTCAACTCTCAAATTGCTGATGTGGCGGGTGAGTTTATATTGCAGAATCCAATGCAGTTAACCAAGACTCTCAACGCGCATAAACAGCAGAAACAAAAAGCGGTTTCAGTAGTCGCGGAAGCTAAACTAGAGAAAACACTGCAACGAGTGAACAACTCCCATAAGCCTCTGTCGGTTCTAGTTCTTGGGCGTACCCATAAAGACAAACCAAGTAAGCTTAAACAGTGGCAATCAGAGTACAGCAATCTCGAGTTTAACTTTATGACTTGTCACTCAAGCAAGGGAAAAGAGGCTGATGTCGTATTATTGATGGGTGTGAACGAACATAATTTCCCACAAAAAGAACGTGCTCCTCATCTTGATGTCGCTCTTAAATCGACTAATGAATCTTTCCCATTTGCAGAGGAACGTCGCTTGTTTTACGTAGCTCTAACTCGCGCAAAGCAAGAGGTAATCGTGAGTTACGATCTTCAGCCATCACCGTTTATCACTGAGCTACTAGAAGGGTCTTATGCGGTGAAGAAGCACTAATACCAACCATAGTAGGTAAATGCTCAGAAATCGTGTTTTAACTATCTAGGTCGTTCAGTTATACACTACGATGGGTATCAATTACTTTTATTCAGAGCGACCTTAAACATTCGCGATAGGTGGGTATATTAGAAAATCTAATGTTTACTTTGTCCTAAGTCTTTCTATGTTAGCTTTAGCGACGTTATTTTCGTTTGCATCAAATCAAACGCTACCTTCCGCATCAGATTTAATGGTTCGGTCGGGGCAAGTCAGTTCACTGAAGTACCTTTCTCCTTTGCGCGGCAGCAAATCCATACGCCTACAGCTTATTGATGGAAGTTGGTATCAATACTCATCAAAATCAGGTGATATTGAAACGGTTTATCATGCTTTGCAGCGTAACAATGGGCAGATTTTACATGTGGGATATGTCTCTGGGTTTAGTGGATCACCGGTTGGAGATGAACGCCAATTTTATAATGTCCTCTCTTTGAAAATTGGTTCTCAAACCCTTAGAGACTATCAACAAATTCAAGATGCGTGGAGCAGTGATAACCAGCTTGCGGTGATTATGTGCAAGGGGCTTTTTATAGGCGGTATCTTGCTTCTTGTATTCGGCAGTGCACTTCGCTTTCGAGGCCAATAACGCTTAAAACTCTGCAGTTCTTGTCATTAATCTAAAAAAGGGACAGGAACAATCGAAAGTTATAACTACAATTTAGAGGCGCATAGCTTAAACAGTGTTTAAGAAGGAGGTTCCAATGAACCTAAAAGTCATCATTATATTATCTTTATTACTGGCAGTTATTTATCTGGGGTTCAATAGTAATATTCCACAGCTCAATGCCTTCAAGAACTTCATTACGGGCACGTTTACCACAGAGGTTGCAGAAAACCGCGCTGGCACTAGTAACGACAATCGACGTAGGCGCTCTGCACCTGAACCGTATGAAGAAGACACAGAAGTGGATGCGAACGTTTACGTTGAGTAATACCAATCGTACTAATTCTGAACACTTACTTAGTGTGATTGGTATAAAAGTCATTGTTGAAGAGTGAAATGAGAAAGCCACCTTACATTAGGACTACTAATTTGGGTGGCTTATCAGAGACGATTAATCAATGATAGTGAAAGCTGGTCTTTGACTGATATCCGACTAGGTACGTTTAGCTAGGTAAGACTCATAATCTGGAATTGCGATTTCTACTTCCTCATCAATCAAAGAAGAGTCGAATAGGAATCGTGCGGTAGCGCGGTTGGTGGCTACAGGAATATTCCATACGCTAGCAATGCGGAGTAATGCTTTTACATCTGGGTCGTGTGGCGCTGCATTCAATGGATCCCAGAAAAAGATCATCATATCAATCTTCCCTTCTGCAATCATCGCACCTAATTGCTGATCGCCTCCCATTGGGCCGCTGATAAGGCTTTTAATTTCCAGACCCGTTTCACGGCTAAGTAGATGGCCAGTTGTGCCCGTTGCATACAGAGTATGCCTTTCCAATTTCTGCTGGTTTTCTTTGGTCCAATGAAGGAGTTCTTTTTTGTAGTGGTCGTGGGCTACTAGGGCTACGTGCTTGCGTGCCTGCATAGTACGGGTAGTTTTTTCCATGGTTCAAGTACCTAATTTTTGTTGTCGTTTTATCAGATATTACCATTACTCTTATTGGCTGTGGTGACAGATTTAAAAATTTGTTTTCCCTGATAAATTTGGTAGATTGTGCGCGATTAACTCAATGTCAGTGAAAGGAATAAGTATGAATAAAGCGGTCGTTATTTTTAGTGGAGGTCAAGACTCTACAACGTGCCTAGTGCAAGCTCTCACACAGTTTGACGAGGTGCATGCGATTACTTATGACTATGGCCAGCGTCATCGCCAGGAAATTGAGATTGCTCAGAAGTTGGCAAAGAAGCTCGGCGCAAAAGCACACAAAGTAATGGATGTGACATTACTCAATGAATTGGCTGTGAGTTCTCTAACTAGAGAAGACATACCGGTTTCTCATGACCTTGGTGAGAATGGATTGCCAAACTCGTTTGTACCTGGACGTAATATCCTATTCCTTACTCTAGCGGGTATCTACGCCTATCAAGTCGGCGCAAAGACGCTGATAACAGGTGTATGTGAAACAGATTTCTCGGGTTACCCTGATTGCAGGGATGAGTTTGTGAAGGCCATGAACTCAGCGCTTTCACTTGGAATGGATTATCAACTGGATATTAAGACCCCACTCATGTGGCTAAACAAAGCTGAAACATGGGCGATGGCTGATCACTATGATGCATTGGAAATGATAAGGGATGAAACCTTAACCTGTTACAACGGCATCATTGGATCAGGTTGCGGAGATTGTCCTGCATGTGATTTAAGAGCGAAAGGTCTTGCTGAGTACCAAGACAATGCAGATGAAATAATGGCGTCTTATCAGCAGAAATCGCTGTAAAAATAAAAAGGCTCCGACGCTGGAACGTAGGAGCCATTATTTTGGACAAAACACATAATTTCCTAATAGTCATCTCCAGTCAAACGGCCTTCTATGGCGTATGGGTCGTCTTCGAATACATGATTTGCTCGTCCTCTAAGAGCCTCTAGTTGTTGTTCCAACGTGTCCATAGTTTCAAAATTTCCTTCTGAGCAGGCAATGTAAATTTGTTGCTCTAGATCCTCTATTCTGTCGCGTACGGTCATCATAATCGCCTCCCTAGGTATGCAGTGTTTATGCTTACGAGCGGCTTACTCAATTAGCTCACCATGAAGTTCATTATTCTTCAATTTCAACAAACGAATCATACTGTGACTTTCAACGGAATTATAGAACATAAAATAACCAGTAATAGTGTGCGAGAAGAGGATGGTATCAAGATCTAACGCTAAGCTTTTGACTCTACTAAAAAAGAAAATATTAAATTTTACTGAGACGATGATGATAGAAATTCAAGGTATTGATCATGTGGTTTTACGTTCAACTCAAGTCGAAAGTATGTTGTCGTTTTACTGTCATGTTTTAGGATGTGAGGTAGAAAGGCGTCTTGTTGATGAGGGCTTAACACAGCTTAGGGCAGGTAATGCATTGATTGATATTATTGATGTTGATAGCCCGTTGGGAAAGCTTGGAGGCAGACCACCGCAACAAAATGGACGCAATATGGATCATTTTTGTTTGCAAATTCAAGCGGTTAATCAAGAAGAGTTACTCACATACCTTCGAGGCCATCAAGTTGATATCTTGCCAGATGCTATCCGTTACGGAGCGACAGGGTTGGGTTGGTCCATATACGTGCACGATCCTGAAAATAATGTCGTTGAACTTAAACCCATTTAGGTATGGGTTCCGACATGTATTCAGTAAGCGAATTAATGCTTAACCAACAGATAGATGTGTGCAATCTGTCACTGTGCAAACAGTAAGCTTACGCATTATTGACATAATAGCAGGCGGCAAAAGAGACACTATCTCTATGAGAAATTTACCCCGTTAAGCCCGATGGAATTTACTGAACAAGACAGAGCTGCCCTATACGAAACATGGATGTCCCAAAAAGCCAAAATGCGTCTAACGCAAATGGAGATCTCCCGAAAACTAGGAGTATCTCAGGCTGAATTTGGACAATTGCTTCGTGGTCGCGCCCCTCTAACATACCCATTTGTTACTCGCTTTTGTGAGTATCTAAAAGTTGATGCTGCTTATGCGATACCGTCACTACGAGTGAACGTAACCGTTGAAAACAGTGTTGTTACTTTGTGTTCGAGAATGTCCGTGGATGGGGATATTCGAAATGTGTACGTCGATGGCAATCAAGTCGTTGTCGAGTACGAGCACCGTATTTGCTAAAACACTATCAAGGCAGGCCAATAGGTCTGCCTTTTTCTTTTCCCTCTCCCTTCATTTGATTTTCATCTACCTATTTTAATAGCTTAAGCCGATCAAAATCGTTAGGATCGGCGTGTCCGATATCGCCTTTGTAGGCTGCATTTAAACGATAAAAGCGTGTATGAGCATAATAAATAAGTTTAAAAAAGAATGGTTTCTTGTGGGGATGGTATTAGCTATCGCTTTAGCGGTATTTACTCCAGATCTTGGTAAAAGTGGAGGGGCACTGCATCTCGATAGAATTACTGTATTAGGTATTGCTTTAGTATTTTTCCTGCATGGATTGGGCTTGTCGCCAAAAGCTATCGTTGAAGGGCTATCAAACTGGAAGCTGCATCTATTTGTACAGAGCGCAACGTTTGTTGTTTATCCTCTGTTATGGGTGATATTTGGTCAGGGATTTATGGCCTACATGCCAGCGGCTCTCGCCTTTGGTTTCTGCTATCTATTTGTTTTACCGAGCACAATCTCTTCTTCTGTCGCGATGACTGCAATAGGTAAGGGAAACCTTCCTGGCGCAATCTTTAACGCCTCGCTCTCGAGTATCCTTGGTGTGTTCATTACTCCATTACTCATTCAAGTATTTATGGGGATGGAAGGTGCTGAGCTTAATCTAATGGACTCTGTGCTTTCAATTTCGAAGATGTTGTTATTACCAATGATACTGGGGCAACTTTTACGACCGTGGCTTTTAAAGTGGACACAGAAACACAAATCAATAGTAAACAAGTTAGATAAATACGTGATTCTGTTAATCGTTTACAGTGCATTTTGTGACTCCATTGACCATGGGATCTGGAGCGACTTTTCGCCGATGCTTCTGCTTGTTTCAGCGTTGATCTGCTTGGTTGTGTTGATGGTGATGGTACACGGCATCAAATGGGGCGCGCGTAAGGTTGGGTTTAATCACCAAGATGAGGTAGCAGCGGTATTCTGCGGTACTAAAAAAACCTTAGCCGCCGGTATTCCAATGGCTAAGGTCATCTTTGCTCACGATCCTAATCTGGGGATGATACTGCTTCCAATCATGTTGTATCATCCAATCCAAATTTTCTACTGCGCCGTACTAGCCAACCGCTATACCAAAGTTGAAACGGCATAGCATCACACCCGTCATCCTGACGAAAGTCAGGACCTTAGATACAACCCCACTTTGCAAAAAGTGCCCAGAGCCAATCAAGCAGCGGACAATATTACTGGATGCTGCTGCGTGGGGTGCGGCACGATCTGCGTTTTCCAGCGATAAACTTCTTCGATAGTTTGTGAGTTTAATACTTCCCACGGTGTGCCGTCAGCGACGATATTACCTTGGTTCAATACCACTATTCTATCGGCGTATTGCGCCGCTAAGTTAAGATCATGCAACACCGCCACAACGCAAGCTCCTGAATCTGCTTGCTCCTTCGCAAGCTTGAGAGTGTTGTGCTGGTGGCTCAAATCAAGTGCTGAGGTTGGCTCATCAAGAAACAGCACCTTGTTATGTTTAACTGAGTCTAACTGGGTGAGTACTCGTGCAAAATGCACTCGTTGCTTTTCCCCTCCGGATAAGCTGGGATACAGGCGCTCAGCGAGAGGGAGAACTCCGGTTAGATTCATTTTCTCTTTGGCAATACGGCTTATCTCTTTTTGTCCACCCGGTAGGGTCAAACCACCTAATTCAACCACCTCTTGAGCGGTGAAATTAAAGGTAAGCGAGCTAGATTGTGGTAGCACTCCAAATTGCTTAGCTAATGACTTTTTATCCCAGTCTTGAGTCGGCTTTCCGAACAGAAAATGTTGCCCAGTATAGGATATCTCATTGCTGAGGGTCTTTAGCAGTGTACTCTTGCCTGTGCCATTTGGGCCCAGAAATACGGTGAATTCATTTGGGTAAAATTCGATGTTCACTTTATCTAATATTGTTCTGTTGCCAATATTTACCGAAATATCAGAACATTGAACTGAGGGTGTACGCATTAGATTCGCCCCTTTTGTGAGATAAGTAGCCATAGGAAGAAAGGTGCTCCTAGCACTGCGGTAATAATACCCACAGGAATTTCCAAGGGAGCGACCAAGATTCTCGATAACATGTCAGATATGAGCAGTAACAACGCCCCAAGTACCGTTGCCAGAGGAATCAAGATTTTGTGATTTGGACCTGCGATCATTCTCCCTAGGTGGGGCACTATGAGGCCGATAAAGCCTATCATTCCCGCAAGAGAAACGGTAACACCTACACCGGCCGCCGTAAGTAAAATCAAGCGACGTTTAAGTTTTTGCACGTCAATTCCTAGATGGCCTGCTTCAGCCTCACCAAGTAATAAAGCATTTAGGTTGGCAGACTCTCGATAGAACAAAATGCCAAGGACTAACAATACGATGCTTCCAAAAGCTACCCCAGCAAAATTAGCTCCGGCTAATGAGCCCATTGTCCATAAAGACAAGTCACGCAAGGCTTGATCGTCGGCATAATAGTTGAGTAGTCCCAACATTGCGCCGGAGAGTGCGCCAATAGCGACACCTGCCAGCAACATCATAGTCACAGAGGTGCCGTTAGGGGATGTACCCAGTTGATACACCACAAGGGTTGTAATAGCGCCACCTAAAAAGGAAAAGATGGGCACAGTGCCAAACATCAAAAGGGCAGGGTAGGTTTGAGCAAGAGACCCAAACACGACGATAGCCAAAGCTGCGCCCAATGCCGCTCCTGCAGAGACGCCGATAATTCCAGGATCGGCCAATGGATTACGGAACAATCCCTGCATAACGGTACCACAGATGGCCAATATTCCGCCGATGGCGATAGCAAGTAGAGTGCGAGGCAGCCTGACTTGTTGCACTATCATATTAACATGCGCGGGCAAATCGGAGCTGGGCATGCCTGGTAGAGTGAAGTCCGGTAGTAGGGCACTGATGCTCTGAGTAAAGCTGATATCCATGGGACCAACACTTATTGAGAGTATGCTAGCGAGATAAACCCCGAGTAGAGCGATACCCATTAGCGCTGGTGTTGGCAGTTTTAATGATGATGCAAAGTTCATAATCAGTTGCGCTCAAATGTTTGATAGAGTGATTGGCTTAACTCAACACTTTCAATACCAAAACCGCCAATGATAGCGCTACTTGGTATTGGGATAATTTTGTTGTCTGCCGCTGCTGGTGTAGCCGCTAATAGTGGAAATTTCTCGATAATACCTTGCTGTCCGCCTAGTGCATCCCACGTACGTTGGGCAACCAAAATGTAGTCTGGTTGAACGCCGACGATTGCTTCAAATGACATTGACTTATAAGAGCTGAAATTACTGTTAATTGGGTTGGTTGCACCTGCAAGCTGAATGATCTTGTCTATCGTCGTTTCAGAGCCCGCGACTGTTGCCGGCCTTCCTTCGCTGAGCATGGCAAAGATAGCTTTAGGTTGGTGCGCTGAATCAAGGCTCTGCAAGGTTTCAATCTGTTGATGAAGCTGCTGTTTTAATTCTGAAGCCTGTTCTTGTTTACCCGTTATCTTAGCAATGGCATCAATACGACCGGCAAGATCGGTTTCGCGATCTCCTGACGGGACAGTAATCACTTCAATACCCGCAGATTTCAGCAATTTTAATGTTGAATCAGGGCCCATCTCATGAGAACCAATCACATGAGTGGGGTTTTGTGCCATTAGACCTTCAGCAGAGAGTTGACGATGGTATCCCACTTGAGGCAATGAACCTGAGTGATCAAAGTGACGACTCGTTACATCAATTGCAACCAATTGGTCTTTTGCATCTAGAGCGTACATAAGCTCGGTAATGCTAGAACCGACACTAATGATTCGATTTTGCTCACCCGTTGAGTTGGCGAAAACAGGTAGCGCTAAGAAAAGGCTAAGTATTAAGAGGAATGGTTTCATTATTTACTCTCTTCCATGACGATATTGGTAGCGTCGATGTTATTGTTTTGAAGCCACGCGAGAACCTTAAGCATGGACTCAACGTCGGCGGATTTATCCGGTGAGATAATCAAATCTCGCTTTGGTGATGCCTGCACTTGGAGTCGCAATTCATCAGTAAACTCTTCCCAGCTTTGAAAGCTAACACCATCGATGGCCCATTTTGGCTCTGAAGCAAGAATATTAACCGCAATGACTTCTTTATCTTGGTCGTTCAAGACTTGAGCATCGTCGGTTTGAGGTATTGCTACTTCCATGGTTTTTATAGTGATGTTTGCAGTCAATAGAAGAAACACCATGACAATGAAGATGATGTCCAGCAAAGGAGTGAGGTCAGGAGTGAATTCTTCATCAAACAAACTGGATTGCGACTTGATCATGCGACGACCTCTTCACATGTCTTTGCATTGTCTGGGCAGTCAATGTAAATGCCTTCTATATGCAGATTACTGTGGTTTAGGGTGTATTCGATCTTGGCCAAGGTTTTCTCTACCCACATGCTAAGAAGTTGTGCACCAGTAATGGCTGGTAGGGCGATAAGCAAGCCAACTGCAGTAGTCGACATAGCCAAACCCAGGCCATCGGCTAGGACTGCAGGAGAGATGGCTCCGGAGGTGTGAGCAAGTCCTTTAAACATATCAATCAAGCCAAGCACAGTGCCGAGCAAACCAATTAAAGGACTGATAACCCCGATAATGGACAAGATACGTATCCCAGATTTGTATTGCTGACGCTTTTTAAACAACCAAATACTTACTGCTTCTTCGCGCAGTTCTTTGGTAAAGCTACGATGACCAAGGAGCATGCGCATTGCTTGATAAATGATGGTTTTACCTTGTAAGTCTTGTTCAATAAACTGTTCAACTTGTGCTGAATTGGAGAAGTTTATGTGGTGCACCTTGGAAAGAATCTGCGTGGTATGAGTTCGCCCATTCACCAACATGAAAAGGGTACGTTCAATAATGAGCATCAGAGTAAGCGCTGAAAGTATCGTCAGCGGTATGGTCATCATTCCTAGTTGGCTATGAAGCGTTATCAAGATTTGCATAGTTTGCTCTAGTTAAGTTTGCTTTTAGTTAAGTTGAAAGTTGATTGGAACCTGCACTCGATAAGCGATGCGTTGTCCTTGTTCATTTCTGCGTTGAAATTGCCATTCTGAAACCGCATTAAGTGCTGCTTTGTCTAACAGTCTGTGCCCAGAGGAGTTCACCACTGTTTGTTTAATCTGCTTGCCTTCTTCGTTGATCCAAATCTCCACCAATGTACTTCCTTGCCATCCCCGTTTTTGTGCGAGTCTTGGATAGCTTACCGGTGTTGGCTTAGCTGAAAATGTGGGTTTTTCGACCATTTTTGGCTTGCTAGAACTTGCGGCATTACTAGAAGCGGTTTGCGGTTGTACCACTTCCTTTTCGCGTTTTTGCTCTACAGGTTTGTCTTTCGGCGTTTCTTTCGATTTAGTTTCGACAGGTTCAGTTAATGTCGGCTTTGGTTCGTTCTTCGCTGTTTTAGTCGGTTGAGGTTTCACAGGCTTGGTTACTGGCGATTTCTTCTCAACCTTCTTTTTCGGCTTTTCTACGAGCTTTGCTTTCTTTAGCTGTGCCTGTTCCTTTGCTTCACTTTCCTTCGGTGTACTTTTTTCGGGTAGTAGTGGCTGAGGTTCTACTTCTTTCTTTTCTGCCTGTTTTTCAGGTTGAGCGAGAGAAACAAACTTGATGCTAACCGCATGTCCTTCATTGCTACTTGCAAGGCTTACCTCCTGCTTTTGGGTAGAGAAAGAGAGAGCAACCCCGTGAATTAAAAGAGAAAAAATGCCCGCGAGTAGATATCTATAATTCTTCACAGTGGTTGGAAACCATTACCAATTAAGTACTAATAAAAGGCATTATGCAGATAATGCGAATAGGATCAATTATCATTTGCATTATTTATTAAGATCAATATAGTGGTCACAAATTTGAGCGAATGAGATTTGTTCTCATTTAATTCTGTGGCACAAATAATAGAAATTCGCCACGCAGAACATTGAAAACCAAGAAGAAATAATGAATCTTGAATTAAACAACCCTGCTCTACTTGACCCAGAGATAGTGGGCAACCATACACCAGACCCATTGCGCTTCGCCTTTGCGAAAAAGAAAGGCCCGCATGCTGGTGGAATGGCAAAGCCAGTTCCTACAGAGCTCACTCAATCAGCGCTAACAAATGCATCCTCTGAGCAAGGGAATAAGGGACCTCGTTGTCTTTATATCCATATTCCCTTTTGCCGTGTGCGCTGCACCTACTGCAATTTCTTCCAATATGCCTCTAGTACTAAGCTCATCGATGAATACTTTGAAGCTTTGAAAAAAGAATTATTGTGGAAGGCCGCAATGCCTTGGACTCAAGCATTTCCTTTTCGAGCTGTGTATATCGGTGGAGGCACACCAACAGACTTGAGTGCTAAACAGATAAAGCAACTGGGTGAGATGATTCGAAGCCATTTTCCTTTAACTCCAGATTGTGAAATTACCTTAGAGGGGCGTATTAATCGCTTTGATGACCAGAAATTCGAATCTGCACTTGAAGGTGGCATTAACCGATTTTCGTTTGGCGTGCAGAGCTTTGATACTAAGGTTCGTCGCAGTGCCAAGCGATTAAATGATGGTGAAGAGGTACTAGAGCGTCTTCAACATTTCGTTAGCTATGACAGCGCGCCTATTGTTATCGACCTTTTATACGGTCTGCCTCATCAGACATTGGATACTTGGGCATCGGATTTGGAATTGTATTTAGAAAGTGGTGCCCATGGCGTTGACTTGTACCAATTGATTGAAATGCAGAACCTACCAATGGAACGTTTGGTCGAACAGGGGAAACTACCAGAGCCTGCCAATACTCAAGTTAAGGCGAGCATGTATCAAATGGGCGTTGAATTCATGGCGAAACACCATCAAAGACGTCTTAGCGTTAATCACTGGAGTTCAGACAACCGCGAGCGCTCCATCTACAACAGCCTAGCGAAAACATCAGCGCAGGTAATGCCACTTGGCGCAGGCGCTGGGGGCAATGTGAATGGTATTAGCTCAATGCAGTATCGTGACATGGATAAATACATTGAGGCAGGCAAAGCAGATGAGTTTGCAGCAGGTATGGCATTTTACAGTGCGCCAAATAACAGCCTAGTCAATACCATTAAGGCCGCCTTTGACCGTGGCGTTTTAAGTGAAAGAGTGCTGCCTCAAGGTATGTTTTTAGCACTTAAACCATTGTTTGACGCATGGCAGAAAAACGGGTTAGTGAACCTTAGCAGTGGCTATCTTTCACTGACTTTAGCAGGACAATTTTGGTCTGTAACGCTGGCGCAAAATCTAATACAAGTCGTTTCTAATCAGCAAAATCCGAATAGCCTGTTGAAACCAAATAACAATAATATCGATAAAAAAAGCATCAAAGCAGCTTAATTTTAGGGGGAGAAGATGTACACATCATTAACAAAGCAGCAAGTATTGGAAGCGGTCGCTACCATGATGGAAAACGACGATGCAGTTCCTGTGTCGCAAATGGCAAATGAACTGAATGTAACAGAAGGCGAGATTACTTTTGTTTTGCCTTCTAGCATGGTCACGTCGGTCGCGGGTGAGAAGGCTCAAGAAATTTTAGAAGCTTTACCTACTTGGGGAAAAGTGACGACTATCGTTCATTCGTTCGGTTCCATTTTTGAATTTAAAGCCCCTTTCCCTAAAGGTAAGGTCGCACATGGTTACTACAACCTAATGGGGCGTGAAGGCGAATTACACGGTCATTTAAGATTGGATCTGGTTAAACATATTGCATTGGTGTCCAAGCCATTTCGTAAGATGGCAAGTCACTACATTGGTTTTTACGATGAAGCAGGAGAGTGTGTATTCAAAGTCTATCTTGGGCGAGACAAGAAACGTCAACTGTTCCCTGAACAAATTGAAAAGCTAGAGTTGCTAAAAAAGGAATTCGCATAATGAGCACGCAACAAGCCGAAGATCGCGCTGAGATCAGACAACAACGTCTACAAGGCCGTTTAGGTCCCGAGGTTCAAGAGTTTCGTAATACTTGCAAAAGTCTGCAGCTCGCGACAATTACTAAAGAAGGTCTGCCACATGTTAGTTACTCTCCCTTTGCGTTTGATCAAGCGGGCTATTACATCCTAGTGAGCGATCTAGCTGCTCATGGTCAGAATCTCAAAGGCAATAGAAATGTATCCATTATGATGGTTCAAGACGAAGCATCGGCAAAGAGCGTACACGCAAGAAAACGCCTTACTTTTGATACTACAGCCGAGCATATCGATAAAAGCTCAAAGCAGGGCAAGGCTGGAGTTAATGCATTGATTGAACGATTTGGCGAAATGGCTCAAAACCTCGCACAACTTGGCGATTTTAACCTCTATAAATTGACGCCTAGCAGTGGTCGTTACGTCAAGGGCTTTGGTCAAGCATTCAATGTCTCAGGCAATGATCTTGTAGATTTCCTTCATCTCAACGAAGGTCACGTCGAAAAAGAGAAGCAAAAAATCGCAGAATTGACGGCCGAACAAGATTAGCTCTCACTTTTCATAATTAAAGAATTAGCCTGTAGCCGACTGATATTTTCAGTCGGTAGGGCATTTACATATTTATAAAACGGATTTTGGGTCAAACCATGTACAAAAAAACAAGTCTGGCATTAGCCATCAGTGCAGTGTGTGCATCATCAACAGTATTTGCGGAAGAAACCTTTACCTTTGATGAGGTGGTAGTCTCGGCAACTCGAACAGAGCAGAATAAGAGCGATGTTTCTTCCTCTGTTGCAACCGTGAGTCGCGATGATCTCGATGCGGAAATGAACAGCAATCTTAAAGATACCTTGAAATATACACCGGGTGTTCAAGCTCAAGGCAGTGGTCGCTTTGGCGTGTCGGGTTTTAATATTCGAGGTATGGAAGACAGTCGCGTTAAGGTAATGGTCGATGGGGTTCAGCAACCCGTGCCGTATAACCCAGGTGCAAGCCAACAACGTAAATATCAAAATACCATTGAGACAGATACGCTAGCAGGTATTGAAGTAAATAAAGGTCCGTCGTCAAGTCTATACGGTTCTGACGCGCTGGGCGGCGTAGTGCTTATGCGTACTAAAAATCCAGAGGATGTTTTGGTAACTGAAGGTGATGAGCATCGCTTTGGTATCAAGTCAGGGTATTCTTCGGTTAATAGTGAGTTTAAGAACACGGCGACCTGGGCAATGCGCCAAGGCAAGTGGGAAACCATTGCTATGTTTACTTATGCAGATGGTAGTGAATATCAGACACACAGTGATGGTGCCGATATCTTAGGCCCTGATCGCGGCGCAGCCGACCCTGCTGATACAAAGCTTTACAACGGTTTAGCTAAGGTATTTTACCAAGCGAATGACAATCATCGCTTAGGGGTGACCTTTGAATATTTCGATTACCAATATGATTCATTCTTAGCCTCTGAAGAGGGTTATGAAATCATGCCGGGCTTTGTGTATACCGATTCTTCTGTTGAAGACCACAATAATCGAATGCGCATTGGTTTTGAGCATGAATGGGCAATGAACAGCCTAATTGCTGATGATTTGGCATGGAAAATATCGTATCAAACCACAGAGAGTGAATCGAACAACTACGACACGACTAATTGGTTCCCTATTTATACAGACCGCATTCGTAACCGTCAGCGTATTGCACAAGATGATTCATACCAGTTTGATATGCAGTTCAATAAGCTGATCATGGCTGATGGGCATTATCATGAGCTGACTTATGGTGGTAGCTTCTTGTATAACGACTTCTCTTTGGAAAACACGGACTACTTTATTCAAAGTGGTACAGGTGCGCCGCCGAGTTCGTCTCCGGGCAGCACAGGTCTTCCTAATGCAACGGTGCAGCAATGGGGTATCTTCGTTCAGGATCAAGCTTTCTTAATGGAAGAAAAACTGGTTCTTTCTGCAGGCCTTCGCTATGACTCTTTCTCAACAGACCCGGAAACGACAGATGGCTATGGTGTTGAGCACGAGAGCAACGACAATGATGCGGTTACTGGTCGTATTGGTGCAGTTTATCACGTCGCGAATTGGTTTAGCCCCTACGCACAAATAAGCCAAGGCTTTAAAGCACCAACGGTTTACGATCTTTACTACTCGTACAGCGAAGGCGCAATCTTCATGGGTAATCCAAACCTAGAAGCAGAAACCAGTTTGTCTTATGAGGTGGGCTTCCGTGGTACAGGTAAGATCTATCAATATGAAGTGAGTGCTTTCTATAACCAATACGATGACTTTATCACTAGCAAGGTGATTGGTAACCAAGGTGATAAAGATATTATTACCATGGTTAACATCGATGAGGCGAAAATCTACGGTGCTGAAGCTGCGGGTACCATTCTTGGTCCTCAAGGAATGTACACGATGTTAAGCATTGCTTACGCTTACGGTGAAGATGTAAATACCGGTCGTGAACTAGATTCTGTTGCACCACTGACGGGTGTTATCGGACTTGGCTATGACAATGAGAACAAGACACTCGGTGCTCTAGTTAACTACACCATGGTTGCAAGTAAAGATAGCTGGACCGAAGTAGACAACATTGACGCTCCTTCTTATAGCGTGCTGGATGTGACAGCTTACTATCGCCCAATGCAAGACTTAACCTTGCGTGCTGGCCTGTTTAATGCCTTCGATGAAAAATATTGGCTGTACGATGATCTGAGTGGCAGCACTGAACGCACAGACTTTGATACTCAAGCCGGTCGTAACTGGGGTGTGAACGCCGAGTACTTCTTCTAATCACGCTCCAATCGATAGCCGAGTGCCATTAGGTGCTCGGCTTGTTGTGTTTTAAATAATCCAAAACACAATAATTAATCAATAGTTAAACAACATTTCAATTCAAAGCGTACAATTAAAATTAAGGCTTATAGAAAGGATTTTGTGTGACCGAACAACAAGCTGGCGAGATGCCAAAGCTCAATAAACAGTGGTTATATCAACAGGCAATGAAGCATAAAAAGATGCTTATCTACGCCAATTTCATCGCATTTGTTGCAACCCTGATGAGCGTACCAATCCCTTTGCTTTTGCCTCTCATGGTAGATGAAGTCTTACTTGATAAACCTGCCAAGGGTTTGGCATTTCTTAATTCATTCTTGCCTTCGGGGTTACAAACTGCCACCGGTTATATTGTCACTGTTCTCATTCTGATCATCGTGATGCGAATAGGAAGTCAAGCACTAAATATTTTACAAACCCGACAGTTTACTTTGATCTCTAAGCAATTGACCTGTCAATTGCGTCAATGGATCCTTGATAAGCTAGGCCGGGTTTCCATGCAGCAATATGAGGAGAAGGGCAGTGGGGGGCTGACGTCTCATTTAGTGACAGATATAGAGACCATTGATAAGTTCATTGGTAATACGCTGAGTCGTTTTGTGATTAGTGTGCTCACTGTCATTGGTACAGGAGGCATTCTACTTTGGCTCAACTGGCAATTGGGTTTGTTTATTATTTTAATGAACCCCGTTGTGATTTATCTCTCTCGTAAGCTTGGACAAAGAGTTAAACACCTTAAGAAGAAAGAAAACCAATCTTTTGAGCGGTTCCAGCAAAGACTTGTAGAAACTTTGGATGGTATCTATCAGCTTCGTGCAGCCAATAGAGAACAAGAGTATCTAGGTCGGTTGAAGCAAGATGCTGAGTCTATACGAGTAGATGCGGACAAGTATGCGTGGCAATCGGATGCCGCAAATCGTCTGTCGTTCTTAATGTTCCTAATTGGCTTTGAGATCTTTCGTGCTGCAGCTATGTTGATGGTGTTATTTAGTGACCTCACCATAGGACAGATCTTCGCGGTGTTTGGTTATTTGTGGTTTATGCTCTCACCGGTTCAAGAACTATTGAGTATTCAATTCTCATGGTACAGCGCATCAGCGGCTATGAAGCGCTTGAATGGGATTTTAGATATGCCAGAAGAGCACCGTCCTGTTGCTTCTGTAAACCCTTTTGAAAAAGGCGAACCTATCGAAGTTGAATTTAAGAGTGTAGGTTTCTCTTATGATGCCGAACGAAAGGTGCTTGATGACTTCTCGTTAAAGATCCCGAAAGGAAAGCGAGTGGCCTTGGTTGGTGCATCTGGTGGGGGTAAGTCAACCTTGATTCAGCTTCTTCTTGGTATCTATCAAAAAGACAGTGGTGACATTTTGATCAATGGGCATACCATTGAAACAGTAAGCTATGAGGCACTGCGAAAAGAGCTAGCGGTAGTGCTGCAGCAACCAATGATCTTCAATGATACGCTTCGTCAAAATCTTACTCTTGGACAAGACTATAGTGACAATGAGCTATGGAGCGCGCTAGAGGTTGCCCAACTTCTTGGTCTGAAAGAGACGTTGCCTAAAGGGCTGGATTCTCATATCGGTCGTCAAGGTGTTCGTTTATCTGGAGGCCAACGCCAAAGGCTAGCCATTGCACGAATGGTTTTGAGTAACCCTGAATTAGTGATCTTAGATGAAGCGACTTCAGCACTTGATACTTCCACCGAAGCAGAATTACACCTTGCGTTGAATCGTTTTTTGAAGAATCGTACAACGTTAATTGTTGCTCACAGATTATCAGCTGTTAAACAAGCTGACTTGATTTATGTTCTTGAAGATGGAAAGGTCATACAGTCAGGCACGCATACAGATTTGATTGAAACTGACGGGCTTTATCAGACTTTATACGGGTCATTACAAGCAGGATAATAATGATAATACGCGGTTAGTTTATTGGGGAAGTAAAACTAACCGCCGTATCTTGTAATTAATTGGCTGTAGGCATCTCACGTAATATAGTATCTACATAGCGCGATATTTGTTGTTGGTGCTCTTCTGGATCGCGCTCAAGATCAGCACCACTCTGTGCTAACGCGCGCCACTTTGGCTCTAGCAGTGGAAAATTAAACATAAAAATAACCAGTGAGCCTTTTTCGTCGCTATTGTGGAAATCATCCGCTGGGATTCCAGTGCTTAACTGCGTTTTTGAAAACAGCATATCGTCTGATAGCTGAGACTCTAACGCAAGACCGTATCCGACCACAAAATCCGGAGATTGACTAAGCTCCACACGAAAATAGCCTTTTTTTGCCAGTTCATTTTCGATCGCTTTGTCAAAAACTTGTCGCAAAGATTGCTCTTGGTCCTTTTCTTCAATAAATGCCTTACCAGAATTGGGGTGCCAAGCATAGGTACTCATATTCTTTGAAATAAACTGGAAGTCACCACTTGAAACCACACCTACAGCAAAATTGTTTTCGCGTTCTGGAGTAGATGTAACACAAGCACTAAGGAGCATTGTACAAACCATTGCTAAAAGTGTTTTCATACGAGCAATAAACCTTGTTAAATAAATGTTTCATTAGCTAGAATAAGCGACATAGTCGGTAAAAGTCTAGTTAAAACGAAGACATAGCCACGACGCAAATTTATAGACATCACAAGGAGTCGTAATGTCTACCAAGCCACTATCTTCAATTTTGTTCATAGGCTTTCTGATTTTGCACTTTTCGGCAAATGCTGTTGAGCCGCTCTTTGCCACCCCACCCGATGCAGAGCCTACGTGGGTCGATAATGCATTCGACTTTGTTGGAGCGGATGGTGGGTTTGATCCTGATAAAGGGGTCGACATGAGCTATATTCCTTCAGTGTTTTATAACCCAGAGCAAGAATTTGGTGGGGGAGCCTTGATTATTGGGCTTTATAAAACCGACTCAGCAATAGACTTTGAACAAACCTCTTCCTTTGTTATTAATGCCTATGTATCAACAAATCTATCTGTAGGGGTGACTTTTGACAATATCACGTTCCTGAATGATGGAAATAACCGCTTCGAGATTGATTCAGAAATCCATGACGAGCCCGTTGTATACTATGGACGAGGCTACGACTCTACCAGCATTGATGATAATAAAGTGTTGTATACAGAAACCTTAGTGACGTTAACCCCTCGTTGGTACCATCGTGTGGCAGACAGTTGGTTTATTGGTTTAGGTGGTAATGTAACCTACATTGATACTCGTGATCCTGAAGTGGGGGATGAGGTGAATAACGGCGGTAATCCTAGCCTGTTTAACGATTTAGAATCAAATACGTCAGCAGGTGCCTTTGTTACCGTGCTTTACGATAGTCGAAACTATATCGAGAACACTGAAAAGGGAACGTTGCTCCAAGCCGACTTTGGCGCATATTATAGTGACCTCAACTCGGACTCATTTGGTAAGTACGATATCGAGCTTGCTCATTTTATTGATCTAGAGCCAGTACCAGGAGTGCTAGCGCTACAAGGACAAGGAAAGTTCACTTCTGGCGATGTACCTTGGAATAAGCTTCCTGATCTAGGGGGAGCGTATGCAATGCGTGGTTATATATTAGGTCGACATCGTGATGAACAAATGGCGATGGCACAAGTCGAATATCGATTACCTATCTATCGTCGCTGGGGCAGTGTCTTCTGGGCTGGTGTAGGCTCGACAGGTGAAGAGGTTGATCAACTAAGCGATGACATACTTACGTCGTATGGTTTAGGGCTACGTTATCGTTTGAAGGGGCGCATAAACTTAAGAGCGGATCTTGGGTTTGGTGAAGATGAAACCTTATTCTATTTTAATGTGAATGAAGTATTCTAACGATTAACTGTTTAGCAAAAAACGACAGCCCTATTCTTTATAACTAGAAGAATGGGGCTGTCGCTTTTGATCTAGGGGTAAGCAAATTAGAGATTAAAAGAAGTGACCTAACCCGTGTAGTGAAGATATAAGACTTGGCAAAGCAACTAAGCCAATTTTTACTGCAACAATAATGGCAATAAGACGTCCAATTTTGTGTGTTGCCGCTTTGTTTATCTCATTTGCATGCTGGCTGTATATCATGCGAATTCCTCATGAGTGAATAAAGATAGGGTCAAATTACTCTTAATTATGGTCAAAAAAAGTGCGTATTGCGAAAAGTTTGAACTGAAACTAGAGCATGAGTATGTTCTATGATATCGACCACATAATGAAATATGAGAGCAATTTCATGTGTTATGAGTGTGGTTTCGCATCTATTCAAGTGACTACGCCCTAAGATTCCCACTAACAACATGTGGGAATGACCGAGCTTCGTTCGTGTGCATATCGTTAACGCCAACGTCGTCATTACCGAGATTTCTTATCGGCAATCTTTGATTGGGTGCGTCCTAAGATTCCCACTAACAACCTGTGGGAATGACCGAGCTTCGCTCGTGTGCACATCGTTAACGCCAACGTCGTCATTGCCGAAGTCTCTTATCGGCACTCTTTGAGTGGGTGCGCCCTAAGATCCCCACTAACAACCTGTGGGAATGACTGAGCTTAGTTCGTGTGCACATCGTTAACGCCAACGTCGTCATTGCCGAAGTCTCTTATCGGCAATCTTTGATTGGGTGCGTCCTAAGATCCCCACTAACAACCTGTGGGAATGACCGAGCTTCGTTCGTGTGCACATCGTTAACGCCAACGTCGTCATTGCCGAAGTTTTTTATCGGCAATCTTTGAGTGGGTGCGCCCTAAGATCCCTACTAACAATATGTGGGAATAGGCGGGCTTCTTTCGAGTGCACATCGTTAACGTCAACGTCGTCATTGCCGAAGTCTCTTATCGGCAATCTTTGATTGGGTGCGTCCTAAGATCCACACTAACAATATGTGGGAATAAGCGGGCTTCTTTCGAGTGTACTTCGTTAACGTCAACGTCGTCATTGCCGAAGTCTCTTATCGGCAATCTTTGAGCGGGTGCGTCCTAAGATCCCCACTAACAACATGTGGGAATAGGCGGGCTTCTTTCGAGTGCACATCGTCAACGTCGTCATTGCCGAAGTCTCTTATCGGCAATCTTTGAGTGGGTACGCCCTAAGATCCCCACTAACAACACGTGGGAATGACCGAACTGCTTTTGTGTGCACATCGCTAAAGCCAACGTCGTCATTGCCGAAGTTTTTTATCGGCAAGCTTTGAATGGGTGCGTCCTAAGATCCCCACTAACAACCTGTGGGAATGACTGAGCTTCGTTCGTGTGCATATCGTTAACGCCAACGTCGTCATTACCGAGATTTCTTATCGGTAATCTTTGATTGGGTGCGTCCTAAGATCCCCACTAACGCATGTGGGAATGACCGAGCTTGATTCGTGTCACATCGTTAACGCCAACGTAGTCATTGCCGAAGTCTCTTATCGGCAATCTTCAAATTGGAACGCCCTAAGATTCCCCTTAACAACAGGTAATAATGACAATATTCTTGCTTTTAGCTCTGAGACGTCTATAAAAAAAGCCCGATGCTTTTGGCATCGAGCTTAATCAGTCACCGATCGTAATGATGGCTTAGTTTGTATCTTCTTTATCGGCTGTGATGGAAAGTAGCCAGATGCTGATAGCGGCAACTGCTGCAAAACCACCAATGATAATCACCGGCATAGCGCTATAACCCAATACGTGCCAGATGATGGATTCTAATTGACTCATAACTCTCCCTTACCAACCTTGAACGCCGTGCATATCTGGCAGTTTGTGTGCAATACCTTTGTGACAATCTACACAGGTTTTGTCACCTGAAGCGAGCGCTGTAGAGTGTTGTTTAACACTGCGATCACCCTGTTCAGAGAAGTCCATATAATCAAACTCGTGACAGTTACGACACTCTAGTGAGTCGTTAGCTTTCAGACGAGCCCACTCACGTTCAGCTAGGTGGCCACGGCGAGCTTGGAATTTCTCTTGTGTATCGATAGTACCAATGATGTGGGCAAATACTTCCTTGGATGCCTGAACTTTACGAATAATCTTATCAGTCCATTCATGAGGTACATGACAGTCTGAACAAATTGCTCGTACACCGGAACGGTTTGAGTAGTGGATAGTCTCTTGTATCTCTTGCACGATAGGCTCGTGACATCCAGCACAAAACTCTTCGGTGTTGGTGTATTCCATCCCAGTATTGAATGCGCCCCAGAATAGAAGACCACCAGCAAACCCCATGAAAAGAACAATGCCTGCGGCTGCCTTACTTGGAGTTGTTAGTCTCTTCCAAAACGCTAGTAAAAATTTCATAAATAGCCTCTTTTGTTAACGACTAGTAAAGGTTATTGAAGTGAATCAACAGGTTTAAATTCGTTCTCTACCAGTGGTTTTGCATTCGCTTGCGGCACGTGACATTGCAAGCAGAAGTAACGTCGTGGAGACACGTCGGCCAATACAGCATCTTCACGGTTTACATAGTGAGTAACACTCACCTTGGTGGCACCCATTTCACCAGCATTTTTCCAGCTGTGACATGCAAGACATTTGTTTGCATTCAATGAAACTTCATATCCTCGAATGTTATGAGGAATCAATGGTGGTTGGTAAACATAATCACTTGAAATAACTTGCTCACGAGGATATTTTTTGAAGCTATCCGCAGGGCGTGTTGCTTCTAGTTCACTAACGCCACGCAGTGACTCAACACCACCAATACCACCTGGATTGAGCAGTTCAGCTTGCTCAACACCCGCATTTTCTGCCTTTTCCATATCGGTTTGCTCTAGCATTGCATCATCCATATCAGGTTTAGCATTGCTAACACCTTCAACGTCCGCCTGAGCAATACCTGCGGCAATAGCACTTATTGATAACAGAGCAATCAACAGCTTTTTCATTATTATTTCTCCGCCTAATGGCTAAATTTTGGGGGCTAGAGTCCTAGCCCCGAATATTTGACAAAGGCCTAAGCCACTTTGGTGATCTTGACTGGACACTTCTTATAGTCAGTCTGTTTAGACAATGGATCCGTTGCATCCAAAATCAGCTTATTGATCAGAATTCGAGCATCAAAAAATGGTACGAAAACTAAGCCTTTTGGTGGGCGGTTACGACCACGAGTCTCAACACGAACACGAATCTCGCCACGCTTATTGGATACCAATACCTCATCACCTCGACGTAGACCTCTCTGTTTAGCATCTGCGGGATGGATATAACAGACAGCATCAGGAACAGCCTTGTAAAGCTCTGGTACACGACGAGTCATAGTACCTGTGTGCCAATGTTCTAGAACACGACCGGTACATAGCCACATGTCGAACTCTGCATCTGGCACTTCAGGTGGAGCCTCGTATGGCGCTGAGATAATCCACGCTTTACCATCGGGCTTACCGTAGAAGTCCCAGTCTGAGCCTTTCTTAGCGTATGGGTCTGAGCCTTCTTTAAAGCGCCAAAGTGTTTCTTTGCCATCAACGACAGGCCAACGTAAGCCTCGCACTTGGTGGTAAACGTCGTATGGTGCTAAATCGTGCCCATGACCACGTCCAAAGGTTGCGTATTCTTCGAATAGACCTTTTTGGACATAGAAGCCTTGCGCTTTAGCGTCATCATTTAACTCTTGTGCTTCAGATAGCGGGTACTTATCGATATGACCGTTTTTAAATAGCATGTCGTACATGGTCTTACCGCGATATTCAGGTGCTTTAGCCAATAAGTCTTCTGGCCAAACCTCTTCCATCTTAAAGCGTTTAGAGAATTCCATCAGCTGCCATAAGTCAGACTTCGCTTCACCAACGGTTTCAACCTGTTGGTACCATGCCTGAGTACGGCGCTCTGCGTTACCGTAAGCACCTTCTTTCTCAATCCACATTGCAGTTGGAAGTATAAGGTCAGCGGCTTGAGCTGTTGCTGTTGGGTAAGGGTCTGAACACACGATGAAGTTTTCAGGGTTGCGATAACCAGGAAGACGCTCAGTGTTGATGTTTGGACCTGCTTGAAGATTGTTGTTACACATCACCCAATAAGCGTTCAATTTACCATCATGAAGCATACGGTCTTGTAGAACCGCGTGATAGCCAGGCTTCGGTGGAATAGTACCTTCAGGTAGCTTCCAGATATCTTCGGCTATTGCACGGTGTTTAGGGTTTGCAACTACCATGTCTGCTGGCAGACGGTGTGCGAACGTACCTACTTCACGAGCAGTACCACATGCTGACGGCTGACCTGTTAGCGAGAATGGAGAGTTACCTGGAGTCGAAATTTTACCTGTTAACAAGTGAATGTTATAAATCAGGTTGTTCATCCATACACCACGAGTGTGTTGGTTAACACCCATAGTCCAAAGAGACATGACCTTGGTGTTTGGATCGGCGTATTGCTCTGCCAATTGAACAAGATGTTCTTCAGAGACACCAGAGATTTCGCTTGCTTTTGCTACCGTGTATGGTGCAACAGATTTAGCATACTCGTCAAAGTTGATGCCTGTCATCTTGCCTGAATTTGGATTCTCAGCGGCTAGCTGCAATGGGTCATCGTCGCGCAAACCATAACCGATATCCGTATCTGCTTGTTTAAAGTGAGTGTGTTTGTTAACAAAGTCTTGGTTTACTTTGTTGTTCTGAATGATGTAGTTTGCGATGAAGTTCGCAATCGCAAGGTCAGACTGAGGGTGGAAAATGTAGCCGTAGTCTGCCAGTTCAAAAGAACGGTGATAATAGGTCGACAGAACATTCACTTTTACGTGAGGGTGGCTTAAACGGCGATCCGCAATACGAGTCCATAGAACCGGGTGCATCTCGGCCATATTTGAACCCCAAAGAACAAACGCATCCGCATTTTCAAAGTCGTCGTAACATCCCATTGGCTCATCGATACCAAAGGCACGCATAAAGCCTACTACCGCAGATGCCATACAGTGGCGTGCGTTAGGGTCGATGTTGTTTGAACGGAAGCCTGCTTTCATCATTTTTGAGGCAGCATAACCTTCCATAACGGTCCATTGACCCGAACCAAACATACCAACGCTAGTCGGACCGCTTTTCTTCAGTGCTTCTTTCCATTTGTCTGCCATGGTATCCATAGCAACGTCCCAAGAAACAGGAGTAAATTCACCGTTTTTATCGTACTTGCCGTCAGTCATTCGTAGTAGAGGCTGAGTCAAACGATCTTGGCCATACATAATCTTAGATAGGAAGTAACCCTTGATGCAGTTTAAGCCTTTGTTTACCGGAGCCTCAGGGTCACCCTGAGTTGCAACAACCTTACCGTTTTGAGTCCCGACTAATACTGAACAGCCAGTACCACAAAAACGGCAGGGTGCTTTATCCCATTTAATTTTGGTTTGGTCTGAGCTTGCGATGAGATTGGTCGCAGAAGCGGGAAGTGAAATTCCGGCTACCGCTGCCGCTGATGCAGCAGCGTTTGCTTTCACAAACTCGCGTCGTGTCATTTTCATAGTGTGTCCTCTTGCGGGGTCGGTGTACCGATGCTGGCATCGGTAGTAGCCGTTGCATGTATGTCGGTGTCAAGGGTGTCAATATCGGTTTCGATTTGGTGATAAACCAAAGCCGTACTAATTACTTCTGGTAGATCGTTTATTTCATCGATAGTTGTGGTGATGTAACCTTCGTTTTCTGTTTCCATTACCACCACAAATTTGCCTGAATCTTCGGCAAAAATTTCAGTGGCGGAAAAGCTATCCACCTTACTTCGAACTGTCTCCATTGCTTCAGGAGCACAGTAAACGATAAAACTTGAGATATGAACTTCACTGGCTGGCATTGCTATCCTCGTTGCAGTCAGTCATTGATATAGCTGACACGGGACAAGCGCTAATACAGGCTCCACATCCAGTGCACAACTGAGAGTCTAGTTTAGGTTGGGGTACATGCCCAACGCCAAAAGAAAATTGTATTGCTGTTGGTTCGCATTCGTCGCTACAGGTACGACATTCGACATTCTTGTAAGCGAGGCACGTGCTATTAATTTTAGCCGCTATTTTCCATGCTGTTTCTTTTGTTGGTCTAAATATCGGTTCGGGACACGCATTCACGCAGCTTTCACAGAAGGTGCATTCACCTTTTTCAAAATCAACAGTAGGAAATCCACCACTGCCTTTGATTATAATTTTTGTTTCACACGCATCGATGCACTTGCCACATTGGGTGCAACCATCGATAAATATAGAGTCAGCTTGGGCCCAAGGAAGACGTTGACCTGCGTCGTAAACCAATTGGGTTTTCGACGCTCGTCGAGTGAATAATTTTCGTTTTGATAAATCGACCAATTTCGTCCCTGAGCAATTGAGCTTAAACTATGAAAAATGCGCTATTGTAAATACCTACTAATTTTAGGTGAATAAAATGTATTCGATATACCTCAAAAGGGTTAAACTTATGCTTAAATTGTTTTAGATCAATTAGTTAATACGGCAAAGATCACGAATCTACGGATGGGGTTTTGAGTGAAAAAACGAACTACACAATCAGTAGCTTTTACCATTGGTGGCGCAGTGTCTTTGATGGTAATTCTGTCTGCGTTGACTATCATCGTTGCAGTCGCAACGGTCTACTCAAGCTTTGATGATGCGGAGGCGGTAAATGTCTCTGGTTCTATGAGGATGCAAAGCTATAGGCTCGCTCACGATATCGAAACGGATTCTCCGGAAACAGCCGAACATATTGAGCAATTTGAGGCATCCTTATTTTCTCCTTCTATGCAAAACCTTATTCGCTGGAATGTACCGTCTGATATTCAAGAAAACTATCAGTCCATTGTCGATCGCTGGCATGTCATGAAAGAGCTTTTGCTTTCTAAAAAACACACTGAATATCAGCAACATGTACCAGTGTTTGTATCTCGAATAGATAAGTTTGTATTTAAGTTGCAGCTAAATACTGAGCAGAAACTTCTCAATATGGTGGTGTTTAGTGGGTTTGGTTTAACCTGCATTATCCTGATCTCGTTGGTGATAATGCGTTTTGTCCGGCTCAAAGTTCTCCAACCACTGCAGTCTTTGGTCAATGCAAGTCGAGAGGTTGAGTCGCAAAACTTCAATGTTGTGTTGAATGAATCGGTGAACAATGAGTTGGGAGCGGTGGCTTCGACGTTTAATGGTATGACCCAAAATCTTAAAAATCATTATCAAAGGTTGGAAGCGACCGTTGAGAATCAAACAGAGGAACTGCGTCACGCTAACCGCTCGCTGAAGGTGCTGTATAAAAGTACACAACAACTGTCTGCATCACGGCTAGCTCCTGCGCATTTTCAACAGATTATTAGTAATATGTCGACGGTCGAAAATGTTCATGCCGTTAGATTGATTATCGATGATAGTGCAGGTCAGCCTACCGAGTTGATTGCCGGTGATGTTTGTGGTGATACATGGCAAGAGACTCCTTTAATTCTTGATGAAGTGAGGCTAGGGTGTTTATGTTTACAAACGACACTGCAGTTTTCCGAGCAAGAACTCATCGATAATATGTCTTATATCTTGGCTAGGGGTATCTATTACAATCAGGCTCAAAAGAAGTTTGAGCAGCTTTTAATTTATGCTGAGCGAAGTGCTATTGCCCGTGAGTTGCATGACTCTTTGGCGCAATCCCTGTCATTTTTGAAGATTCAAATGAGTTTGTTAAAGCGTTCAATGAAAAAAGAGGGCTCAATTGCCGATATGCCCAAGTCTTCAGCCATCGTTCAAGAAATCGATGATGGTCTGCGGGAGGCATACACTCAATTGAGAGAGTTGTTGAGTACCTTTAGATTTAGCATTGATGAAGCGAATTTTGGTGATGCCCTTAATGTGTTGATTGATAAGCTTCAGACAACCACAGCGGCAGAGATTCATGTAGACAATAATCTCTCTTCCATGCAGCTTCAGGCTTCTCAGCAAGTTCATTTGCTACAGATTATTCGTGAAGCAACAAACAATGCGATTAAGCACGCCGAAGCGAGCTTATTGCATGTGCAATGTACACAAGAAGAAGACCAAATTACTGTCGCTATCATAGATAACGGACAAGGATTTGACACTGAGATAGAGAAAGCAGACCATTACGGTCTATCTATTCTCAATGAGCGAAGCCAGTACCTTAATGGCAAGCTAACCATCACCAGTGAGCCCAATGTTGGGAGCACAGTACAAATAACCTTTACCTGTAAGGATGAATCTGACAGTGAGTAATATCTACCGCATTATGATTGTGGATGACCATCCATTGATTCGTCGTGGCATCAAGCAATTGCTGTCGTTTGAAGATGATTTCGATATTGTGTGCGAGGCAACTAACGGAACAGAAGCGTTGGCACTGGCTCATCAACATGAACTCGATCTTATCCTGTTGGATTTGAATATGAAGGGACTGTCAGGCCTAAATACCCTACAAGCACTGCGATCAGAAGGCATTACGGCGAAGGTTGTGATCCTGACGGTTTCGGATTCACCTGCGGATATGGATGCCATTGTCAAAGCGGGCGCAGATGGCTACCTATTGAAAGACAGTGAGCCCGATGAGTTGATCGAACATCTCCATTCAGCATTAGATGGTGACAAGGTGTATAGCGATATTGTGGCTCAGCATATTCGAGACCGCGCCGAAAATCCAAGCTTGTTAGATAGCCTCACTGAACGTGAATTAGAGATCCTATCGAAGGTAGCTCTGGGCCATCGCAACAAGCAGATAGCAGACGTCTTATTCATCTCTGAGTCAACGGTGAAGGTTCACATGAAGAGCTTGCTGAAAAAGCTACAAGTGAAATCACGTACCGCCGCTACGATTTTGTATCTAGAGCACTACGGTTAATCCGGTTAGGCGTATTAAAAAAGAGGCCGAAACCTCTTTTTTAATACCTAATCCAATGTAAATCCAATCTTCACAGTCACCTGCCAATGGGCGACTTTTCCTTCTTCGATATGACCACGAACTTCCTGCATCTCGAACCAGCGCATGTTGTGCACACTTTGACTGGCTTTTTCTACGGCATGATTAATAGCGTCTTCGATACCAACGCTTGATGATCCAACAATTTCCATTTTCTTGTAGGTATGATGTGGCATTTAGGCTCTCCTTGAAATAATAATTGGAACTTAGTAAACCTAGTTGTGGAGTGGAATTGTGGCAAGATCTGGTATCCGAAAGTTCTTTGGCAATTCCCCTGCTTGGTCAGTGCTAAGATCTCTGATAGGAGCGCTCGGAGGTGAAAGAATTGGTGATTGTCATTATGGCCTCCCCTTGTCATGCCCGAAGTGTTTTATCGGGCATCTAGTCATGCAAAAGTTGGCTCTAACTCTAATCTTATAGCTGAAAGCATTTAGTTTTAAGCTGAACATAAAAAAGGCCCCTGCATTGCAGGAGCCTAGTCATAGCAAATGAAGCGTCAGAGCTATTAAGCTGTCAGTTTCGCGGTAAGCATTTCTTCTAGCTTAACCTGATCCACTGCGAACAAACGGATGCCTTCTGCCAGTTTTTCTACTGCCATTGGGTCTTGGTTGTGGCCCCAGAAGAACTCAGCTTCTGTTAGAGGAGTAGGGCGCTCTTTAGTTGCACCGTTATCAACAAGCTTCTCTTCAACAACACCTTCCGCGTTCTCTAGATCTTCAAGAAGAGCAGGGCTAATGGTTAGACGATCACAGCCTGCTAGTTCAAGGATTTCACCTGTATTACGGAAGCTTGCCCCCATCACTACAGTGTTGTAACCATGGTCTTTGAAGTAGTCGTAGATTGCGGTTACGGATTGAACACCAGGGTCTTCGCTAGCAGCAAAGTCACGGCCTTCTTTCGCTTTGTGCCAATCCATGATGCGACCAACAAATGGAGAGATCAGGAATACGCCTGCTTCAGCACAAGCTTGTGCCTGAGCAAATGAGAACAATAGAGTAAGGTTACAGTTGATGCCTTCCTTCTCAAGTTGCTCTGCAGCGCGGATACCTTGCCATGTAGACGCTAATTTAATCAGAACGCGGTCTTTTGAAATACCCGCTTCTTCATACATCTTGATTAAGCCACGAGCGCGGGCGATGCTACCTTCCGTATCGTAAGATAGGCGAGCATCAACTTCAGTTGAGATGCGACCCGGAATAATACCTAGGATTTCTTTACCAATGTTTACTGCAAGCAAGTCACCGGCATAATTTAGCTGTTGGTCTAAGTCATCAAACTTTTGCTTGGTTTGCGCAATGACGCTATCGATTAGCGTAGCGTAGTGCTCAAGTTGAGAGGCTTTCAGAATTAGAGAAGGGTTCGTTGTAGCGTCTTGAGGTTTATATTTAGCAATTGCTTCAATATCACCAGTGTCAGCGACCACTACAGTCATAGAGCGAAGTTGTTCTAGTTTATTGCTCATGTCTTGTTCATCCTATACAAGAAAACAGGGTGGAGGGGAATGCCACCCTTAAAGAATAAGATTAATCTAAGGTATTGAAGCGAGTTTGTGAATCATTTTCATTGGCAGATTGTGATAAAAATCTTACGCAAACGTTTACTAGATATTACAAACAGAACATGACGGTTGTTTTGGCAGAGTAAATTCCTGCCATTTCATGCTTAGAGCATCAAACATCATTAATTTCCCAGGTTTGTGAGTACCTAGATTTGAGAGCAAACGGATAGCTTCCAATGCTTGCATACTTCCGATAACACCAACAACCGGCGCTAAAATCCCAGCTTCAACACAACTCAATTCATTGGCACCAAAGAGTGTACTCAAGCACTCGTAACAAGGTTCATCCTCTTTATAGGTAAAGCTGATCACTTGTCCTTCAAGTCGAATTGCGGCGCCAGAAACCAAAGGCGTTTTGTGTTTGTGACACAGTCGATTGAGCTGATTTCGAGTAGCGAGGTTATCACTCGCATCGATGACTATTGAATGATTAGCTATAGCTAAATCAAGCTCAATGTCATCTAAGCGGTGCCCTATAGCGGTGATTTCACAATATGAATTGAGCTGTGAAAGACTAGCTTTTGCAGATTCTACTTTCAGAGTGTTCACATCAGATTCAGCATGAAGAATCTGTCGCTGCAAATTAGAAAGTTCAACGACATCATCGTCGACAATAGTCAGCTTGCCAACACCACCAGAGACAAGGTAAGGCGTTGCCGCACAACCTAAGCCTCCAGCTCCAATGATCAGCACGGAAGCCTGTTTGAGGGCCTCTTGCCCCTCAAAATTAAAGGAGCGCAAGATGATCTGGCGATTGTAGCGAAGCATCTCTTTGTCGCTCAAGATTTCCATATAACCTCTAATATAGGGTGGAATTAAATAATTGGATTTGAACGGTCTCTCCTGCTTCCACTCGACCTCGTTCACGCTCAAGAATGACAAAGCAATTCGCTAGGCTCATAGATCGGAAGGCGCCTGAACTCTGGTTTCCGGTGGTCTCTACTTCAAACTCTCCGTGTTCGTTTACAGCGTAAATACCACGCTGGTAATCGGTGCGACCCGGATTCTTCTTGAATGACGATAATGTCTTTGCCGGTAATGTTGGTGCAGGCTTCCACTCACTTTCGCCTCCGAGTTTAGCCAGCAATGGCTGAACTAAAATGTAAGCCGTCATAAAGGCCGATACAGGGTTTCCGGGTAGACCACAAAATAGGGCGTCATCGAGTTTACCGAATGCAAAGGGTTTACCTGGCTTTATGGCGAGTTTCCAAAAACCAATTTCCCCTTTTTGTTCAAGGATATCTTTGGTGAAATCAGCTTCGCCGACACTCACACCACCTGAAGTAACAACGACATCGGCCTCTGTCTTCGCTTTATCAAACGCTTGAGCTAGAAGTTCGACATCATCAGGGATAACACCTAGGTCGATTACATCACAACCAAATTTTTCAAACAGAGGTATGGTTCCGTAACGGTTGCTGTCGTAGATCTCCCCTGCGCCAAGTGGTGTTCCTACAGGCTTTAATTCATCACCTGTGGAAAAAGTGGCTACGATCGGTTTGCGATACACTTCAATGTGCGCAATACCTAATGAGGCCAACATAGGTAGATCGCGAGCAGTAAGTCGCTTGCCTTTTCCTAGTACAAGTTGTCCTACTTGGATATCGTCACCGAGTGGGCGGATATTCTGATTGATTTTTACGTTCGAAGGATCAAACACAATACCTTCGTCAGTGACAGTGACATTCTCTTGCATAATCACGGCATCGCACCCTTCAGGGATTTGTGCACCAGTCATAATCCGAATACACGTCGTCTTAGGCCATTCTCCTTGCAAAGGAGCACCAGCAAAAGATTGCCCTGCCAATGGAAGTGTTGATTTAGTATTTAGGTCTCCAATTCTTACTGCATATCCGTCCATCGCTGAGTTGTCGAAAGGAGGTACGTGAATAGGGGATAATATTTCACTAGAGAGAACTCGACCAATAGCCTTGTCGAGAGCCAATGATTCAGTCTCGTGGACGGTATGAGTGTTTTCGAGAATTTTGGCCATTGCCTCTTCAATCGGCATCAAGCCCGGAGCATCACAGCAACCCATCATAATTCCTTGTTTGTACAGCGATAAAAATCAAACTGTAACACGATGCCAGAAGCGAGACACTTAAGTGATTAAATTAGATGATGTAATTTTGATGAAATCCAAGTATTCTCTTTCGCCATCGCGCAATTGTTGGTCGAGCGATGCAAAGATGTACAGATGGAGAGTTAAATGTCAGGTTTAAGCGAATCAGCTCTGCTGGTAAAAGAAGCACTTGCTAATCGTGGTTTAGAAACCCCAATGATAGACAGTGATCTTACTGCGGAAGATAAAAAGCAGCAGATCGAATATCACATGCGTGAGATCTTAGGCTTATTGCAACTGGATCTAACCGATGACTCTTTGCAAGACACCCCCAAACGTATCGCTAAGATGTATGTGGACGAGGTGTTTTCTGGTTTAGATTACGCACGTTTCCCTAAGATAACGGTTATCGAAAACAAGATGAATGTGAGCGAAATGGTACGAGTGAAAGACATCACTCTAACCAGTACCTGTGAGCATCACTTAGTGACTATCGATGGTCGTGCAGCAGTGGCTTATATTCCTCGTACTAAGATCATTGGATTGTCGAAGATTAATCGTATTGTGCGCTTTTTTGCCCAGCGCCCTCAAGTGCAAGAGCGTATGACTCAGCAGATCCTCGTTGCACTGCAAACCTTACTAGAGAGTGAAGACGTAGCCGTTACTATTGACGCGACCCACTACTGCGTTAAATCTCGCGGTGTAATGGATGCAACCAGTGAAACTACAACCACTGCACTAGGTGGTATCTTCAAATCTAACGCAGCAACTCGTCACGAATTTCTTCACGGTCTACGTTAATCACCTAGTTTGCTAGCTATTGCGGTTTAATCTTCTTATGTTGAGGTTTAAATCGCTCTGGCCAATACATAGCAACATACCCAGCCGATACCCACAATACCAACAGCGTTGCTATTGTCAGCTCGAACATTCCAAATTTATGTAACCAATACCAATCTTCGTGTGCCAATTCAAACCATGTAGTCAGCCTCGACATGGCAATAGCGCTAATGACTGATGGAAAGGTAACTGCAGCTATGGACGGCTGAAATTTCAACCTGAGTAGATTGATATAACAAAGATAAATGAGTAGGGTCATTGTAATTGCGATGCCGGCTAAAGCGCCGGTTAAAATTGGATCAGGATCTGGAAAATTCACCAAATAAGCGGCAAGGGTTAGGTTGATTGGTGCGGCCATAATAGCAAGTGTTGGACGTGCTCGGCGTGGTAGTTTGCCAAAGAACACTAAACGGTACAGCACCAAAGGAAGCATAAGAAAATAGATACCGATGCACAGCATGGCCATGTTTTGTGAAAACACCTTATGTCCTAGTTCTGATCCCGCCAGAGTACTACTGATTACCCCCACAGGATACAAGAACCAACTAGGAACAACATTGACCATTTTGAAGTTGGCGAATTGAAATCCAAAAAATAGCACCATCATAGTGATATGTAGGCCCAGTGAAATGAGCCATAAGATTGATGCGATATGAGGTATTTCGGTTGCGAGATAGTCGCATAGCACCAGTAGCGCCATGCTCATCGGAGCCATTAAGCTGCCACTTAACGGGTGCTTAATGTCAGCCAAAAAGAGACGTGGATTGAGACTGTATTTAAGAAGTACGGGAATAAGTATCAAAGTACCCATTAACGCTAAGTAAGGACGAATTACATTGCCAACATCTGGGATATACAATGCCCATGCCTGTCCTAAACCGATCAGTCCCAGTGCAAGCGCGGCTTGCGAAGGCGGAATGTGATGGAACCGATGAAATTTGCGCAACAAGTCTCTTATTCTCCAAGGGTAAAATAGCTAATGTTGAATGGTGCATATTAAACCGCAACCGAGCGCTTATTGCCATGATCAAAAAGGTAATAAAGAATTCATTATCTGGTAATACTTGCAGTTTTTAAAATATGCGCCATAGTTAAATCGTGAGGTAAAAATCGAATCTTACAGGGAGGAAAGGGTTACCTCACTTTGATTAACATAAGTGTAATCGCAATACAGCTGAAGAGCCGAAAATACTTTAATGCTCGTTTATAGTTCTCCGGTCAACAACCCGCGAGATTCGCAAACTCACGATTGAGTAACGAGACCATAAGGCGCATGCAAAGTGCGCCTTTGTGCTTTCTGGCGTTTACAGAAAGAGAGCAAGATAGACTCTTTTGGGTATCAAAATCCGCTATTTTCTACGGAAGTTACAAATTGTTTCACTTTTCTGTATATTTCAATCACTTTAACTTATTGAAATAATTAAATAAATTTACCTATCAATAATGGGAACTTAGTTTGCGTATTTCGAGATTAATGTCCCTGTCCATTATTTGTACGACAAATGTATAATCCTCCATCTTTAGAGTTGTTACATATTAAGTATTCGAGAATATTTACGGCTTAGTTTGATGTGTTTTTCAGTGAGGTGGTTGATGAAAGTTGTAGAGTACGCATTAATGTCTGCGTTTGCTGTTGTCATTTTATTTGCACTTTTTAGTACATTTATGGCACACGCAGGTGGTATCTGGGATACGGTTTTAACAATTAAATAGTTATCTCATATTAAGTTAAGGGGTCCTGATTACGGACAATGACGATCCCGCTTGTCTCCCTTCTTTGATTATCTTTCTCCTCTTTATTGCATCTTTAGTTTTAACCTTTCTCCATATTATTGAATCTTGTAAACTCTAAGCATAATTCATCTGCTCAGAACGGCTTCTATGTCTCGTAAAACTCCCGCTAACATCATCACTGGATTCCTAGGCACAGGAAAAACCACAACTATCTTAGAGCTATTAAAGGAAAAACCTGACAATGAAAATTGGGCAGTCTTAGTCAATGAATTTGGTGAGATAGGTATTGATGGGGCAATCATGGCTGACAGTGGTGCTCTAATTAAAGAAGTTCCAGGAGGATGTATCTGCTGCACCGCGGGTGTACCGACAAGTGTGGCGATAACGGCGCTACTCCGTAGCAATCCTGACAGACTAATAATTGAACCTACAGGTCTAGGCCATCCAAAGCAGATTATGGCGACACTATCCTCAGCTCAATTCAGTCCGTATATCGAACTTCGTACTACATTAACCCTCACAGATGCTCGATACTTTGATAATGACAAGTACACGACAAACTCGAATTTCAAACAACAACTGGAAGTCGCGGATCTTATTATCGCAAATAAGAGTGAATTAGCGGCTACTGAGCAGGTTGAGATAATGCGTGACTGGTTACAATCTCAGGATATTCACACCAAGGTTATTAGCACGACAAAAGGTGACATAGAGTTGTCGCTATTGGATATGTTTGTTAAGCCAAGCGAACATATCGACGTGGAAGAAGAGCACCATCACCATGCAGCTCTTGAACCACAATTCCAACTACCACCCAATCAAACCCACATCAGAAAAGAAAATAAAGGGCAGGGCTATTTTTCTTGCGGTTGGTTGTTTGGCGCAGAGATTACCTTTGACTTTGATTCTGTTTTTTCGATGTTAAGCGATCTTAGTGCTGACCGAGTTAAGGCTGTAATAAATACCGAGAAGGGTTGCTTTTCCTTCAATAAAGCGGACGGCGTACTGTCGGTGAGTGATTTGTCACTAGAGGGTTTTGAGTCGCGTATTGAGGTCATTGATACGCAGATAATGCCGTGGGATCAGTTAGAAGACGTTTTATTGAATCTTGCTAGTGGTGATCAATAACAACTGTATTTAGATATCGCTGAGTAGAAACAAGTCACTAATAGCGACCAAAGAGCAGCTACTAGTGCATGCTTTTAGCTATGATCTGAAGCGCATATACACGGAGATTGCCGATAGGAGACCTCGGCAATGACGTTTGGTGGATTAGTGGTACGTGTAAAGTTCGGCGCTTGTCATACCAGCAGGGATCTACGAATACCTATGTACGGAGATCGCCAATAAGAGACCTCGGCAATGGCGTTTGGTGTGTGAGTGGTGCGTGTAAAGTTCGACGCTTGTCATCCCCGCACGCTTTTAGCGGGGATCTAAGAACACCTATGTACAGAGATTGCCGATAAGAGACCTCGGCAATGACGTTTGGTGTGTGAGTGGTGCGTGTAAAGTACGGCTCTTGTCATCCTCGCATGCTTTTAGCGGGGATCTACGAATACCTATGTATGGAGATCGCCGATAAGAGACCTCGGCAATGACGTTTGATGGGTGAGTGGTGCGTGTAAAGTACGGCCCGTGTCATCCCCGCATGCTTTTAGCGGGGATCTAAGAAAACGTATGTTCGGAGGTTACTGATAGAAGACTTCAACAATGATGTTTTTTAAACCAGTGGAACGCGTCATTCTAAGATTATTACTAGCCTTTAATAAACCGGTCGAATGCTTTCATAACACCTTGTGCCCAGTCTTGAATGTCGCGAATGGGATCACCGGTAATGAATTTCCACATGTCTTCTCCAAAGAAAAGGCAAGCAAGAAGAAACAAACCAATAGCGGGATACAGTAGTCGGCGTAGCATTTTTCTTCCTCCATGAAGAAAGGGTGCATGCGACTAAATATAGAACAATTATTCTATAAATGAAAAACCTCAGCTCAAAAAATGAGCTGAGGTTTTTGTTTTTTGCGGTATTTTATTAGCAGTTTAGCGCTTATTTCGAAGATATCGTTTACGACGTTCTTCTTTTTTCTTCACTCTTGCTTCTTCTTTACGAACGGCTTCTTTCTCTACTTCAATCAACTCTTCAGTGATCATTTCAGGAAGCTCGAGAGTGATCTGACCGAGTACGCCTTGTCGAAGTTCATGCAATAAGATTTCTGAAGCCTTGTGCAGGTCAACGCGTCCACCAGAGCGTAAGGCACCTCGCTTACGGCCTATAGCTTCCATCAACTCAATCTCAGTATCAGGCAGTTCGTCGAGTTGGTAACGCTCAATCAAACGTTCTGGATACTGCTGTGCCAAATATTCAACAGTGTAAAAAGCCACTTCGTCGTATTCCATCGCAGTATCTTTGATAGCGCCTGTTGCTGCAAGACGGAAACCACTGTGTGGGTTTTCTACTTTAGGCCATAGAATTCCTGGAGTATCAGAAAGCACCACACCGTTTTGTAGGTTGATACGCTGCTGGCGGCGCGTTACGGCAGGTTGGTTACCCGTTTGAGCAATAGTACGTCCAGCTAAAGTATTGATAATAGTGGACTTGCCTACATTAGGAATACCCATGATCATGGTGCGAATGTTCTTGCCCATGGCTTCACGGTGAGGGGCCATCTTGCGACACAGTTCCATAATTTTATGGATCTCTTGAGGGTTTTCGGTAGTCACAGCCATCGCTTTAACACCCTCTTGAAGCTCAAAATGCTCAATCCACATCTGTGTCAGTTCTGGATCTGATAGATCTCTTTTATTGAGCACTTTGATACAAGGTTTATCACCACGTAATTCAGAGATCATAGGATTCTCAGATGAGTAGGGGATACGGGCATCTAGTACCTCGATAATGACATCAATCTGAGGAACCACCTCTTCGATCTCTTTACGAGCTTTGTGCATGTGGCCCGGAAACCATTGGATTGTGTTGTTAACCATTTGAAAAATAACCTTTATTTTCTTCTGTTTACTTTGCTGGGTATCGGGAATATTAATTACTGAAAAAGAAATTTTGTATCTAGATACTAATTACTAGCAACAGAATGAGCAGATAAAGGGGATTTTAACACTTTATAGAGAAAGGGCGAGTTTTCTGCTAATGCTCACGATAAATAGGCATTGTGTACAGCTCACTAATATCCTGCAAAAACTAATTCCCTATGGAAAGAGGTAAATAGTAAATATTCAACCTGAGCCAGCTAGATAAATATCAAGTGGATTAGCTACAGGCTAGATTAGAAATGATGTTATTACCCAAGGTGGCTTATCCATTTTTTGAGTAATGAGTTCAGTTGCGTTTGTTCGTCATTTGTCAAAGGTGAACAGAGTTCATCTACTTTAGTGAAGTATTTTTTGATACCTTCATCGATAAGCTCAATACCTTTGGCAGTCAATCCAACGACTATACTGCGCCTATCCTGCTCACTGTGGATTCTATGTATTAAGCCCTTAGCCTCAAGTTTATCCAAGCGATTGGTCATAGCGCCGGAAGTGAGCAGGGTTTGTCGAATTAGGTCGGATGGTGTGAGCTGAAACGGAGCGCCATTTCGATAGAGGGTGGCAAGCACATCGAACTCACCCATAGTGACCTTCAACTCCTTATAGATGGGCGTCCGAGCATTCTCTAGCGACTTATTTAAGCGCGTGCTTCGACCAATGATGGCTAGAGGAAGGCTGGTTTCCATCAAGGAGTGATTGCTCTGCCATTGATGTAAAATTTTGTCTATATGGTCTGCCTTATCTGACATCGCATTTCCTTACTATCGATGGATAACGGTAACTTTAATACTCGATGATAGATTGTTCCGTAGGAAGTTTCTTCATATTTTCATAGACTTGAGCTAAAAAATTACAAACTACCATGATAACCATAACAGCGATTTGTACCTGACTGAAAGACTCGCCCATTATTGTTGCACCAAGAATCATGGCTAATATGGGATTTAAGGTACCAAAGAAGCTTAGCTCTGATGTGGTGATAAGTGGGATAGTAAATACGTATGCTCCGTAGGCGATCGAGGTTAAACCCACGATAAGCCAAATCATCGCCTCCCACTGTGCCAAAGTAGATGGTACAGGGCTATCAAAAGCGCCACCACTAAAATTGAGCTGCCAATAAGCCATAGGTATCAAGATAAGACCGCCAAAGATCAATTTCCATGTCAGTAACTTCCACCAGTGTATTTGCTTCATTACGTGCTTGGTGACTAGACTACCCGCGATAAGCGCTGTCATTGCGCCTATCAGCAGTAATATCGCAGAGATACTGATATCAGATCTGCTAGTTATGAACAGATAACCTGCGCAGGTAACTAGAATCAGCGCCGAGATGAGTTGAATACAAGAAGGTTTAATCTGATGTGCTATACCTAGAACCGCTAGTCCCACCACTGGCAAGGCTATCATTCCTACACCGACAAGCGTACTAGGAAGATGCAGAGCACTGGCAAAGAGTAATCCGAAAAACAGAGCAATGTTCAAAAAGCCAACCAGTAGCAAGGCAGGAATTTCGTGCATCCTTGGCAAAGTCGGTTTGATCAAAAGTAGAAGCAAACCAGCAGGTAGAGCACGCCAAACGGCAAGCGCAAATGGAGACCAATGAGTGAAGTAGGTGGATAGGATGGCATAAGTGGTTCCCCACAAAAGAGGAGCAAGTATCGCTAAGAAAATTCTCATTATTATCTCCAAGTAAAGTATCTTTATATGAAGATATAATGTTTATTAGAATTAACCTAATGATCAAAGTAGAAACTGACTGTGCACTTTTGATCTGTAGGCTGAACAGCCATTTACTACTATTGGTATGAGAGTGAAGCGAGATGAAACCAGTTTAATTTTATTTTTGGGGTAGGGTATGAGCATAAATAGCAGACAAAATAAAACCCCACTTGGTTTCCCAAGTGGGGTTTAATCTTTACTCGCAGCAATCCGGCTACTAACAGTGCTCCCTGCATCTTTCCTTGATAGTGGTTAAAATCCGTTAACCTAGTTCCATGTCGTCGCCATCCTAGCGGTGTCCATCCTAGCCTATCATCCTGACGGGCGAACTCTATCCTAGAGCATTACATCCTTGCTGATAACTCATCCTAAGCCATCACATCTTCATCCTGAAGACACCTAATCCTTTAGGTTTTTCCTTTTCCTGCCAACTTCCTGTCGACAAGATTAGTATCACCGTTTAGTAGCGGCTCTACAATAAGGTCAAACTTTTTAGTTGCGAATTTTTGCGCCTTAATTTTTCTGAGTTGATTTTTTATTTTTATTATTCAATGGTTTAGTTTATTTTTAGGCAGATTTTTTAACCCAGTAAAGATAGATATCTGCACTCTTTGTAAGAGATCTCGCACAAAATAACGGGCGTTTAGCCTTTATTAGCTACTGGAAGATCAGTTTATACCAAGCGTTATACCCTCGAATAAGAATAATTTGTTGAGAAAGAACTAGACCGACCGGTTTGTTTTGTGTAGTCTGTGTGCAACTTAACCAAAAGGTGAAACTAGTGAATAGCATTAAAACCGTTGAAACCATGCAACTTCAGCATTCTGAAATGAAAAAAGCATTTGAAATGGATCCTATGCCGTCAATGGAATCTCGTATTGAGAAGTTGACCAAACTTAGACAAACACTGATTGATTACAGTGATCGTATCTGTGAAGCGATGAATCAAGATTATGGTAAGCGAAGCGTTCAAGACACACTGATTGCAGATGTGTTGCCGTGTATCGCGAATATTGATTACAGTCTAGAACATATGCAAGAGTGGATGACTCCCTCTGTTCGCTCTGCGGGAGCGCTTCTATCACTGTCGAAAGTAGAAGTGGTATATCAACCTAAAGGTTTAGTCGGTATTGTGACGCCTTGGAACTTTCCTGTGATGCTATCTGTAGGTCCGCTTATTTCTGCGATTACGGCGGGTAATAGAGCCATGATCAAGATGAGTGAATTCACTCCAGCAACTAACCAGATCTTAAGTGAAATGTTTGCCTCTGTTTTTGCTCAGAATGAAGTTGTCGTTGTAGAAGGGGAATCAGATCTATCCTCCAAATTTACCGGGCTAGCATTTGATCATCTGCTATTTACTGGCTCAACCGCTGTTGGCCGACTAGTAATGAAAGCTGCTGCTGACAACCTAACCCCGCTTACGTTGGAGCTTGGTGGTAAGTCGCCAGTAATTGTTGCCGACGATGTAAGTATGCAGTTGGCGGTAGAGCGTATCATCTATGGTAAGAGCCTGAATAACGGTCAGGTTTGTGTGGCACCGGATTATGTGTTGGTTCCTGAACAAAGCAAAGAAGCCTTTATTACTGAATATAAGCGTCAATATCAGACTTTATTTGCAAACGGTGTTGAATCAGAAAACTTAACCTCTGTTGCAAATGAGCGTCAATATAATCGTATCATCGGGTTATTGAACAACGAAATCTTGGCAGGAACTCGTATAGAGCCTTGCCACGACATGAGTATTGATGAGAATGCACATCGTCTAGTGACTCATCTGGTAGTTGAACCGAACCTTGACTCTAACATTATGGATGAAGAAATCTTCGGACCGTTATTGCCTGTTATTGGTTATTCTAATATTGACGAGGCAATCCGCTTTGTGAACAGCAAGCCTCGTCCGTTGGCGCTGTATCTGATGTCATTTGATGAAAAGCTACAATCGCAGATCAAGAACACTATCCACTCTGGCGGTATGTGTATCAATGACTGTGTTTTCCATCTAGCCGTTGATGATGCTCCATTCGGCGGTATTGGTGAGTCGGGTAAGGGTAACTATCATGGTAAAGAAGGCTTTATTACCTTCTCTCATGCCAAAACGGTAATGACCAGTGGTGAAGAGCACCAGATTAAACATTTGTTCTCAGCGGAAGATAACGAATTCAAGTTGGCAGTAATGGCGATGCTAGGTAAATAAGCCGCTACTTTGATTACGATAACTACGAGAGAAAGATAATGTTAGAACGTTTTTTTGAGAAAACTATTTACCCTTACTTGATGGTGACGGGTTTTCTGACTGCAACCGCTTTTATCACCTTCATTGCCCCTGAATGGAGCATGAGTAACCTGTTTTTCTACAACGGACAGATGATGGAAAACTCCATTTATCTTAAGGCTACTTACCAGCACTGGGGTGTCATGGTGGGCTGTATTGGTGTGTTGTTGATGGTCTCGGCAAAGGTGAAATCACTGAGAACCTCGACAATGATTTACAGTGCCTTTGAAAAAGCGATGTTCGTTGGTTTATTTCTCTACAACGTTTGCATTAACGATTATCAGTGGTTTTATGGGTGGAGCGGTGTATTTGTTCTAGATGGTTTCGTGACTCTATATTCATTCACGTATCTTTATTACTACCTGACTAGAGATAAATCCAAAGCGCCAGTTCATTTACGTTAATCAAGCACTAGCCAATAAATTAATTTCGTTAAATTAAAAACTTCGCGATTACATCGTCACTTTACTGATGTATTAGATGCTGCCACTAAACCAACTGGTCGGCATGTAACGTTGTGATCGCAAATAACCAAAAGGCAACACATCATGGTCAGTCAACATCGATACCATCATTGATGCGGTTGTGTAACATCTTTCCACTTATATGAATATAGGGAAGCAATGGTCAAAGGAATGACTCTTTTTTTAATGAATAAAGTAGTTGATTACTTAGTTTCATTCTAGGTAAAGCATCGGCTTATTATCTCTAAGAGTTACTATCATGAAGAAGCAAAATCTATTTTTAATGACGGCCGCAATCGGTATTTTTCCTGTGGCTATGTCGTATGGCTTATTACCAGGCTATTTCTTTGGTATCGATTTAAATACTCCCGAGTTGGTTAATATTTTCCGAGCGATTATGGGCTTGTACACAGCAATGGGTATTTTTTGGCTAATAGGCGCACTAAAAAAGACCTATACCGAAGCTGCTTTATATAGCGTGGCAGTATTTATGGGTGGTTTGTCTATTGCTCGAATTCTTAGCATCAATATTGATGGTATGCCCAACGCGATCCTTCTTGCTTATACCGCAGTTGAAATTGCCATCGGTACAACGGCCTTGTGGTTGATCAATCAAAATCAACAACAGATAAACAATGCAGTATTGGAGAATGCGTAATGGATAAGAAAATTGTAATCAGCCTTGGACTAGTCGCGCCGTTTATCGCTTTTCCATCACTAGGTGCAGCGTCACCGGATGCGCATACTGAAACTAAAAAACCAAACATCTTACTTATCGTTGGTGATGATCTTGGAATGGGTGATCTACAACCGTTTGGATCAGAAATAAACACTCCAACATTAAATGCTCTGGCAGAAGAAGGTATACGATTCAATAATTTTCATGCATCACCAGTATCTTCAGTGACTCGAGGGCAACTTTTTACCGGTGCAAATAGTATCGAAGTCGGTTTGGGTTCGTTCGATTATTCCATTTATCCTGAATCTAAGGGTAAGAAGGGTTACGAGGGTTATCTTACCCGAGATGCAGTGACTATAACCGAACTACTAAGAGACACTGGGTATCATACCTATCATGCGGGGAAATGGCATCTAGGCTCAGGGAATGGTAAAGGTCATCCACCACAAGACTGGGGCTTCGAGCAGACTTATGGAGTATATGCGGGTGGCTCTGCGCACTGGGATGATACCGATATGTATCCATCAGTGAAGGTGGCAGAAAAAGCCATCGCCGAAGGGAAAAAGCCACCTGTAACTCAGCAAAAGTTCTTTGAGAATGGTGTGCAGGTAGAGCGAGTTAAAGGTATCTACTCGGATGATCTTTATACAGGTAAGATGATCGAGTATATCGATGAAAACAAAGACACGGGCAAGCCATTTTTTGGTTACCTAGCCTTAACAACAGCACATTTCCCTCTGCAAGCGCCTTCCGCTTTAATAGACAAATACACTGCGATGTATGAAGAGCTTGGCTACGAAGGGCTGAAAAAACAGCGTTACGAGCAAATGATTGAAGCGGGGGTCTACAAGAAAGGGACGCCTTTCCCTGAGGAAAACCCGATCACTAAAAAATGGGATGACCTGACGGATGCTGAAAAGAAAACTCAAGCTCGTTTGATGGCGACCTATGCTGCCATGATTGAAGCTCAAGATTTCTATATTGGCCGAGTTCTGGATTATTTGCGTGAATCGGGTCAACTGGACAACACCTTGGTTATCTATATGCCAGATAACGGACCAGAGGGTTCAGATGCGATGGGACCACTGGCGAACGATCTATGGACAGATTGGACTACCGAACACTTTGATATGTCTGATGAAGCGATTGGTACTTCTCGTTCAAGTCGCCAGCTTGGCATTGAGTGGGCGAATGCGACTACGGGCCCTTTGCAATGGTGGAAATGGTTTGTGTCAGAGGGTGGCGTGCGTGTACCCCTAATCATGACGCCACCGAATAACAGCGGTTTTGAGATGCAAGGCGAGATGTCTAACACCACGTTAAGTGTTAAGGATCTCCCTATGACCATGCTTGATTATGCTGGTATCAATCATCCAGGTGCTACCTACAAGGATCGCAAGGTCGTAACGCCGTCTGGTAAGTCTATGTTGCCATTCTTATCCGGTATGGAGGATACGGTGAGAACGGATAACGATTGGTTTGCCTTTGAACTGTTTGGCAATGGGTTTGTGATTCAAGGTGACTATAAATTGATGAAGCTGAGAACGGGTATGTACGGTGATAGCGAATGGCATCTGTATAATATCAAAGAAGATCCAGCAGAGTCTGTGCCACTAGAGGATGAACTACCGGAGGTGTTTGATTCTATGATGAAGACCTACGAGCAGTACAAGATTGATCACAATATTGTAGAGGTTGAAGAGAATTGGAATCCGTGGTTGGAAGCCGCTGGCCACACTATGTCTCACTAATCATTTATAAATATGAAACCCTTGGATTTATAGTCCGAGGGTTTTTTTTACTTAGAGCTAGACCGACCGGTCAGTTTTGTGTATTATCTTTTATATACAAAGGGGATAGGACACAATTGAGAAGGAACCTCTCCAATCTGGGGAATATAATGACTGCGATTACAGCTCCACAATTTAATGGCAAGGCACACATCAAGATGCAAGCACTAGCAAAGCCAATTGGTGCCACCTGCAATATTGATTGTACGTACTGTTATTACCTTGGTAAGAAAGAATTACTGAACTATTCCGCGCGTGATTCGAACGTAATGGATATCGCAAGACTTGAGCTTTATATCAAGCAGTATATTGAGGCGCAAAACACTCCCGAGATCATTTTTTCTTGGCATGGTGGGGAACCGACTATGCTTGGGCTGGAGTATTTTCAACAGGTAGTGTGTTTCCAAAAAAAGTACTGCCCACCAGACATCACTATTACTAATGATATTCAGACTAACGCGACGCTTCTTACTGACCAGTGGTGCGAGTTCTTCAAACAGCATGATTTTGTGGTCGGAGTCAGCATCGACGGCCCTGAAGAAATACACAATACCTATCGAACGAATCGAGCGGGTCGAGGCACTTTTAAGCAGACATTGCGCGGTATCGAGCTATTGAAGATTCATCATGTCACTTTTGCTACTTTAAGTTGTGTGAATGATGTGAGCAGCCAAAAACCACTAGAGGTATATCGGTTTTTACGTGATGTAGTGAAACCGTCACAAATTCAATTTATCCCTGTTGTAGACAAAGTCAATGCAACTACCCAAAGCAAATGGCACACGCACGGTGATCTCTCAATCATACCAATAAGTGAACCGGTTACTGACTGGAGCGTACAAAGTGAGAAGTGGGGGGAGTTTCTAATCACCATATTCGATGAATGGCTTCGCAAGGACTTTGGGCGAGTTTTTATTCCATATTTTGAGAATTTTTTTGCAGTTTGGGCGGGAGAGCAGAGCAGTATTTGTTCCCTGAGTGAGATTTGCGGTAAGAGCTTAGCCGTTGAACCCAATGGTGATGTTTATGCTTGTGACCACTATGTGTTCGACCAGTTTAAGTTAGGCAATATTTCTCAAACCGACATCCAGAAACTTGCGTTCTCAGAGCGCCAAAAGAATTTTGCTTTTGCTAAACAAAAGTCTTTGCCGAGTCAGTGCTTAGAGTGTGAATACAAATTTGCTTGCCATGGAGAGTGCCCTAAAAATCGCATCATTCATTCGCGTGATGGCGAATTCGGCCTAAATTACTTATGTGATGGTTGGAGTACATTCTTTAGGCACATAGATCCAATAATCAAGAGTATCTTCATAAGAAACAATATTTTACTGGGAGAACGTTAATGTCGAACATGGTTGAGACTTATCTAATTGTCGCTTTAACCATGGCATTGCTGAGCTTGTGGAAGACTTATTCGGGACCTGCTATAGCGGCGGTGATGTCTTATTCATACCCAGAAATGCTGCTATTCAATATGGTCCCCGCTATGCTGGCAGCGTACGTGGGGTGGGCTATGGGTCCACTTGCAAATAGACTGTTTCTCCGCAACACTCGAGTCGGCTACCGCCCTAAATTGAAAAAATTTATGCAGAGATGGAATCGTTATGGTCAGGTAAGTATGGCTTTTTTGGCTCCGGTGTTAGTTGGGATCCCAAGCTATACATTTGTGTCTAAACGCCTGAACCAAAGTGTAGTAAAAACCTTTGGTCTACTAACGGCATCTATTTTATTTTGGAGTGGTATCGCATACTTCTGCTTCCTGCTGGTGGATGTAGGGCAATACATTCCGGTGGATACTATGATCCCTGACTCCGTACTAGATAGGATGTAATAAAAAAGGCTCGCAATATTGCGAGCCTTTTAAGTTTATGGATAGTTATTATTGAACGATTTTAATCGTTTCGCTCATCGCATTATCAAGTAGTGAGCGGTCTTTTTGCATTGCAGCCAATAGAGTACAACCTAACCAAAGCCCATACAGAGTGCGTGCAGTGTCGTAACCATTTTTCATTTTGAAATCACCCTGCTTGATACCATGCTCGAAGAAGTTCCCCATACGCGCGATGACCTTTTCTGCACCTTCGTTTAGTGCTTCTTGCATTTGATTCGATGTCCCAGCTATCTCACCAGATAGTTTTACTACCAAGCATTTTATCTGGAAATCTTCGGTCAGTTTTTCGCTACACCAATAATCAAAATAGGCTTTGATTCGCTGCGGCGGCGTTAGAGCAGTATCTAATAGATAGGACTCTAAGGTTTCAAGATGATCCTCAAAGTAATCATCGAGTAGGGTTTTACCAAAGTCCTCTTTAGACTTGAAGTGATGATAAAACGACCCCTTAGTAGCTTCGGCTTTGTTGAGTATCTTAGTTAAACCTATGCCTGCGAAACCTTGTTCACTCATTAGGTCAAACCCAACATCTAATAGCTTCTGTTTTAAGTCTTTCATTTTATCCCCCTGGGTATAATTATCGTTATTGTAAGAGTCTCTATACCGACCGTCCAGTATGTTTTGTTGAATTATTAAAAAATATATAGACCGGTCGGTATGTTGCGTGTATATTGTGCTCATTCAAAGGCAAGCTGTGTATGTTTTTTTAATAAAGAGCGAGAATTTATGACATTGAACACTTCTATCGTTATTGCTGGTGCTACTGGACTAGTAGGCCGAGAAACACTGAAAGCTGTATTGAAAGATTATCGCGTTTCTAAAGTGATCAGTCTTTCTCGTCGCAAGATAGAAATGGAAGATTCTAAACTTGAGCAATGGATTACTAATGATCTGAGCAAGCCCGAACTTCAAGCAAATAATCTAACACCGTCAGTTGGCATTATTGCTTTAGGGACAACGCTGAAGAAAGCAGGTAGTAAGGAAAAGCTTCGCGCTATTGACGTGGATTTGGTAGCAAACACAGCGAAGACAATGAGAGAGATGGGTGTGAAGCATTTGGTCGTAATCTCATGTTTGGGTGCCAATCCTAAAGCGCTATCCCATTACCTACGATGCAAAGGGGATATGGAAAACCTTGTTGAAGGGCTTAACTTCGACAATGTATCGTTTATGCATCCGGGTCCACTTGCAGGTGATCGTCATGAACATCGTACAGACGAAAAGCTGCTACAAGGGATGATGCGCTTCGTCACTCCTTTAATGATAGGTAAGCTTCGTAACTACGCGCCAATTGAAGCCAATGATGTAGCGCAGGCCATTTTAAAGCTAATGTATATGCATAACAAGAAGCCTGTATCACGCGTGACTACTCAGCAGATATTGAAAATGGTGGCGTAGCTGAACGTGTGGTTAAGCGCTTATAGAGGCGCTTTCTTTTTTGATTTACAATAAACAGACTGGTCGGTATATGAATACTAAATCTTTACTTTTACTTTGCATTGTATCTTTGTCATTGCCTGTATTCGCTGAAAACAATATGCGTTTTGCTAGCGACAACTCAGAGTCAGCTTGGAGTTATTCTGATTATCAAGACATCGCGTTTGGAACTCGCACAACTTGGTTCGTTGATTATTACACTATGACTTATAAGAAGGATGAGGAAGGTAATACTGCCTTGATACTTACCTTCCTACCTGAGCAATTAACTCAGAAGAAGGTAGGCACTGCTTTTGTTGAGGCTTTAGAGAAGAGCAACCCTGGCATTAATACCAGTGACGTTATCATTGATGGTTTGATAGATCAGCTTTCAATTTCTCTATCTCGAGATGACACCGTTGTCATTATTGAACGCGGTAATCAGATCCAAATTCAACATAATCAGAGAGTGATCTATCAATTTTCAGATGCAGGTGGCCAAAAACAGGCACTATTGAATATTTGGTTGGGTGAGAAGCCAGTTGATGATTTCCTTACAGAAGTGTAGATCCAGTCTTAAATTATTACTGATATTTTTGGCGATGTTATCCCCGTTTTCTGCAATGAGTGAGGAAGCAAGAGTGTTGGAATTGAGTGTACAAGAGACCAAGGCGTTTACGAAAGGTCTCAGTTACGAGTTGATGTTTAGAAAGTTAGCTCGGCAGGTATTTACTGAGTTGGAGCAAAATCCATCGGGTGAGATGAAAAGTGAAAGTATTGCCCTGCTCAACCGAATTGAAAATCACAATAGCCTCGTAATGAATCCTGTACGAGAACAGTTTGGTGTTGACACTAGGATTGGTTGTGGTGACAAGGCATTTGCTACTACTGTCACTTGGGTGCTAAAGGTGATGCCTTCTTTAGGTTTCCAGTATCTTGAAGGTAGTGCACGTCGATTTGTCGTTCAACTTGAAGATATTGCGAGCATTAGTCCGCCTGTATATGAAAAAGAGATGAACTATATGGTGGAGCATGAAAGAGCTTTATATCGTTATTTGGTTGAATTTAACGATGGGAATTATTCTAAAGCCGATTCAGTTTTTGAAGATTTTATTGAGCAATACCATATTAAATAATCGCTAATCGAAATGGAATTCAATTAATTTACGGATATCAATATCAAATTTATTATTAAGAGATACTGTTTATGAAAAAATTACCATTGATCGCATTACTTGCTATCCCTTTAATAGGATGTGGCACACCTACAGACTTAAAACAGCACAAATTAGATTTGGCTAATGTAGACCTTAGAGCGGACGTACTGTCGAACAATGCTCCCAAACAGCACCTTGAACATGTCTTAACGATTGACCACTCGCGCCTGGCCAAAAAAGAGGGTGAGTATTTGGATGCTAGCCGCGTGGATTTCTACGCCAATAATGCGCTTAATACTGAATTAATGCAGGAAAATATATTAGTGGGTCTCGACTTACCATTACGTGTATTGAGTTACGCTGAAGACCACCAGATAAAAACAATGTACACCGATGCTGAGTTTTTAGCAAAACGCCACGGTCTTAGCAATGAGCGTGTACTTGAACAGTATGATGATGAGGTTGAAGAATTAGTAGACCATATTCCGTCAGCACAAACTGTACCATCTACTGAAGTGAGTAAAGGCTTCGGCATTGAAACAATCGTTTCCCAATATGACTTTGAAGATACCCTTGAGCAGATCGAACATGATGTATTAGCTGAAGGCGATACTGTCTGGTTTATGAACTGGGATTATAAGCAAGAAGCAGCCGAGCTTGGAGAAACATTGCCGAAAGCAACATTATTGGTGTTTGGTGGTCCAGCGCCAGGTGCTAAAGCGATGACTGACTTCTCAAGTATCGGTTTAGATGCTTTTGGACAAAAGGTATTAGTGTTTGAACAAGACGGTGAAGTGATTGTTGCTTACAACGATATTGTTGATTTTGCAGAGCTTCATTACGGTGACAACGCTATTGCACACAGGGTTATTAACTACCGCCTAGGAAGCACATTGAAAGGCGCGGTATTCGATTACTAATAACGTAAAGTAATTAGTTATCTTCTTTTAAATAAACCAACAGAAAATATATCAATATGACCGAAAGGTTAGCATTATTTACGACTGTTGGTTCTATTTTATATAAGTACAAGATGTACGAATTAATTAAATGGAGTTTACATGGCATGTATCTATTAAGAATGATACATATTAATAATTGGATTAAACATGAAAACAAAAGTAATTACACTATCATCACTTCTATTTCTTTCTTTATCTGTTCAGGCAAATGAAGAGCAAACAACTGAAGTTGAAACTGCTCAATCTAAAACTGAGGGCCATCACGCACAAGACGTTCGTAATGTTCAAACTAAACTTGAAGCAGACTATTTCACTCATGACCACTTTGATGGGTATGCCGTGGGTGGTGACTTTGGTATTACTGACAAAGCAAGTATTGGTGTTACTTACACAGCGCTAGACTACACATGGAATGACAGGCTTGGTCGAGAAAACAGCAGTGATAGCGATATGATCGCACTGACTGGTCAATACAATATCAATGAGAATATTGTGATTGATGCGCTTTGGAATGTATCTGGTGACTACGACCAACTGACTTTTGGTGGTAATTACGTCTCTGATGCCAGTTTTGGTGTTTGGAATATCGGTGCGAACTATTCTATGGGAGACTATAACGATAGTTTCGATTTTGAAGCGGGTGTACTTATTCCGTTTGGCGATTTCTACTACCGTGGTGATTTTACGTATTACCTAGACGCAGGTTACGACACAGAATTTGAAAACAAAATCGGTTGGACCAATGGTTCTATTGACGTGAATGCTTCATTCAATATGTATGAGTTTGATGATTCGTATGTTGGCATCCACTTTGGCTACTTGTTTTAATCGTGGGGTTTGATATTCATATGAAGTCCATGAAGAAGCCTTTGTTGGTTGTTGCTGTTGCCCTTAGTGCGCCTATATTGTCTGGCTGTGTAGGTAGCAATTTTGTCACTAAGAAAGTGATGGAATTTAACGTTAAAGTTGTTGATAACCGTTACGCTCGTGGTGGGGTAAACTTCTTGCTTGCACCTGTTTATGGCTTTACCACCTTAGCTGATTACTTTGTGGTGAACTCTATCGAGTTTTGGACTGGTAAAAACCCATATGATGGCACTCCGCACATCTTTGATAGCAAGGTTGATACTTATATTGATATCAATGGTGATCTAGACCCTTCATTAACGGATGCACCTATTGATCCCATCAGTTATAAGCAGGTTGAAGAGAGTCAACTTCGCTCAATTGATGAAAACACTATTGAGATGACGGTAACCTATATTGATGGAACGTCATCTGTGTTAGTGGGCGAAAAGATGGGATCAGACATTACTTTTATCGTTGATGGTGAAGTCGTCTCGACCACCAACATGGCAGCACTTAGTTCGGCATTTACTATCGAGTCTTAGTTCTAAACCAGTGTGATTGAAAAGGCAGTGTTCATTAGTTTGGGCCTGCTTTTTTGTTTAATGGGGTACTTATGAAAGATAAGCGCCTGTTTTAGAAGAGATGTTCATGGAAACTTTAGAACTAAGCTAATCTTTAATAGAGTGCAAACTAAGCGTTGTTTGCCACTATTTGTGATGAGCGACTGACAAAGGAACGTCGCAGGTACTTTCATCACAACCAGGTTTCGATATAATTCTCAGTCTATTTACAGTTCGCACTGATGTGCAGTGAGTTGAACATGCTTGAGAACCTGACGTGAAAAAGCTGTTGTTGTTACTCGATAGTATGATCTACTTTGATCGACAGGTACTCAAAGGTATCCAGGCTAAGGTAGAAGAACTGAGCCTCAAGGTTGAGCTTCATCTCGAGTCCTACACAGATACGGATTATCTACGCTCCCAGAAGTGGGACTACGTTATCGCTGATCTTAATAAACCCAACGTCCTCGATGCTCTTCAAGATCTTAGCATTCATACCTTAGTATTTAGAAATCATGACGGTGGAGAAGTACCTGCAAGATGTTCTTCTGTAACCGTAGATAATTTTGGCCTAGCTGATACAGCTTTGCAAAGCTTTAAAAACAGTGGCTATCAAGCTGTCGGTTACTACTCCAGTCAGCAAGATAGGAATGCGCAGTGGTGTTTGGAGCGCCATGCGGGTTTTGCTCAGTCTGCTCAAACAGGTGGTTTTGCCATCATAGGTGATATTGAACAAGCTATTGCTAATAAGGTGTTTCCGTTGGGGGTGTATTGTTCTTCAGACCGTTCGGCAAGAAAGCTAGTCAACTTTTGTTATCGTCAGTCAGTTAGCGTTCCTGAGCAAGTTTCTATCATAGGTACGGACTACGATGATACTGAGCGAATGTTGTCTTCCATTCCGCTTAGCTCTGTTGCCTTAAATCCTGTGGAATTAGGTAAGTGCTGCATTGATACTCTGTTTAAGTCAGTGAGGTATAAAAAAGCGTATCACGAGATATTTTCATCTTATGAGCTGATCCACGGTCGTACTACGAAATCTGAGATAAAACTCGATACTGTATTGGTGAAGGCGGAAAGTTTCATTCGAAATAACTTCCATCGAAACATTAAAATCAAGCAAGTTACGGATTATTGTCGAGTGTCGCGAAAAACCTTAGACAGTCGTTTTTTAGAGAGCTACGCAGAAACAGCTCATCAGTTCATTACTAGACAAAGGCTCGATAAAGCCAAGCAATTGCTCGTCTCTACCGAAGACAGTATTGATGCCATCGCCAAGCAATGTGGCTATCCAAATCAGAGCTATCTTTCTCAGGTATTTTTGAAGCAACTAAGTACCACACCAAATCAATATCGTCAGCAAAGTGAGAAAGCAAAGCTCTAAAGGTATGTTAGTTATTTTGCAAGATAACCTTTAAATTTTATATATTTGGTAAGTTGAATTATCAATTTTATAACTGCGTTTCATCAAGCAGAAATTCCCACCATTAATCACGATAATCCATGGCATTGTTTAAACGGAGTATCGTGATGACCCTATACAAAAATGCATCGTTCTCAACCCAAGAAAGGGTTGCCGACTTAATGGCAAGAATGACGATAGAAGAAAAATTTGCTCAACTTGGCGCTCAGTGGCTAATCCTCGATCCCGAAGGTGAGCACAAAGAGCGAGAGCTCGAAATGAGTGACAGCCAATCTGGACGAACGATTAGCGATAAGCTAGGGCAAGGTATTGGACAGATCACCCGCCCTTTAGGAACACATACCGTTTCACCTGCTGATGGCGTTAAGGCACTAAATGAACTTCAGAAATTTCTCGTGGAAGAGACACGCCTAGGCATTCCAGCAATCTCTCATGAAGAATGTTTAGTGGGTTTGATGAGCTCAGAAGCAACCTTGTATCCCTCTTCACTTAACTACGGGCATACTTGGAATCCTGAGCTGATTTATGATGCAGCTAGTGATATTGGACGACAGGTGCGAGCCGTTGGCGCAAAGCAAGGACTTGCTCCAGTATTGGATGTATCTAGAGATGTTCGCTGGGGGCGGACCGAAGAAACTTTAGGTGAAGATCCCTATTTAGTAGGGGTTATGGCAACCCAGTACGTCAAGGGCTTGCAGGGTGAAAACAGAGACTTGTACGCAACCCTAAAACATTACGTCGGTCACTCTGCGAGTGAAGGTGCACGTAACCACGCTCCGGTTAACCTAGGCTTTAAAGAGCTTAATGATACCTTTATGCTGCCATTTGAAATGGCAGTTAAGTTAGGTAATGCAGGTTCAATCATGCCGGCATACCATGATATTGATGGTGAGCCGTGCCATGCTTCTCATTATCTACTTACGGAGGTGTTACGTGAGCAATGGGGCTTTGATGGGCTAATTGTCGCCGATTACGGTGGTATCGATCTACTTGCCGCTCACCACGCTGTTGCTGCCGATAGCACTGAAGCGGCAGCGCTTGCATTTAACGCAGGTCTCGATGTTGAATTGCCAGACGATGCTTGCTCCAATCGGTTGACTCAGGCGTTAGAAGCTGGATTGATCACCATTGATACTATCAATGAAATCGTAGAGCGAATCTTGAAAACCAAGTTTGAATTTGGTCTTTTTGAAAATCCTTACACTGAGACCCCAAGTGAACCCTTACACAATGATAAGAGCACAGAGCTTAGCTATAAAATCGCGAGTGAATCTGCAGTACTGTTAAAAAATGACGGTACTTTACCTTTGTCTAAGCAAACGCGTATCGCGGTTATTGGAGCAACGGCAAATGATCCTCTGGCATTACTAGGTGGTTATAGTTTCCCTGTGCATCTTATCCTTAGTGATACAGATAGCGGAGAACTGAACTCAAACACCTTGCTTCAGAGCCTAAACGAATCGTTTGAGACGGTAGGGTATGCAAAAGGCTGCGAAATCCTCACTGAACGTAAAGCTAATGCACCTGTATTCCCAGGCGATGTTAATATGGCGATCGCTCAAGCTCAAACGTCACCAGTTAGCAAAGATACCTCATTGATCAAAGCTGCTGTTGAAGTAGCTAAGAGCAGCGAGGTGATTGTGGCGTGTGTTGGTGATTTGGCAGGCTTGTTCCAAACTGGAACGATAGGCGAGGGCTCGGATACTGATAGTCTAGAGCTGCCCGGTGTGCAGCAACAGTTGCTTGATGCTTTGCTCGATACAGGTAAACCGGTAGTCGTTCTAGTTACGGGCGGTAGACCATACCAATTAGGTCGCGCTGAAGACGAAGCAAGCGCCATTTTATATGGATGGGCACCAGGCCAAGAGGGGGCAAATGCGATTGCCGATATCCTAAGTGGTGAAGTTAATCCAAGCGGAAAATTGACGTTATCAATTCCTAAAAATGTAGGCGCAGTACCGTATTTCTATAACCACAAACTAAAGAGTGCAGGGACTCCAATCGCTTATCACTTTGGTTCGGCGTACAACTTTGGCTTTGGTTTAAGCTATACGCAGTTCGATTACAAAGATGTTCTATTAGCTGAAAATAGTGTCGAATTTGATGGCACGATTGAAGCCTCAGTGACTGTCACTAACACTGGTGAGAGAGCCGGCGCTGAAGTGGTACAGCTGTATAGTCGAGATAAGCTTTGCTCTGTGGTACGTCCGGTTAAAGAGTTAAAAGGTTTCCACAAAGTATGGTTGGAATCCGGGGAGAGCAAGCGCATTACCTTTAGTCTGCCCGTAGATATGCTCAACTTTACCAATGCCAAGCATCAGCGGGTTGTTGAAGGCGGTGAGTTTGACATTATGATTGGCCGATCATCCAGCGAGATTGAACATAGCGTTATCGTTAACGTTAATGGCAAGGTGAATACGCTACCAAAAAACTGGCGTATGATCTGTCAAACAAAAGAAGTTCAGACGGCGTAAACCTCTAAACACAACAGGCCTTAATTCAAGCCACTCTTACGAGTGGCTTTTTTGTTTGTGCGTGATACCATTCCGCAAGTTTTCGAGCCATAGCCTATGCTATTGCTGTCCATCTATTTCTAATGAGTAATCTATGCCATTTTCCAAGCTTGGTTTAAGCACACCTCTTCTCAACGCCATCAATAAAGTGGGTTACGACAAGCCCACTTCTATTCAAGAAAAAGCAATTCCGATTGTTTTAGAAGGGAAGAACCTGATTGCTGCCGCGCAAACAGGTACGGGTAAGACGGCGGGCTTTGTATTGCCAATTTTGGAGATGTTGAGTAAGGGTGAAACTCAGCGCAAGAAGCGTATTCGTGCATTGATCGTGGTGCCAACACGTGAGTTAGCGATTCAGGTGGATGAAAAGATCAAGCAATATGCTGAGGAGACTAACCTCACCTCTATGGCGATGTATGGCGGGGTAGAATATGAGCCGCAGAAGCAGGGCCTTATTGATGGTGTAGACGTACTGGTTTCAACACCTGGGCGTTTGATTGACCTCTATGGTCAAAAAGCGGTGTACTTCGAAGAGGTTGAGGTTTTGGTTCTTGATGAAGCGGATCGCATGTTGGACATGGGCTTTATTGAAGACATCAATAAGATCATTGCTCGCCTACCACAAGATATTCAAAATCTGTTGTTTTCGGCGACGTTATCAACTCCTGTTCGCGATCTAGCAAAGAGTGCAATTAATGACGCTGTAGAGATCTCAATTGCTAAGCACAGTGCATCAAAATCGAATATTACACAGTGGCTAGTGACGGTAGATAAAGATAAAAAGTCTTCTTTGTTAGCTCACATGATTAATGAGTATCAATGGGACCAAGCCCTGATATTTATTGAAACCAAACACGGTGCGGCCAAGCTTGCAGCGCAACTTGAGAAGCGTGGTATTTCTGCTGAACCTTTCCATAGTGGTCGCAACCAAAAGGTTCGTGCTCAGTTACTTGAAGATTTCAAAGCCGGTAAGATTCAGTACATGATTGCGACTGGCATTGGTGCACGTGGTATTGATATTGACGGGCTTCCACGAGTGATTAACTACGACTTACCTTATCCTGCGGATGAATACGTGCATCGTATTGGGCGTACCGGGCGTGCGGATAAGAGTGGTGAGGCTATTTCTTTTGTATCCAAGGATAACTTTAAGAACCTGTGCATGATTGAAAGTCGCCTTGGTCATTTGATTGAAAGGCGTGAGATTGAAGGTTTTGCACCACGTAAAGAAGTACCTATTTCGGTTCTAAATTATGTGCCAAAGCATAAACGAGATCTAAGAGATTAAACGCTGGATTTAACCTAGTAACTGACAAACGGTCAAAAGATTGGGAAGTGGCCGTTTGTGTAGTGGAGACTGGCTATTTTAAACGCAGGTTCATTTGAAGTTCAGTCTATCGTTGTTGTTCTCTATTTAGATATTCTTGCTATGGTTAGTGGATATCATATTTGACTATCAACAAGGGTGAAGCAATGACTATTCCTCATGATTTTATCAATTACAAAAAAACAGACATCTTTTCAAAAGAACAGATCCCAAAGATGTTTTTGTTTGAGCACAATACTAAAGCAGGAGTGTACGGAAAAATTAACGTACTGACTGGAACTCTAAAGTTCACTGGATTTACCGAGCGTCGAGGTGATGTGGAAAATGAAACCTTAATCAATGCGGGTGAGTGTTTGATATCTCCACCTGAATATTGGCATAAAGTGGAATTTATGACCGATGATACGCAGTTTTTTGTCGAGTTTTATGCCCAAAAAGATTCAGAGATCGTGATTAAAAACCTGAGTGAACGTAATTAAACCAGCTTTAAGTAGAATGACGTTAATAGAAAACAAAAAGCTCTACTAGTGAAAACGAGTAGAGCTTTTTTAGTTTTGATAGTTATTTAGTGCCAAGAAATAAAATCATCGATGAGTTTCTTCGTCTCTGGGCGCAAGTTATCGATTCCAGAGTAAGGGACTCCTTTACCAAGGGGTAAATGGGGATATTTCTCAATGGTCATTAGGTGTCTTTTTATCATGTCTTGAAATGAAGCACCGGACCATAGCGCCATACCAATATGAGGATTTTCTTCACGAGGATCTCGATAGACGTTATAAACAGGTGCTGCTGCACCGGGCATGCCTGGGACTGGCATATGCATCTTAAATTCGTCTTTCACTACTGCAGCTAGGCGGTCTCCTTGGTATACGTAGACATAATCACGACGTCCACTAAACTCTCCTTTAAGAAGTAGGGGGGTTTGGTTGATACCATCGATTACTCGATCTCTAGGGATATAATCAGTTGCTTGTCCAATGGTCGCTAGTGTTGTAAATAAATCACTGACATGAAAGATATCACCTGCGGCTGTATTTGCTTCAATCGCTGTTGGCCAACGAATATAAGCATCTGTGCGGATACCGCCTTCTAGGAAATCGGTTTTCCCCCCTCGGTATATAAGCTGACTCAGACCAGATGGACCGCCATAGTGATACATTAATCCGTTATCAGCCATCAATATTACGATTGTATTCTCAGCGATGCCTAATGTTTCCATCTCTTGTAGAAATTCTCCAAACCAAGTGTCCAGCAATTGAAGCTTTTCTGCCATAAAGCCACCATTTAGTGACTTATTTGGAGTTTGGTCATGAACAAAGTTCAATGGATAAAGTGGCCAGTATTGGAGATAAAAAGGCTTGTCTGATTTGGATAATTGCTGCAGTTGCTCGATGGCTTGAGCTTGATATCGTACGTTCATTTCATGGTAGTCAGCTTGTGACCATTGATGACCGGCTGGCATTTCAACCTCTTTCGCAGTTGCTCCTTTATGGGCCTCTAAACCCGTCACCATGCCGTTGGGTCTAAACGTATCATCAATAACAAAATCATTGCTTTGAATGGTTGGGTCCCAGCCAAAAAGGTTATTTGCTTGAGCTGCTTCTTTGGTCATTAGCGCAAGCTGAACTTGTTGATGTACAGGGAAGGCGGCAAAATCAAAACCTTGATTGTGAGGGTAAGATTCTTCTATATCACCTTGGTGCCACTTGCCGATGTGAGAAGTGTTATAACCAGACTGTGAAAGAATTTCAGCAATAGTCACTTCGTCTTTAGACAGCCCTTCACCAACCAGTGTTACTTTCACTTCGCTTGAACCGCTGCGGATTGGGTGCCTGCCCGTCATCATGGCAGCCCTAGTTGGGGTACACGAGGGCTCTGTATACATACGTTCTAGTGCCAACCCTTCGGTGGCAAATTTGTTAATGTTCTCGGTATTGACACCCATTACATGATTCATTTTACGGCTGCCCATCTGACCGTAGCTTAAATCATCAACCAAAATGTAAACAATATTAGGTCGTTTATCACCATTTTGTTTGCGAATTTCGGCTAGTTTACGATCAACTTCCTGATCTTCAGCTTTCCATGTTTCACCATGTTGCCGTTGTAAAACATTGAATTGTGCATCGTGGATGATGTCAGCCGCTCCGACAGAAGTCATTCCGAGCAATGCTAGGCTAAACCCCACTATACCTTTCTTTAGTTTCTGTATCTGCATATCTATCCATTCACTACTTGTTAACATCCATGTAAAGTGAAATCATAACTTATTTTAGAGACTAGGTGAATGTTATACTTTATTGCAATACCTAAGGTGTTGAATAGCCTATAGTTAAGTTGATTTGTACTCAGTTTCTAATTTTCTACTTTAATGATCCACTGCGGTACAAGAAATAGGTCACTGTTGTTAATGAGATATTGCGAATTGTCGTGATTTTGACTTACTTTATTCTATAGATATTTTGGCTCAATAAAGAGCGGTAGCAAATTAACTAATACCTTAATCAGGGAAGGATGAGAGGGATAAATAATGGAAGTATTTTTAATCATTTTGGCATTGGTAAGCTTACTTATTGGAGCTTATGGCTCGGTTGCACTAACCGAAGCAGGACAAATTATCAATTTGCCTCGAGATTGGGTCTTTGGCTATTTCAAACATAAGCGTAAGCTGAGTATCGCAATTGCAATACTAGCCGCAGTGGTTGTATTTTCCGCGGTGAGTAATTCTCTGTTCACTCCTATTGGCTTAACTCTTTACGCATTAGCTGTTGTAGCTTGTCTATTTTTCATAAACATATTTGCTCCAATTATGTGGCTCCGTACTCAACAATACGGGGCTAAGTTCATGAGTGTGGCTGAAGCTGAATCTCGTCTAGCGGATGATACAGATGTGTTTGTCCTTGAAATAGACGGTGATGCAAGGGCTTATCCTCGTGATTCGATGCAAGTCCCGCATATTGTTGGTGACAAAGTTGGTGGTAAAGAAACCGTAATGAGCTATTGCGCATTGAGCAATTTGCCTGTGGCGTTTAATCCGAATATTAATGGAAAAGACACGGATTTGAAGGTCATCGCTCAAGTTAATAATAATTTAATCTTTACCGATACAAAAACAGGAGAGCTGTATCAGCAAGTAACGGCGACTGGGGAATATTCGAAAACCGAATTAGAACAGTATCCCGTGCAAAGGATGACTTGGGGAGCATTTAAGGCTCTTTATCCGGAAGGGAAAGTGTTTGATTACAAACCCAACGCTTTAGACAAACTGACGCTCAAATTGTTTGATAATGCTTTAAAAGATCATTATGCAGGCAAGCCTCTGTTCCCTACGTTGAATATGAATGATAAGCGCCTAGATTCGTCAGTGAAAATTTGGGGGGTCGTGGACGGAAATGAAGCTGTCGCCGCACATCCTGAGAGCTTTAGCGAAACATCTAAAATTCAGACTGAAATCAACGGGAAATCAGTATTATTTGTCCACTTTGAAAGTTATCAAACCGTTGGCGCTTTTTGGGTCGATCATAGTCGTGATTGGACCAACGCTGAAATCAGTGTCTACGGTGAATGTGAGGGTGAGAAATTACCAAGAGCAAAACTTTTCTCTGGGATGCCTTGGATGGTTTGGAGCCACTGGTTCCCTCATGGAAGTATTTTAAAAGGTTAGCTTTCTGACTATGAATTAAGAACGAAACTCGAGTTGAATTTGAACTCAATAATATTACTAAGTAACGGAGTACTTGATGTTATATCAAAAGCAATTTACTACCGGTTTGATAGGGATGGCTTTAGCGATCCCAACTCTAGTGGTGGCAAAACCTATCGTGCAGGATGCACAGTACAACATATTGAAAGTTCAACACGAAGAAGAGTGGTCGAAAGCTGATAAGGATTTAGATAAAAAGCTCGCGGAGTTTAAAGCATCTAATGGTGGGAAGGCACCCAACTTCCTGTACATACTTATTGATGATATTGGGTTTGGTGATGTGGGCATTCCAGAACTGAATGCGGTCAGAGGTTATAAAACACCCAATATCAATCAATTTGCAGATGAAGGTATGCGTATGGCTCGTATGTATACTGAACCGTCTTGTACTCCAACTCGTGTAGCAATGATGACGGGAAGACATCCTGTGCGAAACGGTATGGGTGATACTGCGGTTGATATTGCTGGATTTGGACTTGCAGCAGAGGAAGTGACTCTAGCTGAAATTATGTCTCAAGCGGGTTATGCAACAACGCATATCGGCAAATGGCATATGGGAGATATAGAAGAAGCATAGCCTCATAATCAAGGCTTTGACTACGCCGCTTTTCCTGTTCATCAACAAGGTCAATTGACCATATTTAATGACGACGCAGCGAATGAAGAAGTTTCTATTGGTATTGGTGAACGAAACTATGATTCCCGGTACACCTTAGACCATTGGTTTAGGCCAGATCCTGCTGCTATGGTCACGGCTTTAGAAGCAGTTAAAGGTGGCAAACCTCAAGAAGTCCATATGGAAGCAGGGGAGCGTTGGACAGAGAAGAAATATAAGGAGATGAACTACCGCTACCAAGATCAAGCCATTGAGCATTTGCGTATATTAGCGAAGCAAGACAAACCATTCTTTTTGCAGTACTGGCCGCTTTATCCTCTATCAGCACCTCGTCTAGCGTATGACGAATACACGACACCTAATGGTGGTACCTACGTTGAAAAGATGAAGCTACTTGATCAGTGGATTGGGGATATTCTGGGCGAAATGGAAACTCTGGGGATTGCTGATAATACTATCGTTGTCATCATGGGAGACAATGGACACTTTACCAAATATTCTCCGGGTAGTGGATATACTCCTATGGTGTTTAAGGGTGGTAAAACTGATGTTACTGAAGGCGGAGTGCGTGTTGACGCGTTTGTCCGTTGGCCAAAGATGATTGAAGAAGACAGCATTGCCGGTGATATTGTCCATGTTTCCGATCTATATACTACGATGGCCCGTATCGCTGAGGCGACGGATTATATTCCTCGTGATCGAATTATTGATGGTATTGACCAAACGGCTTTATGGCTCAATGGTGATTCTCATGGTCGTAGAGATTACGTATATATATACAGTGGTAAGTCTTTGAAAGCGGTTGTTCGCGAGCAATATAAGTTGCAAGTGCCAGGCCCTGGGGAAAACCCTGTGGTGGCCAAATTCTACGATCTTTTCCGAGATACACGTGAAGAATGGCCTGTATCAACTGAAGTTGGAGCGTGGGGTGGTGCTGAGTTTGTTCGTGTAATAGAGCGCCACTTTCAGCGTAAAGCTAAGTACCCAGATAGCCCGCCAGCGTTTGGTGTACCTTATGAGGGAATCACTAATTTGCGACCTGAATCTAAGAAAGCGGTCGAAGCCTTCTTAATTAAGAAAAAAGCAGCAGAAATGTAATCCTTTAATAAGCCGTGCATGACTTGATCTCTGATTTAGGTTCGTAAGAGATCAAGCCATAAACCTTATAGGTTTCACAATGAAAGTACTTATTAGTTTGTTCACCATGATTGTATTGAGTAACTTTACGATGGCCTCAATGAAAAACGGAAAAGAAATAAATTCACTTTCTGATTTTAAATGGAACTATAGAGTCATTCTTATTAATCAATTGCACAGTGATATAGACTTTCAAAATGTACTTAACACAATGTCATCAGAAATTTCTGAAAGGCACATAGCTTGGTTTTTGCTGACGGAAGGTGACGTCATATCGAATCTTAACGTCCGTCTATCAAATGACATTCAACTTCAAATGCAAAACACGACCGCCTCATCGAATGTGGTACTTATAGGAAAAGATGGAGGGATTAAAATGAAGTTGGACGAATTAGATTTGCCTGCAATTTTTAGAGAAATTGATTCAATGCCGATGCGACAAGCAGAAATGAATAATCAATTGCTGTAAACCAGATATAAAAATGCCACCTACGAGCGGACTCCTCTGGGTGGCATTTTTTTATTTTTCACTTATGTAGTTGACGTTTTTTAGTCGTACTAAGCGCTCATGAATAGGGTTAATTACTTTTCTTCATCCACTGTCCAGTGAATAATGACCTCTTTTTTACCCCACTCTCTCGCTTTCGCGACGTCGTTACCCATATAGATATCAATCTTCTTGGTCCAACGCTTATTCATTTTGTCTAGCACCAAATAAGTACCATCCAAACCTTCAATGGTAACTTCTTGATTGTGGGTCAGCCCCATTTCGATAAGATCGCGAGAAACGGCGATAGACTTCATGCCTGGCTTTAGAGTATCTCCCCATGCGGCTAGATTTGGAGTTGAGTCAGTTTCACCAACACTAGAGGTATAAGCGCTAGCTGTTACCTTCAAGGATTGTTCGTTGCTGTCACACCCTGAAAGAGCAAAAACAGCCAGTGTGATAGCGATATAAGAGTTAAATTTCTTCATTTATGTCTTCCATTACTTTTTAACGATCCATATTGCGAAAAACCATAGAGCCTGTTGAGCGCTACTAAGCCATAGTAGCGTATTGCGCGATGTTTCAGCCATAACAAAATTTACTCATTGTTATAGAGCTTCAATTGTTGCTCCCTCGTTCTTTAAATATATGGACGGTGTAATACCAATCGTACTAATTAACTGGTCATTCTAACTTGTTAAAATGCTTGATAACGGCGTTAGAATTTTTGATTGTAGAATAACTACTTATCGAAAAGTTCTGCCTTGTTCTCGAGCATTTTTCCTGCGTTATTTCTGATCACTTACTTAGTGTGATTGGTATAAATGATGGGTAGAGTGCTATAAGTTACAAAGCAGATACAAAAACGCCACCTAAGAGAGAACTCTAGGTGGCGTTTTTTATTGTATTTTTATTTACGCAGTCGCGGTTTCTTGAGGCGCACTTGCTGCTAGTGCTGGTTTACCAACAGGTAAGATAGTACGACCGTACTCTGCATTGAGGACTTGAGCCATTGCAAAGTAGATTGCTGATGCGCCACAGAAGATGCCTTCGATACCAGCAATAAAGCCAATAGTGCTGTTTCCAGTAAAGTCGTGAGCGGCAAGTAGGAAGAATAGTATGGTAAGTGAACCGAAAACTACTTGCTTAGCGCGTGGGTAACGAAGCGAACCAATGAACATAAAGCCTGTGAATATGCCCCATAGAACGAGGAACCAAGCCATAAAGCCCGCAGGGCTTGCTGGTAAGCCCATGTATGGCATAACAATAATGCCAACAAGCGTTAGCCAAAATAGGCCATAAGATGTAAATGCAGTGGTACCGAAAGTATCACCGCGTTTAAAGCACATAATGCCAACAATCACTTGGCTCAAGCCACCGTAGAAGATACCCATAGCGAGGATCATTGAATCCATAGGAAAGAATCCCGCGTTATGGATGTTCAGTAGAACGGTAGTCATACCGAAACCCATTAGGCCCAGTGGTGCTGGATTAGCCAGTTTGTTTGACATTTAGTTACCCTATTCAAAAATGTGCGCAAAAAATCAACAGAGAGTTTAAAGTACAGCTGTTAAATTACAATAGAATGAATGTGCAAACTAAGATTCCATTTTGTACGACAAATAATTCTTGTAACAATACTGAAATGCTTTGTGCTTTAGTCGTAAAGAGTATTTTAACCAGCTAGATTAATCTTTTATTTATCACGATTGCTATTATCTCATTGAAAAAAAGGAACCAGCAAAGCTGATTCCTTTAAATGTTCGCTAAAGAAGCTACGTAGTTAATTTACTCTAGGTGATGATTTTGCATAAACGATCAATCCAAGACATGCAATTACACCTGATAGTACGAATGAGGTGATATTGGATGGAACGAATCCATATAGTGCATAGCCTGTACCTGCGATAGCCAGAATCACAAACAGTGGTAGGGCTGGGACGCGAATAAGACGTTCCGTATCAGGCTGTGTTGAACGCAAACGCCAAACACCGATAAATAGCAATGCATAGATAATCCACATTAGCGCGATAGGTAGGTCGCCATACAAATCAAAAATGCCATCGTGAATACCTGTTCCCGCAAGAACAAAGCCTACCAGCATGTAAACCGCTAGTAACGCTAGCATGGTTAATCCAGAACGCACCGGCAGGTTGGTTCTTGTGGAAACCGATAGTAGTGCTTGAGAGCCAATGAAGTTGCGGCGCATGGCAAGAGAATAAGGCATACGCATACCTAAAAGCATCAAGCCGTTAAAGCCACCTAAAGCAGAAATCACGATAAAGAAGGAGAGAGTTCTCCCTAAGCTTTCACCAAATAGCAGATTAGCTACGTCAGACACGCCCATTTCGCCCTTGGCAAAAGAGGCACCATCAGCTACCGACAGTAGCCCAAGCGTAAAGATAACGTAGACTAAACCGATGATTGCCAGACCGCCGACCATAGCCAAAGGTAGATTGCGTTGTGGATTTTTGATTTCGTGCGCAATAGTGGTTACAAAAATCCAGCCGTCAAATGCAAACAAAACTGGAATCATGGCAGCGGCAATAGCAGCGGCAAAACTAACTTGAGTTACTGAAGCAATCGCGTCAGCAGAAGCGGTAACTGCCTCCCCTTGGTAGAAGAAACCAAATAACGCGATAGCCAGCAGCGGGATCAGTTTAATTAATGTCGCAATACGCTGAAGTAGTCCGCCCAAAGATTCTGCCAAAAGGTTAGCTGCAGCGAAAGTCACGAAATACAGTGCAGAAAGGCCTGCGAGCACAGGTAGTGTGGGTTCGATCTGCAAAAACGCACAAGTAAATACCGCTGAGTAATAAAGGATAACAGCAAGAATGAGCGGGATATAAAGAACGGTTTGTACCCAACCGACGAAGAATCCAAAGCGTTCACCCCAAGCGGTTTCACTGAACGACATCAATCCGCCAGTTTTAGAACCCATTGATGCAATCTCTGAGATTACAATGGCTGCAATGGTCGTCAGCAATGCTGCTAAAACCCAAGCGATCACAGCATAGGTGCCATTTCCACCAGTGGCTTCTAGAACAGGACCTGCTTTAAAAAAGATGCCGATACCAACTACGATACCAACGACCAGTGACACAGCAGTACCTAAACCGTATTTAGGCTGTAACTTTTCGTGCACTTTAACTACCTCAATTAACGTCTAGCAAAAATCTTGAGTGCTAAAACTCAAGCAATATATTTTAAGGCGAGGATTTTAGACTAACCACAAAAAAAAGCGACCTTAGTTACTCATGTTAATGCTAAAGAGAAGGTGTATCGGAAGGAAAACTTAGGTTTCAGACTATCTTTGAATCGCTAAGGGAGAAATGTTATTGGATAAAGGACTTTGCTTGGTTGATGCTGTTGATTATTTTAGCTCTATCAACGCCCAAGCGATTGGAGTCAAGAATCATGTTCCAGTGGGTAATGGCTTCTTTGTATCTAGCACTCATGAAGTGATCTGAAGCTATCAGTTGCAGCGCTGTCTCGTTAAATGGGTCCATCTCTAGAGTAATATCTAATAAGCGCTGAACATCAGACGTAATGGTTTGTGAGTGTTGATAATACTGAGCAGTGGCTAGGGCGGCAAACTGCCCTGCATAAGGGGCTTTAGAAAGCCTTATTGCATAGTCAAAGCAGGTGGTTGCGGAATCAAATTCATATTGCTCCATATAAAGCTGACCAAGCTCGAACCATACCTTTGCATTGTTAGGATTGTCAGTTAGACGTTGCTGCTTGTTCTCCATCACCTGTTCAATGGTGAGAGGCTCTACGGCAAGAATAGGTGAGGGTAACTCGTCTTTTAGGACAAGCCAAACCCCCGATGCTAGAGTAAAAACAACCACAGTCATCAAACTGGCTAGGGTCAGACTGGCTTTATTTGACAGTTGTTTACGCAGCGCAGCATACAGAATGCTCGCTGTGATTAAGACCAAGCTGGATAATATAGCCGCTGTGCCCTGCATTGATTTTCCTATGACAATGAGGCTCCGAAATCATCGGAGCCTCTGTTAGGTTGTTATTGTAGTCAGCCTATCTTAAGTAAAGCTTAATATTTTGCTTCACGAGCTTTGGCTTCTTCTTCCCATTTTGGCACAACAGTTTTTAAGAAGTGTTCTTTCTCTGCATTCATAGCGTCCATATCCATGCCAAGAGCGGCTTGTGCTTTCTCTTTGGTTGAGATATCAGGGATTTGTACTGGTTCTGTAATTCCTTTTTTTGCAAGAAGGCGAATAGTCTTGGTTCTTGCGTCTGCTGCTCTATCTACAGCGGTACCTAGAACTTCTAGTGCAATCTCAGGAGCATGCATGTGCACTCCGTGTGATGCGATAGCGTAATCCCAGCGCCATTGAGCATGACGTATGTCTTGAAGGATTGGCTCCATTTCTTTCTCTGTTGCCCCAGCATCCCAAGCGGCCTTCGCCTCAAAGTGAGCAGCAACAATTTGCTTCTCTGCGGTGAGTTTCATATTTAGCACTTGCGCTTTACGCGTTGAAACTATGCCTTGAAGTTGCTCTTTGCTTTGAGTGTGACAGTTTGCACAAGTATCTTCGAAGCGGTCAAAAGGATTACCAATTTTATGATCGGTATAAATTGTGCCATCTTCTCTTTCGACTTTAGGCATATGACAGTCAGCACACACAACGTTGTTCTTGCCGTGAATACCATCGCGCCAAGTTTCGTAGCCTGGGTGCTGAGCTTTTAGCATTGGGGCTTTAGATACGCCATGGGTCCAGTCCGCAAAACCTAGGGCATCGTAATAAAGTTCCATTTCACCAACACTTGTGCCCATATCCCAAGGGAATTTAACGGCATTTTTAGCGTCTTTTACAAAGTAGTACTCAACGTGACATTGCGCACAAACACTAGCTTGTTGGTCTAGACGAGATTGCTCTTCGAAAGGCTTACCAATAGCTTGCATGGCGCGATCGACATAAGGGCGAGTAATGGCTAGCTCAGGCTCTCCATTTTTGAATTTTTCACTACCGGTATCATGACAGTCAGAACAGCCAATCGGGTTTACGATTTCACCACCAAGACGAGCCCATTTACCTTCAAAATATCCGTCTTCTCCACGCTCGTCAATGACACGAGCAACGTCAGGGCTCTTACAACTCCAACACGCCATTGGCATAGGACCAGACTCAGCATCCGTAGGCCCGCCAGTACGCAAGGTTTGTCTTACATCGTCAATGGCATAAAAATGCCCACGAGCTTTGTTGTAATCTTTAGCAAAGCCATAGCCTGCCCACATGATCACCATATTTGGATCTCCTGCGAGCGCATCGTCTATTTCTTCACTTTCACTGGTAGCTTTCCAGCTATGGTACTGATCGGGATGTGCTTCTTCGAATGCTTGATTGCGCGGATCAATGCGCACTCCATCCTCGGCAGACGCAAAAGCACTGCAGGTCAAAAGACCTAACAAAGCTATAGGCGCGAAAAACCCTAGTTTCCACTGTTTGTTCACAATGCTATCTCCATATTCTCATTTTATGAATTGCGTTGTGGGGCAGGTTCCTAAAAAGAATTGGAGGTGAAGCCTATACGGTGGAACATTATAGACAACGGGATAAGTGTAAGTGAAAAATAAGAGCTCACCCTAGTTAATAATAGCTAGCTTGATCTGGATCAATTTAAGCTGTAGGTGTAGATCACAAAGATAGAATCATATGTAAAGAATAGTTCATTAGATGAGTTATTAATTAAAATTCAATAGCTTACGTTATAGTCTTCTGTTGGTTTTAATCGATCTATGTCACTAATCTCTATTAACAAACTCGTTATGTAGCACATTCGCCACTATTATTATTGAGTAAAGCGTTGTGGCTTATCCTAAATAAGAATTGATTGCACTTGGCTTGAATTATTTTTGAGCTAAGAGTTGTTAATTAGTGGTCGAAATAAATTGGACTAAATTCTATTTCGATTTAAGGGAAGGATACGATGGGCAATATTAAATTGACCTTAGCCACACTGCTCCAAGCTTTATTAGCACTGTGCCTATTTGGTTATTCTATTAATGCTTTGGCCAATGATGGTGTCCCTAGTGATTCAGCGACATCAGAACGTTTTAAAGTAGAGTTAATAAGAGACAAAGATTACAAATGTACTCAATGCCACAAAGACTCTAAACACACTTTAGCTGGATCTCATGGACAGAATGTCATCGATGCAATCGGTAAAGAAGCCAATTGTACGGACTGTCATAGTAATATCGGGCCAGATCACCGCGACGGTGGAACAACCGTCATCAAATACTCTGATGCGCAGTCGCAATTAGGGACGGATAAGCAACAGTTATCTCCTGAAATGATTCTTAAAGCAAACAGCACTTGTATGGATTGTCATACGCCTGAAAGTTTGCGTGAATCTAGTTGGACGCATGATGTCCATGCCAAGAACTTAACATGTTCGAACTGCCATACCGTTCACGGGACTGATGCCAAGGTGTTGTCCTATGATCATAAGGCTGTCGTTGGTATGTGTGTCGATTGTCATTCAGACTTCAACCACAAGCGCGAAGAGTAGGAGGTGATATGAGTTGTTCTAGAAGAAACTTCATAGCTGGCGCAGGCGCAGTCATCTTTACCACAGGCGTTGGTACAACTGCGGCTTTATCTAGTCGAAGTTCGTTTGCCAGTGAGGAAGATGAGACGAAGATAAAATATGGCATGCTACATGATGAAAATGCTTGTATTGGGTGCACAGCTTGCACCGAAGCATGTCGCGAGGTGAATAATGTTCCCGAGGGCGTTAGCCGTTTAGAAATTGAACGCTCTGAGCCTATTGGCGAATTTCCCGATGTGGAATATCGGTTTACTCGGGATGCGTGCCAGCATTGTGAGAACCCGCCGTGTGTATATGTGTGCCCAACAGGAGCGGCATACAAAGACGAAGCAACAGGCATTGTCGATGTGCATAAAGAGAAGTGTGTTGGTTGTGGCTATTGCTTAGCAGCCTGTCCTTACCAAGTTCGCTTTTTCCAACCAGAAACTAAATCAGCTGATAAATGTAACTTCTGTCGTGATACTAATCTTGCAGAAGGTAAGCAACCTGCTTGTGTAGAGAGCTGCCCAACCAATGCATTAGTGTTTGGTGATCTCAATGATCCTAACAGTAATATCAGTCAAGCTATTAAGACTAAGCCTGTTTATCGTGACAAGGTAACTTTAGGCACTAAGCCCCAGATGTATAAAGTGCCGTTTGATAAGGGGGAGGTATAACATGAACAGTGCATTTCATTTCGACTCTTTAGTGTGGGATTGGATCATTGCTATCTATCTTTTCCTCGCAGGAATGTCCGCAGGTGCAGTAATTGTAGGTTTATACCTTAAACGTAAGGTAATCACGGGTGACGCATCGGAAAACGGCATAATTAAGGCCATTGCTTGGCTTGCGCCATTTGGCATTATTGTGGGTCTACTGATATTAGTTTTCCACCTGACTAAGCCTCTAGATTTCTGGAAAATTATGATCTATTACAACCCGACGTCAGTGATGTCGATGGGTGTGATTCTATTCCAGGTCTATATGGCGGTATTGTTTGTTTGGATTGGTATGATCTTTAGAACCACCATCATGGACTTCTTGGGTGGTAAATTTCAGTTTGTTGACGGGCTGCTTCTTAAGTTCAAACGCTTCGAAAATGGTATCGAATTATTCCTTGGATTCCTAGCAATCGCTCTGGCGGCCTACACTGGGTTCTTGCTCTCAGCGTTACAAACGTATCCAATGCTTAACAATCCTGTACTGCCGATCCTTTTCTTGTTCTCTAGTTTGTCATCAGGTGCAGCCGCATGTTTGTTGTTTGGCATTCTTGTGTTTAAAGAAGATGCACACAGCTCTAGTGTGGCTTGGATTCATAGCTTTGAACGTCCAGTAGTACTGTTTGAACTATTCGTATTAGTGACATTTTTCACCGGTCTTATTTTTACTGGGGGACAACACGAAGCGGCAGCTTGGAATGCCATAGGTGGAGGGTTCTGGTCCAATTGGTTCTGGTTTGGTGTGGTGGGAATAGGTATGTTGCTTCCATTGGCTATGAACTACTTTAGTCCTTCTAGCACTAAGCACAATCATGGCTTTATCTTAACGGTCACTAGCCTTAGCTTAATCGGTGTATTGATGCTACGTACATTTGTATTGTATGCAGGACAGATGACGGTTATTTAGATTCCGTCTGATTAACTCCCAAGTAACTTGGATTCGTTCGAGCTACTTGGGTTTATTTTTATAGGGAATGGGATGCTAGCGAATCTAGGGTTGTTTTGTTTGATCCTGACAGCAGTAGTCAGCAGTTGCGGCGCTGGAGTGGGTCTTCATAGCCTTTTTCAGAGCAAGCAAATGCCTGTGCCTGCAGTTATCTCTCGCTCTTTTTCCACGATCGCCTTTCTTTTTGCTGGATTATCACTGTTATTGCTGAGTTATGCGTTTGCCAGTGATGACTTCTCTCTGTCTTATGTCTCGGATAACTCAAATAGCGCATTAGCATTGCCATTTAAGATTGCCGCGACTTGGGGGGGACATCAAGGCTCAATGCTATTTTGGGTAGCCATAATTGCAGGTTGGGCTGTATTGGTTTCCAGACGAAATAATAGTATGAGTGATTTTCATGCTAGCTGGTTGATGTTGGCGCTGGTGTCGATTTTTAGCTGGTTCACTTTGGTTGCTTCTAACCCCTTTGCAATGAATGATGTGTTGCCATTCGAAGGGCGAGATCTCAACCCTATGCTACAAGACATAGGCCTTATCATTCATCCTCCTTTATTGTATGTAGGCTATGTTGGATTTGCCTCTGTGCTGGCGTTAACCTGTGGCTATTTGATAGAGGCGAAGACTGAAGGTGAACTCTTTGAGCGCTTAACCCGCCATACTCTGTTGGCATGGGTTTTCTTAAGCGCAGGCATTATCGTCGGTGCAGGATGGGCCTACTACGAGCTTGGTTGGGGCGGTTGGTGGTTCTGGGACCCTGTTGAAAATGCCTCCCTTTTGCCTTGGTTAACGGCAACAGCGTTAGTCCATTCAGTAATGGCGAGCCGAAAGCAAGGACAGTTAAAGGTATGGACCTTTTCACTGGCGATAGTGACTTTCTGTCTGAGTATTCTAGGAACTTTTATTGTTCGCTCTGGGGTATTAACCTCGGTGCATGCCTTTGCTGTAGACCCAAGTAAAGGACTGACATTGCTGGGTATTTTGAGTTTGGTGTTTATAAGCGCTTATGTTTTGCTAATCAATCGAGTCGAGTCAATTAAGTCCAACGCTATCTCACGATTTTCTAGTAAAAACACCTTTATCTTGTGGGCTCTCAATCTCTTTGTATTGGCAACGGCGATTGTCCTGCTCGGTACGTTCTACCCCATGTTGTATCAATTGTTCGGATTAGGGAACATCTCCGTTGGCGCTCCTTACTTCAATTTATTGTTTGCACCGTTAACCATTATTGCTCTAATGGTAATGGCATTAAGTCCTCTGCTTAAATGGCAAGCACAGCCAGGCATTTTTCCTTGGAAATTAGCACTAATTACAGTATCAGTGAGTGCCTTGTTAGCATGGATGTTTATTTGTTACTACATCTATCATGACAGTGAGGTCGCTGCCACATGGTCGACTTATGCGTTTATCACTACTTGGGCTGCAATTTGGTTGATGGTGACTCACGTTCTTCGATGCTTACGAGTGCGTAAAAAGGAATATAGATATAAGGTTTATTTAGTATCTGTTGCTCATGTTGGTGTTGCGATACTGGCTTTTGGAGCCAGTATGAATAGCTATTATTCTTATGAATTGACCGCCAAGCTAGGCCCGAAAAGTAGCGTGCAGTTTGGTGACTACAACATCCATTATCAACATACTAAGCTCTATATTGCGCCAAGCTTTACTGCTGAACAGGCTGTCATTGAGATTGCGGATGCATCGGGAAATACAGTGATAGCAAGGCCAGAAAAGAGACATTATCCCGTTCGCGTAATGAATATGACCGAGCCTTCTTTGACACCGCATTGGAATGGAGATGTATATATCACGCTTGGAGAAAAGCTAGATCCTCAACATTACGCTGTTCGAATTCAGTTTAAGGCCTTTATTCGCTGGATTGGCTTGGGGGGACTGCTAGTTGTTTTCGCAGGAATTGGTTTACTTGTCCGTGGTGTGCTGACTAAACAATTCAATTCACGTAGCAAAAGAGCTATAACGCGGGAGTATCAAGCATGAAGCCATTCAGGGGCTTGATAATATTTTGGGGATTAAGCTTCTGCTGTGCAACAGCGGTATTTGCTGCAGGCTATCAAACTATTTCCCATCCTGTTGACCTGTTTGAGTTTGATTCGGTATCGCAACAAAAACAGGCAATTCATCTGGCTAAAACCTTACGCTGTCCTATGTGCCAGAATCAAAATTTAATTGAGTCTAATTCTGCGGTCGCGAAGGATATTCGACTTCGAGTATTCGAGTTGATTAAGGCAGGCAAATCAGATGATGAGGTCAAAGAGTATATGGTGCTTAGATACGGTGAACACGTGCTCTATCAGCCCTCATTTAGCATTAAGAATGCCATGCTGTGGGGCATCCCTATCGTACTAGGATTACTCATGATTAGCTTTAGTATTGGTTATATCAAACGATCGATACGAGGTATCAATTGAGGCAACAATACCATTTCAGGCGTTCTAAAGATGGCGAACTTCTTATATGGAACGTGACTAAACTTATCGAGATAACGCAAGGAATGTCGGTAATCTTAATGCCTCTTGATACAATCCAAGAGCTAGATGAGGCCTTTTGGTATGATCTTGGTGGTGGTAAGCCAACCTGTCGCAATATTGCGCAGCATGCCAAACTTATCCAGCAAACAGACCTTACATATCCCATTATCCTGTGCCATGAAGGACGGGTAATGGATGGTATGCATCGGGTTTGTAAGGCTTTGATGCAGGGTGCGACCCATATCAAGGTAGTGCAGTTTGCAAAACCGATCCTGCCTCATTTCATCGACGTAGACCCAGAGACTCTCTCTTATTAATTATCGTATAACTCAAGTGGTAAATCATCACGACCTTTAAAAAAGTAAAGCGTTTTCCAGTAAACTCATCCACGCATTCAGCTTCTACTTCAATCTTCTTTTTTCTAGATATTTGATAGTCGCTACAGATGATAGCAACGTGTTGCGAACCCTAACGCCTTGTTATCACATCATCCTAGAATAAAAAAGCTCAGCCACAAGGGCTGAGCAAAATCTCCAACAAGCAGAGAGGAATAATGTGTGATGATTTATTTTTTGTTCATCTCATCAATTTGCTTTTGTAGCTGATCAATTTGGCTCAGTTTTGCTTTCACGCCTAACGAAGTTTGGCTGATCGCCGCAGGGTTTATTACCTGACCCTGTTGGCTAGGGAACTTGTTCAGCGTTGCAAAGAATTTACCAAGTTCATCTTGAACCGGTACGAATAACCACATGTTATCTGCCATCCAGCGTAGGTACATACCTGATTCGTGTGGCGCCTTTTCAAATGGGTCAGCACGTAGGTGGATGATCTTTGGCCAGTTAGACTCGAAACGCACCGCATCAGTAATGTTACCTTCTAGCGTTGCAAAGTGCAGTTTCCAATCATTCCAACGGATAGCATTTAGCTCGCCGTTTGCCGTGAAGTACAGTAGTGATTCACGAGGACCTTTCTCTTGTTTTCCTTCAAAGTACGGCATGAAGTTGTAGCCATCGATGTGTACTCGCCACTCTTTGCCATTAGACGTGTAGCCTTCAGTTAATTTCTCTTTAACATCTGGAACGCCAGCTGCAGCCATGATCGTTGGAAGCCAATCTTGGTGTGCCATCATCTCATTAATTTTGGTACCAGGTTCAATAACACCAGGCCAACGAACTAGCTGAGGAACACGCATACCGCCTTCCCAAGTTGTACCTTTTTCGCCGTGGAACGGTGTTGCACCGCCATCAGGCCAAGAAACGGTTTCAGCACCATTATCGGTTGAATAGATAACGATAGTGTTATCCGCGATACCTAGGTCATCTAGTTTGTCTAGAAGAATACCTACGTGGTCATCGTGCTCTAGCATGCCATCAGCGTATATGCTGATGCCCGATTTACCTTGATATTTTTCTTGAAGGCGAGTCCATACGTGCATACGAGTGGTGTTGTGCCAGATGAAGAAAGGCTTGTCTGCTTTTACCGCTTTTTCCATAAAGGCAAGAGAAGAATCTAGGAACTCTTCATCCGCGGTTTCCATGCGCTTACGTGTCATAGGACCGGTATCTTCAATGCGACCGTCAGCATAAGATTTGATTACACCACGAGGACCGTAGTTCTTACGGAACTCTGGGTCTTTAGGGTAGTAGTAAGTCTCTGGTTCTTCTTCAGCATTGAGGTGGTAAAGGTTTCCAAAGAACTCATCAAAACCGTGTTTTGTCGGTAAATGTTGGTCTTGATCACCAAGGTGATTTTTACCAAATTGAGCTGTCATGTAGCCTTGATCTTTCAAAAGATCAGCAACCGTTGGAGCCCATTCAGGAATACCGTGGGTAGAGCCTGGCATACCAATAGTAAGAAGACCGGTACGAAATGGTTCTTGACCGGTAACGAACGCGGCACGACCCGCTGTACATGATTGCTGTCCGTAGTGGTCAGTAAATAGTGCACCTTCGTTTGCAATACGATCGATGTTAGGCGTTTCGTAGCCCATCATGCCTTGGTTGTATGCGCCGATATTCCATAGGCCAACATCATCGCCGAAGATGGCAAGGATATTTGGCTTGTCTGCTGCGACAGCTGATGCTGATGCAGCCAACATTCCTGCTGTTATAGCCAGTTTGCTGAATTGATTAGTCATTGAGACTCCATCACGTTTGGTTAGGAAAAGGATTGCGACAGTTCAGCGAAGCAGAGTTAAGCACTTTACCGTTACACGGAGCTAACGCTAACAGGCTGAAAAGATGACTTATCTGAACTGTTGTTGGCACATAATGTAATTTTCAAGATGGGTGTTGTCGCTTTATAGACTTTATAACTATTAGTAATAATGGGGTGGTGGTGATGCCAAATTGAAAGAGCGGAAGGGGCGTGGGTATTGTTGCTATGGGACTTTCAGAGAAAGAACAGATTAAAGAGCGTAACTTTGTTGCATCTTGTAGCAATATTTACGGTCGCAAATTTTGAGATAAGCATCAAATAATGACATCCCCATTATCTAGCTTCATACACAACAAGTAGAATACCGCCACACCTCTACACCATTAAGCCTTTCCAAGCACCATGAAAAAATACGCACTGATTGCAGTTATTATCACCATTGCAGGCTTCTCTGCATTTTCTCTTCATACGACAGAAAAAGAAGCACCGAAATTATCGAACGCTCTAACAGTCGATACCACGTTTGCAGGGCAGGATGCTCTTGAGCGGAACGTTCATATGCTAGGCAATACATTTGCTCACCAATCTGTAGATATAAAACCAGAAGAGAAAGGAAAGATCGCAAAGGTTCTAGTAAGGTCAGGAGATGATGTGAAGCAAGGACAATTGTTATTCTTGCTAGATGATAGACATCAACGTGCCGTTGTTCAGCGAGAAGCAGCGAGCTTGAAAGAGCTTCAACGTCAACACAGTAATCTACTTCGACTCTTACCAAATGGCGCGGTTCCACAAGGGGACGTAGACGCAGCGCTTGCTAATGTTGAAATGCAAAAGGCTGAATTAGAACTTGCCAAGGCAAGGTTGCAAGACAAACGAGTGACTGCACCCTTTTCTGGCACCTTGGGATTAGTCGATATTACTGTTGGTCAAAATGTAGAGAGTGAATCAGTATTGACCACACTTGATGACTCAAGTCACTTAAGGCTAAATGTGGCTTTTCCTGCGAAGTACCTCCGCCAACTTAGGATTGGACAAACAACCAAATTATCGAGTATCGAAGGCGCTAAGTCTGTAAAGGCAACGCTTACCAGTTTAGATAGTCGTGTAAACAGTCAAACCCAAAATATTCAAGCACAGTTTCGTATTGATAATGATAAGGCTCGATTAACGCCAGGCAGTCTTGTGCTCGGCGAATTGCCATTGCCTACGCAAACTGAAGTAACCGTGCCGTTACAGTCAGTAGTGTATCGAGGGCATGAACGCTTTGTGTATGTTGTACAAAATAGCACTGTAGAAAAACGCATCGTAATACTCGGCGAGCGCACGGGTGAGAAAGTACAAGTTCTCGACGGACTGGATTTTGGTGAGGAAATCGTTTATCGCGGCACAGTGAAATTACGTCAAAATGCAGAAGTTGAAATCATTGACACAGTGGATACTCACTCATCAGATGGTGATGTGTAGTTATGAAACTGTCAGATTTTGCAATATATCGCCCAACTTCAGCGATAGTCTTAAACATTCTTTTCATTGTGTTTGGCTTGGTTGGCGCAAGTATGCTGGCTGTTCGAGAAATGCCGGATGTTGAAAGTAGTGTTGTTTCTGTAGGGACACCCTATGGAGGTAGTGCTTCATCGATTGTTGAGAGTCAAATAACTAAGCCTATTGAAGATCAACTGAGTGGGATTGATGGGATCGATTATATTTGGTCCTCTTCATGGGATGGTTGGTCAGGCATCAACATTACCTTTAAGTCAGGCTACGACATGATTCAAGCGGTAAGTGATGTACGCGATGCCGTGAGCCGAGCACGAGGCAGTTTACCCGATGATGTTGATGAACCTGTTGTGCGTAAAAATAGCAGTGAAGGTGACCCCTTCATGTGGCTCAACCTTACAAGTACTAAGCATGATCGCATCGAGCTCAGTGATTATGCGCAACGAATATTAATAGAACGTCTAAGTTTAGTGCCGGGTGTCAGCGCTATTAATACCTCGGGTATGATCGAGCGAGTGCTGTATGTAGAGATTAACCCAGAAGACCTCGCTGCTCGTCAGTTAACAACCACAGATGTGGCGCAAGCACTGCGCGCTGAGAATCTACAATTGCCTGCGGGGTATGTGCGGAATGAATCTCTAAATGTGGTGGTTCGTTTAGAGCGGTTGTATCAAAAATCCGAAGACTTTGAACAACTGCAAATTGCAGAAAAAGACGGACAATCGGTACTGCTAAAGGATGTCGCTAATGTCTACATCGGCGCGAAAAAAGAGACTACAACGTTTAAAGCCAATAATGTTGATAGCATAGGGTTAGGTATCGTTGCGATGTCTCAAGCGAATCCTTTGACGGTATCAGATTCTGTTCTGGATGAGATCAAATCTTTAAAACATTTTTTACCTGAAGGCGTAGAGCTACACGTTGATTACGATAGTACTGTCTTTATTCGTGAGGCCATTAAAGAAGTCTATATCACGCTAGCGATAACCGCTGTGCTAGTGACAGCAGTGCTGTACCTCTTTTTAGGGCGGCTATCGACGACGATTGTCCCTGCGATAACTGTGCCTGTTTCCCTTATCTCTGCATTTTCTGTTGCTTACTTGTGTGGTTACTCTATTAACTTAGTGACACTTATGGCTTTGATTCTTGCCATAGGTTTAGTGGTGGATGATGCCATAGTTGTGGTGGAGAATATTGTAAGGCACAGGCGAAACGGCGCGCCGGCTATGGTGGCGGCATTTAAGGGAACCAAAGAGCTTAACTTTGCGGTGATTGCAACCACACTAGTGTTGATCATGACTTTTCTACCTTTAATATTCTTAGAAGGAAAGCTGGGCAACATGTTCGCAGAGTTTGCCGTTATCTTATCAGCCGCTGTGGGCTTTTCATCTATTGCCGCATTGACTCTTGGGCCTGTTCTCAGCGAACTGTTGTTCCGAAACGAATTAGAAGAACCTAATCGAGTTTGTTTAGCCGTAGATAAGGGCGTGAACCGTATTCAAGTTGCTTATCGCAATAGCTTAGAGTCCGTTCTCAAGTGGAAAACCTTCTCTTTGTTTGTACTAATCACGTGTTCAATTGGGCTTTATTTTGTCTATCAGCAACAGCAACGAGCGTTTGCTCCTGTGGAAGACCGAGGGGCTGTGAACGTTTATGTCGGTGGCATAGAAGCAACCAGCTATGAACGTATGCTCAAGAGCATGGAACAAATCAATGATCGCTTGATGCCACTTGCTTTTGAAGATGGCCCAGTGGCCTCGCTTAATTACTCCACTCCCGCTTTTGGTACATGGGCTGATCATCAAGGCTTCTTTATTATCAGACTCAAACACTGGAATGATAGAGATATGAATGCCACACAAGTGGTCAATCATATAAAAGAGCTGACTCGTGATGTGACCGATGTACAGGTGTTTCCATACCAACCAGGTTTTGGCGGCGGAATGGGGGAGCCAGTACAGTTTGTATTGCAGGGTGAAGAGTATGAGGTCATTTACCACATTGCTAAAGAGCTAGAAAAATCAGCGGAATCTAGTGGCAAGATGGATGGCATAAAGCTTGATTACAATCCTACCACCCCGGAGATTTTGCTGACGGTGAATCGTGAAGTCGCTCGTGATCTTGGGGTCAGTGTTAGCGAAATTGCATCTACCTTGGAGGTGTTACTCGGAGGAGCAACAGAAACTCGTTTTGAAGAGCTAGGTGAAGAGTACGATGTATACCTCAAGGCCAACGAAGCTCAATTTAATTCAGCAGCAGATTTAAGTAAGGTTTACTTGCGGTCAAACGATGGCGAATTAATCTCCTTAGATATTTTAGTATCCGTCAATGATGTGGCTTCAGCACGTGGGTTGTTCCACTACCAACGTAAAAAGTCCATTACGCTAAAAGCAAATTTGGTGGATGGAATAACTCTAGGTGGCGCTCTGAGCTATCTAGAACAGCAAGCATCATCGCTGTTACCACCAGGCTATACCTACGACTATGCAGGTGAATCTAAAGACTACTATGATAATCAGCGTGAAGTATGGCTTATCTTTGCGCTGTCTCTGCTTGTCTCATATTTGGTGCTTGCAGCTCAGTTTGAAAGTTTTGTAAGCCCAGCAATAGTGATGTTAACCGTACCGATAGGTTTATTGGGCGGTCTTATTGGTATTTTGCTAGCGGGGGATAGTTTCAATCTTTATTCCCAACTGGGAATGCTTATGCTTATTGGCATGGCGACAAAAAACGGTATCTTGATTGTTGAGTTTGCCAATCAGTTAAGAGATCGTGGCCAAGATGTCAAACAAGCCATTCTTAACGCATCAGAGCAGCGTCTTCGCCCTATTGTGATGACTGCTATGACGACACTTTTAGGCGCTATACCAATGCTCGTTGCTACAGGTGCAGGTTCAGAAACTCGCTTTTCTGTCGGTATCGTTATCTTCAGCGGTATGTTGCTCACCACGGTGGTGACTTTGTTTGTCATACCAAGTTTATATCTTTGGATTGGAGGCTATAGTCACTCTCCAGAAGCACGTGTTAATCAGGTTAATAACTCATTAGCAGAGCATACTTAAATAACGGGTACACCTTGTCGCATATGGTTGATTTTTGGTCTATAACTCAATGACCAAGCGTACAACTAATGTGGATTGCAGAGTTCTATTTCGTTTTCTCGTGATTGAGCTATAGGAATATATGACAAGGAGTTTATATGAAGTGTTTTAATGGTGCCAAGAGTAGGTTGGCTATCATAGCGTCGATGCTTATGGGGGCTGCAACAACTGCTGTTGCAGCTGAAAAGCCGAATATCTTAGTTATTTGGGGTGATGATATAGGACAATCTAATATCAGTGCGTACACCTTCGGATTAATGGGATACAAAACCCCAAATATAGATAGGATTGCTAAAGAAGGCATGATGTTTACCGATTATTACGGCGAGCAGTCATGTACAGCAGGTCGTTCGACCTTTATTACTGGACAAAGTGTTCTTCGTACTGGACTAAGTAAGGTGGGCTTGCCTGGTGCCGACCTCGGCCTCCAACCCGAAGATGTCACCATTGCCGAAGTCTTAAAACCTATGGGCTATGCAACAGGACAGTTTGGTAAGAACCACTTAGGTGATAAAGACGAACATTTGCCAACTGCCCATGGCTTTGATGAATTTTTCGGTAACCTTTACCACCTCAATGCTGAGGAAGAACCTGAGAATATCGATTACCCGAAAGATCCTGAATTCCGTAAGAAGTTTGGCCCTCGTGGGGTTATCAAATCTTACGCTGACGGCAAGATAGAGGATACGGGGCCACTGACACGTAAGCGCATGGAAACGGTCGATGATGAAACTCTTGCTGCCGCTATTGATTTCATGGGGCGTTCAGTTAAAGCCGAAAAACCTTTCTTTGTATGGTGGAATGCCACCAGAATGCACTTTAGAACCCACGTGAAACCTGAGTTATCGGGCTCAACAGGTATCAGTAACTACGCCGATGGTATGGTTGAGCATGATAATCATGTTGGAGAACTACTCAAAGCAGTCGATGATCTCGGCATCACAGATAACACGATTGTCTTTTATTCAACAGACAATGGCCCTCACATGAATACATGGCCAGACGCAGGCTTAACACCGTTCCGCGGAGAGAAAAACACTAACTGGGAAGGTGCGTATCGTGTTCCTGCTATGGTTCGCTGGCCGGGTAAGATAGAACCAGGCAGTGTGTCGAATGAGATTATGCACCACATGGACTGGTTACCCACTTTTGCCGCCGCCGCCGGTGATACTGAAATCAAAGAGAACCTGCTCAAAGGGACCTCTGTTGGTAAAACCAAGTATAAGGTTCATCTCGATGGCTACAACTTCTTGCCGCACCTTACGGGTGAAGAAGAACAAGGCCGAAGAGAAGAGATTTTCTATTTTACCGACGATGGTGATCTTGCCGCTCTTCGTTACAACAAGTGGAAGATCGTATTCTTAGAGCAGCGTGCTACAGGGACATTTAAAATCTGGTCTGAACCGTTCACGCCACTGCGTGTGCCAAAAATCTTCAACCTAAGAATGGACCCGTACGAAGTTGCAGACAGAACGTCAAATACGTACTACGACTGGATGCTCGATCGAGCGTTTATGTTGGTGCCTGCACAAGCCTACGTCGGCAAGTACTTGAGCACATTTGAGGAATTCCCACCAAGACAAAAAGCGGCAAGCTTTAGCTTGGATCAAGTAATGGAAAAACTGCAAACCCCTCAAAATAAGTAAACATAAGTAAACATAAGTAACGATATCAAAGACCAGAGCCAAATTTGTTGGCTCTGGTCTTTGTTTTTAAGCTATTGTTGTAAATAGGAAAATCAAGAATTAATAAGTTGTAAGGGTAGTATTTTGAATATAGTTGGCAGGAAGCTATTTTTGTTCATTGTAATGATGGGTGTTGGCTTAGCTTTTTCACTTGCGCAAGCTGAGAATTCAGGTTTTGTCGGAAGCAAAGCTTGCCTTGATTGCCATCAGAAAGAATATCAACAGTGGTTAGGTTCAGACCATGAAATGGCAATGAAGCACGCGGACGAAGCGAGTGTATTGGGTAATTTTGATAATGCTACCTTTGAGTTTGCTGGAGTTGAAAATCGTTTTTTCAAAAAGGACAAACAGTATTGGGTCAATATACAGGGCGACGACGGTCAATATCGTGACTATCAGATCAAATATACCTTCGGCCATGATCCTCTCCAGCAATACATGGTTGAGTTTGAGGATGGCCGTGTTCAATTAATTCCATTTGCTTGGGACTCTCGCTCAAAAGAAGAGGGCGGTCAGCGCTGGTTTCATCTTTATCCAGACCTGACACCAACTGATGAGTTTTACTGGACTAACTCTGGGCAGAATTGGAATTTCATGTGTGCCGACTGTCACTCGACCAATCTAGAAAAGAACTACGATTCTCAAAAAGACACCTACGCTACCACTTGGTCTGAAATCAATGTAGGTTGTGAGGCATGCCACGGGAAAGGGCAGGATCATATGACGTGGGCAAATGGCGATAAGTCCAGTCAGGCCGCGCATTTTGGCTTTGATCGCGACCTTTCAAAAGCAGTAAAAGAGTGGGTGTTTGAAGAAAACATGCCAGCCCTGCAACCCAAGAGTATTCACCCTACCGATCAAATGACAATGTGTGCCCAGTGCCACAGTCGTCGTACGCAACTGACAGAAAAGGAAGACCATGTACAGAGCACCTTACTTGATCGTTATCGACTGAGCCTGATTACTCCAGAGCTTTATCATGCTGACGGGCAAATCTTTGATGAAGATTATGTCTATGGTTCGTTTCTTCAATCTAAGATGGCAGACAAAGGGGTGAGTTGTACTAACTGTCACAATCCACATACGGCGAAATTGGAAATAGCCGAAGAGGCGGTATGTAGCCAGTGTCATTTACCAACCCAATTTTCACCCAACAATCATACTTTCCACGATAAAGACTCTGAAGCGTCCAAGTGTACCACCTGCCATATGCCGGAAACGACCTACATGCAGGTTGATCCAAGACGAGACCACAGCTGGCAGATACCAAGGCCAGATTTGAGTACTCACTTAGGTACACCGAATGTGTGCACCTCTTGTCATGAGGATCAAACCAATGAATGGGCATCTGAGTCCCTAGCTAAATGGTTCCCTAATTCAAAGCATCAAAACCAACAACATTTTGCCGTGGCATTTTATGCAGCCGAGATCGGTTATCAAGGCGCCGAAGAAGCGTTGGCCTATACTGCGCAAGATAGCACGCAAAGGGACATCATTCGTGCCTCCGCGATCAGCCGTTTAGCTCCCTACCAAAGTAAAAATACCACAGTAGCGCTAGCAAGAGCTGTGAAACATGACAGTGAGTTGATTCGCGGGTCTGCGGTGCAAGGCTCTGCAAGCTTTGAAGCGAGGGATCGTTGGCAAATACTAGCACCATTGTTGAAAGACAAAGTGTTAGGAGTGCGTACTGAAGCGGCGAGTGCACTTGTGGTCTATTGGCCTGAGTTAAATCAACAGCAAAAGCAAGCACTCAACAAGCCGTTACAAGAGTACATAGAGATACAGGAGTTTAACTCCGACAGAGGCTTTGGACGGACTAACTTAGGGAATGTGTATAGAGCACAAGGCAATTTTGAACAGGCGATTGAGCAGTATAAAGGGGCAATTGCTGTTGAACCTTATTTTGCAAATAGTTATGTGAACCTCGCTGATATTTATCGTGTACAAGGAAAAGAGCAGCAAGTGTTTTCAACCCTTGAACAAGGCATTGAGGCACAACCAAAATCTGGTGCATTACGCTACAGTGCCGCGTTGTCTTTATTACGCCAAGGAAAAAATAACCAAGCTACTCTTTATCTGCAAAAAGCCACAGAAGTTGAACCAGATAATGCGCAGTATTGGTACCTATATGGACTGTCTCTGGAATCGACAAGTGTGCCACAGGCATCTCAAGCAATTGATAAAGCTTTTCGAATCAGTGGTAATCCGCAACAGCTTTATGCTCGATGTGAAATGTTGGTGAAATACAGCAAAGATCCGAGTGTTGAGTTCCAAGCTCGACAGTGTCTCAAGGAACTTGAAAAATACGCCTCTCCACAATTGATTAACGAATTGCGAGCTAAGCTATAACGACGAATTAGTATAACCATTAGTTATGTTTAACTTGCGTAGAATAGAGTAATTCGATGTTTGAGGATAAATTATGAGTGCGTCACAAGAAGCGGTTGCAGCGTTAGTATCTCAGGTAGAGCAGTCTGTGGTTGGGCAGCAACACGTTGTTGAATCTCTAGTGTTAGGTTTACTTACTAATGGTCATGTGTTGTTAGAAGGGCTTCCGGGAACAGCAAAGACGCGCTCAGTGAAAGCCTTAGCGGATGCGCTGCATTCATCATTTGGTCGTATTCAGTTCACACCAGACCTTTTACCTTCAGATGTTACAGGTACCGAGGTCTATCAAGAACTTGATGATGGTTCGGGAAAGAGCAAGCCACAACTGCACTTTCAGCCAGGCCCTATCTTCAACAGCATTGTATTAGCAGATGAAATAAACCGTGCGCCCGCAAAGGTTCAGGCAGCGTTACTCGAAGCGATGGCAGAGGGAACGATCACTGTAGGTGAGCAGACGCACCAATTGCCAGATCTTTTCATGGTATTAGCAACACAAAACCCGATAGAGCAAGAAGGGACTTACCCTTTGCCAGAAGCGCAAATGGACCGATTTATTTTAAAGGTAACGGTTGATTATCCTGATGATGATGCTGAGATGGATATCATGCGATTGGTGCGATCTGAAGAAACTTCAAATAACACTCGTGTACAACAACAGAATATCCCCTCGATTGACCCAATCCATGTGCTCAAGGCGAGAGAGGAAATTGCTAAAGTTGAAGTATCTGAGATCGCAGAGCGGTATATCGTTGCCCTTGTGATGGCCACTCGCCATACCAATCGTTATCCCGAATCAAATCTATCTCGCTGGATTCAAGTAGGCTCAAGTCCGCGCGCGACTATAGCTCTCGATAAATGCTCACGCGCCTATGCTTGGCTTCAAGGAAGAAACTATGTGCAGCCAGATGATGTTCGAGCGGTAGCGCACGGGGTTCTTGGTCACAGACTTACTCAAAGTTACGACGCACTGGCAGAAGGGATTTCTGCAAAACAGATCATTGATGAGCTTCTTGATACCGTAGCCATTGGCTAGTCGCCCTGCGGAGTTAATGCTATGAAATCAGCTCAACCTGAAGCCAGTGATGCACGAGTCTATTGCCAATATTCACGCCTTGTTCAATTGCAAGGGCAGGTAGGTTCGTTTTCTTTTTTACCCCAATTAAAAGCCGGGACTATTTTATCTGGTCGCCATCAATCTCTATTTCGTGGTCGCGGTTTAAATTTTGAAGAGTTACGCCACTATCAAACGGGCGATGATATTCGAAATTTAGATTGGAAAGTGACTATGCGTACTGGTAAACCGCATGTACGAGCTTATACCGAAGAAAAAGATCGCAATGTCATTTTGTGTATTGATCAGCGTTCAAGCCTGTTTTTCTCGTCCGTTGAGGTAATGAAGTCTGTCGTTGCAGCAGAGGTTGCCGCTTTGAGTGCTTGGCGAGTACTTAAGGACAGTGACCGTGTGGGTTTTGTAATCGCAAGGCCTCATGGTGTTGATTGGTATAAACCCCAACGTAGCCGAGCTCATTTGTTACACCGACTAAATTGTCTAGCTGAAGCCAATCAATCCCTTGGTGTGGCCTCTAAAGATAATGAGTCAGCCTCATTTGAACAGTTGATGTCCGTCATTACTCGCGTTGCAACTAAAGGGTCAACGGTCATAGTGTTAAGTGATTGGCATGGGGCAAAGGCGTCCGATGTAGATAGGTTGCAACAACTTCAAGCACACAATGACGTGTTAACCGTATTGATCTCAGACCAACTTGAAGAGGCACTTCCCTCTCGCTCCAACTGGGTAATGGGGGATGGTACCCATCAGCTCAATATCAGTGAATCGGCTAAATTGAAGAAAGCGAACCACGGATTAAAGCAACATCAAGAACTTAAGAGAGTTCAGTTGGTACGTCTGATGGCAGCAAAAGGACTACCTTTGATTCAACTGGATACATCGGGCAATCATTTAGAGCAATTTAAGCGTGGGATGGGGGCACATCGATGACGGTTCATACCCCCCCGCAGAGCTATATGCTGCGTGATATTGTCGAGGTTGCTGTTGCGCCGTCAGTCAGTTGGATGCCTGAAACCATAGGTTGGAAAGTGGTGGGTGTAACTGTCATGCTCTGCGTTAGTGTGTGGGCCTATAAAAGCTTGTATCTTTGGTGGAGTAATCGATATCGAAGGGAGGCATTGCAGAGTTTTGATTTGCTCTTAAAGGCATGTGAATCTACAGACAACAAACAGGTAAGCTCTCGTCAAACAATCTCTCAAGATGTGCACCATGTATTAAAAACAGTGTTATCAACCGTTAATCCAGCAACACGTCCGTACTATGGGTTGCCTTTTCTACAGTCCCTTGATGCCCAGAACGAATCGACGCGTACTGTATTTGCTGACAAATGGTCACATTGGCCAGAATCTATGCTAGTGCAACAGAATGCGCTAAGTAAGGTGGAGTTGATCGCCTTGATCGCAGACTGCAAAGTGTGGGTGAAGCAACATGTTGTTCAAGCTAGCGGTGCCGAAAGGGAGATGAGCGATGCTTGATTCGTCTTTAGAATTGCAACATCCCTATTGGCTACTCGCTTTGCCACTGCCACTACTCGTGTATTGGTTAATTCCGGCTTATCGTACTAAGCAATCAGCGATAAAAGTGCCTTTTTTCAGTATCTTGCTCAAGTCCTTAGGGGAGTTACCCAGTGAGGGTGCAAGTCAATTGCGTCCTTCAGTGTGGCAACGGTGCATCTTAGTGATGTCATGGTGTTTAGTTATTTTTGCCCTATGTAAACCGACAATATTAGGTGAGCCACAAACACGTGAGCGCTTAGGGCGTGATGTGATGGTAGTGGTTGATTTGTCAGGCTCGATGGCCGAGAAAGACTTTACTTCCCGAAGTGGTGACAAAGTTTCTAGACTCGATGCCGTAAAAGAGGTGCTGGAAACCTTCGTTGAGTCTCGCAAAGGAGACCGACTAGGTCTTATTCTGTTTGGCGATGCGGCATTCATTCAAACACCATTCACGGCTGACCAAACGGTATGGCTTAACTTGCTAGAGCAAACCGATGTAGGGATGGCGGGTGCGAGTACCTACCTTGGTGACGCTATAGGTTTGGCTATCAAAGTGTTTGAAAATAGTGCTACAACCAACACAGAAAAAGCACGTGAAAGGGTCACCATTGTATTGACCGACGGTAATGATACGGGAAGCTTTGTTGAGCCAATAGACGCAGCCAAAGTTGCCAATGCCAAAGGTGTGAAAATTCATGTGATCGCCATTGGCGATCCCGCGACTGTTGGTGAACAAGCTCTTGATATGAAAACCATTTCGCGTATTGCTTCTGAAACCGGTGGTGAGGCTTTCGAGGCGCTAGATAGAGAAGCGTTGAGCCAAGCTTATGAAGAAATTAGCGAGCTTGAACCCCAACTTTACGAAAGTTCGACCTATCGTCCCAAAACCAGTGTTCATGCTTATCCTATTATGCTGGTGGTCGCACTGTACTTAATTGCTTTCATTGTTAGCACCGTTAGAAGAGTAGCGAGAACGAATATAAATGAGATGACAGAGGAGAGAACCGATGTTTGATTCTCTTTTTTGGCAACAAGTGTTCATGCAATTCCACTTTATTAGACCACTATGGTTGCTTGCTCTTCTCCCTTTAATAGCGGTGGTATATCTGCGTTGGAAGCATGAGACTGTTGGCAGCTGGCAAACCATACTGCCCAAACATCTAAGAAAACCGTTGACTATTGGGGATGTGGGCTGGCGAAAGCAACTGCCTCTTAAGTTGCTATTTGTCTCGATGTTGCTTGCGATTATTGTTTGTGCTGGACCTACTTGGCAACGAGCACCCTCTCCTTTTGGTGAAGACAAGGCATCATTGTTGATTGCTTTGGATAATAGCCCGTCAATGTTAAATGAAGATCTACCACCAAGTAGGTTAGAGCGTTCAAAGCAGAAAGTTCAGGATTTATTGAAGCTTCGTGGTGGCGGACAAACAGGGCTGGTGGTTTTTTCTGGCACAGCACACCTTGCTATGCCAATGACGAAAGATAGCTCTGTATTTGCGCCTTTCTTGGCCGCTATTGACCCTAGCATTATGCCCATAGAAGGCAAGAAAGCGGATAGTATCACCGTACTTATCGATGAGCAGTTAGCCGATGATAAAGCCGGAACAGTGCTCCTTATTAGCGACGGTATTACGCCAAACAGCATTGCCCCTCTGGTCGATTACTTTGATAACAGTCGTCATCAGTTGCTGATTTTAGCGTCGGGCAATCATCAGGTACAAAGTAGCAACCCTATGGATCTCAATTCATTGAAGAAACTTGCTAATGATAGTGGCGGTAGCATCGAGGTGATATCAGTCGATGATGCTGATATCAGCGCATTAAATCGAAAAATCGAACGGCATATGCAACTTAATAATGAGTCAGCAATGCCATGGCAAGATATGGGTTACTACTTACTGATACCTATTGCCTTATTGTTATTGTTTTGGTTTAGAAAAGGTTGGTTGGTTCAATGGGCACTACTGCTTTGTATTTTAACGCCGGCATTGTTTGTTAATGACTCGCATGCTTCCTTAGAAATGCACAGAGCTGACTCCACAGAGCCCAAGGTTGAAGTCACTCAATGGGATAAGCTTTCTCAAATGTGGGCAGATCTATGGTTAACGCCAGATCAGCAAGGGCAGTGGCACTTTAATCAACACGATTATCTTCAGGCCGCTATTCATTTTCAAGATCCTCTTCGTAAGGGCATTGCTTATTACTATGCCGGTGAATTTACGTTGGCTCACGTGCAGTTTTTAAATGCAGATTCACCCCTGTCATTATTTTATGCGGGCAATGCGTTAGCCAGACAGCGCGAATACCTTAGCGCTAGGAACTTGTTTGCCTACTTATTAGATCAAGATAAGTGGGATCTATCAGATAAGCTCGCTACCGATGTGAAGCACAATTTAAAAGCAATGCAGGCTATTGTTGATGAGGTAAACCGACTCAGTGAGAGCCAGGCCGGTACGACAGATGGTCCTGAAGACTCTATGGAGTTAGGCGATAAACCGCAGACGGGAGATGGTGCGGAAGACCAAGCTGTAGCGGCAATGATGCTCAAAGAGACGTTGAATGCGAATGAGATCTTAGGCAGTGACGAGCTCGCGGATAAATGGCTACGCAAGGTAGAATCTGATCCTAAGCTCTTTCTAAGAGCCAAGTTTCAAATAGAGCTACTTAATCGTCAAAGCGAGGAGCCAAGCAATGCAGAATAACCTTTGGCGACTTATCCTGACTACTTTTTTAGCCATCACATTTTCCATCAACACTTTTGCTAACGAAATAGCTCAACTGCAACGTAGCGGTGGAGTGCAGATAAAAAGCTGGTTGAATGATAATCAAGGCATTACACAGCCTGAGCAGACTTCGATTAATCAGCAATTAACGTTGTACATAGAAGTATCGACACCTCGCTGGTTTACGGGAGGTACTCGAATTGGTGTGATTGAAATACCTCATGTTATCGCCAAGCAGCGCTCTCAACTCGCAGTCAATTACGCTGAAAAGCGAAAAGGAGCGACGTGGTCAGTGCAATTGTGGGAGGTAAACTTATACCCGCAACACAGTGGCGAGTTTGTTGTTCCACCACTTGCGGTGCAGGTTCAAGTATCTATTGACAGTGGCGTGAATGTGAAAGGGAATCTTTACACTGAGCCATTGCGGTTCACCGCTAGTCTACCAAGTGGTTTATTAACGGAAGACACGCCGTGGATTAACAGTCCGAAAGCTGCAATAAGCCAGCAATGGCAACAGTCTAATCAAGAACTGAAGGCTGGAGACACGATTACTCGTACTGTCATTGTTCAGGCTACCGATACTTTGTCGGTGCTATTACCGCCAATAATGTCTACTGATAGCGTGAATACGAGCACAGGTTATCAACTGTATTCAAAGCCGGTGAGGCTATCGGATACAGAAAACCGTGGGCAGTATCAGGCGCAAAGAATAGAAGAAGAAGTGTATGTACTGCAAACAGGAGGTGAGCTCACCTTTCCTGATTACGCGATTTCTTGGTGGGATCCAAACAAAGCTGAACTACGAGAATTGCGTGTTGAGGGGCAGTCTTTCAAAGTGTCTCACACTTTCTCTTCATGGGTGCGCTATTATAAAGGTAACTTACTGATTATACTCTTTGTTTTTAGTGCTGTCCTCGGAGTGTATTGTGCGTTAAAACGCTATTATGAGAGGCAACCTAAGCCGGCTTGGTGGGTCTTTGTTCAAGAATTAAGACAAGGTAACGAGCAGCGAATCCGAACCTGTTTATATGCACGTTTACGTACTCAATCCGGTGATTTACAACTGAGTGCATTGTCGTCCTCAGACGATTGGAAAATGCTCGCCTCACAGATTCAAAACGAGAAGACTTCCTTTATTAAAGGGTGCTATCTATGGCGAGAGATAGGGCGACTTGCTGATAAAAATAATGAGCAATGGATCCTACGATATCTCGCCTTACCTCAACTGGTAAGATTAAATCAACGTTATAAACCGCCTAAGCCTTAGTCTTAGCACAATCACTAGGAATCTATGAAAAGTACTGAGCTCAACCTGATCCCTTTCTTTGTCGCTGTGTATGAAGAAAGTAGTATGTCTAAAGCCGCCAATCGCCTTGGGGTCAGTCAGCCGGCAGTCAGTAAGGCGTTGAAGCGCCTACGAGAGATCTACGATGATCCTTTGTTTCACAGGAGCCCTGCTGGCGTTAAACCCACGACTTTTGCTGAAGATATATACCCTGCATTATCGGCATCTTTTAAGAACTTTACCTCGACACTGTCTGCTGCTCGAGATTTTGATCCAAAGATATCAGAGCGCATTTTTTCCATAGCATGTATGACGACGATTGCTTATCAATTGATGCCGGAGTTGTTAGTCAAGATTAAGTCAAAAGCACCCAATATAGCGCTTGAGGTGCACCCACTGTTTACTGAAGATCATGAATCTGATTTGCGATTGCAAAGATACGACTTGGTCATTGATATGAGGCCAATAGAAAGAACGTCTCTTAAGATGGCCGCATTAGGTAGAGAGTCGATTAGTGTCATTGCTAGAGAAGGGCACCCAAGGTTATCAGGCGAGATAACGGCAGAAGAGTTTTTACAAGAAGACCATGTTGTGGTGTCACGTTGGAAGAGCCGAAGTGCAATGTTGTCGAGTCATCATTTTCAACATCTTAATAAGCGAAGGATCGTTTATCGTTCTCCTGGCGTGTTAGAGATGCTGCCAGTGGTATGCAAGACAGATTATATTGCTCTTTTCCCTTCATCAGCCATTGATACTATGGCAAAACACTATCCAATACAGAGTCTAGAGACCCCATTTCTGGATATTTCTGAAGATATTTGCATGCTTTGGCATCCAAGTAGAACAACAGAAAATGGTCATAAATGGTTAAGAAGCCAAGTTCAGTCTGTATCAAAGATGATTTTCAAAGAATAGAAATGTAAAAGGCCCACTTGGTATTATCACTCCTTAACAATACCAAGAGGGTCGTTAGTCTATAGGCTATGCCAGCGTTTACCCGCTTCGAATCCTACGAGCGAAGACATACGTTCTAGGTATATAGATGGAGTGCACTGAGTATTTTCTAGCGTTTCCGTGAACTGATTGAAAAACGATTTGTATATCGTGAACATATCTTCGTTCGTACCAGAAATGCTTTGCTCTCTTGCGACCTTCCTTGCTTTTTGTGTCAGGTAACTCTCAATTACGCTCGATTCACCACGAAGTAAAGCGTGCTTGTTGATCCAGCCTAGTTCGCCATTGGCGATGTCAGCGTTAATAGAGTTTTTAAGCAATGATAGTTTGGATGTATCCATTGATGCATTCCTACTTAGTAATAATCAAAAGACCACTTTTCCAGCACAACTAGTGATAGCGACTGAAAAAGAACGGCGCATCCTAGATCCAGAATGGTCAGACGTCTACAAAATTCACACTAATTTACATTTATACCCACAAAGTAGTATGCGGTTGATTATGCTTGCGATTGTGTGACTTTTCTTCCTGAGAAAGGAGTTGTATACTCGCAAACACTTGTCGGAGTGCCATAAGGCTGAGACCGTTAACTCGGGATCCGTTGAACCTGATCAGGCTAATACCTGCGAAGGGAACAAGAGTAGAGATCACATCATCATAGATCTCTATCCCCAGATCATAGCTCTATCTGAGTTATGGTCTTTCTTGTTGCATCCATCCGCCAAGCATTTGATAACCCTTAATTAATAGGAAAAATGCTATGTCGACCCGTAAACAAGCTAGGCTAGATGCGAAACACTATATCGATTCATTGTCTGTTGAGTCATATCCTAATTCCACTAAGTCTTATATTCAGGGTTCGCGCCAAGATATTCAGGTGCCAGTTCGCGAAATAGCCCTTGCAGATAGCCTCATTGGTGGCACTAAAGAGGCCCCAATATTTCAATCCAATGAGCCTATTCATGTCTACGACACTTCGGGTGTTTATACAGATCCAAAACACACTATTGACCTTTATAGCGGCTTACCAAAACTGAGAGAACACTGGATAGAAGAGCGAAATGATACTGAGTTATTGAATGATGTTAGCTCCGTCTACACCAAATCTCGTCTAGAAGATGACACTCTTGATGACCTACGTTACGGAAACCTCCCGCCTATTCGCCGAGCTAAAGAGAACCAGTGTGTTACCCAACTTCACTATGCACGACAAGGCATTGTTACGCCTGAGATGGAGTACATCGCTATTCGAGAGAATATGGGCAGGCAGAAGTTTGCCGACGAACAGTTAAATCAACAGCATCCGGGACATAACTTTGGTGCAAATCTACCCAAAGAAATAACGCCTGAATTTGTTCGAACAGAAGTCGCGGAAGGCCGCGCGATCATCCCTTCTAACATCAATCACCCAGAAGCTGAGCCTATGATCATCGGGCGCAATTTCTTAGTTAAAGTGAATGCCAATATAGGGAACTCGTCAGTAAGCTCTTCTATTGAAGAAGAGGTTGAAAAGCTAGTGTGGTCAACACGTTGGGGCGCTGATACGGTGATGGACCTATCGACTGGACGAAATATTCATGAAACCCGCGAGTGGATCCTACGAAATAGCCCTGTGCCTATTGGTACAGTACCTATGTATCAAGCTCTAGAAAAAGTGAATGGTGTCGCAGAGAACCTGAACTGGGAGGTAATGAGAGATACCTTGATTGAACAAGCAGAGCAGGGCGTGGATTACTTCACCATACACGCAGGTTTGTTACTTCGTTATGTGCCTATGACGGCAAAGCGTGTTACAGGCATTGTATCTAGAGGCGGTTCAATTATCGCAAAATGGTGCTTAGCTCATCATCAAGAAAGCTTTCTATACACACACTTTAGAGAGATTTGTGAGATCTGTGCCAAATATGATGTGGCATTATCACTAGGGGACGGTCTGCGACCAGGTTCGATTGCCGATGCCAATGATGAGGCTCAATTTGCGGAATTGCGTACTCTTGGAGAGCTAACGAAGGTGGCGTGGGAATACGATGTTCAAGTGATCATTGAAGGTCCAGGACATGTGCCTATGCATATGATTCAAGAAAATATGCAAGAGCAACTCGAGCATTGTCACGAAGCGCCATTTTATACTCTTGGTCCACTGACTACCGATATTGCACCCGGCTACGATCACATTACCTCGGGTATTGGAGCTGCGCTGATTGGTTGGTATGGCTGCGCGATGCTTTGTTATGTAACGCCAAAAGAGCACTTGGGGCTTCCAAACAAAGAAGATGTGAAAACCGGTCTTATTACCTACAAACTTGCCGCTCACGCAGCCGATCTTGCCAAAGGGCACCCTGGAGCCCAAATACGTGATAATGCATTGTCAAAAGCACGTTTTGAGTTCCGCTGGGAAGATCAGTTTAATCTTTCTCTAGATCCTGATACCGCTCGTGCTTTCCATGATGAAACCTTGCCACAAGAGTCGGGTAAAGTCGCTCACTTCTGCTCAATGTGCGGACCTAAGTTCTGCTCAATGAAGATATCCCAAGAAGTGCGAGAATATGCCAAAGATAAAAAGCAAGTAGCCGAGGACCAAATGCTAGAAGTGAAGATGTTAGATAATCCTCTGGAAGGGATGCGTCAAAAATCTAAAGAGTTTCTAGATACGGGAGCAGAGCTTTACCATCCTAAAGAGTTAGTTAATTAACTCGTCTAGATAATATGTAAAACACATCATCGTCCCTGAAGTATTTATCGGGGATCTTTTCAATGGTGACGCATAGAAATAGATTCTCGATAAGAGCACTCGAGAATGACGGGAATCTTGGTTTTTATTTGGCTGACTTTAAAACTGAGAGATGCAAAGTTGGTGGTAGAAAATGAAGAGTGAAACCACCGTCGTCCCCGAAGTATTTATCGGGGACCTTTTCAGTGGTAATGCATAGAAACAGATTCTCGATAAAAGCACTCGAGAATGACGGGAATCTTGGTTTTTATTTGGCTGACTTTAAAACTGAGAGGTGCAAAGTTGGTGGTAGAAAATGAAGAGTGAAACCACCGTCGTCCCCGAAGTATTTATCGGGGACCTTTTCAGCGGTGACGCATAGAAACAGATTCTCGAGAAAAGCACTCGAGAATGACGGGAATCTTGGGTTTTATTTGGCTGATTTAAAACTGTGAGGTGCAGAGTTGGCGATGGAAAATGAAGTGTGAAATACACCGTCGTCCCCGAAGTATTTATCGGGGACCTTTTCAGTGGTGACGCATAGAAATAGATTCTCGATAGAAGTACTTGAGAATGACGGGAATCTTGGGTTTTATTTGGCTGATTTAAAACTGTGATGTGCAGAGTTGGCGATAGAAAGTGAAGTGTGAAATACACCGTCGTCCCCGAAGTATTTATCGGGGACCTTTTTAGTGGTAATGCATAGAAACAGATTCTCGATAAAAGCACTCGAGAATGACGGGAATCTTGGGTTTTATTTGGCTGATTTAAAACTGTGAGGTGCAGAGTTGGCGATGGAAAATGAAGTGTGAAATACACCGTCGTCCCCGAAGTATTTATCGGGGACCTTTTCAGTGGTGACGCATAGAAATAGATTCTCGATAGAAGTACTTGAGAATGACGGGAATCTTGGGTTTTATTTGGCTGATTTAAAACTGTGATGTGCAGAGTTGGCGATAGAAAGTGAAGTGTGAAATACACCGTCGTCCCCGAAGTATTTATCGGGGACCTTTTTAGTGGTAATGCATAGAAACAGATTCTCGATAGAAGCACTCGAGAATGACGTGAACCTTGGGTTTTACTTGGCTGACTTTAAAACGGTGATGTGCAGAGTTGGCGATAAAAAGTGAAGTATGAAATACACCGTCGTCCCCGAAGTATTTATCGGGGACCTTTTCAGCGGTGACGCATAGAAACAGATTCTCGATAGAAGCACTCGAGAATGACGGGAATCTTGGGTTTTATTTGGCTGACTTTAAAACGGTGATGTGCAGAGTTGGCGATAAAAAGTGAAGTATGAAACACACCATCGTCCCCGAAGTATTTATCGGGGACCTTTTCAGCGGTAATGCATAGAAACAGATTCTCGATAGAAGCACTCGAGAATGACGGATACATTATAAAAGCGTTCGGGCTTGAATAGCGTTCAAAAAACACACTAGTTGGTGCTGGCCACTTCTTTTAATACATTGCCCGTTGTGCCACTTGGTGGCGTAATGCCCAGTACGTTGGATAGCGTTGGCGCTATATCATAGGGAGTAACAGCACGCTCTACCTTTTGTGGCTTGGTATTGTAACCTGCAAAAATCACGGGAACATAAGTGTCGTAACTCCATGGAGATCCGTGAGTTGAAGCCACGGTTAGACCGTCCATATCATTGATATAAGTCCGAGGTGCGAACACTAGATATACATCACCTGAGCGATTAGGTTGATAATTGTTACTTACTAACCGGTTGATATGAGTATTGGCTAAACGTCCTGTAGCAACATCGGAACTGGTGACAGCGTAAGCGACCCCTTCAATTTTCATTGCTTCTTCCGAAATCATCGTTTGTAGCTCAGAAAGATTGATTTTCTTCTCTTTCACCACCTCATGATTTAAGTAAACATACGGCTGAGCATACAGTCTGAAGATCTCCTCACCTACACCGAATTCACTCTTCAGTCTTTGCTTAAGGTTATCGGTAAGCAGTGTTTTCTTATCGAAGTATTTAGCGCGTTTAAGACCCAAAGAGGCAGCAACAGGAGAGGCTTCAGGAGCGCCATGATCTGCTGACAGTACGATTAGGGTATTATCTAAACCTACGTGATGTTCGATGTCTTCAAACAAAGCTTTAAGCGTTCTGTCTAAACGGATTAGGTTATCTTCAGCCTCTAAACTCGACGGACCGTACAAATGCAATACGTAGTCGTTAGAAGAAAAACTGACCGCTAAGTAATCTGTCACATCTCGAGAGCCCAGTTTCTCTTGTTGGAGTAAGGTCTTAGCAAAATCCGCAGTCAGTTCATCACCAGCAGGGCTTACGGTCAACATAGTTGAGTAATACTTAAAACTTGCAGGCCCGTAAGGATGTGGAAAGGTTCTCTGGAAGCCAGCTAAATCAAACTTTTGATCTTGTGATACTTCTTCTAGGGTGTATTTATTTCTGTCTAATGCCAATTCCCAGCGCTTGCCTGAGTACCGTGCTGGAATATTCTTTTCGTTCCAACGTTCTACCCATGCAGGATAAGATTCATAATAGTAATCACTGGTGACGAAATCAGAAGTTGCCTTAGAAAACCAAAATGCTTTGCCTGTATGTCCCGCTAACGAGATCGCCCCGCGGTCTTTGATAGAAACGCCAAATACCTTTGATTTACCACTATTCGATACGGTGAGTTCATCACTAAACGTTGACACTAAGATAGGGGTTGGAGAACGCCCATCTTTGGTGGCTGCACGCTGAGTTGGATCGATTTCTGTCGATTTATTTACGTCAGCACCACTGGTCAGTAAGCTGTAATCGCCATCCTCAACATTATAGATCAGGCGCTCTAGACTACGGTCGTACCAAACATTACCAACCATGCCATGCACAGAGGGGGGAGCACCGGTTGCAAGAGAGACATGACCAACAATGGTCTCAGTATTACCGTGCTGATAGTGAGCATTGGTGTAATACACCCCTTGATCCATCAGGTATCGAAAACCACCCTCACCAAAGTTGTGCTTATACCTTTCTAGTAGGTCTCCGCGTAGGCCATCGACGGTGATTTGAAGTACAAGTTTAGGGTTGCTCTCAGCAGAAAAAGCGGGAGAGCTGATAAGACCAAGACTGATAAGGCTCATCGCACAGTAGCGTTTTATCATTTGGGCATTTGTCCTTGTTATTAATGAATTAGTTTGCATCTCTAACTAGACGCAATCCCATATCAGACATAATTATAGACTGGCTAGCAAAGTCTCTGCGGTAGTTTTCAGATTCATTATAAGCATAGGAAAAACTGCCACCGCGCACGGACTTATGAGCAAGTCCAATATTGGTGTCTTGAGCGTTACTTGGGTTATGAAATGGGGAGTTGCGATAAAATGTCGACTCATAAGCATCGATAGTAAACTCACCGACATTACCCGTCATATCATACAGTCCTAGCTCATTGGGTTTTTTCTGACCGACGCGGTGCGCACGATTGTTGGCGTTGCCTGCATGCCAAGCAACATCATCAATGTTGTTTGAACCACTGTAGGCATAGCCTTTAGATTCATTTCCACCTCGAGCGGCGAACTCCCATTCAGCCTCAGTAGGCAATCGATACCTTTGACCCGTGATTTCATTGAGTTTTTCGATGAAGTAATTCGCTTGTTGCCAACTTAAGTTGTTGACTGGGTTTTGAGGGCCTTTGAAGAAGCTTCTGGAATGCCCCATAACTTCTTCAAATAGAGATTGAGTAACTTCGAACTTAGAAATATAGAAGCTATCTACACTAACCTGATGCGCAGGCTGCTCAGAAGTCTTTGCATTGTCGGTGTCAGAACCCATGATATAAGTGCCCCCAGCAACGAATACCATGTCGGCTTCGATCTGAGTGGTGAGAGGGTGGGGTTCAAATAGTGAGCATCCTGTCATTGTTAACACTAGCGTCCATGCTAATAAAGGGCGAAAAGTCATCAAACGCAGGTTCATATTTGGTCTCTATCAAAAAATGAGACATTAGTTTAACAATTCGCCATTTTCCAAATGGTTATATGCGCAATAACAAGCCTTTGATATAACCAATAGTTAAAATAGGGCTGTTTTTAGCATCCAAGATAACGGTATCGATATGTTGTTGACTCAAGGCCCGCAATTTAAAGGCAAACCCTCTAAACGAATGCATGTAATGGCTAAGCCCATTGGCGCAGCTTGTAATATTGATTGCAACTACTGCTATTACCTCAGCAAGCAAGACCTATTGGACTATAAAAAGGGTTGCTCCCCAGAGATGAGTGAGCAAGATCTTGAGCAGTACATTAAGCAGTATATCGAGGCTCAAAATACGCCAGAGATTATCTTTTCATGGCAAGGTGGGGAGCCGACTTTATTAGGGCTTCCTTATTTCGAAAAGATTGTCGAACTGCAGAAAAAATATAAACCTATCGGGGTGAGTATTTCAAACGATTTGCAAACCAATGGCACTTTGCTAAACGCGAAGTGGTGTCAGTTCTTAAAAGAGAACAACTTTTTGGTTGGCCTGAGTATTGATGGCCCTGCTATGTATCACGATGCCTACCGAACCAACAAAGCAGGGCGTGGTACGCACAAGCAAGTCATGGAAGCGGTTAAATTGCTTCATGAGTATGAAGTGAGCTTTGCCACTTTGACCTGTATCAACAATCTTACTAGCCGTAATCCTTTAGAAGTGTATAGATTCTTGCGTGACGAAGTAAAGTCGCCACAAATGCAGTTCATTCCTATTGTGGAGCAAAAAACCTTCCGCGATACAGCGCCTCAAACCTGGGAAGAACAGCAACAACCTCGTCAAGGCGATAAACGTCTTATCCCAGGCTCTAAGAATTCGGTTATGGAGTCTTGGTGTGTATCTGATGAGGCATGGGGTAACTTTCTTATTGCTGTATTTGATGAGTGGGCGAGTCGTGATGTCGGTAAAGTGTTTGTGCAATATTTTGAAGCATTTATTGAGACTTGGATGGGACGAAGAAACCCATTGTGCACACTAGGAGAGTTTTGCGGAAAAGGTCTAGCGATGGAACCAACCGGTGATGTATTTGCTTGTGACCATTACGTCTATCCTGAATATAAAATTGGTAATATTCATGTTGATAAGCTGGATGATCTGGCATTTTCGAGTAAACAGCAGACTTTTGGGTTTAATAAAACTAAAAGCTTAACAGAACAATGCAACACCTGTGATTACAAGTTTGCATGCTTCGGTGAGTGTCCAAAAAATCGCTTTATTCGTACGCGCTCCGGCGAACCAGGACTTAATTACCTGTGTGCTGGCTGGCATAAGTTTTATAAGCACGCAGACCGTTCAATTGCACATTTGTTAAGAGTAATGAACTACCCCGTAGCGCATGGGAAATTTAGCGATAAGATCGTGCGAGAAGCGATGTCTCAGCCACAGCCAAACAATAGTTTTGGTGCCAAATTTTGATAAATAAAAGAATTAGTACCTTTATTGCCGCAACCGTGATGATGGTCTTTTTGTTGATAGCTCTGCCTTCTAGTGCAGCCAATCAAACAGCGGAGCAGTTGTCGTACATAGCCCAGGACAAAAGCAAAAAGCGATCTGAGCGAATTGACGCATTGGAACAATTAGCCAGTTTTCCGAGTCAGAGTGCCCTTATTGCTATCGCTCGGGGACTTAAGGATAATCAACATGATATTCGAGAAGCCTCGGTTAGAGCATCTGCGCCGTATCAATTGACTCATCGCTGGCGTCTGCTGTCACCCCTGATGGACGATTTGGTTCTAGATGTAAGGATGGCTGTTGCCAAAAACCTTGCGGTTGATTACACCAAAATGAACGCAGTTCAAAAGAGGCAATTTGATCCCTTATTTGATGATTGGGCTTCTACCTTGATTCTTAAAGGTAGTGAAGAGTCTATGATGACATTAGCTGAAGGCTATCTGTACATTTCTGACTATAACGCTGCTAGAAATGTTTATAGTCAATTGATAGAGCGCTCAGAGGGTGGAGTGGATGCGTGGATTGGTGTTGCTGAAAGCTATCGTCTTAATAAGCAGGATGAACAAGCGTTAGCGGTACTCAATGATGCTTTAGTTGTTTTCTCCGATGAACCAAGCATATTGTACGTAAAATCTTTGACGTTGGTGAGATTGAACAAGCCTAATCAGGCTGCACGAAGCATGGATAGTGCCGCCAAGATTGCGAAAACTAATAGTCAGTATTGGTATGTTAACGGCGTGCTTCAAGAGGCGTATGATCAACAGCTGGCGCTAGAGTCATTAAAGAAAGCTTATCAAATATCAGGTCATCCTGAGCAACTATATGCGGTATGTGATTTTAAGATCCGTCATTTAGATAATAAAGCGGAGGTATGCCTAATGCAGCTAGAAAAAATTGCACCGCCACACGTTATTGCCAACCTACGAAGCCGAATTGAACAAAGGGACGTTGTTACGAACTAATGCTCGTTTAACGTTTTTGCACAGTTTTCCAAAGCGCCTAATGTCATCGAAGTTAGGCGCACTGCCATCGGAAATATAGTGCTCCCAATAACTAAGCTCAGTATCAACTAATTCCATGAGTTTTTTGGGGCAACCTACGCAATCTGTCCCGCTACCACAGACAAAGGTTTCGTCTTCGTACAGAGGCAACTCCAGCTTTACTTGTTCGATAAGATCATGCATGGCAGTAAGACGATCAGGTTTACGAGGTAACATGGTTAATATTCGCCCTGTAAAAATCCTATAATAATACAAATGTAGTGGTTATGTAACGATATTTTACTAAACAAGTCTGCACTTTCTCTTTGAAAGTACAGACGGGGATGTTCTTCATGAAGATGAGGTTAATCCGTTTTTATTTATGCTGGCGATTTATCTTGTTTATACAGCGTTTATTGATAAGGTCCCCGATCAAAACTTCTGGACACGTGCTCGTTTAGAAGGGACGCTAAACCAATCTTTTGCCATCCTAGAAACAAAAATCCCTAAACCAAAAAAGCACGCCAACAAGTGGCGTGCTCTTAATCAAAACAGAAGTATTTAAGGCTGCTGTTTAGTTGGTGCTAGTGCAATTTCACGAATACAAACGTTCTGTGGCTGTTGGAATGCAAATAGTACGGCACGAGCAACGTCATCAGCGGCTAGAACGCCACCCATGTCTTCTTTCCAAGAGTCATAACCATCTTTGATCTCTTGAGAAGAGGTATGTGAAAGAAGCTCAGTTTCAACAGCACCAGGTGCGATAGTGGTGACTCGAACATTGTCAGCTGCCACTTCTTCACGAACATTCTCAGAGATAGCGTGCACTGCAAATTTAGTACCACAATATGCCGCGTGGTTAGGGAATGTTTTCTTACCTGCAATTGAACTGATATTAATGATAGTTCCGCTGTTACGAGACTTCATTGGTGCCAATACAGATTGCATGCCGTTAAGTAGACCCAATACATTCACATCGAACATACGTTTCCATTCTTGTGCATCTTGAGTGTCGATTTGACCAAGAAGCATAGTACCTGCGTTATTAACTAAACCGTCTACAGGGCCAAATAGTGCCTCGGCTTTCGTAATAGCAGCTTCAAATGAGCCCATGTCAGTGACATCAACTTTTTCGCAAAGCGTGTTTGGAAGTTGCAGGGCTTCTAGCCTTTCCACACGACGTGCAAGAAGTAGAAGAGGATGCCCTTCATCACTTAAACGACGTGCAATCGCTTCACCGATACCTGAACTTGCGCCAGTAACAACAATAAGTTTCTTCATCACTCTTCTCCAAATATGTTTCTAACACCCTATGTGTCGATAGAGGTCATTCTAGTTGAGATAATTTTGTTGATATATATCCCTTTAGGTAAAACACTGTTGCTATACTGCAACAATGAATTCGAATCTTAGAGTATAGAATGCTGAACAACAAAATACCGCCTCCACTAGTGATGTTAATATGCGCAGGATTAGGGGGCTTTTTTGATGGCTTTGCGTTTACATCACAACCACTAGCATGGTTACTAGGATTAGCGTTCTTAGTGACTGGAGTGTGGCTCGCAGTGGTTTCTGTTGTCTCTTTTAAGCAAGCTAAGACTACTATCAACCCACTCGATCCTTCTCAAGCCACTCTACTGGTTTCTCATGGTGTATTTAGGTACAGCCGGAATCCAATGTATGTATCACTGACATTACTCTTAGTTGCTTGGTCTTGTTTGTTGCTCTCAGCCTTAGCGCTGGCTTTTTGTCTCGTGTTTGTGTTGTACATAACGCAATTCCAGATTAAACCAGAAGAGAAAGTATTAAAGTCGAAATTTGGCAAGCCGTATGAAGAGTATTGTCGTAAGGTAAGACGGTGGTTATAGCTTATGTTGAACAAAGTTAATCTAGCGGAAATTCGCTCTTTTGTATTGATCGCACAGTTAGGTAATTTCACGCGAGCAGCAGAGGCGCTTAAGGTTTCACGTTCTCACATATCGCGACAGATGACACAATTAGAGTCAGATCTAGGAGTGACCTTGTTGGTAAGAACAACCCGGACTCTCAAGCTTACCCAAGCCGGACAAAAGCTTTTTGAGCAATGCCAAATAGCGCTAGGTCATATCGATCAAGCGTTATTGTCAGCGATAGATGACGTTGAAGAGGTGAGAGGGCATATTGCGGTTAATTGTGTTGGTGGGGTATTGGGTGAAGATATATTGGTGCCTATGATCAACGAGTTCATGTCTCTCTATCCACATGTGCACGTGAGTCTTGATTTTAGCAGTAATAGAGTTGACCTTATCCAAGATGAGTTTGACATTGCCTTTCGCATGGGAACTCTGCAAGACGCTAGCTTTGTCGCCCGCAAGTTGTTAGACATTGATATGGTCACCCTAGCTTGTCCTAAGTATCTTGAGCAACATGACGTGATTGCTCATCCTAAACAACTCGAAAAGCATCGATGCCTAACGGGATCAGTGAATCGTTGGAGTTTTGTGCACAATGATACAAATGAAACTTATGAAGTGAATATTAGTGGCAATTTACAGTGTAAAAATGGTCGTGCTTTGGTGAACGGTGCTCTTTTAGGCAATGGAGTAATTCGTGTTCCTTTGCTGTATTGTCAAAATGAAGTTGAAGACAAAAGATTACAACAAGTATTTTCCGATTGGCATATACCTAGTGTAGACTTTTCAATGATTTATCATAAAGACAGATTCAGACCTGCACGTTTGGTTAGGCTGATAGAATTTATATACCATAAGTTTGAATCGCTGAGACTAGAACGTGATGCTCGAAAAGGAAAATAAGTGAATAGCTATCAGATTTTGTATAAAAAGGATGTGGTTCTTGCTGTTAATCTAGGCAATACCAATGCATCAGAAGAAATAAAAAGCCTGAATGAACAAGGCTTTAAAATCTTCAGTCGTATCATACAGGCGGTATCTGAAGAGCGAGCTGTTGCAATCTATCGTGCGGAGAACCAATCTACGCATAGTGAACATGAAGTCAGTATTAAGAACGTATTTCTATTTAAAACTAACCGATTACGACGCCTTCCATATTTAGGTTATTCGTTCTCAAGTTTTATGGTTGCTGCTTTAAGTCTATTTATGCTCACACAGCAGGCGACTAATTCAGGTGGTAATGGCGCACTCTTGTTGCTGTTCCCGATCTTATTAGCACTATTTTGGTTCTCTATTGGCTTGTCCGTTGCGCGCTGGAAAAATTGTGGTCATAAGGGATGGTACTACGCAGTCGCTTTGGTTGTAACTATGCTTATAGATACCTTTTTGATGGGGATAGCGAGTACACTGTTGTGGTTATATTTATTGTTTAACCCACAATCAAACAAGATATAAGTTTAAGGAAGGAGCGAAAGCTCCTTCTTATTGAAAGTGGTCAATTCTTTACCAAAGACTTAGGCAAGCAAGGCTTTACTTGATCTCAATAGCCTTTCGAGTTGCGGGGTTAAATTGGTTCTTTTTGACATTGTCAATCGACCGGCTTCATACAATTCAACTAGCACACCGTTATCACAATGGTCACATTGACTCTCACAGTGCATCTCTTCTAAGAAGGTATCCATCTTGTAGGGAGACAGCTTAAACCTTTCCACTTCGCTGCCCTTATTGCAGTTATAAATTACCACTTCCATCTTCACTCCTTGAAGAATCCAAACTATCTATATTGATTACTATCGCTTACATCTTGACATATTTAAATAGAGTTAGGTCACACATGAATACTTCTGGAGTGTATGTGTGAAAACGATCAATGAATACATTAATAAGTGACAAATATTTGCGAGGTAAATCAAATTAAATGTAGAGCTCATTTCTTTTAAAATAGAACGAAATGAGCCCTGTATCGAAATGAGGATGTGATCGCTATCTAAGTAATACTTTTCTCAAGGGTGTTTTGGTGATGAAGTAAACAAACAGAGTGGATATAACGATAGTGCCACTCCATACGAGTAGATCCCGCTTCCACATGTCAAATCCTAAAAATCCAGCTAAATTAGAGAGATAAATAATAAAGAGCAGATGAGAGACATAGATACCAAGGGTAAGGTTAGCAATAGGTGGCACCCATTTCTTGTCTCCCAAGGTTGGGTTAGCCAATAAGAAAAAGAAAAACCCTAACGCCCAGATAGGCGTTGCAAATAGATAGTCATGAATACGAAATGCAACATCCCAATTGAGAAGACAGTAAACCTCAATAAAATGCATCACCATGCCGGCTATTAATATGGTGGCTGCTTTTCCTGAGTTAATCGTGATATTTAGCCGGCGAACTTCAAATCCTAAAGTTATCATCAGTAGACTAAAGAAAGGACCATTCCTAGTATAAAAAAGAGACGGGATGTCTGTAACATTAAAATAGCTACCTGCAAGTACACCATAGACAAATAATAGAATGGCGAATGGTAGAAGAAGCTTTTGAAGGTGAGTTTTTATGATAATAGCGATGATACCAACACCCATGGCCAGAGCAGGTAGGTACCACAGATGAACTAACCCTCCCTCGAGAAGAGAGTTGAGCGGTGTTAGCGCTAGATAGTCCCAGTACATGCTGCGCTCAGCTACATAACCTTCGGTGGTTACTGTCATCAAGTTAAATGGCATCAGAAGATAAATAGCGCTCCAAACCAACCAAACTACAGCTATAGGTTTGATGTAGGAAAGTGCCGTGCCAACAGGATCTTGATTGAGCTTAGGCTGAAGGAAATAACCCGTTAATAGAAAAAAATAAGGCACAGCGAAGCGACTCAATTGGTTAATTAAATCCCCAAGCCAAGGTGTATCTTTATATAAGGGATAATCGACGAAAAGTTGGCTATGTATGGTGATGACAGCCAGTATAGCGATGATGCGACCGAGTTCTAAGCTAGGGATGCGTTGGTGGGTAATAGTAGACATAAACAGTATCTCAGAATGTGATTCTGTTTTGTATAACAGACGCAAGAGTCCGTCTATATGAATAATAAAGCTTTAATGATAACTATTAACTCTGTCTCAAATCTAACTTTAGTGAACAAAGAGTTGTAACAAAAACAAAACAGGCCCGCAAAAGCGAGCCTGTTCGAATTAATCGTGTCGATTAAGCTGCAGCAAGCTGTGCAGATTTCTCTTCGCTGATTGGGCGAGTCACTAGAGATAGCGCTACGCACACACCCATCATAACAGCAGAGATAGTGTACGCTAGAGTGTAGCCCTCACCATGAGTCATTGAGTAGCCAACAACTGCCGCGCCGATTGCACCACCGATACCCCATGCAGTGTAAAGCACACCGTAGTTAGTACCGTAGTTCTTAAGACCGTAGAATTCAGCAGTGATAGATGGGAATACTGCTAGTAGCGTACCGTAACCCACTGCCGCAATCGCAGTACCTAAGATCAGAGTTGCTTCTGATTTGAAGGTTGCGAAAAGAACCATGTTGATGCCCTGTAGTGCAAATGCGATGAACAATGTACGTAGGCCACCAATTTTGTCAGATAGGATACCAGCACCAATACGACCGCCTGAGTTAAATACCGCTAGGATAGATGCTAGGTATACTGCGTTTGGTAGGTTCGCTTGAACACTTGCAATAGTAGTAATGTTACCAATGATCATTAGGCCAGTTGCAGAAGCAAATGCGTACATGACCCATAGAGAGTAGAACTGAGGTGTTTTCAGCATTACTTTCCAAGAGATGTCGTTGCTTTTCTTAACAACAATAGGTGCTTGACCTGCTTTTACTTTAGGCGCTTCTGGTACGTAATCTGCTGGTGGGTTATTGATTGTTGCCGCTAGAGGCACTGCAATAACAAGTACACCAACACCTAGGATAAGGAAGCTTTGGTCAATACCGTAGTTAGTGATAAGTGTAGAAGTCAGTGGAGCAAGGTAAACTGCAGCTAGACCGAAGCCCGCAGCAATCAAACCATTTACTAGACCTTTCTTAGATGCGTGGAACCACTTCATCGCAGCAGGAGAAAGACATGCGTAACCGAAGCCGATACCGGCACCCGCTACAACACCAAAGGTCATGCTGAGCATTGCAGGAGTAGTTGCAAAGCTTGATGCAATCATACCTAGGCCTGTCATTGTCGCACCCAACATTAGGATGTTACGTGGACCCATACGATCCTGAAGGATACCAGCAACAAGAAGAGCGATAGAGAAAGTAACCGTTGCAATAGCGTATGGTTGAGATGCGTCTGCCGCATTCCAGCCTAAATCAGTAACTAGAGCTTTGTTGAATACACTCCATGCGTAAAGAATGCCTAAGCAAAGGTTGATACAGAATCCTGCTACTAGGATACGCATCGCTTTATCAATCTTTTTCATCGTTTGTTCTCGGTGCCGTGATGGCTAGGTTGATTGTATTAATTGTCTGAAAGGTTAAAAAACTTTTTAGGTTTCTCAAAATTTCTAAGAGCGAGATGCGCGAATTGTACACAAAATTTTTGTGATTTAAATCTCTTTTTGTGAAAAATGGAAAATAATTTTTCACTTTAATCCCAAGGGTGAAAATTGAGAGATGGTTCGCAAATTTCGTTGTGTTTTTCACAGGATAAAACACTGCTTTATATCTATTTCTCTAACGGAATGTGATGTGATTGGCGTCTATGAAAGAAATTTCAAACTTATCATTTTATTAACATTTGAAACATCTAAGTCGTCAAAATCGTCATTAGACCGCTAAATGGCGCTTGTTTGATTTAAAACAATGTTAAATTGTTGCGATAGTGTAAAATTTGCGTGTATTTCAATGGTTTGGGATAAAAGTAGCTCAAAAAAACAGCTTGCATACGAGTGTTTTTCAGTCAAAATACAGTGAAATCTAAGATTCCAAATTTGAAAGGATGCTTTACTAAGCTTTAGTGGGGTTACACATGAAAATATTTTTGCTTTTATTTATCTCTGTTTCTGCGGGTGCGGCTTCAGCTGAACATTTAACTTCATTCCTTTATGGACTGAGTACAGCATCTCTTGCTGTGGGTGTTTGCTTCTGGCTGGCTTTCCGTTCGTCTCGTTGGCCACAACTTGCAGTGTTCCTTCTATTAACAGGTATGCTTTGCAAGCTGACTATTACCGTTGTTTCGACGATTGTAGGTGTTAACGCGGGACTTATTACTTCGCCGTTGATCTTCTCTCTTTCATACCTGTTCTTTGCGATCGCAACGACGTACGTATACTTCTATTTCAAAGATAAAAGCACAAATCGCGAGCTAGGCTTAAATCAAGCCTAATCCTTGAGATTTGGAATCACTAAGAAAAACCGTTGTAGCGAAAGCACAGCGGTTTTTTGTGTCCGTTGACTCAATGAGTAACTGAACAAGCCAGTGTTTTTCTGCGCTATTTGTGCTGGCCATTTACTGACTGTGATGGGTATAACTTCTACACTTCACTATTCTTACCATAAAATCGGGCAATAGATCGTGAGGTACCGCTCATGTACTGTTTATATTCCCCCCAGCAAATTAAACAAAGTGAACCTAAAGCCGCTGAGTTAGCTGGAATTACGCTTTATCAATTGATGGAAAGGGCTGGTCACGCAGCTTTCGAGCGCTTGCAGTCTATGCTCCCTAACACTGGACGTATTCTGGTGTGTTGTGGTTCTGGGAACAATGGCGGTGATGGTTTTGTGGTTGCTCGATTAGCTCTAGAGTTTGGTTATGACGTCGACGTGTTTCAGCCATACTATTGTGAATCAAATACCCCAGATTCAGCTCAAGCCAAACATAAATGGCTTAGTCAGGGCACCGTAATATCTAGCAGTATCGGCGAATTAGAACACTATGATCTCATTGTTGATGGCCTTTTAGGAACTGGGTTAGAAGGTAATGTTCGTGACAATCTAGCTAATTTGATAACAAGCCTTAATCAATCGAACCTTCCCATTCTTAGTCTGGATATTCCTTCAGGCTTGCATGCCGACACCGGTAGGATCTTGGGTGTCGCGGTTGTCGCGACCGTAACAGTGACTTTTATCGGCAATAAAAGAGGGTTAGTGACAGGCCAATCCAGAGATATCGTTGGTGAACTGTATATCGCAGACCTTGGTGTTGAACCTGAGTTTCAAAGTTTAGAAACAGAACTAGCCTACATCTTTGATAAAGAAGAAGCGCGAGCGCGGTTGCCAGAAAGAAAACATACTTCTCACAAGGTCCATTGCGGTCGAACGTTGTTAGTTGGCGGTCATAAAGGAACCAGTGGCGCTATTATCATGGCTGCGCAGGGGGCTTGCAGAGTTGGGGCTGGCTTAATTAGTGCAATGACTCATCAAGATACCATTATCCCATTACTCACTCGCCAACCTGAAGTAATGTCGATTTCTGTAGATAATGAAAGTAATAATGAATTGATTGAAGATGCAATGCACTCGGCAACCGTTATTGCATTAGGACCTGGGTTAGGCACCGATGACTGGTCTAAGAATCTGTTTAACCTAAGCATAGGCGAATCAAAATCTAAAGTTATTGATGCAGATGGGCTGAACCTTCTTGCCCAAAGCGCTTCTTGTTACGATTTAAACCGAAGTATTTTAACGCCACATCCAGGAGAAGCTGCAAGGTTATTAGACTGTTCAATTCAAGAAGTAGAGCAAGATCGATATGCGGCAATTGAAACGATTCAGTCGAAATATCAGTGTGTAGTGCTGCTTAAGGGAGCCGGTACATTGATATATGATGGTCAAACGACGTACGTGATCACCGCGGGTAACTCAGGAATGGCAAGCGGGGGAATGGGGGATGTATTGACAGGTGTGATTGCCGGATTACTTTCACAGGGTTTAAAACCAATAGACGCAGCATGTCTTGGGGCTTGGTTGCATTCTACTGCAGCGGATAATATCGCTAGGCAGTCAGGAAAAATTGGGATGCTAGCTACCGACTTGCTACCAGAAATTCATTCTCTTCTAAATCAATGCTCAATAAAAAGTCCACTGCCTTTATAATTTAAAGCAGCGGACTAGAACTCAGAGTAAAACTAGTCCCCTAGTGACGTAGAAGCACGCCTACGGTCTGTTGCGCCATAAAGCTTGCCATTGTTGATCTCAACCGCATTTAATCCACTGACTACTGGAATGACATGAACCTCATAGCCCATTTCAGTGAATTCAGGAACCAGTATTTCAGCGTAGGTACGCTTTTCAACCAGAAGGCCCGTTGGATTATACGGCTTGGTTCGGTCGATTTTGGTTCCATACTGTATGTTAGGTAAATCGATGGCTGACTGAGCTGATAGATCCCAATCGATCATACCAACGACCGTTTTGAGAACATACCCTGGGATCTGAGAACTGCCGGGGCTACCTACAACAAGTTTTAGGCCACCGCTTGGTTCCATCACCATTAAGGGTGTTATTGCGGAGCGAGGACGTTTTCCAGCCATAATCGAGTTTTGAACGGCTTTGCCCTCAATCTCTGGTACTGAAGAAAAATTTGCCATCTGCGCATTGAGCAATACGCCATCCACCATAACCCCTGAACCCATGCCTGTACCAACAGTACTGGTCATAGCAATGGCATTGCCCTCAGCATCGACAATGGAAATATGTCCAGTATCTTGGCTCTCAAATCCATCAATGTTTGCTAGATTTTTTTGACTAATGGTCCCAGGCTTTAATTCGTTCTGATTCATAGATCCTTGCTTAGGAAGCAGTTTGCCGCGTTCAGCAAGATAGTTTTTATCAAGGAGCTTCTCTACAGGAGCATCGACATAACTAGGGTCTCCCGCGTAGGTAATGCGGTCTTCTTTGGCTAATCTCATCGCCTCCGTCATTAGACGCCATGGCTCTGCGTCTGTGTAGTGCATTTCGTTGATTTTATATGGCTCTAGCATTTCCAACGTTTGCGCGACCAATACTCCCCCGGAGGCTGGATAGCCAAAAGAAACGATGTCATGACCACGATATGTAGATTGAACAATGTCCCGTTCTACCATCTGGTAATTATTAAAATCCTTCATGCTGAGTTTGTATTGGTCGTCATCGAGCCTTGCATTGACAGTCTCTACGATGTGCTCGCCCAATGGACCGTTGTACATATAGCTATCACCGTGCTTAGCAATCAGCTTTAGGGTGTTGGCTAATTCTGGGTTAGTCATCATAGAACCAGTAGGCTTGACGTCATCACCAGCCCAATACAGTGCATTGATTTCGGGATCACTTTCTAGACGAGATTGTTCGCGCACCAGAATATCGTAGGTGTAGCTATTCATTGCATACCCATTCTGTGCATAGTCAATAGCAGGTTCGAGTAATTCCGCCCACTCTAATTTTCCGTGCTCTTGATGTGTAGAGTAGAGTAGTTTCAACGTCCCTGGGATCGCGACAGACCGAGGACCTAAGATGTCATTTCGAGGAATAGCCTTACCATCCTCATTCAGAAACATGTCTGGTGTAGCACTTGATGGAGCGGTATCGCGACCGTCATAGGCAATAAAAGAGTCCTTTGCTTTGTTGTAATATAAAGCAAATGTACCCCCACCAATTCCCGTCATATCCGGCTCAACAACCGACATCACCATTTGCATGGCAACCATGGCATCGACGGCATTTCCCCCTTGTTTTAAGATGGAATAACCGGTGCTAGTGACATACTGATTGGTTGCGCTGACCATGAATTGGTCACCTATGGCATCTGGCGCAGTGGGTAAAGGATAAGGAATAGCTAAGGCTGTAGTGGAGAGGGTAGAAAGTAGAAAAAGAATTCGACGCTGCATTAAGACCTCTATAACTATGAATATTCAGCATTGCTAATAGTAGACCGAGGTATAGCATTCTGCTTGAATAGTTATGTGAGGAGACTGTAAGAAAGTACCATTTTTATCTTATTTATCAGTGATATAAATATTTTCAATGAATGGGTTTTAGTTCCATGGAGCAAACTGATAGTTGTTTGCATAATACCAAGCATTGTAAGTCAACCTTGATATTGACCAACACTACGATTGAACCATTAACTGCAATAAAATGTTAATAGCTTTGATTTATTCACTGAAAAAACAAGTTTTCTGCAAAAAAACACACTGAAAAGAGCATGTAAATGGTCGGGAAATGTTGAGATTTGTACCAAGATAGTGAACTGGATCACCAAAGATAGAGGCTGTTAGCGAGGAGAAATTTAATAAGTGGTTAGGTGATATTTTTTAAGTTACTGATTTGTAGAACTAAATCAGAAATTGCAAGGCGAGGATTTGCAAGTTTCAAGATAGTAGCACAAAAAAAAACTAAAAATCAGTCTTGCGACAAAATTATCTGGCTCTATAATGCTGAAAACCGGAGCGTCTGCCAACGCTCCGGTTTTTTTGTGTCCGAAGAATGGTCAACGCTTCTGCCAAAGCACGACCTGCATTGTAATTGGCACATCATCTATTGAATCAAGGAAATCCAACAATGCGTATCGAACAAGAACTTAAATTAGGCTTTAAAGATGTACTATTCCGCCCTAAGCGTTCTACTCTAAAAAGTCGCTCTCAAGTAAATTTAACCCGCGATTTTACATTCAAGCATAGTGGTCGTCAATGGTCTGGTGTTCCTGTTATTGCAGCAAACATGGACTCTGTTGCAACCTTCGAAATGGCTGCAGCTCTAGCTGAACACGATGTAATGACAGCTGTTCACAAACACTACACTGTTGAGCAGTGGGCTGAGTTCGTGCAAAACGCAGATGCTAAAACGCTAAATAACGTGTTTGTATCCACTGGTACTTCTGAAGCTGACTTCGAAAAAACTAAGCAGATTATGGCTCTTTCTGAAGATCTTATTTTCATCTGTGTTGATATCGCCAATGGTTATTCAGAGCACCTAGTTGAGTACGTTCAAAAAGTGCGTGCCCAGTTCCCTAACAAAGTTATCTCTGCTGGTAACGTTGTAACAGGTGATATGTGTGAAGAGCTAATTCTAGCGGGTGCAGATATCGTTAAAGTGGGTATCGGCCCTGGTTCTGTATGTACTACTCGCGTTAAAACAGGCGTAGGTTACCCACAACTATCTGCAATTATCGAGTGTGGTGATGCAGCGCACGGCTTAGGTGGCATGATCATCGGTGATGGTGGCTGTTCATGTGCTGGTGACGTATCTAAAGCATTTGGCGGCGGCGCTGACTTCGTTATGCTTGGCGGCATGCTAGCAGGTCACACTGAGTCTGGCGGCGAAGTTGTTGAGCAAGACGGCAAACAGTTTATGAAGTTCTACGGCATGTCTTCAGAATCAGCGATGGCGAAGCACTCTGGTGGTGTTGCAAAATACCGCGCAGCGGAAGGAAAAACCGTACTATTGCCATACCGTGGCACCGTTCATAACACCATCTCAGACATCCTAGGTGGCGTACGCTCAACCTGTACATACGTAGGCGCAGCAAAGCTTAAAGAGCTAACTAAGCGTACAACGTTCATCCGCGTACAAGAGCAAGAGAACAACGTGTTCGGTAAAGAGTAACTCCGAGATACTTCGGAAATAACGAATTAAAAAGAGCCGCTTTAGCGGCTCTTTTTTTGTCGAAAATCGATGAGTGTCGGCAAAGTGTCGGCAGTGAAGTGGAAGTGTCGACGATTAGAAGTTCGATAGAGGGTTAAAAGTAATGGCTTCTGTTAAATGATCAGGAGCAAAATGTGCGTAGCGCATGGTCATCGTTATGTCAGAATGACCAAGGATATCTCTGAGAACTAAAATGTTACCACCGTTCATCATAAAGTGACTTGCAAATGTATGTCTCAATACATGTGTTGCTTGTCCTTTCGGGAGACCAAGAGCTAGCTTGTTTAGAATGTAACGAAAAGAGTGATAACAATCTTCTTCAAACAAACGCGCTGATGTTCCTTCACTTATCAGTTGATAGACCTCTTCGGAGATAGGGATGGAGCGGTTTTTTTTACTTTTGTTTTTAATGAAACTAACCATGAAGGTTTTTTTTCCAGATTTTTTATCCACAGAGACTTTTAATTGAGAGCGCTCTAACTTTGCTGCTTCGTTCCATCGAGCACCGGTTGACAAGCATAGGACCACAATCTTATACATGTTTGTTAGCTTGTGTGCTTTTACATGTTCAAGTAACTCTGTTAATTGGTCGTTGGTGAGATAACCCATCTCGGTTTCGTGTTCTTTCAAGGGCTTAATCTTGCCTAAAGGGTTTGGTCCTTTCCATTCTTCAAGCTCAATCAATTTATTGAATATCCCTTTGAATCGACGCAGTTCAGAGTTCAGCGTAGAAACGCAAGGTGCACCTTTATTCCAACGCTCATCGGTAAAAATGATGTCGCCACGCAGACGCTGTCCGCGAAATTCACCAAATGTTTTAGCATTAAAGGTACTTGCAGTGGGGTTTCCCATGGCATGCGCCATCTTAATCATTTTGCTGTAAATCGGCCCCTCATTCGCGAGTGTCGAACCATACAAACTGTGCCATATTTGAACAATTTCAACGAGTTTACGGCGTTCACCTTTATCATCGAGCGAGGGTTTCTCATTGGCTTGCTTAAGTAAGTACTTTTCATGTTGAACAGCCTCACCTTTGGTTGCAAAATGTTTTCGTACTCGATTCTTATCTCGCCCATTAGGATATGCATCTAGAAGCCATGGCTTCTGCTTGTTATTTCCGACTTTTTTTATGGTCATAATTTATATCTATTAATGTTTGAAGGTAGGGATTTTGTATGTTGGCTAGAGCTTCTCTGATTGCTTTAAATACTGGTGTCATTTCAGAATGAGAACTCTAGCCACCAATGCCTTATAAGATGGCTGTTTGATTGCTACCCAGCTTTTCTAGTGCCTCTCTAGCGGCAAGTTCCCTCATTGCCACCATATTAACCAGAGGCTTCTCGCCTGGACGATCTTTAGTCTTGATGATAATCAGTCCACGACGCGCATAATCTTTGACAGTGTTTACGGGAATGCCTGTAAGCCTGCTGTATTCCTCAAAGGTTACAAATGGGACTGATGTAGTGATTAAATGGCTTAGCATCATAGATTCCTTTTTTGTTTATTCTTCATTTGTTACAGAGTACTCCAGAATACTTTTAGCGAAAGTCACCAAGCTTGTGAGCAAGTAGTCTTTAGTGACGGGATAATCAGCTACTATATGTGCCAATCACGTTTATTGATCTTGGTATATATAGTATTTACTGCTGATTCAGCACATCGTGTGTGCAGGGGGAATTGAATCATGATTGGGAACATGAATGATTTTTTGTGTCAAATCTTGAGAGTCGTTTCTCAAATATTCCTGTTTTAGCCGTTAGGAAAAGTGATTCTGGTTAGCTACAAGGCAAATACGGGTTGCTGGAAATGCATCAAGGTCGAGTGGCTATGGGGAGTATTGCGCAGATAGTTTATTGCCTTAGGGTAGGTTGAAATTTGGAACAAAGGGTTTTTCTAAGCGATGCAATTTTATAGTGTGATGTTTAATTTGTCTTAGTGCTTTTCTAATTGCTCTTATCATTAAACCGAAATAAAACATGACACTTTTTTCCTGCCACACCAAAACACCTACAACGAAGTAGGTGCAAGCTGAATTATTCAGTTTGAGTTGCGCGAAGTTAGCCTTCCCCGTCACTCTACACTCTATTTGGAATCAAGATGCTTTGGATAGAGATATGTGCGCCACCGCCGAATCAAGGTAACCCCTATGGTGGAAGTAAAGGTCAGTAGCTAAATGACGTAATACGTTGCCTCACTATATCTGCTAGGTGAGGATTAGCAGCCAATGAGAATAACTACTGATTGTGTGACTGGGGTAGGGGCGAAAGCTTTACACACAGCGCAGGGCAGACCGAAATGCTAGTAGGAAAAAAGCAACGGATTGTGACCAAGTTCGTGCCTAAGTCATAAGAGAAGTACTTATGATTGGGTAGGGGAAGGCGCAGCCGAAATACAAAAATACATACCTATATTGCAAATTAAACCAGGCTGAGACTAATGTTTTAGTCAGTCAAATATCGTAGTGGACTCTGAATTGCCTAGAAAGGATGTTGCGCCGGTTAGAATCAGTAGCTCTGGGATATAAGCGCCTTAGTTTATTGCTCTAAAACGTTTATGCCCCATTATGTTTTACGCTGACTTTCCTGAGTCATATCGGGCTTGTCGTCTGACATACTTCTCTTTGTGGCACAAACTCTAGCTATGAGGCCAAATCTGTTAATCCACTACAGCTGATAATTCATGGTAGTACTGCTTGTTTCTTTGGCGAGAAGAGCATACCACTTTCGGCAGTTGGCTTCCTCTTCTACACCTCTCCATGAATGTCGCAGTTATTATCTGAAATCGGGAATCTTTAGTGTAGTATTTCTAGTTGCTTGTTTTGCAGGGAATATTAGACGTGAGAAGATAGTGATAATGCCCGTATTTAGATCAGGTTGTAATCTCCGAAATTAACTAAATTAAATTAGCAATAATGCCGGACAATAAGCGCACGCACATTGGAATATTGCATATTCCAAATCTATGATAGTAATATGCAATAATTGTACAGAGTGACTGCAATTATAGGTAAAGTTAATTGTGCATACCTAAAGGCGTATGAGTCTAATAATAATGTATCATTAAAAAACCAATAATATTATTGGTTTAATTTTCTTTATAGGTATAACAATCGGTGTTTAAAAGAATAGCAAAAGAAAAAACAAAGATAGTAATTGTTTCTTTATTAATAAATATAAGCTCATCATATGCTAAAGAAAATAATTTTTATCATTTATCAGATTCTGTACCAGAAAATCATAAAATATCCAAGGTTATTCTTGGTGATTTAACTAATGATGGGCGTGACGAGCACATCCTATTAATTAAAGGGACTTTAAAAGAAAAACTAATAAAAAATGGTTCTGGCAAAGTTGTAGATAGAAATAGGCGAGGGATGATAGTCCTTACAGATGAATTAGGGAGTTACTCTGTTCTAACTAGCAATCTAGATTGTTTTGAATCTGAAAATGAAGACGGCGGATTTTATTTCCCTCCAGAAATGGAAATTAACATTAAGGGTGGTAATCTTTATGTTAAATACTTTCACGGTAGATATGGTTCTTGGGAGTACAACTTTCGTTATAATAAAAATGATTTAGAATTAATTGGTTTTGAAAATACTGAGTATAGAAATGCGATATTATCGCTAAATCAAAGTGTTAATTTTATAACAAAAAAAATGCAAACATTACGTTTGGATGAAAGTCAGTTTGATATTTTCGATTATAATGAAAAGCCAACAGATGATATGTACTTAGAGAAATGGGAAAAGCTATCTGCTGACAATATGATTAGGTTTAGTGAGATTTCATCATTAACTAGCAGAGTTGATGTTTTAAATGCAATCAACAAGTAAAACTTACACCTATAAAACAATAAATAAAAATTAGTATGTAAGTTAATTTCTAGATAGTTAATCAGGTAATACCGTGAAAAGAATAAGAGAGCATAATTGTGATTAAAATTATTAAGAATAATCTATATAAATCGAAAGCCGCTGTGATTATCCAGAAACAGTTTGAAGCGCAGATTAACCTTGGTTGTGACACTGGATTGTATGGTGTAGAACCTTCGAATGCAGCAACGAAAATTGTACAAGAAGCATGGAATAGCAACGAGTTAATGCTATCAGGAGCTTTTGGAACAAGGCCGCATCAGTTAATGATTGCAATGTTTGCTCTTTCTTTTTTCGTAGCAAAACGCTATGAGCGGGACGGCGATGCGGTAAATAGTGATCGTTTATTACTCACGTGTACCAATTTCATTGGGGTAATTTCTGATGAGATCTTATTTAATGGGCGTTTGTATGGCTTTGGTGTTACAGATGATGTAGTGCGAGAAAGAGCGATCGCACTAATTACCCCTTTCGTCAAAGCAACTAATTCAAGACCATTGGCTAATGAAATTTCAGAAGCTACTCCGTTACCACATAGCACTATAGATTGGGATATGTGGTATTTTATGTATGTTGAAGCAGCCATAAAAGGATCGGATGAGGCTGGAGGAAGAGGGCTTTCTATAAATTCTGACGGGTTGTGTCTAATTGACCTTATGGATCATGAGCCTTTGAAAAATGCTTGGACCAATAAAATAGATGCAGTCGAACTTGGTTATCAATTCGGCATTACCTTTAATATAAGCCAGTTCTCTGAGAATCTTTGAATAGATAATCTCTGCTTCTGTAAAATGGCTTGGTTGATCAAATCAGTCTGAAAACAGATCTATCTCCTAAGGCATCTTTTCTAGTTTCTAGCGGGCATACTTAGTCCTATGACTTTTTTCATGGTTTTGACATTGGCAAGCGCTTCTCCAACTTGAACATTGTAATTTCTCAAACTTAGCTGATCACTAGTAAGCTCTTTATATCGAGACATTGCTGTCTCAGATGAAGAGCGGTCGTGATAACTTGAATCGATTTTCCATTGCGCTAAAGTGTCATTCTGTAGTGCATCAGGGTTACGTTTCGTAGATGTCTATCTACACATACCCCAGAATTTTTGTGAGACTGCTTTAATGGTTTGATGCCTTTTCGTTTTAACACTTTATGGCACTCTTTTGTATTGTAAGCGCCATCACCTGATACTGCATCTACCTGCCTTCGAAGAAGGTTAGGTAGCGTTGGTAGCACTTCGCTATCACCTACATTGGCAAGACTAACTTCAGCGCTGATGACTTCATGAGTATCAACATCGACGGAAAGATGTAGTTTGCGCCACGTCCTACGCTTTTCATTCTCATCCTTTCTGGTTTTCCACTCGCTCTCACCAAAAACTTTAAGTCTTGTAGAATCGATAGCGATGTGACGTACTGGTGGACCACGCGATTTGTTACGATACTTAGCTTGTACCGTCTTAGAACGATTGCTGAGACACGTATAACCGGGTGAAGTTAGTGGTGCATCCATGAGATTGAAAATAGAGTCAATAAACCTTGAAGAGCACGAAGTGGGAGGGGAAATATTCCTTTTATTTACTAAGTATATTGTTCACATCCATCACTAGTTAAATTACCAAGAATAATTCTAAATATCTTATGATTTTCTCATCTTTATTTTATGCATGTATATTTAACCTGAGGTGATTAATTTTACTCAACTCTTTGACGTAATATTCTGGTGTTAGATTTATATACCTCTAGATACATGTCGTTAACTTTACCTAATACTGTAACGTAAAATATATATTTGTAATCTTCATTTATGAAAACATATTTATGATTGCCACCGCTTCCTTCATATATCTTTTTCCCTTCTTTCAAGACTAAACTCGGCTCTTCAAGTGTGCTCTTATTATTTTCCCAAGCAGCATATCTCATGGAGTTATCTGCTTGCCTATCAATCCTGATATAATAATCTTTAGTTGAAGAATTAATTATGTTTCTATCAAACTCTTTCACACTAGAGTGTAACCAAAGAATACTTGCATTCTTCTGTTGCTCAATAAGTACCTTAGTTGCGGGGGATTTATAGTTAATTGCGCTGATTTGACCATCATAATTAAGCCATATATTTCCACTATGCATACTTATTCCTCTCCAACCAACGGCTGACCAGTCAGAATTTGAATTAGACTCTATGATGTCTTTTAAAAATGTGTCATCGAAAATCTCAAAAAATCTTTCCTGGAACTCATTTTTATCTCCAATCGATTTTAATGGGTGCGGTCTGTTAAGAGGATAGTGAACTTGTTTGGAAATCGATTCTATATTTCCTGTTCTAAAATCAGATATTATTTCATCTATTCTATTTGTATCTTTTTCATAGCTAAGACTAAAAGGAGAAAACAACAAAAAAAACATAGATAACAGGATAAAACACGGCGAATTCATAGTGATTAACTCTAACCCCATAAGTGATAGATTGACTTGAGCCACTGTGTAGTGGTATGTATTCACTATTGTTTCATATTGCTTTTACAATATTTGGAATATTAGATATTCTTATGTCGGTGATGAATTTCATTGAATTATCGATTGGTTTGGACCTTGTTAAGGATATTGTAGTAGTTGACTGAATTTGGCCGCTACATTAGAAAATATTGAATATTTAAATATTCTGTCAAATGCTAATTTAGCAACACATATAACACAGAATTGCTTCGTTATGTTTTACACTGGCTTTTCTACCTCATATCAGTCTATGCGTCTACCATACTTTTTTTATGGCAAAACTTTAGCTATGTAGCCAAATCTGTTAATCCAATACAGTTCACTCAAGAACCCAGTTAAACAGGAAGTCAGGCGTTTATTGAGCAAAATACTTGGCTCAAGTTGCTTTGTTACCTTCTTGGTTATGCAATAAGGCCTGATAAATATTCAAGTTATCACAACTTAAACTTGCTTAGTTGTCTTTTAAAGAAAGCTACTTGATATGAGGTTTGAAATTTTGATGACGCAAATTGGTAATATCAGATATGCATGGTAATGATAGCATGCGCTCAAAAGTAAATTACTGAGTAGCAAAATGAAAAAATTAATTCTAATTATGGTTGCGGCTGGTTTGAGTGGCTGTGGAGGCTCAGATAGTGGAGATAATGGCCCTACAACCCCTCCTCCAGAAACGTTACCGCCGGGTTCTGGTCTACCTATTTTACCTCCTATTCCACCAGAACTTTGTGATGAATGTGAAGCCATTCAACCTCCATTACCAGACTTACCATTAGTTTTGCCTCCGGGTAATGGCACCGAACCGCTACCACCTGTTGAGCCAGGGCCCTGCCCAGAATGTGGCGAACCTGTTGATCCAGGAGTACCCGAATTTCCAGTTGAGCCCCCAATTGAGTTTTCTCAAGAAGGTCAGGTATGCGAGAAGGATGCGATAGCGTTTAACTATCAAGGTAATATGGGGCTTTACTCTATTGATAGGGAAACAATTTTTAATGACTGCTATAGAAGAGATGAGGGACGTATTTACCACTCTGTCTTATATGATGCGAACCAAGATTTAGTTCTTTCTGCTTACACAACTTACTATGCTCAGATTTTAGGCGGGATAAGTTCGACCTATTACCATGTTACTTATTACAACGTAGAGGGCGCTGTAACAGCTCTTGTAGAGCACGGAATTAGGCACTCATTATATGATGAAGAAAGAACTCGACTTCATATTAAAGTAGATGCAACGACCTGGGATAGTTACAAGATTGTAGAGGGTGAATGGGAGTTTCTTCAGACAGATGATGGGCCTCGAGGTAATGTAGCTAGACAGGATAGAGCCAAACAAGGGATGGAAGATATGAAATCTCAATTCTCCCCATATTAACAGTCTATATTTTGTGAGAGATATCGTTTGGTTATGCGACTTTCCTCATAGATATTTGTATAGTGGCCAATTAAGTTTGGCCACCTTTACTTATACTGAGTACAGAACTGCAATATGAGAAGTAGTTCGAAAAGTCTGAGTGTTCTTTGGTTCGTAACTCGGCTTTGTCCAACTCCGAGCTAGCTGATGTGACTAGCTCGGATCTGCCCCGTAATAAGCTAGAGCAAGATGAAACTTGATATCAATTGTCGCAATTTGACTTGCCTTACTATCTAGTGAAAATTTCCTCTATCCTAACCTTTCCAAATTTTGACGATTTTCCCTTCTGAGTCGACTTCAATGTTTACGCGATCGGGGTTGTGATCCATTGTAAGCATTGATCCGCTAGTGTAAGTGCGCAGTGGATGCCCCATCAATGAACCAATTTCCTGTTGCTCGATGTTATCGCTCATCTCTTGTTTGGCATTCATATCTTTGCCGTCCATGTTGTTGGTCGTAGACATTGACTCACAGGCAGTCAAAGTCAATAGCGCAGTTGCAGTGATCATTGCAAGATGCAGCGTTTTCATAGTGTCTCTCCTATTAATGGGAATACGTTTTTATGTTTACGATCTAGAGTTTGGGTTAAATATTGAAAAAATTCACGACTTTTACAAGGTTTTTTAACGCTAGAACAATACTCTAGCGAACGAATGAGACGCAACATTGCCAGTCACTCATCCAAGTAGGATAGTATTCCCACTTTGAGTTCACGAGTATGTTGTTGTAAGGAAGTTATGCGAGCTTTACGGAGATTAGACCGCTCTGATTCCTTGTTAACTGGCGTGTGTTTTCTCAACTTCCCCCTACATGTTTGAGTTCAAAGCCCGGATCGCGACTGCGCTGTTTTGTCGGGTACAGGCTAAAGTGGCCAATATTGGTTTGCCGTTCATCTTCAAACACATTGTTGTCCAATTATGTGTTTCATAGCTTCAGTGCTCACTGAAGCTAAATTTAAAGAGCCCTTCCAATCGTCATTGCATGCTCACGTATATGGACTATGAAGCACTCACTCAATAGTGTGAGTGCTTCATGTTCTTTATTTAGGCTGCTTGCGTGATTCCACTGCGTCTAACTTCCATAGCCCAAATACTCGATAGCTCATGTCTATATGAGAAATCTCTATAGCTATGACAACAAGTCTCCATTTTTCATTGAATCCATTGTTCTTTAGCCACAGAGCATTGTTGACTTCGTCTAACTTAATTAGAGGTTTATTCATGTCGTTGGCACAGTTTGTTAGCAAGGCACACAGGTTTTGTGGCTGCTTACCGTTAGGTGTTGATGCTGACAGTAGCATCACAGGATGCCCTTCAATCTGACTCAGGTCAGATAGGAGGATGAGAATGGTTGTTGTGTTCATAATGACTTCCTCTGTTCAAACTATTGAATGGGTTTCGCTGCAGCTGTACTTAACCTATCAAACCCTTTTCCCAGCGAAATAGCCTAAAAGGGACTTTCCTCTATTTTTTTTCGTTCGATATTTCCCTCGCTCAAACACTTAAATCTTGTTACCCCACAGCCATTAAATGCTTTCTCGAGTTAAACCACTTAAAAAACATCACTCCGTTTTGAATGCCGATTCTATGGCATATCACAAGCAACCTCGTTGAAGAACGGGCGGATTAAAAGAGGGAACTCCCTCATGCGCAGACATGCACTTAAGGTGACGACATCACTCAAAGACAGCCCTGACTCACGTCAGACTCGCTGTATCACTTTTTTGGAAATGTCTTCCAAAACTAACTGGGCCCTACAGGTAACCAGGGACTGTGTCATGAGCAGACAATCATGAACTTCAAAGCCCAGACTGACGTCAGGAACCCGCTTTGACCTGAACTCAACAGGCCACATGAGGTGTGTAATGAGCACGGAATCATCGCTTCTCGCTGTAGTGGAATACCTCGGCATAGGGGAAGCAGAACACCTGATAAGCAACAGAACAGAACTGTATAAATTGGCGTATTTGTCGCATACAAATGGAATAAACCACCTGAAGGTTAATTGTGCTTATCCAGCACGTTGGCGTTAACGCTACTTTCATGAGAAGTCGGAGAGTAGTGAGTCATCAATTGCACGTGTGGGTGTGAAGGCTTACAACGACAAAAGAGGTAGAAGTGATGGCGAAGAAATTAACGCTGGATGAGCTTTACAAAGTACGAAGACGAGGAAAATTAGAGTTTGGAGACGCGAAGGAAGAGCTTATCGAAGTACGTAAAGCCAAAACCATTCGTCATAAGACGTTAGTGCATATATCAAAACTGGACAAGTATGCGTTTCAGTTGAGGTCACTGATTAAAGTGGGCGCAAGCGTTACTGAACTTCATTTTTGGTTACAGGCGCAGGGTGTTGAATGTGCACGCTCTACCGTCTATCGATGGAGAAAGAAACATGAAAAAAAAGACGAAGAACAATAAGGGCTACCAAGCCAAAAAGAATCGCACGCCCGAGGAAAAACAAAAGCAGCAGGCCATCAATGTGGTCTATCAGCTGAAAAATCGCGGAGATGTAAAATCGGATGGGACCGCACGCAACTATACTGGAGCGCTTAAGTTGTTCGCCGAGTATGTCAATGAGAAGGGAGTGGCATTGAAACATGCCACTAAACAAGATGCCATCGAATACCTAACTGACCGCTCAGTGCTGGTGGGTAATAGCGCTTTGAATACGTTTCGCGAAGTGGCGAATAAGATGCTGGTGATGAGCAAAGCCATGCCTAAAGATGAAACGCTGCCCACAGACATCAAATCAGAAAAGATAGAGCTGCTTTCTTCACGAGCGTACTCACCAGAGCAAGTAGAGTTACTTCAGTCTCATCAGGGAGATAAGAACGCCTTGTCGACATCTCTAGCACTCAGTTGCGGACTGAGGGCACATGAACTGTATACCTTAAGACGGCGTGATGAGCTAGAGCCAGACGATAGACCCATATCTGCGGTTAAGTTTTCAGGTTTAGACCTTCAAAACAACCACAAGATGTATGTTGTGAAGGGTAAAGGTGGGTTAAAGCGGGAGGTGGCTATACCGAATGAGTTGGCGGCTTCACTAGAAGCAAGACGCCTTGATAAGCCTCGACGTTTGAAAGACCGTACGGTTGTGTACAAGTCTTATTATGATGTGGGCGGTGGTCAAAGTTGGAGCCAGTCGTTTTCACGCGCATCCAATGTAGGACTTGGCTGGAGTCATGGCGCGCACGGCTTACGTCATAGCTATGCTCAAAGACGTATGGAAGAACTGAAATGGCATCACGACTACAATGACGCACTAGAAGCGGTATCTCAAGAGTTGGGACACTTCAGACGGTCCATTACACTGGTGTATCTACGATAGACACAACGAAAATCGTCCTTAGATGATTTTCGTTTTTTTGCATTATGTTGTTGCGGGCTGTTTGTGCGCGATAGCGTGAGAGGGCCGGTGTGCTCTAGGCGCTCGCTGTGTCAGATACCCTGACACAGCGAGCGAAGCGAGAAAATTTTTGAGTCACATTTATGTGGCGAGAAGATTTTAAGGCAGCCCAAATGTCGGCAGTGACGGAATTTGGGTTAGACAAAACCGTCATTGCCGAAATATCTGAGTACTCAATATCTGGCTACCAGGAGAAAGGATTGATTTGTGCAAGGACCAGTACCTTCACCGCTTTGGGTCAGTTAGCTGTGTAGTGGCCAAATGTACTATGTCACAACCATTCGAACCAAAGAAAGTACCTAATAAAACTGGAACTTTCTTATATCACTATTCCTGTTTAATTAGGCTTCACTTGCTATCCTTAACGTGCTTCGCTCAAACTTAGTTTGTCATTACCTCTAGATTTAGCGTATTGAGTACGATATGATTGTCTTTGAAGAACCAAATTGTTATTACATGGCGTGAAAAGATAACAAATAAATAGGCTTATTACTTTACACTTCCTTATATAAAGAACTGCCAACAACTTACATACAGAGAGCACCACTTTGGTGATAAATAGTGATGAGTAAACCACGTATAACCATCAGGTTTGAAGAAAGCCTTTATAAAGAGATTCAGGATCTAGCACAAAGAGAAGATAGAAGTATCAATTGGATAGTGAATAAACTCTTGAGAGAAAGGATTCAAAGAAAAAAGTTGGAAAGCAATTGAAAATTATGAGCTTTTTGAAAAGAAAATCCATGATAATTTTTACCTTATTAGAGCGCTAGATACGCAAACGGTAAAAAGTGACTAAATACGAAAGAACTTGTTACGAAGTACTCTATATAGCAAACAGAGAGAGTACGACACTAGTACATAAAACATCGGGTAATAATTTTACATGTCTGAATCACTTGCTAATCTAATCAGTAGTTTTAGCGCTGCTACCATTTCTGATGTCTTCTTGACCATCATTACTTTAATCTTAGTTGTTGCGATATACTTTTCATCTAAAGACTTACATCGCCCCTTTATTAATTATGCCCCTAACCTTCTGACATCTTTAGGTATTCTTGGTACGTTTACAGGTATAGTCATAGGGTTGATGGAGTTCAATCCGCAAGACATAGACAATTCAATTTCATTATTATTGGCCGGTTTAAAGACTGCATTTCTTACCAGTCTTTATGGAATGCTAGCGTCTATCATACTAAAAGGCTGGCATGGATATGTTACTCGAGATGATGGAGAAGAATCTGGTGATGTGGGACCTGAATTGATCTATCAAGCAATCAAAGAGCAATCTGAATATTCTCAAAAACAATTTCTTGCGTCACGTGAGTTAGTCGAAGCAATTAAAGGCGACGAGGACTCCTCGTTGACTTCTCAGATCAAGAACTTACGTATCGATAGTAATGACGCTAATAATCGATTGTTGGAATCTTTTAAGCAGCAAAAAGAATTTGGTGAAGCATTTCAAAAACAGCTTTGGTTAGAACTACAACACTTTGGCGATCTTCTTTCTAAATCCGCAACTGAACAGGTAATTAACGCCCTAAAAGAAGTAATTGTAGACTTCAATAACAATTTGACAGAGCAGTTTGGAGAGAACTTTAAGCGTTTAGATGAGTCAGTTAAAAAACTGGTGGACTGGCAAGAAAACTACCGTATTCAACTGGAAGATATGGCAAACAAATATCAGCTTGGCGTAGATGCGATTAGCTCCACAGAGCAATCTGTTGCCCACATTAGCGAGAGAGCGGAATCTATTCCACAGACCATGGAAAAACTGCACTCTGTAATGGAACTCGGTCATGGTCAAGTTACTGAGTTAGAAGAGCGTTTAGAAGCATTTAAAGATTTAAGAGATAAAGCGGTTGAAGCAATGCCACAGATCCGTGAACAGATGGATACGACAATGTCTGTGATTGGAGATTCAGTGAAAGCGGCTTCTTCTCACTATGAAAATATGCTGTCTGAATCGCAGAAGATTATCGATAACTTCAGCACTACTGCAACAGAAAGTGTCGATACTATGCGAACAAATCTAGAGCAAGGAGCAGAGAAGGTATCAGAACAGCTTAATACTGGTGCGATTGAAATTGGAGGTCGTCTTGCTGAGGCATCAAACGATATTCAAGGAAATGTAACTACTGCATCTGGAGCATTACAAAGCGCGTCTGACTACTTAACGGATAATGCTGAAAAGATTAAGCAACAACTTGAAGACTCAACAGTCGAATTGAATGCTCAGCTACGAGTTCTAGTTGCAGACATTAAAGATGATGCGAAAGCAACTGGGCAAGTACTCAAAGACTCTAATCAAGAACTTATTAGCAGCACTCAAGCCGCTCAAACTGAAATGACAGATCAGATTCGAAGTCTTTCTGGTGAGATGAGAGAAGAAGCGAAACTTACTAGCCAAATTTTGAAGGATTCGAATCACGAGCTAATGACCAGTACCAAAGCTGTTCAAAATGAAATGAATTCAGCTGTAAGCAAACTTCAAGATCGTTTAGAGCTGACATTAGAAGAAATCTTTAAAGTCCAGGCAAATGCTATTCAACGTACATTTGACAGCTTGGAAAACCAAATCACAGATTCTGTTGGCAAAACGGGTAGCGCGGTAGAAAAACAAGTTGAAGTACTAGACCTTCAAATGCAACAAGAGATAAACAGAACCATGAATGAAATGGGTGAAGCTTTAGCTACCATTACTCAGCAGTTTACTCGAGACTATCGTGGTCTTGTTCGCGAAATGTCCAATGTGATGAATTCTAGCGTGGCTGTTTAATCATGGATAAGACATTTGGAAAAGCAAAAAGCACCGGTGATGGTGGCGAGCACTGGATGTCAGTATCTGACCTTATGGCCGGTTTGATGATGGTATTTCTTTTTATTTCAGTTGCTTTGATGCGTGATGCGGTAGTTGAGCGTGACAAAATTAAAGAAGTGGCGGAAACCTATCAAGAGACACAGCAAGCTATATACGAAGCTCTATATGCTGAGTTTAAGGAAGACCTTGATCGCTGGGGGGCTGAGCTTAATCGTGACGATCTTAGTCTCAACTTTACTTCTCCAGACGTGCTTTTCGCTCAAGGGAGTAGTCATCTGACACCGAAATTTAAGAGCATACTGGACAATTTCATTCCTCGATATTTAGAAGTTTTGGACAAGTACAAACCGAGTATTCAAGAGATAAGAATCGAGGGACACACCTCAAGCCGCTGGAATCATGATACAGGGGTAAATGAAGCCTATTTTAGGAATATGGCGTTATCCCAGTCTCGAACTCGGGCGGTATTGAACTATATGGTCGAATTGAACCCAGTAAGAGTTGAGCATGCGGGTTGGGTTAAGGCTAACGTTGCTGCAGTTGGTTACTCGTCTTCCAAGTTAGTTCTGCGAGATGATGGTACTGAAGATGAAAGACGTTCTCGTCGAGTTTCGTTTCGTGTAATAACTAACGCAGAAGAACAAATAATGAAGATTCTGGGGTCCAAATGAGACTAACACTAAACCTCAGCGCGCTTATGGCAAACATCAATAAAATGCAGCCAGAAAAAAAAGGCACTTTTAATCTAGAGTTTCAGGAAACTCACAAGGATAAAATTGACCTAGAGTTAGCTGAAGGCAAAGACGTTGAGCTTAAAGATGTAGAGTTAGAGTCTGGACTACTCAGCTACAAGGGGCGTCATGTAACCCTATATATAAAAGCAAACGGACCTAGTGCAAGATTCCACATCTCAGATTGTAAAACTTTGCAGGGAATGAGAGCTAGTGGTCGTTTTGAGCGCTATGTAGTGACGAACCAAACATCAGGTGAGTTTGTAGTTGATTCCGTTCGCGGAGAAACACAAGCAAAGCTCAAGGTTTGCCAAAACTGTTTAAGGAAGTTGAACTACAAGGGATGTAATAGTGGAAACTCGATATCGGAAATTGTTCAAAGATTTGATATGAAAGAGTTTTTTGCAACATATAGCTCTTTTTTTCCACACATGCCTTCACGTTTATCTGATAGCCCTCCAGATGGATATACAGACGATTGGTCGAGAGTTTCATCTCATTATCGAGTAGAGAGAAACTTTGGTTGTGAGCAATGTGGAGTTGATATGCGAACAAATAAATCTTTGTTGCATGTCCATCACATTAGTGGAGTTAAATCGAATAATCATCCTTCAAACCTTAAAGCAGTTTGCGCAGATTGCCATAGCAAAGAACCAATGCATGACCATATGGTATTGAGCCATCGCGAGAGACAAATAATAAATGACTTGAGGCGAAAACAAGACATTTTAACTGATCTTGGAAGGTGGCAAGAGCTATTTGATTATGCTGATCCAGGTGTTCATGGTGTGCTTCATGCGTGTAGAGAAGTACATCTCGTTTTACCAGAGGTTAACCATTTTGTTTTCGATAATTTTGATGACATCGTAGCGCGTTTAGAGCTTGCTTGGCCTAAACATAAATTTGGTATAGCAGTTTCTTCAAATGATATTTCCGATGCTGTTCAAACTGGCTGGAGAGTTATAGGGATTGATGAGTTTCTTACTGACTATAGAGCACTAGCACATAACCTAAGATACTAATCCGCATAGAAATATGCATGATTACTTTAAGGCTTGTATATCAAATAGTTTAGATACGTTGGCGTAAAATGATCAGTATCCCTCGCAGGTTAGGTGTATTATTTATCACCGTAATCTATAAGTCTTAAGGCGCTCAATATTGTTCGAATAGGGTATTAGATATGGAAGTGACATTAGAAAAAGTTCTAGAAAGAATAGTCACGATAAATCATGCGTGGAAACTGTCTAGAGAAGAATTTGGGCAAGATTTCGTCGCAACCAAATCATTAAGAGATACGAAATCTTCTCTGCAAGCAACGTTACTCAGAGAGTTTCCTGATGATGTGTATTTAAGGGTAGCTTCGGATAGCCAAGGTCACGATGAGATTATGTATAGCGTTCGGCTGAAGCGCGAGCAAGAGGTTAATGGACGAATAAAGAGGGATGCGGAGCATCTACCACAAAGAATTGCTCGAGAAATTTTCTCTGATGCTGAAATTGAATATTTTTTGAATTACGAAAGTAAATAGGTTAAGTAATGGCAGATATTATCACGTATGGAATGAGCTTATTGACGGTAGGTATTTTCATCTTTTTTAGCTACAGGGAATTTCGTTCAAATAAGTATTCAGGACTTCTTCTTAAGCGCATCACTGGTTTGAAGGAACAGTTTCCAAACAGTGTTGTTCGTACTGAAGAACTCTCTTCTGATGAAGTTGTGTGGGTATCAGAGCATCTTGTTTATACACCTAGAGGCACTGGCCTTCATATCGAAACCAAAGATGGTTTGTGGCTCTCTAAGTCACCAATCTCTAATCTATTGCCTATTCATGATTCGACTCGTTACAAACTAATTCCAGCATTGCTTACTAGTATAGGTATTACTGGTACTTTTCTAGGTATAACTATAGGTCTTAGTGACTTCGATATCTCAGGGGGTTCTACGGCTCTCATGGATTCAGCAGTAACGCTAATCATGGGTATGAGAACTGCCTTTATAACTTCTTTGTTTGGGTTGGGCTCATCAGCTGCATTCATGGCATTGATGAAATATTATTCTAGTCGTCTGTCCATGGAGCAGCATACTTTTATTGCTGATATTTCAACCCAGTATTACGAAGCTAGTCCAGTATATTATCTTCAAAAAATGTCACAAACAGATCCTAATAATATAGATCAGGGACAGCAGAGTTTCGCCGAGGCTATACAGGACATCGGTCAAACTATGTCTGAGGCATCGCGAGTGATGAGAGATATGGGCACTTCATTTGATGGAGATGCAATAGCTTCAAAGTTGTCGTCTTCAGTTTCTGATGTGATGGAGTCAAGCATGGCTCCTGCACTAGAAGCTATAAAAGAAGAACTGGGTAGCCTAAAAGATATTAAAGAGCAATCCCAAAAAGAACTGGTGGAGCTTTTAGTTTCGGAGATGAAAGTTAGTTTAATTGAGCCTGTGACTCAAGAGCTTAATAAGACTAGTGAGGCTCTTAACAAGAGCAATGAAGTTTCTACAGAGTTGAATTCGAACGTTGAGAGGGTAGTTACAACTACCTCAGAGACGGTCGAAACTATCAATGAATTTCAGCGAGAAACTATGAGTAAGCTTCAAGAGTTTGCAGAGTCACTAAAATCTATCTTAAGTAGTTTTAATGAAGAAACTCAAGGTGCTATGGGGCAAATAGCATCTGAGGTAAATGCAGTGCTTGATAAGGCTGTAAGTGGAATGGATCACCAAAGAGAAGCGTTTGATGAGAGCGCTAAAACTGCAGCTGGCTCGTTTGTAGGAATGAAAGATTCTTTGGAAGAAGCATTGAATCAACGCCAAACTGCAGAAAAAGAGTTGTTCAACGGAGTATCAACGCGTATCCAAGGACTACTTGATGAAATCTCTACATCTTTTGATGCGCAAAGTGATGTTATCTCAAAAACAGGTGAAACAGCAGCGCATTTGATTACTACGGCACAAGACGAGTTCTTACATTCGTCAAAACTACGCCGTGAAGAAGAAAATAAAATGTTTGAGGATATTGGCAGCCGTATTAGTAACCTGGTTACTGACTCGCAATCGATATTCGAACAGCAAGCTGCAAATATTGAGAGTGTTGGTCAAACAGCTAGCGCAGTTATGAACTCGGCTAAACAAGAACTAGAGCAAGGTCTTGGTGATATTGATAATAAGGTGAAATCAATGTCCGATACGGTTCAAAAAGAATTAGAATCCTTCCGAGTACAATATCAAGAAAACCTAACTGGTTATTTTGAACGACAAAACAATCTTCTAGAAGATAGTTTAGGAAAACAACGTGATGGTTTAAATGGGGTAGTAGAAAACTTTAGAAAGGTATTCGAAGAAGAATATCAAACGCGCCACAATTTGCTTCAGGAACTTACAGCACAGTATCAGAAACTAGAATCATCTGCTCAAGTTGTTGAGCGTGTTGCAAAAGCGATTGGCTTAAACGAAGCAGCTAAAATGGCTGAATTACAAGAAGCTGCAATGTCTATGGGTAAACAGATTGCTCTGTTGAAAAAAGAATATGTAACAGCTTCGGCTTCATTTAACGATGTTGCGCAGAATCTTCCAAAAGCTATGGATGAATACTTTACTCGTGCGAATCAAAGTTTTGAAACATTTTTCAATGACTTTGATGACTCTGCGAGCAAGATCCACAACAAACTTTCTCAAGCTGCTGGCTACCTGATCAACTCCCAAGTTCAACGTAGAGAATTTGAGTCAGATAAGGAAACTGCATAATGCGTCAGCTGAGAACGTCTCCTAAAACAGCGGATGCTGAAGAATCAGGCGTATGGCTCTCGGTCGGAGATCTAATGTCTGTTCTCCTTATGATATTTGCGTTGCTTTTAGTCAGTGCCTTGGTTCAACTATCTGAGTCAGAAGAGCAAGTCCAGAATACTAGAATTATGATCATTCAAGGCATAAATGAAGCTCTGAATACCGCGGGGATTGAAGTGGATGCAGATTCTCAGACAGGAGACATATCTATTACGGATTCAATTTTGTTTGATCGAAATGATGTTGAGCTGAAGACATCAGGGAAGGCATTTCTAAAGACGTTTATTCCAGTGTATTCGAAAGTGATTTTTCAGACAGAAGATACCGCGAATGAAGTAACTCGAGTAGTAATTGAAGGGCACTCGAGTTCCGAAGGTGCTTTTGAACGAAATATGGAACTTAGTGTTCTACGGGCTAATAGTGTTATCGCTTATATCAACACATTAGATTTCCCTAACAAGCATCGATTCTTCGAAAAAGTATTGATCTCGGGCCGTGGCCCTTTAGAAGCAAATCAAGACTATGCAGTGGCTGCAGATAGGAAAGTAAAGTTTAGGTTCCAATTCAAGGAACAAAGCTTCTTGGGTAACTTTAAGGGTATTCGTTCCAATGATTAACAGCAGTTTTTCCTTTGAAAGGCCTAAGTTGCCGACAGCGAATAACCTAGAAAAGTTATCATTTGATGAATTTTATGAACTAGGGTTCGACGACCTCGGTCTTCCTGATTTTCCACCAAAGTCATTGATGCAGATTGTCAGGCTAGTTGAGAATCGTCGTACAGATGAAGTGCATGTATTCGAGTGGCTAGATGCATTAGAGAATAGCGAGCAATGGAACGCACTAGATGAGCAAGAGGCTCAACAAGCATTGATAGCTGTTTGGACCGGTATCGGGACAAATCAGATTGTAAGTGACATAGCTTTATTCAAAGTCGGGTTGGCGTTAGATGGTCGACCGAGCTCAATTGTGCATGAAATTGTTGACTCAATGACAATTGCTAGAAGTGTACCAACACCTCACAAGCTCACTACGCTTCGGCTCGACTGGCTAATATCATTACAGAGCAAGGCTTATGCTGAACTTGCACAGCAAGCACTTGAAGATAATTCCAATATAGGGATGTATTTACAAAAGCTGCGCCTACCAAAAGCAAACAATTACACAGAGGAAGTTTATCTTGAGCTAACTAACTGTATTAATGCTCAAAATATAACAGATTTTGAGGATGGTTGGCTGTTTGACAACTTTCAAGCTATCAGTACAACTTTGACTAGGATAAAAGTTTGTCAAAGCATCATTTTGGAATTTGAAAATTACAAGTTTGGTGATTTGTGTAGTGAAATTGTAGAGAAACATTGTTTACCTACTCAGCCAAATAGTTATTGGGGTAGGCTAAGTCACCAAGCACGTGAAGTGTTGAAGAAGAAATATGATTTAACGAGCTACTATGATTTGCAAGCTATCTCTTCTGCCCTTTATTCACAAAGAGCGGCAGATGAGCTTGGGTTTACAGAAGACGAAGTCCGTCAAATAAGTAATCGGTCAAAGTTTTGGTCAAATTACAGTTCAAAATTTAACAGGGTAAGAGTTCTACTTCCTCAAGGTAGCCATGATTTCGTACACAAATATAATGGTGGTTTACCTGATTTCGTTGATGTTTTGGAGCGGTCATCAGAGAACATCGAGGTTTATATCTTTGAACTAGATAAATTGATGGTTGTAGAGTTATTGAGAGGAAATGTCGCGGAGACACGAATCTTTAAGCCAGATAGACGATTGTTTGAGAATGGCTCGTTGAGTATCGACACAATTAGATCTTTACCTCAGCTAGAAGTGCATGATCACTTGGAGTTATGGCAGTATTTTTGTGAAAGACTGTTACGAATTAATTATCAGATCCACCCTAATATTGGGACTACACGGTTTAAGGGATTAGGTCGTGAGATGGGTACTTACACCCAGGATGTTGGCTTACCGTTGCCTTCTTCAGAAATGATGTCTCAACGAAAGCTTTCTTTGGAAGCTTGGTTACAAAAGTTCTGGGAAGCAGAAATTGCAACTGGCAAATTTGGTAAGCACCAGGATTTAACATCAAAGGGAAGTGTTTACCTATCACAAGCAATGCTAGCAAAACATCTTGGTCAGGTAGACCAGTTTAGAACGTTAATTAGACAATCCGCAGAACAAGGAAACTCGGAAGCAATGTACCGGTTGGGGCAGAGCATGCTTAGAAATCATCGCAGTGACCGGGAAGCAAAGCAGGAGGCTGAATCTTGGATCGTAAAGGCTGCCGAAAATGGGCACAAAGAGGCAGAGAACTTTGCTTATAAGTTTAGGTTGAACGTGAAAAAAAATCCTGAACTACCTTCTGCTGATGAGGGGAACCACGTCGCAGTTGGCGTTAATAGCCTCTCGCAAAATTCACTGGATAAACTTAATAAGCGTGTGTCAATAGATAGTTCTAGAGTTAATTTTTTGACAGGAAGAGCTGAGAGTGGCTCGGCAGACGCTATGTATGAGTTGGGGCATTATTTATTGACTAATGTAGGCAATAGTTTGAGTAGCAGATTAGTGGCAGAGAAGTGGATCTCTAAAGCTGCTTCTTTGGGGCACCTCGATGCCGTAGTTTTGGCTAAAAAGTTTCGTATAAAGTTTTAAAGTAAAGATATGATTAAGAAACTCTCTTTGTTAGTTGTTTTCGGCGTATTTGCGCTGGTGGTTACCAATACAATACTTCCGACACCTTCATTTGAATTCATTGATGGTGAGGTTTCCCGTTATCAATTGATAAATGGTGAAGAAGTTGCTCGCCCATCAATATGGCATAGGAATGCAGTTCAAGTTGATGACTTTTTGAATAAATTAGGCATCAATTCTGGAGCTGGTCTGTTCCTTCTTTTAACTTTACTTGTAGTTGTCGTCTTAATCGTAACTTATTGGTCATTTAAGAATGTTAAGTAGCGCTTATTTATATCTGGCTGACTTTGGTATTCATGTAGCTAACTTTCTTGGATTAGGCTTTATAGAAACCGCTGGTTTAGTTTTCACAGGCATATTGCCAGTCTATCTTTTCATTGTACTAGGTATCGGTTGCTATCGAAGGTATGCAGCAGTTAACCGCGCAACATCAGATACTTTACAAACTTCAATGTTCAAATTGGTCAATAGCTTATTAGTTACTAATTTAGGAAGGCCGGTTGAAATAAGAAGTGGGAAATTTTACTGGGAGATTACATCAGGTTATGGCGTAATTTTATGTAAGAAGCATCAGGGCAAAGCTGAACTTTGGGTACCATACAGCGAAGACATAGTGCAAAGCCCTAACTTAATATTTGACGTTTATGAAAGAGAACAGATTAGGCCTGAATACACTTACTATTGTGCAGGGCTAGAAAAATTGCAAAAAGGTGTTCTGATAACCGTTAGTTCTGAAGCAGAGCTCAAATCGTTAGACAAATATCTATTTGATTACTAGTTTACAAGCTTATAAAACTCCATAATTTTTAGACCGATTTAGACTGATAGTTTGAATTGATATGAAGGAGTTTTCAATGAAAACTAGAACGATTGAACTTATCACTAGCAAGTTAGGCCCTCCCGAGGGAGAAACAAAAAAAGCGTTTGCTTGGAATATTACCTCTGGCTTTGGGGTTGTTGTGCAACAAGACCAGCCTCTACGTGATGAATATGCCATTGTATGGTTGCCTTTTAACAATGATTTAGAGGCACTACCTAGCATTGAAAAGTCGGTATATCCCCCTGAAAAAGGCAGGCATAGTAATACATATGCGTCTCCCGGCCTTACAAAAGGCGAGCCTGCTGTGCGTTTGAAAATACGCAGCCAATCGCAGCTGAACGAATTGACCCGTTACTTGTTCGAATTTTAATTTGTTTGATAAAGAACAATGTGGCTGATTCGGACAGTAAGTTTTGAACTGAAATGGCGCTAATAGATAAATAAAATTGATAGACACTGATGTAGAATCGGCAAAGGTTTTAGTTTCAAGGAAATTTTGAAGCTTGGTAAGCAGGTGATACTCGCCTCATTAATATCGAAAGCGACTGGCTAAAACTAACATCAGTTTGTAATTTTGGTTATTCCTATAGTTTTGGTGAATGTATATAAACTACGCATCTAGTAAAGGAATAGTATTAGAGACAGTATTTGTCGGTATTGTCTTTAAACTAGTACATCACTAATTATTTTGATGTATTTGTATTGAATCATATGCAGCTTGAGTTGTCTGTCTCATAGTGAATAGCTGTTGCAATGTATATGAAGCAACTAACTTATGTCTAAACCTGTAAGAGACATCGATGACTTTTGATGATTTTGTAAAGCGAATAACAGCTATAAATCGAGCTTGGAAGGTAGCTCGAGAAGACAGTGAACCTTACATCAATACTCATATAGCAAATGCTTTACAGCAGCAAAAGTCTGCGTGGCAAGTAGAGTTTTATCGAGCCTTTCCAGCGAGTGTTTGGTTTAAAGCAGACTTAGATAATTTTCCCACTGGCGATGTTTTTAGCGTTAGGTTTGGTGATCAAACAGTCAAATCGACGGACGGGGATTCGAAATGGAATGCCGAACATATTCCCAAGCATTTGCTGAGAACCCTATTAACAGAAACAGAATACCGAATAGCTACACAACCTAAAGTTGAATTATGTCATTGATAAATATTATATTTATAGCATCCACAGTGGTACTAGCCGTCACCTGCTTGTTCAAACTCAGAACCTCCCAAGCGAACCACTCAAAACTACTTGAGAAAACAGAAGAGTCATTTGAGGAACTAGTATCTAGTCGAGGTGTGCCGATCGCTCACCTAAGTGAAGAAGCTCAGCTACTGGCAAGCCAATCTTGTGCTACTCACACTAGTAAAAAAGGCAAGCTGATTTCATTTGAAGAATCTGCTGTTTTATTGCTGCGTTCTGTTGACTCCATAGTTAGCCCGTTCAATAGCGCGGCTTATAAGTCCGTTCCTGCAATACTTACAACAATCGGTATTCTGGGTACCTTTGTGGGTATTACTCTGGGACTTGGTTCGCTTGGAGGGATGAGTAATGACTCTTCCAAACTTGTTGAGCAAGCTATGGGTTTGATTGAGGGGTTAGGAACAGCTTTCTTAACCTCTATTGCTGGTATGGCTGCCAGTTTTCTATTTATGCTCTATCTGTCTTGGGCTATTGCAGCACAAGCTAAACGAAGAAACGCGCTTTTATTGAAAATACAACAGAGCTCTAAGTTAATCTCAGGCAATGACTTACTGCATCAATTGGTAGAGCATCAAAAAGAAAGTAAAAGTGATCTTCTTGATTTTTCGGAGCTTACCTCGGCTATTCAGCAGTTAGTCGCAAAACCATCTGCAATGTCAGCAACAGAATACCAAGATATTTCATCACGTAATTCGCAGGCTGTGGAAGCTAGCCTCGATAAGCTTAAATCAGCTCTCTCGCTCGAGCTAAAGTCTCTGCAGCAAGACGAGCAACTGCTGGCAAATACTATTAGCCAGAATATTTCGGAATCTCTTAAAACAGAGCTTACAGCTCCTATTTCGCAAGAGCTGTCAAAAATAACGGCTAAAGTTGGTGCAATCGATACGCTAGTAGACAAGACAGTTACTCACGATCAGCTTGAGGAAAGTCTTTCTCGCTCCGTGACTGCTCCAACTACTCAGAAACTCGACGAGATTGTTACGGAAAATCGTCAGATTAACGAGGCCATGTTCTCTCTTTCAAATGTTCTAGAAAGTTTGTCTAAATCTCAGGCGTCACCTCTTACAGAAGAGCAGTTGGTTAGCGCGCTGAATAGAGAGTTGGAACAACCGATCGGTATGCGACTTGACCAAAGCATTCAGGCTTCAGGTGAGCTTAATATAAACGTTACTGAACTAGTTGAAACCACCTCTAAACTTGTAAGCTCTTCTCTGACTCAAGCGCAATTGAGCAAGGCTCTTCAAGATGAAGTTCAGAGCCCACTAAGCACTCGCTTAGACCAAAGCATTCAGGCTTCAGGTGAGCTTAATATAAACGTTGCTGAACTGGTTGAAACCACTTCTAAACTTGCAAGCTCTTCTCTGACTCAAGAGCAATTGAGCAAGGCTCTTCAAGATGAAGTACAGAATCCAATAAGCACTCTCCTAGACCAAAGCAATGTAACAGCAGCTGAAATAAAACTTGGAATTGAAGAGCTATCTCGTTCTCGCATGGAGGAGTTTGAACACCTAGTTGAGAAGATGGGTGAAGAGGTTGTTGAGCCTGTAACTTCCGAGTTGAGTGAAACCAATAAAGTAGTGTCTCGCTTTGCAGATGTGACTGATGATCTAACTAAACAAGTTGAAGTATCAAACGCTGAAATGACCAAGGCTACGGCCGAGCTAGTCAAATTCCAGACCGATACTTTAGGAAAGCTAGATAGCTTCGCAGGGTCACTTGACCGTTCACTGAACGAGTTCGCAGAGAATAGCACTAAAGCATTGTCTGAAATCTCTGAGGAGGTTACAGGTATCGTTAAGCTTGGTAATGAGTCTATCGAAAAGCAGACGGTGGCTTTCTCGACCATCATTGCAGATTCGAAGGAAATGTTTAATGAACAGGCTACTACGCTTCGTTCTGTCGGAGACGAATCTGCGAAGTTGATGAGTACTGCACGCCAAGAGCTTGAAACTGGTCTGGGTGATATTGACAGCAAAGTTTCTCGAATGTCGAGCACGGTTCAAACAGAACTCGAAAGCTTTAGAGATGCCTATCAAGCTAGCCTGACCCATTACTTCACCGAGCAAAATCGCTTGCTAGATGAATCTTTGAATGAGCAGAAGAGTGGTTTGAATGATGTTGTAGATAACTTTAGAGGCGTGTTTGAAGAAGAGTACACCAAACGTAAGGAGCTTCTTGAAGACCTAGACAAACAGTTTATTCAACTGGCTGAAGCTGCTGAACGAGTTCAGTCTATGGCAAAAGCGATGGGACTTGAGAAAGCGAGTTGGGCTAGTGAGATTCAGCTTGTTCAGCAGTCGATTGGACGCCAGGTTGCGGACCTTGGCAAAGCATTTGCAGAGTCTTCAACTCAGTTTGCCGCTGTGGCCTCGCAGATGCGCCCAGAAATGGATGATTACTTCAAACGTGCGAACAAGTCAGTAGAAGAGTACTTCACTGTATTTGACGCAACTTCATCTCGAATCTACGGTCGACTGGATCGAGCGGTAGATCTCATGAGCACAGTTATTGAAGAAGCACAGCACGAAAAAGCGGCACTGACTGATAAGAAAGGGCAGGTTGCTTAATGGAAAATCTTACTGATTATTCAGAAGAGCAAATCGACGAAACTGGAACCTGGTTATCAATCAGTGATTTGATGGCTGGTTTGTTGATGGTATTTGCATTGCTACTGATAGCAACACTAGCCCAGCTTTATAAATATCAAGAGCAATCAGAGAGCAATCGAGTTGTCATTATCGAGGAAATCCAAAAAGGTTTGGAGAAAGCGGGTATCGAGTCTGAGGTCGACCTAGAGACAGGCTCTCTTGCTTTAACTGAAGGGCTAAATTTTTCGAGCAATAGTTCAACGTTGGATTCATCTGCGCGCGAGTTCCTAAACAAATTGATCCCAATTTACAGCCAAGCGATTTTCTTGAATGATGAAACCTCTGAGGAGGTATTGCACCTGGTGATTGAAGGGCATGCTGCTCAGGGCGAAGGCCGAGGTCGAGCGATGTCTTTGAGTCTAAATCGCGCTGAAGCTGTGACCTCTCATATTGAGCAGATGATATTTGCCTACAAAGGACGTTTCCTTGAGAAAATTTTGCCAGCAGCCAGAGGCAACCTAGACGCAGATTCAAGTTTACCTGTCGCTCAGAATAGAAAGGTGGTTTTTCGCTTTGAGTTCAAGAGTCATGATTTAACCGAGCTGGTAGGTAATTAGAATGAATCGAAATCCTTGGTTTTTGGAGCCGGCATTGCCGTCAACACCAAAGGTTAACTCTCTTACTCCACCTCTTGGTGGAGAAAGCCATCAGCTTCAGAGTGCGTCCAACTCTTTTACACAAAAGAAGCTCATACAGCTGATTGCAAAACTTGAACGGTTCGAACCTTTATCCTCTCTAGAGTGGCTGATCATATTGCGCTCTGAAGAGGAATATCAGGGACTTGAAACGTCGGAAAAAGAGCGAGCAATAAAAGCGGTTTGGACAGCTATCGAAAGCGATGAAGTGAGATTTTCTGAACTGGTGAAGAAACTGGTTTCAGGGATTGCACGCAATTATATTGCTGTAGCGAGCTGGTTGCTCGATAGCTTTCCTCGTGTTTTACCTAAGTCTTTTTCAAGGCTTGCTAAACAGCAGATTGAAATAGCGCGATATTTGGTTTCGGAACAGTACCTGCTTTGTGCGAGAGCGACCATGAGTAATGGAAAGAGCTTAGATCTGTTTTTCAAAGGCTTAGGACTCGAACATAAAGGCTCTCATATAGTCACCATAGCTCTGCAAGCAGAAGATGCAATCCCGTTGAACCCTTCCGAAGCCCAGCTGACTTGGTGGAGAAGTTGCCAGGACTTTATTTCTGAGGACAACACTATTGAGCAGCTTGAGCGTCTGCTAGATAAAGTTAGAACTATCAGCAGTGATTCAGCTTTTGGAAAATGGATAAAGCATCGCTGCTTACCTGATTCCAAAACCACAATTTGGTATCGACTCTCAAAAGCATCGCAGTTGAAGCTAAAGAGCTTTTTCAATGTCACTGAATATAAGTCGGTTTCAAAGATATTTGAGTTACTTATTGAGACCAGTGACGATAGCTCCCTTAACGAGCGGCAGGTAAAAAACCTCAGAAGCCGCATTATGTTTTGGGCTAATTACAGCGATGCATTTAAACGAGTTCGTTTCTTTCTTACCGATCGCTCATCTTCAATATTGAGAGACAAAGTGAACCTTGATGAGCTTCGTGTTCAGACCATGAACTCGTCGCCACTCAATAACCAGAGCGAGATCTGTGTATTTGATGTGGGCAATTACTTTTTAGTTGAGCGCTTTATCGGGCCCCATTTTGACCTCGGCATATTCGAACGAACCGATGAGCTCGAACAAGCGCTATTTGAGAGCGAATATGTGGATGCGGAGACCATCAGCCGATTAGAGCCTGATTGGGTTCACGACCATCTCAGTTACTACCAAAATCGGATAGCAAGATTTTTGAACGGGAAGGGAATAAAACCAGGAAAGAGAGCGCCAGCTCATTGGTTGAAGCCTTTAGCCCCAGAGCAACAAAGAAAAGTCGATGACGATAGAGACAAGCGTTATCGAAACATTTTAGACAAAGCAACTTACTTTAAAACAGGAAGAAGATTCTAATGAGTAGCATCTTTCAAGACCCTTTGACGATTATCTTTAGTGCACTAATCATCATAGGTGCTTTAATTACAGCATTTAAACTTCATGGTGCTACCGGCAAGCTGATTAAACAACTTAATCAGGTAAACAGTGAACTTGGCAAGCTAAAGCATCAGGTTGATTACGATGACGATGGTAATGAAGTAGAGCAGGATTGGACATCTAATTCAGCATCTATCGCATATCAAAACTACGACAAGATGCATTCGCTGATTCAAAAAGTAAAGTATCTAGCGCCGTCATGGGGAGCCTATCGTAGAAGTATGCAGCTTCCGGATACTCACTACACCCGTAAACAGGGTCAAGCGCCAGCATTGAGAAATACTTTACAGGTTAACTCCGTGTTCAATATGGAAACGGTTGTCGAGCCACATGTGAATGTTCGTCAATACACCGCTATCCCGAACATGCTGACGGGCGCGGGTTTATTGTTTACTTTTGTTGGTTTGATGATAGGTATTGGTGAAGCTTCAGTAGGCCTAAGCTCATCAGATATTGAATCGGCTAAAGCTTCGTTAAATCCGCTTCTATCTGGTGCTAGCATTGCATTTACTACCTCTGTCGTGGGTATTATCTGTTCTATGATTTTCTCTTGGTATGAGAAATCGCGCTTCCATAAATTAGAAGTCACAGTGAAAGACTTTAGTGATTATTTGGCTTCACATATTGAGATGATTGACTCCGATAAATTGGCTGCGATGCAACTTGAAGCGACTGAAGCTCAGACAAAAGCACTCGCTGATTTCCAAGTAGACCAACAACGAATTACCGATGACACCATTCGCCGTGTATCTCGTGAATTCCGAGAGTCCTTATTAGAGTCTGCTGGCACAGAGATCAAACAGATGGGTGTTGTCCTTCAGGAGATGAATACTGGGTTGCTTTCTAATATAGATCGTTTCTCAGAAGCGCAAGATAAGACGTTGGAGACTACTTCGAAATTGACTTCTAATCTAGAGTCCTCAGTTCAAAGCTTGACCCAACAGTTAGCGACTTCAGTGGATGAGATGTCATCTCGTGAAAAAGAGGTGATTACCCACGTAGAAAGCGTGGTTTCCGCTATGACAGACACAGTTCAAGCTAAAGTTGTTGAGGTTTCTGAGAACTACACAACTACGATGCGCCAAACGTCAGCTGAGTTTGCGAATATTCCGCAACAGTTGGCTCAGCTAACGTCTGATCACATGAGTAGTTCATTGCAGCAATATCAAACTCTGACCAGTGAAATGTTGCCACAGATGTTACAGCAGGTAGCAGAGAGTCTAGGTGAGCAAGTTTCTAATCTAGCTCAGCAGATGCGCACTGCAGAGTCTGCTGTAGCAGATTCGATAGCTCAACTTCCTAATGTGGTTGATAGCTTCAAGAAGATGAATACTGAACTCGTTGGCAATGTTCAAGTGGTTAATCAGCTGAACTCAAGCTCAATGAATTGTTTAGAGGGTTTCAATCAAGTAATCACGAATTTAGATTCCGCATCTCATCAGTTTGTGGAGGCTAACCAACAGACAAGTAGCACGCTTCAACAGTTCCAACACTTGATTGAACAAGTTCAAGTTAGCGCCGTTGAATCTGGTGAGTCAAATAAAGCTATTTCAAAGGCAACGGAACAGTTGAATTCACTTGTTGCTTCACAGGCTGGTTTTGCTGCTCAGTTTGAAGTGTCACTGAACCAGTCTTTTGAGGTGCTCAACCAAGGCTTAGAACAATATGTTACCCACGCAAATAACCAGTTACTGAACATGGACAGTCAGTCTGCAGATGTTGCCAATAACCTAATGGAAGCCGCGAATGAGATTGGTGCATTAGTTAACGATCTTTCGAGTACCGAGTATAAGAAGGCAGCTCAAGCGTGAGAATAAAAAGGCATAGTGAGGATTCAAGTTACATGATGTCTGTTTCAGATATCATGTCCGGTTTGATGTTTATCTTCATTATTACCCTTGCGATTTTCGTGATTGACTTCTTGATTGCGTCGAGAGAGCACGAAGAGAAAATGCAAGAGTTAACTCAGATCCTGAGTAAATTTGAAGAGAATAATCGCATGCGTGGTGCCATGCTGACCGATATCCAAGATGCTCTAGCTAAACGTAGCATCGAGGTGGATATTGATGTGGAGCATGGTGTACTTCGTCTAAATGAGAATGCGATCCGATTTACAACCGGGTCCGCAGACCTGCGTGGAGAGCAGCTAGACCGCTTGGAGGTTGTGGCAGAAGTGCTAGCAGAGATTCTGCCTTGTTATGGTAGTAACCAACCTGATAATGGAAAGTGTCTAGCTGATACTCAGGGAAAGATTGACTCGGTCTTTATTGAAGGGCATACGGATAATGTTCCTATTGGGGGGCGACTTGCTAAAAAGTATAAGGATAATTGGGAGCTATCAGCGGATAGAGCCATGTTTACTTATCGTGAAGTCACCAATCGTCAGCCCTTGCTGGCTTCAATGTTAAACACTAGTACTCTGCCCGTAATCAGTGTGAGTGGTTATGGTGAAGGCAGGCCTGTTCCGGGACACGCGCATCCTTACCCTAAAAACGATCCCATAAACCGACGCATTGATTTCAGGTTTATTATGACGCCACCAACTGTAACTGAGGCTCAGAGTGCAATGGAGGGGAACCTCTGATGAATAAGTTCAGAACTGCTTCTTCATTGGCGAATACCGCGAAATTACTTAGTACGGAGTTGACTAACAACACTTGGACACCAACAGACGAAGAGTTGAGGCTTGGTTATAAGCACACAGAGAGGCTAGTTTCTCTAAAGAAGCTCAATACCGAAAACGTTTCGCTCTATGGACAAAGAGTAATGGCTCACTTGTGCGTACTAAATAGAAATAAGCGAGTTCGTATGGGTAATGTGCTCGAAATCGAAGGTTTTTGGCCTCAGGCAAAATCCATGTTTGCATCGCGCTCCGATGTCATAAGTTGTGATGTTCTTTTGTCGAATATTGGTAATGTTGTTGATTCCAAGTTGACTTCGGGATTATCAGATCTGACATCTGACATATTTGAGCTTTCTTCAAATATTGATACGGAATCCTACAGAGCTAGACATTTTGTCTCAAATCATAAAAGTAGTTTGGAGATAGGCGTAGGAGATTTTGTAGGCTCACTTTTATCACAGCGCAAGGAGTGGCTTAACAAAAGGTTTGAGTTATTTTGTGGACTAGAACCGGCTTTTTCTGATGTACCTAGTCTTTCTTGGATGAACCAATTTTTTCGTGTTTACTTAGAACAGGGACTTGCTACGAATATCGAAATATATTGCTCGCCTAATACTCACGCTAAGTTTTGTAGACAACTACCTGATAGCAATGTTCTAACAGATATTCCCGATGGTGATATTTATCTGTTGCTGCAATTAGGTGATGCTGTCGTTGCTTATTCAACGCAAGCTGATGAATGTTTTATCGCTGAGCTAGGCACAAAAGTGGCCACCTTTAATGAAGTTGTTTCTCAGTTGCCAGGACTTAAGTACAACCTCGGTATTCACTTGAGCAAAACCGGTCTATGGCAGTATCGAGCTTCATACATGCTAAAGAATGCGACAAAATTTGCACCTAAACGTGCTGACTACATGGTGAAGTAACGTGGCAAGTAAAAAATACTCGGATGATGGAAGCTATATTCTTTCTGTCTCAGACATCATGTCAGGTTTGATTTTTGTATTCATTATATTGCTCGCTGTTTTCATGATTTCTTTGATGTCAGCAAACGAAGACAGCTTGCGTAAAGAGAATGAATATCAAGCTCGAATAGCTCACCTTAAAAAGCAAGAATCCTCTCTTCGTAAAAAAGAAGAGGAAGCCCGTAAAAAAGAAGGAGAAGCGAATAAACTTAGAGCAACTTTAGAAAGAAAAAACTTAGAGTTAACTCGTCAGGAAAAGCAGTCTAGAGAGTTTCAACAATTGCTAGAAGAACAGAACTCCAAGTTAGTTTCAGAGCGCAACATTGCCCGAGGATATCTTACCGATATTGTCGAAAATTCGCGTGCTCGAATTGAGCTTCTTCAAAACATAGAAGATTCATTGCAGAAGCGGGGGTTGAAGGTCGATATGGATATGGAGCATGGCGTAATGCGATTAGGTGAGGACGCAATTCTATTCCCTACGGGGAGAGCTGAGTTAGATGATGAGTATATCCAAAAGCTTAAAACAGTATCCAATGTATTGGCGTTGATATTACCTTGCTATGCAGCTGTGCAGCCCGATGACCTTCAATGTCTTCCAGAAACTAAAGGAAAGTTGAATTCAGTGTTCATCGAAGGGCACACTGACAATGTCCCTATTCGTGGGGCTTTGTTAAATCAATTTGGTGATAACCGTGATTTATCTACCGCCAGAGCAAACTATACCTTTAATAAACTGGTTAATGGTACTTCTCTTCTTAAAGGGATGCAGAATGAACAAATGCAGCCAGTGTTTAGTGTTAGTGGGTATGGTGATGATAGACCAGTCGCAGGCCATGAGCATATTCAACCAACGAACGATCCTAAAAATAGGCGTATAGACTTCAGGTTTATTATGTCTCCGCCATCTACAACGGATGTTCAGAAAGCGCTTGATGGCAATCTTGGCTAGCCACGTGGCGTGTATTAAAGGCAGTGCTTGGTTTTGAGCATGGCTTTTCTCAATTAAATTGGCGTGAAGTGATCAGCATTTCCTCAAGCTCTCAGATAGTATTCGATTAGACATAGATGCGTTCATAAGCTTACAAACCTCGCTTAGGAATCATCTCATCTAGAATCGCACCATCTTTGAAGTAGAGGAGCTCGAATGCTTACACCGATTATTGAAGTCTGTGACGATATGCAGAACATTCACTCACCGTTTACGGGACGTATGATCTACGGTCAGAACCTTGATGACGATAAGGTTTATGAGGAAATGACTGAACTGCAGAGCGACCCATCGAAAGACCCGTCGATTCTTTTTATTTACGACGCTGAGAATTTTGAATATTCGTATCTGTCCCAAATATTGCTTGATAGTATCGATTTTGATCCAGAAGAGGTTGAAGTGAATGGTGAGCAACTGCTTGGCATTTTGGGAAGAAGTGACCTAATTGCGTTTCGACAATACGGAAATTTCCTATTAGGAGATTGTTGGACTGTATTTTGCCCGGTGATAAGTGAGTGAAAAATGGCTATTCCAGTAATAAAAATTAAAGATGATCGAGAAGAACTCTTCTCTCCATATTCAGGCCTAGTTCTATACGGCGAAGAGTCAGACAAAATGATCGACCTGTTTGATAAAGCGGAAGCGGGTGACAGTGAAATTGAAGAAGATCCTACAATTCTGTTCTGCTATGTATCTGATGTCTGCATGTATTCATACATCCATCCGAAGCTACGTGAACTTTTCGACTTTGAGAATGATGACGTCGACCCAGCGGAGCTGTGTAGCAAACTTAATATAGATTCTAGTTTGGCATTTCAACATGATGCAGGCTGGTCTGGCGAAACCTGGTGGGGTTTCGGGAAAATCTAACCATTCGAGTAATGTAGATGGGCTGGGGGAGACCCTAGCCTTTTATTTGTGAGTTAATCATTTAATGAAAAGAAATATATCAACTCAACTGAAGCAAGACTTTGGTGAGTTTCCTCCGCAAGGTTTAACGGCTGACAGTTTCACTGATTTTGAGTTTTATATCAAAGATAGTCTTTTTAAAAAGCTCAAGTCTTTGCCTAGGGACTTTAAGAAGATCTATATGGAAGTTCTAGAATCTGTGCGTCATGACGAGTCATTAAAGAACTCTATGAAAGAGGCAAAAGCACAAATAGTTCAAGCAAAAGCTGGATTGAATTCTGTTCGTAATAAAAATGGGGTTCTAGCATACTACTCGATGTGTTTCTTTGTAATTTCCTTGCTACCATTTATGGTTTTGTACACAGTAGTTTGTTCACCCCAAAGGGTTTATAGAATTATTTCGAATATAGTGAGAAGCACAAAAAATATCTGCGTAAATGCCTATGGAAAAAGTTTTGCTGAAAAGAATGTTCTAGGTCATGTCAGTAGATTTGCTGAAGATACAGTTAACGTTCATGTGTTTAAGAAAGTGCAAAAAGAGAGAACTATCTCTCATGAAGCTCTGCACTTGGTGCAATATCGGCATATTCGAGAAAGTGAAGATGATCTATTTAGAACACCAATTTTATGTGAGGTGTTTCCATATATTAAAGACGAGTTTTCAGAGTACCAAACTTATATATTAAATAGATTTGAGCTGGAGGTAGTATTGCATGAGGTTATCCGCGTTCATTATGAGACTTACCGATCTCTACCTAAAACACTAGAAGATTTTAAAGAAGTCCTAGGGCAAGCACTAAATGATAGCTTGTCTGACCAAAATGATCGATTAGCGGATAGGTTAGTTACACTATCTTCTCTTTGCATACAAAACTATGAAAATACTCCTGATATTGAACAAGAGAGTAATACGGAGTTTACAAGACAAGCACGACGAATCGTACTCGAATGGCTCGCCCCCTGCTATGCAAACCTCTTGCAATACTATGGCGATGAAAATGCATCATTAGCTTTCAAATCTCAAATTATGGGACCAAACCTATATAATCGCATTTATCGTTGTCCGCATTAAGTGAGGACTATCAACTTATTGATAAGTTGAAGATTATTTATTTAAGCTATTGTTATAATTGACCTTAGATTCAAAAATATAGAACGCTTCCTTCGTCTTATTGTATTCAAACATGTGAGGGCGTTATTGCAGGTTTTATGGAGAGCTTGATGTCGAAATCCAATTTTGAGTTTTTAAAGGGTGTGAATGATTTTCTGTTCGCCATTGCGCGTGCCGCAGAGAAAAACTATCCAGATGACCCAAATACGACACTGGTAAAATTGCGCCAATTTGGTGAAGCAACCGCAAAGCATTTAGCAAAACTGCTTGATATTGAGACTCCAGATAATCAACATGATCTCTTGAGAGAGTTAGGTAAAATCCCATTTGTTGATGATGGTATCCTGAATGTATTTCATAAACTCCGTAAAATTGGCAACCAAGCCGTTCATGAGTATCACGATGATTTGCAAGATGCTGAAATGTGCTTACGTCTCGCATTTCGCCTTGCGGTTTGGTACTACCGATTAGTCACTAAAAACTTCGACTTTCCAGCACCTGAATTTATTCTTCCTAACTCCGAAAATGAAGCGCAATTCGAAGAGGAGCTTCTCAGCCTCAAGCAAGAATTAGCATTAGCTCGCCAAAGTGAAACACAGACTAAATCGGAAGTAGAAGCTCAGCAAGCCAAGCTAACCGCATTAAACGGGTATATTTCAGTACTGGAAAGTAAGCAAGAAGAAACCCAAGAGCAGTCTCAAGCTCGAATTAGCGCATTGGAGTCAAAACTCCAAGAGCAGGAAATCGAGCTTTCAAAGAAGACAGAAATCGAGCGTAAAGCATACAAACAACAGATCACAAAAGAAGCGTCTTCGCGTGCTCTGAATCTAAGCGAAAGCGAGACTCGCTACCTTATCGATAATCAGCTTCGTAAGGCGGGTTGGGATGCGGACACCAAGAATCTTAATTTTGCCAACGGCACTCGACCTCAAGTAGGCCGAAACATGGCTATTGCTGAGTGGCCGACTGGTAAAGATGAAACCGGCCATACAGGCTTTGCAGACTATGTATTGTTCGTTGGTTTAAAGCCCATAGCGGTTGTTGAGGCAAAAAAGACCAACAAAGATGTGTCAGCGAAGCTTAATGAAGCTTACCGCTACAGTAAGTATTTTGACTTTAACTTCTTAACTGATGAGTTAAGGCAAGTTGCTCGTAACGATGAAGAACAAGAGCAAGTTGAAGAAGCGTTAGGCAAATACCTTCCATCCTGGTCAGACTCTACTGATACGCAATCTTTTAAAATTCCATTCTGTTTTTCTGCCAATGGTCGTAGCTATAAGGCCGCTATAAAAACCAAAAGTGGTATTTGGTATCGCGATGTTCGTCATCCAACCAATATGCCAAAGGCTTTGCCAGAATGGCACAAGCCAGAAGAATTGGTCGCTAAACTAGAGAGTGATGATCAACTCAATAATAACTGGTTTACGCGCAATCAAGATATGAGCGATCTTGGCCTACGTTACTATCAAGAAGAAGCGGTGCAAGCAACCGAGAAAGCGATAGTCAACGGTCAGCAGGACATCTTGTTAGCCATGGCGACAGGGACTGGTAAAACACGTACTGCCATTGCCTTAATGTATCGCCTTATTCAGTCTCAACGCTTTAAACGCGTTTTATTCTTGGTCGATCGTACCTCCCTTGGTAAGCAGGCACTTGATTCATTTGAAGACACCAATATCAAAGGCGATACCTTTAACTCCATCTTCAATGTGAAAGGGTTAACCGATCGCTTCCCTGAAGACAGCACCAAGATCCACGTTGCCACCGTTCAGTCCTTGGTTAAGCGCACGTTGCAAAGTGATGAAGTCATGCCTGTAGGGCGCTACGACTGCATTATTGTTGATGAAGCCCATCGTGGTTACATTCTTGATAAAGAGCAAACCGAAGGGGAAGAGAAGTTCAGAAACGAACAAGATTTTATCTCTTCGTATCGCCGTATCATCGATCACTTCGATGCAGTGAAAATCGCATTAACTGCGACACCTGCGCTGCACACCATCGATATCTTTGGCGGTGAGCAGAAGAAACCTGTTTATCGCTATAGCTACCGCAAAGCGGTTATCGATGGTTACTTAACCGATCAAGAACCGCCAATTCGCATCATCACGAAGCTTAGTGAACAAGGCGTGTATTTATCTGGCGGTACAGACGTGCAGCGTTTATCCAATCAGGGTGAGCTGATCAACGATACCTTAGAGGATGAGCAAGGCTTTGAGGTCGCGGATTTTAACCGTGCCCTCATTGCATCAAACTTCAATAAAGTGGTGTGTGAGGAACTCGTCAATCACATCGATCCTACTAGCCCACAAAAGACTTTAGTATTCTGTGTTAACAATACTCATGCCGACTCGGTAGTTGAGGAGTTGCGCACAGCGTTCAAAGCCAAATACCCACAGCTTGAGCATGATGCCATCATTAAAATCACCGGTGACTCAGACAAAGACTCAACCAAAGTCCAGTCGATGATCACACGTTTTAACAAAGAGCGTTTACCCAACATCGTGGTCACAGTAGACCTACTGACTACCGGTATCGATATACCGAGTATCTGTAACTTAGTGTTCATGCGTAAAGTGCGTAGTCGTATCTTGTATGAGCAAATGAAGGGTCGAGCAACTCGTCTGTGTCCGGCAGTCGGTAAAACCTCATTCAAAATCTTCGATGCTGTTGATCTGTATTCCACCCTGCAAAGTGTCGATACCATGCGCCCAGTAGTGGTTCGCCCAAAGGTAGAACTGCAAACCTTGGTTAACGAAATTACCGACTCTGAAACCTACAAAGCGATTGAGGCTGATGGCCGCAGCTTTGCAGAGCACAGCCACGAGCAATTGGTTGCCAAGCTACAACGTATCTCCAGCCATGCCGAGTTTAATCGTCTTAAATCACGAGAGATAGACAGCCAAATCAAACGCTTTGATGAATTATGCCAAGATTCAGCAGGCTGTAACTTTGCCGACCTTGCAAAAACGCTTAAGCAAAAAGGCCCTAAATGGTCAGCAGAGGTGTTTAATAAGGTCACGAACATGGTGGGCCGTCTAGAACAGCTAAAGCAAGAGATCAATGACTTGCGCGATATGCCAATCTTTACCGATGTGGACGATTCGTTGCTACGTGTAGAAACCATCTACGGAGAGCATGAAACCGCACAAGATTTCTTAGAAGCCTTTGATGCGCTGGTGGACAAATCCTCTAACCAACAAGAAGCATTAGATGTGATCATCAACCGCCCAAGAGACTTAACTCGTAAAAGCTTGTTAGAGCTTCAAGAGTGGTTTGATGCGCAAAACTTCAATGAACCAACCCTCAAGAAAGCGTGGAAAGAAACTAAAAACCAAGATGTAGCAGCACGCTTGATTGGTCATATTCGCCGAGCCGCAATTGGTGATGCACTGTTGCCATTTGAACAACGCGTAAACCTAGCGTTAGGCAAAATCAAAGCACAAAAAGAGTGGAGTGACGAGCAACTAAACTGGCTCGACCGCCTAGCGTCATCCATTAAAGACAAAGTGGTACTCGATGATGACACCTTTAAAACAGGCAACTACAAGCGTAAAGGTGGCAAACGTAAGCTTATGAACGTCTTCAATGACGAATTAGACAGCATACTCACTCAATTTAAAGAATATATGTGGGATGAGCCTGCATAGATTTATACAATCTGGCATTAATATCTTTTTGTTGCTTATTATTCCAAGTCAGGAGTGAGCAGCAAACACCTAAAACAAGAGAGAAAGCATGAACAATAATGATCTAGTCGCCAAACTGTGGAAACTGTGTGACAACCTGCGTGACGGTGGGGTGTCTTACCAAAACTATGTGAACGAGCTGGCGTCGTTGCTGTTTCTAAAAATGTGTGAAGAAACAGGCCAAGAGGATGACTTGCTACCAATAGGCTATCGCTGGGCTGATTTAAAAGCCAAGCTAGGTCAAGAACAGCACCAGTTCTATCGTAATATGCTGGTTCAGCTTGGCGCTGACGACCATGCCATAGTTCGTGCAATTTTCCAAAACGTAAATACCACCATTACTCAACCAGCGCAGCTGACTGAATTGGTGGATAATATGGACAAACTAGAGTGGTTTGACGGCGATAGTGGTAAGAGCCGCGACGACTTTGGTGATATGTACGAAGGTCTACTACAAAAAAACGCCAATGAAACCAAATCAGGCGCTGGCCAGTACTTTACGCCACGTTCACTCATCAGCACTATCATCAAAGTGATGCAACCTCAGCCGCGTGAAGTAATTCAAGATCCAGCGGCAGGTACCGCAGGTTTCTTGATTGAGGCGGATAAGTACATTAAATCTCAAACCAACGATTTAGATGCTCTAGACGATAATGATCAAGAGTTTCAAATGACCAAAGCGTTCGTGGGCTTGGAGCTAGTACCAGAAACACGTCGCCTCGCATTGATGAACTGTCTACTGCACGATATTGAGGGTGATGCAAAAGAGGGCGCAATACGCCTTGGCAACACATTGGGCAGTGCAGGAGAGAGCCTTCCACAAGCGAATGTGATTTTGACTAACCCTCCATTTGGTAGCGCAGCAAGCACCAATATTACTCGTACCTTTGTTCACCCAACGGGCAACAAACAGCTCTGTTTTATGCAGCATATCTACGATGCATTAGAGCCAGGTGGCCGTGCCGCTGTGGTGATCCCAGATAACGTGTTATTTGAAGGCGGCAAGGGTACCGATATTCGCCGTGACTTGATGGACAAGTGTAATCTGCACACCATTTTGCGCTTGCCTACAGGTATCTTCTACGCCGCAGGGGTAAAGACTAACGTACTTTTCTTCCAAAAAGGTACGCCAGAGAACAAAAACCAAGATAAAGGCTGTACCAAGGAGACATGGGTATTCGATATGCGTACCAACATGAACACCTTTGGTAAGCGTCGTCCGCTAACAGCGAAGCACTTTGAAGCGTTTATCAATGTATATGGTGCAGATAAAAACGGTTTATCAGCTCGTGAAGAGGGTGTGTACGAGACGCTTGGCAACATCTTTGCCGAGGGTGAGGATTCTGTAGAGAACGTTATTGAAAATGCACGCTTTCGTAAATTTAGTCGTGATTACATTCGTGACCACAAAGGTGACAGCCTAGATATCTCTTGGCTAAAAGATCTTGAAGCCATTAGTGCTGAAAACCTACCAGAGCCAGAAGTATTAGCGGGTGAGGCAATGGCAGAGCTGACTGAGGCGATGTCTGAAATTTATCAACTGATGCAAGCTCTGGGTGCTAATGATGAGGCGGAAGGGCAAAAGCAGTTGCTCGAAGAATCATTTGGCTTGGCAGAAAAGCCGGAGGCAGTGTAATGAGTGAGTTACCGAAGGGGTGGGGTATAGTTTCAATTTTTGAATTATGTACACCGAAGCAATGGAAAACTATTCCTACAAAGAGTTTACTTGATGAAGGGTATGTTGTTTACGGTGCAAATGGTGTCATTGGTAAATACAATGAGTTTACGCACGAACACCCTACACTCATGATTACTTGTCGTGGAGCAACATGCGGAAACATTCATCTATCACAACCATTTAGTTATATTAATGGTAATGCAATGGCTCTAGATAATTTGAGTCCATTCGTAAAAGTGATGTATTTGAAATACTATTTGTTAGGCTTTAATTTTGAATCAATTATTTCAGGTTCGGCGCAACCTCAAATTACCCAAAAAGGAATGCAGGGTTTAACGGTTTCACTACCCTCACTAGCCGAACAAAAACGCATCGTTGAAAAACTCGACGAGGTATTGGCACAGGTCGACACCATCAAAGCCCGCCTAGATGGCATCCCAAATTTGCTAAAACGCTTCCGCCAATCGGTACTCGCTTCTGCAGTGTCGGGTAAGTTGACGGAAGAGTGGTGTTCAACCAATCGTTCTTTTGAGTGGCAAGACCTAACTATTGGAGATATCTCGACTGTTGCGACCGGAAAAACTCCAAAGCGTACGAATAGTGAGTATTGGAATTCAGAAGATGTTCCCTGGTTAACCAGTAGTGCGACTGGGAACTTATACTGCTTCGAGGCTGAACAATTTGTCTCACATTTTGGTGCTGAGGACTGCAAGTTAAAACGTTTTCCCGTAGGTACATTGTTATTAGCTATGTATGGAGAGGGTAAAACTCGTGGTCAGGTAACAGAGCTAATGTTTGAGGCTACATGTAATCAAGCTTGCGCTGCTATTGTTGTTGATGAAGATAAAGCTCATAAAAGCTACGTGAAGTTGAGGTTGTTAGAAAACTATGAAGAAACAAGAAAAGCAGCGGCTGGTGGAAACCAACCTAACTTAAATCTAAACAAAGTTCGTAAAATTGGTATTAAGCTACCTACTATGGAAGAACAAAAAGAAATCGTTCGCCTAGTTGACCAATATTTCGCTTTCGCTGACACCGTAGAAGCGCAAGTGAAAAAAGCGCAGACGAAGGTAGATAACCTAACCCAAAGCATCTTGGTCAAAGCCTTCCGTGGTGAGTTGGTGGAGCAAGACCCAAACGATGATCCCGCCGACAAACTGCTAGAGCGCATTGCTGAGGCTCGTAAGGAAGCAGAAGTCTTGGCGAAAGCCGTCAAGAAAGCTGAGTCTGCCAGAAAGCGCGCTGTGAAAAAGACCGCAGAAAACCCTTAATCGATAATTACTAAGCACGCTTAACTGGCGTGCTTTTTTTGTGGGAATGAACGATGGCAAACCAATATTTTACTCAGCATCAAGTTGACTTGCTTGAAAAGTGGGCTGGACAAAAAAGTGTTAAGAATAATCCAGAGCAGGATGCGGATTACGATGAATTGAAACGTGCCTACAATATTGTTGGTGAATGGGCGGAAGAGGTTAAAACGCAACTTTTTCCTGATGGGTATGTAAAAATTCGTCGTAGTCCAGTAAACCAGGGTGGTAACTTCTTTTCTTACTTATGGGCTAAGATATACCCGACGAAAGATGCGCCAACTTCCCTAGCTTATACAGTGCATCTCTCAACGGATGACTTTGGAGTAAAAATAGATTCGATCAATTCGCCACATTTAGAGTCTCCGATGACAAGCCTTCGCGGTGATTACGATAACTCGCCAATCTTTAAAGGCTTATCATTGCCAGATGGAATCTCGCTGACCTTTGATGAATTAGTTGCATGGAGCGTGAACGCAATCAGGAACTTTACTTTGTCCTACGATGATGTTGCCAGCAAGCTGAATTTAATTACTGGTGATGCTGAAATTAGAGACCCTAAAGTCAAAGATTATGCAATTAAAGGCACTTCTTTGAATCAAATCCTCTATGGTCCACCCGGCACAGGAAAAACATACCATACCATTCAAGTTTCCGTAGAAGCGGCAGAACCAACATTTGTCTGGGAAACACGAGCTGAACTGAAAGCTAAATACGTTGAGCTTGTTGAATCTAAACGAATTCAATTCGTCACCTTCCATCAAAGCTATGGATACGAAGAGTTTGTGGAGGGGCTATCAGCAAAAGTGACAGCGAACGAGCAGATAAACTACGTGGTTAAAGATGGCATCTTCAAATCAATCTCCCGTTCTGCCAAAGAGAACTTAGAAGATAGTCAGAAAGATCAGCACAAGCTGGACCAAGAGCAGAAATTTGAGTTAGCGCTGGATGAGTTTAAACAGGCGATAATGGAAACCGAAACAGAGGGTTTCCCTTTAACCGATGCCTGCTCTATAACCTCTATCGAAGATAGCGGATTTAGGTATGGAGGTAGCTGGGGCTCTTCTCCAATTATGAAGTTCGAGGATTTGAAAACTCTCTATCTTGATGGTGTAACGACTCGCCAAGAAATCAAAAAGAACCCATCAGTTTCGGGCCTAGCCAAACAACATGCGAGCTACTTTATAAGAGCGCTAAAACAGATTCAAAAACGCACGCCAACCGTCTTGTCTGCTACTGCACAGCGGCATAAACAAAATTATGTATTGGTAATTGATGAAATCAATAGAGGCAATATTTCCAAAATCTTTGGTGAACTGATTACCTTGATTGAGCCTTCAAAGCGCTCGGGCGCAGAAGAAGCATTGGAGGTGGTACTGCCTCAGTCGGGTGCTAGATTGGCTGTCCCCGACAACCTATATATCATCGGCACCATGAACACAGCTGACCGTTCCCTCGCCATGATGGATACTGCTCTTCGTCGTCGTTTTGATTTCAAAGAGATGATGCCTGACTCTAGCTTATTAGCAGGTAGCGTGATTGACGGGATTGATCTTCAAAAGTTGCTCGATACCTTAAACCAACGCATTGAAATCCTGTATGACCGAGAGCATACATTGGGTCATGCCTTCTTTATGGGCGTTCAAAAATTTGATGATCTACTTTCCGTCTTTCAAAACAAGATTATCCCGTTGTTGGAAGAATATTTTTTCGAGGACTGGGAAAAGATCCGCTTGGTGTTGGCTGACAACCAAAAAGAAGAAACCTTGCAGTTTGTGACTAGGAAAGAACAATCAAGCGATGAACTAACCAAACTGTTTGGACGCAATCATCAGCTCGATGGTTATGGTGAAGCAGTCATTAAATATACCTTAGCCGAAGAATCAGCTCTGGTTTGGAAAGATCCCAATGCCTATAAAGGTATTTACCAGAGCTTGTCCTCAAAGGCTGATACTAATGAACAAGCCTATGAAAATACTGAGGATGTTTCATAGGCATGCATATCACTGTATTTGAGTATGGCTATATAACTCTTGCCAAAGAGGCTGAATCCTTGGGTGCTTCACGAATCACTTCTCGGGCTTTTAATTACTTGAAAGAGGTGAGTTTGAGTGCGGAAGAGAGTGATTTGTGTAAGTGCCTTAGTTTAACCAAGCGTAACGGTGTGGAGCTTATTCAGGTCAAAAACTATGTGGGGGTTCTATTTACCCCCACTGGTGAGCATATTGAGGTATTGCCGAAAGTCGGGCGTAAGGCTAAGAGTGAAGACAGCGCAATTGAACACTCTCGCCAGATGCTTCTTATGATGCTCGCACATCTGGGCTCTTTCAGGTACATCAGTGCCAATCAGGCGAGTGTCGCCAACAAGAAAATGCCTTTACTAGAGGTGTTTATTTATCAGTTTTTGCAATCGGTGAATAAACTGATAAAGCGCGGTCTTAAAAGTGACTATGTCACACAACAAGACAACCTCAATTTTCAGAAAGGGAAACTGCTAGTTGGCCACCAGCTCAAGCACAATCTAGTCAATAGACATAAATTCTATGTTCAATATGACGAGTACTTAGTAAATCGACCAGCGAATAGACTCATCGCAACCGCTCTGCAAAAAGTGGCGCAATATACTCGAATTTCTTCCAATCAAAAGCTACTGCGAGAGCTTCAGTTTGCCTTTATTGATGTGCCTTCCTCAAAGTCCGTAGCGCAAGATATTAATGCCGTAAGATTGGACCGAGGTATGAGTGATTATCACGCGCCACTTGATTGGGCAAAACTTATTTTGGCAGGTTTTTCCCCTTTGAGTATGAAAGGTGAATCCAACGCGCTTTCTTTGCTGTTTCCCATGGAGGCAGTGTTTGAAAGTTATGTTGCTTCTATCCTCCGCAAACAGCTCGATGGCAAAGCGGAACTTTTAACACAAGCTAGGTCAAAGTATCTGGTGACTCACAATGAGCAAAACAAATTTCAGCTTAAGCCTGATCTTCTAATTAAAAAAACCAATAAGCCTTTTATCGTCCTTGACACAAAATGGAAGCTCATAGATGTCACCAAGCACAACTACGGCATCTCGCAATCCGACATGTATCAGATGTTCGCCTACGGGCACAAGTATCTTGGTGGAGAGGGTGAGCTTTATTTAATCTATCCAAGTCATGAGGATTTCAGAGAGCCGATAGAGCACAGTTTGGATTTTGCTAGTGGGTTAAAGCTATGGGTTGTTCCGTTTGTTATCTCATTGACGGATGAGTCTAGGGTGAAATGGCCAAAGACAGCTGAGATTAGAAGCTTATAAAACTCAATAACATATTTGAGTATGTGATAGTTCCCACGAATGCGATGCTTCAGCACCAATCTAAATACGATGAATGGCGTAATGTGATAAGTGTGGTGAACCGCCGTGTGATACTTTGTATTTAAAGAATTCAGATCAAAGTTTTAGGTCGAGGTTCTGTGAGCGATTAGCTTAAGTATTGACAATTTATGGGTATCAGACACCGTAAGTGGGTGGTTGTTATCATGTGCTTTTATTATCAGTACATAATAGCCAACAAAACAATTAACTAGCATTAAGTGATTTATATGATTTTAGATGGTGTTCAAAGTCCTGTGGTAACGATGCAACAATGGTTCAATGAGTTTGAGTCTAAAAGACCGAAACCTAAAAAAGGGATGCCATTATGGGCACTGAAGGTGACGGACGAAGAACTTCAACAAATGAACAAGTTGCTGAAAGCGCTTTTCAGAGCTAAAGAGCCGTCTATTATATTTAATCAACACTCTTGCTCGGGTTATGGAAAAAAATTCGATCAAATCTTCACGCTGTATTTGGCTACATGGATCCAAAGAAATTTTACGGGTGGGAAGGAGCGCTGGCCAGTTGTACTGAGAAGTATCGACATATCACATAGCAATCGACTTAACACTTATATCTATGATTCTGTCAGAGCCGGTCTAAAGTACTGGGGTCTCGATCTTTACTCAACCTCTTCTGCAAATCAATATTTTGCGACTTTGTATTGTCAAGGTGGATTCCCTAGATCAGGTCTTGTTGGCTTGAGCAGTGGGCCGGTACCAGAGTACTTGGATAAGGTGATTTCTCAATACGCTCTATTTCATCACACTTCTGAAATTAGCGATATTTCTCATCAGCAGTTGCAATTGTTGCCTGAAACGCTAAAGCAACCTCCATTTGCCAAGCTTGCGACAGTTCTAATTACTAAGTTGATGGAGTATCGAGACACCTACCATCTGCACGGCGAGTCTGACCCTGTTATAGCTCTAGATGTGCGCTATCCACAGTGGAGAGATGAACTACCATTTCTACTTTGTGATGAAGAAGCCCATGAATTAATCGGGCGATTAGTTCGCAGGACTTCAGCAATCATTCGTCGTGAGCAAAACCCGGTCAGGATAAAACGTTACTTAAGAGAAGATATGGGACATTGGGACTTAGTGGCTGAAACCTATGTTAACCATACAATTCACCCACAAGATTTATCTCGTGTACTCTCTTTGGAAAGCTTGCCTAAGTTCTTTGATCTGTACACACATACAAATACAGGTGAGCGAGTCAGAACTGCGTCTTTCAACCTCAAGGGGTATGCCAATAAAAGATGGCAGGTTATAACCAAGTTCGCTCATTTTTATAACGCTGATGCTGCGAGTAACATTGGTTACGAGCTTTGGAGCGATGGACATAAGTTCAATAGTGACACCTATTATCGAGGTGAAGAGCTTAATAAAGCCCTACCTTGGATTTTTTCTGCTGAAGGCGAGAAGTCTCAGTATCTTGGTCAAGGTAATGTTCAAGTAAAACAATCAGCGGCATTAATTGTTCACTCTGGCACAGTAGAAGCCGCAAACTCTAGATCTAAGGTAGAGAAAGCAGGAACCATTGCGAGTTTAGGTCGAGATGTTTACCGCGTTGTTGGTAAAGCGAAAGTTGAATTAGATTATGGGTTCATTGAGGTAACTACAGGTGCCGAGGAAGCTCAAGATGTCACATGTTGGCTTGAAGGCCAGCGTAATCACGAGGCAATATCACATCAGCACGTATTTGAGGGGAAACCTACTGGAATGATGAGGTTTGGTGTGAACAAATCTCAACCTATTCCTAGTGAAGAATTGTTCTGGAAGAGTGTTGATTCTGATTCGCTTGTACCGCTAAATTCTGAAGCCTTTTCTTATGGCTTGGGTTCAATTGTTTGGTTCAATGCTGGACAAGTGATGTGGCAAATGAAGTGTGCGATTTTGCCAGCGTCGTCTGACTTCAATGTGATTAATTATGGAAGGGGCGAGATTGAACTAAAAGCTGTTGGCTTCAATAATACCGACCTTGGCTTCGTAGAAAATGAAAAGAACTGGTTAAGAGATGTAGACGTTATCGAGGATATGTTCTTTGCTGAAGTTCAGATTCCAGCTAGCATGCCTGATACTTTTCACCCAGTTTTAGGCTGGAACAATTCTCCTATAAATACCTTAACGTTTGAATTTGACTCGCTGCAATCGGGTGTATGTCTGCTAGGCAGCAATGGCAATACACTAAATGCTCGGGGCAATAATATCACCTTGGACGATCTCTATGCGAGCAGTCTCAAAGTAAAGCTTAATCAAGAAGCCAGTTCAATCAGCGTGTCTGCTGCACTCATGCAGCATAAAAGAATTAAAGCGAGTGTTACGGATGTAATTCAAATCCCAGAGTCAAAAACTACGATAGGGAGCGGTGAACTGGCGCGTATGGCTCAAGCTCTATTTACTCAATCTGACGATACTCGTGATCGTGTTTCGTTTAAGTTTTACTCGGGAAGAGAGCTTTTGGAGTCGCGTGTTCCTCCGATTGTACAGTTCAAATATCCGGTAGCGTCATTGAAAGAAAATCATGCGATGCTCCGTATCTATGGTGCTCATAACCACAGTAATCCAGATTCGATAGAGCTTTACACTGCTCCAATATGGGACCTATCTCGAGAACACACACCATTACTTAAATCTGAGGGAGACAGAGGCGAGTTGTTTTTCGAGTTACCAGAAATCAATGAGCCTGGTCCATGGTTTGTGTACTCTAAAAATGAACGCAAAATTCAGCCGAGAGCTGTGATGGTGCCTCAACAAGAATCAGAAGAAACAAGTTACGATTACACTCGTTTACAGTTGTCTATTAAAGATCTGTCTTTTGATCCTGAGACCAGAAGCTTTGATTATTTAGAGATGGATGCCTCATTGAGAGAGTTGATTCTTGATCTCCAGCATAGAGATTGGCAGACCGTGCAGTCGTTTGTGGAGCAGCTTGCTGTTGCCAATCCCACAACCTTCCACATATTTAAGCGTCTTTCTGCAAACCCAGATGTGTTTGCTGCACTGTTGCTGAAACAGGAGAGCCTAGAGGAGTTTGAATCGGTTTGGTCGATATCACTTGATATGCCATTTGAGTGGTTGAACGTATCTCTGAGACAGTGGATCGAAGCCATCTCGTTAACAACCAAGAGCACTATGGATTCATTGATGATGATGAAAGCTCAATTGCCGGCGGCTCAGTTTGAACAGATTCAAAATACAATGTTGAAGAGTCGATTACAAAATCTGTCTGACAAGGGGGAGTATTATGCTGCTATTGTGGAAGCATCGCTCTTCATTCTATATGGCATCACGCCAAGCTGGTTAGACATGCCAATTTATTCTTCAGAACAGGAGCCATCGCATATTGCTGATTTCCACAAGCAGAAATCTGAATACTATTGCCGTCAAGAAGGCAGACTCCTGACTCAAATTCAAAATAAGCATAATGATATTCGCTTAAAAGAGATTCTAGATTCTAGATTGTCAAGAGATCTTCTAGGTGCTGAACTTAAAGGTTTTACTCAGCATTACTCTGTGGATAAGTCGAAAGCAATGCGCTTGGCTATACCTTTGGAGTTGCCAGTTAAGGTAGCACTTAATAATGCTGGCGTGTATCCAGCAGCAGATATCGATGAAGAAGAGTCGAAACTGATTAACTTTGCTCTGAATCGTCTGTCTCAGTTTGACCGAGTATGGATGCAAGAATCGATGGCAATCGCAATAAAGTCTGCTGTTAAGTCACGCGCGCAATAGGTTGAAAATAATGTCTACAAAAGCAATTAATTTTAAGTCTCTATATAAAGATCTTTCGTCAGTTACTTCTCAGGCAGTGATTAACCGGCTTCAGCTGAAATCAGCCCCTTTGAGAAGGTTTTTGCAAAGTGAGTTCCAAGTTCAGTACGGCAAAGGGAATGACTTCTTTGCGCAACCAGTTTTTGAAGCAACTTTTGGTTGGACGTCGGAAAGTCGTGACAATGATCTGCAAGGCTTGGCGAACCAAGGCAAGTTAGATCAAGCTTTTGTTGGTAACTTGTCGCAACCTCCGATGCCTTTTCCTGACTCTATAGAGGAAAAAGAAGAGTATCGCTCAAAAGGTGTTGTCGAACAGCGTTGGGCTGAGGATATACAAGAAGATTACACTTGGCCGCTGGATAGACCGCCGTATAAACATCAGTTAGAAGCTTGGGATTATTTATCTTCAGATGAAGTTAAATCAGTGGTGGTAACTTCTGGTACAGGTTCTGGTAAAACAGAGTGTTTCCTCATTCCATTGTTGAATGACTTAGCGAAGCAGTCTAAGCAGAGCGCCGATGCGCTTGAAGGAACGCAGGCTATCTTCCTGTACCCGCTCAATGCTTTGATCAACTCACAGAAAGAGCGTTTGAGCGCGTGGACTCGTGGATTTGAAGGCAAAGTTAGGTTTGCTCTTTATAATGGTGAAACACCTACTCAAGCTCCATCTAAAAACCTTTCTAACGCTAGCTTTAGCCGAAGCAGCGCTCCTGAACAGGTTACAAGCAGGAGAGATATTTGGTCTTCTCCACCACCGATCCTGGTTACGAATGCCACCATGTTAGAGTACATGCTGATTCGTCAACAAGACGAAGATATCCTGGCTAAGTCTCAAGGGAAACTCAAGTGGATAGTTTTGGATGAAGCTCATACCTACGTTGGCTCGCAAGCCGCTGAAATTTCATTGCTATTGCGTAGGGTTATGCATGCCTATGGTGTAGAGCCTCAAGATGTGCGCTTTGTGGCAACTTCAGCAACTATTGGTGATAAGAACAAGCAAGAAGAAACAAACAGAGATCTTCAGAGATTTTTGTCTAAGGTTGCGGGTGTTTTACCTGAGCAGGTTGCAGTGGTCAATGGTCATCGCTCAATCCCAGAAATTGATTCTACAGGCCGCGAGTCATCATTTAGTATCGATAATGCAAAGGGCATGAGTTCTGGTGAGCTTTTCGATTACATGAGTGGTTTTCCAATGCTTCGTGAAATGCGAGAGCTTCTGACAAGAGAGCCACACACACTTGAAGAAATAGCTCGTATCCTCGAACCAAGCAAGTCAGAAAGCATTTCTCAATCAGAGTTGGTAAAAGCGCTCGAAATTATTGATTTGGCAGTTACTGCTTATCCTAATGGTGATCATAGCCAACAGGCGTTTTTGCCTGTTCGTGCCCATATTTTCCACCGTTCACAAAGAGGCTTGTGGGCTTGTTCGGATTCAAACTGTTGCAACACTGTTAATACCGATCTCCAAGATGGGTGGAAGTTCGGCATGGTTTATACAAATGAGCGAACTCACTGTGAAGGTGAGTGTGGCGCGCCAGTTTTCGAGCTTACTCACTGCAAAGACTGCGGGACACCAAGTCTTGCCGCTGCTAAGACAACGGCACAGGGTGGCATTAAGTTACTTGAGCCAAGAGAAACAGATTTGCTAGACGATTATGTTGATGAGATAGATGAATATGATCAGGCATCGGATGAAAAAATTGACACCGAATTCGAAGCAAATGTTCAGATATTTTCTAGAGAAGATGCCCTAGGGAATGCGCATGATCAACTGGGTTGTACCCACGTTAGTATTGATCCGAAAACCAATCGCATTTCAGAAGCGTTTGAGGCAGGGCAACTTGATATCTTCTATAACCAAAATGACCGTGATGATGGACTCCGCTGCGCCCATTGTCATGGGGTTGAGAATGTTCCGAATACACAATTCAAACGAGCTCTGTTAGGTTCTCCGTTCTTGATGGGGTCGCTCGTACCGGCTATGTTGCGACACATTCCAGGAGACAATAGCGATGACCTCAAAGGTAAGCGATTAATTACCTTTACCGATAGTCGTCAGGGCACAGCCCGTTTCTCCGCAAAAATGCAGTTGGATTCTGAGCGTAACTGGACGAGAAGCCAAGTTTATAAAGCTGCGGTTCTTGAGACCGGCGAACTGGATTTGCCAGAAGAGCTAAAGAAAATAAAAGACTCTATTGAAGTTATGAGGGAAAACAAATTCTCTGAGGATATGATCGCCCCTCTCGAAAAGAACTACCTCGAACAGTTAAAAAAAATACCTTCAAAGAAAGTAAACTGGTCTGAGCTAAAAGAGCACCTCAGCACAGAGGATGAGATACAGCTACTCTCTGGTGCAGAACTAGACCTGTTGGAGGGGAAGGCTCTTGAGAAATATGATGAGCGTATTCCTGGAGAGTATCGCTTACGATCCGAGTTGTTGAGTGATGCAGGTAATCTGGCTGATCTTTTCTTAAAGCGAGAGTTTTCTAGGCGTGGTAAGAATGCCAACAACCTTGAATCTATGGGCTTGATTAGCCTTCACTATCCAGCAATCGCCAAACTAACAGAAGAAGATATAAGCTCATCAGAGTGGAGAAGTTTAGGCTTTAATCTCGAAGATCTTAAACACTACTTGAAGATCTGTATGGATTTCTACATCCGTGAAAATACGCTTGTCGATATTGATAGAAGTGTCATCAATTGGATGGGGGCAAAACTTAATCCTAGGTTATTGAAAGAGTCGAGTTACGAATATAAGGATGACTTTGAGAAAAAAGCACTTTTCAGATTCCCAGTAGTCAACAATGGTCTTCAGCATCGTTTAGTTCGCTTACTTGAGCTGGGCTCAGGTAGAGTAGCCAAGGATGAGAGAGAACTTTTTAACTCAGTGTTATCTTTTATCTGGGGCTTGCTGACGAAACGTACTCAATTACTAACTCTCTCTGAGCGACAAGAAATGAGCACTGGTAATGAGTTGTCAGGCTACAACCTAAAATTTGACGAGAAAATTGAGTTTGCACCTATTGGAAAAGCTTGGTTATGCCCAGTCACTAATCGTTGGTTAGATACGACTTTTAGAGGCTTGTCTCCTTATACTACGGGTTCATCAACATTGGATGATGTTCGATGTGATGAGCCTTTCGAAATAAGTCAGCCAGAGACTGAAATAATCGATAGTTCTCCATCTGATATCAGAAACTGGTTGGCTGACGAAGACGTTTTGAACACTCATCGTGATCATGGACGTTGGTCTGATATCAATGACAGAGTAATTGCCGGTGTACCCTTAGTTCGTGCTGCTGAACATTCTGCCCAACAAAGCTCTGATAAACTCAAGCGCCTCGAAAAAGCGTTCAAGAAAGACTATTTAAACGTTCTTAGTTGCTCTACCACGATGGAGATGGGTGTAGATATTGGCTCCCTTAGTATGGTGGCAATGAACAATGTTCCACCGAGTACGTCGAACTATCTTCAGCGTGCTGGTCGAGCAGGTCGACGTAGAGAGTCAACGGCACTTGCGTTAACGTTCTGTAAAGCAACACCTCACGGAGAGCGTGTGTTTAGCGAGCCTAAATGGCCATTCGCAACACCTATCAGAGTGCCAAAGGTTTCGCTAGACAGTGGAACCATTGTGCAGCGCCATATCAATGCGTTCTTGTTAGCGAGCTTTTTGAAGATCGAGAAAAGTCGCTCAAACAATCTTTTGAAGATGCAAGTCGGCGCATTCTTCTTGGGTGATAGTGGTCTCAATCCATTTAATGCCTTCAGAAATTGGTTAGCTGGTCCTGCGCGTAATGATGAAAGTGTACTTGCAGGTATACATAGCCTTAAGTTTGATTCCGTATTTGTTGGTCACCTCAACAGTATCCTTATGGAGAACGCATTAAATGCAATCGAATCTTCACACGCTAAGTGGATGCGCAGGTACGAGTCTCTCAATACACAAATTGAAGCGACAAGTGACAGTAATTCTCCTGCGTCTAAAAAACTAGCAAGACAATTGAAACGCTTGGAGCGAGATTATTTATTGGCTGAGTTAGCTAATACTGGTTATTTGCCGGGCTATGGTTTTCCTACTGGCGTGGTTCAGTTAATTACTGACAACCGCAGTGAAAATAATTCAAGAGATGATGGTAAATCTCAACATCGAACTTCGTACCCTAGTCGAGGCCTGGAAGTAGCGCTTAGAGAATACGCGCCAGGATCAGAAATCGTTCGTGACGGGGCTGTTTATCAGTCGCAAGGTCTTCAACTCAATTGGAAGATGCCGTTTTCTGGGAATGATATTAAACAAGAACAGCTTATTGAGTATCAATGGGAGTGTGAGCACTGCGGGAACATAGGCTTTGAGTCTGTGAGTTCTGAACGTGCAAACATTCGTTGTACTGATTGTGATAGTGACAGATTAACCTGGAGTGAGTTTATTGTTCCATCGGGCTTCGTTGTTGATTTTAACAAGCCACTCCACAACAACTATGTGTCGCCAAACTATTCAGGATACAGAGAACCTAAAATTGCTTTGAACAACGCACAGTGGCAGCCTCTCTCTAACTCTGGAGTTGGACGTTACCGCGTGTCTGAATACGGCTCTATTTTTTATTACAACGATGGAGAAGGTGGTGGATACGCGTTGTGTTGGTGTTGCGGTAGAGCAGAGCCTTTGAGTGTAGAAAAGACACCTATGGGCCACGTTAGACTATTCAAAGAACCTAATATATTAAAGACGCATAAACGACTTCAGGGTTTTAAGGTTAAGGGCGAGGTGATGTGCGATGGTGTTAGAGAAGGTTGGGGAGTTAAAACCAGTGAGATAAGCAAATCTGAAAAAGAAATCTCTATGCCTTTCATCATGGGTTATCCGCAAAGCACAGCTATGTTTGAGCTGCAGTTAAAGAACCCTACCTCGGGTAACTGGATATCTGATGAGACCTTGCTTTATACGCTTGGTGTGGCACTTCGACAAATGTACTCAGATGAGAAAGGTATTACTACTCAAGAACTTGGCGTAGCAACTAAACACAAAAGAACTGAGTCGTTTGAAGAAGTGGTGAGTTTATATATCTTTGACTCTGCGACTCAAGGCGCTGGCTTCTCTAGTTCTATGCCTGAGGTACTGTCACGTCTTCTAGATGGGCTTATGGATTACTTAAGGCAGTGCCCGAATGGTTGCGAAACAGCATGTCATGCTTGTTTGTTAGACTATGATACTCAGCACAATGTAAAAGTACTCAACCGTAATTATCTAATTAAACAGCTGGAAGAAAATAAGATACTTGAAGGTCTAGCTTTAGCTACAGATAGACGTTTCTTTGGAGGTTCTTCAGTTGTTGAACTCAGCAGTGCTTCTCAGGTTCTGTCCAGACTTGGGCATTCTTGCAATCGGGTAAGTGTCTTTTTGAGTTCGCCAGAGTGGCATTTTGGTGAGTGGAGCATCCGAGAAAAAATGACAACACTTGCTGCTAAGGGTATCCCGTGTACGGTTTATCTGTCTAAAGAGTTAGCTGAATCTATCGACTCTGATTTGGCGTGGGAAATAGCTCGAACTATGCCTATTGGCTCTGTCGACTTCCAACAATTAACGGAGCCTGTGGATTTAACTCTGGGCGCATTCCCTGTAATGGCATTGAAAGTTGGTTCTAAGGAGCACTGGTATGCGACAGATCAGTCAAGTCAACTAGGAGCAAATGAGTATTGGGGGAGCGGTGAAGAGAAATGTCTGGTAACAGCTACGAAAGATCTTGTGCTCAATTCAACTAAATTTAACCTAGAAGCACTAGCGCAGTCCTCAACACTGAGTGAAAGCTCTTATATTTTAAGTGATGTGTCGTCATTAAGAGGCAATATCAACTCTTTCGGAGAGAGTTTCGTTGAGCTTTTGGCTAGCAATATTCAATCTTTAGATGAGACATTAAACAGCAATATTAGCTCTATTCATTACAGTGACCAATATGTTGTAAGCCCAATCAGCGTAGTATTGATTAACCAAATACTTACTGCATTTGGTAAGCGGTACGGGCAATTCTCATCAGAAATAAATACGGTTGCTCCGCGAAGATATGCAACGGGACAAAGAGTATCGACGTCAATAGGAGATAACTTCTTAGAGGCTAACGATGTTTTGGATTTTATTTATGATTCATCTCAGACTCTAGGTATCGAAGTCTATGGGGATATCGTTGATAAGTCAGAACTATCACATAGCCGAATTATGCGCATCGAACTAAAAGACGGTTGCGAAGTCAAACTATTGTTTGATCACGGTATGGGCTATTGGAGCCGAAGTAGAGACTACCCACAGAAGTTTGATTTTAAAGATGTTACTGATGAGGCATCTACTATTTTTGAATGGGATTTTACTTTGAGAGATTCAGGTAAAGAGACATTCATAGCGGTTAAGTTGAATTAGTTTTCACGGCTGTTTTTTTGATATTGCTCAGTATTAGATATCAAGAGTCATCATATATTAACTATGACTCTTGTTTCTATAAAGTGTGCATTTACAGTAAATGATAACTTGAATACTGGAGTACCATTTTTAGTAGCTCTTAGAGTTTGAATATGCAGTTCGGGGCTTTTTACGTTGAAGTTATTTTTTATTGAGAGGATTTTGTGACTTTCGCAAAAGAGAGACGTGGCTTTGTCAATTTTATAGAAGACAATTTAATTCGAACCAGAGACAAGGGTGTAAAGCAAAACCCTCTTGAGCTGTTTCACATTGGACTGCTTAGGCCGCTTCCTAAAGATAAATGTCTAACATCGAGCAAAGCAAGAAACAGTGTTGGTAGTATCACCGCTCCCTCGTCAGCGGGTTTTTCATTCTATGTTACTGGAGAGTCTATTCAGCTTTCGCTCGAATATGGCGTTACTTGTTTTATAGAGTCTGATGAAGACCCTAAATACAAATGGCAAAAAGTGCTAGAGCAGGGCAACTGTGATGCCTATAAAGCAGATGGCGATGGGTTCTCCCAAAAGGTAGTTGAAATCTTACCTATAGACTCCCCTCAAAAATATCGTGGAAAGCTATATATTACCTGGCGTGCATACAAAGATGGTTACATAGTTACTGTTACATTGGCTAACCAACAGTCGGTTACAGATACCAATAAGGCCGATAAGCGAATGGCCGAAGGCACACTTTTTGACGCGAGTATTAGTTGCTCAGTTCTAGAAGGTGAGGTTCAAAGCTATCCTCAAAAAGACTTTTCTTTATTAAACGAGGAAGAAAAAGAGCTTGAGCTTAGATATAAGAATGTAAAGACCTATGCTATTGGACACGCTGTAGGGGTCGATTGGAGTATTAAAGGTGGATATCGCGTTATTGAGTCCAACTTTATGCCTAAAGTTGAAGTGCCTAGCGTCACTGCTAATACAGCTGGTTCACAGACCAAGCATCTAAATTTCAAGTACCTATCATGTTGTCATAATAACCCTGATGTATTAGACGACCTTTCTAGCTTCGCAGACTCTTACCGCACTTGGATTGAAGGCCAAACTTTATTGATGAATTCAATGGAGTCACATGAGAGAGGGGTCGCTAAAAACATTGTAAGTAGAGCCGAAAATGCACACTTTCGTATTATCGAGGGAATTGAGTTCCTAAGGGAAAATAAACAAGCTCAACGTGCTTTTTCGTACATGAATGAGGCAATGCTGAAACAAATGACCGCCACCGAGGAGTCACCAGACTTAAGCCGGTTTAATTGGAGGCCGTTTCAGTTAGCGTTTGTGTTAATGGCGATGAAATCATCTATTGATGAGGGCGACATTAATAGAGATTTGGTTGACTTGATATGGTTTCCCACTGGTGGTGGTAAAACAGAAGCCTATTTGGGCATCATGGCAATGGTATTCGTTTATCGCCGATTGGTTTATTCTCAAAGTCAAGATAGTACAGTGGCAATTATGCGCTATACATTGACTCTTCTAACTGGACAGCAGTTTACGCGAGCAGCAAAAGTTGTCTGTGCTCTCGAGTTGCTTAGAAGAAAGTCAGAAAAGCATCTGGGCGATACACCTTTTACATTGGGATTGTGGGTCGGAAGTAAGAGCACGCCCAATACATTTCATCAGGCTCAGCAGGAAGTGACTAACCACAATTTTGAAAAACTAGGAATGACAAGTTGTCCCTGGTGCAAGTCGAAATTTACCGTGCAAAACTATGTTATTCAGGAACGACGCTTTGATTTCAAGTGTACTAATGATGCTTGTGAGTTTGGTTCTAGTTCTAACCCTTTACTTCCTTGTAAGACTATCGATGAATCCTTGTATGATAGCCCCCCAACTTTGTTATTGGCGACTGTTGATAAGTTCGCAATGTTGGCTTGGGATGAAAGAGCCGATGTTTTCTTTGGTGGTAATGGTAAACGCCCCCCAGAGCTAATAATACAGGATGAACTCCATCTTATTTCTGGAGCTCTGGGGTCAATGGTGGGGCTTTATGAGGTGGGTATTGAAGCGGCTTTGATAAAAAGAGGTATTTATCCAAAATACATTGCGTCAACAGCAACAATTAGAAATGCTGACGAACAAGTAAAGAGCCTATACGGAAAATCTTCTGCTGTTTTTCCACCGGCAGGTTTAGAGCATGATGATTCATACTTTGCGAAGACAGTGCCAATATCAGAGAAACCAGGCCGTTTGTATGTTGGCTATTTGGCATTCAGTAAATCAAAACGGGAATCTCTTGAGCCCTTATCAAGTCACATAGCGGTTGCGCCAGAAATACATTTTTCAGGCAAGCCGGAGTACAAAGATGCATGGTGGACTCAGTTGGTTTATCACGGCAGCTTAAAAGGTGTCTCAGCAAGCGACGCATCATACAAAGGGCCAATTGCTCGTTCTATACAGCAAAAACTATTTAACTATTCTCAAGAACTAGGAGAAGAGGAGCATAAGCCTCGAAATAAAGAGCTGAGCCGTCTGCTTAATGTTAAGTCACTTACCTCTCTCCAAGGTGCAGAGAAAAACAACCAAACATTCACTGACCTAGAAGCGTCTAATGATAGCCAAAGTGTCATAGATGTTGCTTTAGCTACCAATATGATCTCAGTGGGTCTAGATGTGGAGCGATTGGCTGTGATGATAATTAACGGTCAGCCACTTACCACATCAGAGTACATTCAAGCTAGTAGTCGTGTTGGGCGTGGCGATATCCCCGGCGTTGTATTTGTAAACTATTACAAATCGCAAACGAGCAGTTTATCTCACTATGAGAACTTTCGCTCCTACCACGAATCTTTCTATCGTTATGTTGAACCAACAAGTCTGACACCTTTTACCTATCAGGCATTAAAAAAAGCTTTGCATGCTTCTCTGATAATTGCTTTTCGAATGTCTGGTATTGGTTTGGTTACTAACGGTAGCGCAGATTTGTTTGACTCTTCAAAGCAAGATGTGTCGCAAATGGTTCAAATATTTAAAGACCGTATACGAAATGCGATCGAAGGGCCTTTTGACTCAGAACTTCAAAAACAGGATCAATCTCATAAACTCAATGCAACGCTAGATATGCTCGACGAACTTATTGATGAGTGGTCGAATTACGCTCAAGAGAGTAGGTCCAAAAGACGCCAGCTTCATTTCAATAGTAAAGATCGAGCAGCAGATTCATTGATCAAGACTCATGATGCGAATAAACAAGCCCTTTGGGATACCCAGACTTCAATGCGAAATGTAGAAGACAGCGCCCTTATCAATACAATTAGAGGGCTTAAAAAATGAATAGAAAATTAACTAGTGTAAGGCTATCTCATATTGCCTCTCAACAAAGTATTGGCAGTATTGCTTATTTGGAAAATGATTATACTGGAGTCATTGTTGATACTCGTTATTGGTTTGAAAATGGTGTACCAGATCCAAAGAATGAATTAAAGAATATCAGTCGTATACAGCGTTGCCTTGAAATACCACAGCGTTTGTATTTGCCGCCTACGGGGAATGAGAATAATGAAGGAGATATCGGTAAAGCGATTCCTGCAGTTCTATTTCCAAGTTATTTACAATGCAAAGGGTGTGGCCGATTAGACCTTAATCCTTGGGAAAATAATCCACATAAGTCTCCACAAAAGCCACGTTGCGTTAAATGTAATGGAGTTTTGGCTCAAGGCACATATTGTGTTGTAGATAATTTTGGGAATCTTGATGATGTTGATTGGAATTATCTTTGTCACCATCCTTTTGAGCCCGAGCTAATGAGGCGGGTTAGGCCACAAGGTAAGGCTGCTGAGTGTTTTAAGTCACGCCACAAAGATAAGTTGCAGATTGAGTTTGTACAAGGATATCAAAAAATATCTTGTTCCTATTGTGACAGCTCAGTTCAATTTAATCCAGAAAGAGGTGGTTTGAAACCCATGAAACCCCAGCCTTGGATCTTTGAAAAAATAGCACAAGAACCAGATGGGTTATCGCGTAAAGGGGAAGTTGTTGAAATAAACCATCCAAGCGTTTACTCACCGGTTAATTGTGATGGGCTTGTTATTCCTCCTGAATCTAATAATGACGAGACTAATACTAGTGCAAGCGATGTGTTGAAGTATTCCGACGACTTGGATGATATTTTAAATGCGCCAAGTGACTTTTTACGAAAGCGCAGAACCAGTCAGCTAGCAAGGAAACTAACAATAACATTGGAAGACGTTCAAAAGGCATTGAGTATTTATGAGCTCGGGGCAAACGAGCATGAGGTAGAAGAGCTTATTGGTACGCCAGGGCAAATGAAAGAGGAGGAGTATGATGCCTTGATAACAGAGCAGTCCTTTTCTCCATCGGCTGATTTTAAGACACGTCACCTTACTTCTTTTTATGAAGACATGCGATCCGGTTTGTCTGGTGAATTGCTCCCGGTAAGCCATATCATCTCGAACTTAGTTAAAGTTGAGCGCCTCAGAAAGGTACAGGTATTTAGTGGCTTTCTGCGGTCTCAAAGAGATCTGGATCCTGAAATTGGTCCTTCTAGAAAGTCGCAAACGCAAGAAGACAAAGAGAAATTTGAACCTCAGCTGGTGCAACCGAATATCGTTGGGGATGCGGATTGGCTACCTGCAATCAATCTGTATGGAGAGGGTATCTTTGTTACATTGAACCCCACTTGGTTAAAAAAATGGGTTTACCACGAGAAGATATCAAGCAGGATCAATGAACTTACCAATCATTACGAGCAGTCAGAAAGCCAGATTTTGATTGATGAACTGACTCCAGAATTCGTGCTTCTACACACTCTATCACACCTTGTTATAAGAGAATTGGAAGACAAATGTGGTTACCCCGCATCGTCATTATCGGAACGAATATACTCTTCTCGCGAAGCAGGTGCGAATGGCTTTTTGATCTACACAGCTGTAGCAGATAAAAGTGGTTCGCTGGGAGGATTAATGGAGTTGGCGGAACCAAAGTTATTTTTAAATATCTTAGATAGTGCAATTAAGAGAGCGCACTGGTGCACCCTAGATCCAGTGTGTTCAGATCATGGCGGTCAAGGAAGAGACGGCCTCAATAGAGCAGCTTGTCATGGCTGTACTCTTGTACCGGATACCAGTTGTGATTATGGCAACGTTTTCTTAGATCGATTATTGATAAAAGGAGACAAAGAACAAGGTATTCCATGTTTAGTCGATTTTATTAGAGAGAATATCAGTGAGTAAGAGAATTAACGAGTTACCTCAGCTACACAACCTTACTAAGCAACAACAGAGAGTTTTGAGGCTTCCGCTAGAAGGTCAACATTTGGTAGTTGGAGCTCCGGGCACTGGAAAGTCAATAGTAGCATTACATCGAATGAAAAAATATGAGGGAAAAGGGCGCACTCCTAAGGTACTGACATTCAATCGTGTATTAGCTTCACATACTTCTCAACTATCTGATTGTGACTTAACAACTGCGATGAGCTGGCTGTACAAAACGCAGTATGATCTTACAGAAGAATATATGCCTCAAAGGCCACCATCGCCTTCAGAAAAAAAGAAACGAGAAGTTAACCCGGACTACGATCAGCTCAAGAATATTTTTAAAGCGTACTATGGCAAAGTACCGATTCAGGATTTGATAATAGACGAAGGGCAGGATTTACCGCGAGGGTATTATGAATCTTTAATGGAGCTTGGTTTCGAAAATTTCTTTATTGTAGGCGATCAAAATCAGCAAATAACTGAAGATAACTCGAGTCGAAAAGAGCTGGAATGTATTTTGGGACTATCTGAAATGCGGGAACCAGTTTCTGATAAAGTAATTGAGTTGGAAGATAACTTCAGAAACACAGAACCAATTGCTAGGTTATGTCAGCATTTTCACACTGACAGAGCCAGTCCATTGCCGAAATTACCCGAGCGCCCCTCCATGTTTAAACCGACCCTTTTAAACTATTCGACCGTTAATGCTTGTGCAGAAACTATCTTAAGAGCCGCTGACCGAGATAGTGGTAAACTAATAGGCTTAATTGTCCCTAGCGAGGTCAAAAGAGAGGATTATGTCAAAAAACTCTCTGAAATTGATATCCCTAGAGATAACGATAAACCGTTAGTTTCAACATATTCGAGTAATCAGAAGCAGGATAATGTAAATATCGACTTTTCATCTGGAGGGATTGTTGTCTTATGCGATAAATCTGTTAAAGGCATTGAATTTGATGCGGTTTATGTCATTTTAGATGGGCTCAATATTTACAATGGGGATGAAGATGCAATGCGAAAACGCTTGTACGTCATGACATCTAGAGCCAAGGATGAGCTGTTTTTGATGCAAAGTGCTTTGTATCCCAACAAACCTGTTGAAGCATTGCTTCCTTCTGATTTGAATATTTTAGAAAGAGACACAATTTAATGGCTAAGAAACAATTTTATCTACCGATTTGTATAGACAATCTTGCTCAATTTTTTGCTTTTGGTTTTATTACACCAGCAAGTGTGTTTCCTTTTGGTAATTACATAACAGATGAGTTGTCGCTACACTCCAATGTGATACCTCTGCACAAGAAACCCACTGCGAAGACTAAAATACCTCGTAATGGCATTCAAGCTTCTAAACAAGAAGACGAGTTTGTAAAAAGCGCTATAGTTGTTGTGTCTTTGGATGATTCAAACTTGGAGCAATCAGATTCATCTACTTGGCAGTATTTAGAACAAATACTACCAATCTACCTAATTAAAGAAATTATTTTTGAAGATGAAGCTGCCCTAGAAGATTTTGAGTATTTAACAAAAACTACAGGTAGAGTATCCCTTGAATTACTTAACAATATCGACTTGAAAAAAGGTGGATTTGATAAATTACTTCAACCGATGGCTTCAAATGAACTAGCTGGTGTTGAAGTTGCAATAGATGATCTTCCCAGTAAATTAGGGTTTGACAGAAGCTTACTCCATAAAATGAGTGGATATGGCGCAGCCTTAGCACTTACATATGTAATGGCGAAAAACGATGCTGTATCTAATGATGAATTCAAGAAGTTAGCATATTTAGAACTAGAAAAAGATTATTCTAATGACAAGCCAGCGGTTAGGTTTATAGCATCATATCTATTTTCTGATATTAAAAAGGATACTTCGAAGCATCTATTACAAGATGTTTTTTTTGATAGATTGCTTAGCTGTGGCAGCAACGAAAAAGTGTTAGATAAGTTGCTTCCTTTTTTCGATATGGATATAGAAGACAAAAATGTCTCAAATTTTTTACAAAAACGAAAAGCTCTTTTAATTGATATAGTGAAAGGGAAGGTGGAAAGTACAAATTCGAAGCAAATGAGTGCTTTCGGAAAAGTGGAGCATTTAAGTCAATTCATCGAACAGGTTGTTACAATGTTCGCATTGCTGAATGATACAGAAAAACTTTTTAACCAACCCATATGCTCCATCAGCGGAGAGGGCTATGTAAATATCGCTATAGCTTATGGTATGCGTGATAAATTTTACGAAATCCCAAAGAATGTGAGACAAATAAGAGGCTTGGAGTGTTTTGTTATTGAATGTATGTACAAGTACTATTTGACTATAACGCAGCAACCGTGTGACAAAGTTAAGCGACAATTCCCTCTAACTCCAACCATATTAGATGTATTAGAGGATTCAGAAGCACCTCTTTTAAAGAGTATATTATCTAATAAATTCGATTTGGTATCTAAAAATTTGCAGCAATTTGTTTCTGTTGGTGAACACAGTTATATTCCTGAGTATCCGGAAAAATTGATAGAAGTGTTGTCGTCAAGCACCACTGAATTTGCAGATAAGATGATTAATCAAAAAGCATTTGAAGATATTGATTTTAATATCATACTGTCCCTTTACGAAGAAGAAAAGTCCCTAGTTAAGCAACGCAAGAAATTTGCTAGTCAGCTGAAAAAATTATGAGATTAAGCCCACCTCAACCATATAATAATGACAGCTATGCAGAGCTACAGATATTTGATGCGTTTCGCAGTGTTGAAATGTCAGATGCTATTTGCTTTAACTCTCTTCATTTGGTTTCACATCGTGAAAAGAAAATGAGCGAAATTGATTTTGTATTGGTGTGCAGCAAAGGTATCTTTGTTTTTGAGGTTAAAGGTGGGCGAGTTTTTCAAAAAAACGGAAAGTGGTACTCAAGATCAAACCAAAAGAGTCATTCAATTGAAAACCCATTCAACCAAGCTAGAAGTGCCTTGTTTTCATTAGTTGATTCATTGAAATTGGAAAAAATTCTCTCACCGCATGTTCCCATAGGGTACGGGGTTCTCTTACCCAATACTGTATCATCGGGTACTTCAGTGGAGTATGACGCTTCGATGTTGGGTAGCAAGACTGCGCTAAAAGGATTTAGTTCTTGGTTAGAAAACTTTATTCAATTCTGGGTTAACAAAGTAAAGGCACCAACGACATTAAGCTCTGAAGAAATTACAAAGATTGCAAACTACTTGAGACCAAATTCTTTAGTAAGTGACAAGCTTCTTTCAAGTTTTGAGCACCTCAATGCCTTGCAACAGCAAGTAATAACTGCTTTTGAATATGGTAAGCGAGTTATTTGTGATGGCGCAGCTGGCACTGGCAAGACCCTGTTAGTTGAAGTGATTGCGAAGGAATGTGTAAGCGTCGATAAGAAACTGCTGGTGTTGTGTGAATCCAAGTGGTTAAAGGGTCGCCTAAAAACAAGACTAAATCGCACTAATGTCGTTGTGGCTACTATTGATAGCCTACAAGTTGACTCTCGCAGAGCATTCATATCACAGTACGATGTAGTGATAGTAGACGAAGCTCAAGATTTATATCGGCTAGATAAGATTAACCTGTTGGAACAATACATCAATGGCGGTCTAGAAAAAGGTAAGTGGATTTTTTTTCAAGATTTAGCCAATCAAAGTGGTTTCTTTTTATCCCCAGAAACGGAAGCAATTGAAAAAATAAAAAAATCAAGCGACGTAAGCTTATCACTTGATACGGCATACAGATACTCGAGAACAACGTTAAATTTTATATCTGGCTTGTTAGGAAAAGACAAATTACCGACGAAGAAAGTTAATGGGCCTGAAGTAGAATTATTTTCTGCTGACGACGGAGATGCAGAAAGGAAAAATATAGAGACGATTATCTACAAAGTCCTTAGCTTGGGATATAAACACTCTGATATAACTTTATTGTCTATTAACCCGTTTATTGAGAGTGTCGTTTCGCAGCTTCCCAAAAGTATACGAACAAGTGTTATCCAAGTGGATGACTTTAATGTTCGGACATTTCCTTTAGGTGGAATTAGTTTTTCTCAACTTGAACACTTTAAGGGGTTGGAGAATAAGGTAGTCATTCTCATAGATTTCAGTAAAAAGTGCTTGGACAATACTCCAAAGGCTTACGTGGCTATGACAAGAGCATCAGAGCGTCTGATTATCGCATGGACTTCAGATGAGCAACCCACTGATATTAATGTAAGTCAAACCACCGAAGACAGCGTACTTGATGAAACTTTCGAAACATCGCTAGTACCTGAATGGAAAGAAGTACTAGAAACTACGTTTTTGGAAGAGGAATGTGAGACCTTTATTGCGCAAAATCTGTCACCACCAATCTGTGGTTATGAACTCATAGTAGATGAGATGGTTGTATCTGATGCTGAACTCGCATGGCCGAAAGCTAATCTTTGTATATTTATTGATGATACAGAGCGCAAAGATATCGAAAAGTTTAAATCAGAGGGGTGGCGTTGTTACCAGACCCCTCTTACTGATGATGAATTGGATGAGATTTCAAAGATTACATCTACCCTTTGAGTGTGAAAAATGTGGCGACTACACTTCAATATAACGTGACGTATATGGCCAAAAGTGCTCCTAATGATTTGAAATAAGGATTTGCTCAATGGAACGAGCCCAGATAGCTATTTCTGAAACATTTTTTACTTCCTTCGCTAAGTTACCAAAGCAGCAGCAGAAGAAAGTTATGGAGTTTGTAACCAAATTCAAACTCAACCCCTTCTCCCCTGGTATTAATCTAGAAAAAATCCAAGATAGTCGTAGTGAAGGAATTAGGTCTGCTCGCATAGACCAAACTTATCGAGGAATACTTTTCAAGCCTCAGTCTGGCAATATGTTTATGCTACTTTGGGTAGATCATCATGATGATGCGTATGACTGGGCGAAGCGACATAACTGTGAGATACATCCATCAACAGGTGCAATTCAAATTATAGATACTCAGTACATTGAGCAATCTAGTGAGCTAACACCTGTCACCACTTCATTTGATAAGGCTGAATCAAGCAACGATAAACACGTATCACTTTTTTCAGACTATTCAACAAAACAGATTCTTGATTTGGGTGTTCCTAGTTCTTTTCTTGACCGAGTACTTTGCTTAACTAACGTTGAAGAACTTGAGCAACTTGAACATGTGCTACCAGCGGATGCTTGGGAGCCTCTCTATTTGTTGGCCGCTGGTTCAGAATATGACGAGTTGTTGTCTGAATTTCAAGGCGAGAAAGCCCAAGAAGACGAAGTTGATACCAGTGACTTTGATACTGCATTAAAACGAAATACTAGTAAGCGCAAGTTTATGCTTTTCGATGATGATGCTGAGTTGGAGCAAATGTTAAATGCTCCTTTGGATAAATGGCGTGTCTTTCTACATCCTAGCCAAAGACAACTAGTCGAAAAGCATTGGAGTGGTCCAGTTAGAGTTACTGGGGGGGCAGGTACAGGTAAAACGGTGGTAGCTATTCATCGTGCTAAATGGTTAGCTGAGCAGCTTCCATCAAATTCAAATAAAAAAATCCTATTTACAACATTCACTAAAAATCTCGCAGCTGATATTGAAGTGAATTTGAAGAAAGTATGTAGCATTGATTCTTTGAAGAAGATCGAAGTAGTAAACATAGATAAATGGATACACCAATTTTTGAAACGTCATAAATACAGCTACCAAATTGTTTATGAGGGAGACAGGAAGCGACAGCATTGTTGGAAAAATGCTCTTAATCAGAAAGATGAAGCTTTGGGTTTTTCAGAGCAGTTTTATGAGGAAGAGTGGCGCTCTATTGTGCAAGAGCAACGGATAAACAGTGTGAAAGAATACGCAAGAGCTAGACGAATAGGCCGTGGGACCGCGCTTACAAGACCAGAAAGAATGAAAGTTTGGGGAGTCTTTGAGGAGTTTAGAAATCAGCTTAATCACTTTAATTTGAAGGAGATATCCGACGCAATGTTGGATGTGGCTAACATTATAGAGAATAAAGAAATCTCAATGCCTTATGCGTCCGTCATTGTCGATGAGTCTCAAGACATGGGAAACCAAGTTTTTTCTTTGCTTAGAAAAGTAGTAGCTGCAGGAATGGACGATATGTTTATCGTTGGTGATGGGAATCAACGCATTTACAATCGAAAAGTAGTTTTACGTCATTGTGGAATCAAAGTGGTTGGTCGGAGCCGCAAGCTCAAAATAAACTACCGAACTACTGAGGAAACTCGTCGATTTGCCAGTGCAGTTATGCAGGGAACTGATGCCGACGATTTAGATGATGGTTTAGACAGCAAAGGGGACTACATTTCACTGCTGCATGGTGAGAAGCCGGTTATTCAACATTTTGAAAATTTAGATGAAGAACATGGAGCGTTAATAAAAAACATCGAAGCCTTAGTTGATGAGGGGATTTCTCCCAGAGATATTTGTGTTGTAGCGAGGACTGAAAGCATAAAGTCAAGTTACGTAAACGAGATGGAAGGTAAGGGACTACAAGTTTATCCAGTTAGTCGTAATGGAGCTGAAGATATCTCTAAACCAGGCATCCGTGTAGCGACAATGCACCGTATCAAAGGCTTAGAATTTCAATATGTGATGATTGTTGGTGTTAATGAGGGTCAGGTGCCTTTGGCGTATGCTTCATCGAATGATCCAATGGAGCAAAGAGCGTTAGATTTCAGTGAAAGAGCTCTGTTTCACGTTGCTTCAACTCGTGCGATTAAGCAGCTTTTTGTCTCATCCCATGGGGTTAAAAGCTCCTATCTGCTTTAACTTTGACTATTACAATCGGATTACCTACGTGTTTTTGATTGGGAAGATATTTTCGATCGGTATGCGCTCTTTTATAAGCTTGTAAAAGAGTGCTATCTAATAGGACAGATTGTTGATGATTGCTCGAAAGTAATAGTAAGACATATCGAGTTAACAATTTTTTAGAAACGTCACACAGAGTCAGTAATGCCAATTAGAAAATTCACTAAAGCTATTAAAAAAGCAGGAAAGAAAGCAGAAGAGTCTCTAAGTCCAATGGTAAAAAGTACCACAGAGGCGGTAGAGTCGGCTGCTAAGAAAGTAGAAGATGCCATAGATGACCCAAAAGCGGCTCTTGAATCAATCGAAGAGAATGCCGGAAAGCTGGTGGATGAAGGAAAACAAGCAGCGAGCTCTATAAGCCAAGAAGCAGCGCGTATGGTCATTGAACCTGAGAAAGCTTATAAAACAGCTAAAGAGAGCGCTACAAAGGCAGCCAAAGACTTTGGTAAAGGTGTTGATTCGGCAGCGTCAGATATTGCCGACGGTGCTCGAGGCGCACTGCTAAAAGATGCTGATTATACCTTCTATCAAAGAGCCAATTACTACCAAGCTAGCTACATTGAAAATCTTATTCGAACTCGACCTGTTTTAGATACCATCGTCATTATGGGTGAGTCCTTGACTCAGTTTTTATCCGTCGGTATCCATGATCCGCAAATCATTGAGGCTTATGAGCTTGCTTATCCCAATCTAGCTACAGAAATCTCTTTGCAAGATAGAGTTGCTGACTTATCAGATGAGCAATTAGTAGGCCTGATTAATGGAATCAAAGGCAAGCTATTCGAGACTCAATATGTAGACTTGCTCAACTCTTCTTTGCTTCCAGAGGGTGCAACAGCAAGCCTAGCGGAAAAAGCCAACGAACCAGGTTGGGATATTCAAATTCTTGATGCAAACGGGATGGAGCTCGAGCTCCTTCAAGCAAAAGCGACATCATCAGTCTATTACGTGCAAAGCGCATTAGAGAGATACCCCAACATAGATGTCGTGACCACCGAAGAGACCTTTCAACAGTTGGTTGAGATGGGACAGGCAGAAGGTGTAATTAGTTCTGGCATCTCTAATGCGGATTTACAGGGCACTGTGGAAGAGTCGTTAAGCGGTATCGATGGGTTGGGTATAATCGGTTTACCTGCGATTACCCTAGCTATTGTAGCGTTCACATCCTATAACAACATGGGGCAGTTTGATGTTAAAGATTTCACTCATCGAAGCTGTCAGGCATACATCGCTTACTTGATAAGTATTGGCGCTATGTCAGCGACTGGGATGTGGTTGATAGGGCCTGTTGCTTCAATAGTTTCGATGGGAGTTATGCACAAGTATACGCAGAAATACCGAGACTTCGATAGCTTGAAAGAGCGCTTCGAAAGGAACGAAGGCTACATTCATAGTATTGAAGCTAAGCAGAGTTAGATTTGAAACTAGTACACAGCTAACTGATGTGGGTTCTTCACAATGATCTGAGCTCGTCCATTATATGAGCTTACTTCACCAGTAACACAGACGTTCTGGTTGGAGTAAGTCGTATATAGGGACTCATCTTGAGCAACATGATTGGCATCCGATTTCCAAATAACCACTGAAAATTCTGTCTGTGGGAACATACGATCAAAATTTAAATAGTTGCCTTTAGCAAAGTCTGTAATTTGAACGACTTTGCCACAGACAGTAGCATGAGTATCGACAAAACGAAGTGCGCTATCAGGAGTAATAGCGCCTGCTGGTGGCTCACTCAGCATGGTAGTGTTAGAAGACGGCACCGGTTCATTCATAAATTGATACGCTACAATACCGCCAACCGCAACTACCCCAATAGCCAACGCTATACTGACCCCTTTCCAAAATGATCCTTTTCCATCTTGCGATGAAGCACCATTGCTTGTAGTAGCTTGGGTGAGGCGTACTTCATGAAGTAAATCTTTCAGCTCACTTTGTTGCTTCAAAGTCGATACCTGCATTTCTAGGTGCTGGTTTTGTTGCTCCAGTTCTTCAATTCTCGCTTTAGTCTCAACAACTGCTGCTTCAGCTCGTTGTTCAATCAAGCGAACCTGCGAAGCGGATTTATTTTGTGACAGTGCCAGTACAAGATCGGCGTGAGTAGTCAGTTCATTGTTTTTGTAGCGCGGATGAAAAGCCAGCAAATCTCCGGTAGTTAACACACCAGACTCTCGCAAGGACTGCATCACTTTTGAAAGGTAGTATTCGGTATCGATGTCATTTCTCCAAGCCGTCACCAGCACATTCCGGTGGTTGTTTTCTGCAACGACAAAGGTTCCTGGGAAGTAATTATCTGATTCTGGGTGAATCAATGTTCCTTCATACACCTTACGGCCTTTGTATTTGCTGTCTGTTTTAGCTTTAGACTCAAGTAAAAGGACACACTCCGTATCTTCTTTGAGGCTAAACCCAAAGCGCAACGGAAATGAATCAATATTGCAGTGCTCCTGATGTTTAACCAGAACACTGAGTTGAGCCGGAGACATAAATTAAACCTTACAAGAAATGAACTCGTAAATTTTATTGATTTCTTGGCTTATGTCTACTGTTTCAAATCGTTGCAGTTGCGTAGTACACAAATAAGAACATTCTGGGCAACGAATTTGCATGATTCTTAGACTAACTAATGTTTATCTGTGTTGAGGTTTGTAAGCTTAAGAAACGCCATCTAATACACTGCGCTTTAAACTTGGTGCTCAAATAACGCATTAAGAGGATTAAGATTTGGCTTCACGAGGCATAAATAAAGTCATTTTGTTGGGGAACCTTGGGCAAGACCCAGAGGTAAAAATATTTTCTAATGGCGAGTCGCTCACTTCATTTTCGATAGCAACTACGGAATCATGGAAAGACCGAAATACGGGTGAAATGCGTGAGAAGAGCGAGTGGCACAGAATAGTAGTGTTTGGGAAAAGCGCTGAGTTTGCTGCCAAATATCTGCGCAAGGGCAGCCAAGTATATTTAGAAGGGCAACTGCAAACTCGAAAGTGGCAAGATAATTCGGGACAAGATCGTTATACCACTGAAGTGGTTGTTCGTTGGCCTGTTGGTTCTTTGCAATCAACAGGGAATAACGAGCGCTCTGAACGTACTACTCAAACTCCACCTAACGTAGAGAAAGAGTATTTGCCTCCTTCCTCTAATACAACAACCGCACCAGTAGAACCTACAAACTGGGATGATTTTGAAGACGATATTCCATTTTAAAAAAATAGGGGACACTTATGGTCTCTTAAATCAGTATTCTCATTACATATAGTCATTTAAATTTTGGAGTTGCATATGAAAAATTCAAGTATTTATGCGGTGGTGCTAACGGACAAAGCAGGAATTAACTTTGTTCGCTTTGGTACGACCTTAAATTTTGAAATAAGAAAATCCCAACATTTATCTGGCTTGAAGACAGGTTACTTTGTTCATAAGGGCGAGCGAAAAGACTATCGCTTTTTTCATGATACAAAAATGCTTGCTCGTACTAGTAAGCTAACTAAAAAATCTCTTATGGCTAAAACAGCGATTCGAAATCAACTAATCCATAAAGCACGTAAAGGGAAGTTGAAAATAGATGTCCGTGAATTGTTTGTTGGCTCCGAGGAAGTCGTCGCTTTGGTTGAGAAAGTATTGATTCATGCATTTTTATATACATCTAGGATTCTGAATCACTACAACGATCGAGGTGGTGAGGTTGCAGGAGTTAAATACTCTTATGCTTCATCGAGCAAAGTAGCGCATGAGGTCAAAACTATGGTTAAACAAATATTGCCAGTGTTTGATGCGTCTGAAGGCGTTCAAAGTAGAGCCTATGAGCTAATTAATGCGTGGGGAAAGTCAGAGCTTACAGTTGATATTGTCGAAAAACAGAAAAGATTAGCAGAATCCAATGCCCGCAAAGCTCGTACCGCAAATCTTTTTGGTGCGTTACGTACAGCAGTGGCAAGTGGGAAAGGCGATGGTTCGTTGGCAAAGTTGCAGGCAGAAAACTTTGAACGCTCTCGTAGGACGCCGAGTCAGTTGGTGTCTCATACTGTAACGTCAGGCAATGATGGTATCGCATATCCTAAAGTAATCGAGATTTCAGAGAATATTCAAGCTATTGAACTTCGAATTAAATATCAGCAAGAACTAGCAACAATGAATCATGAAGATTACCTTGATTTAGGAGGTGATCCCAAAGTTATAAGCCTGCAAATGACAAGTGAAGACGACGATTTATTGAAAGATATGCTTAGTAGAAAAAAAGAAAGAGACATTTGTCTGGGAAAGATTAACCAACTAGAGACAGATTTAACCAAGTTAAAAAAAGATAGCACGCAGGCGTAATATAATGATTTTTTAATGCGGACTTTGTTAGGCTATTCATAGCCCGTGATATTGGATGATAAAACTTTGGTCACCTTGGTGTTTAATGTGTTTAGTAAGCTTACAAAAAAAGCTAGCATGAAATTTCAAGTAGTCTTCTTTTATCAACTTATGGAGATTGGAATTTAATGATTTCAAAAAATACGAAAAACATGATGCCAAAGAAGCACTGGGTATAGAAACTACAATCTGACATTCTTAATGCGATTCGAGATCAAGGTGCCGAGCTCAATACATCGGAAGCCTATACATTAGACTTAGTATTTTCCAATGAGGAAATGTTTACGTTATGAAAAACATACTCTTAGCTGTTACAGGGGCAAGTCCTCAGGTGTTAACCGAAACCGTTTATGCACTGCATGCACAGGGTAAACCAATGCCTGAAGAGGTGTTTGTTATCACCACTAAGACCTCTAAGCAAATGCTGGTGGAAGGACTATTCGAACAAGGGCATTGGGAGAAATTACTTCAGGAATATGGGTTAGGTGACATACATTTCCCTCAGGACAACATTTGTTGTATTGCCGATGAGAATGGCGTTTTGGTCGATGATGCTAAGTCAGAAGAAGATCAGACGATTATGGCTGATTTCATTACTCGTAAAGTTGCTCAGCTGACGTCTCAGGATGACGTTGCGATACATGCATCTATAGCGGGGGGGAGAAAAACCATGGCATTTTACATGGGGTATGCCATGTCATTGTATGGGCGAGAGCAAGATGTGCTCAGTCATGTGTTTGTTAATGACGAGTTTGAGTTCGTTAAGGATTTTTATTTTCCAACCCCTGACGAGCAATGGATAACGGGTAAAAATGGACAAGGATCGTTAAATGCTCAGCTTGCCAAGGTAACCCTTGCTGAAATACCTTTTGTTAGGATGCGAAAGCAGTTTGAAAATAAACTGCTAGAGCAGATAGAAGAACAGACGTTTTCTAAAACGGTTGCCATGATGAATAATGCGGCGACACAAAAAGTGGATATTAATATCAACACAAAGAACCGATCCATTTCGGTGTTGGGTATAGATATGAAAATATCCGCCAAGTTACTAGCGTTATATTTGTTTATTCTTAATCAACCGAATCGTTCTATAAAAACGGGCACTAAGTTTGTAAAAGAAGTAGAGCACAGCAAACAATATTTAACCTATTTTCACGAAATGAACGGTGACGCTCGAGTGTATTGTACTTTTGGCTTAGAGGATGTGATTGACTGGAAACAGTCGAACCTTTCAGATTTAAAGCCAATGCAGTCAAAATATGTGCAAGAAGTGCTTAGCCAGTTTCACTCTAAACTAGCAAAAAGCCTACCTGTTGAAGTAGTAGATAAAATAAAAGTTCATTCCGATGGCGTAAAAGGTGGGGCTACTTATAATATTGATGAATCGATCAATGTCATTTATAGCGGGCAACCATTTAATTAAACAATAGTCCTGTCGATCATAAAATAAATAGTGGCTTTAGATTGTTGAAGCTGATACTTTTTGACGAAAATATAAAAATAAAGCATGGGTTTTTCTTGCTTTAAATATCACATCAGCCTGACATTAATCTTACTTAAATTATCAATAAAACAACTAATCTATCAGTGACGGAATAGATTGTTTGTAATAAGGATATTAAATGAAAACTCAGATGAAGTTATTCATTAACTTTTTCAGTATGTTATACATACTTAGCTTTACCACTAATGCATTTTCTGCGTCAGTAACCCATGTATCTGAAGGTAAAATCGATAACAAAACCAGTATTGTTATTAGCTTAGAAGGAGCAGTTCGCCATCCTCTTGATATACCAGTGGTTAAGGACGATAAGCGTCTCGTTGCAAACTGGAATTTATCTGCGGATAGAACCTTTCAATACTTGCCGATTAAACAATACGGAGTTGGTGAATATTCGGTTTCTTTGACTGGCGTGCAACGCGGTGATCTAGATAAGGTCGAACTTATCTCGATTTACGAGTCTTCGCCATCAGTCAGAGTGCTAGGCCAGGGGCCTTTTATTAATGCCAGTGGGGACAGGGCCGTCCCTATCGAGAGCGTTAATGCAACAGGTGCTTTGGTTTCTATCTACAAGGTGGAAGATACGCCGAAACTATTTTCTGAATTCTACTATTCAAAGAGATTAAGTACTTGGTCAGCTCAGCGCTTGAGAAAGAACTTTTCCCACCAAACCGATCTAAGTTTTAAACTTCCCCCAGCTGATGCTAATGAGTCGACGGTATCAAACTTAAAGTTGCCAGATGAACTCTCTAACGGCTGGTATATCGTGGCAATAAAGCCAACTAATTCTTTTGACGACCCAAGTATTTTTCATGTATTGCTCTCGGATATTGGGTTGCAGGCGAAGGTGTTTGATAAGCGAGTGTCTTTGCAAGCTATAGACTTGAAAGCGAATCGTCCTTTGCGAAGTGCTAAAGTTACATTGCTTGGCAAGGATGGAGTTCGCGATAGTGCAACCTTGAGTAACGGGTTTGCTCAATTTGATTATGCCAAACGGTCTAGTGACGATGTGTTTGTGGTGGAAACGGGTGATTCCATTGCTGTGTTACCACTAAAAGAGGTTCCGTTAGATCTGTCTGACTTTGATGTCGGCGGAGAGAAAGACAAGGTCCTTAATGCGTTTGTATTCTCAAACCGAGATCTATTTAAGCCAGCTGAGAATGTACCGGTGAATATTGTAGTGCGAACGGATTCTGGCGAGCTTAGTGAGACTAAGAGTGTCTTTGTAGAAGTGGTTGCTCCTGATGGGAAAGTGGCCATATCACGCACTTTGAATGAATCTTTGACGGGGTTTTTCTCACTAGATTTTGCCATTCCAAGTTCAGCGAAATTGGGTAAGTGGAGTCTTAATGTACGCTCAAACCGCTCGTCTAAGAACAACTTAGGTTCGTTCAATTTTAATGTGTCCGAGTTTGTACCAGAGCGAATGGATTTATCGGTCACGCTTCCAAAATCCGTTACTGCTGGTGAGGCGATTGTAGGTACTGCTGAGGGACGCTACCTATTTGGGCAAGTAGCGGATGGCAACAAGCTGAAAATCAGCTCAACGCTGCGTTCAATTGAGCATTTTTCGGGTAAATATAGCAACTATTTTGTCGGCAAGAAAAAATACATCTCTTATCGTCAAACTCCTGATGCAGTTGAGATTAATCTTGATGCAAAGGGGATCGGAAACTTCACTTTAGATTCAATCTCCTCAAGTGCGCTGGACGGCCCTGCTTTATTGACGACGAACAATCAATTGTTTGAAACGGGCGGTGCGACCACGACTCGAGTCAGTAAGGTACTTGTCTCCAATGGTAAATCGATCGTAGGTGTACAACCAGCTTCAGAACAATTTGGCTACTTTGAAGATGCTCGCTTTAGTTTAATGTTACTTGATGAACTCGGTGAAAAGGCACTTTCAGGCTCTATTAATATCAAGGTAGAACGTAACCGAGGTGGTTACTACTGGATATACAATCAAAGCTCTGGTTGGGATTTACGACGTGATGACAAATGGAGAGTGGTCGAGTCTAAATCAATTGATATCAACAGCAACCAGAACGAATTAACGATCCCGGTTGAATGGGGTCAGTACCGTATTATTGCCACTGCACCAAGCGGTCAAGAAACCGTGTATCGATTTTACGTTGGATGGCGTGATGGTGATGAGCAAATCCCGGTAAAGCCTGACCAACTTGCAATGAAACTAGATAAGGAAAGCTATCTTGCTGGTGACTATATCAATGTGGATATTACATCTCCTATTGATGGCGTTGTATCTCTTGAGTTGATAGGTGATAAAACCTATGTGCAGGAAACGGTTACGATTAATGGCAAGCAAAAAGCACGAATAAAGCTACCAAGTAACCTCGAAAGGCATGACCTTTATATTGTGGCAACGTTAGTCAATGCGAAGCAGTCATACGTCCGTCGTTCGCTTGCAGTCGCACCAGTAAAACTGTATCGCGAGCATCGAAAGCTTAACGTTGATATTGATGCGCCTTCAAAGCTTGAGCCATTCACAACGCAAAACATCAAAGTGAAGGTATCGGGTCAAACCGACCTTGATGAGGCTTACGTTGTGCTTTCGGTAGCGGATAAAGGCATTATTAATATGTCTCGTTACCATGTTCCTAGTATTTTTGATTGGTTTTACGGACACAAACGTTTGGGTGCCGATATCATAGATCTTTACTCAAGGCAGTTTGAAACGCGTCCTTCTTCGTTTATTCGCCACAGATATGGCGGCGATGAAGATGCGAATAGCAATAAACCAATAGATGACTTAGTGGAGAGTAAGACATTCAATACCGTGCTTGCGCCCGTTAAGGTCAACGGTAAAGGTGAAGCGAATATTGCTTTAGAGGTACCGGATTACAATGGTGAAGTGCAAGTGGTTGCGACAGTATTTGATGGCAATAAGTTTGGTCAGAGAGTCGAAGACATCGCAGTGAGTGCACCCATTGTAGCTGAGTTATCGGTACCTAGGTTCTTTGCCACGGACAATCATAGTCAGGTGATGGTTGAAGCATCAAACCAAACCGATAAAACTCAAACAGTTGAGTTAACGTTGACTGCTGCTAATGGAGTGTCACTGCAGGGCCAAACCAGTAAAATTGTAGAGATCGCCCCTCAGCAAAAGGCTCACTTCCCTGTGAAGGTGGATGTTGGCACTGTTGTTGCCATGTCTTCTTTAACTTTGCATGTACAAAGTGATGTCTACAATATTGAGCGAAGCTGGAATGTTCCTGTTCGCTCACCTTCTCCTTACATAACTAAAAAAACTACCAGAACCCTAGCGCCTGGTGACTTTATCAACGTAACACAAGCACAGTGGAACGGTGTATTGCCGGTGGATCATGGCATCAGCTCAATATCCTTTAGCCGAGTTCCTGAGATTGAACCTAATGCGTTTGTGCAAGGCTTGTTCCGCTACCCGTATGGCTGTGTCGAACAAACCACAAGTACCGCGTATCCATGGTTATTGGAAGATGAGTCCCTTGCTCCAATTAAAGAGCGAGTGTTAGGGGATCGCACTGACAAGGACATGTTACAGCGCGCGGTACTGCGCCTAGCCGATTATCAAAATGCAAGCGGTGGTTTTGGTTTGTGGGGCCGATCCTCTCGTGAGGAAGCATGGCTTACAAGCTATGTCGCTAGCTTTTTGTTTGAAGTCAATGAGGCGCATTCAGGCTTAGTGAGCAAGTCGGTAATGGATAAAGCATTTAACCGTCTGCGTGACTATCTCTATGAAAACTATACTAATGATGACAAAGCTTACGCGGGATATGTATTGTCACGTGCCGGATTACTCTCTTACTCTGATGCTAAGTCGTACCTATCTAAACTAAGCTCGGACAACAGACTAACCAATGCTTACTTAGGCGCTGTGTTCTATAGCTTGGGGGATATGCGTACCAGCAGGAAATATGTTGCACAGGTGAAGCGCAGCAGAGAGTTGTACGGTCGTGATTATTATTACGATAGTCGATTGTCATCACACGCTAAGATAGTCTCGATTGTCAGTGACCTGCAGTCACAAGGTCCAATTAATGACCAGTTGGCAGAGCTTCGTATTGAGTCAGCCAAAGCAATATTTAGTGATCTCAATGCCAGACAATACTTCAGCACGCAAGAAAAGTATGCGTTGGCCAAAGCAGGCTTTGAGTTAAAAGCATTAAATGAGCAGCAAGTTCTTGTTTCTTACAATGGCCAAGAAATAAGCATGCCTGAGCCTGTTGCTATGGCTAAGGGTGATAAATTCTACAATTCATCGAGTGATGTTGTTTATGTGACTGAATCCATTGAGGGTTATGCAGATCCTCGTGTACTCGAAAGCTCCGTACCGTTTGAGAAAGTAACCAGAGACTACTTCGATACCAGTGGTAAACCCTTATCGCGTTCTTCTATTAATGTAGGTGATACAGTGATTGCTAAAGTCACCGTTAAATTGAAAGAGAACATTGATAGAGCCATGTTAGTTGATTATTTGCCAGCGGGTATGGTGTTGGAAAATCCCAACTTTACGGCTTCCAAAGAGCTATTGGAGTCACTTGGCTTTGAATCTACTAGTTCTGAAATGGAAGAATTTAGAAATGACCGGTATGTGACTGCTTTGGGTCTTAGAGGAAATCGCACCTATCACTTTTACTATGTGATGCGTGCTGAAACACAGGGGATTTCTGATGTCCCTAACGTGTTTATTGAGGACATGTATGCGCCAGAACGCTATATCTACCAGCCTGGCTTTGTGCGTAGTTTGAGTATCAAGTAATGAAGTTGAGAGTCATTAAAGCACTTACCATCGCCACAGCTTGTACTGTAGCGATGGTGATAGCCTGCTGGTTTGCTCTCAACGGGCTGTTTCCTTTGCCTGAGAAAAGCACCAACAACATAGCTATGAATGTATTATCAGCGGAGGGTGAAACGCTACGGCAATTTGCCGATTCCAATGGGACGTTCCGCATTCCTGTCAAAGTAAATGACGTTTCTCCCATCTATATCAACTCATTATTGGCTTATGAAGACAGCCGCTTTTACTCTCATAATGGGGTGGATATTAAGGCTTTGCTGCGAGCAGCTTACCAACGAGTTCGTTATGGAAAAATCGTCTCAGGTGGTTCTACGGTTACGATGCAGGTGGCTAGAGTGTTGTACCCAATAGAACGCTCTTATGCTGGTAAACTGCTGCAAATCTTTCGAGCTTTGCAGCTAGAGCAGCAGTACAGCAAACAACAAATCTTGAATTTGTATCTAACGCATGTACCTATGGGGGGCAATATTGAAGGCGTTGAGGCAGCAAGTCAGCGATACTTCGGTAAGTCATCTCACAGTCTAAATATATCTGAAGCTGCACTATTAACTGTGATACCTCAAAGGCCAAGTGTCTATCGCCCAGACCGTTATCCTGATAACGCCAAGCTAGCTAGAAATAAGGTACTAAGGCGTCTTATTCAAGAGGGAATGTTGTCAGAGCAAGAATATGAATTGCTGAAAGAGGAACCTGTAGTCGCTGGTCGATTGCCCATTAAACGTAAAGTCCCTTTACTTGCTAGGGAGCTAAAAAGTCACGCAGTGAACCAATCCATCGTGGGTACCTTCATCGTTAAAGAACTACAACAAGATGTCGATTCAATAGTGGCGCAGCGATTTAGATCGCTGTCTGACGATCTGTCAGTTGCTGTGATGCTTGTCGAGAATACCTCGGGAAAAGTACTGGCCTATAAAGGGTCATTGGATATGGATAATACACGCAGCTTTGGTCACGTGGATATGACTAAGGCTGTGCGTTCTCCTGGCTCTACCTTGAAGCCTTTTGTGTATGCAAAAGCGCTAGATGAGGGTTTGATACATTCAGAGAGCCTGCTCTTAGATATCCCGATGGAGTTTGGTGATTATAAACCTCAGAATTTTGACCAGCGCTTTCAAGGCGAGGTATCTGTTAGCGAGGCACTGCAGCGCTCAAAAAATGTCTCAGCGGTTTATCTACTCAGCCAGTTAGGCGTTCCCAGTTTTGTGAATAGTATGCAGGTGATGGGCTCTTCGTTGCGATTAGCGGATATGAATTTAACCGTAGTGTTAGGTGGCGGCGGCTCTACCTTGCGCGAGTTGGTGATGTACTACACAGCGTTAAGTCGAGAGGGTATATCCATTAAACCTCGTCTTAGCATAGATGCTTCGATTGAAGAGTCGAGATTGATAAGTGCTGAAAGTGCATGGATAACAAAAGCCATTTTACAAGACTTGCGCGCTCCTGATCGTCCAAGAGCTAAATATGGGCGAAAGATAGCTTGGAAAACAGGCACAAGCTTTGGTTATAGAGATGCATGGGCGATAGGAACTAGCGAGGATTACACTGTGGGTGTTTGGATGGGAAGGCCCGATGGTTCACCCTATGTAGGTCAAACGGGGGCAACAATGGCTGCGCCTATCTTATTTGACGTATTTGATTTGTTGCCAAAAGACAAACAGAAAAACACGAAACCAGAATCAGTAGAGCGTGCCCAGATATGCTGGCCTAGTGGGCAGGCTGCCGCAATGGTTTCTCCGGACAACTGCCTAGAAAAGCGAACAGCTTGGACTATTGACGGTGTCACGCCAAGAACCTTGCGAAGAGATATGCGTTTGTCCTCATCCAATAAATGGCCACAAGAGCTTCTGTCTTGGAAGCAGAAACATTCTCATTCGGAACGCTTCATCGATATCATCCAACCGCAAGATGGCAGTCACATTTACCCTTATCAGGGGCAAATGCTAACACTTAAAGCATCAAGCCAGGATGTACGTTGGTATCTAGATGGCGTGGTCAGTACGAGTAGCATCGAAGCTCAATCTTTATCAGGGCAACATGAGATAAAAGCTTGTAATCAAAATACCTGTAACGCAATCCAAATTACAGTTCACTAAACGTATGGTTAGTTCGAAATTATGATTAAAAAATTCTTTCTTGTATCAGCAATTATGCTGGTTGGTATCCCTATTTATCTGGCTTGGCTGCCTTTTAAGATGGTGATGAACTCGATTGTTCCTAGTGAGGCTATCACAACCAGTATTAACGATGACATTCGCCAAGGTCTTTTAGAACAGCCAGCTTTTATCCAAAAAGTGGAGTCGCATAAAGGCTCAGCCAAAAGATACTTGTATCGCACACCACTCACCATGTTTACCACTGTCGATACTGGCCTCTACGATGTGTACGCCACCTACATCAATGACAAGGGTGAATGGGTGACAAGAATGGGTGTTTACCCTGATAAGAATGCGGAAGTGTTCTTCCCGAACCAGATCGGCGGTATTGAAGGAAATGTTGTTGGATTTATGATCTCGACGATCAATCAAATGCTGCAGTGGGGCATATCGAAGCCAATGATTTATCATACGACCAACAACCCTGACACCAGTTTTGTAAGCAGTGGGTATGAAGCGGTGCCCAGGTTAGTTGATTGATGGTTATGGTGTAAAGGTCCAGTCGAACCAGGCCGGCCTATTCCACTGCTTTCAAATTCTTGTTACTCGTTAAATTGAGCTGTGATTGAGTTGCGCTAAATATCGCTCTGTTTCCAGCGCTAGCACTTCTTTGAGAGATAGTATTGTTTCTGAACTGTATTCGTTAGAGAACCAGGTTGTAGGCTTATACCATTTGAATTTTTTTAACTCTAATTCAGCAATATCATGAAGAATTCGCAATGCCATCATCTCATATCTCGCCGAAATTTCTTCTATAAATAAAGCTTGCTGTTGGACTTGATTAAGCTCTACTTTGGCTTGTGGCAATATGACTTTAAGCTTTGATATCTCTGCGTTAAGTTCTTCAGTTGCCTCTACTATTTTTTGAGCTTTTTTGTATGCGCCTTTTGAAGCAAAATACAATACGGGTACAGCAACTATTCCTCCCAGCGCAGCCATTCCACCGGTCATACCTGCTCCCCCTGCAGCCAACGAACCGCCTCCAAACCATGCTAGTGTGGCATTAGAGGCAGCAACGCCAGACAGACCAGCAATACTCGCACCAGTAGAAGCGGAGCCGACGGTTGAAACTAGAGCCCAAGCTCCAACTGCAGTTGTGCCCCCCACAACACTACCAAATCCAGCATTTGCTGCCGCATTGAAAGAGGTATTGAAGGTATTAATGCTATTGATCACTTGAGTTGAATTGGTAACTTCTTCTATTTCACATTTTTGATTCAGTACTGCTTGAACTTGTTGTAAAACTGAGTCTATTGACTTCAGGCGGATTCCAACTTGTTTAAACAACACATCTATTTGTTTTTTTAGATTATCAACTTGATCAAATAGTGGCTGATACTCTTCCCATACTTCGTTATATGCTAATTTTGCTTCTTCAACCTTAGTTGAACCACCAAAAGTAACTACTTTCGACGTGAATCTGAGAGTGTTGTTTAATAGAGTCATAACTGAGCCTTAGGATAGATAGTTTTCCTAGTGTATTTAGCTAGTTCATTTAGAGAAAGGAATAGCAGTAATTCCAATAGCACCTAGCAAAATTGGGCGTCACATTCTTTAAGCAATACCCCATTTCACAATCGAATTGATAGGTTCGACCAACACCAACTTCTGTTCAGCATTCATGATGACATGAACTGTCGTTTTCCATTAGTGGCTTTACTTGCTGATGGCGCAATATGGCAAGTGCCTCCTTTTCTAATTCGTTACACTTACTTCTTTTTCTGACTTTCGAATCATCAATCTATAGCGGTTATTAAACAGTAGAAAACCAGTTATTTGACACCGGTAGTGTCTTTGTAATACACTCCTTGTGTCAAATAAAGGTGGCACTATGAAAGAATATACAATTCAGCAGTTGTCCGACTTAACGGAACTGCCAGTCAGGACCATAAGGTTCTACATCCAAAAAGGGCTAGTTGATAGACCGATAGGTGAGCGGAAAGGAGCTCGATACTCCGATGAGCATATTGCTCAGTGCTTAAAAATTAAGAAATGGACAGCAGCAGGCTTGTCCCTCGAAAAAGTAGCACAGGCACTAAGTGAACCACCAGCAGAAATACCCACACCACCGAAGGCTGTGGGCGAGGTGTCGATGAAAACTTGCATACATCTTGCAGAGGGTGTCGAACTTACTATTGATACCGACATTGCAAAGCTGTCAGCTAGTGATATACGAAGCTTGGCCAATACTATTATTGAACAATTGGGAAATAGATAATGAATTCAGTGACATCATCTCCATTGCAAGGAGCATCGATTGCTATCGATGTAAATCTTCCGTGCGCCTCGACTCGCTTAACGCAAGTTTTCATTAATGCCAGTGATAGTGTCATTGAAGCTGTTTATCAATTCCCGGTTCCTCGCAATGCTGTGCTAGGTGATGTGTCAGTGATCATCGCGGGTGTGAGATACGAAGGCCAGGTATCAGCCAAACATAGAGCAGAGCAAACCTACGAAAAAGGTGTATCAGAAGGCAAGCGTAGTGTTTTAATTTCTGATCTTGGTGACGGGTTATATGAAGTCAATTTAGGTAACCTTGATGTAGAGGAAACAGCAGAAATTGAACTGTGCATCCATCAAATGATGACGTTTGATAATGGTCAGGCTAAGTACTTCTTACCAACGGTTATTGCTCCTAAATATGGTAAAAGCAGACTCCGATTAGAGCACCAACCGATAACAAATGCTTTGGTGGAATATGCCTTTGAAGGGCAAATTAATATCCCAGCTGGCACAACACTTACTGCTGGCTCTCACAATTTAGATATACAGGCAGAGCAAGGCTTCTTCTTTGGGCATCTAGACCAAGATATTAGCTTTACCTTCGATGCAAGCGAGCTTAAGAGTCACGCCATTAGTGTTGAGCATGATGGTGGGTACTCTGTCATGGGGTGCGTGGCAACAAACGTGAGTTCTCATACCCACCGTAATGAACGAGCAGTACAACTGCTGCTGGATTGTTCAGGTTCAATGGGCGGTGTTTCAATGAACCAACTTAAAGGGGGGCTTGAAGAGACGCTACTTGACGTATCTATGACGCGAAAGATCAACGTCATTAAGTACGGGTCTAGTCATCAGAGCTTGTTTTTAGAGCCAAGAGAGTTCTCGGGTGCCGACAAAGAGACTGTTTCGAAATGTGTGAGCCAATTGCGCGCTGACATGGGGGGAACCAACATTTATGGAGCACTTGAGACGGCACTGGATCAAGTATCAAAATCAGGCGTTGAAACAGATATCATCTTAGTGACCGATGGTCAGATCTGGGAAGATGAAGATGAAGATGAAGATGATTTTGGGCGTTTGGTAGAACAATCTGAAAAGCTGGGTGTTCGTATATTTTGCATTGGCGTAGGTTACGCTATCTCTGAGAGTATCTTGAACAGGTTGTCAGAGCGTACCAATGGTACTTTAAGTTTGGTTAACCCTCACGAGAATATGGCGAATGCGATATGTGATGTGATGGCAAAAAGTCAGTTCGGCGGAATGGCCGTGGCGATGACTCTTAAGGGAGAACAGTCGGCATTTGTTAAACACCCTAGCTTTATCTACGGTCGTCAAATGGTACCATTTTTTGCAAGAAGCCTAGCGCATCCGCAAGCTGTGAGTATCGATATTGGTGAACAATCCCAAAGTATTGCTGTTACAACAGCTTCAAGTGGGACAAAGCAACCTGTTAAGCAGTTGGTCGCCAATAGTTATATTCATTCATTGTCGGAGTTAGAAGCGACGCAGTACGCCGTTTCGCAAGGCATTGTGAGTAAGTTTACAAGCTATGTAATGGTCAGCACAGAAAGTGTTGATAATGCAGATGGCATGCCAGATTTGAAGCAAGCACCACAAATGGAGAAGCGAAAAAGTTTCGCTCCATCACCGCAGATGAGTATGTCATTTAACCGAATGTCAGCGCTAAACTCTCCAATGCCTTGCAGTGAGGAAACTTGTCTAGATTTTTATGATGACCCAACCTCGGAAGTGTTTCAATGCGGTATCGATTCAGAACGTTTGGTGCTTGACTATATAGAACAATTGACGCAAATCGATCAATATCTAGATAGAAGGCACGCAAAAGCAATGCCTACTAAAGCTGTGTTATTGCTGTCGTTCCTCATTGCTAATGGCTTTGATATTGAAACACCAAACGAGAAAGTAGATGAAGCGCAATATTGTGCGTCCTTCTTACTTGAATTGGCCGATAGCCAGGGCTTTGAATTCTCTACTCGAGTAAAAGTGCTACTCGAATCTTTTAAGCAGCTAGAGAGTATCTAGCTTTACAGACGGTAAGAGCAACAGCTCTTACCGTCAATTTACGTGTTTTATACTGAGATGACTATGATCAAGACATACATTGCGACGGATATTGAAGGCAAGACTGTGACAGTATCCGCTTACACGGAAAGTGATGCTAGGCAGCAAGCAGAGCAACTTTTAGGCTGGGGCCAAGTCGTTTCCATGAGGGAGCTATAGCCTCAAGATATTATCAATACGCGAGTGTTTAATTCGATAGGTTCTATTGTTTGAGCAACTCGCGATACTCATGTTCTTTATCGACAACAGCGAGGACGTAGTGCCGTGTTTCAGCATAAGGGAAGCGGTTGGTTAACGACTCATAAATATCGTTGAATTGTTTATTGTTTACCGTATCAACTAGAGATTTAATCGAGTTGGTCTTAGTGAAGTGTTTTGCGACAGCACCAATACCAGCATTATAGGCTGCAATGGATATGAGCAGCCTAGAGTGTTCCAATTCAATATCTTTCAAGTACTTTTCTGTCAGAATATGAAGATATGCTGAACCAACTTGTATATTTAATGTTGGGTTCATCAGTGACTCATTCGATATTTTTTGCCCATCTAAAAAGAAGTTAGAGACGTCAGCCGCTGCGCTTTTCTCCATGATTTGCATCAGACCATAGGCGGGCGCTTTTGATACTGCATTTGGATTAAAGCGGCTTTCGTTGTAGATGATAGCGAGAATAAGAGAAGGGGGCACTTGCCACTGTTTCGCCGACATTTTTATATCATCTAAATATACGAGAGCCTTGTTATCCCAGTATTGTTTTTGAGGGGTAATGCGTGTTGTGAGGATTCGCTCTCCCTTGCGAGAAACAACTTCCGTGGTAACACTGTTTGAATGTTGTGCTTCGACGATATCGTCGATTTGCTTTTTCACTTGCTTTTGATGTGATTGTTTGGCTATTGATGAATCGTCAATAGTCTCGATGACGAGGGTTTTGTTTTCATAATCCTCTGTGGTTCGAGTTTGCAAGTCAGCTGAAAAATAAGTGGCGTATCTAAGCTTGTCCGTTCTAGTGTCAGCCCAGTGGGCTTTCGATTTAGCGACCTGTTGCTGATAATGTTTTTGATTGGCAGTAGATTGTGTTTGAAATTGCTCTTTAATAGTAGCTTGGGCATCTTGATAAGATGCACTACTTAGTAAAGGCAAAAGCGCTACCAGCGAGGCACTTAATTGAAATCCAACTTTTTTGGTGATTAACCGGCTGATAGCCATACTTTATTTATCCCACAAGTAGCTGTAAGAAAGCCCAATTCGATCATCTGAAGAGTCAAATAATGGCTCCTCCCAAGAGGCTACATCTAACGTATGACGGCCATAGCTTAAACCAATGCCAAATGATGTGACGTCATTGAAAATCTCGTCATCAAATTGTCGTAAACCAGCCCGTAGTGTTAACTGAATTCCGTCTTCAGTATCGGCTCCAAATATCGCCAACTCGCCACCAAAGCGATTCTCAACCACATTTTCAGAGCTGCTTAGTAAAAAATGAGATGAATCTACATAATCGTAGCTGCCCGTTAGCATAGTCCCTACATCACCAAAGAACGTTGTGAGTCCAAGACTACCCGCTAAGGCGGTTTTGCTTGGTCTTACTATAATCTCGCGTCCCCCGTTGAAGGAGCTTGATTTATAGCTAATTTCTGTTTGATAACTAGCACCAAAGTTGAACTGATACCCTAAGGCAGAATGAGAGGTTAAGGAAACCATATCTTGAGTAGACCATTTGTATCCAAAAGTACCACCAAACTCATAGTCATCGGTAATTGCATAGGTTGAACCTGCATCGACTTGAGCCATATCACCGGTTAATCCAAAGTGATGATTGTTGGATTTAAATGCTAGACCTAAGCCAAGAAAATCACGCTGAATGTCTTTGAAGTTGGTGTACCAATAATCTGGGTCTTGAGTATTTTCGCGGGTTTGAATTGTGCTCGATTGGTAATATAAACCTAGAGCGAAACCTGTTTTGGTAAATAGTGTTGCGGCCGCGTAGCTAAACTCTAGATCACCAGCGTCAATGCTATTATTTTCGTCGTTTCGTTTTCGAGTTTCTGCACCTTCGAACGTAAAATCGACAGCGTCTGTACTAACTCCAGCAAGGCCTGCTGGGTTATATATCCATCCAGTTCCATCATTGGATAATGAATGAAAAGCCTCTCCCATCCCTTTTGCTCTAATGCCTTCGGCAGTAGCAATAGATGACGTTGTTGAGAGTGTGAGTAATGTCAATCCTTTAACAAACTTGTTCACTTGTACCTCATAATTTTATGGACATCTGTACAGTACATTTTGTAACATATCGTTATTGTTCTTAACAAGGTTTTAGCTTTTACAAGGAGGCAAATTGCGATCTAAACCAGTATTGCGCTATAAAAAATATGAAGTAGGACTTCACTTAGTCATTGCCGCTCTTTTTCTTACTGGTTGTAGCACGTCAAATCCTCAATGCGAACAAGCTTACAAAGAGTCACTTGAAGCTCCTCCTGGCGTATTCAAAGAAGTGGGTATGGGAGCAACATTTGTCGAAGCGAAATATCAAGCTCTGGAAAGATTGGCTTACCAAAAAGAACTGCACATTTACCATCAGGTCGAAGTGAAAGAAATGATATTGGATGATTCGACCTCATCAAATGAATTTACTAGCGAGACAGAATTAACCTCCAACGCTCTGTTTAGAAACCCCTTACTTCAAAGCTATTCGTGCGATCAAAATAGTAAAATGGTGGTTGCAACTGTAGATAGTCGAACACTGTCTCAAAGGTTGGCGGACGTAGAATATATTCACGACTCGATATCTAAGTGGTTTAAAGGTTCTAGTTGGATGCTAGTAAATCAAAACTATGCGTTTTCGTTGACGAGTAAAGAACGCATATTGCCCCTACGGGATCAGGATTTGTTGGATCTTTTTGATTCCCCAAACCCCAACATTAGTATTAATGGAAAGATGATTTGGTATGGAAAAAGGAGTGATAGGTACCAGATTAATATCGACACAATGAGCCCAATGCATAGTTTGATTAAACTGGGCGAAAATGGTCAGTTTGATGTGTTGTTTACGGATAAAAAAACACAATCTCACAAGTTCAAAGGTAAGGACATTTTAAGGCACTTTGAGCAAGGCTCATCAACGTTATTTATGCTTGTTGAGCATAGGCAGCCCATTGGCCCGTTCTTACCCAATGTAGGAGATGTTCTTACTCTCTCTCAGCAACAGGCAGCATTGTCTCGTTTTTCAAGGCAATGGCAGCTTAATGATTGGGATATAGGGACAGCACGGTATTACATCGCACAATAAAGGAAGATGTTATGAAAAGGATATTAGGATTAGCTTTAATTGCGTCGGCACTGACGGCATGTAGCTCGACAGAGGAAGTAGCAAAAGCAGACTGTGCGTTCCCTGATAAATCAGAAGCACCAAGTTGGTACTGTGAGAAAGCAACCTCTACAGCCCAGCCAAGCTATTTTTATTTAGGCTCTTCATCACTGAAAGCTGAACCATCGACACAAGAGCGTTTAGCAGTGGCTAATGCCACAGTAAAATTGAGCCAAGAGCTTGATTCCAGCATTACTAGCTTGGTTAACGAGCGTGAACAAATCAACACTAGCGCTGGCGTTAGTGTATCTAAAAAGTTTGTTGAGATTTCGAGCACGCTTATGACAGACACTAAGCTAACAGGGGTTCGTCAATATGAATCTGCAGTGGATGAGTCTGGGCAGATTTGGGTACTCGTCGGCATTTCTCAAGCTGACTATCTCGATATAAAACAGCGAGTTATTGCTCAGTCTATTGAAGACCTGCAGCAGCAACCACTGACTGATGCTGAGCAAACTGAAGTGTTCTCACTGAAGTCATTGCTGAACTAATATTGATTTATGAATAGATGTAAGCTTCTGTTTTCTATACTGATGTTGTTCGTCCTTGCGGGGTGTGCAACTCAGTATAGTGACAATGAAAAGGCGTATGCTTTATATCAGAAAGGGGTCGACTCGTTTGAGAGTGGGCAGATATACAGTGCTCAGGATTACTTTAATGAGGCTAAGGCATACGTATCATCGGATACCTATCTTAAAATAGGCACTAAAAGTGAGTACAGCGGGATGACCTGCGTAAAGCGCTGCACGTTTACTCGAAATGTTAGTGGTAATCACGTTGAATACAATCCCAACTACTATCTAAATGAAATTAAAAATGAAATTTATGAGCAAGAAAAACGCAAAGAATTAGCAGGGAAAATGGAAAACGCGCCTAAGTTAAAGGTATTAATGAGGCTTGATGATACTGATGGCGATCGTACTCTTAACGCTGATGAAAAAGGAGTATTAACGGTACTTGTGACCAACACAGGTAAAAGTGATGCCGAGCAATTAACACTAAAAGCAAAATCGAGTTCATCTACTGTCGTATTTTCTGACAGTACTCAAGTGATTCCTGTTCTTCTAGTGGGGCAGAGTAAGAGGCTTACTTATCGAGTCACCAACTCTTTGCTAAGCCAAAGCAGAAAGGCAACAATTGCACTTTATGCGGAAGAGAAAGATGGAATACTTGAAGGTGATATTAAATCAAGCCTATCAATTCGAACGTCCAAATATCGCGCGCCAAAACTGACGCTAAAGCAAAAACCAAGTGCGAAGACCGTGGTTGCCGGAGACAGTACATGGCAAGTATTCCAGCTTTGTAATGGGTCTAGCTATCCAGCACTAAACCTTCGTTTGTCCTTGACCAAACTGGATGTTGAGTCTGCCTATTCCAATATAGAACAGCGAGATATCCATGTTATTCCAGCCAAGGAATGTCGAGAAGTAGTAGCGCATTTCAAGCCTGAAGTTTCATTGAAGCAAGGGTATCGAATGAGAACAGCCTTAGTAGTTAATGACAGCAAAACCGAGGTTGCACACCTACGTTTGGGAACTCGTGTTGATTACAGCGCAATGAGCGATGTCGAATTTATACAAGTGAAATAGTTGTGTTGAAAAAGCTGTTCAAAATAGTATCTATAGTTTTTGCCACTTTACTACTTCCGGCCTTTATTGGTGCTGAAATGTGGCTTTCGGTATTCCTTATTATTCTGTTTGTGTTTTTAGGGAAGTGGCTTAGCGGAAGATGGCTTAGTCTTGCTCGAGTAGCGTGTTTTTACGTTATTTGGATGACAATGCTGACAGAGTATTCCATAAAAGCGGAAGACCTCAATTGTCGCGTAGCAGGTGCATTTAATTATGCAGAACAAGAGAAAGAGTGTGTAGGGCGCACTGATTATGTTTTGAGAACCAATCAAGCGATTTTCAACCCTCTAGAGCGTTATGCACTTCATACATTGAATTATTCAATGGCACTTATTGGATATGCAGTCGGTTACAAGGAGGTGGCAATAGAAACGGCTTTATTGAGTTGGCTACAATCAAAAGTCGATTATACTGCGAGCAATAAGGCCAGGCGTAATCAATGCACACTAACTGATGCAGAGTATGCTCATACTGTTAGTTTCAAAGGCAGTGACGACTTTTTTCTAAGCGCTTCTTATATTCGAAAAGCGATTGATTCTACGGAAGAGAACTCAGTTAAAACAATTCGTGGAATTACTGCACAAGAAGCTCGAGGCGCAAACAATAATGATGTTTATAGTTACTTTCTTGCTAAAGAAAACCTAAGGGTCCCACTTGCGCTGTATGTGAATTTCGATAAAACGACGATTGCGCGTTCGAACGACAGTATTCATGTAGTTTGGGAGGGGCCTATGTTGTATCCATCGAGAGCAGGTTTTAATTTTTCTCCAATAGCCTTCGGTATACCACCTCTGCATAAATTTCTGCCGGTTCCAGATACTATTCCTTTGTACGAATCTTTGTTTTGTGGGATGCAAATGGATGGCGCTATGACGCCCTATATCCAAGTCTGGGAAGCAGATATAACACCTGATGATGAACGACTCTCCAAGGAACATTTGAACTCTTCTGACAGAACCTGGTTTTCGAGTCTAGCCGCAGTTTTTCTTAATTTCATGTCATAAAAAATTCGCGGGATGCGTTAGCTATTATCTCTTAGTTAACAACGCAAAGATTGCAATCGGCAATGATAAAATCACGCCAAAAGTCATGAGCGTGCCTAGCTGCTCTAAGTAGTCAAATAAGTGTTTACTGACTGAAAGCGTATAGGTTATACCTAGGATAATCATAAGATAAACAGCGAGCCCGACATAAAGAGAACCTTCCAGTGCCCCTTTAATATCCGTAGTAGAAGGCAGCATGTATAACGTAATACTAGCGAGAACGAAAAGACAAACAAGATCGAAAAGGGAAGAGTGAATGGCTATTGCATACAGAGTTTCAGGGTAATCCGGCAAAGAAGCACTTTGTAATTGAGCTATCAAGCTGCTGACATAGGTCAACTGCGTTCCTAGGTATAAACAAATGCCCCCTATGATAAGAGGTGCAATTGATACCAATACATGCCCAACTGAAGCCATAATACTGTCAGGACGCGTAAACATAACGTAACCCATCGTTGGGTTGGCTCTTGTTGGCATACGGAACAAGCAAACTTGTGTAACTTTGAAACCAAGTACCTTAGCAACTAAGTAATGACTTAATTCATGAAGAGTAACCCCAACGATTCCAGTTACAAACACAATCAAAGAACGAAAACGGCTTGAGTGTATGCATGAGTTGGCTAGGTATATTGCGAGAATGGCGATTAAGAAATTCATGTATTTGAAACCTGCTCTCTGCATTTAGGACCAAACGTGTTTTGAAGTGCGGTCATGGCTTTGCTTTCATCAAATCGGCACTATGACAAAAGTGATTTAAATATGATATCAAAAACCCTTACCTATTTTATATTTCAAGGTGTCTTGGTAACCCCCAAAGTATGGAATGACATGAATTTTCAAGAATAATTGCTTGTTCTGTTGGCTTTCTTTTTGACAAGAACATGCCTCTATCAGGAAGCTCTGCTACAGGTGGTAATTGGGTATATAAAACATTCATTATTGAAGACTCTATGCGTTCATGAATTCGTGGTTCAGCTCCAAGGTTTGCAACAAATATTCTGAAATTGCATAGCTGGTAGTTGATCTTGGGTGTCAATGCTGATCGAAGTTCTTCAAACTCATCTCTATTATTACGAGCATATTCCCAACCATGCCAATGCTCCTTACGAATTCCAGAAGTAGCAGATGGAACATCAAGAATATTGTACTCGCCGTTTAAGTAGCTTCTGGTATGTTCTTTAAAGCGTGTATGAAAATAACGGCGTGTTAGTCCTGCCGCGTAAATTAAATAGCCTCCAGAATACTCAAATGCCTGGAGATAAACACCTTTCTCCAGAGGAAGTGCTGGTAACCCATTCTCTTTCTCATAATCAGGCCAGCTAAAAGGCCCGCGCCACTCTATTTTTCTGCATGTAATTGGGTCCATATTTTTCCTAACGTTAAAGTTATTGACTTGGGATTGAGTATAGCTGTGTGAGATCCTAGCAACAGTCCTTTGCAACAAAGTGCGTTTCGCTTCTAAATACGTTTAAGACAGTCAGCAAGCTTTGATAGTAATCCGTGACAAAAGTTAAGACCTGATAACAATACCTTGTGTGGTTAACATTAACAGGATCTAGGGAGTATAACGGTGATCCCTCGTTTAAATGTGGTTAGGAAGCAAAGACTTAAACTTATGTATTGAGGTGTTTTTTATTTTTGATTGTCCAATCGATAATTTAAATTGGTAAAGCGAGAATTAAGATGTGCCAAGAAGTACTTTGCTAGGCTAACCTTAAATTTTGCTATTGTTGAAGTTTTGGTAAGAAATGGAGTTCCTTCATGAAAAGTGGGCCAATCATAGTTTCCTCTGAAAATAGTGTTCGAAGGCTCCAGCGAGTCGAGTTGCAGGCGACAGGATTCTACGATGAGAAGTGGTTACAACAGCTGATCTTTAATAATGCCGATCTATTGCCACTTTATAGTATCGATGCTGACTATACCGGTGCCGTACCGGTTTGTATGGAACTAATCACTAAGTCAGGTAGAGTTGATTGCATTTATGTAACGCCTTCGGGTCGATTAGTGATCGCTGAGACTAAACTTTATCGAAACCCTCAATCTCGTCGTGAGGTCATCGGGCAAATATTGGATTATGCAAAAGACTTAGTGAATTGGAGTTATGATGACCTTGATTTCAAGGTTCGTGGTGCTAATGAAGGTCAGTCGCTTTATGAGGCTATTGAGGCTGCAGGTCATGAATTACAAGAGGCCTCGTTCATTGATGCGGTGCAACGCAACCTTTCTAGAGGTCGATTTCTATTGCTGGTGGTCGGTGATGGGATACGAGAAGGGGCCTTTGAAATAAAGGATTTTCTCAATGCGAATGCATCAATGGAGTTTTCATTTGCGATGCTTGAGATGCAGGTATTCCATATGCCAAACAATCAGCTTCTCGTGAATCCTCAAGTGATGCACAAAACCGAAATTACAGAACGTCGAGTTATCTCTGTTGACCGAGTGGGCGGAGGTATTACTGAAAAGTTGGAATCCATTAGTACTCAGAGCGAGTTGAGTGCTGAAAAGAATGCTGGTCAGACCTATGAATACTGGAATGAGTTGTTGGACTATATCGAGCTTGATGATGTAAGCGTCAGATTACCAACACCCTCAACAAAGGGCAGTTTGTGGTTTGAGTTACCGCCAAGAGCTTACCAAAGCTGGGTCACTACATATCGTTCAAAACCAAATGTAGTTGGGGTATTCGTGAGGTTTAGAAAGGACCCTCTTGGCCAATACTTGTTTGAGTACCTCTGTGATAGGCAGAATACGTTGATGCCGTTATTACCAGAGGGAGCTGAATTTGTTCCTGATAGCCTGCAAATCAAATTCTCAGCGATTACTCTCGACTGGATGAGTGAAGAATGCTGGAAAGAGGCCTTTGATTTTTATCAGTCGCACCTAAACCAGATTTATGCCTCGATTAAGCCTTTATTACTTCAAGCACTTGAAAAGCACGAGGGCTAACCGATAAATTTCTATATCGTTGCATCTATTGGTAGATTTTAAACTGCAATTTTAATTGCCTAATTGCCTGATTGGATACGATCAATACGTTAAGTATGCTTCTCGCAATCAACCTTATTGGCGAAATTCGTCATGTTCTATGTCACTGCAGTCTTCGCTAAATAGTAAATCGTTTGAGGCATATAAATGGTTTGAAAGATCTGCTTTTTAGCTGCTCAGACTATTGATAAAGAGCACAGGCACTTGGTACTTCTATATGATTCAAAAGCCTTCACTCCTAAACTGCGAACTTGAAATGGACACTATGCAACACCTTGTTTCTGAGTATGCAGTTACTAGTGAGAGTAATCTAAGCTCCATTTAGCTAATCCGCATTGAACGTTTTAATAGCACGAGCGTATTTAGGAGTATCCTTATTAAGTTGAGCAAGCTACCTGAAAGACTTGGTGATTGGGCGAGCTACAGCTTATTAAGCCAGTAATAGGGTGGTTTCCGTCCCCCAAAAAAAGTGTCGGCAAAAATGTCGGCAGAGCTCCTTCTAATCCATTTCATATCATCACTATTCAATGACTTACGTATTTTTTTCCTTGTTGCATAATCAGTTAACCTATTGATAAATAAGGAATGTGTCATTCGTCTGATTTTCTACGGCATGTCTTCACAAAGCGCGATGGCGAAGCACTCTGGTGGTGTTGCAAAATACCGCGCAGCTGAAGGAAAAACCGTACTATTGCCATACCGTGGCACGGTTCATAACACCATCTCTGACATCCTAGGTGGCGTACGCTCAACCTGTACATACGTAGGCGCAGCAAAGCTTAAAGAGCTAACTAAGCGTACAACGTTCATCCGCGTACAAGAGCAAGAGAACAACGTGTTCGGTAAAGAGTAACTCCGAGATACTTCGGAAATAACGAATAAAAAAAGAGCCGCTTTAGCGGCTCTTTTTTTATTCGAATATTGATAAATATCGACGACTAGAGATTTAGAATTAGATTGTGAGTTATGGCCTCTGATAAATGCTCGGGAATAAAATATGCTTAGCGCGTTATCACTGTTATATCAGCATAACCACGGATATCCCTTAGGACTAAAATGTTGCCAGCATTCATTAAGCTGCTGTTCTCCATAACAAAAACGATTTTTTCAATAACCGAACTTTTGTGCATCACTAGTATTCTGGAGTCAACTATCTATTTTTGAGTAATCTGAGCCACCGCAGTTGCGGCATCTAGCACGGCCTCTGAAAACGGACGAGGGCTCCAGTCAAATAGCTCTAGTGTTTTACTGTTGTCAGCACGAACGTTTACACCCAGTAGACCTACCATACCTTTTGCTTCATTATCAAAAAGAGCCATAAAGCGCAGTAATAGATTTGGAGCGATGCGTGTGCTTGGACCTTTATAGCCATGTTCTTTAAGTATTTTTGGAATCTCTGTAAGGTGAGTTGGCTCTGAGCGAGAAGCTACAATACGTTGGCCTGCAGCATTAGGGTGAATCATTGCTTGTACATGGATGTTTGCCACATCTCGAACATCAATCATCGGCATAGCAACATTGGCGAGCATTGGGATTTTGCCACGTAGCATCTGATCAATCATTGTCATTGATTGCCCAGTAATGTCATCACCTAATGCAGGACCAAATACTCCACCGGGGTTGACAGTAACCAGCTCCAAAGCAGAATCTTGCTTTTCCATGAATTGCCATGCCGCTTGTTCCGCTAGAGTTTTGCTTTTTGCATAGGTGCCAATGTCTATGGAGTTTGTATCAGCCCAGTCATTAGGTCCGAATGTGCCACTTTTCATCGTTGCCATCATCGTCATAGCAGAACTCGTCAGTACCACTCTTTTTACTCCGGCATTTTTGGCTGCTCGCAATGCTCGGAGTGAGCCATCGACAGCTGGTATTATCATTTCATCTTCATGTTTTGGCTCAGCTGCTGCATAGGGAGAGGCAACGTGCATGACATAGTCACAACCCTCAGCGGCGCTATCCCATCCGTTATCAGAAGTAAGGTCTAATTCAATGAATGACAATTCACTGATATCTGCAGATGCTTTCTCTAACGTATTTTTAATGATCTCTGCTTTTTTTAGATTACGAATTGAGCCACGAACGTGAAAACCTTTATCTAAAAGTTGTTTTGCAATGTGAAGACCGATAAAGCCTGAGATGCCAGTAAGTAGGACGATTTGTTTTGCCATAGTCGGTGCCTTTGAAGTTTCTTGTGTAATTAAGTACTGGTTGGTATCTTATTCGTGAGGCATTAAGCTGTCAATAATTAAATACCACTTGGTACTAAAATATGAATGAAGAAAAAAAAGCATCACGTGGTCGTCCTAAAAAGTTCGACCGCGATCATGTATTAGAGATTGCACAACAAAGCTATTGGAAACTCGGTATCAACCAAGTATCGATAAATGAACTGTGTAAATTGGCAAACGTATCAAAACCGAGTATCTATCGTGAGTTTGGCGGAGAGGATGGCTTGATGCGTGCCGTGTTGGAACGCTATGAGAGTCGGGTACTAAGACCAATGCTTGGCTTTTTAAGTACTGATGCTCCGTTTAACGAGGTCCTCTGGAGTTTAGCTCTCTATAGCACAAGTGAAATTCAAGACTCTGACATGCCTAAAGGGTGCCTTTTTACGAATATGAAGGAGTTGCGATTGAATTTAGGGGAAGCCACGGCGGAGCAAATCAATCGAACTTACGAAAATGTAATATTGGTATTTGAACAGTGGATCAATGAGGCAAAAAAGAAGGTTGAGTTCAAAGCGACTCATATGGATAGTCGGTTTGCAGCAACCTACATTTATGCTCAAATCAGTTTTGCTCAATCTCAGATAATGAAAGGAGAAGCTAGTGAAGACGTCCGGGCTATATTGCAGGTTGCTTTGTCCGTATTTTGATGGCGAAGCGGGTTGAGAGTTTTGGTCAGTTGTAACTGCCTATGTTGAACCGTTATTGACTACGATTGGTTTTTAACTACTACATGTAATCCGAAAAGCCTGAGTGCTTTAAAGTGTCTCACTCGTTTTTTCCATTTTTGTTTCAGATGAAGTTCATGTGAAAGATGCGCTGTTATCGCTTTTGTATCAATTTGTTTGATTTGAATATTATCTTTCACGATTACTTTTCTGTTCGATTTAGGTAAAATACTCTAATTATAAAACGTAGAATCTAGAGATATATAATGGAAGGAATAGTAGTCGAGTGGAATGATGATAGAGGCTATGGCTTTATTTTATCTCCAGTTAGTCATCAAAGGTTGTTCTTTCATATATCTTCCGTTAATAGCAATAGGCGTCCGAATGTAAATGATGAAGTTGAGTTCGTTATTGGTGAAGACAGACGTGGCGAAGCGTGTGCGGTAGATGTGAGATTGGAAGAGGTCCTAACACTGAGCTTTAGTTTTTCTTTGATCTTTGGAATTACTTTTCTCACGGTATTAGTCAGCTCTTACTTCATTCTTGGACTAGATATTTTGTTTGTTGCTGCTTATTTCGGGATGAGCTTTTTTACGTTCATGCTATATATGTTAGACAAGAATGCTGCCGAAAATAATGAATGGCGAACTCCAGAATTAACATTGCATATGTTTGCTCTATTTTGTGGCTGGCCCGGTGCATTGATTGCTCAACAAACACTGAGGCACAAGTCAGTAAAACAGCCTTTTAAAGCGATACTATGGTTAACAATCACTTTGAATAGTGTAATTTTTCTATTATTGCTTACCCCAGAAGGCTTGGGTTATTTTGACCATTTTATTTATAAGCTTGGTCTTTTGAGCGATGCGATTATTAGTGAAGTTTAATGATCTAATTCATGTTCCTCCTACCATATCGGTGCTCCATACGTACTGAGTGACAAAGAAGTACGATAGTTGAACATATAAAGAAATAGGTACAAAGCACATAGCAAAATAGTCAGGTGATCGTACCTGATAGCAGTTCGATATAGAGGTATGGAAAACAGCTCCTCATATACGATGCAATGTTGTGTAGCGTTTCTAATTGTGTGAGAAAGATCATCAAAGGCCTTAGAATTAAACTCTATCGACACTTGCTACACGCAACCTAAATTTAATAAGCGTGAATACCTTGAGACTTAAATTTTGATCTAGAACTAAGCCTGAGTATTTTGTCATTCAGGCTTTGGAATGAATCGAGTTTAAATCTTTTGTATCAAATGTAATGTTATCGACTCAGCGAGGTTCCACTAAGTCTATACCCAACGGATGCTAATTCATGCTCATACGACTGTGTAGTTAGGTTACCTGTGACATAGACTACTTCCCACATCCCTTTGATTTCTTCAAAGTCATTCATAGTAACGTGAATGAGTTGATTCTGTGGTGGTGGTGGAATATGGATACAAGCTCCATAAAAAGGTACGAGCAGAAATTCTTTTACCGACATACTTGTTCCTTCAATAGGAATCACAAAACCGGGAATTCTAACTTGGGTGTTGTTCAACTCTTCTCTAACACTGCCGAGAAATGCTTGTTCAAAAGTGACTTGTGTACTCTCATCGTGAGGGCTCATTTGCATTTGTTTTCGAACAGATTCCCGAACTTGCTCTTGCTCATGTTCAGGCACCAGATCTAACCAGTTTAGTTCTAACAAATCTGCATGAGTTGCAAACGATAATATCAATGTAACCAGAGGTAGAAATTTCATTGTTTTCTCAATAGAAAAGAGAGGCCGACAATATCAGCCTCTTTAAAGTAGCTCTTAATGACAGGAAGTTACTCTACGTTTAGGTAGATAGGGCTAGAATAGAACCATAAGCTATTGTAGTTATCAGCACTCGATTGACCGGATGCACGGCGAAAGTCCACATTGGGGTTACCATCGCGATCCATGCGTTCACTGTTTAATTCAATGTTAGTTCCACGAACTCGGAAGTACATGTCTTTTGTCGCGTCTTTTACAGTGTACGTAAGAGTGTAATAACCATCATCATCTAACGTAAATTCATCCATCATGAAGCGATGATGTAAACGCGTGGTGTGGTTGAAAGCCAGTTCATATTCAGGTGTACCTGGCTGACTGCGTTCAACCATTTCACCGCCAATCAGGTCAATATGGTCAACTGTAGGCGCTTCAAGGTTATGTTCTTCTGTATAAGGATTGCCCTCTGATGGCTTAAAGCGAAGCGTCAACTCTACATCATCGCCTTTTGTAACAAATAGGGTGTCACCCATCATTTGTTTATCGACGCTAGACTCACCAAAGTACATTAAGTCTTCAATCAAATTCCCATACATTGCGACGGTTTTTCCAGAACAAACCGCTTGCATAATGTTAGCTATGGAAAACTCTTGATCATCATCAAGCCATACTAACGTTTTATTATATTCACCCGGAGCATATGCATCATGAAAGTCTGAGTTTGAAGTCAAATAGATCTTATGTCCCTCAGCTAATAGAGCGTCCCACTCTCCTCCTAGTTCATTTACCGAGTAATCTACACCGCCATAAACAAAGGCTCGAATGTTGCCGTTATACTTGTCATACTCATATTCAGCACGCAAATCTGTTCTCTGATTGCCAGGCAAGCCTTCATACGCACACATCAAACCAGGAGCTGTATTCAGAATGTCACGGTAATCTGAGACCGTGTAGTTATCGCCTTTGCGGTTTGGATGATTAAACTGTATTAGTCCTTGGCCCTGTGGAATATTTGTTTTCAGCCATTTGATAGCATCTAAACCACCCTCACTAGTATCAAAGCGTTCACCTTCTTCCAACCATTTCAATACTTCTTCTTGGTCATAGTAACTTTCGTCATAATCTTGAGCGTAAAACTCAAACTGACGCATAAAATTGATGCTATTGGGGGAATTCGGAGCATCATCAAACATCCATATATTGGTATGTTCGAAATTATCATTATTCCACTCGGTTCCTGCAATGAGCAGTTTGCCGTCCTTCAGATATTGATCAAAATGTTGCAACTGGTATTTCTGAATAGCATCAAATACTGGGAGAGGTGTTTCGTGTTGTATATTTTGATCGTCTCGGTGAGTCAAACGAAGATGGTCTGAAATAAATGCAAAGTCTAGATCGTAGACTTCGAAGGTGCGGCGTAATCCTTCGTTTACTGGTGTATGCGCATCTTCTGAAATAGCAGTGTGAACATGAAAGTCACCGGCATAAAAACGCCCTTGTTTAAGTTCAGGTTTTAATTCGGGAGGCAAGGGACCTGGTTGTTCTGGGAGTATTGGTAATGCTGGTTTATCAGTGATTTGGTTATCATCACTTGAACTTTTGCAACCCAAAAGAGGTAGGCTGCAAGCTATTGCAAGCTATTGCAAGAATGGTCAGTTTAAAATTCATTATAGTATCTTTAAAAACGGAAAGTGGCACCAGGATTACTGGCTCAAGGAAGTTCTATTTTAGATATTCCAATGACAGTGAAATGACGCTTGCATGAAAGTATAGATTCAAAAGTAAGGAGTTGTTTCAACGTGTAATCATGAGAATTGATAGCGTACTTTCTTGAACACAATCGATATATTAAATTTCTAATCATTGGTAAGTGCAATGATTGACATTGTCACAAAAAGTAACGGTTCCTTATGTGAAATATATTAATGCCAGAAACTAGTTAGCATAACTACTGAAACAAGGTTGATTATCTTGTTACGATTTATTTATATCAAAATTAAGTGAAAAATTAACACCTTAAATTACTCTTCCAGTAGATGATGAAATAATTGGTTACATTGACTTTCATTATGATGAAAACTAACATGTGCACCAAGTCACATATGTAAAAAATGCCGAAATAACCTTGTAATCAATCATGTATGGTTTTGTGACCAAAGTGTAAAGATGGATTTAACGTGGTTGATTTAAATAAGTATATTGAAATAAGGCGAGCCATTCATAGAAACCCTGAGTTAAAATATGAAGAATTTGATACTGCTAAACTTGTATCTGAGCACCTTATTTCCCTTGGTTATGAAGTGACTACAGGTATAGGGAAAACAGGGGTTAAAGCAGTTCTATATTCAAATAAGCCTGGGCCTACTATTGCCTTTAGAGCTGATTTAGATGCATTACCAATTGCAGAGCTGAATGACTTTGATCATAAATCATGTAATGAAGGGAAAATGCATGCTTGTGGCCATGATGGACATACAGCTAGTCTTTTATGTGCAGCTGAATCATTAGCCATCAATAAGGAAAACTACTGTGGCAATATAGTCATTATCATGCAACCAGCAGAAGAAGGTGGGGCTGGCGCAAAAGCAATGATTGACGATGGTGTTCTCGAAAACCCGCGCGTAGATAAGATATTTGGTTTTCACAATAGGCCTGGTTTTAGAGAGGGTCTTGTGTTTGCAAAATCTGGTTCAGCAATGGGAGGAAACACCAGCATTGAAGTGATTATAAGAGGAGTAGGCGGACATGCGGCTATGCCACATCTAGCTAGCGATCCGATTGTTGCAGGTTCAATGTTTGTCATTCAACTTCAGACTATTATTTCTCGCAAACTATCACCTCTCACTTCAGCCGCTATCACCGTAGCTGAGTTTAATGCTGGTACAGCTCAGAACGTTATTAGTTCAGAAGCGAGCTTAGTCTTAAGTGTTAGATCTGATAATCATCAAACAAATGAAATAATGATTCGTGAGATTGAGTTAGCTCTAAAGTGCTCTTGTGAACAACAAGGTTGTACCTATGAATTAAGTATACCACTTGCTATTCCTGCTTTAGTTAATCACAAGAAAGAAACTAAGGAACTATTAGAAGCCTTTCACGTAGCATTTGATGAAAATGACATTTTAGAAATTGATTATATGCCCACAATGGGAGCTGAAGATTTCAGTTTCTATTTGCTGGAAAGACCAGGATGTTATTTTTTCATTGGCAACGGAGAAGATTCAAAATATCTTCATAATCCACACTATGATTTTAACGATTCAATAATTCCGGTGGCAAATACCGCTTATATGGCGCTGGCTGAATATTACTTAAGGAAAGAGTAAAATGGAAAACATAAAGGAAATACCAAAACCAGAAACGATTAAGGATAGTCGGTTTTTATCATGGGTAGAAAGAACAGGAAATAAATTACCTCATCCATTTTTACTTTTTGTTTATCTAGCGGTTGCCGTAATATTAGCTTCTGCGGTGCTTAACTTCCTTGGTGTAAATACATATAACCCAAAAACATCGGATACATTACCAGTTAAATCATTACTTTCTGGTGAAGGTATAGAGTATATATTCACAAGTTTTGTTAAGAATTTCGTCTCATTTCCTCCTTTGGGAACGATTGTAGTTGTGATGCTAGGAATTGGCTTAGCTGAACGAGTTGGTTTACTTTCTACATTGTTAACTCAAACTGTAGCGAGAGCACCGAAGCACCTATTAACATTCCTAGTCTTTGTCGCGGGTATCTGTGGATCTATCGCGAGTGACGCTAACTATCTAATACTTATTCCATTAGTCGCAATGGTATTTCATAGTGTCGGTCGAAATCCTCTCGCTGGCGCTGCAGCCGCTTATGCAGCTGCAGGTGCAGGATTTGACGCTAGTTTATTTGTAACTGTAGGCGATGCGTTATTTGCTGGTATCGCTACAGATGCGGCAAGAATTGTAGATCCTGAAGCATATGTTAGCGCGGTAGATAATTACTACTTTGTAGCACCTTCCGTCATTATTTTAGCCATCGTTGGCACATTGATTATTGATAAAATTGTTGAGCCTCGGTTAAATAGACTTCATCCGATTTCATCTATGATCAAGGAGAGACCAACAACTAAAATAACGATTAGCGTGTCGGAAAAACTCGGGTTGAAACGAGTAGCGCTTTTTACTTTAGGTTATCTATTACTTGTTTTGGCACTCGTTTACCCAGAGAGTTCATCATTAAGAAACGCTGATGGTGGTCTTATACCATCACCATTCTTAAAGTCACTCGTTACCTTCATGTTCTTCTATTTTCTTGGTATTGGGATCATCTACGGAAAGAGTGTTGGTAAGATTAAGACTATTGAAGATATTCCTTCCTTAATGGCTGAATCAGTTAAAACGTTGGCGACAACATTAGTGCTGTTCTTAGCTATTAGCCAATTTATTGCTTATTTTAAATGGACTGGTATCGGGAACCTTATTGCTTTTGAAGGCGCAAGTTTCTTACAAAGTGTAGGGTTTGATGGTTACTTATTGATCATTAGTTTCATTTTAATTACTTGTATATGTAATATTTTCATGACTAGTGGCAGTGCTCAATTTGCTTTGTTTGCTCCAATTTTCATTCCTATGTTAATGCAACTAAACATCGATCCCGCCTTTACGCTAGCTATGTTCCGAATAGGAGACAGTAGCACAAACATAATCTCGCCTATGAGCCCATACTTTTCCGTAGCGTTAGTTTATATGCAAAGTTACAAGCCTGATTTGAGAATCGGTACACTTATGGCAACTATGCTTCCTTTAGCTATAGGTTTCCTTGTTTTTTGGACTGCATTTTTGTTGCTTTGGACTGGGTTAGGTCTAGATGTAGGTCCTGGAGTTTCAATGTACATAAATTAATGGCTTACAAATGAAGTAGCTCAGGTTCTTAAGAACCTGAGCTATTTCATACTGGAATTTATGTGCATCCTAAAGATTTTTCTCGAACATCAGTAATTCAAAAATACATTAATAGCGAGCACTGGTAAGGTCCAAACCTTTACTAGCACCACTCAGCGTGTGTTGTTACCACCAAGGCTACTCACGAGTAGCCTTGGTGATTGATGCTGTTATTTCTTAATTGTGCTTCATGACAGGAATTTCTTCGCCTGTGGCAACATTGATCAGGATTTTTTGTCTACCTATTTCATTGCTTGCCAATTCGACCTCATAAAAAACAACGCCTTCGCTTTCAAGCTCTACTTCCAATACCTTAGCTGAGTATTTTTCTTCAAGTTCTACTACTTTTTGTAAAATATCAAAGCCAGCTTTTTTCACTTGCTCAATAGCCAATAGCTCATCATTGTCTAACTCACTGACTCCAAAGGTCGTTAAGCTTTCTGATTTGTGGTTAAGGAGAGCGCCATCTTGTACGGAGTAGCTTAGATCATGCTCGTAGCCTTGAGTTTGGTCAACGACCTTAAATTCGTAGGCAAAGATGCTGTCTTTATAGTCATCTAACTGTATTTCAGTAATTACGCCAGTAGAAATAGTGCGAACTTCTGGGGCTAAGTTTACAAGGTTAGCTGAGCCTGAACTAATGGCCATCAAGCTTAGAGTTGCTTCTTGCTGATCGTCTGCTTGAACAAATGGAACAACAGAGAGAAGGCTGGCAAATACGCCGATTTTAAGTAGTTTCATGTGTGTTTCCTCAAATAGGTAAAGCTAGAAATAATGAGCAAGAATATGGAGCACTAGACATAGAAGCGTATGGTTATTAGCAGTATGCGCTTGTATCTATGCTGAACTCCATGTCTATGGATATGGAGTGACTATAAAGGACCGAGATAAACTCAAGATGGAGAGAAGATTAAATTTAGTTAATTTTCTTTAAAGGAGTTGATAAACATTTGAGGTGTTGTCGCTACTTTTTAGGTTTTGTAATCAAATCAGTGAACAAACGTGTGGCATACTATTGTTTGAATACTTCCTCGATACACGATTCTAGCCAGCGGATTTTAGGTTGGTTGCGATGTTTACGGCTGATGGAAAGCCCAATATCTCCGTTAGGCATGTTTTGAAGGCTGGGAAATTCAACTAAGGCAAACTCATCAGACAAGGACGATGCCAACAACTGTGAGCATGGGAATAGCACATTACTTTCTTTTACGATAGTGAGTAAACTGTGCAGGTAGGTGGATCTGACCTTGATCTCTGACTGTATGCCACGGGTAGCGAGGGCTTGCGGGGCGAAAGCAACGGTGTCGTTCCAATCTGCTACCATCAAACTCGCCAATGCAAGCGTTTCTCCTTGATACTTTTCAAGTGATTTGTTTGCCAATGGGTGTCCTTTTCTGCATAACAAGATGAACCCGTCTGTCGCAACTTTCTTTTGATATACCTGCTTCGAGAGATTTAAGGGGTAATAGTTGATCCCGATATCGATCTCTCCAGAAGTAAGGTGCTCATATGTTTGACTTCCCCAATCCACAATATTGACCTTCACCTGTGGTGCTCTGGTGAACAGAATATGAGTGAGTTGTGCAGATACGCTATTAGCAATGAATCCGTTGATGGCGACGTTGATAGTGCCTTCAAGCTTCATTGGGTCAAAGGTTTCGCTAGGCTCTAGGGCAAACTCAAGTTGCTGAAAGATCGGCATGAGTGTTTGTTTGAGCTCTAACAACTTTTCGGTAGGCTCCAAACCATGCTGAGAACGAATGAACAGTTCATCGTCAAAATGGACACGCAGTTTTTGCAATGAACGACTGATGGAGGGTTGGCTAGTAAACAACAATTCTGAGGTTTTGCGCGTATTTTGCACGTCGATGAGTACTTTAAGAACTTTCAATAGATTCAAGTCGAGGCGTTTGAAGGGGGTGCTCATAGTGATGATGCTCTTAAAGGTTTATTTGTTTAATCATTCAGATATACAAAAAGTGTATATCTTGTTTTCATATAATCTATTGGAGGATAGCACAGGTTGTCTTGCATACTGACTCTATCGAAACAAACACGAGAGAATCATTATGAAAAAGACACTTTTAGCAGCGCTGATAGCGACAAGTTCATTTGCTATTTCCGCAGCGGATTTTGACCACGCACCGATTGGCGATGTTAACTGGGATAACTATCACCAAGCAGAGTCAGACTGGAACTTTCTAGGGTTACAAGAGAAAGTTGGCGTAAACCAGTGGCTACATGCAGGTGCAGTTTCGAAAGATGTACAAACTGTGATTCGCTCAAACCGTGATGTCGTGTATTCCACTATGATTGTGGATGTGTCTGAAGGCGCAACATTTCATGTACCTGCTGAAAATAATGATTACTTCCAAATTATCCACATCATGGATGAAAACCACCTACTTCATAAAGTGGTTCGCCGTGGTGAAACGTTAACACTGAATGCAGAAGACTTAACCACAGGTACACACGTTCATATCTTAGCGAGAACACGTATTGCTGAATCGTTAGAAGATACAGAACGTCGCCAAGCTTTGCTTTCTATCGAAGCCAATTCGGCAAAACCGTATAAAGGGAAAGGCTTTAACTCTGATGATGTTGTGAGTTACCGTTTAAAACTGATCAATAACGTTATGCAGCATGGCGCGCCAATTGAAGGGTTAAAAGGTTTCGGTGCAGATTTTGATGCTGTTGAAGACCACCACTTTAAATATGTGACTGCTTTTGGTTACGCGGGTCTGCCTGCTGACACTGCTCAATATTTAGAACGTGTTCCTGGTCAAGGCAAAACAACATGTCAGGAGTGGACTATTCCAACACCAAATCTAGATTTCTCAGGTCGTGGTGGTTACTACTCCCTTACCACATATGCTGCAAATGGTTGGATTGATTCAGAACGTTTCTACACGTCGGGCGAAAACATGCGTGACAATGGTGATGGCACAGTATCAGTGACGTTTAACTGTGGTAGTGGGGAAGCGTATGACTTTGAAGTCTCTGAAGGTTGGGCGGGTGTTTTACGCCTTTATGAGCCAGTGAATGTCGAAGAAACGTTGAATTACATGGAAACGCTGCGTGGTATCGAAATCAAAGAAGTGAAATAGAACACTTCGTACCGTGTTTGTAACAGATAGAAATGCTCTGGCTAGGTTACTGGTCAGAGCATTTTTGTTCCTGAAGGGATGCCTGCAAATAATTTTTGGTCAATTAACACTTATAATGCGACTGAGCGTTCAATGATTGTAAATGAAGACTTTAACTGGGGTGCAAACTCATACCACGAAGCTCTTGTTTATAATGACGATGGCTCAGTGACGCTTACGTTTGGATCACAGTCAAATGATGGCAATAAAAACCACATTCAAACTAATGAAGGTGAAGGGTTCTTTATATGGTTCCGTACCTACTCGCCAAGCGCTCATTGGTATGACAACTCATGGGTGCTACCAAACGTAGAAAAGACGAAATGTAACTAATTGATTGGCAAAACATAATAAAAAGCAGTAAATCGTTCGGTCGATTTACTGCTTTTTATTATTTAGTCAAGGTTCTAGAAGCCTTCAAGTGCAGTAAGGAATGTTTCGCTAGACTAGGCAATTAAGGGGGGATAGAGCGCCCATCAACGATAGAGGCGGTAGTAAGGCGTTATATGCCAAAGTGGAATCTTCATTTAAAGCGGTCAGTTAGTTTTTGTGATATCCATTTTCTGCATAACAACTAGCGAATCAATGAACTCGTGTTAAGTGGGTTATCTCGATAAAGTGACTGCAATTCAACGGTATTCATCGAAGGTAATCTAAATGAAAAAACTAACACTAGCACTCTGTATGGCAGCAATGGCCGCCACTGTTATTGCTGAAGAAAGTAAGGTATCAGTTACAGAAGATAACTATGCACACGTTATGTTTGACCTTGGAATAAAAGCAGAGGTTAGCCAAGGTGCAGACAATGATTGGCATCACCATCGCGCTCCAATCGCACTGGATAAACAACCGGCTCCAATGATGAACCGAGATACCCTTTATTCATTTCACGGATTTGATGGCGCAAAAGACGCAACAGTGACAATCCCGGAAATGGATGGTCGTTATGTGTCGGTTCAGGTGATGACTCATGACCACATCACAGCTTATGTGTTCTATGGATCAGGCACGTTTTTGATTAAAGCTGAAGATATTACTCCATACACTATGTTGTATGTGCGTACTCAGGTAGATGCTGCGGATGCTGCGGATATCAAAAAAGCCAACAACTACCAAAACCAATATAAAGTAGAGTATGTAGAACAAGGCTTTGAACCTAAAGCCTATCAGCCAACCCCTTGGGATATGGAAACCTTTAAGCCACTTCATGCACACTACACAGCTGAAGCGAAAGAGGTGGGCGTTGACTTCACAATGGGTACAGTACAAAAACCTGTCTCTCAAGCGATGAATAACCGTGGTGCATCGATTGCGACCGGTCTACTTCCTGATGCGCATGCGATGTATAAAAATGGTAACTACACGGTAGATAAAAACCAATGTTATTCGGTGACTTATGATGTACCAGCACAAACTGATCCTGAACTTGGCTTTTTCTCAATCACTATTTATGACGATACGCAATATCTAGCAACTGACGCAAACTCAATCATTACTAGTCGTGACATCATTCTGAATGACAACAATACATTCACCGTTCATTACGGTAACACAGCGTCTTGTGGCGAGGTAAACAACTTACTTCACGTTCCAACGAATGAGTTCAATATTACGATGCGTGTTTACTTGCCTGAAGTCGACAAAATTGCGGCTTACGAACTACCAAACGTTAAATAGAACCTAGATTGATTGGCGCCAGCTCAGGCTGGCGTACAGTGGAGAGCAAAATGAAAAAGACTTTAATTGCAATTGTAATTGCATCAGTAAGCACAATGACTGTTGCTGACACAACCATCGTTACCCAGAGCAACTTTGCTCATGCTGAAACCGTTCATTACTTTAACCTACAACTTGATGAAGTCGACGTAAACGAATGGAAGATGGAACGTGAACCGGTAAATATGCACAACCAGACGATCATTCGTTCAAACATCGATCTACTGTATCAGACAGCGGTTGTTGATGCTAAAGGTGGCGCAACGATTTCAGTACCACAATCAGATGTTTATCAGATTGCACAAATCATAGATGAAAATCACTACATTGTAGATGCGATTTACCCTGGTGAGTCTAAGACAATTACACCTGATATGTTAACAACAGGTCAGCACTTCTATATTCTAAAACGCACAGCTATTGATGCCGGTATCGAAGAGGCGCGTCGTTTACAAGACGAAACCAAGATCGAAGCCACATCAGCAACGCCTTATAAGGGCAAAGCGTACGATGTTGAAAGCTTAAATACGGTTCGTTCTGAGTTAGAAAAACAAGGGCCAGGTACTATCTATGCGCTAGGTTTTGGGCGACCAGATCAGGTTCAAGAACCTCATTTTTCAGTAGCTTCTGCAACAGGGTGGGGTGGTCTCTCTGGTGATCACGCGCAATATTTGTTGGCAAATGGCACGGGTGATATTTCTCAATGTGGTGCAATCACAATGCAAGTGCCACCATTAGACTTTGACAATGGCGGTTATTTTTCTGTTATTCAGTACGATAGCAAAGGCTGGATTGACGTAGAAAAAGCAGGTTATTCTGCATCAGAAATGACACCAAATTCTGATGGTTCCTATACCTTCCATTTAAGTGACGGTTCATGTGCAGACAAACTAAACCACATCGAAGTGGCTGATAATAGTTACTACTGGGGAGTACGTCTGTACAAACCAACAGATGCTGCAGCACTGACTGAATACATCAAAGCATTGCATGCTAAAGGTATCACAGCTGTAAAATAACAGCTAAGTCACTATATAAACAGTTAAAGAGAGCTATAATATTGATTATGCTCTCTTTTTTATGCTAGATGTATGCGCTACCCCAATCATGACCAGTTAAAGCTGTTTCTTGCCCTATACGAACTTCGCAGTACTACTAAGGTGGCCGATAAGCTGTACCTTGGACAGTCGAGTGTCAGTCGCGGATTACAAAAACTACGTCATTTTTTTGATGATCAGCTGTTTATTCGCCGCTCTCATGGGCTTGAACCGACGCCAAAAGCAGAGTATTTAGCCGCTCGATTACCCAATGCGATGGCGGAATTAGAAGACCTATTTCATCACTCATTAAGTTTCTCGCCACATGAACTAGATATTAATATTACCATCGCAGTAAATGCCTTTTTGTTGCCCGTCATTGGTAAACATTTGATGCAAGTTCTCAGTACCTCAGCGCCAAATGTTCGCTTGCAACTTAGAGCTTGGGGTACATCCACGGTTGGTGATTTGATGGCTGAACGGGTAGATATTGGCGTAAATTACTACCCAATGGATATCTCTAAACAATTTGTACAAAGAAAAGTGGGCAAAGACAGCTTTGTGATGCTTATGAATAAGCAACATGAATGGGCGCATGAAGAGATCACCGCAGAACAAGCGGCCAACTACCCATTAGTGCAACTACTTATTAATAACTTCAACTACAACAGCTATACCGATATGGCCATTAGAGCGGTAGGAAAAGAACCACTCAATCGCCTCAAAAGCACAGACTTAATGCTGTTGACTCAATGTCTTCAAGATGACCAAACCCTTATGCTACCGTGCTCTCATCGCTTTGCTGGCAGTGTCGGTGAGCATTTTAAATATTCTGCCATTAAGAATGAGACCCATAACCCTGCCGGTGACATAGCAGCGGTTCACCTCAACCGTTTTTCTTCAAATCCAGTCCATCTATGGTTGATTGACCATATTTCTCAATCTCTTGTCAGCTAAGGTAAAAACATCTATGAAATATTAAATAACCTAAAGTTCAGGTTACTGAGTTAATTTAGGCTATATTTCGTCTGTTTTAAATTTCACGTGTCATCGCAGAGACATTAATGTATTTCGTATTTTTCTAGGTAGTAAAGTATATTCGAGCTATGTTATTTGAATTACTCGTATTTTTATCTGGTTGGTTATGGATTTAAAGCTCATTCATGTGTTTTTAACGGTACACAAGTATCAATCTTTTACTGGGGCTGCAGAGGCGTTAGGGGTGAGTCAGTCTGCAGTAAGTCAGGCGATTAAAAGGCTAGAAGTGTCTTTGCAAAAGAAACTATTTATTAAGTCAGGTCGCACGATGATCTGTACTCGTACTGCAGATCAATTAGCCATTGAATGCGGTAGGGGAATGGACATCATTCAGAATGCTATTTCAACTACTCATCATTTTATTGTCTACTGCCCAGAAGACCTTATTCAAATCACGAGAGAAATGCCCCACACCACATTTAAATTACCACCGACCTTACAAGAAACGCTACTCAGTGATTTACGATTGCAAAAAGTGGACTTAGCGATTGATTTTATTAGTGATTGTGATAATTCATTTATCAGTGAACGCGTCTGCACAGAACAGTTTAAGGTTATTTGTCGACACGATCATCCTAGGCTCTCCGGCAACACCATCACTAAAGAAGAGTTTTCTTCTGAATCCCACATTGGATATAAACGAAAATTTAAAGGTATGTCGATTTTTCAATCTCAGATCGATAGGAACGAGATGACTGATCTCGAGAGGAATGTCGTCATGGAGGTGTCTTCATCGCACTCTATCTGCATGATTGCGGCTCAAACGGATTATGTAGGAGTGGTGCGAGAGTCAGTGACAAAACGCTGGGCTGATAAGCTGGGGCTGAGCGTAATGGATTTCCCCAAAGGGTCTGAAGTGGAGTTTCCGTTGAATCTTATCTACCACAATAGGTTTAAGAATCACAGCGATCACGCCGAGATGCGCGAGGCCGTCAAAGCCCAATTGATTGAAATATGTTCGTAACGCCGCTTGCTTCGTTATCGAGAGAACATGAGTCGAGCGTCCATCGCCTGGTCAAAGCTAATAGTTCCAGAGACAATATTTGATAATGTAATTTGAGTGAGAACTAGATATGGAAAGTCGCCTCTAGGTTCAGTTTCAAAAGACATCTTGGCAGGGTTAGAGGCTTGGTAATGTGACCACATTCTGACGTCTGCTAGGTAGATGTATGTATCCTCAATGCCTCTGTCTGCTAAATCTTTAGACAGTAGCTTTAACCACCAAGTCGCACGCTGGAAACCTGCTTGGCCTTCGAGTTTTGAGACGGACGTTAACTGTTGATTATTCTCATGTTCTAAAGAACGCAAAATAGTCCAATCCGCACCTTGCGGTATATACATATCATCGGCTGATAATGTCGCGTGAAACACGCAGGCAAAGGTTGGTTGGGATAAAAGCAGTAACAATATAACGAAAGTGCGTCTAAACATAATGGTCTCAATACTCGAGCTAATGAGCGCATGGGAATTTTGCGCTCAGTATTTATACCAATCGTACTAAATACCTTGTCATCCTAGCTTGTTAAATTGCTCTATGACTGCGTTAGAATTTTTGATTGTAGAATAACTACTTATCAATAAATTCTGCCTTGTCCTCGAGGATTTTTCCTGCGCTATTTCTGATTACTTACTTAGTGTGATTGGTATTAATAGATACTTTAAAGAACTTTGTGCGTGAATCGGCAGGTGTCATCACCATCACTCAGTAGTGAACCAATTTCTACGATGTAAGTATCGTTCATCGCTTTGCCTGTTCCCATCTCCATTGCATTGACAACATGACGACAAAAATCGGGGCAACCTGCTCCTTTACTCACTTTATTCAATTCGTCGCAAACAACACATTCGGTTTCTACGCGAACCGGGTTACCTTCATTATCTTGTTCCCAGTGACCGACAACACCAAAAATTGGGTCTTCATAATCGTGGTATGTACCGATAGATGCGGCGCTGTTCACGTCAATATTCATTTTCTTAGCGATATGCTGAGCTCTAACTTGTCCATATTGGTAAAACGCTGGAATCCAGAATTTTTCAAATGACTTCACGCCATCTTTTTTATAGCCGTTGTAGGCTAGTCGGACAATGACCTTGTTACCTTGCTTTATCAAAGGCAGTAAAAATGGGGCTTTTTCGGACAGTTTGACGGTTTGGTGCATCAGGTGTGAGAACAGTTTAGCTCGCATAGCAATCTCTCTTATCGTTCAAATAGAAGAGGGCAGATAGACTGCCCTCGTTTTACAAGCGTTTTGCCAATGAACTTACTTCAAGTGTGTGAAGCTACGAGGGTACATAGTCACTTGTTCAAACTCGTCGAAGTTATTTAATAGCTCAAGTGCTTTACCTGATGCAATATCAGATGCTGCAATAGTGCCATCGTAGTATTGACCAAACTTCTCACCAGAAACCGTGATGACTTCTGCGTCGTCAGCAATCGTTGTAGAGAATTCCGCCACGCGGTTACGGATTTCTAGCTGCATTTCTTTTCCATCTACGATGAAGCCCAATTTGCCTTCAAAGTTGGCTGCTTTGGCAGGGTTTAGTCGTGTACGTAAGTAGTTGACTGCAGTTTCAGGATCACTTGCTACCCAATTTGCAGAAGGTGAAGCCATTAAGCTCACGTCTGAATCGTTAGATTCTAGAGATTTAGCACCCGCTAAGTAGAAGTTTCGAGCGATAAGACCTTCAGACTCTTGACCTAGCTTACGCAATGAATCTGCATGAGCTTGTCTTGCTGCATTATTGTTTGGTGAGTTGTAGTAAAGCATCGATGACAACTCTTTAGCCCAAAGGGTATCGCCTTCATCCATCGCTTTCTGCCAAGCTTCAAATACTTTTTCTACACCACCTGATAGCTTAATCATACGCTGTGCTTTTTCTACTTTTTCCATAGAATGCAAATCGTCTGGGTGACCAGAGAAGTTGCCATGATTTCGTACAGGGAAAGCGGCAAAAAACGTATCAAACTGACCGTACATATTGTTCACGTAAGCATGGTCGTTGAACGAAGTAGGCATCTCAATATGATGATGGATCTGATCTGGTGCAACACCTAGGTTAGTCAAACGGATTGATTGATCGTACACGTAGCTTTGAGAATCAAGAACCGCATTAATAGTTTGCTGGATGTTCTCTTTACCCACTAGGGATTTCGCGCCGCCACCTACTGTTAGAACAACTTCTGGTTCTAATTCTCTAATGTCACGTAGGCCACCCATCCACGTATGAGGTGCGCGGTAAGCATCACCACGAAGTGTATACATATTGTGGAAAGGCCATACTACGTTATCGACAACCAATTCGTACTCTGGAATCCAAAAAGTCAGCGTATCTTTAGTATCTGTATCGTGTACAAATGCTTGGATCTCTATGCCATCAATTGTTACTGATTCACCATGAGCAATAGTTTGAGTTGGCTCTAGATATGCGCTTTCTGCACCAAATTTAATGTTGCTTGGGATGATAGATGCATCTTTACCAGATTTTTCCGAGTGGTTTCCGTAATGAATAGCAGCACGTGCTAACAGGTGCGGAGCCATTTCAGGAATGTCAGTGTTCGATTGGCTGTCGCCTGTACGCGCACTTACGATATCGTGTAGGTCTGGATGAGCATAGATCTCTGCATTGTCACCATCAAGAAGAGTTTTAGCACCCTTAGTGTAGTGGTTGTGATCGTAAAATAGGGCAATGATCGGCTTGTTACTGATGTTTTCACGAATGTACTTACGGTACTCAGCACCTTCGTCTGCATCATCACCAGTACTGAAAATAATTAGACCTCTTTCTAGTTCAATGACTACCGGCGCATAAGGAGCGCCAGTTAGCATGTGAACATTGTTCAACGGGCTCTCATGTTCAAGACCGTATCCCATACGAAGGACAGGTTGAACTTTCATAACAGACGCAACGTTACCTACTTGGCCTGTAGGCAGTTCGGCTACTTGTGCAGATACAGAGAAAGAGCCAACTGAAACAACCGCTATCGATAGCGACAAAAGAGATTTCTTCATTTTTAAGCCTTTTAATTGAATCGTAATTGATTGACTAGAAGATTAATCATTATTGACGCTTATAGCAATTAGGTGGAATTATCATTATTATAATCTGTACTAATGCATTAGTGTGATCTACATTTTACAAAGCAAACCTCTTGCTATTTGACGCCTGTTTCAGTTACTTACTACGAATATTAGCTACGTGTTTCGTTGTCTAGTTCGAACATCACTTGGTTTATTTCATTCATTAACCATTGGGTGATGGGCTTTCTTGTGTTGACGTAGGATGAATAAGAGGCGAGTTTAAAAGAGGGGAGGTCCACCTCACTTGAGAATTCCACCAAGGTTAAATGCTCACTAAGTTCATTTTTTATTAAAGAACAAACGGGCAGGCCACAATCTTCAGTTTCAACCATGGCTAGGCAACTGGTAAGATCATCACTACGAGCTAAAACTTGAATAGAAATGCCTTTTTTGGCCATATACTGTTCGGCAATACTCACGGCATTGGCGTAACTTGGCATGACCAATAGGATAAATGGGGTGTTGGCTATGGTGTTATGGTTCACGCCCTGTTGATCAAAGGTACTTTGTTTTCGTGTGCAAATTTGATAATGGGCATCACAAATAGGTGTCGCTTTAATGTGGGTTGATAGATCCAAGGGAAAAAAATTAATGCCGATATCTACTAGACCATTGAGCAGTTTACTTTCGGTGTCCCAAGACCAACCAATGAATTGAAATCTAGCATTAGGGGCAAGCGCTCGTAATCTGGGATACAGAGAGCGAGACAGTGCCGTTAGCAGCATTGGATTAACCGCAATCTTGAATTCGCGGCTAAAGGTCTCAGGAGCGAATTGCTGACTAGGGCTGAGTAAAGCATCCAGAGAATCAAACACTTCATCCAACTGGCCTAATATATCTAAACAGTAGGGGGTTGGGGTTAGTCCATGCCGTTCTCGAATGAATAAATCATCTTCAAATACTACTCGAAGTTTTTTGAGTGATTTACTGATGGCAGATTGACTAACAAACAATCGTTGGGCTGTCTTTGAGGTGTTCTGATCTTCACCTAAAGCTCTTAATACCTTTAAAAGGTTAAGATCTATTTGAGCCCAATTAATCGCCTGCATAAAAGTCCTTTCAGGAATATCTAATAGTAAGAGATGTCATTTCAGAATAATAGCACAGTTAAGTAATCTGGTTCGCAACCCAACCATTACAGGTATTTAAAATGCGAAAGACCATTATTTCTACTCTAGTTGCGCTAACCTCATCAGCAGCAATTGCTATTCCTTTCGATAGTATCGAACCGATTGATTCATCTAACTGGGATGTAAATCCTGCCAACTTTGGAATGACTGCTGAGCAGTTTCTAGAAGCAGAGTCGCTTCATTTCATGGCAAACATGGTTAAGCGTGAAGGGATTAATGGCATTTTTCACTTCACTACTTTGGCGAAAGCCGAAGATCGTTGGGTTGTGTCTCCAAACAATGACGTGGTCTATTCAATGGCGGTGGTTGATGCAAGTGAAGGTTTTACCTTATCAATGCCAGATACGGGTGACCGTTACATCACAGCGCAAATCGTATCTCAAGAGCACATGTCTACTCAGTTACTAGGTGGTGGTGAGTACACTTTTGACGGTTCAGAGTTTAAAGGATCTCACGTAGCGATTGGTTTCCGTGTTGGTACCGATGGTAGTGCAGAAGATGTAGAACACATCGTTAAAAGCATTCAACCGAAGATGTCTATCAAATCTAATTCAGCGAAGCCAGTACCAAGCTACGACGTTGAAACCTTGCTTGTAGTTCGCGGTGAATTAATGAAAGGTTACAACGTACTACCAGACACATTTGGCCAAATGACGGATGATGTTCGTAATGTTCAAGACTGGCAAAAGTTTACATATTCAACGGCGGGTGCGTGGGGTCTATCTGCTGATGAGTATGCGATGTATGCGCCTTACAACCCAGGAGTTAGCAAAGACGTATGTCATGTTGCAACGTATCCACAACCAGAGGTAGAGCATTTTTGGTCAATCACGCTGTACAACAACGAAAAGTATCTAATGAGCAATGAGTACAACGTTATCAATACGGGTAATGTTAACCTGAATCAAGACGGCACATTCACCGTTCATTTTGGTTCTAAAGAAGCCTGTGCAGGGGTTAAAGATATAAAGAACTTTGCTTTAATTACAGAAGATAATTGGGGCTTTTTAATGCGTGCCTATGGTGCTAATGTTGAACAATTCAAGAGTTATCAAATGCCAAAAGTGGCTGCTGCAAAATAAGCTGCGAGCATTTATTTAGAATACATCTACTCAGATGTAAGATAGACACTGTAAAGAACTAACGCCTACAGGCTAGGCGTTAGTGAGTAAACCCTTTCGAATACTAGCTTTTTTTATGCTGATACATTTTATTGTCAGCAGAGGTGATAGCACTATCAAAATCTTCGATAGTAGTGAATGTTTCACAGCCTAAGCTGATACTAACGTTGCCGATAACCTTATTCATCTTTTGTTCTCCAATGCTTTCGAGTTCTGCCATTATCTTATTCGCTTTAGTTTTGGTGCACTCTACTAAAATGATTAGAAATTCATCCCCGCCCATTCGAATACAAATATCCGTTGATCGTATTTTACTTTTGAGAAACTTTGCTACGTAAGTGATGACGGCATCACCAGCTTCATGGCCGAAGTTATCGTTCACATATTTAAGCTTATTTACATCAACATAGATAAGGCTGCCGCCTTTATTCAACCGAGTTCTGATATCCTCTCGTTTGAGAAGTTTTCTATCAGATAATCCAGTCAAACTATCTTGGTACATAATTCTCTTTGTCTGTTCAAACTCTTGCTTGTCACTTCTCAAAGTAAAGTAGAAATTGACCACAGAGATGCTAGCAATAAAAGATATAATGAATATCCAAAACGATTCAATCAAGTATTCAATAAAGCTATAGTGAAATAAAATAAGCTTTTGTTCAGAAATAATAATTGGATGGACATAAGAAAATATAAAATCCTGATGTTCTTTATTTATCACATCAAGTATTCGGTAGTCATTGTTATTATTATTTATCTTGATGTACTCGCTAAACCATTGCGCATAAATATCAAGATTAAAGTCAAAAGCATGTTGTCCAGTTTTATCAAATATTGGGTAAGACATAGTGATGACATGCTTGTCAGTTAAAAGATCGCGGTAAAAATCACTCACAATTACATTAATCTCGTCATTATTATTTCGTTGACGATTATCAGAGCAGTATGAATAAAACTGACAGCGAACTGCAAAAGGCTCATCTCGCTTACCTAAGCCTTCAATATTTCTCATCGTAATGACGAGGTCTTCTTCATCCAAAAATAGATAGTACATCTTGTCTTGGTTTAATGCGCCCATCTTGCCACGGATAAAAGGCAAAAGGTGGGCTGCAAAATCTGAATCCCTAAGCTGAGTGATGGCAGGGTTAACGTTGAGATCTTCAGGTACTGATAAGCTTACTATACCGTCATGGCTAATATGGTTTGCGATGCCGATAAAGTCATCCCCATGTTCTAGGAATATCCGTTGAACTTCTTTTCCATGGAATTCCATGAACTCTGCTTGGTTAGTAATTTCGTTTAGATTTCTTAAAGTGCCATCAAGGCGATAAGAGATAAGAGGCTTGCTGAATATAATTAGGCAGCTAATGAATATTATTGTAGAGATGAAGGTGGAGATGATGAGTGTTTTTGTTAGGTTCTTTTCTTTTTGCATCCAGTATTATTTCCTAAGTGCAATAATCTTCGCTATTGATGGTCAAAGTAGAATATAAACATAGGAATAAACCATGATTATCATGGTTTATTCCTAGTATTTTAATTTGGAAAGGCACTATTTATTTTGCATTTGATGTAAAAAGGCCTCTTTCGAGGCCTTAAGTTTAGTTAGCTTGGCAAATAACCAAGTTTTTATTTGTTGATCCAGCACCGGCACCGTTGGTTACTGCAAACAGCTTTGCTCTGGAGTCGCTTGGGCCGTTAACAGCAGCAGTCACATTTACATGGAGCACATAACCGTCTTGAGGAGTTCCTGTTCTTGTCTGAGTCCAAGCAAAACCATTTGGCCACTCGTTCAAACCGTCAAGAACATCAAAGTCATTACGTGTGAATGGGATTTTCCATCCATTAGTAGAACCGTTGAATTCAATCGTCTCTAAATACGCACACCATGCAGAGGTAGCGGAACCGTTTTTATCATTTTCACCAGTGTTATAACGTACCTGAATCCCAGGGAAATTAGCACCTGCCGCGTTGCCTTCGCCTATTACTTTGGCTTTCGTTGCCAAGTTTGTATTTGGACTCGAAGTAAACTCGCTATCCGCAGTATCTTCTACCTGAACACAAAACTCTGATGTTGCATCATCTGAAGGTAAACAAACGCTTAGAGGTTGAGCATCTAACGGGAGCTCAGCTGTGAATTCTTCCATTTCCATAGAAACAGTAATGTTAGTTGGATAATCGTTATTTAAAGATTCAATCGTATTACCGTTAAGCTTCCAATCATCATTGAAGTTATCAGTCAGAGTCCAAGTTGCACCAGCTGTCACATCAACTTCTTCACTATCATCGCCGATATAATATGCGTGTAGAGTCACTGGAATCATTGGCAGTAAGACATTATTGTCATCTTTACCAAATTCAGTGCGAATTAGAATTTCTACATCTACTGGTAAACCAACTGTTACATTATGCTCTGCTTCCATTCCATTGAGTCCAGCTGTAATAGTTGCCGTTTGACCTGCGGCATCTGAAGTTACTTTACCTTGCTCAACTTGTACGTTCTCGTTAGATGACGCCCAAGTTGCCTGACCTGTAACACGAATATCGCTAGAAATGTTAGCCTTGGCTACTGGTATAACAGACTCAAGTGATAGTTCACCAACAAAGCTATCAGGACATTCAGTTAAGTCGCCTTTAACACTTTGTGTGTCATTACACTTAAGTTCAAGTGGTCTAAAGTGCTCCTGACCTAAGGTAGTCAGTTCAAGGCTAGCTTGTGCTGATTCCGGAGCTTCAGCAGGCTCAAAAGTTGCATTAACTTTACAGTCATACATATCATTTGATGCTTCATCTGCAGTGATGAAGTAGTTATCACCTTCGGCAATAACTTCACAATTACCTTCGGTGCTCCACTTAACTAGGCCTGAGATATTTGTTTCAGGTACTACAACGCCACTTTGATCAGAAACAGTTAAGTTCGCTCTAAGATGAGTTTGGATGTTGTCATGCACTATTAATACATCTTCGCCTTCTTCAGGCTTTTCTGGATTAAGCCCTGCCCAGATAGCAAGGTTCAGATCCACATCACCATTTAGTTCAATAACTTCAACATTCAACACCTCAGCGCTGTCGTAAAGATTTGTCGTTTGGCTGTCAAAGTGTGCATTGATTTCAATATTACCAGCTTCAAATGCTGTCAATGTACCGTTATCAACTACCGCAACATTTGCGTCACTAGATTCCCAATCAACGAATTGTGTGACATCTAGATCAGTTTGAGCTTGGGAATTTGGAAACGAAAAATTAGCTGTTAATTTAGCTGGGATACCTTTGGCAACAACCTGGTTACCGCCGATATAAAAACTATCGTGTTCCCAGTCTACTGCTTGAACGTCGTTGCGAGCACTTTCACCTTCGTAGATTGCACTGACTCTAACGTTGTTCAACACTGATTCTTTAGCCCAAACAGCACCCGCTAGTGTCGAGTCTAGTTCTAAAGCATCATCAGTTGTCCATTCTGCTTTATCTGTAACGTCAGCTTCACTTGTGTCGCTGTAATGTGCGATTGCTTGGAATTGAGTTGGATAACCTACAGGCAAATAAATTCGATTATGACCTGCCGAGATTCCGTGCGGCGCATTTAGTTCAACTTTCTCTAGCCTAACTATATCTTTATCACCACCGCCGATATCACCGCCGTCACCACCACTGCTATCATTGCCACCGCTAGAAGAGTCTTTACAGCCCGCTAATACAGAAACCGCTAGCAAGCCTAAATAGAATTTTTTATTCATTACAAAACCTTATATGTAGAGCGCTTTTGCGCTGTGTCACTTAACTCTGCTTCTAGCCCGTAACTTAACGGCACTTCACTTCCTTTTCGAAGTTAAGTCTGTGGCTCAAGCAAGTCCGTACATACTACTGGTCTTGTTATTCAATGAATGTTCTCTAGATAACACTTGGGGTGCATTTGTTGTCCTAGATCACGTTTTGTAGCTAGTGTGACTCCTTAATAATGGTCTGTTTCAACTCAATAATCAGTGCTTGAGTGGCTGAAATGAGCACATTGACCTGCTCCGAAAGCACCTCGTTCTCAAGTTTGTGGCTTTCTGATTCAATATGCTGGGCTTTTTCAACTAGCTTATCGCAACCTAGATACAATAAAGCGCCCTTGAGCTTATGTGCATAGTCTTTAACATCAGAGCGTTTTCCTTCTTCAAGCGCACGAAGGATATGACGTTCCTGTTCAGGCCATGCATCGACAAAATCTTGTATTGCCTCCATCACTAACTCGTGGTCGTTATCATTAATTAATAACATATGCTCAATAGAGAAGCCGTCATTGTTGGCCGTTAATGATGGTTGAACTTTGTCGTCATCATTAAGACTACTTAACCAGTTTGAGCCTGTTGCCCACCCCTGTGCGGTAGTGTCTTCATTGATAGAAGCGGCAGTTAATTCCTCGTTTTCCTGTTTTTCACTAAGAGGCTCAAGTCCCAACTTTACAATGGCTTTTACTAATAGTTCTTGAAGAGAAAGCAGTGAATAAGGCTTAAATAGGTAATTATTAAAGCCTGCAGATTCGAACTTTTGCACGGTTCCTTGCATCACATCTGCTGTTAGTATGGCCATATATACGTCATTATCTGGTCGTTGTGAGCGAATTTCTTCACCCATCGCGATTCCATCCATAATCGGCATGTGATAATCCGTTAAGATTAGGTTGTAATTTCCCTCTTGGAACAGCTGTAAGCCCTCTAAACCATTAGATGCGACATCACATTCCAAACCTAAACGCTTTAGCTGGCCCCTCATTACAATCTGGTTGGTGGTGTTGTCTTCGACTAATAGAATCCGTAAGCCAGCGTGTGATAAGTTCGCATTTCTAGATGGTCGACTCGATCTATCGATAGGTTGAGCTTCAATATGATCTTGCTCCTCTAGCACTGTTGGAATAGTGAGGGTGAAAGTGCTTCCTCTACCTTCTTCGCTTGAAACAGTTATGGTTCCCTGCATCGCATTGACGATTTCTCGGCAAATACTAAGGCCCAGCCCAGAACCGCCATATTGACGGCTTATGTCTTCGTTAGCTTGAACAAATGGAGAGAATAACCGCTCTAATTGTGGTTTAGACATCCCTATGCCGCTGTCGCTGACATTGATTTCTAAATGAGATTCAGTTGTGTCTGATCCTTGGTGTACCATCGCTTTTATTGAAACAGTACCTTTGTCTGTAAATTTAGTAGCGTTGGATACAAGATTGTTGAGAACTTGCAGCAAACGGATCTGATCGACTAAACATCGGTATTTAATGACAGTAGGGGATAGGTCTAGCAAAATTTGAACCCCTTTTTCTCTGGCATTAAACTCAAAGTTATTAACTACTTGCTGAAACAGTCGCGGTAAATGTATTGAAGATTTGGATAAGCGAAATTGTCCGGCCTCCATTTTGGAAAAATCTAACACGTCATTGAGCAGGGACATTAAGTTATGAGCTGAGTCATTAAGCACATTAAGTTGCTTGTTTTGATCATTATTTAACATAGTGTGGCCCAAGGATTCCGCCATCCCCAGAACACCATTCATAGGAGTTCTAATCTCGTGGCTCATCTTGGCTAAGAATTCACTTTTTGCCTTAGCAGAATGTTCTGCCGAGAGCTGGGCTTGCTCTGCTGCATTTAATGCAACTTTCAATTTGCTTTGTATCGCATTGAGTTTTTTCACCTGAACTCGGTGGTAAACAAATAGAAAACAAAGAGACAACGCGATGACAACTAGGAAGAAAATAATTCTTTGCAATGCGACTTGGTCTATTTGCTTCACTGGCGGTTTGATAGCCAGTTGCCATTTTGAAGCTAACTCAATTTTCATGTCGTCATCAAACTCTTGGAGAGCTTTATCCAGAATTGCTACTAATTCTGGCTCATACTTTGCCACTGCAATTCTTGTCGGTTGTTCAAAGACCGCATCCCCTAAGAAGACTTGATGAAGGTTATAATAACCCTTACTACCAATAATAAAACTCGCACTAAGTTGGTTTCCTACAAAAGCGTATGCCGATCCAGAAGCCACTGCATCCAATGCATGCTCAGTAGTATCAAAGTAGAAAATAGCGTTGTTGGGCAGGCGCTCGACGATAAATTTATTAATGTAAGCCCCCGCGACTAGCGCAATAACCTTACCTTCTAAATCTCGCAACTCAGAATCGTGTCCTCGAGATACTAGGGCTGGGTAGTTATCTGTTAAAGGTGCAGTAAAATCTAATACTTGTGCTCTCTGTGCGTTTTTATAGATTCCAGGCATGAGTAGCACCTCATCGCGCTCAACCGCACTCAAGGCTTCAGAATATGAGTTGTAAGCCATCGGAGCCAATACTATCCCCGACAATGCGGATACTTCTTGCATCAAATCATTGTAATAGCCATCGATAAACATCTCTGTGCCAACGAAGTAAGGCTTCTCTCCTGAAGAGACATATCCGTATTTTATTGACGGCGTTTTTGCTAAATACAGTTCGTCCTCGTCAGAAAAACGATTGGAATAAGAACCAACCAATAGCCGAATTGACGACAGCCCTGACTCATATTTGGACTTCCAGTTGGCTTGAGTTTGACCACTCCCCCCTGTGCGCACATACCGGTTTAATTTTAGCAATAAGTCGCTGCGACTTGGGTGCACTAATGCATTGAACTGAAGGGGAGGGACAGATTGTGTCGAGTGTTTGAAGTCTTGAAGCATCCCTTCATTCTTTAATGCCTCTTCGAGCTCCCACCAGCGCACAGTATAAATATGACTTAAGTTTTCGGCATACTCAGCAACAAATTTTTGGTCTGAACTATGGATTAGTAAGGGAAACGCTTTGTTTAAGTTTCGAGGAAAGAAAGTGCTTACAATATGCAGAGCGCCTGTGTCGAACACATTGTCAGGGGATGGCACAATACGTTCATAGAGTCGAGCTTGGAAATCAAACAATGCTAGCGAGGAAAGCATTTCTGTTTGTTCTTCTACCTCAGGTCCTGCTGTGCCAATTATCTGAATCTCTCCAGCATTGAGCATTTTCTTTAATTCTTTATATGGCTTTATTACTAGCTTGATTTCTAGGTTGTTTTCATCCGCCCAGTTTTGCCAAATGTCAGTAACAAAATCCTCTAAGAGTTGCATACTGAACCCTGCGTTACCGTTAGACTCAACACTATGAGGATGCGCTTCAATCAAGTCTTCCGGAAAGCCGATCAAAACCGGCGTTGCAGGGAGAGGACCTTCATTAAGATCGGGATATTCACTATAGTTATCATTTGCAGCTAAACAAAAACTTGCCATGAATATTGCAACTAAACCAAGAGCGAGTGGTTTAAAAAATGTCATTGAATACCTTATATCTTTACATAAATCTGATTATAGACGTGCTATGGTGTTAAGTGGCCTAAGATTGGACTTTGGGTTTGTTTTAGTCTTTAATTTCATAGTGTTAATTCAATTATACTTCTAGTTTTAATTTAAAAGAGCTTTTATGGCCACGTCATTTAGTACTATTTTGATAATCGAAGATGATCAGTTTCAAAGACGTATGTTACATCGCTCTTTAGAAACGCTAACTGACGCTAAGATCCTGCTCGCTGAAGACGGTGAGCAAGGTTTAGCGTTAGCCACTGCATCTGAGCCCGAGTTGATCCTTTGCGATTTAAAAATGCCAAATATGGACGGGGTAACGTTTGCTCAAAAGCTGATCGAATTAAAGTTCGACCCTAAGCTCGTATTTGTGAGTAGCACCGGTGTCGATATCTTGGATTCAGTAGTTACCATGGCTAAAAATCAAGGAATTCGTGATTGCGTAAAATTGATTAAACCTATATCTCGAAAAGATATAGCACAGTTGCTAGATGGATTTAATAATCATCAAACGGTTTTAAAATCTACTGACAATCTAGATTATCAATTTAGTCGTCAAGATTTACAGCAAGCTTTGCTTAGCGATGAAATTCAAGCTTTTTACCAACCTCATGTTGACGCTTTAACTGGAAAAATAATCGGTGCTGAAGCCCTGTGTCGTTGGATCCACCCAGTTCATGGCACTCTTTCTCCTGCTGTTTTTTTACCGCAAATCAAAGAGTGGGGACTTAATTATTTACTGTGTTCTTCCATGTTAAAACAAGGCATTAAAACCCTTGCTAACTGGCATGCCACTGGTTTAAATCTAAGTTTATCGGTTAACGTTGCTCCTAGCGATATGATGCAAGCTGATTTTGCAGATCGCGTATTAGGCTTGCTTGACGAACACAATATTGAAGGCCATTGGTTAACACTTGAAATTACTGAGACAGAAGTGGCTTCAAACTTAAATATGTTAATTGCGCATACCGCTCGACTTCGAATTCAAGATGTTCACATTTCTATCGACGATTTTGGTGTAGGTTACTCTTCTTTGGCACATTTGTTGGCAAATCCTTTCAACGAGCTGAAAATAGACCGTTACTTCATTGATCGATTGTTGACTAGCAAACGCCATCATAGTTGTGTGGCTTTTATCATTCAGCTCAGCAAAACGTTGAAATTGCGCGTCGTCGCTGAAGGTGTTGAAACAAAAGAACAAGCCATCGAACTTAAGACGCTTGGTTGTGATGTCTTCCAAGGCTTTTTGTTTTCTAAACCGTTGCAGAAAACTGAGTTTGAAGCGTTAGCTCGCTCAATGGCTCAGTAATTCGCTGTACATAGTTAAATATTGGAGATGAACTATGAACAGTAAAATAGCTTGGCCATGTGAGTTACCAGATTCGTTAACCCAAGCTCTTATTGCATCTTCTATTCCACTGCAGGGCTCCGATTCTCTCCTGCAATTTGCCCATCAAGTTTTATCAGGGTCAACTGAGTCGATTAACAAAGGCATCGCTTATATCTCTCAAGGTGCGTTATCTATTAGCTTTGACAGTAACCATACACAGTGTTCCTGCGCCATAATCATTGGCAAGAATACTTGGATTGATACCGAAATATTGTCCGTTTCTCTACAAATGGGGGCCATCATCGAAGAGATAGAACCCATTGAATGGCTTTGGTTTACTGAGAGCAATATTTTAAGGCTATGCTCACATGAGCCGCTTTGCTACAAATTGCTTCACTTCTATAAATTGGCCTTTCGCAAGTATTGGCTGCGCTCGCAACAAATATCTCAGCATTCAAAGTTTATTCGCGTTGCGTATATTTTATTAGAGCTGTCAGAGACCATCACTGTTAAACAAGGCGCAGTACCTTTGATTGTATTGTCGCAAGATCAACTAGCATTGATGACCGGTTTATCACGCCCGCGTGTCAATGAGGTTCTTAATGAGTTTAGAGATGAAGGTGTTATTACTTTATCTCGTGGGCGAGTCTACATAGACAACAAACAACAATTAATCGAAAAGATGCCGGATGGGATTACTTTTTATCAGCTTTAGCTTTCTGACCGATTATAGAACTAAAAGTTAACAAGCATATAGCGGTATAAACTCAACAATAGACTGATCAATACGCATTTGAAAGTTCGATTACACCTGTCTCTTTTATCTACTTTCCCACGCCAATAGCACATTAATAAATAAAAAAACCGGCATAAAATGCCGGTTTTCTGCTAGGAATTAAAATCGATAAGATACACCAAAGCCAGCGCCTAATTTAAATTTGGCTTTACGATGAAACTGAAGTTCTGGATTAACATGGCCATACAGGTTCCAGTTTGATGCGAAGCTCCAGTCAAGTCCTACAGGTACTCTCATACCAAAGTCATCATCCCACTCAACATAACCACCAACACCGACAAAATAAGACAAAGGGGCGCTACTAGAAAGGTTGCCACGCAAGAAATGATAGTCTAGTGCCATACCATGGTTACCAGCAAAAACGTTGATAGTATCATCAAATTTTAGGTTCATACCTAAACCTTGGTCTACTCCCATTCCCAACTTTACGGAAGCATTTGCAGAAGCTGTTAGGCCAAAAAGGATAGCGGTTGCAAGCGAAAAAGATAACTTTTTATTCATTTCAAAACCTTACTATTTCACACACCTTAGTGTGATTAATAAAATAATGCTTATAGCTTTCAACTTAACAACACTCTACTCATCCTATTTAGAGTTTAAGCTTTTACTATCAGCAGGGGATGTCGTTTATCCATGACGGTATAAGAAGTTCAATCCCTGCACTTCAAGTTAATGTGGGTGTAATATACCCAACCCTATAAATTAAGTGAATTCATTTATTTTTAATGAATGATTAAGCAGAACTTAATGAAATGGCTTGGGTGATTAATGAAGAGCTTCCAAGTTGCTTGGAGGCTCTTCATTGAGTTGGCTTATCTTACTTTTTGGAAATTAGGTACGATAGTTTGTGGCTGTTGCTCTATAAACTCTTTGCTCGGTGAGTAAGCTCGGAAGTAAACAAACCAGTTTTCGCCCGGACGAGTTTCAACCCAGTTAGCCGCATTAACACCCTCTGGTTTGGTTGGAGAGAAGTGAAAAGTGTAATTACCTTCTTCGTCCATTGCTGTACCAGGGACATTAGACCCAACATCAGCACGTTGAATAGTGTTATCTATGATCGCGCGATTTTCTACGTTATAGACAGTGATAGTCCAAAACAAATCCGCAAAGTTAACATCGCCATCAAGAGTTAATTTATAGTGATTGCTGCCATTTAGACCGTTACCTTCATTGTCTCTATAATTGTCGAGGTAGATTTGTCCCCAGCCACCGTTTTCGAATCCGTGCATTGCAATATCATTTGTTACTGCTTCATAGAACCAGGCTGCACGACCATCTAGATCCATACCAAAATCGCGATCTTGATTTGGTGTTGATGCTGTAGCAATTTCCCATGTATTGTTTTTTGGACCGTAAGCAGACTGAGGAAGGCGCTCTGTTTTGTTGAAATCAATGTTCTTAACCATCGCTTCGCCCATAACAGCCGCACTTTTCAAAATATCAGCTTGCCTTGCATCCGGTGAAAACGGCTTTCCTTTCTCTATACCTATTGGGCGCAACATATCGTGCATCATGCGATCTCGCTCTGCGACAGGCTCCGCTTGAATTGCAATGTTGAGTACATCCCAGTACTGCATGTTTCTCGGGTGCTTCGCATCAACACCGATCTCTGGGAAGTTAACAGGCTTCTCACTCAATGGAGTACCATCAAGGCGTGTGATGCTTAATGCCTCTAAATCTTGCATTCGTTGCTGTTCAGTTTTAGCCATTAATCGAACGCCAAAAAATACATAATTGGTATCTGACTCTAAAACGGTTGCATTTTCAGGCAGGTTTTTAGGGTCTTCACTACCTGCAGCTTTGATCACATAAGTACCTGGCTCAGTCATCTGTGAGATACCAATTTGCCACATAGTATGCACTGCGCCACGTAACTCATCGGTTGGTACTTCTATTACAACAGGCTCTTGCTCTACATTAAACCAAGTAATAGCGTAAGGCGTTGAAGTATTGTAAGTCAGTCCACCTAGCTTAGATTTATGAGATTCAACATACGTAATTTGACCATCCTCTGCTCCCATTTTTTCATAAGCGGCTTTCCATGCATAATTTGATACAAGAGGTACCGCCCAAATATAGGCTTGTGAGGCGCGCTGGTAGTCAATTTCATCAAACAGAGCAATAGAGTCCATCTTAGTAGGTAAGCCATGTTCAAAAGTATTGTCGAATGTGAACGCGCCTGATGGAGTTACAATTGTTTTATCTTTTGATTTAGCTCCCATGGTATTACAGCCTGAAATTGCTGAAATAATGATTGCTGTTAGGAAAGCTTTATTACTTGTCTTCATGAATTACCTTGATGTTGTCAGTACGCTGTTTGCTGAAACACACCGGCTTTAATAAGGCCGACTTTTCGATGAGAATTAGAATTGGTAGTTGAATTCAATACGATGATCACCATCGGCGAAATCGACATTCTCGGTCCAGTTTGCAAAGTAGCGAACGTTTGCACGAGGTGTTACTTGGTAACTGATAGCAAACTCATGCAATAGCATTGCGTCATCACCTTGAAAATACGCGTCTTTATAGGTCTCTGAGCCTGAAACTGTACCCATATACATCGGGTTGTAGTTCAACCAAAGCTGATCGGTGATGGACATTTTGCCGTACATACCAGCCACATAAAAAGTACCGTGCATGTTATAGCGATCTCTTAATTGGTCAGCATCAAGATCACCACCAGTAGTACCTGGCAATTCTTCACCTGCAGCAATACCCAAACCAGCTAACGGATAAAAGTTGAACATTCCCATTTTTGGTAAGGCTTGAATGAAGCTATATGATGCAGAACCTTGATTAGCATCAAAATCCCAAGACACATCGATTTGAGAACCACGTCCATTAGTCAAATCAACAGTAAAGTTTCTGTATCGGAGTGAATCGATACTGTCGTCTGCATCACGGTCACTCCAACCTGTTGCTTCACCAGCAAAGCCCTTGATTTCAATGATGTTCATTCCCATAGTGATATCGCTACCGGTATCATAGGTTTGACCGACTTTGATGTTGAAGCCTTTATCGGTATAACCAAATCCAGCTTGCGTATAAACGGCCAAAGGGTCAGACATATCCTGAACTTCAGTATCTGATTCTTCAGCAAAAGAATGAAAGGAGAGTGATGTAGAGAAGAATGCGCATAGAGCTAGAGTGCTAGGGTTGATTTTCATAATAACCTCAATAAAGAATAACGAAGTCCGATCCCTGCACTTCACACTAAGTTTTGAGTACTATATCGAGATGCATTCATGAAGAATATTTATATAAAGTTAACCATTCGTTAAGCTATACTTAACCATATAAATCCGAAACTGATCGAGCTGACTGGATGAATTTAAATAAGATTGATTTCAACTTACTGAAGATATTCGTGACCGTATATCAAGAGAAGAGCCTAAAAAAAGCAGCGGAAAAATTGTTTGTAACTACACCCGCGGTAAGTCAAAACATAAAAAAACTGAAAGAGTTATTAAATGAAGAGTTGTTTGTATTATCTCATCGACAGTTCTTGCCTACACCATATTCGGATGATCTTTATACAAGAGTATTTCCTCTACTAGAGGGCATTTCATTGGCAATAGAACAAACTAAAATGTTCGATCCTAGTGTTTTGCAGCAAAGTTTTAAGTTGGATATTAACCCTCATCTACACGTGTGGTTAGGCACTGAATTGTTTAAGTTATTTCACCAACAGAGTCCCGAATCAACACTGGTTCTGCATGCCATTTCTTCAAATACACGTGAGGAATTATGTAATGGGACTATTGATGCTGCGATACATTTTGAAGCAGAAAATCTACCACCGGAGATTATTGCTGTTCCCTTGACCCAACTGTCTTTTGTTATCGCAATGCGTCGAGATCACCCCTTCAAAAAGTCAGAAGCGCATATTGACGAGCTTCTAGGTTATCCATTTGCCCATATAGATTTAGCTTATCTAGATCAGAATAAGCATTCACGTCTAGAAGATAAGTTGAAAGAATCGGGCAAACACATTCATATGGCCATGAGAACAACATCGGTTACAGGATTGCTGACAACTTTAGTCCACACAGATACCGTTGCGCCCTGTTTTCCTCCCTCTATAGAGCCATTCAAGAAGGAATTAAGGCAAGTTCGTATTCTCGATATGAATGAAATTGGAACCATGCAACTCTATATCTATATACATCAAAAAAACCTTAACTCCCCAAAATATAAATGGCTAATGGGGCTTATATCAGATGCACTAGATACACGGTCTTTTTAGCTATTCTAGTTAGGTTAGCTTTGTGAGTCGTAATTCAGATAAGTATCCCTTTGATTGTGCACGCCATTGCGAGTTCAAAGCAGGTTTAGTGACTTTCCCCTGTAGGTAGTGAGACTCACTCGATGGTCTCAGGGTTGTTAAAAATTTCTCTTTGGTTCAGCACGATAGTTACTATCCATTGGCTCGGCTATGCCACGGTGTCGCCACATATTCGAAAGCTTATTTTTCCGATATAACTTATTTTCTTTGTTGCTGTAATTTATGGCCTCAATTTAAGGGAATTTAATGTCATATTTAGAGTGAAGAACATGAATAATAAAAATGTAGAAAACGTCAAAAAAATAAGCGTTCTAATACTTTTAAATATGATGAGTTATTCTGTTTTTGCAGCGAATTCTAGTAGGTTAGATGTAAAGGAGTCCTCTAGTAATACGAGTTTTGGCGTGACATATAGTAATAGTAAAACTATTGGTTTCTACGGTCAGAAAGTGGTTTCTGGTCATCTATCCGGAGGTGTAGAACTTGGATTTGATGTCAGTGCCGAAGGTGAAGGTTATGATTTTTCGGAAGATTTTGCTATCGACATTGGAGATACCAAAAAAGGTGATAAAACAATTACCGATTTCTATTTTTCTCCCTATTTAACCTATGGTTTGCCTTACCATCTAGGACTGTCTTTAGGGGCTACAATTGCTCTTCAACAAGATATTGCGGAATATTATGATCGTTACCACATCCTTGGCACGAATGGGCATTATTATGTGTCAAACGGAAATGAAGCGGCGTTTGGTGTTAATGTTGGCGCCACTTATAGTTTTAAAAATCTCAATATATCTAGCAAGTATGATTCGCTACTGGGGATGGTAGTAGGGGTAGGGTATACCTTTGAATAGGTGTGCGAAATGACAGTAGCAAGTTTATTTGGTATGGAAATCATGCCTTCTTAGTCGGCAATTTGACCCAAGCCTAGTTTATCATTTTTGAAAAGTTATATATCAAATCTACCTTAATGTTGAGTATATGCAAAAATAGCCATAACCTTAATCATCGCATGTAAGACTCTCAATCGATTAAGTGGAAGTTCATGTCATGAGTAATGAATTTTACAATATGGCGTGAAATGATATTTGAAAGGATTGCTGAGCGTGTATGATCGAGATAGATGCCAGTGTGGACAAAACCATACATCGATTTGATCCGATTCTCTGTGGAGAGACTAATGAAAACACTTATAGACGCCATTAATCAGTATGAGGATTTGGTTAATGTAACACTCGCTCAAGCGGGGTTTCGAGTCATACATTTAGATGTGTTGGATTCGATATTAAAACAACCAGCCAATAATATTGATCTTAATACCATAGAATTACCTATCTATGTTCAAGATAAAGATGCACGAAAGTTTACACAGAAATTTACCATTGAACTCACTAAAAATCAGTCCTGTAAAGAGTCGTTAAAAAAAGAAGTGGCTAAGATTGTTGATGCTCTTGAAAGTAACCTTGAGCCGATAAACTATTAATAGTTTTATAGGGTAGTGGAACAGCAGTTACAGTTGCTCTGTTGATGGGTTCTCATATCTTGGTTTTAAAAGAAGTAAACAGCCTCGCATAATTCCCCGCAAGAGTTAACTACTACTGCAAATCAATTACATTGATTTGCACAATAATGTTCATATTGCTACTGCACCCTTACAGTCCAAGCTATATAAGCACTCTAGAATTTATACCCAATGGTGAATGCTGATTGGATAATATCTCCAAGATGCTCATTTTTTAGTTCAAAAGTATCCACTTTAATATCGAAATAGATCCCTTGTTCAAGTTCCGCTCTAACGCCAAAATCATAGTAGGGGGATGTTTGTGTCACCTCTCCATCGAATTGAAGTATTGAATAATGACCTTTAGAGTATTGGGCACCAATAGAGCTATATGGCCTTATTTGCCACCCTTTGAAAGAAACTGCGTAACCAATTTCTAAACCCGCTTTCCATGTTCTTGTATCTAAAGTGATATTTTGAGTGAATTCATCTCCTGTAGCATCTCTCGATAATCTGAAGCTTAAAATACGGTTAGCATCGTATGCATACTCTAAGTGAAGACCAGTATCGCTATAATAGATTTCGTCTTCCCAAGTCTCCATTGTGCTAGCGACACCGATGCCTATACGGTGACCAGAGAATCTAGCGCCATCTGCGGACACACTCATAGAAAAAAGGGCAGTTAGTAGCAGAAAGAGTCGAAGCAATGTGGTCATTCCTATGCTGAAAATTACCGTCTAGTGAGTTGTCTCTCAACGTATTCACAACACTATAAAAGAAGTTATATGTGTAGGTTGGAATGATGCATATTCCAATTAATGTCCGTTTTAATCGGTCGAATAGATGGGTAAAACCGCATTTAAGGAACGATCCCATCACCTAGCATTTTCTGGAGATACTATTGAATCTAGGATAGCTAAAGAAAACAGAATAAAGTTCAATGTAAAAAGGATCAGACAAGTTAAGGATTACTTATGATTTGATTATTATTATTTCCTTTTAAATCAGCACTTTAACACTTTGGTTTATAATTTATTGATATGAATATGAGGGTGTTTTTCAGAGTGATTACATTTTCTAACTATCAGATTTTGCAAGCCTATCCTATCAAACGGTGAATTCCGAATTTATTGACCATCATCATTTTGAAACTGTCGAAGTTTTCATGCCATTTTGGACAAACTCAACACACTATACCCACGAAGAAGCCAAATTAGACAAACATTCCCCCCTGAAAGCAGAGGTATCGCATTTTGTCATAAAAAACGGCCAACCTTTTTAACTGCACTCGACAACATTAACCGCATTAATTGCCCAGGCTATAAAGTGTTTTACTAGGATACTTGAATAATAGAACAGTAAATTCATCAAATAATTCATTATCAATAATATTATTTGACATGACTATTTTAATCTTACAGTAAGTTGACTGTTGCATTATGTATTAGCAGGAAGTAATCCATAGACTTATCACGGTTGGCACAGAATATTGCGTATAGCCATATCTGTTTATTCATTAATATTCCATTTTATGTAGGTGTAGAGTGAAAAAAATTATTATCGCTATTACAGGGGCTTCAGGTGTCATTTATGGCATTCGATTATTAGAAGCTCTAAAGACAATGCGTGGTTGTGAAACTCATCTTATATTGAGTCCATCAGCAAAAGTGAACATTAAACTAGAAACTGATTATAAAGTAGATGAAATAGTGGCATTGGCAGATGTTGTTCATGATTACAAAAATCAAGCGGCTGCTATTTCTAGTGGCTCATTCAAAACTACGGGTATGATCATTGCGCCTTGTTCGATGAAAACCCTTTCGTCGGTCGTCAATTCATATTCAGAGAATCTGATTACTAGAGCAGCGGATGTTATTTTAAAGGAACAACGCCGACTAATATTAATGCCTAGAGAAACGCCTATGCATCAAGGTCATTGTAAGCTTGTCTATGAAGCATCAAAACTTGGGGCCATCATTTGTCCTCCAGTTCCTGCTTTCTACGCCAGACCAAAAACAATGGATGAAATGATTAACCACACTGTTGTTAGGGTGCTTGATCTTCTTGATATTGAATTGGAAGAGCAATCAATAAATCGTTGGACAGGCATATAATTAATTGTTGCAACGAATCATGATGAATACATTTATTAAAATCAATTAATCTTTGCATTACTCATCTTATCAGAAAGTAAATAAATAATATTTTGCCTTGTGGTGGCAATTATGATCAAAAAAATAATACTTGTAGGTGTTGCATCTTTGCCAACACAAAGTTTTGCTGAGCAAAATATCTCTTTGTTCGATATATCACCTGGATTTTATTCTCAATTATTGAGAAATCCGAATGTACGTCAGGATGGTGATTTATATTATGAAGATTTGCGAAGCAAAGGAATAATGCTTGATTCTGACATTACTCAAATTTATCAGGGAACAGTGAAAGGTGAATCAGAAGATAATAATTACAGTGGATCGGCTGATCTATGGTTAACGCTAGATATCGCCAAGTTAGGATTGTGGGACAAAGGCGCTTTGATGATCCACTCTGAAATCGCTTTTGGTTCAAGTTTTGACAGTGGCGGTGCCGCTTTGCCTCTTAACTTTGATTCGACTATGCCGGGCTCAGAAAAGGGCGAAGCTACTATTTCGGAGTTTCTTTATTTACAAGGTATTCCAGGGAATACGATTTTAGCATTGGGTAAGACATCTTGGACGTTTGGTATGGATACTAATTTATTTGCGAATAATGAGCGTAACCAATTTATATATACAGGTTTAGTCAATACGCCGTTACTCGCACCATTTGTCCCGTATACCTCCATTGGCGGCAGTGCAACGACGTTTTTTGATAATGGTTTGTCAATGACATTTGTTGCTACCTCTAACAGTACCAATGCAAACTCAGTTGGGTTAGATGATTTCACCGCTTCTGAGATGACGTACGGGTATTCAGTCGAATGGGTTGGTGACATTAGCGGAATGCCCTCTAACTATAATGCCTTAGCGGGTATTACCAATAAAGATACAACCGATTTGGATATGAGTAGCTCCATGCTATTTGACGATATCTTAATTGGAGGTATCAACGATACGCCAGACATTGAGTCGAATGTTTCAATACCTGAAAAAACAAATAACTATGCCTTCTCTTTTAGCGGTTCACAGTACATTTATGGGCAGTATGATGATAACCACAACTTCAATGGCGTTGGCATATTCGCAAGAGTAAGTTTTGCTCCGGAAGATAGGAATTTATTTTCTCAATTCTATAGCGTAGGAATTTCCGGTACGGAAGGGCTATTCAACCGCAAAGAAGATAGTTGGGGATTGGGATGGGCTGGTACTTACGTATCTGATGATATTAGACCGAACTCTGATCTATACGGGCATGTATTGGCTAATAGTGAGGAAGTCATTGAAGGTTATTATCAAGTGAGTATTAATCGAAATATTCAATTATCTCTGCATAGCCAATATGTAAAACCTATAATGCAGTCATATGATGAACAATTAGTGTTTTCAACTCGATTACAATTAAATCTATAAATTTAAATATATGGAAAAATGTACATATAGTAGTTGTGCATTTTAAATTATATAGGATGAACGTAATGCAGTATTCGATAGTTTCGATTAGAGATACAAAAATAACACTAGATGTAATTCATGCAGGCAGTGATGTGAGCATGACAATATATGGTGGTGAACGTGAGCATATCGGAGCGGTAACATTAGGTTATTTGAATAATAATTCTGTTGAATTTCAGACCTTTGGCGTTCCGGGGCATAAAGAAAATGTTATTACCGAAGAACTGGTTAGATTAATAGTTCCAGAATATTCTGATACTTGCGTATTAAGTTGTGGGATGCATTGGGATGACATTTCAGAAAAAGAATTACATAAAGTATATCAAGACACAATAAGTTTGATAAATAACTATTTAAATATTTAGCCTATATGGTATTAGCGTAATAATTTTGCGTTTTGTCTTATAGTCAATTTTAGATATTACTGTAAATTAATGAAAATCCAAGATTAAAACAAGGTTAACACATGAAAATCAATAGAGATAACATTCCCAAAAGCTACCGAGAATATGTCGAAGCTTTAATTGAAAGCAAGCAAATGATAGAAATCAATGACGAAGTTGATTGGAATCTGGAAATGGGTGCAATTTGTCGGTACGGGAGTGAGAAAAAATATCCAGCTACCATTTTTAACAATGTAAAAGGTTCACCTAAAGGATTTAGAGCTGCAGAGTTGGGCATGGGTAAAAGCCAAGATAACAACAAAGAATGGAGTCGATTAGCCATTGCTCTAGGGTTACCGGAAACGGCGCAACTAATGGAGATTTATCATGCTTATAGCGAAGCAATTGAATCAGGCGAAGTTCATGAACCTACTGTAGTAGCTAATGACACTGCACCGTGTAAAGAAAACATATGGTTGGGTGACGATATCGACCTATTCAAGCTTCCTTCGCCATTGTGTCACGATGGAGATGGAGGAAGATATATTCAAACAGCAGGAGTAAATATTGTTCAAACTCCAGATGGAAGATGGACAAATTGGTCTCTGAATCGTGCAATGATCGTCAATGAGACCACAATGACAGGCTTGTGGAGCCCTGCTCAACACAATGGAATGATCCACAAAATGTGGAGCGAAGCAGGAAAGAATACACCTTGGGCTCTAGTGTTAGGTGCAAGTCCTACAGCACTTGCTCAGTCTTGCGCTCGAGCACCCGACTGGGTGGATGAATATGATAATGCTAGCCGCCTACTTGATGCATCCATTGAGATGGTGAAATGTGAGACAAATGACTTATTGGTACCCGCTGATTCAGAAATAATAATAGAAGGCTATATCTCTAAAGATGAATTCGAACTCGAAGGTCCATTTGGAGAAGTTGCCGGTTACATGAATGAAGAGCGAATGCTTCAACCTAAACAAGTGGTAACCGCAATCACATTTAGGAACAACCCTATTTTGCCCATGTGTATTCCAGGTGCTGCTATTGATAGCTCAGTGGTACTGGGAAGTTTTTTTAACGCTCTTGATACAGTCCAAATTTTTAAAGAGTCATCACTACCGGTGATAGACGTTTTTAAACCCTTGGAGACTCACTCTCATTGGTTGGTCGTTCGTGTTTATAACGACTGGCATAAAAGAACGGGATATTCTGTAGAACAGCTGATGGATAAGATTGCTCATACATATTGGGATCAGCACCTTGGTACCTGTGGCAAGTTAATTGTTGTTGGTGAAGATATTGATCCAAGTAGTATTGAAGATGTGGTTTGGGCGTTTGCTACGCGCAGCCATCCAATGCTTGGTGCGTTCCATTATCCGGATATAAAAAATATAGGAACTTCCATTGCTATCTATAATACGCAAGAAGAAAAACTGGTTTCTAAACAAGGAGGACTTGTAATATACAGTTGCCTAGAGTTGCAAGAAAAAGTGGCACTAGATTGCAAACATATTATCAAGTTCGATATTCATTATCCTGAACCACTTCGAAACAAAACACGAAAAAGTTGGGAGAAATGGATTAAATAACACCGTGCATGAAACCAATGCTAGCGAATGAACGTAGGATCTAGAGAGTAATGGTCAATCCTTATTGACCATTACTCTTAATTCGCCTTAATGCCTTTTTTGCCTGATTTAAGGTAAAGAAATCAATGACATATTAACGTAATGATATAGTGTTGTTATGTATAAGACGCCTATGCATATCTCTAGTTCGGCGGTCTAATTTATACGGCCAATTCTAGGCAACGCTATACAATTTCTAGTACTGCTTCTCGTAATAACTCACAAAACCATTGATGGGCATGACTGGTTTCATGCCGACTATGGTAAATCAAGAACATGGGCACATGGTACTTAGCTTGTTCTTTTAAAGAATATATTTCTACAAACTCCTCATTAAAGTTAGCCATTTTCTTTAGTCCGTTAGAACCAAACAGCACAGCGCCTGTGGACCGCGTAATTTCTAGCAGTGTTAAAGTCTGGGAGCTCCTTAATTTAGGCTTGTCTTCAGTGTGTAATAGGTCTTGGTATATCTGTGTTATAGGCGAGCGAAAGGAGAGTTGTCTGTCATCTTCGATGGTCATGCCAATCAGTGAATAGCTTAGTATCTCAGCTATGGAAGGGTGCTTTTGCTTGGTTAATGGGTGCCCCTTTTTGACATAGAAAACGGGATACAAGCTGCCTAATTGTTGCGACCGATATTTAGGGTCGTGCGTAGGTTGATAGTGGATAGCAAAATCGAGTTTATTTGCATCAAGCAATTGGAAAGGATTGGCCTTTGTTGGAGTCTCTTCAATGCAAGATAATGGCGCATGTTCAGATAAATGTGCATATAGTTTGGGTATTAATGTTGAGCCTATAAACGTAGGCAATGAGAGTGAGAAAGTGTTATCACACAGTTTTGGATCAAACTCATCATCATCAAATAACTGCTGCAATGAAGGGAGTATCTTGCTCAATTCTTTTTCTAGCTCGAGCGCCTTGTGGGTGGGTATTAACCCCTTGGCTGTTCGTGTGAATAACGGATCATCAAAAGCTTCTCGTAAACGCTTTAAAGATCGGCTTACCGCAGATTGGGTAAGATGGACCTCTTCGGCGACACGTGACACATTCCTTTCTTTAAGTAGTAGATCAAGTATGACGAGTAGGTTGAGATCGACTCTGGATAGTGACTTGGATTTTTTCATAGGATTATCACTTAAAATCATAACTATAATTGATTATTAGTAATTGGACGCAAATAGCAAGCTTGAATATGATTGCTTCATACAGTTAATAAGTAATTAAGGAACGACGAATGAACAATATAATGAAGGCATTAATAACAGCGACAACTGGGCTAACGCTGGTTTCAATGGCAACAGCGGCAACTTATGAGGCTAAAGTCCCTGCGAGCATTATTACTCCTGCACAAGTTGAGTCTGAGTATTTAGGCGAGTTGAACTATACCGATGGGGCACCAAGTGCAGAAACAACCTTAAAGGCAAATCGCTTTGTGGATGTCGCTGATGCAGTACGTGTGTTTCTTTCAGGAATTCCCGTAGCTTCAATTCAAGGCCTATTGGCTGGGCATGAAAGTGTTGGAATGGTGCCTAACCAAACTATCGCCATTTCAGAACAAATGCTTAATGCAAAGAGCTTGTGGCTAACCGCTAACACTACCACGCCTTATGTTACCAGTGAGATAGATGTAAAAAATGGGCCTGTTGTTTTAGAAGTAGGCACGCCAATTTTGGGACTACTTGATAACGCGGCGTTTAAATTTGTTTCTCGTGTTGGTGTGACGCACCCGGAAGATCAGGGTCAAGGTGGCAAATATTTTATCCATCATAGCTCATATAAAGGCGAGATCCCTGAGGGAATGATCGCCGTAGAGACTGACGGCTACCAACATTGGTTGCTCGTCCGCATCATTACTACTCCAGCGAATGTTGAAGCCGATGTTCAGAAGCTTAAGGATACGATGAAGTTGTATCCGTATGGCTCTAAGCCGAAGACAGAATTTATGAATATCTCTGATGTTCAATACAATACTATCCATGCAATGGATGAGTCGTTCTACGAAGAGATCAATACACTGATTCAGTATGAACCAACACAAGTGTTTGATAGCGAATGGCTGTCGCTCGCTAAACGAGTAGGTATCGAGAAGGGTCAAGAGTTCAAGCCGAATGAATACCAGCGACAAGTTTTTAAAGAAGCGGCGAAGATTGCGACTGCTGAAGCTCGTTCTTATTACTATGCGCCAACCAAAGAACAGATGGTGTATGAAGATCGCAATTGGTTTACCCCTCTAGTCTCTGGTCATGAGTTTAAAGATGAGAATGGTGTCGTGGATACAGATATGCGCGCAACCTTCCACTTTATGGCGACGGGTATTACCCCAGATATGGTGGCGTCTACTCCGGGTCAAGGTTCGGACTACTTGCTAGCAACTATTGATAGTGAAGGTCAGATTCTGGATGGCAGCAAACATTACACTGTAACGTTACCTGCGGATGCACCAGCAACTAAGTTTTGGTCATTCATGATTTATGATAACCAAACGCGCTCAATGTTAGAGACAGACCAAGTTAAAGCGGGCATTGATGGGTTAACCAAAGGTGTGAAAAAGAACGCTGATGGTTCGATTACGATTCACTTCGCTCCAGAGGCACCAAAAGGTGCGGAAGGAAACTGGGTACAAACGACTGAGGGTAAAGGATTCAACCTTATCTTCCGTATGTATGGACCAACAGAGGCTTGGTTTGATAAGTCTTGGAAACCAACAGACGTGACCTTGGTTAAATAACTCAACCTAGTAGAGTCAAAACGATTAAAGAGCCCTAACGAAAGTTAGGGCTTTTATGGTTTGTAGGATTGCATACGTCATCATTGATTAACGACATCGACTAGATGCTATTACATTACCTCTTTTCATAAATAGAAGGGGGCAGTGTGGTGAAATTGGCGCAGTGGTTCGTTCTTCTAATTGTGATTATTCCTCTCTTTGCTTATAGCTCCTCACCAAGAAATATTTCAATCTCTGGCTTATCTGAACCCTTGGAAAAAAATTTAGCCTATCATTTGGATGCGTTAGGCAGTGATTCGATTACTAAGATGGGCAATGTAAAACTTACTAGGATCGTCAATGAAGCGCTTAACCCATTTGGTTACTATCATCCGACAGCTCAGTTGACGCGTGTAGATGATAAGGAGATCAATCTGAAAGTGTCTTCAGGCCCTGTCACTAGGATCAAAGAGTCCGATATTGTTGTATCGGGTCAAGCGGCGGACAACTCTGAATTATTGAAAATTGTAGAACAAACAAACCTTAAACAGGGGCAAGCCTTACAGCATCAAGAATACGATAATCTCAAGAGCAAGATTCAGTCTTTTGCCTTAAGCCACGGTTATCTCGATGGTCAATTTACAATGACGCGCCTAGAGGTGATTCCAAGTAAGAACGAAGCCAATATCCGCGTTCATTTCAATAGTGGTAAGCAATACTATTTTGGCGACACCCGTATTTTCAATAGCCAAATTGAAAACGAGCGACTCTTCAATCTTAAAGATTTTGATCAAGGCGACCCGTTTGATGTGATGAAGCTCAGTGAGTATCAAAATTCTTTATCTGAAACTGGGTGGTTTGGCGCTATTGATGTTCATCCCGAATATGTAGCAATAACCGATAACCTAGAAGTGCCTGTAGAAGTCTCTGTGGCACCTCGCTCTAAAAATGTGGTCGAGGTTGGCGGTGGTTATTCATCTGATATGGGGATTAGAGGTTCGTTGAGTTGGGCACAGCCTTGGTATAATGCCAAAGGACATAGCTTCCAGAGTGCCGTCAGTGTTTCAAAGCCCGAGCAGTCTTTGCTTTTAGGCTACAAGATCCCAACTCAGGATATCTTAAATGATTACTACGGTATTAAGTTTGAAACAACACATCTTGATTATTTAGATACCTTGAGCCTTTCTAGCGACCTCACGTTTGAGAAACATTGGAAGCTGGACAGTGATTGGCAGAGCACTGTATATGTGAAGTTTTTATATGAAGACTATCAACAGGCAATGGACGAAGGTTTGTCTCGTCTACTAATGCCGGGTATTTCGTTTTCTTACGCCGATAAGCAACAAGATAACAAGCGTATTAAGCACAAGCACATTTACGCTATTGAGTATTCAGATGATCGTGTGGTATCTGACACTCAGATACTAAGGTTAACCGGTGAAACGGCGTTGTCATGGAGCATTAACGATTCTCAAAGACTTAACTTTAGAGTCAGCATGGGAGCAAATATTTCCGATGAACTCTCGAATATCCCCTCTTCTTTACGTTTCTTTGCTGGTGGTGACGGTAGCCTGAGAGGGTACGACTATGAGTCTATTTCTCCGGTAGATGAAAATGGAGAACTTAAAGGCGCACCTTATATGCTGAGTTCAGGTCTTGAATACCAACATCGTATATTTGACGCTTTTTGGATTGGTGGTTTTGTGGATGTCGGTGATGCCTTTGAGTCTAATTTTGATGCAAAAGTGGGTACGGGGCTTAGTGTCATCTGGGAGACTAGTTTTGTGCCGATAAAGCTTGATGTGGCACGTGGGATAGATGATGACAGAGACGATCAGTGGAAGGTATATCTTTCCCTCGGAACACAGTTTTAGGGTACGTGTTGTTGCTGAGTGCAAACCTATAAGGTCCCCGATAAAACACTTCGGGGACGACGAGCTTATGAAATCCATGCATCGGTACGTGTAGTACCCGAGTGTTCCTATCGGGAATCTGATTTCTGCAAACCTGAGAAGGTTTCCGATAAAACACTTCGGGGACGACAAGTTTACGAAATCAATGCATCAGTACGTGTCATTCCCGAGTGCTTCTATCGGGAATCTGTTTTCCGCAAATCTAAGAAGGTCCCCGATCAAACATTTCGGGGACGGAAAGTTTACGAAATCAATGCATCAGCACATGTCGTTCCCGAGTGCTTCTATCGGGAATCTGTTTTCTACAAACCTGAGAAGGTCCCCGATAAAACACTTCGGGGACGACAAGTTTACGAAATCAATGCATCAGTACATGTCATTCCCGAGTGCTTCTATTGGGAATCTGTTTTCTGCAAACCTAGAAGGTCCCCGATAAAACACTTCGGGGACGAAGAGCTTATGAAATCCATGCATCGGTACGTGTCATTCCCGAGCGCTTCTATCGGGAATCTGTTTTCCGAAAATCTAAGAAGGTCCCCGATAAAACACTTCGGGGACGACAAGTTTACGAAATCAATGCATCAGCACATGTCGTTCCCGAGTGCTCCTATCGGGAATCTGTTTTATGTAAACCTAGAAGGTCCCCGATAAAACACTTCGGGGACGACAAGTTTACGAAATCCATGCATCGGCACATGTTATTCCCGAGCGCTTCTATCGGGAATCTGTTTTCCGCAAATCCAAGAAGGTCCCCGATAAAACACTTCGGGGACGACAAGTATACGAAATCCGCGCATCGGCACATGTCATTCCCGAGCGCTTCTATCGGGAATCTGTTTTCCGCAAATCCAAGAAGGTCCCCGATAAAACACTTCGGGGACGACAAGTTTACGAAATCCGCGCATCGGCACATGTCATTCCCGAGTGCTTCTATTGGGAATCTGTTTTCTGCAAATCTAAGAAAGTCCCTATAAAGACCCTTGGGAATAACGGGTGTAGATAATTTGATAATTTGTACACCGGTTAAACTTAGCAAAAGCATTTAACTCTTTTGTTAAGGCTTCTTCAAAGGAGTCAGTGTCGGTAAGTGCTTTCTCAATAAATAGGTTGAGCACTTGCAATGTAGATGTGGACTTTTCAACTCGGCAATCCGCTCTCCCTACCAATTCGCCACTCCAAATGATGGGTAAACAAAAGTAGCCAAATTGTCGCTTAGCAGCCGGCACATAGCACTCTAATTGATAGTCGAAATCAAACAATTGGCTTATTCGTTTTCTTTGGATAACCGCATTGTCGAAGGGAGAGAGTAGGTGCACTCTATTTCGTGACAGTCGCTTGTTGAGTAGCTCTAGCGAGCCCGATGTCGTGTAGAAGGTTTGTTTTTCTACCGACACTTGTTCAACCTTGTTAGATTCTATCAATTCATTGAGTGACTGCTGTATTAAGGCTTTAGAGCTTTTCAATAAGTACCCCATTTCTGAAGGAGTACCGATACCGTGAGCTTTTAGATAATTAAGAGCCAGAAACTCACCATACTCTTTTGTCGTTGGCATAGTGGTGTCTGCATTATCGGGAAGCACTCGCTCTGTTAGATCGTAGACCTTGTGGAAATTGCGTCGCTCAGTAATCATCAAATCGCCTTGCATATACAAAAGCTCTAGCGTTTGTTTCGTTGGCTTGCTTTCCCAACCAGTGCGTTTTAATACCTCTGATTCAAAATCCTTAGCCATTAAAGGACCTTCGTGTTTGATCTTATTCAAAACACTACTCATCAATGCTTCATCTTTTTTATACCAATGCTTTTGCTGTCCTGATTTAAAGGTGTGCTTGCGGGGTAGGGTATAACGAAAATTTTTCATCGGAAGATAAGACGCTGCATGAGACCAATACTCAAAAATGTCTTTATTTGCGACTAACTGATCGAGATAAGAAGGTTGATATGTGTGGTTTCGACTCCAAAGTACATGGTGATGTGCCCTTTGAACCACTGAGATCGTATCTATTTGTACGTATCCGAGCTGGTGGATTGAGCTAAGAGCGCGCTGCGCAACCACTCCTTTTAGCTCGGGTGAGCAGAGCCCTTGTGACAATAATGCTATTTTTTGAGCTTCGGGTTTAGAGAGCTGAATCATAGTGGCGTCTTGTTATCCTCGCAGTCGCAATTCAGTAGAGTGTAAATCGAGACAACTAAGAGCAACGAGCTAACGAATATCAGTGATCATTCGACCATCTTGCAGTTTTTCCCCAGATTCAGCACTATCAAGCATTTGTCCTAATGGTGAGTGTGGAGTAATAACCACGACATCATGCTCAAGCTTGTAGCCACCGCAAATAGGTAAAAACCAACAAATCATTTTATTGTCGATAGTCACCAATGCACCGATATCTATTTCATCATCTTCTGCAAAATCACGAAACACCATAGAACTAAGCTGGTTAATCATCGTGTCGCAATCTGCTACACGTTGAGATTGTCCGTGAGCGAGATAGGCTGCTTCTAATCCTACAGTATCGTATTGAGTTTCAGCTACGCTTTGCTCGTGCGTGGCGGCATCGTGAGCACTCTCTGCTGCGGCCAATGCAATTTTTCGTTGGCTGTGTAATGTTTGAAGAAGGCTTTGACGTAATTGTTCTTTGTCGATCATGTTATTTAATCAATAGCTAAAACAATATGGTAGCGAATTATGAGGCATAGTGCGATTGTAAGCGTTCGACAGTATTGGTATTTCGTGACTAAAAACGATAAGCCATTTTTAACATTGGACCAAAAAACTGATAGTCGACTTTAAGGCGAGTATGTTCGGCTTTGTAACCGACGCCAAGATCATAGTAGTTAAACGATGCGCTGATGCTAAAGTTTTCTGTGACGTAGTAGCGCGCGGCCATTTCCAGTTCATACATCCAACCTGATATTTTATCGTACTGTAAATAAAAGGCATGAACATGGCTTTTGAGCAGAATATCATCGCGTATTTTATGTTCCATTAAAAAACCAAGATTAGGTAATGGAGCGGTTATTCCGCTATTAAAACCTTCAGCGACAAGCGTGGCCTCTGATGAGATACTCTCATTGGCTTCGATATCGATTTCACCGCGCATGCCTAGTTCGAGCCGAGTGACATGAAATCCAGCTAGAAAATGGATATCCAAATGCTCGGAATTGTAAAAGCGATAACCATAACCAAGGCGCATGATATCAACATTGAGTGTTGTGAGTAGATCGGCTTCCCCACCTATCGTATAGGTATGACCATCCAATGTTAGTTGGAATGGGCGTGCCACATAGTCTTGATATCCATTACGATGTAATCGACGCCAATCAAGGTAGATTTGATGGTTGTTGTTAAAGCGATACTCCAAATTCAAATAGGGTAGAACATCGTCATGGGGAAGGTTCAGTTCTGACTCAAAATTAAGGTCGACATATTCTTTGTGGATAGGGTCATACACTTCGATATCGGTGCTGGTTTGAGAGAAAAAAGCACCAATTTCAATTTCGAAAGTTCCAGCATATACGCGAGGAGTTAACGTGAACGCACACAATAGTGTTAACAGTCGACCTAGATAGATGACGTTTTTCAACCGCTTTACCTCTGTATTCCAAATTGATTTGAGTGGTGACTGTCAGCTTTTTGCTGTTGTTAACGACAAACAATCAGCAACATGCGCTCTGTTTGAGAGCGCACTACTGTTTGTGGTAGAGGATTAAAGCTCTGATTCCGCATTCATCTTTCTGAAAATCCAATGGGTGGCTTTGTGCATCCCGCTGTAATTAGGATTATTGGTTGTCACTGTGTCACCTGAGAACCAAACCGGTTGCTGTTCTTTGTTTAGAGCAACCTGCCAGTACAACTTACTTTTTTTGCTCAATAAGTAGTGTTCGATCTGCTCTGCGAACTCTGGGCTATTTACAAAAACACCAAACTCTATATTGAGGTTGTCTGAGCGTGGGTCAAAATTAGACGAACCAATGTAGGTGAGGGTATTGTCCAATATTACTGTTTTGTTGTGATAATAAGTGTCCGCATGGTAGTAATGGTCTTCATTGATCGCATTGTCTTTATATTCCAAAAGATTGACCCCTTTTTGTAGCAACGTAGTACGGTGCTTCTCGTAGTAGGCCGGAATAAAGCCAGAGTCATTTGACGCTGAAGAGTTAGTGATTAAGGTAACATCGGTATTGTTGCTTCTTAATCTATCAATGGTTCGAAACTCACCATCAGACGGCACTACGTAGGGTGTAGAGATAATCGCAGTTTTTGCATTATCTAAGTGCTCGCTGATAGTACGTTCAGCTCGAGCCCTGAAGTAAGGCTTGTTATCGTGTAATTTATGTAGCGAATCAAATACAGGTGTAACTTCAACATCGATTGCATTTGGCGTTGCCAGATTAGATACACTGCGCTCAATCACTGCCAGTATGTGTGAATTCTTTTTCCTCTCTTTGGCATACGCTTTATCAAATTGACGGAACTGAGAATCACCTTTTACCGCAATCAATTCGTTGATTGGCGTTACGTACTCACTTTCCCAAAGCGATACATAATTATGGTCAAAAGGCTTAATGATTTCGCCAGTAAACAGAGTGTCCATATCAAAGAAATTGGCGTCTTTGCTAAAGCCAAAATATTCGTCTCCAATGTTTCGCCCGCCCAAGATCATTGAGTGGTGGTCAACATTGAAGTATTTTTCATGTAGGCGATTATCCAACTGCTTTTGGTTGCCAGCAAAGTCAAATACGCGACCCATCCAACCTATTTTTCTTGAATTAAAAGGGTTGAAAATCTTGATTTGAATATTTTCATGTTGGCTAAGCTCAGCAAGCCATTTTTCATTGAAAATCAATAAGTCATCGAGAATCAGACGTACTTGCACCCCGCGGTCGGCTGCTTGTTTTAATTCATCGAGCAACATCAAACCAAGCGTGTTTTTATCCCAAGAAAAGTAGGTCATATCGATGGTTGTTTTAGCATTGCGAACCAGATCTACTCGTCGAGAAAAGGCTTCGTCAGCCGTTGGAATCAGATAAGCCTGTGCTTGATATTCATTGCTTTTCCATCTCGCTTCAAAGGTATCTTCAACCTCTGGAAACGGCTGGGCACATCCTGTGACCAAAGCAACCAGCATCATTGTGCACGCTGTTTTTAGTTTGCTAAGTGTCATAATTCACCTGCGCTTAAACGTAAAATTTGGATATAAAAACGGCCAGCGAGCTGGCCGTTGTAGTAGGATGGTTTTTGAATATGTTTAGTTTAGGTACCAGTCCCAAGGCATAAGACCTTGCTCTTCTAGACCGGTTAAGCGACCTTCACGTAGCTTAGGGTCGACACCTGGGTTGGTGACATAGTCCCAGTCATAGGTTGTGCTATCGCTAAAGCCTTGAGATTCGATAACTAATACATTGTCAGCAGCATCGCTGTATTGGTAGTTAGTAAATAACTCTTCGCTAAACCATAGGCGTGACATTTCGTTCATCATTGCCTTCTCATTGCTTGTCGGGTGAATCTCACTACCGTCAAAACGTACGGCTTTGTTGAACACAAATGGCAGTTCTGAGCCGTTACATGCACCGCTGATGCAACCGATCGTTTTGAATAGGTCAATGATTGATAGTTGGTCGAATTCACCCGTTTCTTCATTTAGACCTGTTTTAAAGTTCCACATGTTGAAGCTTGGCTTTTTATCAAAGCGATATAGCGTTGTTTCTACTTCACTGTTTGCAGCCATATAACGAGCAGGGCCGTTGAATAGCGTGTCATTTAGCAAGGTTTTAAATTGCTTCATGTTGTCAAGAGCACCACCTAAGCTAGCTTCTGAGTTAGGGTAGAAATCAGTTAGAGCCAGAATATCTTGGGTTTGTTGGTGGCTAGTGATTTCAACAATGTCGACCAAGCAACCTACGGTACCCGTAATATCATTGGTATCAATACAGCCAGTCATTTCAAGTAGATCACCTTCTAGCTTGGCACCATAAAATAAACCAGTTACTGCACTATAAGCACTGCTTGGCAATACAAGCTCTGCTGAGACGTCATCACTTGCTCGCTCAGATAGTTTTTGCTCAAGAAGAGCGATGTTATTTTCATCTTCTAGCCAGTTAACCATTGCAAGTGCAAGCTTTGCTGGGTCTTCGTTAGTAAACAGTTCAGGTTCATCATTTGTTAATAGTTCTATGATTGTTGGAACCAAGAACGTAGCGGTAAATAGCATGCCAAAACTGTTCGATTCACTGGCATTGTTTCCTAAAACGGTTGGTACAGTTAATCCTGTTACGATTTGCGGCTTAGCATGATCCACACAGACCCACTTTTTAAAAATGGTCCCTTGTTCTTCAAGTTCATTACAACCAAGATATGGAGCAAATGGTAAAAGGTTAGACATTGGCGTACTGTCTGATTCTGGGCCAATAACTGGTACCTGCAATGAGGATAACAGCCAGTTTTTTAGCTGTTCGATACCATTCAAAGCAGTTTCTTGCGATGCCATGATCTCGTCAATTGAAGTGTCTGCCTTAAAGTCATTGTTACGGTCCTTAGCTACGTCATAGCTAGGATACTCAAAACCATATGGGTTACTTTGCATAATGGCTTGTTGGAAGTATTGACCAGAGACTTGCTCATCCTGTTGCAAAAAACTAATAGACATAGCGCCTGAGCCTTGGCCCATAACAGTTACGTTTTGAGCATCGCCACCAAATAGGTTGATGTTATTGTTAACCCACTCTAAGGCGCGTTTCTGATCTCCAAGGCCATAATTTCCATCAGCTAGGTCACTTTCGACCCACTGTGTACCTAACTGACCTAAACGATAGTTCAAGCTTACATAAATGAAAGGCTTACCATCATCGCTACCTTGAGCAACCACGGTATCACCGTGCACAAGTGCTTCAGAGCCTGAGCCATATTCAAAGTCGCCACCATGGATGAACACATACACCGGTAGTTCTGCATCAGCATCTAGGCCAGCTGGACGCCAAATATTTAGGTTTAAGCAATCTTCACTTTGAGCTTGCTCAGTGGCACGAACTTGCATACACACTTCACCAAACTGAGTTGCATCGATTACTTCATCTAGTTCTTTAGTCATGCTGTGTTCAAAGCGAGTTTGTGTCGCGTATTCGATGCCCTTGAAGCTTTCAACACTAACTAGTTTCTCTGTTCCGTCAGTGCCAGTAATAACAACTGACTCTTTTGACGCACCAACAGTAGAATCGCCAATGCTTAGTTCGATTGTCTCTGTGGGTAGCGGCGTAATTGGTGCGTCTTCAATTGGAAGCGGTACAGTAGGGTCAACGTCCGTATAACAAGCCGATAGCGTAGTGCTGATGGCGATAGCGAGAAGAGAACGGTGTAATAAGGTCATAATTTTTTCCACATTCAATATTCAGTTTGGAGTACTTATCTGTAAGTGACGCCGCTAGATAAACAATCGAATTTGGCGCTCTCTTTACTTGCGCTATTCGAACTACAGTTTCTTGGGCGTGATAGTACGTGGCGATTCGTGATTGTTTGAATCGCTTTTGTTGGATTGAATCCTCCATTTATCGCAGCTCGTTATTTCAAGCCGCGATTGAGGACAAAAGAGTTAGAAGCGGTACCCAAGGTTCAAGGTCATTGAGTCGCGTGTTTCACCTTTGTTGTATAGGAAAGACATTTGGTAGTTTTTGCCAAATTGCTTATTGACACCCACTAGCGCAGCCCATTGATTAAGGTCTACACCTACATCGTAATCAAACTCTATGTCGCCTGTTATTACTGTACCTTGCATGCGAGATTTCAAGCCTTGGTATTCAGCGCCAACAAATAGTTGTGTGCGATAATCAACAAGTTGGTAACCTAGCATAGGCTGAACCGTGATAATGCCGTCACCCCAGCGGTCACCGCCTTCTATGCGAGTAGTAGCATAAGTACCGGTAACAGAAGCGAAGAATTCTTTGTAGCCCACTGATAAAGTGGTACCTACACCGACTAAGTCATACTTGAGTTTTAGCGGTACGTTAAGGCGGCCAGTAGTACAGGCAGCTGCCAAGTTTTCACAGAAAAAGTCACCTGCGCCAGGCAATTTGTCGTTCAACAGATCTTGCAACTCTTCACCAATAGCGCCTGTGTAGCCAGCATCGACATTGGCATCAACGTTGATCTTTCCGACGAAACCGAACACGTTCCAGAAAGGGAGAATGTTGACATCGCCACGAAGTGTTAGAGATTGCGCATTTACTTTTGCAAACGTATCTTCAGGATCAAAGAACTCATTAAGTCGTACACCACCGATGATGAAATCATTGGTTGGCAGCGTCATATTTTGATCGCGGTATGCGATAGAAATACCAAAAGGCAGAGGTAAGTCGATACCTTGGCGCGCTACCATGTCACCCATTAGAGGGAAAACTCGATTAACTTCTACGCGCTCTTCGATTAGACGAGGGTCAGAAGCGTCAGAGAAGTGTTCCTCGTCAATAATGTTCACACCGTTGTCATCATATAGAGCGACCGGTACTACGGACTCAGCAATCTGTACAGGTTTTTTCCCTTTCCTACCTTCCATATCAATCCTCTTTTCCATGAGGATAAGCTTGTCAGTACCTAGTTTTGCAAAGCTAATTTCTTGGCGATATGTTTCGATGTGGTAACCATTTAACTTAAAAGGAGCACGGTTACTAATAATCATTTGCTTCGGTTCGTCATCAGAAATCAGCATTTCTACCTTCATGAAACGGAAATAAGCAATATCTTGGGGAAGACCATACTTTGAGTAATCGAATGTGATTGTCACATCACCATTGTCTAATTCGGTTGCTCTTACCGATGAAGGGTCATAGCTTTGAGCCCAGTTTCTTAGTCGATATTGAGTGCGAGTCGCTTGTTCTATTTCAGCAATTGCGTCGAAGTGTTTATCAAGTTTGCTCACATCATGCTTGATACGAAGATCAACATTACCTTTTTGGTCGGTACTCTTGACTAGATATACTGAGGTTTCTCTTGTTTCATCGGCGATTTGAACAGTTCTGCTCACTAGTTCTACCAAATGATCGCCCATATCGAGAGAGCTGATGCCAAGTTTTGGTAGATCATCATCGATACTGTAATGAGCAAAGATTTCTTTGCCTTTAAGTTCAGGGTTGAACGCAATCGAATTGTCGGCCACCGCACTTGAAGAAACTGTCAGCATTGCTGGGGCAATGATGGTTGATATAGAACGCTTTGCTACTTGTTTTAATACGTTAAACATTGTTATCCACTTTTACTTGTCAGAACCTCAAACCTATGAGTATTCAGAAATCTAAACCTTCATCGAACAACCTTTATTCGATGGATTAGCAAGCCCACTCACTAGCAATGAAACTAGGAAAACCGTATGGGGAGTTGCTGTATAAATTCGCTGTGGAGCGGATATTAGAGGCAATTAATGGAATGTATTAATCACTTATGTAGGACGTCACCCTCCAATAAATTGAAAATGACAAACGGTAATAAAGAAGGAAAAAATAGAAGGCGTTTCGTAGTTGTTTGTTATTTTTTAAAAGTGTACTGAGGCATCTCTAGAATGTTGAAATTGGAGATTTAATTGTAGGGTTAAGTCCTACACTGACGATTATTAAGACTTACTATGTTCATTTATTATTCGCGTCAATTAAGCCACTGCAATTAATCTGCTGGTGGCATTTATAACGACAACCTTTAGAGGCTTGCCATGACGCGCAAATTAAATTTCTTCTCTGTTGTTCTACTTTCTGTCTCTGTGACTGCTTGTAGCACTCCACACACTTTGGATAAGCGTGTTACTAAACAAAACTATAAGGATGTTACGCTGGAGACCAATACAAAGGTCGATGAGCCCTTACGATTCTGGGCTTCTGAGAAGCCGGAGTTTCTTTACGACAGTAATACACAAAGCACTCCGGTTACTGTCCAAGGCGATACTTTAAATATCTTAGCGTTGTCAGGTGGTGGAGCGAATGGAGCCTTTGGCGCTGGCGTTCTTATGGGCTTGCATGATAAAGGACAACTTAAAGATTATTCGATCATTACAGGCATCAGTGCAGGTGCTTTAATTGCACCTTTCGTATTTGCTGGTGGCGATGAGTTAACAAGGCTCGACGACGTTATTTTAGGTATTAACGATAAACAAGTATTAGGGAAAAAGAACTTCTTAAATACAATATTCAAGGATGCATTTACCAATGGTAATAACTTTATTGAATTTATTAGTGAGGCTTATCCTGAAGAAATGATTGATAAGATTGCCATGCAGCATAGACAGGGTAAGCGCTTATTTATCGGTTCTACACATTTCGATTCAGGTGAGTTAATGATTTGGAATTTAGGGGCTATTGCCAATAGCGATTTACCTAATAGGATAGAGTTAGTACATAAAGTCTTAGCGAGCAGTGCTTCGATACCCGGTGTATTTCCTCCCCAGTTCTTTGAAGTGAATGATAATGGTGCGGTACTAGAAGAAATGCATGTTGATGGTGGTCTAGCGGCACAAGTATTCTACAACCCATCTAATTTTGATTATCAGTTGGTGTCTGAGGCTCTAGACTTGGAAACAATGCCTCAATTGGATGTCATTCGAAATGGTCAGCTTAAGTTACCTTACAAACAAGTGAATGATAAAGGGGTAGCTCTATTGACCAAGAGCCTGTCAGGTCTAACTATGATGCAGACCCGCGGTGATATCTACAGAATGAAGTATCTAAGTGAGACTGAAGGTGTGCAGATGCAGCTTACCTATATCGATCAAGATTTCTCCTATGCCAAACAGTCCAAAGATATGTTCGACCTGAGCTATATGAAAGCGATATATCAATATGGGTATGACAAAGTAATCACCCGTGAACTTTGGGTCACGGATCTGCCTCAATAGACAAATATATTTCGTCAGTCTTTGTTCATTAGAGCATTCGTCACACCCGAGAGCTATTATAGGGTCTCTGATTGAAAATAGGTCCCCGATAACAACCTCGGGGACGACGGTTATTCATCGTGCGGAGTCTAGGGCATTTGTCATACCCGAGTGCTTCTATCGGGTATCTGACCATTAAATAGGTCCCAGACAACAACCTCGGGGACGACGGTTGTTCATGGTGCAGGCTTTAGGGGGTACGTTATATTCGAGTGTTTTTATCGGGTATCTGATCATTAAATAGGTCCCCGATAACAACCTCGGGGACGACGGTTATTGATCGTTCGGGGTCAAGGGGATACGTCATACCCGAGTTCTTTTATCGGGTGTCTGGTCATTAAATAGGTCCCCGATAACAACCTCGGGGACGACGGTTATTCATTGTGCGGGGTCTAGGGCATTCGTCATACCCGAGTGTTTTTATCGGGTATCTGATCATTAAATAGGTCCCCGATAACAACCTCGGGGACGACGGTTGTTCATGGTGCAGGTTCTAGGGGATACATAATAGCCGAGTGTTTTTATCGGGTATCTGATCATTAAATAGGTCCCCGATAACAACCTCGGGGGCGACTGTAATGCATCGTTCGGGCTCTAGGGTATTCGTCATACCCGAGTGCTTTTATCAGGTATCTGGTCATTAAATAGGTCCCCGATAACAACCTCGGGGGCGACTGTAATGCATCGTTCGGGCTCTAGGGTATTCGTCATACCCGAGTGCTTTTATCAGGTATCTGATCATTAAATAGGTCCCCGATAACAACCTCGGGGACGACGATTATTCATCGTATGGGGTCAAGGAGACACGTCATACCCGAGTGTTTCTATCGGGTATCTGATTGAAATAAGCCCCCGATAAACCTCGGGGACGATGGTTGTAGATTGTACGAGTACTAAAGTATCGTGTTATTTATCAGAATTGGTAGAACCAATTTTGTGAATCGCAAGATCAGCACCGATAAATTCATCTTCTTGGCTTAGGCGAAGACCAGAAATTTTATGGACTAGCCCGTACACGATAATACCGCCAACAACTGCAACGATAACACCGGCTAAAGTACCTACTACCTGAGACATAAAGCTAACGCCACCAAGGCCACCTAGTGCTGGTAAACCAAAGATACCTGCAGCAATAGCACCCCAAACACCACATAAACCGTGTAGAGGCCAAACACCTAGTACGTCGTCGATCTTCGTACTGCGTTGCAGGCGAGTGAATACCCAAACGAATAGGGCACCAGCTACACCACCAACAATGAACGCGCCTACAGGGTGCATCAAATCTGAACCCGCACATACAGCCACTAAGCCTGCTAAAGGACCGTTGTGAATAAAGCCTGGATCATTTTTACCAACAACTAGAGCAACTAACGTACCACCTACCATCGCCGCCAAGCTGTTTACTGCTACCAGACCGTTAATGCCATCCAATGTTTGCGCCGACATCACATTGAAGCCAAACCAACCAACAGTGAGTACCCAAGCACCTAGTGCAAGGAAAGGAATGTTAGAAGGAGCGAAAGCGATACCTGGTTTTCTGCCTTGGCGCGTACCGAGTAAATAGATAGCCACCAACGCTAGCCATCCGCCCATACCATGCACCACAACAGAGCCTGCAAAGTCGTGGAACTCTGCACCAAATTGGTTGTTCAGCCAATCTTGAAAACCGAAGTTGCCGTTCCATATTACGCCTTCGAAAAATGGGTACACAAAAGCCACAATTAATGCAGAAGAAATCAAGAATGGGCGAAACTTAGCACGCTCGGCGATACCTCCAGACACAATCGCAGGAATTGCCGCTGCGAAGGTAAGCAGGAAGAAGAACTTAACCAGTTCATAACCATTGTTTTCTGTCAGTGTTTCAACACTCACAAAGAAGTGTTGACCGTATGCTATTTGATAGCCGATAGCAAAATACGCTACCGCTGCAAGAGCGAAATCGGCCATGATCTTAACTAAAGCATTTACTTGATTCTTATGGCGAACCGTACCAACTTCCAAAAAAGCAAAACCTGCGTGCATGGCCAATACCATGATAGCGCCTAAAAGAATAAATAAAGTGTCTGCGCTTTGTGCTACGGCATCGATTGCTTGACTAATGTTGTCCATAAAATAGTTCCAAAGGTGTTTTAAGTTTCTACATACTTATTTGCAAGAACCATTCCAACTTTGGTGCAATAAGGTGTAGAAAGATCAAACTAAATACGAAAACGATGTAAAGCCCGTATTTATGGAGCTCTCAAAGATTTTGGTTAAAGAAAATAGGGAAGAACTTTTAGGAGAGTTAGCATTTAATCTTATGCTGCCCGTGAAGATTTGCATGATTTTAGTGCGTTACTGGCTCATTGTGCACATATATGGTGCGTCATATTGGTGCAGGGCGAATAGGTAACTTGGTGCAGTTGAGAACTCGAAGTTAGGTCATTAGCATTGACCGTGATTGAAATCACTACTGTGCTAAATGGTTGGGAATACAAAAAGCCCCAGCTAAATAGCCAGGGCTTCGTTTAGAGCTTAATTATTGGGGGAATTAAGCGGCTTGTTTAACTGCACCAGTTTTAGATGCGTTAACAAGTAGGATACCAACACTTAGTACGATTGAACCACATAGTAGGAACAATAGTCGTCCAGTTGGCTCGTTCGGGATAAGAGCCATAATCAGGATACCGAAACCGGCTGTGCTGATTAGCTTACCAAGCATAGAACGTTGTTTAGTATCTAGGTTTTGCTGCTCTTCGCCTTCTGAAATCACAGGAGTGTTCCAGTTAACGAATAGTTGCTCAACTTCAGCTTCACGCTCTGGCGTTAGGCCTTTGTACAGTAGAGTAGACGCGATGAAGAAACCACCGGTGAACACTACGTGTGCTGCCAAGCTTAGACCCACTTTCAGGTCAGCCCACTCACGTGCAGTTAGAGCATGCTCTAGACCAAATACGTTTTGTACGTCGTCTGCTGTTAGTGCAATACCGAAGATGTAAGAAACAATACCACCAACGATTAGCGTAGCCCAACCTGCCCAGTCTGGAGTCTTGCGAATCCACATACCTAGTAGGATAGGGATAAGCATTGGGAAGCCAATCAATGCACCGATGTTAAGTACGATGTCGAATAAGCTTAGGTGCTTCAGTGAGTTGATGAATAGACCGATACCGATGATGATCAGGCCCATTACAATTGTTGTCACTTTACTTACTGCTACTAGCTCTTTCTGAGACGCGTGAGGGCGCACGATAGGGCTGTAGAAGTTCATTACGAAGATACCAGCGTTACGGTTAAGACCAGAGTCCATTGAAGACATAGTCGCCGCGAACATAGCCGACATTAGTAGACCAACCATACCAGCAGGCATTACGTTTTGTACGAATGCTAGGTATGCTGCGTCACCTGCTTTGCTACCCATGCTTGCGTATTGTGCCGCAAAGTCAGGTTGGAAAGCTGCCATGTACCAAGGTGGTAGGAACCAGATTAGTGGACCAACAATCATAAGGATACAAGCTAGGCCTGCAGCTTTACGTGCGTTGTCACTGTCTTTAGCACATAGGTAACGGTATGCGTTGATACTGTTGTTCATTACACCGAACTGCTTAACAAAGATGAACACAACCCAAAGGATGAAGATGCTCACGTAGTTAAGGTTGTTGCCCAGCATAAAGTCGCCTTGGAAGTTGTCTACGATGTTTCCTAGACCACCACCTGCAAAGTATGCAGCGATTGCACAAGTAATTGTAACAGCCATGATTACTAGCATCTGCATGAAGTCAGATGCAACAACTGCCCAAGAACCACCAGTAACAGCCATCAACATGAGAACTAAACCGGTAACTACGATGGTTGCTTCCATAGGGATGTTAAATACAGCGGCTACGAAGATAGCAAGACCGTTTAACCATACACCAGCAGAAATCAAGCTGTCAGGCATACCTGCCCAAGTGAAGAACTGCTCAGAAGTTTTGCCGAAACGCTGACGAATTGCTTCGATAGCGGTTACTACACGAAGTTGACGGAACTTCGGAGCAAAATAGATGTAGTTCAAGAAGTAACCAAATGCATTGGCTAGGAATAGGATAACAACGACGAAACCGTCGCTGAACGCGCGTCCTGCGGCTCCCGTAAACGTCCATGCTGAAAACTGTGTCATGAAGGCGGTTGCACCAACCATCCACCATAACATTTTACCGCCACCCCTGAAGTAGTCACTGGTAGATGTTGTGAACTTTCTAAACATCCAGCCAATGGCCATTAAGAAGAAGAAGTAGGCGAGAACAACAAAAGTATCAATAGTCATTTTTTTCAGCCTTAAAGGTCTTTAGATTAACTGCGAATAATACTAGCCTTAATCACGATTTATTTGTACTACAATATGCACCTAATGTGATCTAGAGCACGTTTTTGTTCCGGGGTGTATATTGGCCATTTTATTCTTTTAAAACAAATAGATAGACTGCTTTTGAGTGTTTGTAATCCCATTATTGGTTACTTATATGCCAAATACGAAAGTACTTTAGTATTACAAAATGTAACACCTAATCCGGCTTGTTAAACTCAATTTTATAAGTACCAAAATTAGTTTAGTAGTTAATAGGTTAGACTAATTTTGTGAGTTTGCTCTAAAGATTGCTTGCTAACGAATTTGGTAGGGGAACGGTGTTCTAGTAAAGCTTGTTATTTATCTAATCGAAGGAAATATGAGCAGTCATCACGTGCTCAGTTAAGTTTTAACTTCTGCTTAACGTATCGATTATAGTTACCTGTCATCTTAAGTTCGATTTATGCTTATAGTGAGCACAGGGCTGAATCTATTTAACTGATGAAGAACCTCTGAATTAGCCAGATACTAGATAGCTACTGCATAGCTTCCGGTATGACGCTGTGCGGCGTTAGGTGATTGTTTCATCTGTGCTAGATGGTTACTTTCTGCGTTAAGTCATTAATATCGACTTAAACTGCAACACTCATCAATACGTCATCCTGAGCTCGACTCAGGATCTTAGAGTGCACGTAGTTGGTTCTAATTCACTAACGATGAAGTTTCGAAGTACCCAAGATACTGGATAGCTATTGCATAGCTTCCAGTATGACGATGTATTTTGGTGTAGGTAAGTCCATCCAGCCCAGTGACTTTTGTGGCCTACTAGTTAGATTTTGTCTGTGATAGTTCATTAGTATCGACTTAAGCTGTAACACTCATCAATACGTCATCCTGAGCTCGACTCAGGATCTTAGAGTGCACGTAGTTGGTTCTATGTCACTAACGACGAAGCTTCGAACCATTCAAGATACTGGATAGCTATTGCATAGCTTCCAGTATGACGATGTATTTTGATGTAGGTAAGTCCATCCAGCCCAGTGACTTTTGTGGCCTACTAGTTAGATTTTGTCTGTGATAGTTCATTAGTATCGACTTAAGCTGTAACACTCATCAATACGTCATCCTGAGCTCGACTCAGGATCTTAGAGTGCACGTAGTTGGTTCTATGTCACTAACGACGAAGCTTCGAACCATTCAAGATACTGGATAGCCATTGCATAGCTTCCAGTATGACGTTGTGTTTGGGTGTAGGTAAGTGCATTCAGCCCTGTGATTTTTGTGGCCTACTAGTTAGATTTTGTCTGCGATAGTTCATTAGTATCGACTTAAACTGCGGCACTCATCAATACGTCATCCTGAGCTTGACTCAGGATCTTAGCGAGCACGTAGTTGGTTCTATGTCGCGAATGATAAAGTACCGAAGTCTCCAAGATACTGGATAGCTATTACATAGCTTCCAGTATGACGGTGTGGAGTTAGATTGATGCTCTGATTGGCGTTACACCACTTTTCTCCAGACATAAAAAAAGCGAGCCTAGGCTCGCTTTTTCAAAATAATTGCAAAGCAATATTAGCTAACGTGAGCTACTGCGTCACGAACTAGTTCACCTAGTTCGTCCCACTTGCCTTCGTCCATTAGTTTAGTTGGAACCATCCAAGTACCGCCACATGCAAGAACTGCAGGGATGTTTAGGTACTCGTCAACGTTCTTAAGACTAACGCCGCCAGTAGGCATGATCTTAATTGGGTAAACTGCAGTTAGTGCTTTAACCATTTGAACGCCACCTGATGGCTCAGCTGGGAAGAATTTAAGAGTACGAAGACCCATTTCCATTGCTTGTTCTACTAGGCTAGGGCTGTTAACGCCAGGTACGATAGCTACGCCTTTGTCTAGGCAGTACTGAACTGTACGTGGGTTGAAACCAGGGCTTACGATGAAGTCAACGCCAGCATCGATAGATGCATCAACTTGCTCGTTAGTAAGAACAGTGCCAGAACCGATTAGCATTTCTGGGAATTCTTTACGCATAACGCGGATAGCTTCAACTGCACACTCAGTACGTAGAGTGATTTCAGCACAAGGCATGCCGTTTTCAACAAGTGCGCGGCCTAGTGGAATTGCATCTTCAACGCGGTTGATAGCAATTACAGGAATCACTTTAAGGCTTGCTAGTTTTTCGTTCAAAGTTGTCATGTTTTTTCTCATCGAAATAATGTGTGAGTCTGCGTGAGCAGGACAATTTATAGAGACAGCTCAGGCATTGCTTCAGCTGGGATGATAGCACCCGCGTACTGAATTACTGTACCTGCAACAGCGTGACCGCTAGCCGCTGATTCAACAGCTGTGCCGCCACATAGACGTTTCGCTAGGAAACCTGCACTGAAAGAGTCGCCAGCTGCAGTCGTATCAACGATGTTGTCGATTTGGTTAGCTGAAACGTAGTTTGCGCTTTCGCCTTCAACTACTAGACACTCTTTACCGCCACGCTTGATAACAAGTTCTTTAACGCCAGCGTTAGTTGTGCGTTCGATGCACTGCTCAACGTTCTCGTCACCGAATAGGTCTTGCTCATCGTCGAAAGTCAGAAGAGCAGTATCCGTGAAGCTTAACATCTTCAGGTACCATTTCTGAGCTTCTTCTTGGCTAGCCCATAGTTTTGGACGGTAGTTATTGTCGAAGAATACTTTACCTTCGAAGTTCTCAAGGAACTTGAATAGCTCGTTACGACCGTTTTCAGTCAAGATAGCTAGTGTGATACCACTTAGGTAAACAGCATCGTAGCCACTTAGCGTGTCAACAAGAGAAGCTGACTCAGCTTGGTCAAACATGAACTTCGCTGCAGCGTCGTTACGCCAGTAGTGGAAGCTACGCTCACCAGTGTCATCAGTTTCGATGTAGTAAAGACCTGGTTGCTTGTCTGAAAGACGTGCAATTAGGCTTGTATCGATGTTCTCAGACTCCCAGCTTTCTAGCATGTGAGCACTGAATGGGTCTTGGCCCAATGCTGTTACATAACTAGTTTTGATACCGTGCTTGTGAGTCAAACGAGACAGATACAGAGCTGTGTTCAGTGTATCACCACCGAATGCTTGCTTTAGAAGTTCACCTTTCTGCTGAAGTTCTACCATGCACTCGCCGATGATCGCAATGTTTAATGATTTCATGTGCTTACCTAAGCTTAAATGTGCTTTAAAGATTACTTAAGGAAATCTTCACGTGCTGGAGAGAACAGGTCTAGAAGTTCACTGCCTTCTTCTAGAGCTACAGCACCGTGTACAAAGTGCTTAGGAGCAATGTAAGCATCGCCAGCAACAAGGATTTTCTTCTCGCCTTCGATTTCTGCTTCAAAGCTACCGCAAATTACGTAACCGATTTGGTCATGAATTTCGTGCGCGTGTGGGTGGCCGATTGCGCCTTTTTCAAAACGTACACGAACGCCCATTAGTTCGTCAGTGTAACCAACGATCTGACGGCTAAGGCCATCGCCTAGATCTTCCCAAGCCTGTTCTTTTGAAATGAAAAATGGATTCATGATGAGGTTCCTTAATGGTTTTGAGTTCTTACAAACTAAAAAATTAACTTTAACTATGCGTATAATAATGGATTATTTTTAATTGTCATACAATAAGTTTATAGTTGTGTGACATAGGTCAACTGTAAATAAGTTTGTTTACCTACAATATGCAGCTAAAAGAGAGATATGGAAGTATAGGTAACAAACCGTTATTTTTTGAAATTGTTTATGTGACAGCATTCATTCTTTTTTGACCGCCACATAGGATTAAAGTTAATATTGTATTACTTTATGTGGGTTTACAATAATTCTCGTTAGTAGAGGAAGAACTACAACATGACGACACAACCTATATTGCTGACTGCCGAAGAGATCAATGAACTTCGCAAGGAAGTTGGCCGTGATACCCTGATGGGCAAAACCATCGCTAAGAACGTTGCACAAGTTGAGCGTTTTATGAGCTTACCACTCGAGGTGCCGGGTCACGGTGATGGCGGGAGCTATGAGCACAACCGTCACAAAGATAACTATACCTACATGAACATTGCTGGTCGTCTTTTCCTCATCACTGAAGAGCAGAAATACGCCGACTTTGTTACTGCATTACTTGAAGAGTATGCGGATAAATATCTAGAGTTAGGGTTTCAGGTTCAGAAAAACACGAACCCAACGGGTCGTATTTTCCATCAGATCTTAAATGAGCATGGTTGGTTGCTATTCACCAGCATCGCGTACTCTTGCGTTGCATCAACCATGACAGAGGCGCAGCGTCAGCGCATTATCGATCGCATCTTTGTCCCTATGATTGAGATGAGTATTGAAAAATACTCGCATCGCTTTGACCACATCCACAACCACGGTGTTTGGGCTGTTGCCGCTGTTGGCGCGTGTGCGGTAGCGATTGGTAAGCCAGAATATCTAGAAATGGCGGTTTACGGTAGAGACCCTGAAGCATCAAGTGGTTTCCTAGATCAAGTGTCGAATCTATTTGCTCCTTCTGGCTACTACTTAGAAGGTCCTTACTATTCCCGCTTTACGATTCGTCCATTGGTTCTGCTGGCTGAGGTTATTCATCGCCACATGCCAGAAGTAGATATATACAACTACAAAAATGGCGTTGTGGGTAACACAGTACAAGCTTTATTGGCATCAGCGTATCCAAACGGGGTTTTCCCAGCGATGAATGATGCTTCTCAAAGCATGAGCATTGCGGATATGGGTGTGCAGGTTGCAGTAAGCATTTATGGTGCGCATTACTCTCTTGATGACAACATTTTGGGTATGGCTAAGATTCAAGATGGTGTTTGGATGCATCCTTGTGGTCTTAAAGTATCTCGTGCTTATGAAGAAGCCTCTGCTGAACGCACTATCGGCATGCCATTTTGGCCAAGTGTAGAATTAAATGAAGGCCCTGATGGCGACAAAGGCGCACAAGGCTTTGTTCGTATGCAGGACAAAAATGGCGACGTGACTCAACTAGTGATGAACTATGGTCAACACGGTATGGGCCACGGCCACTTCGACACACTAGGTATTACTCTATTTAATCGTGGGCATGAAGTGCTTCGCGAATACGGTTTTGCTCGTTGGATTAACGTTGAGCCTAAATTTGGCGGTCGTTACCTTCCAGAAAACCCGTCATACGCCCGTCAAACTATCGCACATAATAGTGTTACCGTTGATGAGACTTGTCAGAACTACTTTGATGTAGATCGTGCCGATTCCGTTCATGGCTTACCGCACTTTTTCCAAGTGAATGACGATAACCTCAAGGGTATGAGTGCGTTCGCTAATGACCATCATGATGGCTTTGGCCAGCAACGTAGCGTATTTCTACTTAATTTAGATGAATTGGAAGCGCCACTTCTTATTGATTTGTATCGCGTAGTGGGAGAGGGTGAGCATCAGTATGATTACTCTCATCAGTACGATGGCCAGATTATTCGTACCAACTTTGAGTATGAAGCATACAAAGAATTGGAAACGCTAGGCACAGATCATGGCTACCAACATCTATGGAAAGTCGCTGCGGGTGAAGCTAAAGAAACGGCATTGGTTAGCTGGTTACAAGATAATAGCTACCACACTTGGCTTGGTACGAGCTCTAACGCTAATGGCGAAGTGATCTTCACGCGCTCAGGTGCTAATGATCCTAGCTTCAACTTACGCAGCGAGCCTTCATTCATTCTGCGTAGTCGTGGCGAATCCACTCTATTTGCTTCTGTTGTTGAAACTCACGGTTACTTCAACGAAGAGTTTGAACAATCAGTGAATGCTCGTGGTCGAGTACAAGATATTCGCGTGCTTGCTCATAACGAGACAGGATCTGCTATCGAAATCACCACACAAGATTCTATCGTGACTATGCTTGTTTCTAATCAAGCGGACGTAACCGAAAGCACAGTTAATCAAATTATAATTAATGATAAGACCTTCAACTGGACAGGACACTATTCAGTGGAAGTTAAAACACAATCTCAGGAGACGATTTAATGAGCTACCAACCATTGCTGCTTAACTTTGAAGAAGCAGCTGAACTCCGTAAAGAACTTGGCAAGGATAGCCTATTAGGTAAAGCACTAACGCGCGATATCAAACAAACTGACGCGTACATGGCTGAAGTAGGTATCGAAGTACCAGGGCACGGTGAAGGTGGTGGTTACGAGCACAACCGTCACAAGCAAAACTATATCCACATGGATCTAGCGGGTCGTTTGTTCCTGATCACTGAAGAAGAAAAGTACCGTGATTACATTGCAGATATGCTGACTGCATACGCGAAGGTTTACCCAACGCTTGAAAGCAATGTAAGTAAAGATACTAACCCTCCAGGTAAGATCTTCCACCAAACACTTAACGAAAACATGTGGATGCTTTACGCTTCTTGTGCATACTCTTGCATTTTCCACACGCTTTCTGACGAGCAAAAAGCACTGATTGAAAATGACCTTTTCAAGCAAATGATCGACCTGTTTGTTGTGACTTACGGTCATGACTTCGACATCGTGCACAACCATGGTCTTTGGGCTGTAGCAGCTGTAGGTATCTGTGGTTACGCAATCAACGATCAAGAATCAGTAGATAAAGCGCTTTACGGCCTAAAAATGGATAAAGTAAGCGGCGGTTTCCTAGCTCAACTTGACCAACTGTTTTCGCCAGATGGCTACTACATGGAAGGTCCTTACTACCACCGTTTCTCTCTACGTCCGATCTACCTGTTCGCAGAATCTATCGAGCGTCGTCAGCCTGAAATCGGTATCTATGAGTTCAATGACTCAGTAATTAAGACAACCTCTTACGCAGTATTCAAAACAGCGTTCCCAGATGGTTCTCTACCAGCATGTAACGATTCATCTAAGACGATCTCTATCAATGATGAAGGCGTTGTGATGGCAACGAGCGTATGTTTCCAACGTTATGAACAAGCAGAAACACTTCTAGCGATGGCTAACCACCAACAAAATGTATGGGTTCACACTTCAGGTCTGACTCTATCTAACGCAGTTGAAGCGGCAGACGAAATCAAGCCATTTAACTGGGGTAGCCTATACATCACTGACGGTCCTCAAGGCGAGAAAGGCGGTCTAGGTATCCTACGTCACCGTGACGCGCAAGATGACGATACTATGGCGCTTATCTGGTTTGGTCAGCACGGCAGTGATCACCAATACCACTCTGCACTTGATCACGGTCACTACGATGGCCTCCACCTAAGTGTATTTAACCGTGGTATCGAAGTACTACACGACTACGGTTACGGTCGTTGGGTAAACGTAGAGCCTAAGTTTGGTGGTCGCTACATCCCAGAAAACAAGTCTTACTGTAAGCAAACTGTTGCTCACAACACTGTGACTGTTGATCAGAAAACTCAAAACAACTTCAACACAGCACTAGCTGAATCTAAGTTTGGCGAGAAGCACTTCTTCAACATTGAAAACGATAAACTACAGGGCATGAGCGGTCGCATTTCTGGCTACTACGAAGGCATCGACATGCAGCGCAGCATCATCCTTGCTGACCTTGAAGAGTTTGAAAAACCTCTAGTGATTGACGTTTACCGTATCCAATCAGAAGAAGAGCATCAGTATGACCTGCCTGTACACTACACAGGTCAGATCATCCGTACTGATTTTGAATACCAAACCCAAAGCACACTTAAGCCTGTAGGCGAGTCAGATGGTTACCAACATCTATGGAACCTAGGTTCTGGCAAAGTTGAAGGTAGTTCTCTTGTAAGCTGGCTGGCAAACAACAGTTACTACTCTCTTGTGACTAGTGCACAAGCAGCGGACAGCGAAGTAATTTTTGCTCGTCTAGGTGCGAACGACCATGACTTCAACCTACGTAGCGAACCTGCAATGATCATGCGCCAATCTGGTAAAGATCATGTGTTTGCTTCTGTTCTTGAAACTCACGGTTACTTCAACGAAGAGTTCGAGCAATCTGTCAATGCTCGTGGTCTAGTTGAGTCTGTAAACGTTGTTGCTGATACAGCTGACGGTACAGTTGTTCGTATTCAAACGACTACTGGCAATACATACCACTTCGGTATCTCAAACCGTGCAGAAGATGCTCAACAATCTGAGCACACTGTAGGTGAGTTTACTTGGACTGGTTCTTTCGCTCAAATCTAATATTGAGTAACCAATCTTAAAGATTGGCAGAACATCAAAACAAACGGATGTAGGGCTTAGCCTTACATCCGTTTTTTTGTATCAACAGAATATTCAGACACACTTTGTTTCATATTACGCTTGAAACGAGGCATACAAAATTGTGAATCCGGTTATGTGCAACAAAAACCATATAACTGCGATGATAAAATATGGACCACCATTTCAATATTAATCGTCTTCTTTATAGCTATTGGAAGTCATCGATCCAGGAGCCCCATGGAACTGTTAGATCTCGTCATCGTACTCGCTTACTTTGTTTTCATTATTTTGGCTGCTCTAGTCTTTAAGCGCTTCGCGAAAACCTCGTCGGGTTACATACGCGGTGGGGGAGCAATGATGTGGTGGATGGCAGGAGCAACAGCGTTTATGACCCAGTTCTCCGCATGGACTTTTACCGGAGCTGCTGCGAAAGCCTATGAAGATGGGCTAACGGTTTTATTCCTATTCTGGGGTAATGCACTGGGCTTTTTTGTGGCCGCTTTATATTTTGCCGAGCGGTATCGAAAACTGCGTGTTGATACTCCTATGGAGGTGATCAAGTTACGCTTTGGTAAGGTTTCAGAGCAGTTTTATACATGGCTTAGTTTCCCACTTGGCATTTTGTCAGCGGCAATTTGGCTAAATGGACTCGCAATCTTTGTCGCTGCCGTGTTTGGTATTGATCTGTATGTCACAATCATGATTGTTGGTGCGTTAGTGACTTTCGTTGCGGTAAGTGGTGGTTCGTGGACGGTTTCGGCTACAAATGTAATTCAATTAATACTACTGGTTTCTATTACCATGACCGTAGGAGGATTTGCACTGTATAGCACTGGCGGTCCGACTCAAATGGTAGAGAATTATCCGGGCGACTTCTTAATGGGTTCGGATATACAATACTGGCAGATCTGTGCGATCTGGGTATTCATTATCATGGGTAAACAGACCATAAATACCAACAATGCCCTAACTTGCTATCGTTTTCTGGTGACCACCAATGAAAAAGAAGCAAAAAAAGCAGCTCTTGTGGCTGGTATTTTGTTCGTAGTGGGACCTGTAATGTGGTTTATCCCCCCTTGGGTAACCGCAGGCTTAGGAGTCAATTTACAATCTATCTACCCTAACTTGGGTGACAGTGCTAACAATGCGGCTTATGTCTATTACATAGACTACTTCATGCCAAAAGGTATCTTAGGTCTAGTGTTAGCGGCAATGATAGCTGCAACTGTTGCTCCTATGACGACGGCTCTTAATCGAAATGCGGGTGTCTTTGTTCGCAATGTCTATCAATCAGTAATTAACCCACATGCATCTGAACGTCAGCAGATGAAAATGGGCAAAATAGCCACGCTCATTTCCGGTTTATTGTCTGTAGGGGCTGCACTGCTGTTTGCTTCAGTTCGCGAATACAGTTTCTTTGATTTGATGATGCTATTCGGCGCTCTATTGCAAATGCCACTGTCTATTCCATCCTTACTCGCACTCGTTGTGATGAGAACGCCGGACTGGTCAGGTTGGGCAACGATAGTGGTCGGTCTATCTGTTTCTGCCTTCATGCATTTTATTTTTGAAGTGAACTGGCTACTGCCATTGTTCAATGCTGAAGTATTTACCCATCGCGAGTATGTGGATCTGTCAGTAGTGTCCGCATTGGTTGCTCAGATTGTAATTACGGGTGGTTTCTTTATTGCCACACGATTCTTTTACAAAGAAAGAGAAGGGCAACGAGCGACAGAATTTAATAGCATGATAGTGAATTTAACAACACCCATCAGCAGCCAAGAGGAAGCCGAAGTCGATAGACGCCAAGGGAAATATCTAGGACGTATGAGTCAAATCCTAGGTATTTTTATTGTAGGTATTGGTGTCTGGTTCGAATCGTGGGCTGACAAAAGTGTCTTTATCATCATCGGGTGTTTGATATTTCTAGCAGGTTGTCACCTATACAAAAGTCGAAAAGCACCTGAGTTAATCACTGATTCAACATGGAAGTAGGATAGGGAACCTTTTGGTTGTATGACGTAGAAACAGATTCCCGATAAGAGCACTCGGGAATGACGCAGACTTTAGAGTCTTTCTCGTCACTTCTCGGTGTCATTCTCAGGGTGACGCTGTCGGGCATCTAGAGGTCAAAAGCCCGTCGTCCCCGAAGTTTTTATCGGGGACCTTTCTTTTGGTTGGAATGTGTAAATAGATTCCCGATAAGAGCACTCGGGAATGACGCATATTTTAGAGTCTTTCTCGCAACTTCTCGGTGTCATTCTCAGGGCGATGCTGTCGAGCATCTGGGAGTCAAATGCTCGTGGTCATCGAGGTTTTTATCGGGCATCTAGAAGTCAAAAGCCCGTCGTCCCCGAGGTTTTTTATCGGGGACCTAGGTTCAACTAAAACCTTAGTCGTACATTAATTTCTTTGCTTTATCTGCATTAAACTCTTTAAGGGATTTCCTAGCTAAATGCCTAAAAGGCAGTGCTTTTACTATCTCTTCAAAAGGCTGAATGGCAAATGCCCAGAAAATTGAGCCATCAAACACCATAATGATCAACGCACACAGTGGGATAGAAATAACCCATTGACCGGTAAAGTTGATCTTAAAGACCGCTGTTGTCTTTCCGAGGGCACGCAATACATGTCCGTGAACTGTGTTATAGCCTCGAACTATCGGTAAGAAAATATACAGAGGTGCAATGGTGGCAAGTGCTATGTAAGTTGCTGGGTCTAGATGTGGATAGATATTGGCGATAAACAGGCTTAAAATGCCAAAGAATACTGCACAGAGAATGGAGATGCATACTGCTATATCAATGCTGGTATCGACATTTTTTGCAAGATCATCCATTTTGTTGGAGCCAATAGCTTGGCTTATGGATATGGCAGAGGAATGCGCCCACGCTGTAATAAATTGAGTACCCGAACGAAGCCAAGGCATAACCAGCGTAATCGCTACGTAGGCATTAATATTGAGTTGTGAATAGAGCAATTGATACACGGTCGCACCAATTGACAGAATGGTTACATTTGCTGCAACTGGAAATATTTCAACGAAGTGGTTTTTGATGCTGTGCCTGATGCCATCTAAGTGTTTCTTAAAGGGAAGATTTACTTCGTTTGAAAAATGCATACACATTAACAGGTAAGCCATTCTTATCGTTATCGCAATAAGAGTACCTGTCGCTGCACCTTTTACACCTATACCTTCAAATCCCGCAAAGCCGTAAATAAGAAAGTAAGAAGTGAACGCATTAATCGGCATCTCTATGAGGTAGCCTTTAAATGGAATTTTGGTTCGACCTAGGCTATTGAAAAGCGCAATGATTACTTGAGTGATCGCATTGAATAGCACCAAGTATTGGGAAACCGAGAGATAATCATTTATCTCTTTATATAACGAGGTGTCATTGGTAAGAGCCTCGATAAGCTGATGATCAAAAAACTGGAGTAAGGTAAGAAATAATGCAGCCACTGAAAAGTTAATGATCATTCCTGACCAGAACCCTTTCGCGAGTGAGGCTTCTACGCCTGATCCGACAGCGCGGCTCAATACCAACTGAGTACCATTAGCCAACGCCATTTGAATGCCGATGATAAAGGCCACGATGGTGCTCGCTATACCCATAGCAGCGAGGGATACTTCCCCGAGAGGAGAGACTAAAAAGGTATCGATCATGAGCATTGATTGCATTAAAAGTGCATTCAAAGCCAATGGCCAAGCGATAGAAATGTTTTTTCTTACATACGATTGAGCTGGCACAGTATTACCTTGGTATAAACGAACAAAAGCGAATCAAGCCGAGACTTGATTCGCTGGTTTTAAATTATACTTAACTTCTACAATGGTGCCATTGACTGCTCATGCAATCAATAATAGAAACGTTAGTCTATAACTATTGGTTCTAAGAGGCTTTGGCTAACGTTTGGTTTTCATCGTTTAGCAAGCTTTGAGAAGCATCTCGTGCTTGTTTAGCGTTTCCAGACATAATGCCATCGTAGATTGCTTTGTGTTCTTCTAGGCAGAAGCGTCCGCCAATAGCTGAGTAGTCGATAAACTGTTTGAATATCGTCGACAAAATATTGCTGAATGGTACGTAAAACTGGTTGCCAGTGGCTAAGAATACGGTCTGATGGAACAGATGATCGTTAATAGTCCAGTTTTCATAGTCAAATTCATTCGCCGCAGTGGTCATGCGTTGGAAGTACTTTGATAACTCTTTACGCTGTTCTGCTGTCGCGTTAGTTGCCGCTAGTGCACATGCTTCTGGTTCTATTGCCTTACGTAAGCCTAAGAACTGAGCTAGGAACGGCTTATTGTCTTCTAAGTCTTGAATCCAATCTAGGAATTGTGGGTCTAAAAAGTGCCACTGACTACGAGGGCAGATTCGAGTTCCAACTTTAGGTTTCGATTCTATTAGACCTTTAGCAGATAGAAGCTTAGTAGACTCTCGAAGCGCGGTACGACTGACGCCAAACGCTTCACAAAGCTCCGTTTCACACGGAATTTTTTGATTTTCTTTCAGTTCACCAGACAGAATCTTTCTCGCAATCTGTCTTGCAACCTGAACATGTATTCGGCGGTCTGAATTTTCCACCAACGCAAAAAGCGACATTTTTCTACCACCTGAGTTATTGATTAAAGCCAGTTGTCACTGGACTTAAAGCCATTGTTTTTATGGCTAAGGCTTTTGGACCTTTTAATTGTATTGTGAGCTTTAGTATTAGTCGCTTGGCGTGAATTGAGGATTGTATCCATCATTTTGTTAAGCCAAACGCCGTAGTTAGAGAGTTTAATCATCATTTTTATTAGAGTTTGTACTCACTAATTTCCGACTAATACTTTGGGGGTAAAGGTCAAATTTAACAATTGTCACAAGACAACCGCCTCTACCTAGCATGAGTTAAAATAATACAATAACATTTTATAACATCAACTAAATACGAGATATAAGTCAAAGTGCAAGTGTAAATTCAGATGTTAATCACGAAAAAAGGCAAGAAGAACAATCACGGCTATTCTTGATGTTAATGGTTTGTATGACGAAAGTGAACAAAAGAGATGTAGGGTAGGTACTCTGTTATTGCTTTGATTCGCCCATTAGACGGGGTATGTCACGTTTATAGTACGGCTGTGTAGCGCATTCAAATCAAAGTGATATATTTAGCATTAGATAATACATTATTAAAAAGAAAGTTAAATTATGTCAGGTTCGTTTAATTCAATCGCAGGCTCAAAACGCAGTTTGCACGTACAGGTTGCTCGTGAGATTGCTCGCGGTATCCTTTCAGGCGAATTGGCCCAGGGCTCAATTCTGCCAGGCGAAATGACGTTGTGTGAGCAGTTCGGTATTAGCCGTACGGCACTTCGTGAGGCCGTAAAACTTCTAACTTCAAAAGGCCTTTTGGAGTCACGTCCAAAGGTGGGCACTAAAGTTGTCAACAGAGCCTATTGGAACTTCCTAGATCCTCAATTGATTGAATGGATGGATGGTCTAGCCGACGTCGATCAATTCTGTTTCCAATTCTTAGGTTTACGTCGTGCCATTGAGCCTGAAGCGTGTGCACTTGCTGCACAATTCGCAACAGCTGAACAGCGCATCGAACTTTCTGAGACCTTCCAGGAAATGGTAGAAGTTGCATCAGAGTCTGAGCTGAATATTGAACGTTGGACAGACGTGGATACTCGCTTCCATAGCTTGATCTTTAACTCAACAGGAAATGACTTTTATCTGCCGTTTGGTAATATTTTAACGACTATGTTTGTAAACTTTATTGTTCATTCGTCAGAAGAAGGCAGTACTTGCATCAACGAACACCGTGAAATTTACAACGCAATTATGGCTGGCAACAGTGACAAAGCACGTCAAGCATCTGCCGAACATTTGCAGGCGACAAATCACCGTCTTCCTGAAGAAAATTAATCAATTTTCCACTAATATTGTAGAAGCACGCTTATGCGTGCTTTTTTTATGTGAAAAATTAATGATTTGTAGAAATAAATCACAGTAACAATAGTTACAATTTCGTTACTAACCCGTATGTTTAGATATATAATAAGACCAGTTGGCCATTTGGCTGTTTCCTATAGTCTACGAGAAACTCTATGCCTCAATCTCTACTACCTAATATCATTCAGTTTATCAGTCAGATTGACCCTTTTGACAAGATTCCTAAGCCAGCATTAAGGGAACTCGCGTCTCAGGTGAAAATCACCTATTTAAGTAAAGGAGAAGATGTTGATCTCTGTGTTGAGGGTGATGAGAAGTACTTGTATATCGTCCGCACCGGTTCCATGGAACAACGTAAATCTGATGGTGTACTTCGTGCGCGTCTTGGGGCAGAAGATCTGTTTGGTTTTACTTTCCTTGACTCAGAAATTGATAGTGACAAAGGCTACAAGGCGGTAGCTATTGAGCATACGCTACTGTATTTAATTCCTCATTCTGCTTTGCAACAGCTGTTCAAATCATCCCCAGAGAGTGCAGAGCACTTTGCCTCTCAAGCGCAAGTACGACTCAAGTCGGCTCTAGACGTAGTATGGTCTGACCGTGAAAAAGGCTTGTTCATTAAAAGGGTGAGTGAGGTTGCTAGTGGACGAGTTGCGGTCATGCAGGCAAACAACACCATCCAAGAAGTGGCTCACGAGATGCGTATTGTTAAACGTACTTCTTGTGCTGTTATTTATGATAACGATGAAATTGTTGGTTTGATTACTGATAGGGATATGACCAAGCGCGTGATTGCGCTAGGTGCATCTATCGACCAACCGATCTCATCGGTAATGACGTACTCGCCATTAACTATCGCACCCGATGATTTAGTCTTGCACGCCGCTTCAGTAATGATGCAATTTAATATTCGCAACCTGCCAATTGTTGAAAACAACAAAGTGATTGGCTTGTTGACCACATCTCACCTTGTGCAGAACCACCGTGTTCAAGCCATCTTCTTAATTGAAAAAATTAAATACGCGACCAGTATCAAGTCGTTGTCGAGCTTTACTCCAGAAAGACAAGCTATCTTCGAAGCTTTGGTAGAGGGTAAGGTTGCCCCAGAAGTTGTCGGGCAAGTAATGACGATGATCATGGATGCTTATACTCGCCGCATTATCCAGATTTCTATTGATAAACTGGGGCCGCCGCCGTGTGAGTTTGCGTGGATTGTTGCGGGCTCTCATGCGAGAAACGAAGTTCATATGCTGTCTGATCAAGACAGTGCAATCGTACTGACAGATGATGCGACTGATAGCGATAAGATTTACTTTAAACACCTTGCTAGCCAAGTGTGTAATGGATTAGCGAGTTGTAGCTATCCACTATGCCCAGGCAACTATATGGCGGCAAACCCTAAGTGGTTACAACCGGTCAGCATGTGGAAGCATTACTACAAAAAATGGGTGGCAAATCCGGAGTACGAGCGTTTACTTAACATCAGTGTATTCTTAGAAATTCGTTCTGTTTATGGCAACAATGACTTTGAAAAAATACTCCGCGACGAAATGCATAAAAATATTCGTAATAGCAGAGAATTTTTGGTTTCGTTGACTAATGATGCGGTGAATACTAGCCCGCCATTAGGTATTTTCAATAGCCTTGTTCTAGAAAAGTCAGGTGAAAACAAAAAGACGCTGAACGTTAAAAAGTACGCCATTAACTTAATTATCGACTTGGCACGAATTTATGGCTTAGCGGTAGAAAGTGATACGTCAGCAACTGATAAGCGTTTTCAAATTGCTTATGAGAAAGGCTTACTTTCTGAAGATTCGTATAAGAACATTCTTGGCGCATACGAGTTTATTTTATCGTTTAGATTCAGCCATCAGCTGACTGCTTTGAAGAATGGCGAAGAGCCAAACAACCATATCGATCCAAACAGCTTTGGTAGTTTTGAGCGTGGGCATCTAAAGGATGCGTTTAGAATCATTGCGGATCTGCAAGAGGCTGCAAAAGTTAGATTTGGGACAAGATAGATTATGTTTAAATTTTTTCATCCTCTGGAAAGTACCAAGCGAAAAAGAAAGTCACTGGTAGACAGTAAGACAACGCCAAAGCTGTTTAAGCGACTGTTAGAGAGTCCAACACCTGAGGTAGATACACTACACAATGATTTGGATTACATTATTCTGGATCTTGAAACCACCGGCTTAGACAGCGAGAACGATCTCATCTTGTCGATAGGGTGGGTGGTGTTATCTAAGAGAAAGATCGATTTGACCAGTGCGTGTCATTTTTACATCAATCAAGAGTCTCAGGTAAAGCCTGAAACCGCCATAATTAACCACATCACACCTCAAATGCTCGATGAAGGGGTGTCGATACACGATGCGATGCGAGCATTTTACGATGCGGCTTTAGGCAAAGTAATTGTGGCTCATGGCTGTGTGATCGAGACAAACTTTATCAATCAGTATCTGCATAGCAACTATCATGTGTGGAATTTACCATTGATTTGGTTAGATACACTGTGTCTTGAGAAAAAAATGGCCAAAGCGCGCAATGATGTTGAGGATGTCGATCTCACGCTATCAGGTACTCGGGTTCGTTATAATCTACCAGAATATAATGGGCACAATGCATTAAGTGATGCATTAGCGACGGCAGAACTGCTGATGGCTCAGGCGAAACGCCTTGAACCGAATCATGATATAAAGTTTGGTTATCTGTATAAACTGGGTAATTAGAGCTTTAAAAAAGCGCTAAATTCTAGAGATAGACCTGATTTTAGGAAAGAAGAAAGCCAGCATTATGCTGGCTTTTTTGTTACTAGATATCTAGCTGAATCAAATTCGGGAGTTTGATATTAGAAGCTGTAAGTTAGACCTACACGGCTACGTAGTTCACGAGTAGCGCTTGTTGAACTTGTGTTCACATCGCCGAATTCTACGTATGGGTACCAGTCACCGAACGCACGGCCGGCTGTTAGGTTTAGCTCGTAGTTCTCTTCAGAGTTGTCGTAGATGTTGTAACCATCAGCGTTGTAGTAGTTAGCTTCGAAGCCAAATTTCCAATCTGCAACAGAGTAGTTTACGTTACCAGTAATACGGTGACGGTTTTCAGTACTTGTACCGTCGCTGTACGTTTTGATATCGTAACGGTAACGAGCACTTAAGCTAAGGCCGTCAACGCTTTCTAAAGCGTACGTAGCACGTAGTTGAGGCTTGTATGTCATACCACTTGAACGGCCTTCGATTGGCATACCTGGTTGAATTGTCCAGTTAGTGCCGTCAATTTTGTAACGGTAGCCTAGGTCTAATTCCCAGCCGTTGTTTTGAAGGTCTTGCATAAAGTCGCCGTCAGCGCCTTTAAATTTAAGTTCACCACTAAAGTAGAAGTTACCGATGCTATCACCCATTTTAACGCGGGTAGAGTGCTGTTCAGTATGGCTCTTGTATTCGTGACGAATGTTAAGATTAGCAGCGCTTACTGAAGTAGCCGCGACAGTAGTAAGTAGAGCAAGAGTAACTTTATTTAAAGCTTTCATGGATAACCCTTATGAGTCATTTGTTGGTGTTAATGTATGACAAATATATTAAGGGTGTTGGAGGTTTTATGCATGTGACGCTCGTCACTTTAAGTGTGAGTTTTAGGTTTTATGGTTTTTTACCTGATGATTTGCAGCCTATAAGTGGCTGATATTGTTGGTTTTGAATATTTTCAATTTAGTTCCATAAAAAAATCTGAGCAAGTTAGAAACGTGCAGCATATCTTGTGCGATTGATATTTATTAATAATACAAATGAAATTACATATGCACGGAAGGTGATCAAACTCACAAGTAATTGTAACTGAAGGTACTGTGACTAAGTAAGTACACCGTAGTTGCAGTAGGGGAACAGAGATTAAGTCTATGTAATTGAGTTGGTTTCTTTCAATAGATATCAAAAATTAGGCGATAAACGCACTATCGCCTAATCAATACACTGGGCTTATGGTTTAAAAGCTGTAGGTAATACCAACTCGTGTTCGAAGTTGGCGGTCGTCTGTTTTAGAGCCATCTTTACCTTTGATGTTCCAAAACTCTACATAAGGACGGAAGTTATCTACTTTATAACCCACTTTAAAACCAAGGTCCCAATCCCAGTTTTCATTGTTAGCTAGACGAACGTCATCGTAGTTGTGGTTGTAGTTAGCCTCATAGCTTAACTGAAGGTTTTTCCAAGCTTCATCTGAGAATTTGTAAGACCCCGTTAGAGTGATCTTACCTTGTTGGATAGTTTTTCCTGCTCTTTCGATGCTACCCCCGTCAGATGAACTTGTGTTGGAAGCACTATCTGTAAATGTTTGAAACTCATGACGATAACGTAGGGCTGTTGTTAAACCAAAGTCCGCTTTGTATCCGACACGTAATTGAGGCTTGTAGGTCGTTTTATTATCACCAAAAGTAATCGGCATACCAGGCTGGACATACCAGTTTTTATCTAGGGTATACGCTACACCCCAATCGAACTCTGAGTCACCACGCTCTACTTGATTAAAGAAATCTGACTTGTCTTCGCTGTTAAACTTTTGTTCAACGCTAAAGTAAAGCTTCGCGGGATCTGCAATCTTAACTGAAGAACCAATCTTTATACGATGTGCAAATTCTTCACTTTCATGCTTGTACTCACCACGGTAGTCCAGAGAACCCGCATTTACAGATGCCGCTGCTACAGTAGTAAGTAGTGCGATTGTAACTTTATTCATTGCTTTCATTGGTTATTTACCTTTGCTTACGTTTGGCAATAAGTCGTAATGTATGACAAGTATCTTAAGTATTTGCAGTGATGTCTGATGTGACCTGGATCTCTATGAAGAGCGTATTTATAATTTTTTTGCGTTTGAATATGCACTGAAACTAGTTGCAACTCAGGTTTTTAAAGGCGTCTAGAAGTTCATTTTATTTTTCTAAAATAGTCGGTACGACGTTCTATTGAGCGGTGATGGCGGTGCTGTTATATATTTTTATAATACAAATGATAGGAGGGTGTGATCTAGTTAAAAGAAAAGCAGGTTCTACTTGTTAAACAAACCTTCTAGCATTAGTGCAGTAGTTCTTGAACTAGTCTAACTTACCCATTGTCAGTAGTGTGATGTTATGAATGGTGTCTCTTATCAATGGGGGGGCAAATAAAAAGAAAAAAGCCACAGCGAATAGCTATGGCTTTGGAAGTAAATGTATTGGTTACCAATTATGCGTTAGTTTAACTTTTATTCTAGAATGTTCTCTTTACCAGATGCTGTATTTACGGCGCTTGGTTGTGCATATATTGCTGTGTTTCTGATGTCAGAAGTGTTTTCTGCTGAAAGCAGTGTTTTGTATCCAATAAACGTATTGCTTTCTATCGTTACATTACAAGTAAGATTGTCTTCACTTGGTTTGATAATAGCGCTGCTTGAGTCTCCGACTTTAATTCCACCTACGTCACTACCTCCGGCATTAATAGTGAATGTGTTATTGGTAATTGCTGAACCAAATCGGCCGTTGTCACTACTACAGTTAATCCGAATGGCATTGTTTTGGAAACTACCACTCAAACCGACAAATTCACTATCATCTAAAGTAAAGTAACCACGTGAGAATAACCAACTAGCTTTTTTGGTACCTAGATCATCTTCAGTAATATCGTTTGCATCAAATTTAAGATTTTCGAGAACTACTGGGTCAGAGTCTTTACCAATTTTTCCGATTACTATTGCACCAGTTTCGTTATCTGAAGTCCCCGCAGACTCTCTACCGAAACAGCCAGCTAGATTAGTATTTGCAAATGTAATACCTTTGATTGCTGCTCCCGCAGCAGTAACATCGATACACGCATCACCAATGACTGTTGCTAGACCAGCTCCGTCAAGTGTAACTGCTTTATTTAATTCAATAACACCAGTATTAAATGTGCCACTAGCTGACAGACCGATAATGTCGCCGTCTTGGGCTGAGGCGATTGCCGCGTTTACTTCTTCTACTGTTGTCGGCTTCCCATCAGTGGCATTTTCCAAAGCTGTAATGACGTCTTCATCTTCAATCTCTGTCGCAGAGTAAGTGGTTGCAACGCCATCTTTAGTACAAGACATATCTAGTTCGCTATTCGCTACAGTATAGGTACATTGATTACCATCAAAGGATACTGAGCCTTCTTCGTCTGCAGAATATGAAGAGCTTTCGAAAGTGTAGCCATTAGCTACATCACCTGTGTAGATGCTAAGAGCACGAGTACCTTCTTCATCGTTAGCAAAAAGATAAGGTTGCGTTCCACTTAAAGATAAAGCAGTTGTGTCACTGACCATATCCCAGTAAACGTTTTCAATAGAGTAAACTTCAGATGGTGGTGGCGTTACCTCTGGTGGTGGGGTTATTTCATTATTTTCATCACCAATATCAAAATCACAGCCGAACAAAAATGCACTGGAAATAGCTACCGCAATAGCAGTTTTTGAAGCTTTCATAATTTTCTCTCTTTTATTTCTCGTTATGACTTAGCTGAGTGAAGCTTTAGTGTTCCGCTAAGCAACCATTATTATTTTGTTTGTTGATTAGAACGAGTATGCAACACCTATACGAGTTCTAAGTTGACGGTCGTCGCTTGTAGAACCGGCCCCCTTAACATTCCAAAATTCCATGTATGGGCGGATGTCGCCAAATTGGTAACCGATGATTGCACCTAGGTCCCAGTTTTCATTAGTGTTGTTGTAAAGGCGAACATCATCGTAGTTGTGCATATAGTTTGCTTCATAGCTTAAACGGAGGTTCTTTAAGGATTCTTGTGAAAAACGGTACGATCCTGTCAACGTCCACTTGCCTTCTTGGAATGTTTTACCTGCAGAAGCAACGCTAGTGCCATCAACTAAAGTACGGTTACCGTTGCTGTCGCTGCTAGAGTATTCTCTAAATTCGTGACGATAACGAAGTGCGGTAGTTAGACCAAAACTCGATTTATAACCAACACGTAGTTGTGGTTTATAAGTTGTGCGCTCATTACCAAAGGTAACTGGCATACCTGGTTGAATGTACCATTGCTTGTTTATATCGTAGCGAATACCCCAATCAAACTCGGAATCACCACGTGTCATTTCATTCCAAAAATCAGTTGCATCGCTACTGTTGAATTTTTGTTCAACGCCAAAGTAAAGTTTTGTGTTATCAGCAATAGTAACTGAATCGCCAATCTTGATACGTTGTGCGTAAGTTTTCTCATCGTGCTTGTATTCTGCACGGTAGTTAAGAGAACCTGCGCTAACTGAGCCTGCAAGTAGAGAGGCTACTACTGCCAATGCGATTTTATTGTTTTTCATGTAATTTTACTTTCCTTAGCGTTGCTTATCTTGACTTAATGTATGACAAATAGATTAAGTGGTGTTGTCAAAACTTGCATGTGACCGGCATCACTTCAAAGGTCAGTTTTATATTTTTTGTTGTAATAGGCTGTTACACGGGTCATTAAGCGTCTGTTTTAACTCGGTTTTAATTTCCGTGCTGAAAGTTTTTAATAGACCGAGTTGGCTCTGGAAGTGTGCAATATGTCATTCTTTATTTATGAATATTGATAATTAAAATGGAAGCATACACTTTTGAACCGTGATCTATTTCACGCATGTGAATTTCCGAGGAGGATGGCTTTTTAGAGGAATAGGTAGGCAACTGAGCAGGCTAGGCTAATTAACAAAAAGAAAAGCGGCCTAAGGCCGCTTAAAGGTGTTTTTTAATAGTGAAAGTTACTCACTATTGATGAGTAATTTTTATCTCACTGAAGCTTACGTCAAAGATTTGACCTGAAAGAGATGTGCTTGGCTCTATTTGCGGGTATATGCCGGCTTTGAAGTAAAAACTATTGGAGCTATGTGCCCAATTTGGATCTAGTGCATAGCCTGTATTTTCAATCTTTTCTCCCCAGGCAAAAGATTTGCTCACTCCTGCAGCCTCTAATACAATCCCTTCTTCGTTCACTTCTATATTGTATCGCCAGTTTGTGTTTGCATCTGCCTTGCCTAGGTCTACGCTGAATGATTTGCAATAGCTACAAGATTGATCATCAGGCAGAAAGGTATTGTTCAAGATTGCCCTGATTGGTTTATTTCCACCTTCCCACTGTAATTTAATAAGGGCTTGTTTGATTTTATAACCATGGACTTGTCCAACGATCACTTTCGGATCGTTACCTGATATGTTCGGGTAATCTTCAATCTGCAACTGTGCTTGGAGTTGATGGTTTGAGTTGTCTTCCACTTTCCAGTTTTGAGTTGACGAAGAGCAGACACTAGAAGCGTTATAGTTATAGAGTTCTCTTAACTCAGAACGTGCATACTTAGTGTTAGTAGTGGTAGCTATCCCAGCGTCACCTAAATCTACAATAAAATGAACATCATTATTATCTGCAACATAAAAATAGGGTAGGGACGTCTCCAATGAAAAAATATCCTTGCCACTGCATTTATTCGGAAGTAACTCCGCAGCACTGTCGCGACTATTTAGACCTGAGCTAACACCCAAGTGCTCTTTATAATATGACTCACTAACAGGAATTGTGATTTTCCATTGTTCAATGCTCCAACCATCTCCTGGTTCAGTACTATCTGGTGGGGTAGATGGATTACTAGGATTTTCAGGGTTTGATGGAGTTGACGGTGAATTACTTCCACCTGAGTCAGAGTTACAGCCAACCAACAATATAGAAAGTAGACTGACAGCAAGTATGTTCTTTTTCATATTTGAATGTGCCAAGTTGTAGTTTGTCCAATTTGTACATTGAAAAATTGGTTTAAACCCTAAAAGCCATAGCATTTATGCTATGGCTTGAGGTCATGTAGTTCTGTTATTGTTTGAAGATTTACTCTTGAACAATCGCGTTGTATCCGCTCTTGTCGTATTCAGTGGTGCTTGGATCAGCACCTAAGTCTGTTCCTAACGCGAAACCTTCGAAGTCGTCCATGTGCAGCGCAGTCTTGCCAGCCGTATCTGAGTAGAGAGCTAGGTTATCAAGATCAATAGTGTGACCATTGGTGATTGTATCCGAATTACCTGTACCAACTTGAACCGCAACGTATCGTGTAGAAACGTTGGCTTGTGTTATTCTGCGCTCATATTCACCGATCAAGTTGCCATTAACGTAGAGATTGTAATTATTACCTGAATTAGTATCCCAATCTACGCTCAGTTTATTCCAATCACTAGCATTAATCGTTGTCCCTGTTTCCGTCCACGTGTCTGATGTTGCTGGTCGGTGATAGACTCTGCCATCTTCCCTAAGGCGAACAGATATGATTTGTCCTACGTCTTTTAATTGATCATCAACGCCGAAGACTGTAAATACTGCACTTTGATCAGAAGGGTTCTTGATGTAAACAGATGCCTTGCCTTGCTCATGAATACGCTCACTTGTTCCTAAAGAGTAGCGAAGTTCACCAGCGTCATTCACCTCGTCATTGTCATCATGAAGGGCAACATATTTGCCTGCTGGCATGTCAACTGCTCCGTCGTTGTTATCTTCGTCTGGATTGTTTTCACCACCAAGACTAATAACCATTACATCTTCAGCACGGTTATAACGAACACCGTTCAAATCATGACCGTTACCATAGCCTGCATCAAAGTCATCTTCGAAAATCAATTCATTTTCTGATTCGTTGCCTTGATAAATCTTAAAGTTGTCAGCTAGCATTTCATGGTTTGATTTTCCGCTATTGTCACCAACTTTTAATGTAATGTTCTCTACTGGGTTAGTGCTTGCAACATCAAAAGGACCGTATTCTTGATCATTGATTGTAAAACTGAAGGAATCAGTGGTCCAAGTGGCTTTAACTTTCAGTTCTTCACCTTCAGTGTATGTGCCACCAGCGTCAGTCAAACCAGATGCCGGATCACGATACTTAACTTTACCACCACCAAGTACTACTTCACCACGAAGTCCAGAGTTACTAGCATCGGCTGTGTGAATCTGAATGTATGCATTTTCAGTTTCTGGACGCCCATCTTCACGAACACCATCTTGGTAAGTCAAATCTACAGTCAAGAAGCCTTCAGGGATATTATCTACTGCAGTGTCTGATTTGCTTTCAGATAGTTTTACACGTAATTGACCTGACCCTTGGACAAAGTTATCTTGAATCTGTACAAAGTAGTTAGCACCAGGAACGATCTCGTCACCACCACCAGTACCACCACCAGTATCTCCACCACCAGTGCCACCACCAGTTGCGCTATTCTCACTACCTACATCAAAGTCACAACCAAACAAAAATGCACTTGAAAGTGCTACTGCGATTGCTGTTTTAGAAACTTTCATATTTTTCTCTCTTTTAATTCATTGCTTTGGCTAGACGGAATAAATGTCATTTTTCGCTGTCTAGCCATTTCTGTATCTATAAATTGATAATTACTTAGAACGAGTAAGAAACGCCTACACGAGTTCTCAACTGACGGTCGTCTGAAGTAGAGCCTGAGCCTTTAACGTTCCAAAATTCCATGTATGGACGGATGTTGCCGAACTGGTAGCCAATGATGCCGCCAATATCCCAGTTTTCGTTGGTGTTGTTGTAAAGGCGAACATCATCGTAGTTGTGCATGTAGTTTGCTTCATAGCTTAGGCGAAGGTTCTTCAAAGATGCTTGTGAAAAACGGTATGAACCTGTCAGCGTCCATTTACCCTCTTGGAAGGTTTTACCTGCTGACGCGACACTAGTGCCATCAACTAAAGTACGGTTGCCGTTGCTATCGCTATCTGAATACTCTCTGAATTCATGGCGGTAACGAAGTGCAGTTGTTAGACCAAAGCTAGATCTGTAACCAACACGTAGTTGTGGTTTATAAGTTGTGCGCTCGTTACCAAAAGTGATTGGCATGCCTGGTTGGAAATACCACTGTTTGTTTAGATCGTAACGAATTCCCCAATCGAACTCAGAATCACCACGTGTCATTTGGTTCCAAAAGTCTGTTGTATCGCTGCTTTGGAATTTTTGTTCAACGCTAAAGTAAAGTTTTGTCTTATCTGCAATATTCACAGATTCGCCGATTTTGATACGTTGAGCGTAGGTTTCTTCGTCGTGTTTGTATTCTGCACGGTAGTTAAGAGAACCTGCGCTAACTGAGCCTGCGAATAGGGATGCGACCACTGCTAATGCGATTTTATTATTTTTCATGGAATTTCACTTTCCTTGGGATGTCTTTGTAATTGACTTAATGTATGACAATTAGTTTATGGAAATGAAACGTTGGAAACTGTGACGAAAGTACAGATTATTATTTAGACATCCAACTTCTAAAAAAAAATGAGAGCGAGATCTCCTAAAAACTCACGCTTCTGACCAAAAAACGGCCTGACTTCATGTTTTTTTATTAGGGTTTATCTTCTGTTTTATATGATTAATTGGGTTGTTATGCCATTGGTGGCACTATACTTGGAGGTATTGACTGCTCAATGAAAGCGGAAAGCATATGAATGTGTTATTAGTGCATCTAGTGGAGTATTTTACCGCTTACTTTAGGTCTTTTTATACCAAACCTAACTGTTTAATTTGGTAGACCATTATGGCGATAGCTTTGATGTGTTTATTGTTTAAACTCGCAATAAATAGCATTTAACCGTAACATTTACTTACAAAAAACTCGGCTATTTGTAATACAAATTAAGGGATATTGATAGGCTATACCCCATTATCGATCTTGATGAGATTTAAGTGTACAGGGGTCTGAGTTCAGTTTGAGAATCAGTGAAGTATAGATATCTAGATAGAGAAAGGTTTTCTAAGTGAGAGCAAGAAGGCTAGATATGGCGTAGATCCCTGTTAGCACGGCCTACACCCTAATACATGAGCTTAGACTTTCAATTCTGGCGGATAGTTTAAGTACTCAAGTGTTATTACGTAGGTAATTAGAGATGCTGAATTAATAATTACTTCCAATGCAAGCCTTGCGGTGTAAGCAAGTGTTACTAGATTATTAGGCTTTAAAAACCGACGTAGGCTGATAAACCGGCTTGTAGTTTTATAAAAGCTGAATGTTTAATATCAATAAAGGCTAAATGTTTCTGTTTTTCAATGTAGGAGGGCAGCCTTCACACTCATTGTCTAAGATGCACAGTTCGTAAAGTTTATTTGTTTCTTAAAGAGACTATTGAACGGGTAGATGGCAATTGTGGGCGTAGGATTTTTGTTTAGGTATAAAACTATTGGCTTCAAACGAAACACGAGTTTTTATTGTCTGTAAATAGCTAAAGTTTCGAGTGGATGTAGATATTTATTTTATCCGACCAAGCTGAAATTTAGGAGCTGATGGTGTTAGTTTACAGCGAGGGGTTGCCATCATTAACGAGCTATAAAGCGTGTAGGGTCATGTTGACCTCGACGTGAAAGTGTTAGTGGTAGTTCAATTATCTTATGTAATAAAAAAGCCATAGCTAATTGCTATGGCTTAGGTTTTAGATTATGCCAATGATTTAGAATAATTCTGAATCTAGGTCGTCAAAATATGTATAAGTACCGGTTGTTTTACCATCACCATTGTAAACTGCGAACAAAGTTGGCGCACCTGTATCATTTTCGGCTACTAGATCGTACTCAACCTCAGAGTCTACATATGAAGTAAACTCTTCACCGTTAATCGTTACAGTAATCGCGGTATCTACCCAAGCAACAGTTACATCAACCCAAGTATCTTGTTCATAATTAGCTAATGCTTTTTGAGAGCCTGATTGGTTCCTAAATTTAACTTCTGAAGAACCAAAAGCAATTTCAGTGAATCTAGCGCTGGAAGAAGCACTTTCAGACGTACCTAAGAACAAATAAGAAGATTTAACATACCCGTCAGCTGGGATGTAAACAGAAGTAGACACTGAACCACTACTAGCGGCACCACCTTTAAAGTATCTTGAAACAACAGGTTTAGTACCTGTGTCTATGTTGTTACCATTATTATCTTCCAGATATAATGAGTTCGAACCAGATTTCGCGACTACATCGCTGATTGATGCAATGTTGTTAGTCGAACCATCTACTTGATTAACAATATAGTCACTATTTGCGGCATCGATTTGAGTACCAATAGTGTATGAATCAAAATTATCAGTGATTTCACCTGGTGCTGGTGGATCAACAGGGTCTGCAGGCTCTTCTGGAGTATTACCAACTACAACTGCTTCAGAACTGTTGTTGTTATATGGTTTGCTATTAAGTATGGTACCTACGCTATAACTATCGAAGTTGTCTTCAAAGATCAAAGCTTCTGAACCACTGTCATTTGAATACACTTTTAGATTATCTGCAAGAACTTCATAATTGTTAGTACTTCCGTTGTCACCAAGACGTATTGCAACGATTTCTACAGGTGCGTTTTCTGGAATTTCATTGGCAGTGTAAGAGTGCTCTACATCATTAACTTTGAAGTTAAAGACGCCATCGTCCCAATTAGCTTCGATGCTTAGATCTTCACCCTCTTCATAAGTACCAACAATTTCAACTAATGCTTTATTGTTGTCACGATATTTAATTTTTCCAGCTTCTAAAGCAATTTCACCATGAAGGTTTGTAGTAGAAGTACCTGAAGCATACAACGAGATATAAGCATTCTTGCTGTTAGCATCTCCAATTGAATCTTCATCTTCTTGATAGACAAGATCTACGGTTACTTTTCCAGAGGTAATAGGTTCAAAATCATTATCCGCTAGTTTTAGCCTTAGCTCACCAGTATCAGTATCTGATGTATCAATAATCTGCACATAGTTATTAAAACCAGCATCAGCATTCGCGGCATCTACGGCTGCTTTAATATCAGCATTACTTGTATCATCAGCACCGATAAGAACGCCTTCCGAAGCAGTATCTACAGTGAACACGCCGTTATCTACAGTATATGTGCCTGAAACTTCACTACCAGTACCTGCTTCATCGTAGTACGTGAAGGTAATTTCACCTGCTTCAGCATCGTCTGTATATGGAGTCAGTTTTATTTCGTAGGTGTTAGGAGTAGCGTCATCGTCATAATACTTTAGGTTTGTACCATCGAAGACATACACATTTGGAAGGCCAATTGCCTGAGTTGAAGCACCTGACGCGTCTTCAAAGTTCCATAGTGGACCAATTACTTCTGAAGTAGGAGTTGTTGGTTCACTACCACCACCACTACTATCCTCTCCAACATCAAAGTCACAACCGAACAAGAATGTTGCTGATATCGCTACTGCGATTGCTGATTTAGAAATTTCCATATAACTACTCTCTTTTCACGTTAGTAATAGAACGAGTGACTCCTTGTTACTCGTTCTTATTGTGTTTATTTAGGTCTTATTAGAATGCGTATTTTAGGCCAAGACGTGTTCTTAGCTGACGGTTGTCTTCTGCTGAAGATCCTTGGTCAACTGTCCAGAATTCCATGTAAGGTTGGAAGTTATCGACTTGGTAACCAACCTTAATACCTAGATCCCATTCCCAATCGTTACCGTCTGCTTTACGTTCGTTTTCGTAACTCTTGTTGTAGTTAGCTTCGTAGCTAAGTTTTAAGTTTTTTAAGCTCTCTTGAGAGAACTTATAAGAACCCGTTAGAGTCCACTTACCTTGTTGAATTGTTTTGTCAGCACGGTCTACTTTGTTGCCGTCAGTATCGGTGAATGTGCCGCCTTCACTGTTGTAGTCTTGGAACTCATGACGGTAACGAAGCGCTGTAGTCAAACCAAAATCTGCTTTATAACCTACGCGAAGTTGAGGTTTGTAAGTGGTTTTTGTTTCAGCAAAGGTAATTGGCATACCTGGTTGTATGTACCAATTATTATTAATTTTGTATTGAACGCCCCAATCAAACTCTGAATCACCGCGAGAGGTGTTGTTCCAGAAATCTACTGAACCGTCGTCATTCGACTCACTTTGCCACTTTTGCTCGACGCTAAAGTAAAGCTTTGCTTCGTCAGATAACTTTGTGCTTGAACCGATCTTTGCACGGTGAGCCCATTTTTCATCATCGTGTTTGTATTCTGTGCGGTAATCAAGGGAACCAGCGTTTACTGCGCCTGCAAAAAGTGTAGCTACCACAGCTAATGCAATTTTATTGTTTTTCATTGGGAGTTTTACCTTTAATACCTGTTTCGGCATTTGAGTTAATGTATGACAAATAGTTTATGGTAACACTTCGTTACAAACTGTGACGTATGTACAATTTGATGCTTAGACTTGTAATGCATAAAAAAAAGTTTGGGCGAGATCTCAAATCTAACCAAGTAATGGCCAAAAAGTGTGCGTTTGATTTGTTTGTTTCACGATTATCAGCTTAAATTTTGCGTTTATTTATGCTTTTAGTGTCTTTTCTTGAGAAAAAATGGAGTTATAAAATTTATTTCAACCATATTTTGTATCCATTTATTTCTAAATGTAATGCTGATTTACAGGTTTGTAGGTGGAAATTGATACGAAAACTGTTGACTGTTGGGATGTCTAATTAAGGTTTTTTGATGGTGTTGCGTTGTATTGGTCAGGCTATAAACAATACAAATGCTGTATATATTCCGATGTTATTCATCAAGTTTAATAATACAAGAGGGCGTCAGGGTGGGTTTTTGAACGGAAATACTCGGTGTTTAACACATTTAATTCGCTGTTGATTGCTATAAGTATTAAAGCTGATCGATTGTACTTCATTGTAATTTAGTCCGTTTTTGAACTTTTTTACGTAAGGGTTCCTAATTATCACCACCCGAATTCAAAACAGTTAGGTAGTTAAGATGACATGAAGTCGTCAAGTTGGCCTAGATGACCTATGAACTCCGCGGTAACGATTTGTAGACTTGATTGATGATGCAACTGCCGATGTTGAGTCCAACAAAAGTGTCATTAGTATCATAAAATCTAATTTCACATACAGAGGGCAGGGAACCTAACAGTCTTGATAATCTTTCAATCAAGCATTCGCGTTGCTAACAGGTAATGTAAGTTTATTAGCAAAAGCTAGAAAGTTACTTTTAAGTATTGGCTAGGTGGCGGCTGCAAGTCTTGGGTTAGAGGAAGGCTTATGGACGTTAAAGCAATGTGGAGACCTAATTCAGAATCAGTCCTCTTATATAGCTCAATAGAATGTTCTGTTCTGGCTGATTGATCATGATGGTAGTGGAGCAAACGAGTTCAAACGCCAATGATCTGTGGAACACTAGGTGTATCTGTTTCGTTAAGACAAACTTGGCAGCACTAAAGATCTACTCTTTGGTCAAGTTCTCTTTTTATTAGTGTAATAAAAGCAATGCAAAACTGCTCTGTGTATAGATGAGGATACTTTTTCCATTGTGATGACTTTTGGAGAATCTACTTTCTAAGTTTCTTTGACTACTAATAGGATAATGGATAGGCAAGTGGTTTGGTGAAGTATTGGGTAGCGTCATACTTTATCTTTTACTTACGTTATTGGTTAAGGACACTACCTTCTTAACCAAAGAAGCAGAATGATGGCTGTAGCAGTAGGGTAACGGTATTGAGTTACTGGATTTATCTCGGTGCCATAAATTATTTTACGTCGATCTTAATTTTATGTCCGACAATAAGGTGCATGTAGCTGATACGTTGTGTGAAGTCGATCGCATTATTGAGACGTTTAATTCCAATGATGTAATATATACAGCGAACTGTAACTATTTGTATCCTATTGTTATATTTGGTTTTTCTGTGGGTTGCATAATTGACATAGAGTGATTTATGCAAAATTTTATTGCTCAAACCATCTATTTAAACTTGCTTTTCTTATTTGTAATACAATATACTTAATGGGTCGCAAGGAACGACGGTCGATAACTTATTTAAGTTTTGATAAGTAATGACGAGTGTTTTCAGCGAGCGTTTAATAGAGGGCACGGCCCCTATAAATTAGATTACAAAAGGCAAGGTTCACTGAACGTTGACTATATAAACGATTACTAGCGAAAGTGGGTTCGAGTAAAGATCCGGCTTTTAATGGTGAAGCTCCATAACTACTAATAATAGCCTAAGCATACCCTTCTAGTGTTTAGGCTCGGTACACCACCGATTTACCCATAGGCTATGCACTTGCCTATGGGTTTTTTTTGCCTCTTTTTTCTCAATTTTCACGCATTTCGATAGTATTTTCATAAAACGTTATGGATTGCCGCTATTAAAAGATCATTTAGCTTGTCACCAAAATGCCGATTTTGTTTAAAATGACCTTAGTCCTATCAATTTTATTATCCGAAAAGTAGTGAGATTTCGATTGATTTCTTGAAGATTCCAATGAAATGGCGGTTCAATTAAGTAGTATTAATTGTTTTAAAATGTTTCATCGATAACATTATTAAGCCGGATTTTAATTGCTGTACTATCGTTAAAGTAAAGGTGGTCCTTTCGGTATATTCATACTAACCCCCGTGCAATAAGACATTTGACTTGTTTTGTTACATTTATGGTGTTTTATGTAGCGATTTATGGCTCTTTTGGGTCTTGATCACTTGTATGATTTAATCTAGGGCTAGTCTTGAGTCATAGGTCACATTTATGAAGTATTGTAATACAAAAGATGAAAGTTACTGTTTAGACTGAACTGGATTTGAAATAATTTTTTACAGTTTAAGGTAATGCAATGGATCTCAATACTATAATTGTTGGCATCTACTTCCTATTCTTGATTGCGATAGGTTGGATGTTCAGAACGTTTACAAGCACTACTAGTGATTACTTCCGTGGCGGCGGTAATATGCTTTGGTGGATGGTTGGTGCAACTGCGTTTATGACTCAGTTCTCAGCTTGGACATTTACTGGTGCGGCAGGTAAGGCTTACAACGATGGTTTTGCAGTAGCAATCATCTTCCTAGCAAACGCATTTGGCTACTTCATGAACTTTGCGTACTTCGCGCCTAAGTTCCGCCAATTACGCGTTGTAACTGTAATTGAAGCAATTCGCATGCGCTTTGGTGCTGCGAACGAGCAAGTATTTACTTGGTCTTCAATGCCTAACAGTGTTGTATCTGCAGGTGTTTGGCTTAACGCACTAGCAATCATTGCATCTGGTATCTTCGGCTTCGACATGACTATGACCATCTGGATTACAGGTTTGGTTGTACTTGCAATGTCTGTAACGGGCGGCTCATGGGCGGTAATCGCATCTGACTTTATGCAGATGGTTATCATCATGGCGGTAACGGTTACTTGTGCTGTAGTTGCTGTTGTTCAAGGTGGCGGTGTTGGTGAAATCATCAATAACTTCCCTGTAGGTGACACTGGTTCTTTCGTAGCGGGTAACAACCTTAACTACCTAAGCATCTTCAGCATCTGGGCATTCTTCATCTTTGTTAAGCAGTTCTCTATTACTAACAACATGCTTAACTCTTACCGTTACCTAGCGGCGAAAGATTCTAAGAACGCTAAGAAAGCGGCACTTCTAGCATGTGTACTTATGCTAGGTGGTGTATTCATCTGGTTCATGCCTTCTTGGTATATTGCTGGTCAAGGCGTTGACCTATCAGCTGCTTACCCAGACGCAGGTTCTAAAGCAGGTGACTTTGCTTACCTATACTTCGTACAAGAGTACATGCCAGCGGGTATGGTTGGTCTACTTGTAGCGGCAATGTTCGCAGCAACCATGTCTTCAATGGACTCTGGCCTAAACCGTAACTCAGGTATTTTTGTTAAGAACTTCTACGAAACAATCGTTCGTAAAGGTAAAGCTTCAGAAAAAGAACTAGTAACAGTATCTAAGATTACATCTACTGTATTCGGTATCTTAATCATTCTTATTGCACAGTTCATTAACTCTCTTAAGGGTCTGAGCTTGTTCGATACAATGATGTACGTTGGTGCTCTAATCGGCTTCCCAATGACTATTCCTGCATTCCTAGGCTTCTTCATTAAGAAGACTCCTGACTGGGCTGGTTGGGGTACGCTAATTGTTGGTGCAATCGTATCTTATATTGTTGGTTTCGTTATCAATGCAGACATGGTATCTCATGCATTTGGTCTTGAAGAGCTAACGAAGCGTGAATGGTCTGATGTTAAGGTTGCTATCGGTCTTATCGGTCACATTACACTAACAGGTGGTTTCTTCATCGCTTCTACTCTGTTCTACAAGCCTCTAACTGCAGAGCGTCAAGCTGACGTAGACAAGTTCTTTGGTAACCTATCTACGCCTCTAGTAGCAGAGTCTGTTGCACAACAGAAACTGGATAATAAACAGCGTGAAATGCTAGGTAAACTAATCGCAGTAGCAGGTCTTGGTGTAATGCTAATGGCATTCCTACCTAACCCAATGTGGGGCCGCGGCGTGTTCATCCTGTGTGGTGCTATCGTTGGTGGTGTTGGTCTACTGCTAGTTAAAGCCGTTGATGATTCGGTAGAAAACTTAGAAGAAAGTGTTGCTAAATAATCGATTGATTTAAACACTTCAAACAACAAATGCGAGCAGAGATGCTCGCATTTTTTTGTTTAATCGTTTTTAACTATAGTGTTACTGAATGCCTGATGTCCTTAGATGAAGTCTAAGTGTCCAGCTTAAGCTAATCTTAAGGCTTTGTAGGCATTTGTGTTTGTAGCAACAACTATTAGCGTCACTGTTCATGAAATGGAAAATATAGTTGCATTAGTCTCTAAATGATATTCAACCTGTAGAGTGGAATAAGTCAATCATTAGGGAAGTCAAAATATGAACGTCGCACTTTTATCAGCAGGAATCTTTGGAACTCTTTCATTAGCAATTACCGCAACCATCGTTAGCTATGAAAATAAAAAGTCCAAAACACTTGATGCATTACGAGCAAAGCAGGCTCAAGAACATAAGCAGAAAGCTTCAACAATCCAAACAGAGAAATTAAGAGCAATGTATAAACGAAAAGGGGCTATTTAAATTTGTAGCGTAAAACGTTTGGAACATTGCTATTTAGCGAACTGTTGTATAGTGGTTCGCTAGCGTACAATTCTTCAGAAAACCTCCTCTAAAGCCTATATCAACCCCAAGCACTTTCAGTACTGTTAGTAAGATTATTCCCTTATAGTTAGAAATCCCACCTTACAATTCGCACCATTAGTCATACTATTAACTCGTCATTGGTCATAATGAATAAGTTTTTAAAAGAAATGAATAATGTATCTAATACAGTTTATTGAATGAATAATGTGACACTTGACTCATAATTGACGGGGTAACTGTTGGTTACTGTGTGTAACAAGGTGTTTCAGTGCTATTTATCGATATAATTCAATCGTTACGGAATGTTAGATCTAGATCACTTGTATGATTTATCGAATAAGAATTCTCGGGGTATTTGTCACAATAAAGACTTATTGTAGTACAAGTTACGTTAGCTTCTAGTTAGAATTTTTGGACTTACACAACAAATCAATCTTACTAAGGTTAAATGATGGATCTCAATACAGTTATTGTTGGCGTCTATTTCCTATTCTTAATTGCAATAGGATGGATGTTCAGAACGTTTACAAGCACAACAAGTGATTACTTCCGAGGCGGCGGTAGCATGCTTTGGTGGATGGTAGGTGCAACTGCCTTCATGACTCAGTTCTCTGCTTGGACATTTACCGGTGCAGCGGGTAAAGCGTACGCGGATGGTTTTGCTGTTGCAGTAATCTTCCTTGCGAACGCATTCGGTTACCTAATGAACTACCTATACTTCGCTCCTAAATTCCGTCAACTACGTGTTGTAACGGTAATCCAGGCGATTCGTATGCGTTTCGGTAGCTTCAACGAGCAAGTATTTACTTGGTCTGGTATGCCAAACAGCGTTATCTCTGCGGGTATCTGGCTAAACGGTCTAGCAATTATTGCATCGGGCATCTTTGGCTTTGACATGACGACGACCATCATTCTTACCGGTCTTGTTGTACTAGTAATGTCTGTTACCGGTGGTTCTTGGGCGGTAATCGCATCTGACTTTATGCAGATGGTTATCATCATGGCGGTTACAGTAACGTGTGCTGTTGTTGCTATCATCCAAGGCGGCGGTGTTGGTGAGATCATTGCTAACTTCCCAACAGACGAAGGCGCATCTTTCGTTTCGGGTAACAACCTTAACTACCTAAGCATCTTCGGTATTTGGGCATTCTTCATCTTTGTGAAGCAGTTCTCTATCACGAACAACATGCTTAACTCTTACCGCTACCTAGCGGCTAAAGACTCAAAGAACGCGAAAAAAGCAGCACTTCTTGCTTGTGTTCTTATGACTATTGGTCCAGCTATCTGGTTCATGCCTTCTTGGTTCATCGCAGGCCAAGGTGTTGACCTAGCGGCTATCTACCCAGAAGCCGGTTCTAAAGCAGCTGACTTTGCTTACCTATACTTCGTTGAAACCTTCATGCCAGCAGGTATGGTGGGTCTACTTATCGCAGCTATGTTTGCCGCGACTATGTCTTCAATGGATTCAGGTCTAAACCGTAACTCAGGTATTTTTGTTAAGAACTTCTACGAACCAATCTGTCGTCCAAACGCGACTGAGAAAGAGCTAGTAGTTGTATCTAAACTTACGTCTACGTTCTTCGGTATCGCAATTATCCTTGTAGCGCTATTCATTAACTCGCTAAAAGGTCTAAGCTTATTCGACACAATGATGTACGTTGGTGCTCTAATCGGTTTCCCAATGACTATTCCAGCATTCTGTGGTTTCTTCATTAAGAAGACTCCGGACTGGGCAGGTTGGGGTACGCTTGTAGTAGGTGCTATCGTTTCTTACTACGTTGGTTTTGTTATCACTGCAGATATGGTTGCTAACTGGTTTAATCTAGAGCCTCTAACAGGTCGTGAGTGGTCAGATCTTAAAGTTGCTATTGGTCTTATTGGACACCTAGTGTTTACAGCAGGCTTCTTCTGCCTAACAACACTGTTCTACAAGCCACTTTCAGCTGAGCGTCAAGCTGATGTTGATAAGTTCTTCGAGAACCTACACACACCACTAGTTGCTGAGTCTGCTGAACAGAAAGTACTAGATAACAAACAGCGTCGTATGCTTGGTTCACTTATCGCAGTAGCGGGTGTTGGTGTAATGCTAATGTTTGCTCTACCAAATCCACTATGGGGACGTTTCATCTTCATCTTGTGTGGTGCGATTGTTATGAGTGTTGGTCTACTACTTGTTAAAGCAGTTGATGACACAGTAGAAGAACTACGTGAACAATCAGCTGAATAATAAAAGCTTATAATTAATTAAAGCGGGCAGAACAGCCCGCTTTTTTTGCTTTGTAATCCCTAAAAGAAGAGACAATAAAATGAAGAAAACTGCCATTGCCTTAGCTGCTACGTTAGCTTTGTCTGGATGTAGCCTTTTTAATAACTCTCAGCCAGAAGAACCTATGACAGTTGCGGACGTAAATCGCAGCATGCTTTTAGAAAGTGACCGTTTAACGGTTATTGAGAAAGCGTCTATGGAAGAGGCTTATAAAGGAGAGGTTGACGCACTTCGCGAAAAGATCCTAAACGCGAAAAACGGTGACGTGATTGAAATCGAACCAGGCAAGTATCGTAACCTTGGTCAACTGACTATCGAAGCGAATAACGTAACGATTAAAGCGAGAAAGGCAGGTACTGCCTGGATCACTGGTTTGGTTCAATTTGAACTGAACGGCGACGGTATTACATTGGACGGTTTAGTATTCACTGAAGGCGGCCCTAATGAGCGCTTTGGTGGTGTGCGTATGATGGGTGATCGAATCACGCTGAAGAATTCAACTTTCTATTACTTTAACGATGATTATCCGTATGAACCCGACGAGCGTCGTTCTGAGTACCCTAAGTACCTTTGGGTTTCCTTATGGGGTAAAGATGGTCAGGTAATTAATAACCGTTTCGAAGGCAAGCAAAAGCGTGGCACTTTGATCGGTGTTCAAAAAAATGAAACGCCTGATAACCACATTATCAAGCACAATATTTTCTTGGATCAAAAACCTAACCAATTTAATGAGTTCGATATCAAAGAAGCGATCCGATATAACGGCAACAGTTGGGAAGCGATTCGTATAGGTGACTCAAAAGCATCACAATGGCCTTCAAATAGCCAATTTGTTGAGAACCTAATGATTGATATGGACGGTGAGCGCGAACTTATCTCTATTAAATCAGGTGGCAACATCATTGGTGGTAACACCATTTTTGAAAGCACGGCATTGATTTCTCTTCGTCACGGTAAAGCAAACGTGGTGGAAGACAACGTCATTTTAGGTAATGGCAAGCGTCTTACTGGCGGCATGCGTATTTATGATGAAGATCATGTAATCCGTAACAACTATATTGCCGGTACTCGTGGTCGTGATGGTCTCATTGAAGGCAATGCGGATCTTCGAGGCGGTATTGTTATCAATACTGGGATCATTGATGTAGCTAATGGTGAGGAGCTAGATCAAGCTGTTAAGGGTAAAGAGTTAAACAAGCAGTGGACTCCGAAAAATATCACAATAGAAAACAACACTTTAGTTGATACAGAGTGGGGCATTGTCTATGGCAACCAGACTCACCGTGTAAGCCTGTTCGACAACAAAGAAGTTGAAAATATTTTTGGTGGTGTAGATGTTCACTTTAGCAAGAACCTTGTAGATAACTCTTCTAACCCTGAGTTCGTTGCAGTTCGTGCTACTGCCGCCTTCCCGTTGAATGGAGCAACTTACACTGATGAAGTCTACGTTGGCCAAGTAACAGAAGCAGAGCAGGTGTCAAATTACTCAGCTGAATTACCAAAAACCACTAACGTGAATGGCTTTGAGTCAGCTGAAAACGTTGGTGTTGATGCTTCTAAATTGAAGGTCATCACAGCTGACGTTGCAGGACCAGACTACGTAATCCAATAAAATATAACGACGTAGATGGCTAGGTAAAACAAAGGCGAGCATTGCTCGCCTTTTTTTGTATTTATTACTTACTGATGGTCATGCTGGCATTTTGGCACTTTCTTGCTGGGTTTTGCATCGATTTAGCTGATCTCTAACGATTTGTTTATAAACCTTAATCAGTTCAAATGACATGAAGCTAGTATCTAAATAAAGCAACGGAGCAGAGATTGAGTTGCCTTTAGTCAGGTCGTGCATTGAATCTGATAGACGTGCAATGGCTTCATTGAGAGTGTACTGGCTATTAAACCCCTGATCTTGAAAACGTTTAGCTTTGTTGAGTAAATTACTGGCTCGTCCGACTAACAGTTTCGGATTTCGTAACCCATTTTGAACAACTGAACTGATGCAGATTCGATATTGTGTTAATGCATCTACAGTGTCCATTAATGTTTGCCATTGCTCGTTGTAGCGCGTCATTGATAACTCTTGTCCCTTGAGGCTTCTTAGCACTGCGCAATCGCAGCAAAAAAATAGCAGGCGTATCGTTTGCCCGTGAACGACGAGTTGCTTTGATAGTGATTGTTCTTCGCTATTTTGACTTAGCGCTTCTAAACGCATACTCAAAATATGTCGCTCAGGCCGACTTCCTAGGTAACTGTAGCTGCTGACTTTGTTGCTTAGGGAAAACAACGTTGATTTGATTTCGCTAAATGCTTCGTGGTCTATCTCTTCGCCTGTCATTTCTTCATAAACAAATGAGCGATGAAGTCGCACAGCGTCTATCGCATCAAACACAAATTTTATGGCTAACTTTCCTTGCGTGATAGGGGATTCAAAAGGTGAAGAGATCGCGTTAGTAAGTCCTGCGCGATTGATCAATAGCATGTTGCTTGATATGTCCATAATCACATCCTTATTTATGAAGACATTTATCACTCTTAACTAAGCAACTATGGTGCCAATTCATAACTTATTGTTTTTATTGCTTATTAATATCTATGCAGTGATTGTTTGTGCATTTTTCTTGTGCAGTAAGCACTGATTCGGTGCAGGAGCTTATTGACTTAAACAATCACAAAACAGCCTTGATGCATTGTCGAATAAAGTGGCACAAGTGATTGAATCTACTAAGGTGTTTACAGGTAATCACAAAGTTGAAGAATCACTATGCACGAAGATTGGGCTGCGTTGGGTATTGCTGCTGTGGGTATTGTGGGACTTGGGTGCCAATGGTTGGCATGGCGTCTGAAATTGCCCGCTATCTTGTTTTTGCTTATAGCCGGCATTATTGCAGGCCCCATTATGGGATGGATACAACCACAAGCTGTCTTTGGAGAGCATTTCTTCGCTCTGGTATCACTGGCGGTTGCGGTGATTCTTTTTGAAGGGAGTTTGACTCTAAAGTTCTCTGAAATTAAGGGCGTCAGCAATACCGTGTGGAGCATTGTCTCTATAGGAGCTTTGGTGTCGTGGGCTGTCACGAGTATTGCTACACACTATTTACTGGGCTTTGAATGGTCTTTGGCGTTGCTGTTTGGAAGCTTGACCGTAGTGACTGGACCGACGGTAATAGTGCCCCTGCTAAGAACCGTTAGACCTACATCGAGGTTATCCAATATTCTTCGCTGGGAGGGAATTTTAATTGACCCCCTAGGGGCGCTGTTTGTCGTCATGGTGTACGAATTTATTATCTCGAGTAGTTCAGCACAAAGCTTTGAAGTCTTCGGGTTTATCTTAGTGATAGGGTTTGGGATTGGGGCTGCAGCCGGTGCGGGTGTTGCTGAAGTGCTCAGGCGAGGTTGGTTGCCTGAGTATTTACAACCCTTTGGCGTGTTAACCATTGTGCTAGCCGTATTTGCGGGTTCAAATTATCTAGAGTCTGAGTCTGGATTATTGACCGTGACAGTGATGGGAATGTGGCTAGCCAACGCAAGAGATGTGAATATTCAAAGCATTCTCCACTTCAAAGAAAATCTAACGATTATGTTTATTACGGGTTTGTTCATTTTACTGGCGGCTCGTATTGATTTAGAAGATTTCCAAGCACTTGGATGGAGTGCTGTCATTTTGTTTGTGGTCATTCAACTTGTCGCTCGCCCTTTGTCTATCTTTGCTTCCACATTGCGAAGCAGTCTAGGCTTTAAAGAAAAGCTTTTTTTGGCTTGGGTAGCACCTCGAGGGATCGTCGCTGCATCTATCTCTGCATTGTTTGCGATTAAGTTATATAACATCGGTATGGAGGAAGCTAAGTTATTAGTTCCTTTAGTCTTTATGGTGATCATCGGAACCGTTGTGTTGCAAAGTTTTACTGCCAAACCTATGGCAAAACTATTAGGGGTAGCAGAGACAGCTCCGCGTGGTTTCTTGATCGTGGGCGCTAATGATGTAGCGCGTGAGGTTGCACTTGCCCTGTCTAAATATGACCTAAGGGTAGTAGTGACAGACTCAAACTGGGATTACATCAGCCAGGCGAAAATGGCTGGATTGGAGTATTACTACGGTAATCCAACGTCGAGCCACGCTGATGAATACCTTGATCTAATTGGTGTTGGGCATGTGGTGGCCATGAGCCCCGACAAGCATTTTAATATCATGGCGTGTATGCAGTATTTATCAGACTTTGGTGTGAATCGAGTTTTCTGTCTAAGGGATATAAAAAACAATAACGGTGACAAACACATTGTGGGTAAAAAGTCCTTTGGACAAACGCTATTCTCTGGAAAGCATAGCTTTAAAAAGTTGGCTAGCCTGATTAATCAAGGGGCGGAAGTTAAGCACACTAAGCTTAGTGATAGCTTTACCTATCAAGACTACCTCAAACAATATAATGAGAGCCTCGTTCAACCTTTGTTTGTTGTGACAACTCAACAACGAATACATATGGTGGGGGATGATAGTGAGTTTGCCCCACAATCTGGTGAAACAGTGGTCTCCTTGATTAAGAAACAATGGATAGGAGAAGATAGACGAGGAGAGAGAGTTTAGTCTAACTGGATTTATTTTTAAGCCTCGTGAATTACGAGGCTTTTTTGTTTTTGGCACTTTGCTTTTATGCCATGAGGAAGGCAACTATCAATATCGAGCTATTTATAAAACAGAGCTAACTGAATATACAACGCCTTAAGCTTTCACTGCGTTGATTAAAAAATGAAGTGTTAATGGTGGATTAGAGGGCACTTATCATTATGGATTTAATTGTCCATAATGATTGGAAGTATTGACTCTTTTTAAAGTGTGATGAACCTCTTATTATGCTCGCCATCGACAACGCTTATGAGGAGTTTCATTATGTCGCACCCAATCATCAAAGATCTAAACAGCCGTTACACAGCAAAGAAATACGATACAAACAAACGCATTTCAGCTGAAGATATGGAAGTGATCAAAGAGGCACTCCGTTTGTCTGCTTCTTCTATCAACTCACAACCGTGGAAGTTTATTGTGATTGAGAGCGATGAGGCTAAGCAGCGTTTTCATGATACTTTTGCCAACATGCACCAATTTAACCAACCACATGCTAAAGAAGCGTCACACGTTATCTTGTTTGCACATAATCCAAATTACACCAAAGATGACTACCGCAAAGTTGTTGATGTAGAAGTAAGCTCTGGTCATTTACCCGCTGACATGTACGACAACATGTTAAACGGAGCGTACGGTTTTGCTGAGCTAAACACCGACGAAAGTGGTTTTAACGGCAACTGGACTAAGGCTCAAACTTACATTGCTGTTGGTAACGCTCTACATGTATTAGCTCGTATGGGCATTGCATCGACTCCAATGGAAGGCGTTGATCCTAAACTTATCGGTCAAGCATTTTCAGAGCAACTAAACGGCTATCAGTGTGATTTCGCACTCGCTATTGGCTACCACCTAGAAGGTGAAGACTACAACTACGGCAAGCCAAAGGCGCGCCTAGCAACAGAAGACGTTATCGCTGTTGTTTAATAGTAAGTAATTGAATCAATGAGAAAGGCTAGGTGATAACTTAGCCTTTTTTCGTTGTGTTGGTATGTATGTTTAGGCTTACCATGTAGCAAGCTGCAAGCTACAAGCTACAAGCTACAAGCTACAAGCTGATAGCCGAAAGCGGTCATTCCCGAGGTGTTTTATCGGGCATCTAAAAGCATGGTCATTACTGCATTTTAATCGATATAAACTTTCATATTTGGATTAGTCGAAAACTCAAAGAGCATCTCTATGTCTTGCTTCATTGTTCGTCCTTTGGAAAGCTCGGGTATTTCATCAATAGAAAAAAATCCTATCTCAGAGATTTCAATATTAATTGTCGGCTCCCCTGACTCTAACTCACATAAGAAAAACATCTTATAAATATGAAAAGGGTATGGAGGAGTGTAGGGATGGACAGCCCTGTCTTTTATAGCAACGAGTTGGGGGTTAGAAACCACATACCCAGATTCCTCGAAAACTTCTCGAATAACGCCTTGTTTTGGGGTTTCACATACATCGCCCCAACCTCCGGGTAAAGTCCAACAATCATCTGCACGTTCGCGAACCAATAGAATTTTGCCATCTTGGATAACGCCAGCTCTTAGGTCAATCTTTGGTGTTGGGTATCCGCGTTCATCGATAAATAGATTCGATACCTTTTCTACTGGTTGGTCGCTGAGTTGGGCAAACATTTTATGCGATATTTCAGCCACCTGGTCAAAGCGTTCTAGGTCAAATTTATCGACGGAATAAGTCTTTCCCGCTTGGCTTATTGCTTGTAATTGTTTAGCCCATTCTAGCCATTGACTCATGTTGATTCCTTTACCGCAGCAATTAAACAATCATAGAAGGCGGACGCGGCAGGAGATAGCCCTCTAAGATGATTTCTAAGCACGATAGAAAACTGACTTCTAAAGTGCCATTCTTCTGGCTTTAATGCGCTAAATTTATCCCGGTAATCATAGTTTTCGATAAGGTGTGTTGGAAGAAAACTAATGTGCGTCCCTGCTAAAGTGAGCATCAGTCCGGATTCAACGTGCCAACCATCAATGAGCTTTAGGTTTTGATATTGATGAACATTTAGCAGAGCATACATAGTATCAGCCGCGTAGCCACCGACATTGATTCTTTGAGACTCTAGTGAATAGTTGTTTTTTCGAATGACTTCGGCGAGATCTTTGCGTGCATATAAACAACTCTCTTCAGTGAAGATAGGCTCAACATGGGCATAAGAATGGGTGTGATGGTCATCTAAAACGACGATCATCATATCTAATTGATTTTTTGCTAATTTTTCGTTGAGAACAGTAAAATCTGCGATTTCTAAGGTGAGCTCAACATCGTCACTAAGTTTGTAATAAGCCTCGATGGCTTTTGAGAGGGGATTAGAAGACAGAGAGACGGTATTATCCAGACAACCTACACGAACTTGGCCGATTAATTTAGATTGCACACCTTTGAGTTTAGCGGCGTAGTCTGAAAGCAAACTATTGATCTCATTTGCATAATTATATACTTTGCATCCCTCGTCTGTTAACACAAAACCACTTCTTCCTCGGTTGCAAAGTACAACACCTAAGCTTTTCTCAAGAGTGATGAGTTCTTTACTCAGTACGGGTTGGCTAAGACCTGTGGTCAAAGTGGCATTGCTGATCCCACCCTGCTCAACGATCTCTGAAAAAAGCTCTAGTCGACGCAGGTCGCGCTTGTCTAATTTTTCCATGTTAATCGACATAAAAGTATTACATGATCATTTTAGAATGTTTAGATTCAATAATATGTATTTATTTACATGTAACAAGATGCTAACTTTTTTTATGTGATCAATATGGATAAATATGTAGGAGAGACGGATGTCTGAAAAATCCAAGTCAAAAATTGACGATTTCGAATTAGAGCCGGTGCCAGAAAAAGCCAAGCGTTCTTGGTGGGTAATCAGCCTAATTTGGTTGGCGATTGGTATTGATATTTCAGGCTTGTTCTTAGGGGCTATCTTGAGTGAAGGCATGGCAATTAATGATGCCTTGCTAGCCACCTTTATAGGTTCATCTATTCTTGCTGTTTTGGCCATGCTTTGTGCAAACATTGGCTTTCAATCAGGGGTTTCTACTCCGCTAGTAAGTAGCGCTGTGTTTGGTCGCAACGGTGGCAAACTATTAGGGCTAATTACTGGTGTTTCTCTCGTTGGATGGTTTGCTTTCCAAGCGGACTTCTTTGCACTGATTTTAGTTGAGGCTTTGGCCAAATATAATTTACAAGTACCGCACTTTGCCGCTCTTGTTGGAGGCGGTACGCTGATGATGATCACCGCGATTTATGGTGTTCGTGCTCTTGGTAAGCTTTCTACCTATTCAGTGCCATTGATGGTTGGCTTGATTACCCTTGGTCTTATTATGGCGTCGGGTGCACAACCTGCCGGTGAGAGAGAGCTTATTGCTCCAATGTCGATGGGCGAAGCGATTTCCTTTGTTATGTCTATCTGGATTTTAGCTGCGATTGCATCCCCTGATATTGCTCGTTATGCGAAAACCCGTAAAGATGCCATTCTTGGTGCAGGCTTTGGTTTCCTACTAGGTAATAGTGCGACTATCGTTGTTGCTCTTCTACTGACGCAAATGACAGGAACAGACAACCTTGTTGAAGTATTCTTTACGATTGGACTCGGTATGGTTGCCATTACCATTCTGGTATTTGCTCAATGGACAACAAACAGCAGTAACTTGGTATCCGGTGCTCTTGGTATGTCTGTTGCACTTCCTCGTGTACCACGCCCAGTGTGGGTTATTTTGATGACCATTATTGGTCTTGCCATTGCTCAGTTTGGCATGGTTGACAAATTCACTGCATTTTTGACTCTGCTAGGAGTCACAATCGCTCCATCTGCTGGCGTGTATCTGGCTCAGTACTACTTCATTAATAAGCAAGATTTTACCTTTGAAGCGATACAGAATGTACCTTCATGGAAGATCAATGGCTTGGTTGCTTGGGCATTTGGTAGCGCAATCAGTGCTTGTACAGCCGGTGAGTTCTTTAACTTGTTCTCAATCACTTCAATCTCGCCTATTGATGGCATCTTGGCATCATTTGTTGCCTATATGGTGCTAACAAAAGTGAGCTCTATGGGAAAGAATAAGGAGACTGTCCGTGATTATTAATGAGCAAATGATTGATGATATTGCTCTCGGTGCGACAGTACTTGGCACTGGTGGCGGTGGTGATCCTTACAGTGGTGCACTAATGGCCAAGGTAGCGATTAGAAACGCTAAAAATCCTGTAGAGATTATTTCTTTAGAAGAAGTGCAAGATGAATGGATGACAGTACCGTCATCGATGATCGGAGCGCCAACGGTATCGATTGAGAAGATCAACTCTGAGTCTCAGATGCTGGTGGCATTTGAGGCGATGGAGCAAGCATTGGGTGAAGAGATACAGGCTACTTTTCCTATTGAAGTTGGCGGTTTTAACTCATTAATTCCTATTTTGGTCGCTGCCCAAAAAGGCATTCCCGTGGTGGATTGTGACGCAATGGGGCGTGCATTTCCTGAGTCTCAAATGGTGACCTTCTATTTAGATGGTTTGCCATCTGCACCCAACACGCTTGCTGATGAAAAAGGTAATGTTGTGACTCTACATCCGTTAGATGGTGTTTGGTCAGAGCGCTTTGCTCGTCCAATTACCGAAGAGATGGGAGGCAGTGCTGCAATGTGTGATTACCCAATGAAAGGGCACAACCTAAAACGTAGTGCGTTAGGCGGTACCTTAACCCAAGCTATGCAGATTGGTCAGGCAATTCGCGCGGCAAATAAGAATGGTGAAAACGCCGTCGATGCAGTCCTTGATATTGTTGGTGGTACACGTCTTATCAGCGGAAAGATTGTTGATATTGAACGCACCACAGCTGGCGGTTTTGTCACTGGCGGTGTGATCATTGAAAAGCTAACTAAAGCGGGTACACAGTCGCAACCAAAAGATGTGTATGTGCACTTCCAGAACGAGTTGCTATTGGCGCACAAAGGCAGAAAAGCCGAAGAGATTAGCCAAGAATCATTGTTAGCAACTACACCCGATCTAATTTCTATCCTTGATCATGAAACGGGCCAACCGATAACAACCGAGCAGCTTAGATACGGTCAACGTGTTGATCTTATTGCTTATCCTTGTGATCCTAAATGGCGCACGGCGAAGGGTATAGAGGTAGCCGGTCCTAATTACTTTGGTTATGACGTGCAATATAAAACCATTGAGCAGTTAATTCAGGGAGAGCGAGCATAATGCAACAGTTTCGTTTGGGTATAGATGTTGGCGGTACTAACACAGACGGTGTATTGCTCGACTCCAATTTAGAATGTGTCGCTAAGGTAAAAGTGCCGACCTCACACGATATTTTTACGGGTATTGATGGTGCGATCACTGCACTATTAGAGCAAAGTGGCACTACTGGTGCGCAAATCAAACATGCCATGTTAGGTACAACGCAATGTACTAATGCCATTGTAGAGAAAAAAGGATTAGATCGCGTAGGTATGATTCGTTTGGCCCTACCAAGTGGCAGCAGTGTGCCACCTTTATGTGGCTGGAGTGATTCTTGGCAAGCATTGCTAGGCGAGCACTTCTATCAAGCCCACGGCGGTTATGAATACGATGGTCAGTTAATTACCGATATTCAAGAGCAAGAGATTCGCGATCTGTGTGCAAAAATGCAAGGAAAGGTTGATTCAATTGCAATCTGTGGGGTGTTTTCACCGGTAAACGGAGAGCAAGAAAATCAAGTTGAAGAATGGGTTAGGCAAGAGCTTCCTGAAGTCAACATTTCGGTTTCTCACCAAGTAGGCAGCCTAGGTATTTTAGAGCGTGAAAACGCCACTATTCTCAATGCCGCTCTTCAAGGAACAGCCAAGCGTTTTGTGCAAGGCTTCTGCAATGCATTGGAATCGCATCGCATTTTGGTTCATCCATATTTTGGTCAAAATGATGGCACTTTGATGTCGCAAGAGTTTGCACTTAAGTATCCAATTTTAACTGTGGCGTGCGGACCAACAAACTCTATTAGAGGTGCAAGTCACTTATCTAAGCGCGATGATGCCATTGTTGTAGATGTGGGCGGTACGACCGCTGACATTGGTGCCTTGGTACATGGTTATCCACGTGAATCTAGTATTGCAGTTGAGCTTGGCGAGGTAAGAACTAACTTTCGAATGCCGGATATTCTAGCGCTAGCCATAGGTGGTGGCACTATCGTTCGTACAACCGCGCAAGGGTATAGCTTGGGGCCGGACAGTGTAGGACATGAACTTTTGCAAAAGGGTAAAAGCTTTGGTGGCGAGACACTAACCTTGACTGATGTGGCACTGACTTTAGAAAAAATGCAATGGCATGCAGATCATAAATTACAAGTGACAGAACTGTCTAAGCCATCGGCTGAAATCATCTATCAGCAAATGATTGAGGTGATAGAAGAGGGCATAGATAAGATGAAGACCTCTGCAGCCCAAGTACCGGTTATTCTGGTGGGAGGGGGTAGTGCTCTTCTTCCTGATGAGTTTACTGGCGTAAGTGAGGTGGTGCGTCCACAAAACTTTGAGGTTGCTAACGCCATTGGTGTTGCCCTTGGTGAGATTTCTGGTCAGCTAGATAAGATAGTTCCCATCGCTGCCAATGAGCGCCAACAGGTACTTGATGCCCTAGAGCAAGAAGCGAAACAGACCGCAATTGATGCAGGAGCTTGCCCTGAAAGCGTTGCAGTTATTGAAAGAAGTGAAATCCCACTGAGTTACCTTCAAGGCAACATGGTACACGTGAAGATCAAAGCTGCGGGTAAGATTGCTTAATCTTACGGCTTGAAAGCTAAGAGTATTAAAAAGCCCCTAAGTCTATGACTTAGGGGCTTTGTCTATTACCTAGCCAATGTTGTTATTAGTCGTGAGTTACTTTTAGGTCATAGATTGTTGCAGCAGTCATATCGTCAGCTTCACCAGTACGGTTTTGGACGTAGACGCCAGCTTTAAAGTAGTTCCAGCTGTCTTCTAGACTTACGCCGTAGATATCTAGATCTACAGATACTTTACGTGGAGATTGACCTTCTTGGTAAAGTTCAAATGTCAGGATGCTACCTTGAACGTCAATGGCGTAAGAGAATTTTTCGCCAAGTGCAATACCGTCATCAAAGCTCTTTGGAGTGTTTTTTTCTCCTTGGCGCCAGAAGTTTGGTTTGGTAGAACCTAAAACTGGGAAGTTGATATCACCATCGCGAAGTCCAGAACGACGATCTGGTTCTACGTTGAACCAAATTGAACCTGTCTTGTGATTAGGCATTTTGCGATAAAATACTTTAATTGGCTCATCATTAGGCGCATGAATTTGCCCGATGATTACTCGGCCTTGCTGCCAATCAACACCGGTGGTAGTAACTTCATCAACAGACATTGTCACTTCCATACGTGCGTTAACGCCGCCTACTTTTGCATGATCGCTTTCTGGTGCAGAACCAAATACCCAATTGTTTTTGTTTGTGCCACGAGTCTTAATCGAAGTATCACCACAGCGAAGCATTTGGCGAAGCTCAGTACGTATGTATTTTGTGTTTTCAGAAGTCTTAATACCCGATACTGGAGAACGGAAAACTACACCATCACCGGCTTTGTTCACATAAAAGTACTCTGAATGTTGAGCACCTCGTGCGATTTCATTTTCTTCAAATTCTGTAGGGCGATCGCCGCCTGTTAATGAAACAGGCAGTGTGACTTTCCAGCATTGTAGATCAAGAACTTCATTTGGCGTTGGTGCAGCTAGCGCTGATGTAAAGGCAAGTGAAGAAAGAGCGGCAATGGCCACTTTAGTAAAGGAATGCATTGAAGCGTCTCCAGTTTATATTGTATTAAAGTATGGCAAGCATGCTAGTCGAGGATTTTATATTTGTCTGTGACATCGGACGTGTGAAATGGCCGTACATTGTAACTAAATGTGTCATTTCGCCAGATGTTGCAGGTAACTCTATGATTTTAATGATGTTATATATTTTGAGTTTTCTTTATGTTTGCTGTGTTTTGTTTGATCTGAATGATTCTGTAGGTTTAGTTTCGATTAATTAGCGAAAAAAATCTAAATACACCTGTTTTGTCGGTGTGCTTTGTAAACGATGAATACTGTTCATATCATGAGTTCAGACTTGAATATTCTGTATTTAGCTGTTCGTGAATACCACTATTAGGTGATTAGTTGCTTATATTAGGGGTTCTAAATATTGACGTGACCTCACTTGGTTATCGCTGACCATAAAGGGCGTTATAGTAGGGAAGTGTTGAGCAGAAACACTAACTTATGTACCTAGTAGGGTTCTAGCGTTGTGATGTAATTGGACAATGCAGCATTTAATAAATTACTCGCTTCACAAAAATGATTATTATCCATTTATTGGGGCATAGGATGTTTCTTGGCCACTTGATTCTTTTCGATATTGCATTACAATAACCATATTGTAATACAAATAGGCTTCCCGTTAAGACTGTAGAAGTCTAGGCAGGGCTAGCTAACTATCAACTCACATAGAGAGTATCAATATGTCTACTAAAGTTGCATTTATCTCAGGCGCTACTGGCGGTATCGGTTTTCAAGTAGCTAAGCGTCTAGGTCAAGACGGTTACACAGTGATCCTTAACGGTATCGAAGATGCTAAAGGCGCTGAGCGTCTAGCAGAGCTTAAAGAAGCGGGTATCGAAGCTGAGTATTACGGTTTTGACGTTACTGACGAAAACGCAGTAACTGCTACTATCAACACTATTGGTGAGAAATACGGCAAAATCGACGTTGTTGTAAACAACGCTGGTGGCTTAGGTGGTCGTAGCCCAATTGAAGGCATGGAAACTGATTTCTTCCGTAAAGTAATGGCTCTTAATCTAGACAGCGCATTCTTCGTATCTCGTGCTGCTATTCCATTCCTTAAGAAATCTGACAATGCGTCAATCATCAACTTCACTTCGAACGCAGCTTGGAATGCAGGTGGCCCGGGTGCAGGTATCTACGGTACTTCTAAAGCAGCAGTTCACACTCTAACTCGTGCTCTTGCTAAAGAATTGGCTCCAGCTAACATCCGTGTTAACGCGGTATCTCCAGGTACTATCGATACTCCGTTCCACGCTCAAATCAAAGAAACTAAGCCAGAAGTATTCGCTTCTTGGGCTAACAGCATCATGCTTGGCCGTCTTGGTCAACCAGAAGAAGTTGCTTCTGCAATCTCTTTCCTAGTAAGCAAAGATGCTTCGTTCATCACTGCTGAAACTCTACAAATCGGTGGTGGTCAAGCCCTAGGTATCTAGTACCTAAGTAAAACTTTTTAAGTTTTACTGTTTGAACTGATTTATAAACGGCAGATCTCGAAAGAGGTCTGCCGTTTTTTGATGCTTATCCCTAACATATACAGAGTTATCTTTTTGTGTAGACGAGAGGGTTGATCTCTAGATTCAATCAAACCCCATTAAAAAGGCTTTTGAGCCCGAAAAGACACTCTCTAGTGCTACAAACAATACTACTACCTTCATCGCACTGCTAATTATCTTTATTCTTGCTTCACCCAGGAAACTAGCTATCAAATCAGCTCGTATTAGTACCATGGCGGTTACTGATAGAACCAGTGTGAGTGTTAATGCTGTTATAAGGTCACTGGTTCCTGATAAATGTGCGTTCCCCATGAGAATAACGAGAGTAATAATTGCTTGCGGCGATACAATAGAAGGGATAGCCAAAGGGTATATTGCCTGCTGAGCAACTGTATCTAATGATAAATCTGCGTTATGTTTTGTATCTGTTGTTTTATATTCAGATAATGACTGAAGTCTCGTGCTTATTACATATAATAAGGTAAAGCCTGCGATTATTTCAAACAAGGCTTGAGGAACTTGTACAGTTTGAAAGATAACTTGGATTACTAGCAAGAAAAAGAGTAATACCCAGTAGGACAACATTACCGAATTAAGCACCAATTGACGCCTTTGAAAGGTGTTTAGAGTATCGCTTTGTTTCAAGAAAACAGGGATGTTGCCAATGGGATTAATAACAGCAATTATTGCTAGAAAATTAATAAAGAAATATGTGCTCATATAGATCTTCTCACTTTACAACTGGTAAGTGAAAGTCTCTACTTTTTCGCTCTCGGAGCTTAACTACACAGAGAATAATAAGTTTTACAAGTATAAATATCATGGTTATTTGGTATGTCGATTGAAATGGCTGACTATCTTATAAACTACAGCGATATTCGCATCATTAAAGGATTACGGATAGATAAGGATGATATAACCAAGATATAAAATCATAATATACAATGGCTTAACGAGTTGCCTGTGTGAAATTTACTCTATAAAGCTTTTAAGGTGATATTCATTTTTATGTAAGGATTAGGCTGTTGTGATGATTCAAAACTAAGATTGTTACACTATGAGGACTTCTTGAAGTTAGAGGTCTTTATGTCACATTACATTGAAGCAATTTTTGAAGGTTTAAAAGAGCATGATCTGATTCTTGCTCTATTGTTCCTGTCTATTTATTGGGTTCTAAAGCGGTTTTCTAAAACGGCAATTACTCGTCTAGCTTATACAAAGTCAGTCTCTGAAACACGTAGCGCGTTTATTTTACGTTGTGTAAATATGTCTAGTGGAGTGATTCTATTTGCTACTTTCTTAATTGTAAGCGGAATAGGTTATGGAAATTTTGCCATCTTCATTTCTTCAGTTTTTACTGTTATCGGTGTAGGCTTTATTGCTCAATGGTCAATATTGAGTAATGTCACGGCGAGTTTTCTTATATTTTTTGTGTTTCCATATCGGATCGGTGATTATATTGTGGTGGCTGATGGTGATGGAATAGAAGGTACTCTGCTAGAAATAAAGATTTTCCATACCCTTATAAGACATCCAAATGACAATATTATTACCTACCCAAACACCTTGCTATTACAAAAGTGTGTCACTAAGGTTCAAACTAAAAATACAGGTGCAGGTTATGGCATATCATCTGAAAGTTGTTCTAGGGTAAAGCGTGCAAGGCGTTCGGTGAAACGCATAGATGTAGCGCCGGGCAATGAACCCGACGGGAAAGAAATTATTTTCTATTAGTAACTCTTTTTTGTAGGATTTTTAAGCTCGTTAATTAGGCTGTCCAGATTGCTATCGAAAAACAGAGGGCTTGCTAATTCAAGCGCGGTAGGAGAAGAGGTGTTTTGTGTGCCTTGCAAGTAAAGTTCCTTTGCAGCATCGATATGACCTTGAGCTTCTTCTGCTTTTGCCATTAATAAGTAGGTTAATGGTGTGTATTGATTGTACGGTATAGACAGCAATACTTTAGATGCTATTTCAGCATCACCGTTGGCAAGTGCAAGTATTGCATTTGCTTCGCATACTTTTGCACTGCGCTTTTCATCCAAGCTCTTTTCCAATGATGAAGAAAATTCTTGATTCAGACTTTGTATAATTTGACCTTGTTTACTTTCATCTTTGGTAAAGGCATTTAGAACCTCCCCAATGTAGTTGACCGCAATGGTGTAAGCATTATTAGGGGCTAATGTTTTTGCGTGTCTAAAGTGCTCTAGCGCACCTTCAAAGTCTGAACCGGTATAGGTCATGCCAGTACCAGCCATTAGTGATTTGGTTGCTTCATTATTCTCCGGAAATACCCCAATATCTCTCTGTATTTCTTCTTCTGATACCCCTATATACATAGCTCTAAGCAGATCATCTATTATCGATGTGAAAGTCTCATTGAATCTGGAGAAGTTTGTGGAGTAGCGTCTGTTAAGATGCAATTGGTCAGATACCCTATTGCGGTATTGAACTAACAGTCGTAGTTTTTTTCCATCACGGCTTGGGGTTGTCAAAATATTAAACTCAAGAGCTGCAAGCTGTTTGTGGCGCTCTGATTTCACTATTCTGACATTGCTATAAAAACCAATATGCTCCACTAGCTTAATTACCATACCGTATAGTTCAGGTCTTGCTTTTACGTCTTCACTCACATTTAGCACAGCATAACGAAACTCATAATGACTAAGATGCTTGTTGTCATCTTTGGTAATTGAGGGCTGGTCAGTTTGATACTGAAATAACAGCAGGCCGGTCAATATGATGACAAGTATGGAGAGAATAGTTAAAGCAATGCGAGGCTGTTTAGGGGACGACCTTTCTTGTTCAATCTTATCTATTGGTTGCTCTTGTTTTAGTACGCTTTCATTCGGCGGTGGGATTGTAGTGTTGTCTGGCTTTTGGATATCTAGTTTCTCAAAACTGACTTCTCCGTCAAATCGATAACCACGCTTTGTCACTGTGACAATATAGCTACTTCCTTTGAGGCTATGTTGTTTCAGTAATTTACGCAATTCAAACATAGCTTGAGTAACAGCTTGATCGGTTAATACTGTCCCGCCCCAAACATGATCTATCAGCTCATCACGGGTATGAGTTAATCCAGGGTTCTGACACAAGAACTCAAGCAATTTGGTTAAGCGATTATCAATAGTAACGATAGAGTCTGAAAACTGAATTTGACCTTCATTAGGTACAAATCGCCATTCATCCACGATAAAGCTGATATTTTTGTCTGGCATCGACTGATAGAGACCTTAATTGTACTTACCTATGTTTAAACATAGTTCTAATAGAATGATTTTTCTTACTTTTAATCGAAATCTTGGCTGCGTTGATAAGTGAGTTGTGAGCAAAGTATCACCTCACTGATTTGAATGTGCCTAAAGCACCATCGAGAGTCTAGATCATTAATAAAGATACGCTGATTTCTAAACAATCATCGTATCTTTTTCTCATTAAGTTCCTGATTTTATGTATTTTATACTTTTGTTATGAGAATTTTTATTACCTGCTTAGGTTTCGCTTATGCCAACGGATTCACTCTCAATCATGATAGGTACACAAAACGGGCTATGAGCAAGTAATCTTGTGAAAATGAAATCAAGATGCTTGTTTGCCTGTCGCAGGAGGCGAATGACAATTAGGTCATCTTTAACTCAAGGATATAGAGGCCTATTAACTTATATATTGAGAATTTTAGACAATGAAACTGAACAAACTTATCCTTCCAATCGCTGCTGTATTTTTTATAACTAAGGTATCAGCGAATCCTTATATCGGTGCGAGCTACCTTTATTCAGAATACCAAGTACAAAACGAAGATACAGAATATAGCGACGAGAACAGCGGATATAGTTTATTTCTGGGATATCAAGTTCATGACATGTTTGCAATCGAAGCGGGTTACGCTGACTATGTTGATACACACAAGGACTATGAACATGTTTATTCTGGTGCTTGGCTAACGAGTGCAAAGCTAATGCTACCTATTACGATTTTTGATCTTTATGGTCGAGTAGGTATAGGGCACTTTCAAACAAACTTAGGTGATACCAATGATGTTTACTACGGTGCAGGTGCAGGTGTATCTTTAGGCCCAGTAAGAGTTGCTTTGGAATATAACATTTATGAAGCGAAGTTGGTTGAGAACAGTTATTCATTGAGTGCAGAGTTTCATTTTTAACATCTCTAACTACTCAGCAACCGGTATTTAGGACACTTCTTAAGCAGCACTTTAAACACTAACGAGGAATTAACGCGAGTTAACCTCCGAAATCAACAATCTGTTTTTTAAAACAAAGCGGCATGTATCTTAGATATCTGCCGCTTTCGCTTTTGTTAAGGGGGTACTATCTAGTAGGTAAGTCTATAGATCTGAAAGACGTTCTTTTATCTCTAAAATCTGTTGCTTGTTCTGTAAGAAAATATCGACCAATATTGGATCGAAATGTTCCCCTTTTTCTTCAATGAGAAGAGCAAAGGCATCCTCGGTATCCCAGGCTTTTTTATAGGGACGAGGGGAGGTTAGAGCATCAAACACATCGGCTATCGCCGATATTCTGCCGACAAGAGGAATTTCCTCTCCAGAAATACCCGCAGGGTACCCTTTGCCATTGAATTTTTCATGGTGAGTTAAAGCGACAGTGTGAGCCAATTGTAATACGGATGAGTTATCAGGCCCGAAAAGAATGTCAGCACCAATGTTGACGTGGGTTTTCATTACATCCCACTCTTCTGCCGTTAACTTATCGTCTTTGAGTAATATTCCGTCGGGAATACCTATTTTACCAATGTCATGCATTGGGGCTGCATCTCGGAGAAGATCTGCATCTGCTTCATTCATTCCTGCAGCAATAGCGAGTAAGTGGCAGTATTGTGCCATACGCTGTACGTGTAACCCTGTTTCATTGTCTTTGTATTCTGCAGCGCGCCCGAGACGCTGAATGACTTCGAGTTTGGTTTTGTTTATCTCTTCGGTTTGGTGTTTAACCTTTACATAAAGCTCACGGTTCTGGTTAGCTAGAGCGAGGTGAGTTTTGACTCGCTGTATTGCAACTAAGGGCGTAATAGGCTTGGTAATGTAATCCACGGCACCAAGCTGAAAGCCCTTTATTTCATCTTCTGCAGTAATTTTAGCTGTAACAAAAATGATGGGAATATGTTCGGTGTTTGGCTGGCTTTTCAAGATTTGACAGACTTCATAACCATCCATCTCTGGCATCATAATATCCAATAGAATGATATCTGGAGCAGGGCTCATTTGCGCAATTTTGATTGCAAGTTTGCCACTGTTTGCCACTTTAATTCGATACTTGTTTTGAAAGGTGCCGGCAAGTACATCAATGTTTGCTGGAGTATCATCAACAATTAAGATCGTTTGTTTGTTGTCTGCCATAGAGGTCTATTTCCTTATCAATTCTTTTAGTAACTGCGCCGCTCTTTCGTAATCAAAATCGGACATGGCTAGCTTCACCGCTTCTAATTGCTGGCGAGTTGTAGTGTCTAGTATTGCTGAAAGTAATGATTCTAGTATCCCTTGTGCCTCAAATTCATAAGCTTCTATAGCTTCGAGCAGATCAACCAATTGAGTATCTATATTGATGACTTTTGTTGGTGTTGAATCATCATTGCTTTCCTGAACGCTTTCAAGATACAGCCTAGCTTGTTGAGTCGTTGCTTTTAGTCGCGTTTTTAGCAAAGCTGATTGTTGAATGAGGTAATCTACATCGGGTGTTTCGGATTGCAGATGTTCCTCAATGGTCGCAGCTGAGTGCGCGAGCTTAGACATACCAAGACTCGCGGCTAATCCTTTTATGGTGTGTGCCGTCATTTCAACAGCCGAAACATCACATGCTTGCAGGTTCTGATCCATTAGAGTCAATTGGTCAGGAGTAGAGTCAATAAATTGGCTTAGGAGTTTTGTATATAACTGCCGGTTTCCATTGACGGTACCCAGTCCAGCGTTTGCATCAAACAGATTAGGTGCATTTGAATGTATGATTGGTAACTCAGATGGTGTGTGGTCAATAGCTCCTGTTTCTAAGTATTGACTCAATACGGACTTTAATTTGTCCATATTTATTGGCTTTCCTATATGGTCATCAAAGCCTGCTTCTTTGGCTCGTTTGATGTCTTCATCCATGACGTTAGCAGTCATGGCAACGATAGGTGATGGGTAACCAGATTCCTTGAGTATTTTTGTTGCTTGATATCCATCCATAATAGGCATTTGAATGTCCATAAGTACCAATGGGTATTCATACTTTTGGGCCAGTTCAATGGCCTGTTGACCATTACTAGCAATATCTATGTCAACTTCAAAGGGCTCAAGGATTCCGACCGCTAATTCTTGGTTAATTTCATTGTCTTCAACCAAGAGTATTCGAGCATTTTTGAATATGGTCTTAGAGTTCTTATTTTCTGTATTTGGCTTAACGGTTGAAGAGATTTCAAATACGGCGTCATAGATTTCGTCTGGTAACGATGGGTTAGACAAACAGCGCCATCCTGCATTGAGAAATTCATCTACACGTGTATCTTGATCGGTTGAAACTACTACATTGAGGTTAAATTTATTGGCAAACCGTTTGAGGTCGGAAACGTTCTCAGAACATGCTTTGTCGACGGTTAATAGTGTGTTGTCTTCAGTAGCAACAATATTATTTTCTATTTCATCGATGGAATTAAAGAAGGTTACTTTGGTATTAAACTGATGAAATGCGGTTTGAATGAGTTGGTTGGATGTGTTGTTTTCATTTTGAATCCAAACATGGTAACTCGAACTCTGTTTGATGGACTCTTGCCATTGTCGTTTATGAGACAAATCAATGCCCAAAATAACATCAAAGTAGAAAGTGCTGCCAACGTCTAGTTCACTCTCTAGTTCAAGTGAACCTCCCATTTTTTCTACTAGCTGTTTTGAAATCGACAGCCCAAGCCCCGTCCCACCAAAGTTTCGTGTTGTAGATGCATCGGCTTGATGAAAAGATTGGAATAGTCTCGTTTTTTGTTCCGTACTTATTCCGATCCCAGAGTCGACAACACTAAATCTAAGTTGTTGTTCATTTTCATAGTTTGTGAGTAATTGAACCTTTACAACCACCGAACCTGATTGGGTAAACTTAATGGCATTACCCGTGAGGTTGAGCAATATTTGGAACAGGCGTGTATCGTCTGAAATTAAGTGTCGTTCGACGTTAAAGTCTATGTCGAAATAAAGGCGAATAGACTTTTCTACTGCTTTAATTGTACAAATATCAGCAAGCCTTCTCATTAGCTCCTTGAGAGAGAATGGCTGATTGTCGAGTTCAAGCTTACCTGCTTCTATCTTGGATAAGTCCAAAATGTCGTTGATTAGATTCAATAGGGTAGATGATGACTGTTCAACTTTACTTAGATACCTAGCAACCGCGGAGTCTTGATTTCGCGTGAGTGCTAGATGAGTCATGCCTATGATCGCATTCATAGGCGTTCTGATCTCATGGCTCATATTGGCGAGAAATTGACTTTTGGACTGATTAGCTTGTTTTTCTTGTTCTCGCGACTGCTCAAGCATAGTAGTCAGTTCAATCATATCACTGACATCATAGGCCCAAAAAAGTACCGATTCTTTGCCGTTAAAATGAGTTTTGTAGTAACTGACTCGACCTGTAAAGTTTGTTCCGTTCTGCTTGCGAAGCAGCATTTCTTTATCAACTACCGCGCCATTTTCGATAAGTTCTTCATAGACTTTGTTTCGATCATCTGGTGAGCAGTATATTTTGGAAACCTCATATTTATGGATCTGTTCTTTAGATATCTTAAATAGCTCTAGTGCCCTAGGGTTTGTATAAACAGGTTGGCTATCTTGAATGATGGCTACAGCGATAGGAGAGGACTCAAGTATTTGTAGTAGTTCTTGCCGCTTATTATTCAGTTCAAATGTACGAGCCCCTATTTGTTCTTCTAGTTCGGCGTTGGACTTAGTCATGATTTCATAAGATCGTGTTCCTACTTTTAGTAGGAAAAAGGAAACCGAGATAATTAAGCCAACAGAGATGAGTAAAAAGGCAATCAGAACAAAACGGGTGGTATGAAAAACGCTATAGACTTCCTTTAGCGTTATTTCAGCAACAATGGCAAAACCGTATTCTGGAAGCCAGCGAATCGAGGTTAACACCACTTGATCTTGTTGAGTGATGTGTTCATCAAAATTGATATCATTAATCTCAGGATTAGCTCGTAACTCTATAATGGACTCAAGTAATATCGGTGATACTTTATTGAACAAAATGTCATTTGAATCTTTGATAGAAGACGAAGAGCGACTATTCGTAATGATAAAGCCCTTACTATCGACACCAAACACTTTACCTGTTTGGCCTACCTTGGCTGCTCGAAAGTTTCGCGTAAACCCTTTGGTAGGGTCTATCGTGAGTGAGAATAGAGAGAATATGTTGCCATTTTCATCTTTGACAGGATAGAGCAAGAACATAGAAGGGAGGTTAGCGTTGTCGGTAACAAGCTGAGGCTTTTTATCGCTTCTCACTGGTGGGACTAAAACAATCTCACCATTCCAGGCTCTTTTCAAATAGCTGGAAGAGTGAACCTCTAAAGCATTTTTTTGCCCAACATAGTTGTCGTTGGTCGAGGCTAGATTAAGGTTGTTTTGCCCAATAAGAGTGAACCCCGTCGTCGGCGTGAGGCTGATTCGACTTCTCACGTGCTGCCTAATGCGGCTCTGGATTGGTGAGTTGAGGATAATCTCCGCTTTTTCATCAGCAGGAAAATCAAGTGTAGAGATATCATCGAGTAATTGAGCAAGGATTATGAAATTTTCGTCAGTGAGAAGTTTTATATTGGTTGCTTTTTCTCCTAACCATTCTTGAAGAATGATTTCGATACCATTTTGAGCGAGATCTAATCTCCCGTTGTATGAGTTTAAAGTATTGGTTTTTTCGTTTTGTAAGACAACAGCAATACCGACAATCATGCTAAAGCATAAGCCAAGAACTAATGTGGTGAACAGTCGTTTACTTCTGTCCTCTCCAAAAAAGCTGTCATGTTTATTGTGAAAAATACGATAAAAAATAGAGAGTACTAACAGCACCATTACGATAATCAACAGCCCCAACCCAATCTGTGACAATGGGTTAATAGAGGTCTCTGAAATCAGGTCTACATTCACTTCGTTTGCATATGATGGTGAGCTAAGAAATGTCATGATGAGTAGCGATACAAAAACAGTCATGAATCGGTTGAGAGATTGACCGAGTTTATTTGCCATTAGTTTTTGAATCCTCTCTTTGTGTTTTGAGTTGCTCTATCAGCTTCCAGAAATCAACTGATTACTTTTAAGATATTGACTTGAATACAAAAAGTTACCAATATGTTATAGCACCTTTAAACTATATCGAATAGAGAAAATGCAAAGACTTCGTTGGTTACATCAATTTATTGGACTGTCATGTCTGTCCATTGCTTCTTTAAGTGTAGCGGGAGAGGACATCCAAGTTATTAAAATGACACCAAAACAGTCGCAAGAAGATGTGTCCCATGATTATTTAGTGAAACTCGTTTCTCGGTCTACTGAAATAGCCGAAGAACATTTTGGACCGAGTAGAATAGAGTTCATGCCTATTATGTTAAGCCAAGGCAGAGTCTTGCAACTTTTAGGGATTGGTGGTGTGTTGGATCTCGTTTCTTCAGCGCCAACGTCAGAACGAGAAGCATCATTTCTTTCAGTAAAAGTACCAATATTTATGGGTTTATTGGGTTATCGCATGATGATAATTTCACCAGAAAAAAGGATGGAATTTGAAGAGATTACTTCCGAAGATCAGTTGAAAAACTTGGTTGCTTGCCAAGGAACTGCATGGCCAGATGCTGATATATTAGAAGACAGTGGTTATAAAGTTTTTCGCGTTGATAAATTTGAGCAGATGTTTGAAGAACTGCATGATGGCGGATGTGATTACTTCCCAAGAGGTATCACTGAAGGTTATGGGGAGTTGGAGTATTACAACGAAAAAAACCCAGAAAAGCCATTGGCTAAATTTGATTCAGTACTGATTCATTATCAAGTACCTCTGATGTTTTATACTAGCCACAATAACTTTGAGCTTGCGGCAAAGATTCAATATGGAATGGAAAGAATGGTAGAAAACGGTGAACTGGAGGCTTTATTAAAAACCCACCCAGTAACCCAATCTGCTTTCCCGTTATCTAAATGGAAGAACTCTAAAATTTATAGTGTTCCCAATAATAGGCTTCCTAAATCCGTTCCAACCTTCAAAAAGGAGCTGTGGTTAGAGTTGAATACTCAGCCTTAACGTTATTCATTTATCAAATAAAATCCTTCAATTAGAAAGTGAGTATGAATCCATTATCTGAGTATTTCTTGTTCGCATAAGTAACGCTTTGTAAGGATGTTTATTCGAGTTTTTCCTATCTTCTCTCACTAGCATCACTATTGCATCTGGCTGACAGATGCATGACATAGGTTACATGTCCTAGCGATATCTTCTGCTCGAAATAAAACGCAGGATATGTAATGAAAATAATAAAGTTAGTTTTTCCCTTATTGTTTGGCTTCGCTTTTGTGGGCTGTAACTCTAATAGTGATGAAAGCAATTCTCCAAATCCAACGCAAACAACGCTCAACCTAGCAGTGATCAATCAATTAGACCCTGCTATCAGTGGGACGGCCCCCACTTCGCTGTTGAATGACAATTCCTTATGTAATCATGGCAAATGCTTAACGGATGTTGATGAAGCGGTAATAGCATTTAATTATGTATACCTGAAACGAATAGGTGGCAGTAGCGATGATGCAACATGCGACCAAACAGGTGAGTGTGAAGCCTATCATGTCACTTTTGAGCATGAGACTAATGAGTTGCGCATGATTGATGTTATGAACGCTAACGGTAGTGATGCGGCGCCTTTATTTCAAGACCTGAAGTTATCACCAGGTGACTATCAAATGTGCCTTTATATCAACGGTCAGCATCAAGGTGGTGCTCAGGTTGATATCGACTATGATTCACACGTTCGTGATATTGACGGCAGCTACCTCTATCTTTCTACACCAAGCCAAGGCTCCTGTGCTGGTGCAAAGCCACCACAAAACTCTCGTCCAACTGGACGCTTAGTAAGTAAGACATTTACTGTGCAAAAGGGTTATAACAATCTAGCGGTTTGGTTCAACCTTGAAGATACGCTTCGCTACAACAAGAATCACGATTGGAGATTCTTAAGCAATAAAAACTTTGAAATTGTGCATATAGATGATATTCCATCACGATTGGGTCATATCAGTGGCACTATTGATCTTGAATCGGTACAAAGTGTTTGCCATGCAAATAACTATGATGGGTTGGATTCAGTGTACTTGTATCGTGGAGTAACGGATAAACAACAAATGTTGGGTTTCTACACGCTAAGAGAAGGTATAGAAGGGGAGCGTCGCCCAAAACAATCTACGCCATTAGCCGTACCTTTGCTTGTCACTTCGTCCGGTCCTAAAGCGCAATTTGTGTTTGATGAACTCTATGCGGATGAATATGCGATTGGATATACATGTACCGCACAATATGATCTCGAAGAAACAAATGGGTCAGGGTTTGAGATTTTCCAATCCCTTAACAAGGTTATTGTTGAAGCGGGTAGAACAACAAGAGTTGAATTCTAATGGTTGATTAAATAAAAAGCCCCACTTTGAAGTGGGGCTTTGAAGTTTTAGCTTATAAGAGGGTTAATTAACCTTCGTATTGACTATGTGATGCTTTTAGCTTGTAGAACGTAGCTTGAGAGTAGTCGTCTAGGTCGCCAGAGATGTTTTGGTTGTAAACACCTGCTTTGAAGTACATGTACTTGCCACCAACGTCATAACCACTTTCGCTCATGTCTACTACTTGAACTACGTCGTCTTTACCTTCACGGCTAACGGTTACAGTCATAGTGTTAGCAACTACTTCGATGCGGTAGCTGAACTTCTCGCCTAGTGCAATACCGTCTTCACCAACTTCTGCAGTCATGCCGCCAACTAGAGGATAGAAATCTTCTTTAGTTGCGTCTTGGCTTTCGTGTGCAAAGTAAACTGCACCCGTTGCTTGGTTTGGTAGTTTACGGTAGTACAAACGGATTGGTTCATCATTTTGGTCGTGGATTTGACCGATGATAAAGCGACCTACTTCGTTTGCATTACCTGTAGTAGTAGCGTGGTCGATTTTAAGTGTTGCTTCTAGAACACCATCAATACCGCCAGCTGCTTTTAGGTCAGCTTCAGGAGCACTTGAGAATACCCAGTTGTTTTTGTTAACGCCTTTGGTGCTGTATGACATATCACCACGACGTAACATTTCGCGTAGCTCTGTACGTGCATACTTAGTGTTTTTAGAAGTACGAACACCTTTCACGTAAGACTTGAATACTAGACCGCCATCGTCAGCTGTGTAGAAAACTTCAGGGTGTTGGTAACCGTTTGCAAGGTTCCATTCAGAAACGTCATCTGGACGACCATTTTTGTCGTGATCGAATGGTTGAGAAAGGTACCAGTATGACATGTCGAAGTTTTCGCTTGGAGCATTACCTGCTAGAGGTGTTGCTGGCAAAGCTGGTGTTGGTGGAAGCTCAGTACGTAGACATTTTACTGTAGTGTCACAAGGGTAAACAGCTGGCTCACCAAAGTTACCTGAACGAAGGTCTTTACGTGCTTCTTTGTGTGCTTTTTCTGCTGCTTTCATTTCAGCGATTAGCACTGCTTCAGCTGCAACTACGTCAGAAGTAATGATGTGGCTAGCAGGACAAGCGTTAACATTACAGTTAACCGCCGCTAGTTCAGTCACACTGTTCCAACCACTTTTAGTGTTACCGTGACCAACATATTTCACGTAACGAGCTTTAACTGCAGGCTCAAACTGGAAACGCTCTAGGCCAATTGCTTTACCTGAGCTCATTTGGTTTTCAAGAACTGTTGTCCAGTTCTCACCGTCAACACTCACTTGAATATCGAATTTAGATTGACGCTCATTACCTTTGCTGAATGCTGCTTGAACAGCGTCAAATTCTTGCACTGAACCGTAGTCCAACATTGCCCACTCACCGTCACCAGCTGAAGACCAACGTGTAGTAAGATCTTGGTCAAAAAGGCGATCAGGGCCGTTACCGTCGTGGCTACTAGCAGTTAAAGCAACAGGAGTAAGTAGAGCTTCGCCTGTTTCTTTGTTGTTTGGAAATTCAGGAGCTGAAGGAGTAGAAGTACAGCCAACTGCTAATAGGACAGAAGTCGCTAACAAGCTTTTTAGATATATATGTTTCATGTAACCATTCACCTAATGTTGTAAAACCAACAATGTAATTTGTAGTATAAAAAGAATTTGTAACTAAATTTTGATGAAGAAGGCTTCGCTTTCCGTGCTTCTACATCTTCTGATGCCTTATGGAACTTGATTGCTCAGTGCATTTACAAATTGAGAATACATATTTTAATAATACAAATGTAAATAAATATTTGTAAATGCGATCAAGGTCTAATTCGGATTCCCTAATAGTGATCTATGTTCAAAGAACTGAAGCTAACGTCGAATATTTGACCAGGGTATTCAGGTTTAAACTGAGGATAAATTCCCGCTTTGAAGTAAAATGCAATATCGGAAGAGGTCCAATCTGAAGACAAAACAACAGTGTCACCATCTTTATCTTTGTAACTCTCACCCCAAGGGATTGAGTGAGCTACGCGATTGCTGCCATCAGTATCATAAGTTGCTAGATAGATGCCATCTTCATCGGCACGAATGGTATAACTCCATTCTTCACCAGCGGCATAGGTACCAAGTTCTACACTGAATGGTTCGCAGTGGTTACAGTCTTGATTGTTAATTTCATAGTCATCATTGAGAATAACTCGAACGGGTTTGTTATCGCCTTCCCAAAGCAATTTAACTAGTGCTTGATTGATCTTCCAACCATGGATTTGACCTAAAACAACTTTAGGTTGGCTGATGTTAGGATGATCTTCGATTTTAAGGGTGGCGTTTAACGTGTGGGTAGTGTCATTAGTTCTTGAATCATCTAGATACCAACTAGTGTCTTCATCACTAGTACTACAATCAGGATTACCCGAGCTAATAAATAATTCACGAAGTTCAGAGCGAATATAGCTAGAGTTGGCAGTAGAAGAGCCGTACCCCATATCAGCTCTAAAATGCATTCGTCCATTTTCTACATTAAAGTAAGCGATACTATTGTCATAGTCGTAGACGGACTCGTCATTTGATAATTCGTCTTTGTCATTGTCGTTACAGCGTTCAGGAGTGATCTCTGCAGCACTGTCACCACCAGAACCATACCAGTCATTTTTGCTCGCAGGAATTGTAAGTTTCCAGCTATCGATATTCCAATCATATGCAGTGTCAGAGTCAGTAGTTAGGACTTTGAGAGCGCGGAAGTGAGCTTCAGATTCACCATTTTCAAATTGATTGTATACACCAACTTTGAAGTAACTCAGTAAGTGCTCCCAATAGGAGATGTCAAGATCGACTTTGACGATGTCATTAACTTCAATAGCTAGGTTATTTTCTTGGACGATAAGTTCAAACTTAGTAAAGGAATCAGTGTCTGCCTCACCAAGATCGATTCGGTCATAGGCATTCTGACACTCAGCTGAATCTGGATCGGAACCGTCTCCTTTACAATCGACAGCGTTGTTCTTTAGAACAGCCCAGTAGTGTCCATATTTTCCATCACGCTCTAGCTCATATACCACTCTTAGTAAAGGGTGGGGGATGTAGCCGGTGCCATCACTTGAGGTGCCTTTGTTGTGAATTTGCAAAAAAGTCACTTCGTCACGACTTGAAGAACTATTGCTCATTGCATTTTCGATATTAGGTAGCTTTACTTCCGCCAACAATGTGCGTTTTTCGTCCTCAACATTGATATCAAAATTGTCTTTCTCACGCACTTCATTGCGCATGGAGTAGTTCGACATCTTAAAGACTAGGTATTGTGTGTTTTCCTGAGCATAGAAATAGTCGTCCAGATACCCGTAAAAATTGCCATCGCGTACAACGGTTTCTTTGTTGGATGCGCTACCATCGGGATCGGATTGCTGTAAATCTGAATTGGACAGAATATCTTGATATTTAGTAATACTATATGGCGCGATTGGATCACCCGGCTCAACGGGTACACTAGTATCAGGATCAGTTGGGGTTTTAGATTCATCAGAGCCATCACTGCCCCCACAACCCATTAATGTAGTGGTTAGCATCAATGCTAAAATTGATTTATTCATATCCATGAGAACGTCTGTAACAAAAAGTAATAATTAAGAGTGTTATTTGTACTATTTTATGTCAATTGCGTGGTGTGGAAATTGTGAGCATATGCACATAGGTGATATGGAACTGTGAACAAGATTTTATTTTTGACAGAAAAAAGGCCCATCTTTCGACAGGCCTAAATGATGATATTTTTGGTTTATCGTTGTGGCTTGGACTCGCGCTTAACGAGTTCCATTTCGAACTCATCAGGATATAGAACGATGCCTTCACCTTCTTGGTCAGGGAATACAACCAGCGATAGTTCGTCTTCTTCAAGCCCGTGAGTCCAGCGCGATTTCCATTTAGCAATAGAAATAGGCTCAGCAGTAAAACCTTCCCATTCGCCTGTCGCCCAAAGCAATGCATGTTCTTCTGAAGGCCAAACTGGGACGCATTCTTCGTCTTCAGTGTTTAGCATGACACTTCCGTGCTCATCAATTAATAGCCAGATTTTCTTATCGTTTACTGCAGCCTTAAAGAAAAAGTTAAAGCGCTCTGATGGATCCTTTGGGACATTTGGAGTAGTAGCAGAAGTCATTGCATGCCTTTGATATATAAATGTGTCCCACACAGTATAACCCCGTGCAATTGCTAGTGCGAGAAGCAAGTCGCTTTTTCAGCATCAAACAAGTTAGCGAACTAAAGTGATAGCAGTTTCCCGTTGGAGCCATCGCATAGTCAGCTTTTCAAATACCAATAATACTTTGAGAGGTCGCACTAAAAATGTGCGACCTTTTTACTTTCCTGCCTATTTTTCTGCCAGAATTATTCCAGTATCTACTAACTGGAGAAAACCATGAACTCTATACCCCTTTTGGGAGCGGGCACCTACAGACTCAAATACGGTGCAGGCTATGATTCGGTGAAAATTTCATTAGAAGCCGGATTTCGTCATATCGATACGGCTCAGATTTATGGAAATGAACAAGAAGTGGGACAGGCGATTGCCGACTCATCTATTCCGCGTGAAGAGATCTTTCTGACCACTAAAGTCTGGATAGATAACTTTTCTAAGGAAAAGTTTGCACTAAGCGTTCATGAGAGTTTAGAAAAGCTAAAGACAGATTACATAGATTTATTGTTAATTCACTGGCCGCTTAAAGATGATGAAGTGCCAATGGAGGTGTACCTTCTTGAACTAAAAGCGGTAAAAGATGCAGGTTTGGTTCGCCATATTGGCGTGTCTAACTTTACTAATGCTCAGCTTGAGAAAGCCATTAATATCATCGGTGACGGAGAGGTTTACACCAATCAAGTAGAAGTGCACCCATATTTGCAAAATCATAAGGTGGTTGATTTTTGTGAAGCCAATGGGGTGATAGTGACAGGGTATATGCCTTTTGCGTATGGTGATGTGCTGAAAGATGAAACGATTCAAGCTATTGCTAAAGAGCATGATGCGAGCCCTGCTCAAATTGTGCTTGCTTGGATGCGTCAGAACGATTTCGTAACGATTCCCTCATCAACAAAGAAAGCCAATATCGAGAGCAATTTACAGTCAGAAAAAGTGACGCTAACCGCGTCCGATATGGAGAAGATCGCCAAGCTAGATAGAGGTCATCGCCTTGCAAGCCCAAGTTTCGCTCCAGACTGGGATTGATTGCCAAGGATATCTCGTCGATTGAAAACCCTTAAATACCGAAATTACTCCACTGTGAGGCTAAACTAAGAAATAGTGGCTAAACTGTAAATTAGTCACTATTTTTCATAGGCTTGCTGATATCAAGAAATTGATTCTTTCCCTAATTAGCACCATTCCTATCACAATCTGGGTATGGTGCTATTTCATGTCTGAAGCTTGGTGGGCAGAAAACCTCACCGCGATTCCCGTTTTAATGTTTGTTGTTTATATCGCTTTGTCTTTGCTTTCGGGTTTCTTGAAGGACAGATTTCTGTTTGCGATAAATATTAGCATTGGACTGCTATTTTTTTCTTTCACACCGAATAGTACAGCGAAAGTAGAAGAAACGTGCGGTGACAGTGTCACTGTGGTTCAATATAATTTGGCTTTTGAGAATACTAATCTTAAACAATTCATCGATTATCTAGAGAGCACTGAGCCTGACTTAGTGGTGATGCAAGAAGTCTCTCCTGAACACGGTCAAGCCTTTTCGTATCTATCAACGCTTTATCCTCATCGTTATGGTGGGCAACCTAAAGTGGGTTATCCATCAAATCAATTAATATTAAGTCGTCATTTGTTATATGGAATGTCAGTATTTCGCACCCCTGACGGGCAGAATATCATTCGCGGAATATGGCAACCGAGAATAGGTACTGATATAGGGTTGATTGCCGCTCATCCCCCTTCACCTCGAAGTAAAGCATTGTGGTATAGACGAGACGCTTTGATTAGAACAGCCGAATATCTAGTGACTAGTTCTGCTGTGGATACCAATATTGTGATCGGAGATTTTAATCTTTCCGCTTCAAGTCCTTCCTATAAAGATATATTTATTGGCTATGAGTCATTACCAGTAGCAAGCTGGAAAGGGACACGAGCAGATATACAGGTACCGGCTTTAGCTATGACTGCAATAGATCACTTTTGGTTAAATACTGATGTCGATTCTGGTGTGTCTCTTTGTGCTCGAGAAGCTCTACTAGAAATACAAGGGTCAGATCATGTACCGGTTAAAACACGTCTGAATTTATAAGTAATCAATAAATCCTCTTTGGGAGGACTCTTAGTTATCGTGCTAGATATAGAACATTACGTAGAGTAAAGATTGATACTGTGAATAATTCACAGTGTACTTATGTGCTCAATGATTGAGTTGTTCGTCGGGTGCATAGCCAGATTAATAATGTGTGATCTGTGTCATATTTATCGGTGTGCATCATTCCTTGCTACGATGTTAGTATTTTAATAAATCATATAATACGACATAGAGTTGAGCCTAAAATGATTAATACCAAGATCCTTCGTGATTCTAACAGCAAGAAGTTCGTGTTTAGCACCATTACAACTTTCGTTGCTGCTTTGGCTATGAGCACAAGTGTGCAAGCTGAAACTAAAGCACCGTCTGATAAATTTGACCTTCTCGGTTGGACGATTAGTGTACCTGTCGACTCAAATGGCGATGGAAAATCGGATCAAATTAAAGAGAATGAGTTGGCTGGTGGATATTCAGATGCGGATTTCTTCTACCTAGCTGAAGACGGTGGCATGGTTTTTAAAGCCCCAATTGCAGGTGCTAAAACCTCTAAGAACACGACCTACACTCGCTCAGAACTGCGCGAAATGATGCGTCGTGGCGACACTTCTCATAGAACTAAAGGCGTAAATGGCAATAACTGGGTATTCTCAAGCGCTTCTGAAGCCGATCAAAAAGAGGCTGGTGGGGTAGACGGTACGCTTGAAGCTACGCTTAAGGTTGATCATGTTACTACAACAGGTAAAAACTGGCAGGTAGGACGTGTTATTGTGGGTCAGATTCACGCTAACAAAGACGAACCAATTCGTCTTTACTACAGAAAATTGCCACAGCATGAAACTGGGTCAATTTACTTTGCGCATGAACCTCGTGATGGTTTTGGTGATGAAACTTGGCATGACATGATTGGCAATTCACTACCCAATCACGGCAATCAAGATGCTAATCCAGCAGAGCCTAAGGATGGTATCAAGTTAGGCGAAGTATTTAGCTATCGCATCAACGTGACAGGCAATGAGCTATCAGCGACGATTATGCGTGAAGGTAAAGATGATATTGTTAAATCAGTAGATATGTCTAAGAGCGGCTTCGAAGAAAGCGGGCAGTATATGTACTTCAAGGCTGGCGTATATAATCAGAATAAAACAGGTGAGCCAGATGACTATGTGCAAGCGACTTTCTACGATTTGAAAGTAACTCATTAATCAAATTATTGACTAAACGAAAGCCACTTCATATTGAAGTGGCTTTTTTGTTTGTCATTGTATGATTGCATCTATACTAATCACAGTAGGCTAGATTGCTCAGTTCTTGGCTCCAATTGGTATTGCTTACGCTTGTGGGGTGGTGCTCCAATCTCCGCCTAACGCTTTATACACGGCAATTGTACTATTAGCAGATTGTAGTTTGGCAGCGACTTGACGATCTTGAATAACACGTTGCTGACGCTGTGCATCTAGAACCGATAAGTGGTCAATCAAGCCTGCCTTATACAAGGATTTTGCTTTTGATACTGCTTTATCTGTCGCTTGTACAGCTTCATTAAGCTGAGTTTGATTTTGTTGGCTTCGACCATAAGCGAATAGAGCCGAATCGACTTCAGCAAAGGCTGAATCAACGGTATGTTGATAGCTTAACGCTGCTGATTTGAAGCGCGCTTCATTCAACTCAACCATAGCCTCGCCTCTACCTCCATCAAATACATTCCAGCTAACGCCGACAGCCGTAGCCCAACCAAAAGAATCGCTGCTAAATAGGTCGTCAAAACTACTAGCAGACACGCCAGGCGATCCAGTTAAAAAGAACTTTGGATAACGGTTAGCTACACTTGCCGCTAACTCTTCATTCACTGCTGCCATTTCTCTTTCAGCCATTCGAATATCAGGTCTACGCTTAACCAAATCTGAAGGTAAGCCTACAGGAATTAAAGCAGAGAATTCTGGCAACTCATTATCGTCAGCTAATCGAACATCAATCTGAGTGAGTGGTTCACCCAGCAAAATAGCAAGGCGATATTTGTGCACCTGCTCAGCGATTTCTAATTGTGGAATAATGGACTCAGTAGCCGCAAGCATGGCCTTTGCTTGTGCATAATCCATCTCTGACCCATAACCGGATCTTACTACTTTTTCGACCAAAGCTAACGTTTTACGTTGATCTTCAATGTTTTCCATTGCGAGCAATTTACGCTCTCTTGCACCTCGATATTGCACGTAGTTGTGTACTAGATCTGCAGTTATCAAGGTTGTGAGCCCACTTTGAAAGATCTCTGCCTGTTCAGCACGGATTGAGGCCGCGTTGGTTTGACGATCAATCCTTCCAAATAGATCCAGTTCCCAGTTGATTGAACCACCGACAAATCCGCCATCGTGCTGGTTGTCGAGCAGTGTCACTGATCCTGCTCCAGGTACATCTATTGGATTTAAAGCGGGACCTAGCATAGAGTCATTTTTGCTGAGTTGGTAGTTATAGTAACCACCGCCAATACTCACCGTTGGTACTTTAAACGACTCGATAGCGTTCTTATAGGAATCCGCCATTTTAATGCGCTCAGCTGCCAACTGCAGAGGGATATTTTGCTGCTGAACACTAATGACCATTTCGTTTAAGGTAGGATCATTGAATTGCTTCCACCAATATTCTGAATCGATACTCGCTTCACTGCCAGCATACAGGTAGGTTTGAGCGAGTGTGGTCTCGGGCTTTTGATAGTCTGGCCCCACAGCACAGCCTGTAATCAATAGAGCTAACGTAATGGGAGCCAGTTTTTTTACTAAATTCATGAGAGTTCCCTTATGCCAATTCTGTGCTAATGGTCTGTTTAGGTTCTTTTTGTCTGTATGCAAGCTTGTACATCGCTGGCATTACCATTAAAGAAAGAACGGTCGCTGCGGCTAATCCGCCGATGATGGTGGCTGCCATTTGATCAAACAATAAATCACTTAACAGCGGAATCATCCCTAGAGCAGTGGTTAAAGCTCCCATAGATATAGCCATTGTTCGGTTCATAGTGGCTTCTTTTATCGCATCTGAAAGCTCAAGGCCATTGCGTCTTTCAAGTTCAATTTGGTCCATCAATACGATGCCATTTTTAATGATCATGCCGGTTAAGGTCACTGCGCCAATCAAAGCCATAAAACCAAATGGCTTATCGAATAGCAGCAGTGAAAACGTCGCACCTGTTGCTGCCAAGGGTAGGGTGGTATAAATAATGACGGTCTGTTTAAAGCCATTAAACAGTGCAATCATGATGATGGTCATAACCAGCAGAGCTTTTGGCAATTGCTTGATGATGTCAGTGACTGCTTTATTCTCATCATAATATTCACCGCCCCATTCCATGCTGTATCCAGGTGGAAGATAGATACTTTCGATCTGATCTTTTAACGCATTTCGAACGTTGGCAGGGGTGGTGTAGCGTTCGACAGCGACTTGAGCAGTTATGGTTTTGACGCGATCACGCCTCCAAATCATGCTTTCTTCTGTTGTTAACTCGAATCCATCGACAACTTGGCCTAGAGGAACAGAATGAAGTCCCAATAGTGATTTAACAGGTAAAGTCTCTAGAGATGTCATATCTTGATTTGACCCACGCAGTTGGATCGGAATCAACTCATCGTTCAGATTCATGCGACCCAACGGCATACCGTTAGTACCTCGCTTCATTGCAAAGGCGATATCCGCACGATTAATACCCGCTCGCAATGCTTTGTCTTGGTTGATAATGGGTAGTAACATTTTGCTTTGCTGACGCCAGTCATCACGAGCGTATTTTGCATCGGGGTGGCTTTCAAATATTGCTTTGGCTTTATTTGCAAGCTGGTGTAGTACCTCTTCGTCTGGCCCTGAAAAGCGAGCTTCTACGGCATATTTGTCTGCAGTAGCCAATTTAAGTGCCCTAAACCTTGGCTCAGCATTGGGAAAAGCTTGTGCAAGCCATTTATCTCCGCGTGCTACAAGACCATCTATCGCAAAGTAATCGGTTGTGTTAATCAATATTTGCCCATAAGCGGGATCAAGTGGCTCTGGCTCTACAGTTACCGAGAACCTTGGTGCACTTGCTCCTACTGATGTAGAAATGCTTTTTACTTCTGGTTGGGCGAGTAGCCATTGTTCAATCTGTTTCATATCGTCAGAGGTTTGCTCTATTTTGGCACCATTTGGAAGCCAGTAATCTAGAAACACAATGGGTCTATCAGATTGTGGGATGAAGTTGATTGCAATGTAGGGTACGCATAGAGTTGTGACTATAATCAGCGGTATTAGTGTAGCGAGAGTTTTGACTGGATGGTCAACAATAGCGTTGATCATCTTGGATAGGAGTGGGCTCTTTTGATCTGCACCTTTGTTATTCGGTTTTAAGAACAACCAACACAATAGCGCAGTTAATGTCATAGCAATAATCCACGATAACATTAGCGAAGAAGCGATTATGCTAAATACTGAACCAGCAAACTCAGCGGCATCTGTTTTTGAAAAAAGCACTGGGCTCGAACCCATAATCGCTATTACTGTTGCACCTAGCAGTGGCACTGCAGTTTCTTTCACTGAATCAATAGCAGCCTTGGTTTTTTCTATGCCTTTGTTCATTTTAGACTGCATCATGTCGGTAATGACGATGGCGTTATCAACTAACATGCCCAAGGCAAGAATGAAGGTACCTAGAGAAACTCGATGCAGATTTATTTCCATGACATTCATGAAAACTAAGGTAAGAAGAATAGTGATTAACAGGCTCGTACCAACGATAGTTGCACTCTTGAAACCCATGAATATCAGTAATACAACAAACACGATTGCAACGCTTTCAAGTAGGTTTACTACAAAGTCATCAATAGCAATTTGCACTTGCTCAGGCTGATAAGCAATCGTCGATACGTCGACCCCTAGTGGCAGTTCTGCTTCAAAATCATCAATGATTTGATTGATAGTATCGCCTAGAGATACAACGTTGATACCATTTACTGGGCTAACAGCAAGCGTAACAGACGGTTCACCGTTGAATCGGTTTTCAGTGAGCGCTGGTGTTTGATAACCCATGTTAACATCGGCAATGTCACCCAATCGGATCATGCCGCTTCCAAGTTCACTGATACCGCCTTTGATAATTAGATTTTTAATATCAGATAAAGACTTAAATTCACTGGTTTGCGCAACTCTTATACGTTCCTGGTCAGCTGCAAATTGGCCTGCCTCGAAAGTCATATTCTGAGTGTTCAGTTGGCTCCAAACTTGAGCAACTGATAAGCCGTATTGTGCTAAACGTTCGTTAGGCATATCGATATAAACCGCGCGAGGTTGGACACCATGAAGCTCAATTTTTTTAATGCCCGAGACGGTTTTGATTCTGCGTTGTAACTCCTCTGCATACTGACGCAGTTCTTCAGGGGCCGCATCGGTACTATGAATGGAAAACAGCATCCCATACACTTCCGAGAACTCATCTTGAACGATTGAGATCTGAGCGCTGGTTGGTAATTGCAATTTCACATCTGATACTTTACGGCGTAGCAGATCCCATTGCTGGGGAAGTTCTTGTGAATTGAGGCTTTCTTTAAGGTCGACAAACACCATAGAAATACCAGGGCGAGATAGGGAGCGTAAGCGATTCAGCTCCGCCATTTCTTGCAGTTTAGTTTCTACGGTATCAGTGACCTGTTGTTCCACTTCTTCAGCGCTTGCGCCAGGGTAAAGCGTTACTACTACAGCCGTTTTAACCGTAAATGTGGGGTCTTCCAATTTTCCAAGATCAAAGTATGAATACAGTCCAGCGATGATACTCAGCACTGTGAAGAAGAGTACAAAGGTACGTTGTCTGATGGCAAATTCAGCTAGATTAATCATGCTTGTTCCTATAGCTCCCGTACAGTGATGTTGTCTGCTTTATCACCTTCCTTAAGGTAGTGTGTACCACTGATGACAATGTGGTCTCCCGTGGAGAAATCACCGTTAATACAGGCGGTATTCGCATCAATGGAATCAAGATTAATAGAGCGGGGAGCAATGATGCCATCTTCAACGACATTTACGTGCATTTCGTGTTTGTTACCCAAAAGGGCGGAATAAGGAACACAGTAAGAAGAATCAGTGAGCGATAAATCAGCCAAAACGGTTACTGATTTTCCTGGGAAAACATCATGAGATGGGTTGTCCAAGGTCATAGTGACAGTATAGGTCTGCTTGATTAGATGGGGCTTGGTGGCAATTTCACTCACTGTTGCCTGTAATGGTTGTTTAGCTTGATACCAAGTGACATTTACTTGTTGTTCTGCTTTGAACTCGTGAAGTAAATTTTCAGGAACATCAATATCAACCTCGAGCTCATCGTTATTTTGCAGTGACACCACCGATATACCGGGAAGAACCTGCTCATGTTGTTCATAATTGACGTTTCCAATGACACCACTAAATGGAGCCTTTAATTCTGTGTAACTCAATGTATCTTCAGCTCGCTGGATGTTTTTTTGCACTACCTTTACCGCAGATAAACTGCGCTCATAACCGCTGATGGCGCGGTCAAGATTTACACTCGCTATTGCGTCGTCTTTAATGGCTTGTTTTACTCGTGCAAGTTCTGCCTTAGCAAGCTTGTGTGCTGATTTAGCCTCAAGCATTCGAGCCTCTAGTTCCTCTAAAGCAACTTGGTAATCATGTGGGTCTAGACGAGCAATGGTTTCGCCTTTTTTTACCACATCGCCTTTTCTGACCAGAAGTTCGTCAATGGTTCCAGGAACGCGAAAAGCAACCCCCGCTTTTTCTTGAGAGTGGACGACACCGGTGAATTGTTTTGTTGATTTAAATGACGGATCTTTCAGCTCTACAACCTGAATACTGCGCTGAGGTTCAGATGCGAGTTTAGGTGTGGATTCTACCTGTTGACATGCGCTAAGCAACAAGGCTATTGCGCTTGCGATTATTGTTTTTGAATACTGCATATTCGGGCTCCTATATTTTAGTAGCCCGATTGTAAGTGTTTAATCGAAAGAGATAATCAGTCTCATTTAAGAATCACTGTCATGATTTTTGTGACAATAGTGAATCCTGCGGAATTCTTTGTAATAAATATTCTATCAATAAACGACTGGCATAGTTTAAAGTCTGTGGTTTCGGATGCAGTAAGTAGGATTGATTAGGTACGGCGGGGTGATCAGGCAATACTTTAATTAGTTTACCTTGTTGTAACTCCTCTTTAGCCACAAGTTCAGGTAAAAATCCAATCCCTCTTCCCATAATCAGCGCTCTACGAAGAAAGCCTATGCTATTACAAACTAGCCAAGGGGAGACTGAAATTTGCCCAGATTCAAAATGCCACAAGTTATCTACATTGCCACTAGGCCAGCGATAACACATTACTTTGTGTTTATGCAGGTCCGTTAATACTTCTATGCGCTCATTATTACTAATGTAATCTGGTGAAGCGAGTAAGCTGTGATTGAGTGGCATTAGAGGCTTAGCGATTAGGTCTGAATTTTCTAACTCACCGCCATGGAAAGAGATGTCTAAACCGTATTGATAGATTTCTTGAAAGCCATTACTCACGGTACGAAGATCAAGCTCCACGTTTGGGTACATATCATGAAAATCAAATAGAGAGCACTGAACGAACTCGTAAGTTTCAGCGAGTAAGCCCAATTTGACTTTCCCTGACACTTCACGGCTAGAGTAAGTAACTGCTTGATTGGCATCGTCCAAAAGCTCTACGACCTTCTGTACTTTGCTAAAGTAACTGTCACCGTTATGAGTTAACGAGAGTGAACGAGTAGTGCGATGGAATAGTTGTGTATTGAGTTCTTTCTCTAGATCGTTAATGCGTCTGCTGACATTTGCACGAGGTAGGTCGAGGGCGTTTGCTGCAGCGGTAAAACTACCCAACTCAACAACGTGAAGGAACAGTTTCAGGTCTTCAGTTTTCATGAAAAATCTATTGTCTGCGTGAGTACAAATAAGTGTGGTTTAGGATATCTTAGTTGGACGACGTTCGATATAGCCAATAGCTTTAGTATTTATTCATAAGTCAGTTTAATAATCGATCTAAACCTTAGTGTCGTTATCTCTGTTAAGGGCTTAGTTACAATAAGCTGAGTAGCAAAAGGAGAATATAGACATGATAAAACTCGAATTTGGACTAGGGCCGATTGAAGTAGGGCACATTGCGATAGCAATTGCGATGTTGTTGCTTGGTATATTCTTTGGTGCTTTGTAGTACCTAAAGTTGAATTAAGTTGTTTTATATTGTTGATGAGTTGGCACTGTTTATGCGTAAGCAGTGCTTAAGTGTGTGTGTAAGAAAAGGAATAACGCATATTCCTACATTACGCTGTAAATAGCTTAAAGTTCACGCGAATTCATAACAAGAAGTGAAAATAAAATGTCTGCTACCTCTTTACCTTCTTCTAACGAAGGTACGGGAAGAAAAATAGCAAGGAGCATAATTTCCATCCTCTCATATTTGCTTAAAGCTGTGATTGTTTTTGGCGTTATCGCTGGAGCATCTGTTGCTTTATCCAAACTAGGATCAATCCACGGAAAGGATTTACCCGCTGAATATTTTGTTGATGGATACCCTACGATCCTCAAACTACTCGATTCTGAAGTTTTCATGGGTTTTGTTTTTTTCGTCACCTTAGCAATCATTGTATATATGGTGTATCTATTCTGGCAATTGCATGAAGTCGCGGTCCACAAAGCATCAAAAATGTCGAGTGCTCACACTCAAATCGTTTTTGCTCTTTCATTATGTGGCCTATTCATCAATAAAACCTGGTGGGTACTAGCGATTATTATTGCATTTTCACGTTGGGATGTGATTGGAGATTCCATCTCTAAGATCATCAGCAATGGTCTTTCAGGCCGAAAACAAACTAAAGCATCTGAGGAATAATCCATGAAAGAGATTATGTTACCTTACATCCTGATTTGCTGGATCTTGGTGAAACTAGGCGTTGTAAAATGGAATCTACGAAGCGGCACCGTTATGGTAGGTACAGGCATGTTCATTGCCACAATGCTATTTATTGCTCACCGTTTTTGGTCTCCTGCGGATTTAACCGACAGTACAACAGTAAAAGCGCCGCATGCAGTACTGAGTCCATTATTTGGCCAAGAAGTTGACCAAGTGTTTGTGACTCATAATCAGATCGTAAAAGAAGGCGAATTGATTTATACACTTCGTTCTGAAGATACAGAGTCACAACTGGAAAGCCTAGACGCTCAAAAGAAAGCGAGTGAAGCCGAAATTCTATCGTTAAGACTGCAACAGAATAATGACAAGAAAACGCTAGTTAGACTTGAGAAGCTAAAAGATTTCTCTCATGATTCTGAACGTGATGATATCCGTACTGATATTGAAACTGCCGAAGCTAAAATTGCTGCAGCACACGCTCAAATTATGAATATTGAAGCGCAATTGGCATCTGCAAAGTGGCAGCATGAACGCCGCGAAGTTCGAGCGCCGTTTGATGGACAGTTATCAATTACTAACATTACTGATGGAACTCGTACTGGTAACATGCATTTGTACTCAACCAGCAAGAAATTTGTTGAGATGCGCATTCCAGATCAAACCTATCGCGGAATCAAAAAAGGGCAGTTTGCTGAGTTTTATGTAGATGCTTACCCGGGAGAGATCTTCCGTGGGCGTGTACACAGTGTTACTGCTGGTACAGGTGAAGCGCAGGTTCAAGTGCGCCAAGGTAGTCAACATGTGAGACAACACGTTGGTAATAACATGAATTCTCATGGACGTACTATCGTGATTGAATTCATTGAGCCAGAAGGATACAACATCCCTATCGGTTCAACAGGCTCTGGTTGGGTGTCAGCAGACAAACCACACCCGATGCTTGGTTTTATGGATATTATTGGTGGTGCTACAGTTCGACTTAAGGCTTATAAAGCTTATTTGTCCGCGCTGTAAGGCATTTCGGTAAAGAAAAGGGCAGTATCACATCCGTGATACTGCCCTTTTCTTGTATTGAATACCTGCTATAGAGCCGGGTTTGACTTAAGTTCTTCGTGGATGCACTTCTCGACAAGATTTGCTATCCATAAACTTTTAGGAGACTTCCTCTTAGAAGCTTTAAGTACAATAGCTGTATCAATATCTAAGTCTGGAATATCAGCATCTGCTCTATATGAAATATATCGCATGGTATGCGCACGATCCATCAACTGAGACAGCAGCATAAAATTATCCACAAAAATAGTCGCTTCAGCATCAGGTAGGGCACGTTGAAAACGATTTTCATATTCGTTGACACCTGAAGCAATATATTTAACAAACTCACCCTCTATGTTCCCTATTATGACCCCGGAACCGGCATACATTTTCTTCTGAAACAGCGTTTGAGGCTTATCGCTTAAGATATGAAATCCAAGATCTACCTCTTCATCGAGAATCATATTCTCCGACAGTTTAGTCCAATTTCTCATTTCAATGATAGCGTCTGTTTCTTCGCGTATTTTATTGATAATTTGGTTACCAAACCGCATTAATAAAGGTTCTAAGATATGAATAGTAACGCGGTCTACATTCGATGGTGAGAACTCTTCAGGTTCTAATGATTGTGTAATTTGTTCGATGGCATTTTGGATTTTTGGTTGTATGACCAATGCATAAGAGGTTGGCGATAACCCCTCGGCGCTTCGCGTAAACAAAGGATCATCGAGTTCTTCTCTTAATTGAGCGAGAACTTTAGAAATATACGATTGTGATCGTCCAAGCTTTTTTGCCGTTCGTTGGGTTGAGTGTGTTTGCATTAAATTCAAAAACACATTCAATGAATTGAGGTCTGTAATTCTCATTCTATCGCCATTACTACTTTACTTGATTTATAGAGTAGCAAAAAACGAATAGAATCAATAAGCTTATAGCGGATAAGTTCCCTTTTATTTTCCTGTGATATTCGATATTCCTCCAAACTATAAGCCCATCCGTATAATTTGCTCAGATAAGGATTTTGCTATCTATTTGCTCAATCCTAAGGCCTACTCAATTATAGATTTGGGAAATTATGTCAACCAATAGACTTTCATCCATCACTTCTACTGTAACTGCTAAGCAATCCTCTAACTTATCACTTTCTCGCTTAGCCGTGATGACCTCTTTAGCTTTCGCGACCACAATGCCCACTATGGCAAACGCAAGTGGCTTATTTCTTCAAGAAGCAGTGACTGCAAATGCTGGTGTTGCCGGAGCCGGTGATGGTGTGTATACCGATTCCGCTGCTGCTATGTGGACAAACCCTGCCACTATGTCATTTATGGGAGAGTCTTTAACGACCATCAATGTCATGGCGTTTGACCTAAAGATGAAATTCCACGATGCGGATACGCCAGCCCAAGATGGTGAAGCGCAATCTTACCTGCCCTCTATTTCTATTTTTCATGCTCACCAAGTATCGGAGAAAGTGCACCTCGGTTTAGCATTAGGTGCTGCTGGTGGCTCGAGTCTATCTTATGGTGATGACTGGGCAGGAGCGGGTGCTCTAGATTCAATAACGCTGAATGTTATTGTTCTTAATCCATCGCTGTCATACAAGATTAATGAACAATGGTCTGTTGCCGGTGGTGTGCAGTTTAGTTGGGCTGCATTTGAGCAATCTACAGCATTGATATCAACTAAACAGGATACTGACTGGGCATATGGATATAACCTAGGTGTAATGTATCGTCCTACCGATAGCCTAGATTTAGGTTTAAGTTATCGTTCGAAATCAGAACATAGCTTCGATGCAGAACTGCATAAATTACCTCTTTCAGTTTCAACGGATATTGAAGTGCCAGAAATAGTTGACCTGAGTACGCGCTATGGCTTTAACAAAGAGCTAAATCTTTTAGCTAGTATTCAATTTCATCGCTGGAGTGCTTGGGATCAGACGGTTCTGGATTTGGGAGGACCTATTAATGGTGTATCAATTAAAAGAGATTGGGATGACGTTTGGAAGTTTGCAATCGGTGCCGACTACAAATTGAACTCAGATTGGCGTTTGAAGGCTGGCTTCTCTTATGAAACATCACCACAAGATGATCCTGAAAAACAATGGGTTGATCTACCGGTAGGTGAGCAATATCGTTACTCGGTTGGTGCATCTACAAATTGGGATAATGTCGGAATTGACTTCTTCTATGAATACGCAGATCTTGGTGAAGTAGAGTCAGCAAAACGCTTTGCAAACAATAATCTCGTTGGCGTTAACGGCACCTTCGACGGACGCATTCATTTCGTTGGTGTGAACTTCACTATCTAATTAAAACCAAAGAGAACTAAATAGATAAGATAGCCGACTAAATAGTCGGCTATTTTTATAGCTGATCTTCTATAGGTAGAATGCCCGCCATCCAAGAACCTATTCGTCTCCACAAACTCGCATCTGGTTCACTAGTGAAGGTTTCGCCATTCTCTAGATCTCGCCAAACGAGGTCTCCATCTTCAATTTCCAGTTTATATGCTGACTCTATTAGTTGTGCTTGGATTTCTGATTTTGACTCTGTTACAAAGGGTTCCTGATCGAGAATCACTGCCATTTCAGTGTTGATATGGGCAGACCTTGGATCCCAGTTCATTGAACCTACGAACAAAATATGATCATCTATCAGCATTATCTTAGCATGTAGACTAGAGTGACCGCTGCCTGTCATCGACCATTTGCTTCTTATCTTTGCTGAAGCTCTCATCTCCCAGAGTTCGACGCCACCCTTAATAAGGTCTTCTCGATATTTGGAATACCACCCATGGACAGCGTACACGTCGTTGGAGGCAAGGGAGTTGGTAATAATCGTAATTTTTTTCCCTGACTTTACTTCGTCTACAAGTAATTTAGTGCCAACCTCTGTGGGTACAAAGTAGGGGGAAACAATGATAAGTTCCGACTCAACACCCTCTAAGACTAACTTTAGATCGTCAATTAGTTGGCTTCCTCCGCCAATGATTTTATTGGGTTTATCGTAAAGCAGTCGGCCAGTTCCCCAATATAACTTTAGTTTGTGGTCTTGCATCTTCGAGTAAAATTTCAACTGGGTCATATTGTATGTGCCAGAGGTGAACTGTTTCTCAAGGGCTTGGTCGACAGCAAATTGTTCTATTTCTTCTCTTTTTAATTCCCTTGCACTAGAGGTGATCCAGTCAATGGGAACGGCAAAATCGCTGTTCCAATACTCATCGAACTGATCACTTGTTTGCTCTACGGTATTGCCATAAAGCAGTAGGTCAAAATCTCCAAACTCTACAGGAGAATAATAAGAAAAATACTCATTACCTATGTTTCTCCCACCCACAATGCTAACTACGTTATCGGCGGTGAGAGACTTATTGTGCATACGGCTATTAAGGCGTTCGAAATCGGCCAGAAACCCTAGGTTTCTCGCTGAACGATAGTTGTTAGGGTTAAATAGACGCACATCGATATTAGGGTGGGAGTTTAGATAAGCGAGATCGTCATCACTTCTCTTTTGCATATCGTCCAGCAAAACACGAACACGAACACCACGCTCGGCTGCTTCAAACAGTCGCCAAGTCATCAAGTGACCAGTCTCATCATCACGATAAATGTAGTATTGAAGATCTAAGGTGTGTTTTGCAGATTCTATTAACACAATACGTGCAAGTAGCGCATCGTGCCCAGTATCTAAGGGGTAAAATCCTGTGTAAACCGAGGTGTCATACTCAGACTGGTCAAAGTATTCAGCTAACCGACTATCAGACTGGTAGCCCAGATGATGTGTGACTGACTTGGGAGGAGGCGTCTGCTGAGTCGCACACCCCGAAAGGATGCCAACAAACAGAATCAGTATCAGTTTCCAATGAGCAAGTGTTGGCAATTCGAGCTTCCTTTGAGTTGATAAGTCTAATGTTTGAAAATGACGTCTTCGTTTGGCACTCGATGCCTCTCACCGTAAATGCCTTCGTCTGTTCGCTTACCTACACTAACAATCATAGTGATCTCATCATTTTTACCCAAGCCAAGTAGCTTTTTAGCGCGAACTGAATCAAAGCCTTCCATTGGACAGGTGTCATAACCTTGGTCACGAATAGCCGTCATAAATGTCATTGCAGCTAAAGAGGTGCTCTTGTGCAGGCAGACTCGCAAATCCTGCTTGGTGACTTCTCTGAACATAGGTTTCTTAATGCCCATAAAGGTCATCATGATCTTTCGCAGAAAACCTTTGATACCCAAGCTGTCATTACTATAAACAAACGGGATCAGTTTTTCGTAGTACTTAGTCGCACGTTTAGCAATGTCATCCATTGGCCTGCCCGCAAAATTCTCACGAACTTGAGCTGCATTCATTTTAGCTCGTTGCTGCCATTTATCGGGGGTAGTAACAAATACCACCATTTCATTCGCCGTTTTGGCGGCATTTTGTCCCATACAGTATTTCGCAAGCTCGCTACGCTTATCTTCACTAATGACTCGATGAAATTCCCACAATTGCATGTTACTGCTATTCGGACTTAACACCGTCAATTCGAGTGCCTGCTGAACCTTTTCATGGTCAAAATCAGCAATTTGGTCGTATTTTCTAACGGAGCGTCGAGAGTTAATGAGATCAGAAAATGGTGTGGATTGAGACATAAGAGTTTGGTTGTAAAGAATGATGAGGTGTTTCTATCAGGTTATGAAACACAGGGCAACAGTATTTGTGTGAAGGTATTACTTTGGCGCATCTTTGACATGAGTTTAACTGATTTCAAATATATAAGTCATGTGAATAGAATCTCGTTAAATAATGTAATTACAAATAAAGTTATAGAGTGGCGCAAATTGGTAATCATGGATGTAACTGTTTAGTGTACTCTCCGGCATTAATTCGATTTACATCACTAACCTCGTTTACTTCGACCAACTTTAGTGGAGCCGTGTCATGTCAGACAAACTAAGAACCTTATTTTTTATTGGTGAAGCCAAAGATCGTCCTCAATTTGATGGTTGGGTCACCTCTTTAGTTAATGAGTCTGAAATAGAAGAGTATCTCTACGGTGCTACAGTGTTGATTGACCTACCTAATACGGCACAAGATAAAATGTTAGAGAAGCTTCACATAAGCCAAGTGGGGTGGAGCAGCCAAATATTTGTCAATAGGCCGAGTAAGTTGAGTGACTATTTGAGTGATGGTGAGTTTGAGCCTGAAAGCTATCGGTGTCATCACCAAAAGCTCTCTCTCCTTTCTCAATCGCCAAACGATAAGTTATTAGCTTATCTATGGTTATTAAAAGAAAGATCTCTGCGAGTTAATAAGGATACGAGTAATAAAAGTTTATATCGCTATCCATTACTCAATATCTATCACAATAGTGAGCGCACGCCGTTTAAGTACATACACAAACTAGAAAACACATTGCTGTTAGAAGGCACTCAGTTCATAGATCGAGTAAGACATTGTAAATCGTGTGAATCTGGCTATCTCAATTATATTGATACATGTCCGAGCTGTAATACTGGTGATATTAGGTCGTTTGATGCATTGCATTGCTTTACATGTGGTCACGTTGATGATTCTGAAGAATTTACAAAGTTATCTTCAATGTCTTGCCCAAACTGCCAAACCAAATTGAAGCATATTGGGGTTGATTATGATCGCCCTTTGGAAATGCTTACTTGTAATCAATGTGCAAATGAGTTTTCTGAGGCTCATGTGGTTGCTAGTTGCTTGAGTTGTGAAACGAAATCGTCGACAGAAAGCCTTCAAGTGAGAAATTATAGAGACTTCAAACTGGGTGAGAATGCACAAAAATATTTGCTAGATGACAACTCTGGTTTTATTGCGAACCTAAACTTGACCACTGCAGTTGAACCTCAGGTATTCGAGGCATTATTAGACTGGAAGAATAAGTTATCCAATCGTCATGATCATAGTGATCTTTTACTAGGTATTAAATTGCTTAACGTAGGGGAGTTTACAGAAAGTGAAGGAGAAATCGCCTTCATTGAATTTATGGCTAAATTTTCTGAACAACTCGAAACTATTTTTAGAACCACCGACGTAAGTTGTCAGTATGAGCAAGATTTAGTAATGATTTTATTACCTCATTTTGATGTTAACTTTCTGTCAACGCTTGAAACTAGGTTGGCTGATTTCGCAGAACTAATTGAATCACCAATTCTAAATTTATCAGTTAAACATTGGCATTTACCGGTAACAGATTTAACAAAGGTTAATCATTGGCTAAAAAATAAGTCGAGTGAATTTTAATGCTTGAGACAGTAATATATTTGATCGGACAGATAGCAAACAGCCTTAGAGGTAATCTAGACTATATATTCGTACTATTTCCAATGATAGTAATTAGTGAGATGCCGCTGATACTAACAATGATATTTGGAATCTTTACTTGGTACAGTAAAAATCAAGTTAGAGATGCATCACATACGCCATCAATAAGTTTTATTATAACTTGCTATGGAGAGGGTGAGGCAATTTCAATTACTATTAATACCCTTGTTGAACAGGTTTATGCAGGGCATATTGAAATACTTGCTGTTGTGGATGGTGCTACCCAAAATCAGCATACGTATCAAGCTGCAATGTCTTCAGTTGAAAAGTATAGAGGGCATGAAAACCGTACTGTTAAAATCATTCCTAAGTGGCAGCGAGGTGGACGTGTATCGACGCTAAATACAGGACTATATAAAGCCCGGCATGACATAGTGATTAACGTTGATGGAGATACTTCCTTTGACAACGATATGGCGTCTAACATGGCGAGCCAGTTCGCGAATCCGAACATAATTGCCTCTGGTGGAGCGCTTAGAGTAAGGAACTTTGATACCAATGTACTAACGCGCATGCAGTCACTGGAATATATGATGTCTATGCAAGGAGGGAAAACTGGCACTAGTCAGTTCGGTCTCTTGAATAATATATCGGGTGCTTTTGGTGCCTTTAGAAAGTCAGTGCTGAAACGAGTGGGAGGATGGGACACTCACACGGCTGAGGATCTTGACTTAACCATGCGCCTTAAGCAATACAAAGTGAGATATCCAAATTTAAAATTGGGTTTTACGCCTCATGCGGTAGGACATACAGATGCGCCTGATACGGTGCGTGATTTTGTATTGCAAAGATTACGATGGGATGGGGATCTTTTATTTCTTTATATGAGGAAACATATTAAAGGGTTAACACCCTCGTTATTATCATGGCCAGTATTTATATATACTCTAGTCTATGGAGTGTTACAAAATGTTCTATTACCAATCCTTATATCAGGGTATAGCATTTACTTATTAATGGCTTATCCAATAGAATATTCATTGAGTATGTTCGCTATTATATATGTTGTGTATTTATTTGTCGTTTTGATTAAATTCTTTATTTATTGGGTTCTAATATCAGAACGAAAAATTTCGGATATCAAACAAGCTATTTGGTTGTTTTTATACCCACTATATGCATTGTTCTCTAGATTTATAACGGCATTTTCAATGTTTAATGAAGTAGTACGTCGTTCACATGAAGAATCGAGTATGGCCCCTTGGTGGGTATTAAAACGAGGAAAGAAATTTTGAAGGTTAAGTTCAAGTTAGATAAACAAAAATCACCGACTACTCAACAAGGCATGAAAGTGACGTATGGCGAAGCAAAACGTGCTGGATACCGCTTACGCTGGTTGTTTTTACTGGGGTCGATACTTGCACCTTCTATTATAGCTATCTATTTCTTACTAAAGCCTCAACTATTAACTATTGCTCCAGGAGTAGTCACTTATCACCCCGTTGCATTGACAGTAAGTCAAAATAGCACTGTCGATGAAATCGAGGTTGGAATAGGCGATGAAGTAACTAAAAATTCAGTCTTATTGTCTTTATCTAATGATGCCCTGAATTCTGAAATTGCTTACCTTGAAAATGAGATAAGCAAGTTAGAACATCTTTTAAGTGAGCAAGGAGATACGAGAATTATTTTGAACGAAAAGGCGGTTCAAGATGCAAATCGAAACTTCTTACAAGTAACAAAAATAAAGAAGAAATACGATAAATATAATACGCAAGGACAGGTAAGCACTAGTGATTATGTGGCCGTACTTACCAGTTACTCTTTAGCAGAGAAACAACTCAGCGAAGCAAAACTGGAACTAAGTGAAGCACGACTTAGTAAAAAAAATGAGTTGGTATCAGGTGAGATTGCTAAGGCAATCAGAAATCTTGAGATTCAGTTGGTAGTTAAAAAAGAAGAACAAAACGAACTGGTATTAAGGGCTCCTTTTGATGCAAGGGTCATTGATATTGAAGATATTGAGGGACGCAGCTTTCTAGAAGATGATCATCTAGTTACTGTTGCTGATAGCTCCCAGCCTCCTGAAATCCAGGCTTATTTAGACGCAGAGTACGTAGATAAAGCTAAACTAAATGGTGAAGCTGTTGTTGTATTGCCAAACGGAGATGAGTATGAAGTACTTGTTTCTAAGCCAACGGAATTAGCAGCAAAGTTACCAGCGCACTTAGCTAAACCGTATGAGGGGCAACAAGCGTTAATGCAGGTGTCGCTTTCATTTGTAAATTTGCCATCAGATCAGAGCGAGTTGATTGAAGGCATGCCAGTCGAGGTGCATTTCTAATTATGCTAAACATGGACGCCAGAAAAAAATTAGCCATTCCTACAGCTCCCCAAGATTGGCAGGCCAGCCCGGCTAAAGGCGTATGGCGTAAGCCCCTCGAGCGTGAAGGGGCCGAAACAGGGCTTGTGACCTCAATAGTCAAATATGAAGCAGGCTCTCGTTTCTCAGAGCATAGTCATCCGTATGGAGAAGAGATCTTCGTCTTGGAAGGGACCTTTTCAGATGAGAATGGCGATTATCCAGCGGGCAGCTACATTCGCAATCCTCCCGAGAGCAAACATTCGCCATTTAGTGAGAGAGGATGCGTTTTGTTTGTAAAGCTCAATCAATTCGATAAATCAGATAAAGCCACAGTACGGATTGAAACCCAAACTCAGCCATGGTTGGCGGGTATTGGTAATCTTGAGGTGATGCCTTTACATTCTTTTGAGGTTGAAAACGTGGCTTTGGTAAAGTGGCCAAAAGGAGAGCGCTTTCAACTTCACTCCCATTTTGGCGGAGAAGAGATACTTGTGCTGTCAGGTAAGTTCCAAGATGAGTACGGCCAGTATCCCAAATACACCTGGATCCGTAGCCCTCATTTGAGTCAGCATTTTCCTTTTGTTGAAGAAGATACCATTATCTATGTCAAGACAGGGCATTTGCTGTCTAGATTCTGAGTTTTGTCTATTTCTAGTTTCCTACCCATACTGACTCTGTTAGTATCGCCCCATCGTATTAGTCGGGGAGCCAATAGGCTGAGATCGCAATAGCGAACCCGTGGAACCTGATTCAGTTAGTGCTGACGTAGGGAACTAGTCGCCATTCTAGCTATAGATCATATTGTCCGTAGCACAGCAGGCCTGGTTTCGTTTCGTCTGACGAAAAGGAAATGCCTGTGTCTCAATCAAAAAACACTCCAATTGTTCTCACTATTGCTGGCTCTGACAGTGGTGGTGGTGCTGGTATTCAAGCCGATATTAAAGCTATCTCTGCGACCGGTAGTTATGCCTGTTCAGTAATCACGGCATTGACTGCACAAAACACCCAAGGCGTTACGGGTATTTTGCCAATTTCAGCGGAGTTTATCGAACAGCAACTCGATGCTGTATTTACAGATCTTGATGTTGTAGCGGTTAAAGTAGGTATGCTTGCAGAAGCCGATCTTATCCAAGCTGTCGTTAAAAAACTTAAGCAATATAAACCAAAATATCTCGTTGTTGATCCCGTTATGGTAGCAACAAGTGGCGACCTTCTTCTCCAGCAATCTGCTATCGAAACGCTAAAGCTAGAACTCCTTCCACTTGCTGATGTTATCACGCCAAATTTGCCTGAAGCGGCCACGCTGCTTGGGCAAGTGTTGCCAACGACTGAAGTAGAAATGAATGCGATGATTGAAGATCTTCGAGGTTTAGATTGTAAAGCTGTGCTTCTAAAAGGCGGTCACTTAGAGAGTGAGTCCACGAGTACTGATCTTCTTATCACACCTAACCATGTTGAAACTTTTACCGTTGAACGCGTTAATACGCAAAATACTCACGGCACGGGTTGCACCTTATCCTCAGCGATCGCTTCTTTCTTAGCGCAAACAGGCTCACTGAATGAATCTGTAGCGATGGGTAAGAGCTACATTTCTAATGCTATTGCTCATGCTGATGAGTTGAATGTAGGCAGTGGTCACGGTCCAGTGCATCATTTTTACGCGCTAAATAAATAGTACAATTTATGTCAGAACGTTTACCTAAGGGTATTGTGATTGAAAACGGAAGCTTGCAGTTCTCTGATGCAAGCTCACCACTGTTTAGTGGCTTAAACCTTAGTTTTCCAAAAGGAAGCTTTAGCAGTGTTTTGGGAAAAAGTGGCTGCGGCAAAACCAGTTTACTTCGCTTGCTAGCAGGGCTTTTATCTGAAGATGTACTTTGGAATGGCTCAATAGAAAGCGGCTTCGAGCATAACTTATCAGACTCCATTGCCTATATGGCGCAACAAGACTTGTTGATGCCTTGGCTAAATGTGTTAGATAACGTGTGCTTTAGTGATCGTTTTAGTCAGCAGAAACTCAATAAACTACAGCAGGCAGAGCGAAAGCAGCAGGCCAGTGAGTTGCTGTCTAAATTGGGATTGTCAGGACAAGAAAGTGTCTACCCGAGACAACTCTCTGGCGGAATGAAGCAACGTGTCGCTCTTGCAAGAACCTTGATGCAAGATAAACCTGTAGTGTTAATGGATGAGCCTTTCTCCGCGCTAGATGCAGTCACTCGTTATCGCCTGCAAGATCTTGCTTGCAAGATGCTTGCGGGAAAAACGGTTGTATTAATTACCCACGACCCGCAAGAAGCGTTGCGCCTTAGTGACCATATCTATTTAATGCAATCACAACCGGTAGAGATTGAAACAGTACCTGTGCCAAATGGTGAGACACCGCGCCGAATTAATGCTGAAATGGCTGAACTACAACAAAGCATAATTGAGCAGTTGGGAGGTCGTGATGACTAAACAAGTGGTGGTTCAGCAAGGTCTAACTAGCCGAATAAAAGCCAATACCTCACACGTAGTGCGTTTGATTATTTCGTGTTTGGTGGTGCTTGGTTTATGGCAAGCAACGGTTTCATTCTTTGATTTACCCAGCTTTATCCTACCTGAACCTATGGCGGTTTTTGATCGTTTAGGCAGTCGCAGTGATGTGCTTCTTCAACATACGATTGTTACCTCACAAGAAATTGTGTTGGGCCTTCTTTTAGGGCTTAGCATGGGGCTGATGTTCGCACTGCAAATGTTGCTGTTTGAGCCATTGCGCCGTTGGTTACTTCCTATTTTGATTGCCTCGCAAGCCATTCCAGTTTTTGCCATTGCACCGATACTAATGCTTTGGTTTGGTTATGGTATAGCGTCAAAAGTTGTCATGGCGGCTTTGATTATTTTCTTTCCCGTGACCACCTGTTGTTATGACGGGCTTCGCAATACACCAAAGGGCTATCTAGACCTGAGCAAGACAATGGGGGCGACTCGCTGGCAACAGCTCACACAAGTTCGATTGCCTGCGGCGATGCCAGCATTGGCTTCTGGCATTCGAGTTGCAGTGGTTGTCGCACCTATTGGTGCGGTAGTGGGCGAGTGGGTAGGTTCTAGTGCAGGTCTTGGTTACTTGATGCTGCAAGCCAATGCGCGAATGATGATTGACGAAATGTTTGCGGCACTGTTTATTCTTGCACTTATCTCGGTCACGCTTTATTTCATTACAGATAGACTGCTCAACAAATTTATCCCTTGGCAATTTGATTAATTGCCATTTTTAATGTCGTTAAGGAAGAGACATGACCTCGTTCAAAAAAAAATTTAGCGCAATAGTTGCTGGTATTGCGCTGTTAGCTAGCTCAACCGCATCTGCAAAGGAAAAAGAGCTGACCTTAATGCTGGATTGGTTTGTAAACCCCAATCATGGTCCTATTGTCATTGCACAAGAGAAGGGCATGTTTGCTGAACAAGGGTTGAAGGTAACGATTCAAGAGCCTGCAGATCCAAGTGTTCCATCAAAACTGGTAGCAGCCAATCAAGTCGACTTAGCAATTTCTTATCAGCCTTCATTTCTAATTGATGTTGCAGCCGGTTTACCTTTGGTATGGAGTGGCACACTACTAGCAACGCCTTTGAATACGCTCACCGTACTGGATAATGGCAAAATTAACTCTTTGTCCGATCTTAAAGGAAAAACCGTTGGCGTATCGGTATCGGGTACAGATGAGGCGATTATTGGCAAGATGCTTGGGAATGAAAATGTCGATTATTCCGATATAAAAATTGTGAATGTCGGCTGGGCGTTGTCTTCATCTTTGGCATCAGGTCGAGTGGATGCTATCTGGGGGGGGATGCGCAATTTCGAATCTCACCAGTTAGACCTAGAAGGCTACAAATCGAAGAGCTTTTTTCCAGAAGAGCATGGTATCCCGCCTTACGATGAACTGATGTTTGTCGCCAATGCGAAAAATTACGATAAAGATGCTATTCAGCGGTTTAATAAGGCATTGGAATTGGCCACTCAATACATAGTCAATCATCCAGAAGCGGCGTGGAAAGAATTTATTGCCTATAACCCAGATACGCTCAACAACGAGCTTAACCATAGAGCTTGGATTGATACTTTGACGCGCTTTGCTTTGCGACCATCAGCAGTCAATAAGCAGCGTTATGATGACTACAGCCAGTTTATGTACGATCTAAAGATCATTAAAACGATCCCTGATAGTAATCAATACCTAATTAACTTTTAAGCCAGTGCCACAAGGAAACCCCATGAAACGATTTACTTCGAAGCTGTTTACATTGCTTGCCAGTTCAACTCTTTTGCTCAGCCCCCTATTGCAAGCCAAACAAACAGAACTGACCCTAATGCTTGATTGGTTTGTTAATCCAAACCATGGACCTATTGTTATTGCTCAAGAACGCGGTTTGTTTGAGGCTCAAGGCTTGAAGGTAAATATCCAAGAGCCAGCTGATCCCAGTGTTCCTGCGAAACTAGTGGCGGCTAATAAGATTGATCTCGCGGTATCGTACCAACCAACATTGACCATTGATGTGGCCGCAGGACTGCCGTTAATTCGCAGTGGTACTCTCATCTCTACACCGCTTAACACTCTAATGGTGATAGATAATGGCAAGATCAACTCTGTTGCTGACCTGAAAGGCAAAAAGGTGGGTATTGCGATTGCGGGTAATGAAGAAGCAACAATCGGCACTATGCTGCGCTCTGCTGGCCTTAAATTCTCTGATGTAGAAATCATTAATGTAGGTTGGGCACTTTCGTCATCGGTGGCCTCGGGAAAGGTTGATGCAATCTGGGGCGGATTACGCAACTTTGAAACCAATCAGCTAGCACTAGAGGGCTTCAAAGCTAAAGCATTCTTCCCAGAAGAGCATGGTGTACCTGCTTATGACGAGTTGGTGTTTGTAGCTAATGCAAACAGCTATGATGCTGAGGCATTAAAGCGTTTCAACTCAGCGATCGAATTAGCAACTCAATATATCGTGAATCACCCAGAGCAAGCATGGAAAGAGTTCGTAGCATATAATCCAGACACTTTGGATAACGAACTAAACCGCCGTGCGTGGGAAGATACGTTAACTCGTTTTGCTTTGCGACCAGCGGCAGTAGATCGTCAACGTTACGATAATTACGCACAATTTATGTTTGAAAATAAAATCATTAATAGCGTTCCAAACAGCGCTAAATACTTGCCAACGTTTTAAGGTAACAACATGAATACCCAGCAATTAATTGAAGCTTGTCAGCAAGAGTGGAATGGCTATATAGAGCATGACTTTGTTCATCAGCTTGCGAATGGCACCTTGCAACATGAGGTATTTCTTCACTATCTCAAGCAAGATTTCTTGTTTTTGAAGCAATACACTCGCGCGTATGCGCTTGCTATTTATAAAGCGAAGAATCTTTCGCAAATGCGCAATGCACTGCCAAGTTTGCATAACCTGCTTGATTCTGAGATTGGCCATCACATTGAGTTTTGTGAGAAGTGGGGCATTAGCGAACAAGAGATGGAAGCAGAAACCGAAGATTTTGGTACAGTGGCTTATACACGCTATGTACTGGATACCGGAAATGCGGGTGATCTTATTGATCTTTACGCCGCTTTGGCACCGTGTGCAATCGGCTACGGTGTGATTGGTGATAATCTCGCTAAACGCGCAACAACAAAACTGGAAGGCAATCCATATCGCAGTTGGCTTGAAATGTATTCGGGGGAAGAGTTTCAGCAAGGCGTGGTGAAGTGTATTGAAAATCTTGATCAGTTGATTGCTGATATTCCTTTAGAGAGTACTCGAGGCAAAGAACTAATCGAAGTATTTAGAACCGCAACCCGTATGGAAATCGCTTTCTGGGAACAAGGCTTTAATGCCGTTAAATAGGATTTGAAATAATGGATAAACAACAAATCGCTCAAAGTCTGCAAACACTTCGTGATAGCAAACCATTGGTGGTAAACGTCACTAATTATGTAGTGATGAACAACACGGCAAACGCTTTGTTAGCTATTGGCGCTTCTCCTATCATGGCGCATTCAGCTCAAGAAATGTCAGAGATGATGAGCTTTGCTGGTAGTTTAGTGATTAACATTGGCACGTTGGACAGTGTTTGGATCCCACGTATGTTGTTTGCTGTAGAGCAGGCAAACATCAATGGCAAAACCGTTATCCTTGATCCCGTTGGCTGTGGTGCCAGTACACTTCGTACAGAAGTTTCTCGCCAGATTGCGGAGCAAGCGGATAAGCTTATTATTCGCGGCAATGCCTCTGAAATTATCGCCTTGGCAGGTGAGCAAGCTCAATCGAAGGGCGTAGATGCGCTCGATAGCAGTGATTCAGCTGTGAATGCCGCTAAATATTGCGTAGAGCAATACGGCGCTAGTGTGGTTATTTCCGGTTCGAGTGATTATGTGGTAACGAGAGAAGCAACTTATAAGTTGGATAATGGCGATGAGATGATGCCTTATGTTACTGGAATGGGATGTTCGCACACTGCACTTACTGGCGCTTTTGCCGCTGTTGGTGAAGTAACAGGTTTGGCTGCTACTGCTATCTTGGGCGTAGCAGGTGAAATTGCTGCTGAAAAATCAGCAGGTCCTGGCTCTCTTCAAATGAACTTATTAGATACCTTGTATCAGCTAGATGTTGAAACGGTATTATCGCGCTTAAAGTTACAGCAAGTATAAGGACAAATTCATGAACCCTTATGAACTCTACTTTGTTACTGATGATCAGCAAGACATAGAAACGCTTTGTACAGTGGTTAAAAAAGCTATCGCTGGTGGTGTGACTATGGTGCAAATTCGAGAAAAGCATGGCGATGTACGTGCGTTTATTGAAAGAGCAAAAGCCGTAAAATCAGTCATGCAGGAGAGTGGTGTGCCACTTATCATTAACGACCGTGTTGATGTTGCGCTCGCTGTAGATGCATGTGGGGTTCATTTAGGGCAGTCTGATATGTCGGTAGAAGATGCAAGACGACTGCTTGGCGACGACAAGCTGTTAGGTTTGTCAGTCGAGAGTGAAGAGCAGTTACTTGAAGCACAATCTTTTGCAGTCGATTATTTGGGGGTTAGCGCTATTTTTGCGACTCCGACTAAGACTAACACCGTGAAACATTGGGGAATAGAGAGTTTAACAAAGGCTGTTAAGCTGTCGAATAAACCTTTGGTGGCAATTGGTGGTATTAACGACTCTAATATTAAAAGTGTGGTTGGTACCGGAGTTGATGGTATCGCTTTGGTTTCTGCCATCTCTGCGGCAAGCGATCCAACTCAGGCAAGCAAAGATCTTCTTAGTAAGATGCGCAGCTAGTTATTACTTATTTAATATCAAATCCCGTTGATCTTTTATTGAAGGTCAGCGGTTTTTTTGTTTTTTGCCCACCCTAAAACTTTGACGGGTTTCGTCCGCCAAGTGAGAGTTAGTTGTTTATCAATAGCCGATTAATATGTGCCTGTTGATTGATTAAACCACTTGGAGAAAAGACATGACCCTCAATAAACGCACTGGCCTTCTACTGTTGGCTTCACTTTTTGTTTCATCAACTGTTTTTGCCGCTAACACTCAAGATCAGCAAGTTATCGACCTGTCAAAAGATGAAATGCCTGGCTCAATTGGTTTGTCTGCTACGCCAGATTCCCTACCTAACTTTAGCTTTCACAAAACCAAAGCGAATAAAGATGAGAAACTAGAAGGTGAGCCGGCTAAAAAAGATAACATTGATGCTTCCGATCACGATCCTGCAGGTTCAATTGGCTTCTCAGCAGACGTTGATTCATTGCCTAAATTTCACCTCAAGCAAAAGAACCGTGACGCACATAAAAACAACCTATAAACAGAGTTAACGTGAATAATGATATGGAACATCAGCCATCACCGTTGTGTGATCTCAACTGATTCAGCCTTAGTGCGACGTTCACACTGAGGCTGTCTTGGACAAACTGACCCGCGAGAGCAGATAAGTCTTGCTCTGTTTTCCATTCCTCTCTCTATCCAGTTAATATTTAAGATTCTTCCAACGGTTAACAGAAGTTCTTTGATATCCCTTGGAATAGGGCCTGTACCGCCGTTCTCTATACAAGACTGTTTCAATCTTTCTGCAACGTCTATCGCATCAAATCCTTGAGCTTGGATTGCTGGATTAAGGTCCACACCACTGCACAATACGTGTGAGTTACCTGCGAAATCTTGGACCTTGACCGATTCACAACAGTAGATATGAGGCACATCGTTTTGCATCAAGATAGAGATTTGCGCGACACTGACGTTGAAATCTTTATCCTTGGTAGTCATACGAAATACTGCCCAGTGCTGGCAAGGGTCTTCTACCATTTTCATATTGCCCCATGGTAGTGGGATACCATTGCCTCTATATACGGCCTTTAATGTACCTGGATGATACGCGTCAAAATAATGCCAGTGAGGATAAGGTGATACTGCTGTCATGCGTCGCATAGCAATGGATTCAGATACGCCGGCTAGCTTACACACGCTAATGTCGTAACCATTTCTATCTAGCAGTTGTCTGAAAGGAACTTTAGGGCAGAGCAGGGCTCCAGCAAAGAATGAACATTCAAAGTCTCTCCATGCGTGCAGTATTTTTGTGGAGTCTAATTCTACAGAACCCCCTTGCTGTTTCTCATCCCTAACACCGTAGCTTGGCTTGCTGTCAGACATGAGCTTACTCTTTTCACCATCACCTTGGTGCAGCACCATATGACCGATATTTACCGCAATGTCATATTTAAGCCTGATAGGATCATTTTTTAGGATGTTGTTGATATGCAATATGTTAGGTGCTTCAAAGTAGGAACGAGCGACACGTTGTTTCTTATCTCCGCTTGCTTCGATAACCGTTTCTGGAAGCTCTTTGAACCACTTTATTTTTAGCCCAATATCTGCACAAATCTCAAAAAGGTCATCCACGGCCAATGGCATTCGTTTTTGGCCTATTTCTTCTGCAGCACGTTCAAGGTCGGGGAAATGGTTTTGATTATGCTCTTGATGGGCACGAATAAGTAAGTGGGCAAATTGCCTTCCTGTAGTACCGGTTTGCGCCAGCATCTCAGGTATAGCGATCTGTAATATTTCCTTTGAAAACAAAAAGCTAGGCTCTAGTGCCATGCCCATGACTCCACCTCTTGTACCTTTTTCAGGAACAATCTCACTTTGCTCTTTAGCGTCATCTAGAAACCAGTTTACTGGTTTTTGAAAAACATCGGCTATCACCTCAAGCATATCTTCACTGGGTACTCTTTTACCACGCTCAATCATGGATAGATATGAGACCGATGGTGCAGATTCCGGATTGAGTTTTATGCAGCGAGACGAGAGATCATCAAGTGTTAAGTGATTTCTCTTACGCAGGTTTCGGATCTTGGTACCAAGAAAGTGCGACTGTCTGAACAAACTGGTTTTTGTTTTCATATTTGTAAAATTTACACTGTGTAATTTTAATTGTGAAATTCTAGTGAATATTTAGTTAAAGTAAAAATGTAGACAGAAGAAATTAGACACCAGTAACAAAAAGCCTTCTTCTCTTTGCAACAGCAGCTAGGTGACAAAGCACTTCAATGACTATCACGAGGAATGATGCCATGAATCTACCAATGACTAAGGAATGCCAGATACAACAGAGCTTTTGCCAGTTTATTAACACTGAAGTGCTGCCACTTGTCGGTTTAAATGTCGATGAGTTTTGGACCAACTTTACGCAACTGGTTACTGAGTTAACTCCCATAAATCAAGCGCTACTAGAGACTCGCTCTCAAATGCAGCAGCAAATTGATCAGTTCCACGAAACACATCGTTCATTTAATGCCGAGCAGTACAGAACGTTTTTAAAAGAGATTGGTTATTTACAAACAGAAGGGGAAGACTTTTCAATAGAGACAGAAAATGTCGACCAAGAGATTGCTACGATTGCTGGACCTCAGCTTGTAGTTCCTATCAAGAATGCTCGTTTCGCACTTAATGCTGCGAATGCGCGCTGGGGAAGCTTGTATGACGCTCTATACGGAACGGATGTAATTCCGCAAACCGAACCTGGAATGAAAGCAGGCAAGAAATACAATCCAGCGCGTGGCAAGCACGTAATTGCTTATGCTAAGGATTTTCTTGACCGAGTATTCCCACTAGATCAAGGCTCACATCATGATGTAGAGAGCTACACCATCTATTTTAACGGCCTAATGGCTCACTTCCCTGATGGAACGCATACCGGTTTAAAGCAGCCAAAGCAGTTTGTAGGTGCTAGCGATCCAGAGCGTGAACCTACATCAATATTACTGAAAAATAATGGCTTGCACGTTGAAATTATAATAAATCGTCAAGGGATCATTGGTAAAAATGACCTATCTCATATTGACGATATCATTGTTGAATCAGCGGTATCGACCATTATGGATCTCGAGGATTCTATCGCAGCGGTAGACGGTGAAGACAAGATCGATGCATATCGTAATTGGCTAGGTTTAATGACAGGTTCGCTACACGCTTCTTTTGAAAAAAATGGAGCAACGCAGATCCGCCGCCTTGAAGGTGACAAAAGCTACACCGGGCGAAACGGCGAGGACTACAACCTGCATGGGCGTTCACTACTGCTTGTACGTAATGTTGGCCACCTAATGACGAGCGACCTGATAACACTGTCAGAGGGTGAGCAAGCACCGGAAGGCATCATCGATGCTGTAGTAACGGCACTTATCGCGGCGGTAGAGATTAAAAATCCCGAATTGTGTCGAATGAAAAACAGTCGCACAGGCAGTATTTATATTGTGAAACCTAAAATGCACGGCCCTGAAGAAGTCGCTTTTTCATGTGAATTGTTTAGCCGAGTAGAGCGTATGCTCGACCTAGAACCTAACACCATCAAGATTGGCATTATGGATGAGGAGCGTCGCACTTCATTAAACCTTAAAGAGTGTATTCGCGCGGCCAAATCAAGAGTGTTCTTTATTAATACGGGCTTCTTGGACCGCACCGGCGACGAGATTCATACCAGTATGCAAGCGGGTCCTTTCTTGCCTAAGCAAGAGCTTAAAAGCCAAATATGGATAGATGCTTACGAGAAGAACAACGTTTCAACGGGCCTAAATACCGGTATGTCGGGCAAAGCTCAGATTGGCAAAGGGATGTGGGCGATGCCTGATGAAATGGCACAGATGATGGAGCAAAAGACAGGCCATCTAGAAGCGGGCGCAACTACGGCCTGGGTTCCTTCTCCAACCGCAGCGACCTTGCACGCCCTTCATTATCTAGAAATAGATGTTAAGCAGCAACAACAGCGATTGTCGGCAAATAGTGAAGACTACAAAAAGGGCATGTTAACCATTCCTTTGATGGCGCAAGAGAACGAACTGACTCAAACAGAGATCGTTCGTGAACTAGAGAACAATATTCAAGGGATCTTAGGCTATGTAGTGCGCTGGATTGAGATGGGAGTAGGGTGCTCGAAGGTGCCAGATATCAATAATACTGCTTTGATGGAAGATCGTGCAACCCTACGTATCTCTAGCCAACATATTGCGAACTGGCTTAAACACGGCATCTGCACAAAGCAGCAAGTAAATAGTGTGCTTGAGCAAATGGCAGAAACCGTAGATCAGCAAAACGAAGGAACATCGGGTTATTACCCAATGACGCCAAATACCCAAACCAGCCATGCATTCCAATGTGCAAAGGCGCTTATATTCCAAGGAACTGAGCAGCCAAATGGCTATACAGAACCACTACTTCATGAGTATCGACTACAGGCAAAATGATAATCCCATTTACTAGTTACTAAAGCACTGCTTACTAAATCACTGAGAGAGGGACATTATGGATAACTACAAATCAGTAATCGAAACAGCAAAGGGCACTATTGATCAAAACGGTCAAACGTGGGCTGCAATTAATCCGGAATACGTAGCACGTATGAAACTACAGAACCGATTTAATTGTGGGTTAGATATCGCTCGCTACACAGCACAAATCATGCGTGAAGATATGCAGTCGTATGATGAAAGCAGTGAAAACTACACTCAATCTTTGGGTTGCTGGCATGGGTTTATTGGTCAACAAAAAATGATTTCTGTTAAGAAGCATTTTGAAACGACGAGAGGTAGATACCTATACCTTTCGGGTTGGATGGTAGCGGCAATGCGTTCAGAGTTGGGCCCACTACCGGATCAATCTATGCACGAGAAAACCTCGGTACCTATGCTAATCGAAGAGCTCTACACTTTCTTGAAGCAAGCGGATGCCCGTGAGCTTAACCACCTTTACAAGAGCCTAGATCAAGCACGCAGTTCAGGTGACGCTGTCACAGCACAATCTGTTCAGAATCAGATTGATAATTTTGAAACCCATGTTGTTCCTATCATTGCTGATATTGATGCCGGCTTTGGGAACGAAGAGGCCACCTACCTTCTTGCGAAGAAAATGATTGAAGCGGGTGCATGCTGTATTCAAATTGAAAACCAGGTATCTGATGCAAAACAGTGTGGTCACCAAGACGGTAAAGTAACCGTACCTCATGAAGACTTCCTAGCAAAAATTAATGCGGTTCGTTATGCGTTCCTCGAACTTGGAGTTGATGATGGTGTAATCGTTGCTCGTACGGACTCACTGGGAGCAGGTTTAACACAGAAAATACCCGTAAGTCAGTCAGAAGGGGATTTGGCGGATATGTACAATTCGTTCATTGATGGCGAAGAAATTACTAAGCTAGAAGATCTTGGTAGTGGTGAGATGGCTATTAAGCAAGGTGATAAGTATATAAAACCAACACGACTACCTAATGGATTGGTTCGCTTTAAGCCTAATACAGGAGAGGATCGTGTGGTTCTAGATTGTATCACTTCACTGCAAAATGGCGCTGACCTTCTTTGGATTGAAACCGAGAAGCCTCATGTTCAACAAATTGCTGGCATGGTCAATCGTATCCGTGAAGTCGTGCCAAATGCGAAGCTTGTTTACAACAACAGCCCGTCATTTAATTGGACTCTGAACTTCCGTCAGCAAGTATTTGATATGTGGAAAGAGCAAGGTCAAGATGTATCGGCTTATGAGCGTGAGAAGTTAATGAACAGCGTTTATGACGAGTCTGAATTGGCACGAGAAGCAGATATTAAGATCCAGAACTTCCAGCAAGATGCGGCTCGTGATGCGGGAATTTTTCACCACTTGATTACACTGCCAACGTACCATACCGCTGCGCTGTCTACAGATAATCTCGCTAAAGATTACTTCGGTGAATTAGGTATGCTGGCGTATGTTAAGGGGGTTCAGCGCAAAGAGATTCGTCAGGGACTTGCGTCTGTTAAACATCAAGATATGTCTGGTTCCAATATTGGTGATGATCATAAAGAGTATTTCTCCGGAGACCAAGCACTTAAGGCTTCGGGCGACAATAATACTATGAATCAATTTGCTTAAGGGTACTAGAAGCCTAGGTAAATTCGAGGTAGTGACTGGGTCAGAGCTCTATGCTCTGGCCTTTTTTACAGTAAAAAGATAGGTGTCTAATAATGAGAGCTTCCTCTCATAGATATGCAAACTAAATGCAAATCTGTGATCACAAAGATTAGTGACTTTGACTCTAATGCCCTACAATCCCCGTAATAATCACTTACAGTTAGCAAAAAGATAGGAACACCTTAATATGGGGCAACTTAATTTAGTTTCGGATGACATCATTAAGAAAAGCGATGACCTTACTCTGAAACTGGAACAACTCAAGTCAGGTTACTCGCAAGAACCTTCCCCAAGTATCGAACTTAGAAAGCAACGCCTTTTATTACTCAAGCAATCAATTGTTGATCACGAGAAACAGCTGATAGCAGCACTTTCGAAAGATTTTGGTTTTCGGTCTGATTTTGATTCGGTGCTAACTGACATTATTCCTACCATTAATCATATTAAATATACGGTTAAAAATCTAAGCAAGTGGGCGCGCCCTTCAAAGCGTCATGCTGGATTAATGCTAATGCCATCAAAATTAAGAGTTGAGTATCAACCTGTTGGTGTGGTGGGGATTATTTCTCCATGGAATTTCCCAATTATTCTTAGTTTATCGCCTGTTGCGACAGCCATTGCTGCGGGTAATAAGGCGATGCTTAAACTCAGTGAATTCACACCAAATACCAATGAAGTGATTGAAAATATCCTATCGGTTATCGATGAAGAGGTGTTCGTAGTACAAGGTGGAGCAGAAATAGCGAGATCTTTTAGCTCATTGCGTTTTGATCATTTGTTATTTACTGGTTCAACCCAGGTTGGGCGATTAGTCGCACAAGCAGCTGCGAAAAATCTGACCCCGGTTACTCTAGAGCTAGGCGGTAAATCGCCGGTAATTATTGCGCCAGATGCACAATTAGAAAAGATTGTTGATGTGGTTCTGTTTGGTAAATGTGTCAATGCTGGACAGATCTGTGTGGCCCCTGACTATGTGTTAATTGAGCAAGAGCGTGCAGACGAATTCGCGGAACTATTTATTAAGCGTTTCAATGACTATTTCGGTAAAGATTTAACTCAGTTTAGCCATATCATTAATGGCACCCAGTATCGACGTTTACAGTCTTATCTTGAGCAGGCTCGGGATCAAGAGTCGGTTCGCGTTGTACCAGTTGCCGAGAATGACAATTCCGAGAATGGTTACCAGATACTGCCTCACCTTGTGTTTAACCCAAGTGATGACTTAGACATAATGAAAGAGGAAATCTTTGGCCCGATCCTGCCGATTATTACTTATGAAAAAGTAGAACAAGCGGTTGAGTACGTTAATGATAGAGAACGACCATTAGCGCTCTACATTATGAGCGATGACAGTCAGTGCATTGATTATGTACTCAACAACACGCACTCTGGCGGAGTGTGTATTAACGACACTATCTTCCACGTAGCTGCCGAAGATGCACCGTTCGGTGGAATAGGGCATTCAGGCATTGGTCATTACCACGGTGAAGAAGGGTTTAGAACCTTTAGCCACGCGCGTACAGTGCTACATACACCTAGCTGGTTGCCGAGAACTCGTTTGCTGATGAAGTATCGTAAATCTACGTTATCAGTGATGAAAAAGGTGTTTGGAAAATAAAAAGGCCCTCAATAACTAGTATCTAACTATAGAGGGCAGTTTATATTATTTACCGAGATCCTTATTAAAGTTCGGGCATAGATAGAACAAGCTCAACGTCGTCGAACTGAGCGTCCGTATCTGTACCAGCTTGATGCTCCGACTCCATCACGATGCGCACGTGGTGGGTTCCGGTTGGTGCTAAAGCTGCATCCATGTACTTGGTGAGTTTCTTCGATGAATTTGCTTTGATGTTATCGGTTTTACTGATGATATTTTCATTCTCATCAAGGAACTCTACATACATCCAGATAGGGTCATCGTTAGCCCCCCCCCAGTTCATCATGTAAGAAGAATAGGTTACATAGAGAGGCTCAACACCTGTGTAACCATCTAGACTATTGATGGCACTGATTGTTTGAGAGGCGACACCACCGAAGCCAACACCATACCCGTTACAACTATCATCACCAAGGTTTCCAAGTTGGAAAACACGATTTCCGTTTGAGTCTGGGATACCACAAGCGCCACGCTCTAAGGAACGAAGTGCGTTCCATGTCGGATCTTCTGCTTTAGGATAGTGATCCCAACCCTCTTCGTTACCTGCTTCCGCATCGCCGTTGATGACTAGGTTATCGGTTGCTACTCCTACATACACTAGGTCTTCTACTGGAGACCATTCAGACCAGTTTAGGTTGTTGTCACGATATCGAACACGAGCGTAGATTGTGCTACCCGGAACAGCACTAGATACTGTTTCGTAAGAGGTGATATCAACACCTTCTTGAGTATCAACAGGGTAGGTATGTTTGCGGTCTTCAGCACACTCTTCGTCTTTGTCAGCGTAAGGATTACACTCAGTCACTACACGATTTCCATCTTCGTCTAAGAAGTCTTCTTCGTTGTACCACCAGTTGTATGCTCGTGTGGTGTTACCCCAAATATCGTTCACATCTTCATTGAAATCAGCTGTGCTAGAAAGTTGCCAGTGTGTTTCATAATGTTCAGTTTCTGGTTGTCCATCGAATGATGATGCATTCATGGACAGAACGCCAGGGTCAGTGAAACTAATGCTTTCGATGACAGGTTGGCTTGGACCATAGTGAACTCGATATACCTGCGTTTCATATTCTGGGAAATCAGGTTCAAATCCGCGATAGAAGCTACCACCAGTGCGGCGTGTCATGGTGATTTGTTTGTCACCTTCAGCAGTCATAGTGAAGATGTTATAGCCATTTTCATCGTTAGATAGAGCGACTGTATCGTAGTCGTACTGAGCAAACTCTGCGAAGTGGTCTAAACGACCGACAGATGTAGCAACATTCAGGGCTACGTGCGGAGTGTTTTTGTCATTCCCACGAGTATATGAGTGGGTATGGCCAAACATATGCCCTGATAGCTTACCCGAATTTGCAGAGTATTCTTGTAGCAAATCTACAAACTCACACGCTTTCCATGATTCCCCGCTTAGCCACATAGAAGACTTACATGGTGCGTGGGTGATACCTAGTACATAATCGATATTGCCATCGTGTACCGTGTGTTCAAGCTCTTGCTTAGTCCAGTCATACTGATATTCCTGACCACCATCTGTCTTAACGAAACTGTCGAAAAAGAACATACGGAGGTTCAAGAAATCAAGTGAATAGGTGTAGCGAGCTTTATCCCAACCCATCTGAGCAGGCCAATCAAGATAGATATCGTAACCTTCGATATTTCCGCCATCGTGCTCGTGGTTACCAGGAGTTGGTAGAACAGGGACGTAGGCAGCAAGCTCGTGAGAAGAATTAAAGAAGTCGCGATAAGCTTTACGTACGTTAGTGGCGTAAACTAAGTCACCCGCTACCATGATGCCTGAGATTAGGTCATTACAGGTAGAAACATCACCTAGACACTCGTTACGGATAATACCGTTTTCGTAGATGTCACTAAGACCGGTCAGGCCTTCTCCCCAACGATCACGATCACTGGCATGAGTGTCAGACATGGCTACAAAGGTGTACTCTCTGTTGTTTGCGATATCTGAAGAAGTTGGCCAGGTACGGAAGTTATAGATCTTCGAGTCACCGTCCGTAGTGCGCACAAAGTAGTCATATTTGGTGTCACTTTTAAGACCTTCAACACGAGCAAGTTGAACTAAACCAAGGTCATCGTAATCTCTGCTGCTACTGACCATGGGTTTATACGGACCCTCATTACCCTGCTCACGGTAATAAACGACGGAGTCTGTAGTAGTAAGAGACTCTGGCTCAAACATTACAGTCATTCCGTCCGTTGCTGGATGCTGAAGGTATGGGGTCGCAAGAAAATTCGCGATAGGCCCTTCTCGATCATAAACACCCTCTATAGGATGCACAGGGTTACCTGGGTCGGTTGGTTTATTGTCGCTACTAGAAGAATTACAACCAGCAAGCAGTGGCAACGCGATCATTGCGCTATATAAAAGCGACTTTCTCATGTGATTTCCTATATTTTGTATTAAACGAATAAATGAATGCTTCGCGCTTCAAACCATAGAAAGAAGCGATCTAGTACCCAATACATTGCAAGGCCACCAGTGAGATAAATAGAAAATACTCTGGCCTTGTAAATTTCTTTTTGGTCAAAATTGAATCTGTTCGTGATGAAATTGATGAACAACCAAGATATAACAATTAATAATTGACCTAGCTCTACTCCTAAATTAAAAAATAGAATGCTAGATAGTTCGACTAAATTAACTGTGTTTACTTCAGAGAGTACTGAAGAAAAACCAACGCCATGCAACAATCCACAGAAAAACGAAACGGTTACAGGGTAGTGTGCCGTTAGTCCTTCTTTTTTGTTTATTATTTCATAAGATAAAAGCAGAACACTCATTGCAACTATTATTTCAATAGGTTCTATTGCAGGGCTTATTACACCAATGCTAACAATGAACAATGTAATAGAGTGGGCGATAGTGAATCCTGTGATAGCTTGAATAAGCTTTTTCCTCGATTTAACTATCATTAATAGGCAAATAATAAACAATACATGATCAAATCCGCCTAATATATGTTCAAATCCTACGATTAAATAACGTAAGTTCAGATTTGAGTTATCTACTTTTACCGGTACTGTCCATGACTGCTTAGTTGTTATATCGACTAATTCATTATTCCCTTGTTGATCGTAGTAATTAACCAAGGTGGATATCTGAGGAACATAATAGTCAAACCGAATATCAAGCGTTTTGCCTAGCAAAGATTCCTGACAGTTCAGAGTTGAGATAAGAGGGTTGAACTGAGTATTGATACAGTCTTCGGGTAACAGAAAATAAGGGCTGTTTTCTTCTTTGTACTCATCAGGTAACTTCAACTCAACTCGGTACTGATTGTTTTCCATAGTAATGACCGAGATGAAGATCGGCTCAAGGCCGTGCGCGATTGTTTGGGTCGAGAAACAACCTGCAAATCCTAATAATAGAAACGAGATAAAACGCTTTATATTTGCCATGCTAAACCTCGGTTCTAACGCTTAACTGGTCAATAAGATCGTCGATAATCTGTTGATATCGCGCATCAATACGTGACTGGTAGAGGTCGGCAATAACCTGGTCTTTGATGCTTTCAAAGTCTGGATTAAAGGCTGGCTGGGTTTGTTTCTTTATCCAATGTAAGCCCACGTTAGTTTTGTAGGGGCCAAACCAAGTATCATCTTCTAGGTTAATGATTTTGATGGTCTGATCATGACCAAAAATAGCTTCTAATGTAGCTGTGTCAGTATCTCTAAGGATTTTGTCGAAGTCCGCCAAATCTGACATTTGCACAAGTTGACGTAAAGAGTATTTGTTTTCTCGTAGTGAGCTGATAAGACTTGGGTCATCGTCACCTCGATTTACAATCACAAGGTCATAGGTCTCTGGTTTGTTATAGTTATGTGCTTTTTGATGAAAATAAGTCTTAGCTTCGTTAAAGCTGGGGATTGGCTGTTCAGCGTTTACCATCATTTCGACAATATTTTTGGCTTTAGCCGTAATAACTGATTTCAACTCTTCATCATTTCTATCAAGTGAACGATTAAGAGCGAAGTTATATAAAGCCTCATTAGTCAGATAATCATTTATTAGAGACTTCTTTTTATCTTTATCAAGAGAGTTTATATAGCCATTTATCATATCTACATTGTCTAGACCGTACTGAACATTGACAAATTTCCTAAGATTCTCTTTATTTACTGAAACGTTATTGCTTTGTCGGTCATAAAAAAGAGTGTTATCAATTAATAATATCAATATTGATATCATGAAAAATATAATAAGTGGATGTTTTGTAAAACTAATAAATGATTTAGTTGTCGAACGAAGCATGACTTTATTTCTCTGACACTTAGTAATTGAGATAAAGGCTAAGGCATGTTTATGACTGAAAAATTAATCTGTGTATAGAATTTCTAAACGTGAATGCTTTGAATTGTCACGCATTACAAAATGTTTGCATATGTAAATTAATGTTTAATCTAGGTCTAGTCCAGATTGAAATGAAAATATAACATTCCTCCTATATCTTAGCCGTGACTTTAATTTGGGGCATGATAATGAAACTTGTCATATTATTTTCATCTTTTCTCTCAACTTCAGCTTTTGCACATAGTGCTGAATCTACTGCAGGATTTTTAGAGGGTGTTGTTCATCCTATGAGCGGTGCATCGCACCTCTTGGCCATGATTGCGGTAGGCATAATCAGTAGTCGTTACGGTGGCGCGACCATTTGGCAAATACCGGCACTTTTTATTGCATCCTTAATAGCGGGTTTATATCTGGGTGAGAGCGGTGTCAATATTGTTCACTATCAAGTAAGCATCGCGTGTTCTTTGGTCCTACTCGGAAGCCTACTCATCAAGCCTTCTACGCCAAATTTACTATTTATGGGGGGAACTGCAGTTTTATTCGGAGTCTTTCATGGATATGCACATGGCATTGAGATTGGTGGTTTGATAAACCCAGAAGGGTTTAGAAAAGGGTTTTTTATGGGCTCTGTCATTATCCATATTGCTGGTGTGGTACTCGGGATGGTGCCACAGCAATACATACATTTTCACAAGATATTAAGGATTAGTGGTTTGGGATACATCGGGTTTGGTGTTTTTGGTTTATCAATGGCGTGGGCATAATGAAAAAAAATCTAATACTTGTTATCACTTTTGGTTTATTCGCTTGGCTATTCTTGGGTTATCAAGCCGTAGATAAAGATAACACCTTGGTTATTGGTGGCCCGTTTGAATTTACTAGCCAAGATCTTTCAAAAGATGGATACATATACACAAGAATGCAGGTTGCCGAATCCTTGTTTGAGGTTCAGAGTAACGGAAATATTGAGTCAAAGTTAGCTAGCTCATATGAGGTAAGTGAAGATGGACTTAAATGGCAATTCCATGTTCGTAATGGGGTTAGATTTCATGATGGTGATCTACTGACTGCAGAGAGCGTTGTGCTTTCTCTATCTCATGCCTTACAAAAGCCTGGGGTTCTAAATCAAATCCCTCTAAAGAAGCTCTATGTTGAAGGCGACGTTACTGTCATTGAATTGGCAGAACCATATCGACCATTACTTGCAATACTTTCTCATTTCTCAACCGCTATTTTGGCGCCTGATTCATTCGATAGTGAAGGACAGGTTGTAGATATACAAGGTACAGGTCCTTACAGAGCATCAGTTATTGCGCCTCCTCATAAGTTAAATGTAACAAGGTTTGATGACTATTGGGGGGATAAGCCTTCCATAGAAGAGGTGCATTATTTAACGGGTCACAGAGCCGAAAGCCGCGCTTTACAAGCCCAAAGTGGACAGGCAGATCTTATCTATACTCTAGACCCTGCCAGTATCGATTTGCTCAATAGCTCGGAAAACTTAACTGTTCACAGTCTATCAATACCTAGAACCGTGCTTCTAAAGCTCAATAATGAACACCGCTTTTTAAACAGTGAACATACACGTCAAGCACTAAGCCTTGCACTGGATAGACATGGTATTTCTGAACATATTGTTCGTGTAGAGAACTCGGAAGCCAATCAATTGTTTCCGCCTTCATTATCGGATTGGCACCTTGTTAATGCCGAAGGAGCAACGCGAAATCTACCAAAAGCTCAAGAACTGCTGAAATCGCAAGGATGGGAGCTTAACCAGGAGAATTTGTTGCAAAGGAATGATGAAGTATTCGAGTTGACCTTAGTGACCTACGCGGATCGACCTGAACTTACGGTGATCGCGACCGCTATACAAGCTCAATTGAAAGAGCTAGGTGTTGCTATAGACGTCAGCGTCGACAACTCGAGTGCAATCCCAGCAAAACATCAAGACGGTACCTTGGAGCTTGCGTTAATCGCACGTAATTTTGGAACCATCTCAGATCCTTTAGCCATTCTACTGGATGACACAAAGCATCATATTGGAAGTGACTGGGGCCCGATGAATTGGTCTTCTCAAGAGTTGAACAGAATACTGAATGACATGGTGCTTAGCCAAGATGATTCTTACAGGGAGTTAGCTCAGCAAGCATCCGTCATTTTAGCGAAAGAGATGCCTTTAATTCCGGTTGTTTATTATACGCAGCAGGTATCGGTAAATAATCGAGTTCAAAACTTCCAGTTTGACCCATTCGAGAACAATTATCGCGTATCGGAGATGTACTTTGCTCAGTAGAATTCTTTATAGACGTCTGGCGCAGGCAGGCTTTGTGGCTTGGGCCGTGGGTACGCTGACATTTATTATGATGCGTCTGTTACCTGGCGATTTCGCCTATCGTATTGCCGCAGCAAGATATGGCTACGATTATGTCAATCAGGCGGCTGCAGATGCCGTTCGTGCAGAGCTAGGCCTAGATAGAACTGCCTTTGTGCAATATTTTGAATGGCTAGTGAACCTAGTTCAATTCAATCTTGGTGATTCGTTAGTGAGTGGAAACCCTGTTACCCAAGAACTCTATCATCAATTAGGTCACTCGGTGCAACTAGCGATATTTGCCACATTTCTTTCGCTCGTTATTGCTGTACCTGTTGGAGTGTACGCAGGCAAAAAAGCAGGGTACATGGGAGACAGGATCTCTCTGTTCTTTTCTATTTTATTAAGGTCACAGCCAGTTTTTGTTATTGGCCTTGTTTTGGTGTTGGTATTCGCGTTGAAATTAGGAATGTTGCCCGTAGCAGGCTTCGGCAGTAGCGAGTATTTGATCTTACCGGCACTGGCTCTAGCACTTTCTATGGCCGCTATGTCTAGTCGTATCATCCGAAACTCGACTCAAGACGTGTTGAACTCGTCTTACTACCAATTTGCAAGATTTAAAGGTCTTAATGCTAAGCAAGCATTCGAATATCATGCCCAACCTAATATTGCGCTTCCTGTTATTGCATTTATAGGAATACAGTCGGTCGCGCTTATAGAGGGCATCGTTATGATTGAATCTCTTTTCTCATGGCCTGGTATTGGTCACGCACTGGCCCATGCCATCTTTGGTAGAGATATTCCGATGATACAGGGAGCTGCTTTAGTCATGGGATTAATGTTTGTTTGGGTAAATACCTTGGTAGATTGTTTGGCCTACCTGCTTGATCCAAGACAGAGAGAGGAGGCTTACGCATGAGGTATTTAAATAACATGCAGAAGCTAGGTGTAGCACTAGTGACCATATTGATTTCTTTAGTGGTAATCGAGGCTCTGTTTTGGGGTAATGACCCTGCTATACAAAATCTTCAACATGTATTTTCTGGACCGAGCATTGCTAATCCCTTGGGCACAGATCAATTTGGTAGGTGTAATCTCGCTAGGCTGTCTAGCGCCTTGCAGACTTCGCTATTTATGGTGTTGATCGCAGTAATTACCTCATCAGTTTTAGGTGTTGCTTTAGGGGTGTTGGCGGGTTGGAAACAAGGTTGGATAGACAGACTTTTATCCTCTCTGGTTAATGTGGTTTTAGCTCTTCCTGGCCTGATTCTGATTTTGTTGTTCGGAGCGCTAGTACCTGGATCATATTTCATCCTTTACGTGGCTATTTCCCTAGTTTTGTGGGTTGAGTACTTTCGTGTGATACGTGCTAAGACTATGGCTCTGATACAACTTCCAGAAATACAGGCTGCAGAACTATTTGGGTTCGGACCGTGGCTCATTTTTAAACGCCATTTATGGCCTTCTTTTAGAAAAGATGTATTCACTCTAGCTTGCTTTGGTGCGGGAACATCGGTACTAGCGTTAGCATCGGTCGGTTTTGTATATGTTGGTTTGAGGCCACCACACGCAGAGCTTGGTCTCATGATGGTTGAGCTTTTTCCTTACTACAGTGATGCCCCATGGGTTTTATTGCAACCACTGATTGCTGTGGTGCTAATGGTATTGGGCTTTCATCTGATAGCAGGAGAAAAAAGTGAATAAAGTAATCGAAGTACAAAAACTTTCAATTTCGTCATCGCAGGGCTGCATAGTAGAGGAGCTGAGTTTAAGTTTAGAGTGGGGAAAGCCAGTCACCATCCTTGGAGAAACCGGTTCAGGAAAAAGTTTGCTAGCGCAAGCAATCATGGGTGCATTGCCTAGGGGGCTTGAAGCGAAGGGCGAAATTCGCCTTTTGGGTAAGACAGTAGAGTGTAAAGCCGACATTGAAGAATTGTGGGGAAGAGAGGTTGCCATGCTACCTCAAGAGCCTTGGCTTTCATTAGACCCTATCATGCCAGCCAGTAAACAGATTTCCTTGGTGAAGCGTCTAGTCAGTTTATTAAACAAGCCAAAGTCAGAATCCATAGCTATCGATTCATTGGCTAGATTTGGTCTAGAGGGCTCTGAAGGTAAGGTTCCGAGTCAACTCTCAGGCGGGATGGCACAAAGATTGGCTTATTTATGTGCTACGTCCGCTGGTGGCAGAGTACTTATTGCCGATGAGCCAACTAAAGGGTTGGATAGCAGTCGAAAACAGCAGCTTATTCAACTGCTCAAAGAGCACAGTAACAAGGGAGCACTGCTCACCATTACTCACGATGTAGAGGTCGCAAAAGCCTTAGGCGGTGAGATTCTAGTGATGAAACAAGGGAAGGTCCTTGAAACAGGATGTTGCGAATCGGTATTGAACGCCCCTAAATCTGAATATGCCCGCTCGCTTATATCTGCTCGTAATCTTGATCATCAGCGTGGAGACCTATTACCAAATCACAAGGTGCTGCTTGAATTAAAAGGAGTAGAAAAGTCTCGAGGTGGCAAAACGTTATTTTCTAATGTTGATTTGAGTCTAAGAGAAGGAGAGGTGCTTGGTTTAGTTGGTGACAGTGGCGCAGGTAAATCTTCCTTAGCTGACGTAGTACTTGGGCTTGTGCAGAGTGACAAAGGTAGTGTTGTTCATCATCAAGTTTTAACACGTCCTAAAATGCTAAAGCTCTATCAAGACCCGCCAGCGTCATTTTGTCAAAGCATAACGTTGGCTAAAAATCTAGAAGATCTTTGTAAACTGCATCAATTAGACCGTAAAGATATTCCGCGATTGATGAGTGAACTTAGCTTGAATTCTGAACTCCTGAACAGAAAGCCAGACTCTATTTCTGGCGGAGAGCTTCAGAGGTTCGCGATTTTGCGAGTATTATTGATGAAACCCAAGGTTTTGGTCGCTGATGAGCCTACCTCAAGGCTCGATCCAATTGTTGCGGGGTCTACTATCCAGTTACTACTAGAGCAAACCTCTCGAATTAATTGTGCAGTGGTGTTTATTAGCCATGACTTGGAATTGGTCAAACAGGTGAGTCATAAGGTTGTTAAAATCTCAGACTATGTAGCAAATCATAGCAGCGAGCTCAGCTCACCTCTAGTGACAGTTTGATCAAGGAAGGGAGTTACATTTATGTATCGCAGCGACAAGCTAGCAAAGCGCACATTACCACCGCTTAACTCCTTGCGTGCATTTGAGGCAGCCGCTCGTCACCTAAGCGTATCCAAAGCCGCAAATGAGCTTAATGTAAGCCGAGGAGCAGTAAGTCAACAAATCAAACTGTTGGAGCGCCACTTAAACCAGTCTTTGTTTCTTAGGCAAGGCTCACAAATTGAATTGACAGAGCCGGCGCTACATTTTCTTACTTTGCTCACTGCGACTTTCGACAATCTACAAATGGGGACTCAAGGTTTATTTGGACAGAACGTACAGCAGGCGTTAACGGTGCGCATTTCGCAGTCTTTTTGCTGTGCATGGCTTTTAACTCGCTTAGCCGACTTTCAGAGACAAAATCCAAACTTGAATATCAAGTTTTATTCTACGGTCAATCTTTATCCTTCTGCTGAACAATCCTGTGATATAGAAATCATAAATGGATATGGTAACTGGCATAACAAAGAAGCAGAAAGGCTAACAAACAACGAAGAATGGGTGGTAGTCGCCAGTCCATGCTTTATTAAGCGTTTTGATTTTACACAGGCGGTAGAGACCATTTCAGGTTATCCGAAGATTTCAACCATGGGGTATAGTGAGGGATGGCGAGATTGGTTTAATGTTCATTCTCAAGGAATGCCCTATACCGAGCCTGTATTAGAGTTTGATAGCACACAGTTATCCATGGAGGCAGCTAGCCAAGGATTGGGTATGTTGTTAGCGAAGAAGATATTGGTTGAAGATTCAATCAAAGCTGGTGATTTGGTCATCGCACACGAAAACACTTTTAGCAGCCAAAGTCATCATTACATCATCGTGAATAAGAACAGAGAAAACCAGTATCAGGTGAATCAATTTAAGCAGTGGCTGTTAGAAAGTGTGGAATAGATTGATGTATATACGTTAGCCACCATCTAAATACAATTCTGATGAAATATTAGATCAGCCTGATTTCAGATAATTCATACTGATAGAACGTTACACAGTGGCTACTGTTATATTGAAGTGAGAGAGAATAGTAGTGAAAATGTAAGAATTTATTTGTGATCTTAATGGCAATATCTCCGAATTTAGCAACAAAGTTATAATGGTTTCAATGAATGTATTAATATGTATTATTCATTTTCGATATGAATAATGTGTCAAATTGAATTTGCAAGTAGATAATTACTGATAGATATGTGTAAGATGAAAAGGTAAAAACATTATTAACATTACTGTAAATTAGGATTATTTAATGAAGTGTTACATTTATCTATCTTGTGTGCTTTTTTCTTCTGTGGTTAGTGCCGATACAATATCAATAATAAATAAATCTGAATCATTGATATATGGTGCGTTCCAATCAAAAATAATGACAGGGGTCGCGGCAGATTCTGTAAATGGTTATATAAAAGATGGGAAAGATCATGTTTACTTTGAAAGTGATGGGTTCTTTAGTCATGATTCAATTGATATAAAAGTTGGTGATGTAATCCCCAAAGTATCTATATTTAATCAGACTCTCAATCGATATGAGATTTGTGCTGAAAATTTAGTATTTGAAGGTGCATTAACATTTTCCTACGATGGGGAAGAGTGTCAAAGAGTTCATAATCAATTCGCACATTCGACGAGTGCGCCATTTGATATAACGACCTATGGTGGCTCTAGGGGTGGAGCTAGCTTGAGAGAAAGAATAATTTTACCAACCGTTGCAGAGTATAAAGGCATTAGAACTATGTATAACTTAACCCAAGAGCATAGTGGTTATGGTGGTGAATATGCTAGATATACGGGAACATTTTTATTCAGATCTCCATGGGAAACAGAAACATTACAACATCGGGGATATATTAAGCAGGGAGAAGTAAATAAAGTAGATTGGTATGCACCTTTGGGTGCAACAAAATACTTCTTTTATGACAATGAAAGCTTCGATTTAAAAGGCATTCCTGGCGGTGATGAAATAACAATTCAACACTTTAATAAGAATGGGAATTATATGGCTTACCATCCGGAAACCGGAGAGTTAAATTACAATACCTTGACTTACAGTGATCTAAGAATAGAATTGTTTGAACCTAAAGTAACTCTTATCGAGGGTGTAATCGGAACGACTGGCGAATGGAAAAGACCCGATTTTGATTATTTTACAAATGAAGACAATGGCCGAATTAAGGAAAATATACCATATACATCAATTCCGTTTACTGTAGATGAAAATGGATATTATGGTTTCAAAGTGATAAATAGAGGTCCATTAGGTGACTGGAAGATTGCGCAAAGTGTATTATACATATTTGATGGTGTGCCAAAAGAAAATGGACATTACAAAAACATGCTTGCAGAGAACTCTTTAGGTCACATTCCAGGAGTGTTCTTAGAGAAAGGGAAAGAGTATTATATTGTAAATAGCGATGCTTATGAGGCAACCTCTGATTCTTTTTATATTCATGTTGGCGGGCCACAATTGATTAATCATTAAAATTACATAGCTATACGAAGTTATTAATTCAAGTGATTGAACATTTGCCCAAAAGATCGATCAAAAAACAAAAACTTAAATGATTGCGCAATGAAAAATGTGCGTATTCGAAAAAGGGTAGTGGTTCTACGATCCACTACCCTTCGATTCAAGTTTATCTCCTAAACTTGTTCGTTGAAGTCAACCGTAATGGTATTGTTTGGAACCACTTCGACCGGATTAGGATCAGAAATATCGTCTCCTTGGTAAATGCTAAATCCGTCAATAGACCCTTCTGTATCTTCACCTGCAGTACATGTGTATCCAAGTGAGTAGGTACCTTCACCTAAAAATCCAATCTCATATTCGTAGGTCACACCGTCTTCAGCTAGATTGACGTTAGCTGAGGTTGTAGGTGCTACTTGGGGATCTGTCGGTGCTGCAGCGAAACCCACCATGTTAGACCGGTCTACTTCACCAGAATAGACATAGACAGCATTTACCGCGGTAACCTCACCATCAGTTATTGCATTATCACAGGCTGCTACCACGTCTGAGCTTACCGTGCCTTTTATGTGTCCGGCTTCAAGGTTATTGATTAACTGAATTGATGTTCTTTGTATCGTGTAATGGGTATTTTGACCTACAGGCTCTTTTAGACCACGTCTTAAATCAAATTCGGCAACAAAATCGTTATTACCAGCATTAATGGAAAACGTTTTGTTGAAGTAAAGAACACCTGCGTTAGGTTCTTCACCAACACCTTGAGGGCACTTACCATCTCCCTGTACCTGTAAAGGAAAAGCATTACCTGTGTCTACATCATCACCAACGATGACATGAGATGAGTCGTAGTTTTGCTCTTCGGTACCATCAAGAACAAACAGGCATAGCTTGTAATCGCCCGCTGGCACTTCTTGATCTGTTACTAGCGGTGCAACATCACTTCCTTGGAAGTTGAGTAAATCAACACTAATGCTGTCTTCTTCATCTTGATTAAATTCGAACTCAATAGGTTCACCAGAGCCTACAGGCAGAAGTACCGCTCGCTTATAGAAGAGTGTTACCGATGCAACATCATCAATAGGTGCATCGGATACGCCAAGGCTAAATTGACCTGTGGTTGAGGAACTACCATCACCATCTCCACCACAACCATAAAGCCCAATAGAAAGGGCTGTCGCCACTGCAGTGTATTTTAAAATTTTCATCATCACGTCCTTCTATACCTAACGTTTTTAATTGTAGATGTTGTTGCGCAGTTTAGATGTTGCATATTGAACTGTGTCATAAGAATGAAAGCGATTTGAAAAACATCAACAACACGCGAATTAGTTAGCTAAACTATTCGAGGTGTTTGTTTTTAAAGGGAAGTATTTAATGAAGTTGTATGAATCGGCGGCAACGCCTAGCTGTAGACGTGTATCAATTTTTCTTAATTTAATCGGTGCACAAGTAGATCGAGTATCGGTTGATTTAAAAGGTGGAGAAAACATTACCCCTGAGTTTCAAGCTAAGAGTGCCAGTGGCACCGTGCCATTATTAGAATTGGATGATGGCACTAATATTAGTGAGTCTGTGGCTATTTGTCGTTACTTTGATCATCAAGTACCTAACAGCGCTAACTTATTCGGAGCACCTGGCCTGGAAAGTGCTCAAGTAGAAATGTGGCATCGCATTGTAGAGTTTCAAGGGTTAATCGCTGGGTTTCAGGCATTTAGAAATATCACAGGGTTCTATTCTGATAGAGAGAACTGTGTGAGCGAATGGGGTGAGGAATCTAAAACAAGAGCTATCGCTTTCTTGGATAAATTAGATGCGAGATTAAGTCATTCTGGTTTTTTAGCGGGTGATAACTTATCGGTGGCTGACATAACGGGCTTCCTATTTATTAATTTAATGAAAGGGGCGTTTAAGGTTGACATAGATGAGGGTTATTCACACATACATGTGTGGCATACAAAACTTGGCGCTATGCCTGAGTTCCAATAGCAGTTAGAATGGCGACCAGAGAACGAGCTTCGCTCGAGAATAGAAGTTGGAAATACTGTGGATCATTTAGAAGAAGAAATCGAAATTGAAGCGATTGGTGTTGAAGTTACGACACAACCGGTTGAACTTTATAAAGTGCTTAAGATTGCTGACGCGGTAAGCGGTGGTGGTGAGGCAAAGCAAGCGATTAGCCAAGGCTATGTTGCAGTAAATGGCGAGATCGATACTCGCAAGCGACGCAAGCTAGTAGACGGTGACTTGGTTCAATTTAACGAAGAATTCTATCTTGTGATTTACGTTGACCCAGACGAACTTGCTGCGCGAGATAGTGTGGTTGTTGATGATGCTAGTGGCTATGATGCAGTTGAACAAGGTTTTGACGACGAGGTAGCCTACGTTAATGAAGAGCCTGAACTGGAAGAAGCACCAACTGTAGTTGAAGATGATAAACCAAAGAACCCCAAGACAGGGCGTAAGTCTATCGACTTCTTTTAAGCGTTTATTATGTGAAAAGGGCAACCCAGAGGGTTGCCCTTTTTGTTATCGTTCTGGTTATACCGATCGTAGTAAATAACTGTTCACCCTAGCTTGTTAAAACACTCGATAACGGCGTTAGAATTTTTGATTGTAGAATAACTACTTATCAGAAAGTTCAGCCTTGTTATCCAGCGTTTTGCCTGCGCTATTTCCAACCACTTACTTACTGTGATTGGTATTAAACGGTTGCTTGTACCTAGCTTACGCTACCGCATTGTCTAAAATCTTGTTCATTTCATCGAGGTTAATCGACTGGTTTTCACCAAGAACCGTCATTCCGTGAGATTTAAGTTGCTCTAAAATTGCGGAGATAGTCGCTGCCTTGTCGTTGCCGTGTTCGGTGAGTGTTGTGGGAACATTTAGGCTTTGATAGAAGCCTTCAATTGCATCAATGGTACGCTCTGCAAGGTCTGTGCCTTCTTGTAGCCCAAATACGTTTTTACCCATTTGTTCCAACTTAGCGCGTTTGAACTCAATTTGATTTCTCAATAGGGAAGGTTGAACGATGGCAAGAGAGCGCGCGTGATCAACGTTGTAAAGAGCTGTTAACTCATGCCCTATCATGTGTGTTGCCCAATCCTGAGGAACCCCAGCACCAATCAAACCATTTAAAGCTTGGTTTGCTGACCACATCAGATTTGCACGCCAAGAGTCACTATCTCGATTGGAGAAATCATCCCCCAAAGATTTCAAGTTCTTTAGCAGTGCCTCTGCAAATCCATCCTGTACCATACCGCCAGCAGGTTTAGTAATGTATTGTTCACATACATGAACCCAAGCGTCGACAAGCCCGTTTAGCAACTGCCTTTCTGGTAAGGTCTTCATAGCGTCAGGGTCAAGTACAGCAAACTTAGGCTGTACTAATGGTGATAAAAACCCGGATTTATGCTGCGTTGCTTTCTTGGTAACAACGGCACCTTTGTTAGACTCCGAGCCCGTTGCTGGAAGAGTGAGAATTGCTCCAAGCGGTATGGCGTCTGTTACTTTATAGTCACCCGTCATAATGTCCCAGCCGTCACCATCATAGAGTGACGCAGCAGCAATATATTTAGTGCCATCGATTACTGAACCGCCCCCTACAGCGAGTAGGTAGGTGATACCTTCTGCTTTGACGATTTCAACAGCCTTATTAAGGGTTTCTACGGTCGGATTCGGCTCAACGCCAGAAAACTCCTGCCATTGATAGTTTTCAAGGGCTTTCGCAACTTGATCATAAACCCCATTTTTTTTGATTGAACCGCCGCCGTATATAACCAAAACTTTGCTGTCTGTTGGTATTACAGTATTGATTGCTGCGATTTGACCTTGGCCAAAGAAGATATTTGTTGGGTTGGAATAACTAAATTGCATGGAACATATCCTTTGTCGTTATAGGCATCTGGACAAACCTTGATGCATAAATGTAAAGCATTGTTTATGGTGTTCTGCGCTCTCGTCTGAACTCTTTAGGTGTACAGCCATAAATACTTTTAAAGGCACTACTAAAGTGCGTAGCACTGTTAAATCCGCATAAAGAAGCAATATCGGTGACACTTGTACGTCCCGCACGCAAAATAGTAGCGCCTTTGTAGATTCTTTTTTTCTTAAGCATTTCAGTAAAAGATAAACCATCTTCAGCCAGCCGACGCTTTACCGTGGTCACGGATACCTGTAAGTGTTTTGCAAGCATAGGTAGGTTCTGTTCTTTATCCAGTCTCGCGTCCATATACAATGAAACTTTCTCGCTAAAACTGATTTGTGTTGCGTGTTGAATCGCACTTAAAAGAGTTGGGTACTTATCTGTGGTATGTGAAAGTAATGCATCTAGCAAATAACATTGAACCTCTTTTTTGCATTCAGATAGTTCACTACTGGCGACTAACGTATCAAGAAGTTGACGCTCGAACGGATGGGTATCGAACAAACAAATTGATGGTTGGGTTTGTTCTTCACAAGAAGCAGGAGAGAAATTCAACAATACTTCATAGTCGACGAGTAGCAGTGTGGCTTCAAAAACACTGGCACAATCAATTGAAGTGGTCAGATGCTCTTGAGAAAGAAAGATGAATTGATTTGGCGTAATCTCGGGTTGTTGTTCGCTCTGCATCAATCTCAAGCAACCGCTATTCACTACAACAAAACCTGCGGGTTTGGTTGGATAGTCTTTTAAGATCAGTTGGGTGTGATTTGAAAAATGTAAGCAAGCAAAAGGTAACACGTACAAATTCCTAATTGCGAGGATAGATTGATTCTATCTTAGATTTGCTCTGGATGGTAAAGAGTTTACTTAAGTGTATGAAATTTAGGAATGTAGTGAGGATCGAAGATACCCATAGAGTAGTGATGACTACTCTATGGGAGGGGACGCAGGTTAAGCGTCTTGCTTAGGTAGGTCAGCAAAAACTTCTGTTGGTTTCGCTACCATATTACGCTTATCAATATTCACATCAGAAAGAACGACTTCTACGATGTCGCTAAGTTTGTAGATAACTTCTTTGTCGATAGAAATCGTTCCTTGATCGGCACTTGATTCGATACGTTCTTTATTGTCCATAATTAGAGAATTAGGAACAAAAGCAGCCGCGCCGTTTTCAATCAAGCGTACGCGCATACCACTTCGACCAATATCAAAGATTTCACCTTTGAATTTAGTCTGAGCTTCTACGTCTTGTTTCAGCGTGCGGGCATATAACCAATCGCTTACTTTACGCTCTGCCATTCTGTGGTGTTTGCGGTGAATTGCCAGTTCATCGCCTACTTCATCATCAGGGATTTGCACAGGTTCTTTGTTCAGAATTACCGCTTTAAGAAGGCGATGATTGACCATGTCACTGTATTTACGAATAGGAGACGTCCACGTTGCGTAAATATCTAACCCCATAGCAAAGTGTGGTGCAGGCTTGTTACCCATTTCTCCGTAGCTTTGATGCTTACGAATTCGGTTGTCTAGATACTGAGTTTCTTGGTTATTTAGCCAGCGGCGTAGGGCAGTAAACCCGTCAAGCGTGATAACATTATCAGCGTTGAAGCCTTCTGCACCGTGCTCTGTGATTAAGTCGATAACGTTAGAAACTTTATCTTCTTTAAGGCCAGCATGAGTATTAAATATACCCATATTAAGTTTGTCGCTTAGCACTCGACCGGCACAAATATTAGCGGTGATCATTGCTTCTTCAACTAACTTGTTGGCGGAGCGGCGCATATCTGAGTGAATCGCAATCACATCGTTATCTTCACTCAGCTCAAAACGATAATCTGGACGATCAGGGAAGATAACAGCATTGTTTTCTCTCCACTCACTGCGGGCCTTCGCCATTTCTGCAAGATCGTTCACAATCGCTGCAATTTCTTTGCTTGGTGTCCACTTTTCACAACTGCCGGTTTCAAGGAAGTCAGAAACATTGTTGTAAGCGAGTCGAGCGTGAGATTTGATGTTGGCAGCAAAGAAACGAATATCATCTTGGATAGTACCATCGCTATTAACTGTCACGGTGCAACATAGAGCAGGGCGCTCTTCGTCTTGGATAAGAGAGCACAGGTTATCAGCAAGATCGCGAGGCAACATCGGGATATTACGGCCGGGCAAGTAAATGGTAAAACCACGCTCGCGAGCCACTTTATCCATTTGATCATCTGGAGTGATGTAAGCGGTAGGATCGGCTATTGCGATCGTCAACTCGAAGTTACCTTTGGCTGTTTTACGAGCATACAGAGCATCATCCATATCCTTCGTTGACTCACCATCGATGGTGACAAAAGGAATATGTGTGAGATCTTCTCGGACTAAGTCTGCATCATCGTGAAGCTTCCAGTCATCAATACCGGTAGGCTCAGAATTTGGTAAATCATTTTCTGCTAGGGTTACCCACCAAGGAGCAATCTTGTCGTTCGCATCCGTAATTTTTTCAGTAATTTCAACCATGAAATCATTATCACCCTTAAGAGGGTGTTGAATGACTTTAGCGACAACCCAATCACCTTCAGCAAACATGTCATGCTTTAGGCCTTTAGCTGTTTTGGCTTTTAGAGATAGATTACGTAGTTGCGGTTGGTCAGGTACAACGTTGAGACGGCCCTTAAACAGCTTAATACGACCAATGAAACGAGTGACGGCTTGTTCAACCAACTGATCTGGTTCTGCGAATTCTTTGTCATTCTCAGTGCGAATAAGAGCAACGACTCTGTCACCGTGCATACACTTTTTCATGTGCGGCGGCGGGATGAAATAGCTTGTCTTGCTATCGACTTCTAAAAAGCCAAACTTTTTGTCGGTCGCCTTGATTGTCCCTTCTTTGGTAGGGATAGTTTCTTTGATCTGCTGTTTTAGTTGAGCAAGCAACGGATTGTCTGCAAACATCTATCTTTATCTTAATGAAATAACCGGCACACTATAATGATTTCGGTGCTTTTTAGCCAGTCCTGGTGAATAACTGAGCGCAATTTAACCAGTTGCGCACTACACTGTACTGCGTATTGAAAAATAAGGTCCGCATGTACAGCACCAAGAGATCAATTTACGAGCCAGAAATGACAGTTTGACGACAAATTGATTTAAATTTGTGACGGAACTCAATTTTTTCTAGCTTTCTATGTGGTTTTAGTGCAGAATGCGCCTCCTTCGACTTTGTCCCTAGCGGCTTGATGCGTTTTATATACTTATCCCTTCTGAAAGGATTTAGTGTGTATTGCTGGATCGGTGTATGAATTTAGAGAGCACCTGGGACCGTTTTTATGAACACATTATAGTGGGATCCCGATGCAAGAATCTGAAATTAAATTCAGCGATTTAGAACTTAACGAACAAATCCTATCTGCTCTTGATGGCATGGGCTTTGTTTCTCCTACACCTATTCAAGCAGCTTCTATTCCTTTGCTTCTTGAAGGTAAGGACGCGCTAGGTAAAGCGCAAACAGGTACTGGTAAAACTGCTGCCTTCTCTCTTCCTCTTCTTCATAAACTGGAACTAGACCAGCGTAAGCCGCAAGCGATTATCCTTGCACCAACGCGTGAGCTAGCAATCCAGGTAGCAGCAGAAATTAAAAACCTTGGTAAGAACATCCGTGGTCTTAAGGTTCTTGAAATCTACGGCGGTGCTTCAATCGTTGACCAAATGCGTGCTCTTAAGAACGGCACTCATATCGTTGTTGGTACTCCAGGTCGTGTACAAGACTTGATCAACCGTGACCGTCTGCACCTTGACGAAGTAAATACGTTCGTTCTTGATGAAGCGGACGAAATGCTAAACATGGGCTTCGTAGAAGACGTTACCGCTATCCTTGAGCACGCTCCTGCGTCTGCTCAGCGCGTATTGTTCTCTGCAACTATGCCTCCAATGCTTAAGAAAATTGTTGAGCGCTTCTTGCGTGATCCTGCATTTGTTGATGTTGCTGGTAAGAACCACACTGTTGACAAAGTAGAGCAACAATTCTGGGTAGTTAAAGGTATCGAGAAAGACGAAGCAATGACTCGTATTCTTGAAACTGAAGAAACTGATGCTTCTATCGTATTCGTGCGTACTCGTCAAGACACTGAGCGTCTAGCTAGCTACCTAGCAGACCGTGGCTTTAAAGTAGCTGCACTTCACGGTGACATTCCACAGTCACAACGTGAGCGTACTGTAGACAACATTAAACGTGGCGTTATCGATATCCTAGTAGCAACTGATGTTGTTGCTCGTGGTCTTGATGTACCTCGTATTACTCACGTATTTAACTACGACATTCCATTTGATGTTGAATCTTACATCCACCGTATTGGCCGTACTGGTCGTGCTGGACGTAAAGGTAAAGCGATCCTACTTGTTCGCACTAACCAAATGCGCATGCTTCGTACCATTGAGCGCGTAACTAAGTCAGCAATGGAAGAAATTCAACTTCCTCTGCGTGATCAAGTTGCAGAAGCTCGTCTGAAAAAATTAGGTCTTGAGCTTCAAGCAGATACAGAGCACTCTTCTCTAGAGAAATTCTCTGAACTTGTAGAAAAACTACAGACTAACCTAGAAATTGATGCTGCAACTCTAGCTGCGATTCTACTTCGTCGCCAACAAGGCAAGCGTCCGTTGTTCTACGTTGGTGAAGACCCAATGACTTCTGCTATCGCACGTGATAAGAAGCGTCGTGCAGAACGTCGTGAAGGCGGTCGTGATGGTCGTGATGGTGGTCGCGAAGGTGGTCGTAGCTACGGCGGCGAAACTAAAGACTGGGATACTTACCAACTACAAGTTGGTCGTGACCAAGGTGTTCAGGTTAAAGACATCGTTGGTGCTCTAGCAAACGAACTGGGCCTAACTAAAGGTTCTATCGGTGCGATCAAATTGGCTCAAGGCCATACATTTGTTCAGCTACCAAAAGCGATGAACTCTGAAACTGCCGGTAAACTGAGCAAGCTACGTATTCGCCAAAAAGAAACTGCAGCTGTAGTTTGTGATTTTGATGACTTCCGCGAGTCTCGTGGTGGACGTCGTGATGGCGGTGGTCGTCGTGATGGCGGACGTGGTCAACGTGAAGGTGGCGGTTACCGTGGCAACCGTGAAGGTGGTGGCTATCGTGGCAACCGTGAAGGCGGTGGCAATCGTGAAGGCGGCCGTGATGGCGAGCGTCGTTTCGATCGTAACCGTGGTAGTGACAACCGTGGTGCCCATCGTGGTGAACGTGGTAACTCTCGCCGTACTACTGCAGAGTAATCTAACGTAATTTAGATTTAGAAACCGGGGCATTATGCCCCGGTTTTTTTTCGTCTGAATAAAAAGCAAAGAGAAATAGCCGGGATATGTATTATTATTTATGGCTTTTTTAAGAGTCAAAAGTGAAGACTTAGCTTGCATAACTAGAGCTGAATTACCTTATAAAGCCCCGCACAGGCTTAAAAATAGTTGAATTTATCTAGTCGATAATAAATTTCAGGCGTTAAATAAATTTGCAGGTTGATCAAGATCAAAGTATCTTATTTTGTCATACTATTTAACTAAAAAAAATTTGAATAATTTTCAAATTATTTGATAATCATAAACACAGATTGAATGCCCCCTCGTCTAATTAGGATTTAACTCATGTCAAACAAGAACGTACTCGTTATCAATTCAGGCAGCTCTTCTCTAAAGTTTGCTGTTATCGACTCTGAATCTGGTGAAGCGCTAGTCAGTGGACTAGGTGAGTGTTTTGGTCTTCCGGAAGCGACCGTCGAATGGAAATTTAACGGTGAGAAGTCTAAAGAAGCGATCACTGCTCCTGACAATCATCATCAAGAAGCGATTAATCGCATTGTGAAATTGATGGATGAGCTTTCTCTAAAAGAAACCATTGTTGCTGTAGGTCACCGTATTGTTCATGGTGGTGAGAAATTCACTAGTACTGTTCGAATTGACGATGCTGTGCTGGCAGAAATTGAGAATCTGTCGGATCTAGCTCCTCTACACAACCCTGCTGGTGCGAAAGGTATTCGTGCAGCAATGGCTGCTTACCCATCTCTACCTCAGTTTGCTGTATTTGATACTGCATTCCACCAAACAATGCCACAGAAGGCGTTTACGGGTGCTATTTCTCATGAGCTTTACAAAGAGTACGGTATCCGTCGCTACGGTTTCCACGGCACTAGCCATTACTATGTAAGCCGTGAAGCTGCGAAAATGCTGAACAAGCCAGTTGAAGAATCTAACTTCATTACTGTGCATCTTGGTAACGGTGCGTCAGTTTGTGCAATCTCTAATGGTGAGAGTGTTGATACTTCAATGGGCTTCACGCCACTTGCTGGCCTAATGATGGGTACTCGTTCAGGTGACCTTGACCCTGGCATCATTGAGTTCTTGATGAAGAAAGGCTGGACTCCAGAGCAAGTATTCGAAACTCTTAACAAAAAATCAGGTTTCTTGGGTGTATCCGGCGTAACTTCTGACGCTCGCGGTATTCTAGAGGCAATGGACGAAGGTCACGAAGGTGCTAAGCTAGCATTTGAAGTATTTACTTACCGTGTTGCTAAGTACATTGGTTCTTACATGATTCCTCTAAGCTCTTTGGATGCAGTCATCTTTACTGGCGGTATCGGTGAAAATGCTCTAGATATCCGTAGTGAAATCTTGACTAACCTAGCCCTACTTGGCTTTGTTGAAGACCGAGCGGGTAACGAAGCAGCACGCTTTGGTGCTGCAGGTCAAATTGCAGAATCTAAGCTTTTAGGTGCGAAAGTGCTAGTGGTACCTACGAACGAAGAATTCGTAATTGCTAAGCAATCTGTAGAGCTTCTATAAGTTAAAGCGAACAAACTTTGAAAGGCGACCTTAGGGTCGCCTTTTTTCATTCTAATCAGTGTCGCTAAACGCTTTGGTTACCTGTACACTGCATTTTTGAAAATTGTGAGAGAAGTCATGTCTAAATTTTTCTATCGTGGTACCCCTGATATCATGAGTAACTACGGAAAAAGTGGTTACAACCCAGAACCTACGCTTAAGTTAGGTAGTGAAGGGGCACCGTTGTCTCTTACAGTTGTTAGTGAAGAACGCAAACTTGAGGTGAAAGCCTTGGTGGATCAGAACAAACTGTTTGCTAATATCGAAGTGGACTCAACTGTTGATGAGAACATCGCTGAGTTAGAGACGATACTTAATAAGCCGAAGACTCAACGCTTCGAAAAAACGCCAGAACGTAACGACCCTTGTAGTTGTGGTAGTGGTAAGAAGTATAAAAAGTGCTGTGGCCGCTAATCACCAATACTATAATCGCTTCTCTTAAGCCGTCCAATGGACGGTTTTTTTATGCTCGTAGGATTAAATAAAGAACGTGTCACTCTTTGTATTCCAATCACTCTAAGATATCGAAGAGAAAACACTCGAAAACAAAGCCGAATCTTTCGATAGCTAGTTATTTTTTTAATCCAAAATTCTAACGCCGTTATCCAGTGTTTTCACTGGCTAGCCACATCGGTGATTGATTACGATTGTCATTACCAAACCTATTTTTTGAATAGGTTCGGTTGTTCTGAAAATGATACTTTCTCAGTGATCAGGTCAACTAGTGTTTGTATGCTTGAAGGTCCAATTCTGACATTTCCGTCATCAATTCATCGACTAAAGTCATGGAAGTGTCTTCCGCAATACCAAAATTGAGCAGTATTTTTCGACCTCTAATTAGAGTGCTTTCTATGTAGGTAGAGGCTGTAAACTGAACACCTAGTTTTTTTAACTCCAGTTCGTCTTTTTTCGACTGAGTACGCGCATAAATATCTAGGTTGGGATATTGAGCAAGTACTCCACAGACTCTTTTAAGTCTAGTTGGTTCATGAATCGAAACAAACACGGCCTTGGCATCATCTAAATGGGCTTTCTTGCGGACGCTGGATCTCAGGGCATCGCCAAAATAGGTGTTTAGCCCGAGTTGTTTGCTGGTTTTTACTTGGTCGTAGTTGTAATCCAGAGCGATATATGGGATCTGCGCTCGCTGAGCCATTGTAGCCATGAGCTGGCCGACTTCATCCATACCGATAATCACTAAAGCACCACGTTCTTCGTTAGGTAAAACATCAAACGACTCAGTTCTGCGGAGAAACTTAGCAACAATTTTGTCGCCGAGATTAATGCTAAATGAAGACAGAATCATGCTCAGACTGACAATCGCAATCATTATTCCCGATTGGGAATCGGTAAATACCCCCATTGATGTCGCTAGTGCGAGTATTACAAATGCAAATTCGCCTATGTGGTTGAGCCAAAACCCGGTTTTAACTCCCACAGACAGCGACTGACCATCGATGAGAGAAAGCACAGTTGAAAGCAACGTTTTAACAATAAGAACTAAAGTGAGAATAAACAGTATTGTGCTCAGATGATCTATGAGTACAGTGGGGTTAATTTGCATTCCAACGGAAGTAAAGAATAAGGCCATAAGTCCCCCTTTAAAAGGGAGTACTGTTTCTTCTAAGCTATGTCTAAAATCAGAAGACGACAGCAACATTCCTAGTAGAAATGCACCAAGAGTAGAAGGCAGGCCAGCATATTCAATAACACAAACGGTCACAAAAATTGCGCTGAACAAGCATAGGGAAAATGCATCTTTATTGTGTTTTCTTACGCTCCATCTCAGAGCTAAAGGAAGCAAGATTTTTCCAATGCCAAGAATCAGTCCAATAACGAATATTACGGTAAAGGTATCTTCTAGAAAGGTAGCACTTGACTCATTCTGATGGCTAACTAACAGCGGTATTAACGCCATTAGTGGCACTACGCTCAAGTCTTGCCCCATTAAATTGGAAAAGATGTTTTTTCCATGTTCAGAGTTAAATTCACTCTTTTGATTGAGTAAAGTTATGACGACTGCGGATGATGATTGTCCAAAAATGGCACCGACAACTAAACCCATTTGCCAAGAAAAACCTAATAAAGTCATTAATCCTGAAAAGAGTAGAGACATGGCTATGACGAGGCCCACACCTTGTATCATCAGACTTTTCTTCATTTTCCATAGGTCTACAGGCTTCATTTCTAACCCTATAGTAAATAGAAATAGAACGACGCCGAGGTCAGCAATCTGTTGAAGAAGTTCAGTGTTGGTCGCAGCGACTAATCCAGGTGTAAAAGGTCCAAGTGCTACGCCGGCCAAAATAAATCCTACAATCGTGCCCAACCCTAGAATTGAAGAACCAACCACAAATAGACCTGCAATAGAAAACACATAGGCTATGAAATAGAAAAAACTAATAGAGTCCATGATATAGCCAATTAGTGAGTTGTTGAGTGTTGGATCTTTATCACAGGGAGTTCGTAGGTTGGTTCCACGAATTCATATTGACCTGCAACAGTTTGCAACTCGTTCGAGTTGTGTTCTTCAGTGATTTTCAAAATGCCAAAGGCGGCATTACAGGTGTGGGAGAAGGCGCTGATCGGATTAATACCACTAACTATCGAAGCTGCAAATACTGCAGAGATAAGATCTCCCAATCCAATGAGAGGGGTGTCAAAGTTAAATTTCGGCCATTCTACTTTAAAGCTATTGCGGCGTGTCACCATCAATGTGGCTTGAGTGTCACTAGATAGGAGATCTAGATCTTTAACGATAACGTATCGTGCGCCCAGTTCAAGGATCTGTTCACAGGCTGCGATAACGTCCCGTTGATTATGGGGTTCGCGACCTCTGATGACTGACAGTTCATGCTTATTTATTACAACAACATCCGCGATAGGAACTAGTTCGTTAATCACGGCGTTTTTTACATTATCGGAAATGACTTGCGTATTGTTTGATAAATACATCGCTGCATGGCAAACATATAAGGCAGAGTGATTACGCTTTTTAAGCATAGCTACAGAAAGGTAGAGGTCCTCTACTTGCTTAATATTGTCTAAGTAGCCGGATATTAATGCGCCGCAGTGTGCAAGTTCATGGACACTGTCCACACCTTGAATAAGTGAACCAATCTCACTTTCTACGCTTTTATAACTTGTCCAGTCATTATCGTTACGAGGGACCTTAGCAATTTGTAAGGTATCTAATTGTAGAACCTCAATTCCCATGCGTTGCATAGGAAAGACAGCTGAACTATTGCCTACGTGACCGTAAACAACTTGGGGCTGAATAGAAATAATATTTGTCATTTTAAACTAACTCTTAACGGTGCTTTATTGCATTTATTGCATTTATTGCATTTATTGAGAGTCTAACGCGACATAAAACTGACAGTGAATACATTTTGTAGGATGAGAACCTGCATAGGTCTAGAGAGGCTTATAGGAGCGCTGTGTCTTAAAATGTGCACAGTCGAGTGAAAAGCCACCATTAATGGTGGCTTAGATATAGGGTATGGACGCTTTGTATTTTATTTAAAATCAGGGTTGATGCTACCACCGGCTAAATATTGTAATTCGCGACCGCCGAACAGATCATATTCAACATCATGTGAAGCTCCGTAGTTGCGCACGGTATAGTTAAAGTCTTCGCCCTTGGTTTCGAGATTATTTGGTGCATCGTCACCGCAACCGAAACTAATGGTTACACTGCCATCGGCATTCTTATCCCATTCATACGAATTGATTGAGAATCTGTCAGTATCAAGCATATAGCCGGCAGCATCGTACAAGGTGATAGAAGTGAAGTACTTATTGTCAGGTTCTTGAAATGTCGTTGATTGACATACTGAGCCGTCAAATTGCTTAGTGTTGCGATAGATATTAGAGACACCTACCTCTATTGGCATTCCGCCCCAACCCTGAGCGTTTGAACGCATTTGACGTCCATTATTGGCATCAGCGGCATCAGAACTCTCAACGTAGAAAAAGTCTTCGCCTGCTTCAAGAAACTCTTTCTTTAATTTTTTAGTCATAGCATCGCGCTCAGCAACGTTGTAGTTAGGTGCAATATAACCCTCTGGTGCGTACTTATCTGTACCGGAGTAGTCAACATGGAAGCGAGATTGCGCTGCTAAAGCGTTAGTCACGTCGGTTTTATCTTCGACACCAGCTCTAAAAATGATGAATGCAAAATCAGTATCGATCTTCACTGAATACTCACCAGGGCCCACTTTATACATCGGAGAGGCTGACGTCTCATCTAAGATATGGACAGAGGTGTAAACATCTTCTGCGCCGGACTTGTTGTCAAATTCATCAATAGTGACATGAATAAAGCCATCTTTGTCTGCATGAGCGATTGCAGCAGAGTACAGTGAGTCTTGATTCATTCGAACAACCGGAGCTTTATCACCTGCTGGCACAAGTGCTGGAAGATGCACTATACCCTTGTCAGCACCATGCTTATCCCAGTTACCCATATATTTTGCGGCAGCAGCTTGGTTGTAGTTTTGTTCAGTGACAGAAATAGTCTCTGCTGCGATAGCGTGCATAGGAACAGTCATGCTGGCTAGAACCAAAGATGAAACGGCAGAAAGTTTAAATAAGTTCGTCATAGTCATACCTAATATTGGTTGGATTTAATGATGTATTTGTTGAAATAAATATTAGCACTTGCATGAAATTCGTCTATCGACTTATATTTATAATCAATTATGATCAAATCGAATAATGTGAATTGACTATGAATAGGTCGTTATCGAGAGTCGATCTCAATTTGCTGGTAATACTAGACGTCCTTCTTAAAGAGAGGAATGTCACTAGAGCAGCCGAGGTTTTGTTTGTTTCCCAGTCAGCAGTAAGCCGTTCGCTGGCGCGCTTAAGAGACACCTTTGATGATCCACTGTTTACCCGAGTAGCGTCTGGACTTGTACCTACAGAAAAAGCGTTGGAAATAGAAAAACAGCTGTTGAGTTTGTTACCACAAGTGAGTGAAGTTTTTAGTCAACAAGCGTTTGATCCGAAAAAAGCGGATAGTGCGTTTGCTATATCTCTTCCGGCTCTTTTATCCAGTCCTTTAACGCCGTTACTTATGAAAGAACTAAAAGAGATAGCGCCTGCTGTACGTGTGTCGGAATATGCAGCTAAAGCCAATCCTTATTCATCTTTAGATCAGGGCCAGATTGATTTCGCGCTGTACTTTGCAGACTCTGCAAATCCACGTTATGTATCAAAACAAATAGGCACTCTTAAACCGCAACTTTTCGTTAGACCAGGCCACCCATTGTTAGTTAATAATGATGTCGATATTGAGGATACGTTTGCCTATTCCATGGTAGGGATGGCAATCGAGGAAGACCAATATCACTCGTTCAGTGCGCCAATTACTAAAATATATAAAGATCTGATGGTGGATAGACGCCCAATATTGAGAAGTTCACAAACCCAAGTATTGATTGATGTTGTGTCGGACTCAGACGCAATCTTATTCGGAACAAATTGTTTGCAGGGACTTAGAAACTATGGAGAAGACTTTGTACAATTGAAATCGGCGCAGATTGAAAGTAATGATACATACTCAGTACCTGTCTTTCTTATGTATCATGAACGCAGTAACAATAGTGCTGCTCATCAATGGATGGGCGAGTTGCTTTCTAAAAAGATATCCGAATTATTAGTGTAGATACGATTTTTGTTGATGGCATAGTAACACCGGTTTTCATTGTCTCAGTATCATCGACATAAACTAACCCTTAAAATTGCTAGTGAATTAAATTGAATAATTATCCAATTATCGATAGTGTGTTTTTTTACTGCTTTAATAGGGACATTAAATCTTGGAACTCGCAACCTTATGGGTTTTTATCCCCACTTTTCTTTTTGTATCGATAACTCCAGGTATGTGCATGACGTTAGCCCTAGGCTTAGGAATGAGCATTGGTTATAAACGTACTTTATGGATGATGCTAGGAGAAGTATTTGGCGTTGCCGTGGTTGCCATTAGTGCAGTACTTGGTATAGCGGCAGTTATGATAAAGATGCCAATGCTGTTTATTGGGTTTAAAACGATAGGGGCCTTGTATCTTGGTTACCTAGGCGTCCAAATGTGGCGCTCAAAAGGTAAGATGGCAATCACGGACGACAATCTGGAGTCTTCTAACGCCTCGAATTACGGATTGGTGGCACAAGGATTTATAACGGCGATTGCAAACCCGAAAGGTTGGGCGTTCATGATCTCGTTATTACCCCCGTTTATCAGCGCAAACCATGCTGTAGCACCACAACTACTTATCTTAGTCAGTATCATAATGCTATCTGAATTTATCTGTATGAGTATCTATGCTTCGGGCGGGAAGGGGCTTAGAGTTATGCTTTCTAATAGCAGCAATGTAAAGCTGATGAATCGCATAGCAGGGACACTTATGATTGGAGTGGGCGTGTGGCTGTTTTTAAGTTGAGGGCTAGATCTCAATAGCGTAACTGCGTCATAAGGGAATTTGTGCTAATTTATTCAGTAAATCAACAAAGAATGTGGAAATAAAGATGTCTTCTTCATCAGATTATACTGGCAGCAGTGCCGCTTATGCCCGCAAAGAGTCGGGTTATCGTGATAAAGCCCTTAAGCTGTATCCTTGGGTGTGTGGCAATTGTGCACGAGAGTTTGTTTTTTCAAATCTTCGTGAACTGACTGTACATCACAAAGACCATGACCATACCAATAACCCTGAAGATGGAAGTAACTGGGAGTTACTTTGCTTGTATTGTCATGATCATGAGCACTCTAAGTACACAGATCACGAGCGTTATGGTGTTGATCCTGTTGCGAGAGCGGATGAACATCAATCAGCCACGCACAACCCGTTTGCTGATCTTGCTAAGCTAATGAAAAAATAAAATATTTGCTGCCATTATCTAAGGCCTGCGTTTGAAGCGCAGGCCTTATTTGTTTAGGCGATATAATGTCGAAGGTGTTGCTTAACGTTGTCATTGGCAAAGCTTTGTTCAACACTATTGAGGTAGATGGCTTTGTAATCGGCATCAGTAAGCTCAAATAACTCACAAACCTTTTGTACTTCTTTAGTCATAGTGGTGTTAGATACCGTTCGATTGTCGGTATTGATTGTCACTGCTAGACCTTGCTCGTAAAAGCGCTTAGCAGGATGTGACTCGATGTTTTCAACCGCTTTGGTTTGAACATTACTGCTAGGGCAGGTTTCAAGCCCAATGTGATTGTTTTTAACCGCATCATAGCCGCCTGCATGATTAATGATATGAATGCCATGCCCGACACGTTCAGCTTTAAGAAGCTCAACAGCATCTTGAACATTCTGGCCATCGCCTTGCTCACCAGCATGTATGGTGACATGAAAACCTTTGCTTCTCGCATACTCTGTTTCTTCAACAAAATCATGGCAGAAACCGGATAACTCCGCCCCAGCAAGATCAAAGGCGACCACGCCATTTTCCAGTAACTTAGCACCTTCATCTATCACTTGATTGATGTCATCTTTTGGCATTGTGCGCAAGATACAAAGTATGTAGTTTCCGCGAATATCATAAGCTTGTTCAGCGCGCTGCATACCTTTAACCACGGACGAGATGACCTGTTCAATAGTCAGTCCTTGGTTGATGTGGAGTAGCGGGGCGAAACGCACTTCAAGATACTTAACGTTTTCTTTAGCTGCATCTTCAAATACTTCATAGGAGATTCTTTCTAGAGCCTCTTGGGTTTGCATTACCTGAAGGGGAAGGTCAAAGCGAGTAAGGTATTGCTGAAGATCGACACAGGTTTCTGGAGCAATCATAAGATCGCGAATCACATCGACATTTTGGCTCGGAATATTAACCTGCTGAATGTTTGCAAGATCAATAATGGTTTCTGGTCGAACACTACCATCGAGGTGGCAATGAAGGTCTATTTTTGGGAGAGAGTAAAAATCCATAAGTCGTTACCTTTATCAAAAGAGAGGAACAAATAAAGACAATGACTTCATAATCAAAGGATAGGCCTTTGGTAGAAACTCCCACACCATATCAGAGGGATTATATGAAGCAATTTGTGGCGTGATTCTAACAACTGCTGGTGGCGGTTACAATTAGCAACGAATAGTCCGGATAGAAATTAATAAAATATTCAATTGGAAAATAGCAAATTGACACGACGAAATTAGCAAACATAAAACTCATAAATACTTTTTGATTTCATCAAAAAAACTGCAATTAAATTCTAATTTTGGAGCTTTATAGTTAAAAGTTATTACAAGGCACTGAGATATATATTCATTATGAATCAATAACTTATTTGTAGTCTTGTATGACAAATACCCAAAAGGAGGTATATCTTTACCTGATTGATCTTGGTCAACTTTCAAAAGTGGTTCCCTCATACAATCGCGCAAGTTTTTATAATTTTAAAGGAACCGCTATGAGCAAGATGAAGCTAGTTATCATCGGAAACGGCATGGTGGGACACCGTTATATCGAAGATCTTGTTGAGAAAACAGATGTTTCCAACATGGATATTACAGTGTTCTGCGAAGAGCCACGCATCGCCTACGATCGTGTTCACCTATCCTCTTATTTCTCTCACCATACGGCTGATGAACTTTCTCTTGTTAAAGAAGGTTTTTATGAAAAGCATGGCATCAACATTCTGTTGGGCGAGCGTGCTATTAATGTAAACCGTGAAAACCGTATCGTATATTCAAGCACTGGTCGTGAAATTGAATATGACAAGCTTGTAATGGCGACAGGTTCTTTCCCATTTGTTCCACCAATCAAAGGTAACGAAAGCAAAGATTGTTTTGTTTACCGTACAATTGAGGATCTAAAGTCGATTGAAGCAACAGCCAAAAATAGCACAGTTGGCGTTGTGATCGGTGGTGGTCTTCTTGGCCTCGAGGCTGCAGGTGCACTGCGCGCACTAGGTGTTGAAACGCACGTTGTTGAATTTGCACCAAAGCTAATGGCAGAACAGCTTGATCAAGCGGGTGGTAATCAGCTTCGTCAAAAAATAGAACGTATGGGCGTTAAAGTGCATACGAGTAAGAATACACTCGAAATCGCTCCAGAAGGCAAGGAACTGCGTAATGTTATGCGTTTTGCTGATGGCACTGAGCTTGAGACTGACTTCATTGTATTTTCGGCAGGCATCCGTCCTCAAGACAAGCTTGCGCGTCAAATGAGCCTTGATATCGCACCTCGTGGTGGTATCGCAATCAACAACCATTGCCAAACTTCAGACGAAAGTATCTACGCTATCGGCGAGTGTGCTTCATGGAACGAAACCTTCTTCGGTCTAGTCGCTCCTGGCTACAAGATGGCCACAGTCGCTGTTGATCACGTTGTAGGTAACGACAGCCAGTTCGAAGGCGCAGACATGAGCGCTAAATTGAAACTACTGGGCGTTAAAGTGGGTTCAATTGGTGATGCGAACGGTCGTACTCCTGGTTGTAAGAGCTACGTTTATCAAAATGAAGAGCAAGAAGTTTATAAACGTATCATCGTTTCTGAAGACAACAAGAAACTGCTTGGTGCGGTAATGGTCGGTGATACTTCTGATTATGGCGATCTTCTTCAGCTAATGCTGAACGATATGGACTTGCCAGATCACCCAGATGCATTGATTCTTCCTGCACACGCTGGCGCGGAAAAACCAACACTAGGTGCAGATGCTCTGCCTGAAAGCGCGGTTATTTGTTCTTGCTTTGACGTAACGAAGGGCAAGATTGCTCAAGCTGTCGCAGATGGTCACCACACCATAGGTGATGTAAAAGCGGTAACTGGCGCAGGTACTGGTTGTGGCGGCTGTATCCCACTAGTGACATCAGTGCTTAATGCTGAGTTGGCCAAAGCGGGTGTGGAAGTGAAAAGTGATATATGTGAGCACTTTGCGTACTCTCGCCAAGAGCTATTTCACCTAATCCGCATTGAAGAGATCAAAACCTTTGACGAGCTTGTAGAGAAATACGGCAAGGGCTACGGCTGTGAAGTATGTAAACCACTGGTTGGTTCAATTTTAGCGTCTTGCTGGGGCGAGCATATCCTTAAACCAGAATTGGTTAAACTGCATGACACCAATGACAACTTCCTTGGGAATATCCAAAAAGATGGTACCTACTCTGTAATCCCTCGTATGCCGGGCGGTGAAGTAACACCGCAAGCATTAGGTGTTCTTGCGAGTGTTGCAGAAGAATATAACCTGTATACCAAAGTGACAGGCGCTCAACGTATCGGCTTGTTTGGAGCGCAAAAAGATGATCTTCCTGCAATTTGGGGCAAGCTAATCAGTGCTGGTTATGAAACTGGACAGGCTTATGGTAAAGCGCTTCGCATGGCTAAGACATGTGTTGGTTCAACTTGGTGTCGTTATGGTGTTCAAGATTCAGTTGGTCTAGGTGTTTTACTTGAGAATCGTTATAAGGGCATTCGCACCCCACACAAAATGAAGTTTGGCGTTTCAGGTTGTACTCGTGAGTGCGCGGAAGCACAAGGTAAAGACTTGGGTATCATTGCAACCGACGCAGGTTGGAACATGTATGTATGTGGTAACGGTGGTATGAAACCTCGTCACGCAGATTTACTTGCAACAGACCTAGATCAAGAAACCCTGCTCAAATACATCGACCGCTTTATGATGTTCTACATTCGCACGGCAGCGCCGCTACAGCGTACGTCTGTATGGATGGATAATATAGAAGGCGGTGTGGACTACTTACGCGAAGTTATCGTTGAAGACAAACTCAGCATCAACGCTCAACTTGAGGCTGATGTCGAGAAGTTAGTTAAAGAGTTCCGTTGTGAGTGGACTGACACTATCAATGATGAAAAGCAACTGACTCGTTTCTCTCACTTTATTAACTCAGACCTTCGTGATGACAACGTTGTGTTTGTAGAAGACGGCCGTCAGCAACATCGCCCTGCAACCTTCACGGAGAAACACCCTGAAGCGAAAGGCGATATCTTTCATGCTGCCATTACTGAGTAAGAGGACGTAATCATGAGTTTTGAAAAAATTTGTAAAATCGACGACATCGTACCGGGTACAGGCGTATGTGCGCTGGTTGCAGGTCAGCAGGTTGCACTCTTTAGGCCTTCGGCTGACGAGAAGGTATTCGCTATCTCAAACACAGACCCATTTGCTCAATCTAACGTGTTGTCACGTGGTTTGATTGTTGAGCACAAAGATGAGTTATGGGTGGCTAGTCCATTGAAGAAACAACGTTTCAATCTAAGCACGGGTGTTTGTATGGAAGACGAGCGTTTTAACGTTAAATCTTTCAAAGCACGCGTAGTGAAAGGTGCAGTAGAAGTTTCTGCTTAAGAGATTCAATAGCGAAAAGGTTCCTTGCTTACTTTGTTAAAGAGCAAGGGCAGGGAGCCTTTGACTATTCAATTTTAATTTTAACTTTAACTTTAACTTTTATATGGATAACAAAATGAATGATCTAAAACCTGCCGAATTTGTGCAAACGATGATAGACGTTGGTGAAGCCAAAGTGAAAACAAGCACGCGAGATCTTCTTCTCCGTGGCACCATGGCTGGCATCATCTTGTCAATAGCTGTTGTTGTCGCTATTACTGCTATTGTTCAAACTGGCGTAGGCATTGTAGGGGCACTAGTGTTCCCTGTGGGCTTTTGCATATTGAGTCTAATGGGGTATGACCTAGTAACAGGTGTATTTGGTCTAGCTCCGCTAGCAAAATTTGAAAACCGTAAAGGCATCACTTGGGGCCGCGTTATGCGTTGTTGGGGCCTTGTTGGTCTTGGCAACCTAATTGGTTCTTTAATTGTTGCTTTCCTAATTGCAGTTTCGCTGACTGGCAATTTCTCTCTCGATCCAAACGCAGTAGCACAGAAGTTCATTGCTGTATCTACAGCTCGTACCGTAGGTTTTGAAAACATGGGTATGGACGGATGGATTACGTGCTTCGTGCGCGGTATTTTCTGTAACCTTATGGTTTGCTTGGGCGTAATTGGTAACATGACAGCACGTACAGTCGCGGGCAAGATTGCTGCTATGTGGTTACCTATTTTCATCTTCTTTGCATTGGTATTCGAGCATACAGTAGTAAACATGTTTCTATTCCCACTAGGTATGATGCTAGGCGCAGATTTTGGTATCGCGACTTGGTTGAACTTCAACCTTATCCCTACCATTCTTGGCAACATCGTCGGTGGTTTACTGTTTACTTGTATCCCGCTTTACTTAACTCACGCTAAAACTGCTCCGGCAATCGATGCTCAAGAGAAAGTAGAAGCTGAGCTAGCAACGCAGCGCTAATTCATAACATTGCCTCACTTTAATGTGGGGCAATTGTTTATAACAAGTGGTCAAGAACCTTGTTGTTGGTCACTTCTTATAAATAATTTTGTCGCTTTAGGACGAAAGTTTAAGGCGCTTTGCATTAGAGAGTTTTTCTATGACATCTAAATCAGTTTCTTCAAATCAAGGTGGGTTTGTTTCTTTGGTCGGAGCTGGCCCAGGAGATCCAGATCTTTTGACGGTCAAGGCACTGCGTCTGATACAAAAGGCAGAAGTGATTGTGTATGACCGTTTGGTGTCACCTGAAATCATGGCGTTAGTTAACCCTGATGCAGAGCTTATTTATGTTGGTAAGCGTTTGAACCATCACTGTGTACCGCAAGATCAGATCAATCAAGTATTGGTGGATAAAGCTCAACAGCATAAGCACGTTGTTCGTCTTAAAGGTGGTGACTCGTTTATTTTTGGTCGTGGTGGAGAAGAACTAGAGAAACTAGCTTTAGAACAGATTCCATTTGAAGTAGTACCTGGCATTACCGCCGCAGCAGGTTGTACCGCTTATGCTGGTATTCCTTTGACCCATAGAGATCATGCTCAAAGTGTCCACTTTATTACGGGTCATCTGAAGAAAGAAGGCATGGATATAGATTGGGCTAGCTTGTCAAAGGGTAATACAACCTTAGTGTTCTATATGGGTCTAAAAGAAAGTGGTAATATTCAAGATAAACTCATTACTGCAGGTTTATCGGAAGAGACTTCTATTGCAATCATTGAGCGAGGTACTACACCTCAACAGCGCGTGTTAACTGGGACGCTTTCTCAGTTGTCTACTATAGCCCAAGAAGCTGAAAGTCCCTCTCTGATTGTCGTTGGCAGTGTTACGAGCCTACATTCGCAACTTAATTGGTTTGAATAACAATATTTAAAATCACTGTGTAAGATTGAAACTCCTATGAAATGGAGTTTATAAGAGTTGCACGTTTTAGAATAGTTGTTGTGAGCGGAGTAGTAAATTCGCTTCCAAATGGTGCAAATGATCCAAAGTCGATCTATTGTTATAGCTGAAAGCTGTAATGAGAGTTTCAGGATGAAATCTCAAGTAGAGCAGTCACGCTTAGCAAGGAAAGCTAAATATGAAGAAACGAACTCTGGGAGCGATATCGCTTTCAGGTAGCCTGGTATATTTCCTGTTTGGGTTAATACTGGTTACAACACTGTCTACCTATCAAGGGTACTCAGCACCACAGACACACTCGTCATTCTTTGCCACCAGTTGGCAGTGGTTAGCTAGCATTTTATTTTGCTGGGGCTTATTGCTGATCTTCTTTACTAGTGCTCGTAGAACTGTCAGAGCGGTTTGGTCTTTAGTGATCATTATTACAGCGCTAGGCGTAGGGCGTTTTATTGGTTCGCATTCCGTCCTCCAAAAGCAATACCAATCGCCTAGTGCTACTATTCCCTTAGTATCTGAGCAGACTCGGCAAAGCCAAGAGCCCATCACCTTACCGCAACCTACAGATTTAAACCAAAGTTACCAGCAGGCGGTTATGGAATCAGGTTGGTATTCGATTCTAGATATTTCTCGTTTGCAAAACGATACCGACTTAGTAGAAAGCTACGCTATTATTCAAGATACAAAATCGGCTATTTTGAATCATCTCTTGCAAACGCAACAACAAGTTCACGAACTTGAGCAGCAACTTTACGACAATGAAGCTAGTGCAGTAATGGAAGATAGTTATATCGATGCACAGATCCTTCATTCTCAGCAACAAAATGAGATGTGGAAAGCCGAGTTGTCTGCGCTACAAGAAGTGAGAAGCATCATAGAAATGCTCGATGCAAATCGAGATGGCTGGACAATTCAAGACGGTGCGATTGTTTTCTATTCGAATGCGGACAAACAACGTTTTGAAGACATAGTTACTAGAATACAGGTCATTGCGGATCATCAGAGAATGCTGACGGAATCTGTAAACTAAGAAGTTAAAACTAAAGCATGCTTTAAATCGCCTCGTCAATTTGACGGGGCGTTTTAGTATTGAATGAGTTCGAGTAAAGGAGTCATTGCTAGTAAACGAATAACAATCCACTACGCACATAAAGTAAGCTCAATCGTGTATCTGCTCGCTATTGCTGGTGCTTTACGTATTGTGATTGGCATTGCTTTGACTAATGGTATTAGACATTACCACTTAGTCATTCTGGGTAGCTAACTGTCGATTCGATTGCTGACTGTAAGCGATAAGTAAAAGAGGATTAGAATTATAGGATAGACAGGAGTGCTACCCATTGAAGTAGCACTCAGTCTCAAGGTTAATAAGTGATCTTGCTGTTGTCCCTAGTAATTATCCGTTGCATTGGCTCTGTGCCATCATAAAACCAAATCTCTGCAAGCAAGCTTGTATATTCTTGTGCATAGGTGATCGTAATTTCGCCCTTTCCGGTGTCAAGGGCACCATTAGCTATACGATATGAATAGTCAGGGGTAAGAGTTCCGTCAGTGTTTTGTTGGAATTCGCTGTATACAGAAATATACGCACGCTTGGTGCTCACCGCACTGATATCTACCAGTACGTCTACTGATTGAGTCGGGTTGTAATCGAAGTCAACTGGAACCGCTAAATCCTGCATAGAGCGAAGAGGGTTTTGAACGCTAGAGGTATCCTCGCTACCTTGATTGTCGATATCAGAGGATGGTTCCTCTACTTGTGCTGCTCCTGACGATGAGTCAGAGCCGCCACCGCCACATGCTGTCAGTATCAAAACCGCTAAAATGGATGTTGTTTTGGTCAATGTATTCATAGTGAAATCCTCTATTTTCCTAGCTTAGTTTGATAGGTCGTAAATTTTCGAACGAATTGAGCGGTTGCGTTTGTGCCATGTGTTTTTTTGTTTACCACCTGACTCTGCATATTCTGCGAACTCTGGGTAGGCATGCACTAGGTCTGTTCGCTCTAGAGGCCATCTCCATTCTTCGGTCATTAATAGAGCCCAGGGTAGATTTTTATCGGTTTTGAAGTAAATTCCTTGGTCTGGATTACTTGCATCCACGCCTACGTTAAACATGGCATCACCGTTAAATTTTTCAGTAGGTGCATAATCTGCTAAATGAACTTCCCATTGGCGTCCTGGTTGGAAGGGCAGGCCTTCACCGTGGTAATACCCTGGTGTCGCGAAGATAAAGGGGTCATAGGGCATAGCAACCAAGCTACTACGGTCACTATCGCTATCTAGAGTAATGTGCAGCTCAAAGCTAAAATTTTCGTCTTCAGCGCATCCAATTTGAGTTCTGAAGAACGAACAGGTATTGGTTTTATAATCAGTAAGATCGTTTTCAATGATGAAGATAGCTTCACTGCTGTCGAATTCTAAACCATTATTTTCAAGCAAAACACCGTTGTGATATTGACGAGTCAGTAGGGTATCTACATCTACTTGCTGGATACCTTGTAAGCGCACCGCAAAGCCGTTGTGGTAGTCAGCCCCAACTGCAGCCAAGCGTCCTTGAACAAGGGATTTCTCGACCTGATTATCACGTAATACCTCTGTGATTCGGTAGTGCATTACTACATCGTTCATATCGTAATCTGCTGTGTAAGGCCAGTTGTCTTCGTAAGCTAGGGTGGCAAAACCGGTTTCACTTGGGAAATGTCTGATTGTGATTCCGGCGGTTGAGACATTGATTGGATGGTCTTCGACTTCGCCAGAGGTTGCGCCACCAAAGTAATCTAGCCCTTGCTGTTGGCTAAATCGAAAGCGTGTCCATGTACGCCCATCTACGGCGTTGTAATCAACGGTAAAGGGCAGGGCATTCAAGCCCGAAGAGAGTTGAACATCTGAAAAGACTTTCTCTCCTTCGTCATCAAAGTCCCCGTCTTGGTTCCAGTCAAACCAAGCAGACAGGTAGCCTTGTGTAGAGGCATTAACACTGACAATTGAGTCTAACCCCGGCTCAATTGCGGTAACAAAGCCAACGCCCGATTCATCTGCAACGCCGGTTGTGTCATCACTCAATGGTGTAATGAGCCCATCTTGTTCGCCATCGGGCGCTTGATTGCCTAAATAAGTGATACCATCAAGTTGATGTCGAGGACCGTTATTCATTAACGTAGTTAAGTAACTGTCTGGAGCGTCGCCAAAATCAATCATCGAGTCTTCATCGATCAATGGGGCATTAGCACAGCGTGCACCGTCATTTTGAGAAGAAGCTGGTCCATCAGCAAATTTAACCGCTGGCACATCACCTTCAGCAATTTTCGCAGGATCAGAGAGATCTACACGATAAATATTGCCGTCATTATTGCGAGATACGTAGTAATTGCCATTTACATCGAAGTAGCCTGCGCCGAAGGTCCCTGTTACGCCCGTATCACCAATTGCAGTAGCCGCACCATTTGATGTATCAAAGCGGTAAAGAATGCCACTGCTGTTATCGATACCATAAAGCGATTCGTCACCAGGATGAAAAGCAAAATCGGTCAATTGGATGCTTGCAGTGTTACTGATTTGCTCTACCACTAAATAAGTGCTTGGATCGTCGTTAAGTGCAGCAAGGTCGATTTTAAATAATCCTTTGCCTTTTCGGTATAGAAAATAAACGTTATTGAACACATCACCTACATAAAAGGTGTGGTCGGTAGGTAGGCCTACGGTATTGAGTACTTCCGCTTGAAAGTTATCACCCAAGCGTACAATTTGCTTGTTGCCAGTGTCGTAGCCATAGATATATCGGCTCTCGAAATCAAAGCCAACGGCATTGATGTTGGTATTAAGCCCAGTGTCTCCTTGCAGTAACGCCGTCTGACCGGTGACTAAGTTCACTCCGTAAACCTGAACCGGGTTGGCTTGAAACAAGTAGGCTTTACTTGGGCAGGTCTCAAATGCAGCTGCTTTGGTTTCAGGAGCGATAAAGCTCGCTCCTGTTGCAACTAAAATGCCCCAAAGACTTTTGTTGAATCCTTTGCGGTTTGACATGTTGATTTCCCTATACGTTATGGCCGCAGTAGTAGTGAGTTACTGGCTAGTGTTATTCGTACTAAAGGTATTCCAAGATACGTGCCAACTTTAAAGGGGAAATAAGAGAGGAAATTTAGATATTGTTGCTTTTTTGATTCTCATTTTGAGAAAAGACAACAATTCTTCATTCTAAAAACAAAAAAGCCCAACTAGGTTGGGCAAATGGAGATTCTTACTATCTAAAAGGAGAAGTGGTTGGAAGTTATTGCCCTCTACCATCGACCATGATGCGCAGTGTTTTCACTGTGATTTGAAAATCAGTCACGAACCAATTTCGAACAGAGTGATGAGATAGAGCGTAGCTGTGATCGTATCCTACCTTGGACCGCACGTCTTCTATTGAGGTATCGTAGCCTTGATTAACTTGGGCAAGCCCTGTAATACCGGGAAGTACGCCGTAAGTTCGGTCTGCAAAAAATGGGATTTCTTTTTCAAGCGTTTTGTAAAATACTGGGCGCTCAGGGCGAGGGCCAATCAGCGACATTTCACCTTTTAACACGTTAAACAGCTGTGGCAGTTCATCTAAGCGAGTTTTTCTTAAAAAACGACCAACAGGTGTAATTCGAGGGTCGTGTTTGGTTGCCCAAGCCGCGCCTTTAGCTTCTGCATCTTGATACATAGTGCGAAACTTAATGATTTCAAATAAAGCCATTTCATTCGGGGTAGATTTTCCTACTCGCAGTTGACGATAGAATAAAGGGCCTTTGGAAGTCCCTAAGATAGCTATCGCGATAAATGGTAGCAAAGGTAACATTAAGGCAATACCAATCAGTGAACCCGTCACATCAAAAAAGCGTTTTCCTAAGGTAATGGTATTGTTCTTTTTAGTTAGCGTGTACATAGCTAATTCCTTGTAAACGAGTAAGTTAATGGCTGTTTTTGATAACAAGATAGCGTAGGCCGCCGATGAGGTTGGCGGTATGTCCGAGTAAGATGTAATGGATAAGTCCCAAGGGTTTGAATGACAATAGTGGGGGACATATCCAGCAGACTAAGCTAGAGGCATAAATGGCAAGTTGTAGGTAGAACGCAATTTGGAAAATGACGTACTGTTGCAATAATGCACTGCTCACCAATGTGGCAAACATTAGATAAGGCATTAGCAACCGCAGCCCTTTTCCCGAGAAAAAAGCGAACGCTATCGTCTTGAATTTTGGGTGAAATAAACCAATGAGAGTAATGGCCTGTTGCATGTTGCCTGCGGAAATTCTCAGTCGACGAGAAAAGTCATCGCTAAGTTGTGTGGGTTGCATTTCTGTGGCAATTACATTGGTGTCGTAGTCGGCTAAATAGCCTTTCTCAACGATACGCATTGGTAAGATGAAATCGTCATTGATGCTGTTTGAAGCCAAAGGCTGAAACAGGTGACTGCGAAATACGTAGAACGCGCCGTGTGATCCAATAGAGGTAGCAAGGTTTGCTTCTGCGGATTTAATACTGCTTTGATACTGCCAGTATTTCTCTTCCCCCTCACTACCACTATCAAACAGAGAGTAAGTGCCGTTTACTACGCCAACCTGTTCGTTTTCAAAGTGAGACTCTGCAATCAGCAAAGCGTCAATAGAGACTAACGAAGTGACATCACTAAGTACGGTTAGATCTGACTGGATAGATTCCATGGCCTCGTTGATGATAGCGACCTTGCCACGATTTTGTTTGTGCTCAACGATTTCAAATAGCGTATCAGCGCAAATCGCTTCTTGGATGGTCGCGATTGCTATATTCGCCGTATTGTCGCTACACCCGTCACAGATTATTTTTACAGATAGTTTTTTATTGGGGTAATCCAATGAGGCTATGTTGCGGATTTTGTCTGCAATCCACTCTTCTTCATTAAATGCGGGAACAATAATCGTGATGGATGGGCGTTTAGTGTCTAAGGCAGTATCTTGAAAGTGACGTACCGTAACCATGGTTTTTTGTTTTGTCGTGCGTTTAGCGATGAGTTTAAGTAGCAGTGGATATCCTACATGGTGATAGACGATAAGAAAGCTAGCGACCATAAATACAGTGACGAGTAGAGCGTGATACGTAGACATGATTAAGCTCCAATATTGGCGAGTTGTTGATAACGGGAGACTACGTCTCGAATATCGTGTTTCTCAACGACATGCTTCCGTGGTGACGTATTCGATGGTTTGAACGCCTGGATTGAGTAGGCCAGTTTATGAGGACAATTGGCTTCCACTAACAATCCGCTATCCGGACATAAAGTTTCTGCAGATGCACCGACATCAGTGACTAAAGTAGGGGTTCCACAAGATTGCGCCTCAATTGCGGTTAAAGGAAACCCTTCGTGGCGTGAAGGTAGACAGAACAAATCTAGGGCTTGATAAAATAAAGGCATATCTTCTAATCGACCTAAGAAGTGGACTCTATCTTCTATACCTAAACTCTGGGTGAGAGTTATGAGCGCTTCAAATTGGGAACCGTCTCCTGCAATAGCTAACTGGTATTGACGAGGTAGTTCGCTTATCGCCTGAATCAGAAGATCATGACCTTTAACAGATTCTAATCTTCCGGCTGTACCTATAATAGTTGTGTCATTGGGAAGATTTAGTACCTCTCTCGAGGCTTGTTTTTTCCCTTCAACAAAACGCATGGTATCAATACCATTGTGAATGGTAGTGAGTTTAGAGTGAGTGAATAACTCATCTAGTCGCTGCTCCACTTTAAAGGCATCAGCGACTACCATAGGTTGAACCCACATTAACAATGCGCGTTGTAATTGTCGGTGTTTGAAGCTGTTTAGATGCCACACATCGTGTTCGGTATGAAGCTTAGATTTGATGCCACAACGTTTTGCGGCAAGACCTGCATACAATAATGGCCCAATGTGGTGAGTATGAACGACATCAACGCGCAACTCCCTAAACAAAACACTGAGATCTGATATTGTCTTGAGACTAAAAGCGTCAGGTTTATTGAAGAAAATTAAGTTCTCGGCAAACGCTTCCAGCCTTGGCCAATTCTCGATAGCTTGTTCTTTGGTTCCTTGCAAACTGACAATGTAAACGTCATGGTCGTTACTACTAAAAGAAACGAAGTCCAGTGCCAAACTCTCTATTCCACCCGGGGAGAGATGCTGTACTACGTGAACGACTGTTTTTCTATCTTTCTTCATAACGATTCCTTGTTTGTGTGTCTTTGCGAGTCGCGGAGAAATCTTTTTTACATAAGTCGTACGTTGCAGGAGTCGTGCCAACTTTAAGTTATTGTTTTAAAGCTTTTTTGTCAGAAGGGGGTTGATATTTCTTACTCTGAGAATCATTTTGAAAGGAAAGAGAAATGATTAGCGATGATCTAGCGGGGCATAAAAAAGCCGAGCGATGAATAGCTCGGCTCGATTGTGCTAGGTAATTTTTCCTAGTCTTTATTTTGTCTATCCCATGCTTTGGCGGCGTTTTTGAGGTTATTGATATCAGAGGCGCATAGATAGCGCTTTAAAGCGTCAAATTTTTCCGATGACCAGCTGTAAATTCCAAGGTTTATCAGGTCTTCAATCACAAGTGGATCAAAGCGCCTTTTTACAAGTTTAGCGGGAGATCCCGCCACAATGGAATAAGGCTCAACATCTTTAGTCACCACGCTATTGGCTGCTATGACGGCCCCTTCACCAATAGTGATGCCTGGCATTATCATAGCTCTCATGCCAATCCAAACGCCATCAGCTATATGTGTGTCCCCCTTACTTACATAGGCTTCATCTATGTAATCCATAAACGGATAGAGACAAAACCAATCGACTCTGTGGGTATGATTGCCTCCCATAAGAATGACGACTTCAGCTCCAATACAGACATAATTTCCAATAAAGAGTTTATCTACCTCCCAACGAGGTTGCCATTCGCGGCTTATTTTATCGCCGTGCAGATAGCGAACGACAGATTCCTCAAAGCCATTGTCCCAACAGTCGCTGTAATAACTGTGCTTACCTTTTACAGTAATATTGGGGTTACTGACTATCTCATGCAGTAACTGATATTTTGACCAGTGTTTATTTTGCATAGTGTTACCTCTAACAGTGATTGAATTTTCATTACAGTGTCACGTAAGGGCAGTCAGTGGATTCGAGGTTGTTTGAGGAGAGGAATGAGTTTCATAGTGTTATTTGATTTGATGGACAGTGCAAGGATAGCACAGCTAGTAATGAACCAAAAAAGAGAAATCGACAGGCATGGACCTATCGATTTTCACGTAATGACTTATTTAGAAAATTATGGGTTAAGTCTCCAATCAAAATCTTCTGTTGTTAGGTTTGAATCGTTGCGAGTAACCGCAGTCAGTAATCTTTGTGCTTGCGAAGAGCTCAATGGTTGTATGCTCTCATCTCTAGCAAAAGAATAGCGCAGTAGTTGCTTCCAGATGTTCACGGACTCGTCATCCAGTTTATCCACAAATGTACGGTTTCCAGCTATGAGATATAGATGGTCAACTGCTTCTGCATAATGTTGATCTTCGACAGCGGATTTATAGAGCTTGATATATGTGTTTATGTCGATTTTAGTCGGTAGCACTTTTTGAGTGTTGGGTCTTGTTTTACGTGCAATCACGGTGGCAATACTTAGACCTACAAAAATGAATAGCCCAATGAGATAAACGCTGTATTTAGACACAAACCCAATCAGAGACTGAACAAGGTCATGATTTTGCAAGATCGCACTACTAGTGCCAACCTGAAACTCCAAAGGGTCAGTTGTCAGCGTCTTAAGCTCATTAGTCTCAGTATCCCACCACTCTATTGATTGTGAGGGGATGATTAACTTACCGGATTCTTGAAATACTACTGTAACAGCTTGGTTCAATACCGCAGTATTGCGCTTACTCAAACGGTCAAAGATATTTTCTTTAGCTACTGGTTTTTGGTAAACCTCAACACTCGCAATTTCTGGCACTTTTACGTCGGGTAACAGCATCATATGTGAGTTCTTTACCTTGAGTTGATAGGTTAATATCACAGCATCGCCTACGGCAAAGGGATCACTAGTAGGTTTATCAGTTGTGAGTGTGAAGCTGGCACCTGAGCCAGATACAAATTCACTACTCATCTCCAGTGACGGAGGGGTCTTTACATTGAAGGGTGTGTCCTCAGAGGAAATCGTGCCTTTCAATGGATTTATCTTGTCATTCTCAAGCACTACAGCAACGTCAAAACTTGGTATAACAAAGTCCCCTGCTGTTAGAGGGTAGATATACAGCTTTGCTGTTTGTGTATACCACTTTTCACCGTCTAACATACGTGCGGATCGCGTTACTTGTTGATCGTCTTTTTTCACTATGGCGTTTTTTAAATCGAGATAAGGGACTACCATTGCGTCTTTAAAGGGTTTAGTGCTGCTTAACTCAACTTCAACCTGCACCTGCTGTTTAGGCGCTGTATTTTGATCTTTGACCTTTATTGAAAGAGCTATTTGTTTATTATCTATGACTGGCTGAAGATCATTGGCAATAGTGGTGTTAGACATAACCAAAAATATTAAACCCAGTGATACCGAATAGACCCAATTGTAAAAACGGTCTGTTGATTGATTACTCTTGTTCATTTGCGTATTCCTGTTGAAACTTTTGTCGCAAGAACTTTGAAGGGTCTTGTCTAACCTGCTTTAACCAAACCTGATCTGAGAGCTCTGTCGGCGTACCTTCTGAACCTTCTTCTTCGCTGGTGGCAATATTTCTATCATCAATCATTTTCTCACCTTCTTTTTTTTCCAAAGGCGCATTTTTTAGCTTCTCTATGGCCGCGTTCATCACTTCAACGTTCTGCTTCATCTCTTTTTCCAGTACTGGGTCCTGACTAAGTTCCAAATAAAGTGATTTTGCTTGTGCAAACTGATTTGAATAAGCGAACACGTTAGCAAGAAGATATTTAGATTGAGTATCTTCACGACCACTAAGCAGTGACATTGCGCTTTGAAAGTCTCCAGATAGATAGGCGCTACGTGCTTTCCATTCTCCAGAATCAAATGATGCTTGGGCTTTGGCATACTCTCCTTGCTTAAAATAAATATGTCCTTGTTGATCTTTAGTCAGCCAAAAGTTCATGAAGCGAGTAGGGGATAAAGCTCCAAATAGCGACAGAGCTAAGAGGACTAGGAGTATCCATTGCCAACTTGGTCTATGCATGATCCAGTGCATAGGTGATTGTTTTATAGTTACCATTGCAATGTCCATCCTCTTCTAAACCACATTAGTTGAATGGGTAACAACAAAAACAGCAGCGGATAGCCAGAATCAATCCAAGGTTGAGCTTTGTCATTTACAGCAAATAAATTACTTTGAATATCTTGATAAACTTGTTCGACATCCGTTGAGTCGTGAGTAAATAGGGTCATCGAACCATGACCAGCGTGAGCCAATGCTTCTAAGTCTTGAATCTGCGATGCTGATAATCCTTGAGCCCCATCTCGACCACTATCGGCATTTTCACCCATCGCCCAGACCAATACTTGGTGCTCCAAAGAAGTGAACTCTTGCTGCATTTTCTCAATCGCTTTTTGGTCAGTTTTATCTGTCACAATAAGTACTGTCGATGACACCTTTGATTTACTCAATAGGCCTACTACCGGCTCAATAACTGATACTGGCTTGCTTTGATTATCCGGTAATAAACTAGGGTCTAAGACGTCCAAAAAGTAACGAATTAGCTCTCTGTCTTTAGTTACAGGCATAGCAACATGTGAGCTTCCTCCGTATACAACCAGTCCGGTCTTAGCATCGCCCCTGAGGTCAGTTAATTGTGAGATTTTCTGTTTGGCACGCTCTAGACGAGAGGGTTGAATATCGGTTTTCGACATAGAGCCTGATACATCAAGGGCGATAATTAACTCAGCATTATCTTCAAAAAAGGGTGAGGCTTGTTTTTTCCACGTTGGGCCAGCCATCACTAGAGTTGATAATAGTGAGAAAACGAAAAAAAGCTTTATAGGTGTCAACCAGGCGCCTTGTTTTTGATTAATCGTCAGGTGCGTAATGATGTTCTTTGACATTACAGATTGCCATTGAGTAGCGAGATCATCTTGTTTTACCATTAACTGCTGTATCGCAAATAGCGGTATTAGAGCTAATAACCACCATGGGCGAATGAAGTGGAAATTGCTGATGTCACCCACGAGTCCCCAATCAAACAAATTATTCATTTGGTCCCCCATGAGTGCGAGTGAGTAGCTCTGTTATACGCTTGCTACGTTTTACTTGCCCTGCAAATACGAATAGTGCAGCCAGCAAATTAAACAAAAAACTAATGCCAAACGCCCAGTAATGGAGGCTGTGACGAGGTCTATGAGTCAGTAGCTCAAATTCTTGTTGTTCTAACTTATCAATGATGGCGTACGCTTGATTGAGCTCAGCTCTGTTCATTGCATGGAACATCTGTCCTCCAGTGATTTCTGACACCTTTTCTAGTGTAGGGAGGTCCATCTTGTATCGTCCCTTCGTGCTTGGGTCACCTATCGCAATGGTATAAATTTTCACTCCATACTTAGCGGCTATTTCTGCAGCTTTTACGGGTGGCATTTTTGAGCTGGTATCGTCACCATCGGTCAATAAGATCATAACTCTTTCCTTGCTCTGTTCTTGTTCAAATACAGCTATAGAGAGACCAATAGCATCTCCAAAGGCGGTTTGAAACCCAGCATAGCCAAGCTGAACATCGTCCAATAGTGCCAACCATGTTTTGGTATCTTCAGTAAATGGCGCCTGAACATATGCCGCATCGGCAAACAAGATAAGCCCCAATCGGTCATGCTCACGCTGTTTTACGAAATCGCTAAGAACTTGTTTCGCGATGTATAAGCGGTCATGTTTATTGCCTTGTTCATCGGTAAAGTCTTTTTCAGACATGGAGCCCGATAAATCGAGTGCGACCATGATCTCTCTAGCTGACTTTTTTTGTTCAATAGGTTCACCTACCCACATTGGCTTTGCAATTGCAGCGACTAAACATAGGTAGCTAATGACAACTAATGCCCACTGTATCTTTCTTCGCTTAAGTAACGTTGCGCTTTGAGAAGGTTTATCCTCAGAGACCGAAACTAGACGTTCAAAAAAGGGTACCTGTAGAGCGTTTTTCGATTCCTTATAAGCGGGCAATAAACGGTGAACCAGCAGTGGCAATATGGCCAATAAAAAGGCGAGTGGGTATTCAAACTCAACCATGATCCACCTCGTGATGTTTGATCCAATGAGCGGCCTGGGTATACAAACCTTGGCACTGTTGTTGGTCGATAGCCGGATTTGAAGAATAAGAAAGTGAAGCTAACAGCCCATTAAACTGCGTAGAAAATTGGCTTCCTTTGCATTGACGATCAAGCCAACTCTCCCATTGCGCACCTAGTAACGGTGATACTTGGTGACGTGGATATGCATCAAGGGCGGTTTTACGAAGCAATTGCGGTAATCGCATGATCCCATCAGTGCACTTTTGTAGTTTATTTAGTTCCTCTAAGGCCATGCGACGATACACATTGGCTTGATACTTGCGATAAGCAAGGTATACACGATAAAACGCAAAGCAGGCAAAGATACCAATAACAACATACCAACCTGGAGCATTGGGAATCCATGATATGGGCCCTGGTAGAGAAGGTTCAGCCAATCCTGACATCATTGAGTTCATACTCATGGGTTTAAGTGTTTCAGCAGTAGTACTCATTAGAATTAAGCTCCAAGTGCTTTTCGCAACTGCTGATCTGCAGGTTGAACGGTATTGATCTTGATGACAGGTATTCGATACTTCTTAGCGACTCGGGAAAAGTTATCTAGAGTGTCAGTCACATCTTTTGCAAAGCGCTGCTTTAGTTGAGCTTGCTTACCGGTAATTGCCAATTGCATTTCGCCGTCACTGAGTATCATTTTGTCCAGTTCAGCTAGGTTATGTTCTAGTGGGTCAGTCACATGGCACAACACGACATCATTGTGTTTACACAGAGTCTTGATTTGTTCTTCACTTTGTTCGTTGTAGCCATATCCATCGGTGATCAAGATGACTAAGGCATCATGTTTAACCAAGCGCTTGGCCTGATGAAACAGTTTACTAAATGAGTTTCCTTGAGAGTCCTCGGCGATACCGACTTTCAACTGCTGATTCTTAATCACAATCTCGTTTAAGATCTTTAGCACGTGATTGGCACTGCGTTGCGGAGCAATGGGCACTGCCACTGTATCGTTGTAGATGATTGCTCCCACACGGTCTGTCGAATCTGTGACTTTCCAAGCAATTAGAGCTGCGATTTCTGCAGCGATCACCGATTTCATTTTTCCTGTGCTACCAAAGAACATATTGGTTCTTTGATCCACAAGTAAATAGACGTTTCGCTCGCGTTCTTCCGAGAATATCTTTACGTGCGGTTTCCCCGTGCGCATGGTGACTTTCCAGTCCATGGTGCGAATGTCATCACCAATATGATAGTGACGCATCTCTTCAAAGTTTAAACCTCGTCCACGAAGCTTCGATACGTGCCTTCCCGTTAATAGGCTATTCACCGGCTGTGGAGGCAGGAAATCAAAACCAGTTGCCTTATATTTCATTAAACGTAGCGACTTTAAATCGGTGTAGATTTGCGCGTCTATGGAGCTGGATTTGCTCATCGATTGCTCTCTTACGCTACTGCGACTTGAGACAAGATTTCATCAATAACGCGATCTGAGCTAATTCCATCAGCTAATGCGTCGTATGAAAGAATAAGGCGATGGCGAAGAACGCCATGTACTACATCTCTCACATCATCGGGATCTACAAATTCTTTTCCTTTTAACCAAGCCATTGCGCGAGCGCATTTATCTAATGCGATAGTAGCTCTTGGGCTAGACCCTACGGCAATCCAGTTTGCAAGCTGTGAGTTAGAGTATTTCTCTGGCTGACGAGTGGCTACAACAATCGCTACCAAGTATTTGAGTACCGCATCACTGCAGTAGATATCTTGGATCTCCTCGCGCGCTGAAAAAATACACGCAGGATCAATAGGTTCAGGCTTCGGTGAAGAAGGTTTTTCTTCTCCTCTCACCATTTTAATGATTTGTTCTTCCGCATCTGCATCGGGATAGTCCAGATTGATCTTCATGATGAATCGGTCCATTTGAGCTTCTGGCAGCGGGTAAGTACCTTCCTGTTCTACAGGGTTTTGTGTGGCGAGTACCATAAACAAATCAGGAAGTTGGTAAGTTTTGCCGGCAACAGTGATTTGCCTCTCTTCCATCGCTTCTAATAAAGCGGCTTGAACTTTAGCTGGAGAGCGGTTGATTTCATCTGCTAGTAACAGGTTATTAAATACGGGCCCAGGCTGGAAGGTAAGGGTGGGTTTGCCGTCAACATCTTGATAGACCTCAGTTCCCGTTACGTCCGAAGGGAGTAGGTCTGGAGTGAACTGTACTCGCCCTAGGTCTACAGATAAAGCGTCTGCTAGCGCTTTAATAGAGCGGGTTTTCGCGGTACCAGGTAGGCCTTCTAGTAAGACGTTACCATTGGTTAGCAAAGCGACTAACAGTGTATCGACCATGTGTTGTTGTCCTATTACAGACTTCTGCATTTGCTTTTTAAGTAGCATTACCGTATCTAAGGTTGAGCTCATGTTGTTACCTTTTGTGGTATTCGTTGCTAAAACGTTAATAAATACATATAGTTAAAAATAGCTTCTTTGCAGCTTTTGCGCTGAAAATATGCAAAAAAATCTACCAACCTTTGATATTACTATAGTGACTATTCTCTTAATTGTAATATGCTTATTATGGATATCATGTATTAATCTAAGTCAATAGCTTTGCTTCAGCTAACCCGTAAACTGTGAAACGTGAAAGGCAAATCAAGTCAATTTTTAAGGAAGCATGCGTTGGTTTGAAGTGTTTAACTTGAATTAATTAGATAGGACACACACCATGAAAAAACTTGCTCTAAGTATCGCTTTAGGTCTGAATATTGTTGCTCTACCAACGCTAGCAGCTACAGAGGTAGCTACTCTTACTGAATTCTTTAGCGATAAAGGTGAAGTGACGACTTCAGAGAACTATGCCATCCATGAAACAGCACGCCAGTACTTAAAAACGCAAGAAAAGGTTGGCGTGAATAATTTTGAACACAAAAGAGTGCTCACTCCAACTGACGAACAGCCAGTGGTTCGAATGAATCGAGATACTTATTATTCTATGGCTGTGATTAATGTTTCTGAGGGTGCGACAGTAACGCTTCCAGAAATTCCTGAAGGCAAATACATGTCTATGGAAGTGATCACTGAAGACCATCGTATTCAAGCAATGCAATATGGTGCGGGCACTTTTGATCTATCTACTCATATTGGTGATCATGTCTATATCATTGTTCGTACCGATGCGACCTTTACCGAAAAAGAAGTGCGCGAAATACAAGATAAAATGAGCATTGATGCGAATGCAACAACAGAATTTACAGCACCTCAAGTTCAAGAAGTCGCGTTTGACGAAATAGAGAAAGATTTAAAAACCCAAATGCCAGTTATTCTAAAACGCGATGGTGCGCAAGCTACCTTTGGTATGTTTACTGACCCAGAAGATGAGTCGAAAGAATTGTTTACTGAAGAAAAGTACGCTGTAGGTGCTGCTATCGGTTGGGGTGGTGCTCAGCTTCAAGATAACATCTATGAAGTATCGGGTAACTTCCCTGCGGATAAGTGTCATCAGGCCACGTTTGAAGACCCAGAGAACCAAGCATTCTGGTCTGTAACGGTTTACAACAAACAAGGCTTCATGTTCGCTGACGTTGCGAATGTTAGTTCAAATACTGCAACTAAGAATGCTGATGGTACTTACACTGTAAGTTTTGGTTGTGGCGATGATGCACCAAACAACATTGAGACTAAAAACGATTCCGGTATGTTTAATATGGCATTCCGCCACTACATGCCAAGCCAAAAGATCCGAGATGGCTTCCGAGTCCTCCCGTATGTTAAAGCGGTAAAATAGTATCAATAGCAGGGGTGTTAGATTTTAGAACCTAACACCCTTCTAAGTATACACTCAGCGCATATCATATATAGAAAACTGTAATTCGATTAAATAACTCTATTTGTTTATTCTTTTGCTCAGAGAGGCAGTAAGCACTTAGGGATGGAGAAACGGCTTGTGCCTATATCTTTTTTTAGCGGAGTACATAATGAAAAAACTGGCACTAGCAGTATCCATTGGTTTAGGTATCGCATCTCTACCTTCCTTTGCAGCAACGCAAGTTTCAAGCGAAGCAGATTTCTTTAGTAAAGATGGGGAAATCACTACTGCTGAAAACTACGCTGTATTTGAAAGTTCTCGTCAAATTTTAAAAAACCAAGACCTGGCTGGTATCAACAAATTCCTTCATAAGCGTGAGCTTACTCCAACAGATCAACAACCCGTTGTTCGAATGAATAGAGATACGTACTATTCGATGGCAGTAGTTGATGTATCTGAAGGCGCATCTATTACACTTCCTGAAGTTCCCGATGGTAAATATTTATCTTATCAAGTGGTTACAGAAGATCACAGAATTCAAGCAATGGGCTATGGCGGGGGTACGTTTGAGTTAAAAACTCACACAGGTAATCATGTGTATATTGTAGTGCGTTTAGACGCAACGTTCAGTGAAGTTGAGGCTCGTAAAGTTCAAGATCAAATGAGCATAAATGCAAACTCAAATAAAATGTTTTCAGCGGAACAAGTCAATAAAGAATCTTTTAATAGAGTGGAAAATGAACTAAAAGCGCAGATGCCAACTATCTTGAAGCGCGATGGTAGCCAAGCGTTGACGGGAATGTTTACCGACCCTAACGATGAATCAAAAGAACTCTACACTGAAGAAAAATACGCAGTAGGTGCGGCGATTGGTTGGGGTGGAGCTCAGATAAAAGACAATATTTATGAAATATCTGGAAACTACCCAGCAAACCAGTGCCATCAAGCCACGTTTGAAGATCCAAAGAACCAAGCGTTTTGGTCTATTACTGTGTATGACAAAGCAGGGTTCATGTTTAACGATGTGGCAAATCTGAGCTCAAATACGGCGAAGCCGAATGCAGATGGTTCATATACAATTAGCTTCGGCTGTGGTGACGATGCACCAAACAACATTCAAACAGCCAACGATTCTGATGTATTTAATTTAGGTATTCGTCACTACATGCCTAGTCAAAAAGTAACCGATGGCTACCGAATTTTACCAACGGTTAAAGCGGTAAAATAACGAATTGGTGAATTAGAAAGCCTCGCTCTTTAAAAGAGCGAGGCTTTTTTATTTTGTCGTAAGAAACAGGTTGGCTTTAAAAAGACTTTTGGGTATGTACCGTAAACACCAAACACATCCCGTTGATGGGAGTAGAGTGGTAGTCTAGTTTTACTTGTTAATAGAAAATGGCTGAGCGTAAAAGTTAATATCGAATATAAGCTATCTAGGAAACGTAATTGATGAATCTTTAACGAAACGGACCATCCTCAAAGATGCTATCTATAAACGTCTCAACTAGAGCAATTTCATCAGTGGCAAGAGCAAAGGTTCTTAGCCCTATAATTTGTACTTGAACGTATCGGGCTAGCTCTACTGCGTCTTTATCTGATGATATTTCTCCAGCCTCGATTGCTTTAGTCAGTATTTCTGAGAGTTCAGATTCTACATCACCTAATAACTGCTTAGCGAGCGACAGTAATTCAGGGTTATCTGTCTCAGTTAATTCAGCAATAGACTTTACTACCATACACATGCCACTAGGGGCGGACTTCTTGCCGTCGACAGTGATGGTTTTAATAAATGCTTTTAACCCATTTATATTGGAGTCAGCATTTTGCATACAACGGGTTAGGATTTCGCCACTTTCTTCAGAGTAATGTTGAATAGCTTCTTTGAACAGATTGTCTTTACTACCAAATGCTGCATAGATACTGCCAGGGCGCATATCAAGAGCATCTTGTAGTGCTCGCATTGAAGTGCCGTGATAGCCTTTTTCCCAATAAAGGTCTTTGGCTTTATTGATGACATCGTCTCTATCAAAAAGAGCACGTTTGGCCATGATAATACCTACTGTATCTACAATTATTCACACGCGGATTATAGCGATCATATTAACGACCGTTCAATATCAATCTAGCCCTTTACTTAACTCTAGTAAGATTTGTTTATAGTTTTCAACAGGCTGAGCACCTGTGACGGCACTTTCTCTATTGAAGATAACTGTCGGTACTCCAGTGATTCCCATCTGTTGCCATTGTACTTCTTGGTTTTTTATCTCATTTCTGAGCTCTGTTTTATCTAAACTAACCATACCGTCATTAACATTTAAACCAATAGCACCAAGCTCTTGTCTTAAAATAGTGCGATCAGAGATATCTTTTTGTTCCGTGAAAAAGGCGTTGAATAATTTCAGTTTTAAGTCGGTTTGTTTGCCATGTTGCTTGGCGTAATCTAAAAGTATGTGCGCGTCTAACGTGTTTACCATCTTCATTTCATCGAAATAGTTAAATAGAAAGCCATGTTCCGCGCCAGCTGCAGTGATTCGTTCTCTGGCATTAGCACTTTCTTCGGGACTACTACCGTACTTTCGAGCGATATGATCGCGAAGATTTTCCCCTTCGGCGGACATATCAGGATTTAGCTCAAACGGTTGCCATTCAATATCGATTTTATCTTGTAGTTCTAGCTCGTTGATTGCAGCTTGTAGATTGTTGTAACCAATAATGCACCAAGGACAAACTACGTCCGAAACAATATCTAGCTTTATCTTGCGACTCATTGACTAACCTCTAACTTGAACGATCGTTATATGAAGATAATACACCGCTAGCACAGAAAGGAAAGAAAAAGCAGGGAAAGCGCGGTTAGTTTAGTAAGTAGCGATAGTAAAGAGTGCAGACAGGTTTGTTCCTTACAGGTCAATCAAAGCGAAGGGGCATACTGTATGCCCCATGTGAGTGTGCTATGAAAGTGACTTAAGCTTCACCCTCTAACGGCACTTGGTAGATACGATTATGATTATTGGTCTTGATGGCTCCGAATAGTGAAATCAGTGACGCACAAAACATAATAGTGACAATCGGCCATAGTGAATTTTTACTTAGTAAGGCCGCGAGCGCACTGATGCTTGCAGCGGTAAAAAACTGTGTTGCACCAAGTGCAGCAGAAGCGACACCAGCACCTTGTCCAAAATGTTTCAGGAAACTGGCATTAGAGTTAGCCATGATGCCTCCATTGGCAGAAATACTGATCACAAAGCCAATGACAGCAAACCATAAACTGTCGGGGGCAATGAGTTGCGATGCTACCAATATAGTTGTGCCAAACACCTGAAGACCAATAAAGTTTACCAATAGCTTCTCAGGTGAATGGTGACTCAATAGAAATGAATTGAGTCGATTTACAATAGCAACACCGATGACGTTGACTAAAAAAAGCGCAGAAAACATTTCTGGAGTAACACCAAAATGAATCATGTAAGCAAACGCGCCATTTGCAATAAATGTCATTAGCACAGAGAAGCTAAAACTTTGAGAAAGCATGTAACCTAATGCTCTAGATTCTGTAAACACATGCTTGTAACGGACAGGGCTCGATGTTGACTTAGCCTTTTTTGGCTTAGGCAAAACGCGAGTAGCAACGAAGGCGACTATTAAGGCCAAACTACCAGAGATAATAAATATCCAATGCCAACCAAATAGATTCATAATTGCTGTACCTACCGAAGGTGCAATAGAAGGGGCGATCATGCTGATAAGCGCGATAAGAGCGAACAGTTTTGCGGACTCACTACCCTCGGTATTATCTCGGATTGTTGCCGGAACACCAACGACTGCAATACCGCCACCTAAAGACTGCAATATACGCCAGAACCAGAAACTATGAACACTTGCTGATAGTGCAAGCATGATGCTACAAAGCGCAAATAGCACTAAACCTGCAACCATTACCTTCATTCGACCAAACTTGTCGGAGAGTGGGCCACCAATTAACTGGCCTATGGCTAATCCGAATACATAGATACTGACGGTAATAGAGATCATCGCTGTATCGACATTCATTTCTGTAGCAATGCTAGGGATAGCAGGTAAGTAGCTATCGATTGCAAATGGCGTCATCGCAAACACCGCTGCGAGGAGCACAACGAGACTAGGGTTAATAGAATTTTTCATTAAAACCTCATTTATCTTTCTGGAAAGATAATAGGTGGATTTTATCTTTCGGGCAAGATATATTTCATTAAGTAGTCTGATAAAGAGTTGTCGAATATGTTAAAGCAGGAAAGTCTGGAAACAATTTTAAAGCGAGGAGTAGCCAATTGGCCTGAGGCGTTCGATGAGTTTAGGTCCACGATTCTCATGATTCATCGAATACACAGCCATTTGGATGACGACTTAGAAGCCATAATTGTTCATCATCACTTGCAAAAAGCCGATTTTGGCATCTTGATGACGCTCAGGCGCAGTGGAGAACCTTACTGTTTATCACCTACGGATTTGTATCGATCTATGTTGTTTAGTTCCGGTGGTTTAACTAAAGTTCTTGGCAGAGTAGAAAAGGCAGGTTTAATAGAAAGGGTGGAAAACCCAGATGATGGACGCAGTAAACTCGTGAAACTGACAAAACAAGGTTGTAAGTTGATTGAACAAGTGGCGTTTACGCTGCATCAACAAGAACTGCGGAAGTTAGATATATTGACGAAGGAGGAAAAGAAGCAGTTAGACCTTCTTTTAGGTAAAGTTTTAGGGCAGTGGGAGTAAAGTTCCCTATTAGTGTAAACGGTTAAGATAAATACTTAGGCAGTCTAAACTGCCTTGAACCTACTGTTAAAGGACAGGTGAACAATATTGCCTGTATCCTATTAGTACTTTTGTGATGGTGTAACGTTTTATCTATGCCTATAAGAATTTTAATGATGCATTTAAAGTGCAGTGCTTATAAGCAATACTGAGAATCTTAGCTATTAAATGAATTGGCCGACATAAATTATTACCCCGTATATCGCCACACCACAAAGTACCGGCAGACCAAGTGTTCTTTTCCAATACCAAACGAACAGGGTGAATAATGTGCCAATTAAAGTGGCTGCCCACGACACCATTGAAGGTGTAGCAGGGATCAATGATGTGCCGAACATTGCAGCTATCATCGTTGGTCCTAAAACAGAGAGCCACGTAGGAATATTATTGAGTTCGGTACCTTGTTCTCGCCTTCTTAATCTCTTGGACATCCACAGCATGGGTAAAAGACGCATGGCATAGGTTCCCGTGGCTATCAATATTAAGACCAACCATAATGACTTATCCATGATTTTGCTCCTTTGAGATAGGTGTAGTTCGAACGCCGTAATAGAGTAAAGTTCCACAGAGTGCCGCTAGAGGTATAGCTGCGTTTGGATAACCACTGAACTTTAGTATCAGTGCAGTCAAACTCGTACCGACAAGAGAGATAGTCCAAGCAAGCGAGTTGAACTTCGGAGCTAGCAGTACCAGAAACAATGCAGGTAAGGCGAAAGGTAAAACTTCTCCGAGCAACGGCCACTGGTTAATGAGTTCACCACCTGCGACAGCACCTAAAGCCGTGCCACCAATCCAACTAAACCAAGCCAATAGAGCTGCACCCGAATACCAACCAATGCGTTCGCTAGGTGAAAGTTGAGGTAGGCGTGTATGTGCTAGGGCGAAAATTTGGTCTGTTAAGCCATGAAGTAGGGGAATCCACCAGCGACTATTTGTTAGGTATGGAGCAATATTTGGGCCATACACCACATGCCTTGCGTTGATTAGAAGCGTCATAACTACTACTAACCAAATGGGAGCGCCAGAGGCGACCATTGCAACAAACAGGAACTGTGATGCTCCAGCATAAATAAAAACGGAGATGGCGATGGTTTCCCAAACACTAAACCCGGACTGTAACGCTATAACACCAAATGAGACAGCGACCGATACATAGCCCCCCATTAGCGAAAGAGCATCGGTTGCGCCAGCGATCCAAGGCTTCCAGCGTGATACTTGGCTATTGGTGTTCATTAAGGCTGTCCTTGTTGCCATATTTGATCGTAACTAAGATAGTTGCGCTAAAAGATGTGGTTCGATAAACGTGTGGTGTGTCTGCCGCAAAGCAATGTATATCGCCAGGTGCAAGGAGTTCTGTACTGTCTTTTTGTCCGGTTTCAATATGTCCAGAGATCACAGTCATTGTCTCATTCACATGTTCCTTATATAGAGCGTTCTATATAAGGAACATGTGAATGTCAACGATTTCGTGTCGTTATATTTTACAGCAAAGAAAAGTGTATAAGATTGAAGACCTCTAGTGATATGTTATAACATATCACTAGAGGTCCAGGGATTTGTCTTAACTTGCACAATAGCAATAGATGCCTGATGTATATGCAAACAAAACGCTTGAGAGGAAAAGACATGAGCTTGGAACACGATGCAATTTCAGAGCCTGTTTATTCACAAGAATCTTCATTTATCGAGAATCAACCTAGCATCCTCACCAATATCTATCAGCCAGAGCAAAACATTGCGATATGGCAACGCACGTTACCAAAGAGCCTAGTAGCGGACATAAACCATATGTTGATTGAAGGAAGACCACTAGCACTAGTTCTGAGTGTAACGCCAAAAAATGCGGCGGATAAGATCAGAAACAAGCTAGATGATTATGCGTGTGCTGAAATTCTGAGTGAAGATATCGCTTTGATAGTAGATATGTTCTGCTGTTTATTTGATGTTAAAGAAGTTGGCTTGAGACTGACTAGTTTAGATAGTCCTATGTGCCCTAAATTTCATGTTGACCATGTGCCATGTCGTTTGGTGACTACCTATGTCGGCAGAGCAACTGAATGGTTAGCAAACGAAGGGATTGATCGCAGAAAGCTAGGGGGTGGTGGTCTAGGAGAACCTGACCATCTATCTGGCTTGATGAATAGCGAAAGCACAATAGAAAAGATGCAAATGGGTGAGGTTGCTTTATTGAAAGGTAGCGGTTGGCAAGGTAATGAAAACGCAGGGCTAGTTCATCGTTCTCCAAATATAGGACCACACGAGCGACGTTTACTACTGACACTGGACTTTATCTAGACACATGATTGGTATTAAGAGTGATATGAAGTCGCAAGACAGAGCAATAGTGTTTTTTTTCATGGGGTCTAAAGAGTAGCTAATGAACTTTAATAAGACGCTGATTTCTGGTGTGCCAACCAATATCATCACTGGTTTTCTTGGAGTAGGAAAAACGTCAGCCATTATGCATTTGATAGCCAACAAGCCAAAAAATGAACGTTGGGCAGTGTTAGTCAATGAGTTTGGTGAGATTGGTATAGATGGCAGTTTGCTGAAAGGCGATAAGACTCAAGACGGTCACGTTTATGTCCGGGAAGTGCCCGGAGGTTGCATGTGTTGTGCGGCAGGTTTACCAATGCAAATAGCCTTGAACCAATTACTGTCCGAGTCCAAACCAGATCGTCTATTGATTGAACCCACAGGGCTTGGTCATCCTCGAGAAGTGCTTCAAGTATTATCCACTGATTACTATCGTCAAATACTTGATTTGCAGAAGAACATTACGTTAATCGATGCGCGTAAATTGTCTGAGCAAAGATATACAGAGCATGAAACGTTTAACCAGCAAATTGCCATTGCCGATACGATTGTTGGCAACAAACACGATCTCTATACAGAAGAGCATGAACAATATCTATTAGCCTATATGGATGAATTGGGTTTAGCGAACACTCGGGTCATTTACGCTGAATATGGCGTTATTCCGTTTTCTGAGCTTCAAGGCGCTACTCAATTTCATGACAAAATAACGCAACACTTATTTCAACAACAGAGCGTTAAAACGCCACCTGTTCGTGAACAACCTTTGCCCGAAAGCGGATTAATGAAAGCGATGAAAAAGGGGGAAGGGTTCTATAGTGTGGGGTGGCGAGTGTCTGCTGATAAAGTTTTTAACCGTCAAAAATTGCTGCAACTTCTGCATGAGATAAAAGCAGAACGCTTGAAAGCGGTTTTCATTACTGATAGTGGCATCTTCGGTTATAACTCAACGACTGACGGTTTAACAGAATACGAGTTAGATGAGTGTTTGGAGAGTCGGATAGAAATAATTTCGGAAAGAAAAAATGACATGTTTGAGGAGCAATTATTGCATTGTCTCGAGAACAATTAGGGATAGAAATGCTTTAGGCTAATGATGGGTTTTGTTACTGAGCAGTTAGGTTTTTACAAAGTATAATCTAGTATAAAGAGCGCTAAGGCGCTCTTTATCTTATGTTAAGCATGCTTGTCTCTAACAAAAAGTACTGCACTAACAACCAAACTAGCGACAGATAACGCGAACACTGCGTATATATTTAGTATCCATGCGAGCGTAGCTGACAGAAATGAGATGAATGAAAACATTCGGCTAAATGTCATTACACGGCCTAGTTTATTATTTTTCATAACGCCTCCGAAACCTGAATAAAATAGAGATATTAGCGATCTAATATGGCCTGCTCACCATCTCAATTTCTTGGCGTTTTTACCTAAAAAAGCACCTAAATTTGTATCAAAAAAGATAGAACATTGAACTCGTAGACAAAATATAGAGTGATTGCTCTTGTATGGCAGATATGTGTCAAATTATCGATTATAGGTAGCACTCGATGTGCTTTTAAAGTCTGAGACGTGCAATAACAGTTAAATTAACTTTGTATTGTGCTCAATGCTGGCACTACAAAATTCGAACTATCAGGAATGATTAGAATATTCGCGTTAATGGCCTGCTGTACAGTGATGTCACCTTGAATTACACTGCTCAACACATCAATATCCGTTACAATTGAACTGTCTATTACAGTCCCTACCGGCACTTTATGATTCTCAAATCTTACCTTCCCTTTGGTAATACCAAAACGATAATAATGACCGTTACTCGTCTCATAAAGATAAAACTCACCATTGAATGGTTTCTCGTCTGCTGGCATTTGATTTATAAGACTTTGTAGCTGAAATAATACAATGCCAGCTTTATGGGCGTATTCTACAAAATCCACTTCAAATAACCCTTGCTCTAATGCTGTGTGAACTGAAGCTTGAACATTAAAGGTTTCTGAAGGAATCGTTTCGCCAGGGATAACGTAAAGACCTGCACAGGCAAGCACCTTAAAAGGAAAGAGTAATGTTACAAGTAGTAATCTAGCCGTGCTTTTCATGAAATAAACCTCTAAAAAAGGGAAGCGATGCTTCCCTAAATATTATTGAAAATAAAGTTTTACTTAAGGAGTAACTACACCAAACCAAAGGTTAAAGGTATCAAACGATCCAAATAATTTTTGGAATGTTTCTACATCAGTAACTTCAATTTCACCTGACTTGATTAGCGCTTCAGGAGATGCTTTTTTCGTAACTAATTTCTCAAACGTAGCACGCGTCATTGTTACATTAGCTTGGGCATCATCAAACTGACGGTCATTGTATGTTTTAAGCACTGAGTTACTCAGTTCTACAGAGTATTTGCCTTCGCCTTCTACGTTGAAATTCACACGTAGATCTAGGTTTGCTGCTTTCTCAGGGTTAACGGTCACACTTAAGTAACGTAAGAAAGACTCAAATGGCATGTTAACGGCAATTGCTGCTGTGTTTGGAGTCGGTACGGGCTTAATACCTTGACGAAGTTCTTTAGCTCCCCCTAGGTAGTAATTGCGCCAAGGACCAGATTCTGCTTGATAGCCAAGCTGTTCCATCGCATCTGCAGATAAGTAACGAGCTTCTTTATTGTTCGGGTTAGAGAAAATAACGTGATTTAGAAGACGAACAGCAAAACGGTATTCGCCGTCTTTAACAAATTCACGAGCTGCATCAACAACTTTGTCTTCACCACCAAATGCTTTTACATAACGCTCACCTTCATCTGTCGGTGACATAGGGTTTAAGTTCGCTGGGTTACCGTCCCACCATGCGCCAAAATAAAAATCATATGTTGCTCTAGCATTATGAGATACGGTGCCGTAGTAACCACGGTTATACCATTCTTTGCCTAGGCTATCTGGTAACTTAATGGTGTTTGAAATTTCATTTGTTGTCATACCCATATTAGCTAAACGTAAAACTTGGTCATGAACAAATTTATATTGATCTCGTGTTTTCGAAATCTGATCTTTGATGTTTTCAGTACCCCAAGTTGGCCAGTGATGTGATGCAAACATTACATCAGATCTATCACCAAATAGAGTAAGTGACTCATCTACGTAGCCAGCCCATAAAGATGCATCGCGTGTTTTTGCTCCGCGAAGAGTAGAAATATTATGGATTGTATTTGTTAGCACTTCTGATGCCATGAATGCACGGTATTTCGGGAAGTAGAACATAAATTCTGATGGTGCTTCAGAATGCTGCGCCATTTGGAATTCAACATCTAAACCATCGATTTTCATTACCGAACCTGTTTCAACAACAGCGACCGTTTCTTTGATGATTGTTGGAAGACCCGTCGATGTAGTTTTACCTAAACCACCATCAACTTGACCAGTTTCGCTAGCACTTAACAGGTTGCCGTACATAAAAGATGCACGACGTGACATAGCAGTGCCTGCTAGTACATTTTCATCAATTGAGTTACGGAAGAAATCTTTAGGTGCGTATACTTTTACTTTCCCTGCATCAACATCAGCTTGAGTAGTTACGCCTCGTACACCACCGAAGTGGTCAATATGTGAGTGAGTGTATATGACATTTGTTACAGGTACATTCTCAACGTGCTCTTGAAGCAGAGATAAACCGGCTCTTGCTGTTTCAACTGTTAACAACGGATCGATTACAATCCAACCTTTTTCACCGCGAACGAAAGACATAACAGATAAGTCAAATCCACGAACTTGATAAATGCCGTCTGACACTTGGTAAAGCCCATGCAAGTTATTTAGCTGAGCAACTCGAAGTAACGATGGGTTAATTGTATCTATGTCTTTGCCTTCTTGAATGAAGTCATACTTAGAGAAATCCCAAGCAACACCACCATCATCAGCCATTATTTTGCTTTCTGGCCAAGTCGCAATGAAGCCTCGTTTAGCATCGTCGAAATCAGATTTATCCGCAAAATTCAGATAATCCTTCACTTCTTCATTACTCTTGAGCGTATATTCTGAAGCAGGCTTAGCGTCAGGAGTTAAACCTAATGTGCCAGTAGCGGTTGATGCCAGACTAGTACTCGCAATAAATGAAGCGCATATAGCGAGTGAAAGGATCTTTTTGTTGAGCATAAATTAATTTCTCTTTGTAAGTTTTAATAAACAATGTTTTAAATGACCACATTTTGTCGTGACGAAGTATTAGTGAACCTCAATCAGTGTCATTCGTAATTTTCAAGCAACAGTCGCTATGGCTGAGTCTTAGCGACATTGCAGATACATACTTATTGGGCTAAGTGCCGACTGAACTAAGATTATAAGAGGTAGGTATATGAATCATTATCCTTAAGTCACTATCTGATATTTATAATAAAAATATCTGGCGTTAATTTAAGTCTAGTAACTGGACTTAGAGTTCTATGATTCGTAGTTTGTAACTCTGTATTGAGTTCTGTTGAAGAAAGTAAAAGAATGAACGAGGAGAGGCTAAAAATAAGTTTGGAGAGTGGGAGGGGATATTGAGAATAGCGTAATGAGGTACCAAGATGATCGAGCCATCAGTTAGTGGCCCGAATCACTGTGTAAGAATGTGCTGAATAGTGCGTTATGCTGGTTGAGAAAGCATAAAAACGACTACCATAGCTAGACTGCCACCCAAACAGCGGTTAACAATCATCATTTGTTTTGGTGATTGCAGTAGCTTTTTCAAAATGGTGCCACAATACGCCCACATTAACATGCAAGGTACACCCGTAATGACCATACCACTAATGATGGTCACGACTTGAATCAGATAATCCATATTCGGAGTGATGAACTGCGAAAACACAGTTAATGAAGCAATCCAACCTTTAGGGTTTAACACTTGAACGAGTACACCCGACATAAAACCTGAGCGTTTGTCAGTGGTGCTTTCTTCAATTTCAAGATTGGCGATCGACCATGCCATGAACAGTAAATATGCGGCACCAATATATTTTAAGATGGTATATAGCTCTGGATAAAGGGTAAAGAGGCTCACTAATCCAATACTAGAACCCCCCAGTACTATGATGATGCCAAAAGCGTTCCCAGATATAAAAGGTAAAGTCGCAGCAAAGCCATAACGACTTGATATTCCAAGCAATGCGATGTTTCCTGCACCTGGTGTAATTGCAATAGATATTGAAAACAGCAAGAACGCCAGCATTAACTGAGAGCTCATTTCCTCTCACTCCTAATAAGTAATTATTGATGCGCAGAGTTTACAGACTCGACCAGGAATTAAATTGCTATATGAGTTATAATTTTGAGTAAAATGAGCAGAGAATTTCAATAACTAGCATGAAAAAGAAAGAATCCACTAACGAGGTGTTGGACGAAACGGATATCGCCATATTAGGGCATATTCAACAAGATGGCCGCATGAGCAATAGTAAGCTCGCAGAAAAGGTTAATCTTAGCGAAACTCCCTGTTGGCGTCGTTGGAAACGAATGGAAGAAACAGGCTATATAGACGGCTATGTTGCGAAGTTAAATCGTAAGAAGCTCGGCTTTCACGTAGCAGGTTTCACGCTTGTTACGTTGGGTAATCATGAAGTAGAGAACACCGAACCTTTTGAAGAGTTTGTCGCCGTTACCGATTGGATACCAATGTGCCACTGTATTGCTGGTGGGGCGGATTACATGGTTCAAGTGGTTGCTATAGATTTGGAAGAGTACTTTGAACGGATAAGTTCAATTAGAAGAGTGAAGGGCGTGAGTGCGATTCAATCGAATATTTCGGTAAAAGAGCTCAAGAACAGTTATCAACTACCGCTTACTGATTGATTGGTATGGAATAAAATAATAGGGCCTGAAAGCAAAATTGCCTTCAGGCCCTATTAATGCGTTTTACTAGATTATAACTCTGACGCTGTAGTCCATACCGCCGCTAGCATGTCATGACCAAAGGCGACACTGCGATCTGGAGACCAACCGTAAAGTTCGTCGGCATGGGCGATGTGATCTTTAAACGGCATTTCTACGGTGTAAGACAGGCACTTGAATTGCTCTGCAACCCAGTTTGAACCCACGGTGAGGTTAGCTTTACCTGGTTCGTCTTTGTCGTAACCCACCTCATCTTGGAACTCTGGAGTGATGGTCAGGAGCGCCTGCTTGAAGTGTTTTTCTAAGTGTTCGATGCGTTCATTGTAAGAAGGAATACCTTCACTTCCTGCAACAAAGTTGTATGGGATAGCTTCATCACCGTGGATATCCAAAAACATATCAACACCCGTTTCTAGCATGCGTTGTCTAATGAGGAATACTTCGGGGCTTCGTTCCATTGTAGGACTTTGCCATTCGCGGTTAAGGTTAACACCGACACCATTGGTGCGAAGATGACCGCGAATACTTCCGTCTGGATTCATGTTGGGAACCACGCGAATAACAACAGTATCCAGCAGGGCACGGCCAACGGTATCTGTTTCATCAAGAAGACGTTGCAACAAGCCTTCGATAAACCACTCTGCCATAGTTTCACCTGGGTGCTGGCGACCGATGATCCATATATTTTTCTTTTCAGGGCTTGGCTCACCAATAGTCAGTAGGCTGATATCATTGTTATCTAACGTATGACCCAGTGTCTCAAGCTTACACGCAGGGTGCGTTTGCGCACTATGCAATAGATCCAGATGGCGATCATATGAATACGGTGCAAAGTAGGCGAAGTACATAGAATCGTGTTCTGGAATGATATTAAAGGTTAATGCATTACCATCAAACTCTGCAGGAATACGGAACCATTCTTCACGATCATAAGAAGCGACAACATCGTAGTCACGCCAGCCTTCTGGGTATGCCGATGTGTCCAAGTCAGAAATGGTAAAATGGTGAGCATGATGAGCTTCGCTTTCTAAACGGAAATGAAACCATTGTGAAATATCTGTGTTGTTATCGGCAGGGATAGTGAGTTGAATATTACTTGGAGAGTCCGATGACACAACGTTGATATTGCCACTTTCGAAGTTACTAAAAATTTTCATTTTTGTGAGTTTCTCGTGATTGAGTTTGGCTAAGACTAGCACATTTTATTTGTAGATTATTGCTGACATTTATTGATTGTTTTCTTTCTTTACATAATCAAAATCCAGCTTCTCCCATCCTGACGATAATGCGATCAGTTAAACAGCTAACTACAGTAAATGTATGCTTGTTCTAAATCGGCTTTATTGTGTATGGTTTATTTTAATGGCGATCAGTCTAGCTCTATACAGAAGCGATTAAGGCTAAAATTACTCCACTGGAAATTGGCCAATCTAAACTTGGAGAACTTATGTCACAATTAACTCAACAACAAATTGGAAACATAGCACTCCTAGTTGAAAACTATGACGATGCTATCGCATTTTATACTCAGAAACTTCAATTCAGATTAATCGAAGACACCGATTTGGGCGATGGAAAACGCTGGGTACAAGTGTCTCCTCCAAACTCGAATGGCACCCACCTTTTGCTCGCTCAAGCCAGCACAAATGAGCAGAGCAAATTTGTTGGTAATCAAACGGGTGGAAGAGTGTTCTTATTCTTGCAGACCAATGACTTTTGGCGAGATTATCTCAGAATGAGAAAGAACGGTGTTGTCTTTAATGAAGAGCCCAGAGAAGAAAGTTATGGGACGGTAGTGGTATTTCAAGATCTCTATGGTAATAAATGGGACTTACTACAGCTGAACAAAGTTTGATCGTTAAGTTATGAATCAATAAACAACCAGTGTGAAGATGAACTGGCTAAAGTTAATCTTGTCGATATTAGTAAAATGAAAATGCTGTTTAAATGGTGAACACTAATAGGTTTTAAAAAAAATCGGTTACGAAACGCTAATTTTGGAACCTTAAACTGATCAAAATAACTGCTAATAATGCAAAATATGAGTTAAATACTGTGATTTAGTACAGTTCTTACAATATAAGATGTATACTGTTTATTTATCCAGTTTTATAAGGTAAAGATAGCCATTGGACAAGACGTTTTTAATAGGGAGCGCCCTTATGTCTTGATGATACGCCTATCTTTGTATATGTGATTACAGTGGCTAATTTCAATACACATCTTGGAACAGCCGCGCTGACGAGCAGTTTAGCGGCGACAGCCCTTCTATCGGCAGGGCACATTGTACCCATTACCGCTCTGTGGCTGATTTTACTGGGTACCATTGGCGGATTGCTACCTGATATCGACTCCGATAATTCGACCTCAATGAGTACGCTATTTCGTTTGTTTGGAGCCCTCACCACTTTTAGCTTCGTAGGTCATATCTACCTGACGGTTTCCATGCTGGAACTGATTGTATATAGCATATTTTGTTATTTATCTATTAGGTATAACTTAAAAGCAATGCTAGAGAAACTTACAGTACATAGGGGGTCGTGCCATTCATTAGCGTTCATTGCAATGTCAGGATTACTCATAGTTTGGTTGGTGTTTCTACTTGGTTATAGCGATGTCACCGCTTGGCTTTCTGGTGCTTTTATCTGTTTTGGTGGTGTGGTTCATCTTATGTTGGATGAATTGTATAGTGTAGATTTAGCTAATCGACGCATTAAGATGTCTTTTGGTACTGCGCTTAAAGTATTTTCGCCCAAAAACCCTTTTATTAGTGCATGTCAGTGTCTATTGATTGGGGTTCTATATGTGCATGGACCTGCGTTAGATAATACGTGGCATAAGGTAAGTAATTGGAGCGAGTTTCGCTTTAAACCAGATTGGTTAAACAAAGGTGAGGTGGTCCATTTTTTTGATGAAGTGATTACCTCGACCCGTAAGGCGATGAGCCAAAATACAATCTGATGAAGAAGGATCTTTTGTTTTAACGCTTAATGGTAATTAATGTTTACATCGTTGATTAGAATCGCTGCGTATCAGCAAAGTCCCCAAAACTGAATCTAATCTTAGTATGCCTTCATCATGAATGCCTGTGTTCACGTATAGTGAGAAAGTATCATGTATTAACTTATACTAAGTTTAAGCCGAAGGATCTTCGGGGCACAATTAAATATTGTTGATATTAACGTCATGCATGTGAAATGTAAGCTAGACTGTCATAAGAATAACAACGTCAACGGCTTAAATAAAAAGGACAAATCTTGGTTTGTCCTTTTTCACGTCTATGGTTTTTGTATTTAGGTCAACAGTTCCTAGCTATGCTGTGGTGCAATAGCAATTACAGGAATAGAGGTGATTGACTCTACATCAGCTTTATTGCGTAAGGTCGTGTCGAACAATTCTAAAAGGACGGCAAGACCTACTCCTAGTCCTAGGCCACCGATCAAACCCACAACAAAATAAATGATGGTTGGCCAGTTAGACGGAAAGCTTGGTGTAAAAGGTAGATCAATGATCTTCACGCGCTTATTCTCTTCAAATACCCCTAACGCGCCGGTTAATTGTGCCATTTCATAACGTTGCACAAGCTCTTCATAGAGTTGACGCTTCATTTCAACATCTCTCTGTAGGCTATATATTTCTTTTACGTTATCACCATAACCTTGGGTTTTCTGTTCTAGCTCTGTAATCATAGTGGTTAATCGTGCGGTTTCTTCGGTGAGTGCTTCAAAGCGACTTTGAACCTGCTGAAGGTTTTGCAATTGACTCATTAGCAACGGCTGGATAGTAGTCAAGTTATTAAGATCTTGGCTGCTTGCCATGTTTCTGAGTTGATCGGTATCCAATGTTGGTTGCTTTGTATTTAATAACAGCTCACGCTCTTGCTCTAACCGGTTCAGCTCTCTTTTCTTTGCTTGTACCGAACTGTGATTCTTCGTGTATCTTGCTTGCAATAGCGTCAAATCACTGCGTATTTCTATAATTTTGTCTTCAATACGACCCACAACAGGATTGGTGCTGGATAACTGCTGATCTAGGGTGTTAAGACTTCGTTCTACGCCAAACAGTTCTGCCTCTTTTTCCGCCAGACTTTGTTTCAATACGGCAATACGAGCGTAGCTTTGCGAACGGATTTCCGGGGTGAGTGACGAGTGGACGTTGGTGTATTCCGCCAGTTTTTGCTCTGCATTTTGTAAATCAGAAAAGCGTTTTTCTATATGCTCGTTCAAAAAGGTACTTGAGTCGCGAATTGAAGAACGCTCGGGCGCTAGTAACTGTTCAATGAAATGACGACTAACAGATTCAAGAAGTGCTTTCATTCCAATCGGGGAAGAAGCGGAATATTCGATCTTTAGAAGATCTTTTCCTTGCTGAACCACATTTAGGTTTGCCGCTATTTTTGCCATTACTTGGTCTTTCTCATAGTCGGAACTGTTTTCGTCAATAAGACCAAGCTCTAAAGCAACGGTAGAGAGTACATGACGACTTTTAAGCAATGTTTTTACCGCGTTTAAACGGTCATTTAGCATGGTCGATACGGCAAGATCTTGTAGAAAAGGATTCATTTTGGCCGTTTCTTGTATGAGCATGCTGGTATGTGCTTTGTACTTTGTCGGAGCCAGTTTGGATACACCAATTGCTACTATAGGAAGTATTAACGCAGGGAGTAATATCACCCAACGACGACGCCAACTACTTACAATTAATCCCGCAATGCGCAATTTAAGTTCAATCATAATAGCTCCAATAACCAGTCAACAAATTGCGAGCGTTGTTGCCAACTTTCGTTTTCGACACTCCGACTCTGACAAGGGGTGAGACTTTGGTATCTCGTTAAGCAATCAACGAGTTGAATGCTGTTTGCGACCACGTTAACTTGGTCTTTAAAGTGTTTGAGCGCAGGGAAATGGGTCGAAATAATAGGAGTACCACATGCCACATATTCCATTAGTTTTAGAGGACTGCACGCCTTGATTTGCTCATTAAGAAGAAAAGGCAACAGACTCACATCCCAATGCTGGCAATAACTAGGCAGTTCTTGGTGAGGACGAGGGCCAAGTAGGTGAATATTATTTAGGTGAGCAAACGGATTATGGCCCAACTCGTTGTTGCCAATAAATACGAAATTCCAATCGGGCATTGCTTTGGCTGTTTGGTTGATCAATTCGTAATCCAGCCAGTTTGATAGGCTCCCATAAAATCCGGCGATAGGCTTTCCAGTAGGGAGGTCTGCTGCGCGAGGCGCTGGCGTTGAAAATCGTTCGTAATCGACACCGTGTCGTAATAACTGGGTCTTACAAGCAGGAAAGCGCTGTTGCATGGCTTCACTGGCCGTTAGGATAAGGTTGGCTTTGTCGGTAAGCTTGTTTTCATGATTGATGACAGTTTTATGGTCTACGCCCGCCAATGCACCAAAGTCATCACCACAATAATACACTACAGACGATTCGTTGATATGACCACACAAGTCAGCAGCTGTTGGTAATGAGGTCCAAAGAATTGGATTGTTAAACTCAAGGCGTTTTAATGTCGGTGCTAATTGCGATGTCATCCAAGCTTTAGCAAGCTTTCGTTCCCATGCAAACCTAGGCGCAGGTAGTGTTTTTAGACTGATTACTTTCATGTTGCTAGGGATGGCTTCAGTGTTTGCCATTGGCAGTTTGCTGTTTCTAGAAAACAGTTTGTTATATACGCGCTTCACATCAGTTTTGGATAGGCGAGGTCTGCGCAGGCCAATTGAATTAACCCAAAGAATGCGTCGCTCAGGGTTCAAGCGGGTAATGATATGCTGAGTGCTCGAAGGAAGACCGCCAAAGTCTTCACCAAATACGATAAGATCACGCATGCTCGCCTCCTTGCTCACTATGAGTCTCTTGGGATATATACTTGATTACTTTTGCCGGAACGCCAGCTGCAACAACAAAGGGTGGAATGTCTTTGGTAACAACGCTACCTGAAGCTATGACTGCGCCTTGCCCTATAGTGACACCTGACTTAACAATGCAATTTGTACCTAACCAACAATCTCGTTTCAAGACTATGTCGCCAATCTGGCTAATGTCATCGGGTTCGCCTTTTGCTCTTCTTCGAGCGTCCAGCGGGTGTCCTGAGTAACCAAATAGATTCGCTTTCCCTGCAATACGCACGTTATCTTCAATGACTACTTTGGAACCAACGGCGATAGTGGTTTGCCATCCTATTCCAACATTCGAGCCAATGATTAGGCTTGGGTATCTAGTATGGGCACTGGCACTGAAGGTGGTTTGCCCCGAGATTCGGCAACGATCACCAACAGTGATAGACAATGGACCAGACACAAAGGGTACTCCCCCGTAAAGATACAGTGCTTTACCGGAGCTTTGACAACGACCACGAAAAGCCGGTGTTTGAAAAAAAACTCGAAGGATGAAATTAAAGGCGTCTCTGAACCCAACATACGAGGTGTAGAACAGCTTATTGAGCAGTGTTGGGTACCGGATATCGCAAACACGTATAGCTTTTGCTAATGAAAAGAGTTTCTTCCCAAGTGGGCTTCGGCTGGTTTTTAGTTTTTGTTTTAGCTGATTTGCATCTAATGCGTTCATAGCAACGTTCCTTTGTGCATTTAGGCGAAAAGGTTTAGCCTATTTGCATAACCGATTCCACTTTCCTTATCTAGGTAATACACAGAACGTGCCAGAAATATAAATCAACAAAAACAAGAGGTTAGTACATTGCTATTTGTTATTCTCAATTTGAGAATCGTTTTGAATAATACTTGAAACACAAATAATAAGAGCCGCAAGTATATAGATTGGCCAGACAAAGGCCTGAGTAAGAAAGGTGCCGGATACGATAGTACCAATTAACCCAGCGTAGACAGCGTTAGCCGAGCTCTCTAGGTACGGGGAAGCAGTGGGTGATGCCTTAATACAATCAAGAGAGTGTTTGGCTGTGCGAAGCAGTGAGACGATCAATGCGATAAACACAATGAGACCTAAAAAGCCTGTTTCTGCCAATACACCAAACCATGTGCTGTGTACTGCGTGATTCAAGCCGTCCCAGTGCGAGCTGTAAAAGTAGTAGTTCGAATAAAAGTTATTGATTCCGACGCCAGTTAAAGGATTCTCGACAGCCATTTTTGCAGCTGCCTCCCAGGCATACAAGCGACCCATTGAAGAAGAATCTATCCCTGCCTCCGCAGCGCCCCCAGATGCCCGATCCGAAATGCCCGCAGCTAAGTACAACAGGGCTAAACCAACACTTCCAACGCTGATAAGTAAAACTTTTGATCGAACAGCTTGGTTAATATAAACAGCGTACACCGCTACCATACCAAGTAAGCCGCCGCGACTTTGCGTAGCGATTATGGCCATGGAAAGGAGTGCCAAAACCGTAAAGCCTATAAAGCGACTGATTTTTGATTGGCGATTATTGAAGAAAAAACTGCCAGAAAAAGCTAATGGAAACAACAGTACTAGCGCTAAATCGTTTGGGTCGCCTAACATAGAGCCAAGCTGGCGTCCAATTGTTACTCGGGATCCTTCGACTAATCCAATACCGTTTACCGAGTTAAACAGAGCTACACAGGCAACTAGGCAACCTGCGGCTACAATGGTCCAGCATATTTTCGACAACTGTTCCTTAGTGTTGATAATCCATATGATAGCAAGGGTCATCAACATGATTTTCCAGTAGATCCCTTTAAAGGTTGATAGTGCTTCACCCCGATTTGTCGCAAATGCTAAACCGATTGCAACTAGGCCCCAGAATATTACCAGCCATTTCATAGAAGGGTGCCAGTAGACTTTAAGCTGCCTGCTAATTAGCGAGTGCCAACACAAAGAGGCTAAGGCGCCAAGAGACAATAACAATGGGATTTTAAATGGCATTAAAACTGGGATGACTTCGTGGATTCTAAAAAAGGAAAACACAACGAATAGGGTTACGAACCAGAACAAGTGTTTTACAACAACTAATACGGCAATAGGCAACAAACATAGGGCGACCCCAACTGCCGGGTGAGGGATCTTCCACCAAACTAATGCAATAACCAAGGTAACAGCGACGGTTGCAATGACACTCGGTGCGCTAAGTGCGTTGGCGGAATGATTGACTAACCTAGTCATTACACACCTACCTTTTTAGTTTGGGCATGTTTTGGTAGTTCGACAGTGTAAGTCGCAATGAGTAGTAAAAATGAACAGGCTAGGGAGCTAAGGCCTTGAAGAGTAGAACCTAGTTGGATAGCTAGCAATCCTACGAGGGTAATCACTGGGTAAACACTTAACCGAAGACTGCGGTATGGCAAAGTGCAGTAGTACTGAGACAGTTTGTAGAGTATCAATGCTCTTATTAGCTGAGCTACCCCTATGCTCAGCATAATGGACCAGATCCCCAACTGATAGGTAAATCCACACCATATTAAGGTCACTATGGTTGTCCACAGATTAACGGTTAAGATAGTCTTAGTTTGTTTGCTTTGAAGTAGTCCTAAGTTTAGTAATTCCGCGAACTCTTTGCCTAACACCATGAATAAAGCACCGACCAACAACTCTCCTGCAATAGCGTAATCATCAGTTAAGGCAAACTCCAATAGCCATTGCCCAAACAACCCAATGAACAAGGCGAGGATACATACGTACATGATGCCTAGCTCGGTGGTTCTGGCAGCTTTGAAAGGATTGTTCTTTGCTACTATAAAACGCTTAGGCATCCACCACATACCAAAAGGTTGAACTAGAACGCACATAGCTAAAGCAAACTTTGCGGCAATGGCATATTGTCCCACCATTGCTAGAGATTCACCCTTAAGCATTAACCAGCGCTCAGCGCCATTGAGGCCAAATGCGACTAAACCCGATAGCATCAGGGGCAATGAATAACGCAGGGTAGTGTTGATAAATTTCGTGTTTGGAAGGGTTATGCTGAGGTTGCTGGCATGGATAAGTAGCAGTAGTTGAATGAAATGGGCAATAAAACCCGCTACAAGTACCCCAACGACGCCATAGCCTAGTTGCAATAAGATTAACACTAGTGCTACTTGAAACAAGCTGGTGGTGATGCAGATTCGGCAAAACGCTTTGACTCTATCTTGCATTCTTAACCAAGCTAAAGAAATGGCAATAGCGCCTTCTATGGTCAAAGAGACCCAAAGCACTAACACTGCTTGTCTAGAAATTTCCCATGTTTCCTTCCATTGTAGTGACAACGTCACTATAAGGCCTAAGCAGGCAAAAGAAAGGGAGATTAATAAGGTTAAGGTGAACAGGTTGCTTGCTGTTTTAAGTCTCTGATTTTTAGTTGTTTGTTCTGCGCAGTATCGGTATAGCGCTTCGTGTAAGCTAGCAGACAATAAAATACCGATGAACGACGCTGTCACGGCAAGCAATTCCAATTCACCTATTTGAACTGGAGATAAAAAGCGTGTAGTGATTGGCAACATGATTAGGGAGAGCCCTTTCATGAAAAACAAAGCAAACGCATAGCCCAGCATCTGTTTTTGAGCATCCGAAATTGTAGGGAGTTTCATTGCTGTTCTCCCGGTTTTATTTGAGAGCATTGCTTTAAAGACGTTTCTTTCTCGTTGTTACCTTCAATTGCATGTGCAATTTCACGGTAGGTATTACTTGCCAGGTACTGGGTTGCAATTTTTTGGCCTTGCTTTGCAATTTTTTGGTACTGGTCTAGGTTATTGGCAATGCGAGTCATAGTTTGACTTAAGCTTTGAGCGTCATTTGCAGTGTATTTTAGGCAATTTACGTTATGCTGTAACTTTTTATCCCAAAATGCGTTGTCTCTAGGAATAATCACAATAAGTCCAGCGGCAAGCGCTTCTAGCGTAGATAATCCAAAGGGTTCATTGACGCTGGTGGAAATATAAGCGTCTGATTTTACTCTTACTTCATCTAAATTCTTAGGTTCTTTATGCCATAAAGTATTCGGTAAGTGTTTATCCACAGTGGATTGATCAGCCTGCGAATTTTTCGGCTTTATATAACAGATATTGGTTGTGTACTGTGAATTTGTCACCGCAATTTCAATTGCTTGCTTAAGTGTATCTAATCCTTTCCATTTCAAAAGCGAAGCCGCCCAATAGAAATTAACAGTAGTGTCATTACTGGAAAACCTATGAGTAGATGGGTAATCATTTTCATCTAAACCATTGGTAAACTCTTTGAAGCTAGTAGGAAGCTCGTCGGTTTCCATGCACAGTAGCAAACTTGGCTTAGCTGATGCCAAGTAGAAGGTTGGATGCCCTTGGCTTAGGCACCACTTTGAACTACTACTTTTACCAACAGGGCCATGGATAAGTTGCAGCAAGGCTACGCTGAACAGCTTAGAAACCATGTAACCAGAAAAATCAACACCGGGTCCTGATGCCATAAGCAGAGTGCTTGGTTTTTTCATTCTGGTAATCATGATGCAAACTGTAAACAGGATAAAACAAAGAGTTAGATAGATTTGCTTGGTCCAGTACCCAAGTCCTTGAGTCTGTATAGCAAGGCCTTTTGGTATGGGCAGAGCTGTCACTTTCACCTTGTTGCTTTGACGCCAACTAATAGGCGAGGCACTAAGCACATGAAATACAGTCAGTTCGTCAACTTGCTTAATAGCTAGTTCCGTAGCGACTTTTGAGCCTCCATGATAAGGAATGGGATCGAAAATGATGCAATGGTTAGGCTTCATGAGCGTTCCTTACGGTTTTGCTTTCTGACAAAAATCGCGTTCTAAAGAAAGTACCGAATGGACGAAGTAGGGAACTGAGCCATGATAACCAGGATTGTTTTATGCCAGAGTCTATTAATTGGTTGTATATAGATTCTATTTGAGATGTATTTTGCTCAAGTGAAAAACGATGTTGTGCTACGAGTTTGCCACGACTTGCCATGGCTTGACGAGACGTTGGGTTTTGTATGAGCTGGCTTACTGCATCAACAATGAAAAGGATCTCGTTATCACCATTTTCGTAAAGAAGTCCGGTTGAATTATGTTCTATAACTTCGCTTATGCCTCCCACGTTTGGAGCAATTACGGCAAGTCCGGCTAACGAGGCTTCAACTAGTACTAATCCAAAGGCTTCGCTTCTTGCACCACTAACAAAAAGGTCGCAACCACCAGCAAGCCAAGCATTAACGTTAGATTGTTCACCGACTAAATGAACCTTGGAGTCTAGATCTAATGACTCAATTTGCTTGATTAGATTCAGACGCTCGCTCCCATCTCCAATAATGATGAGGTGATGCGGATCTTGGTTACTGTTTAAAAGAGCAAGGGCCTGAATGAGTTTATCGAAGCCTTTACGTTTAATAAGAGAACCTACGCTGATGAGTACCTTGGCGTGTGGTGGGATATCAAATCGTTCTCGAACATTAATCGGTTGGCTTAGATCGATATTTGGCACGCCGTTATGAACCACAGTTAAATTTTGATCTGGGTATCCTTCGTCTAGGATTGGTGTCGCAACGGCATGGCTAACCGCCACTAAATGCTGCGCAGAGTGTAGTCCAAGAGTAAAACGGTCATGTAGATTATAAGGGCTATGAAGTTGGCACAGCATTGGAATACGTTTAGCTTTGGCTACAAACGTCATCCACTGACATGGTGCGCCGCTGTTAACATGTATTAGATTGATATTGTGCTCTGAAATGAGCGTTGAGGCTGTGTTATACAGCTCGAACAATGCCTTTATATTAAAGGCAGTCTGTTGAAAGTTGATCACTTCAAAGTTTGATGAATGTGTCGCAACTCCCTTTGCTGTTAGTTCACGTACTAGTACTTGATTGTTAGTCCAAACCACAGGTCTGAAACTAGGAGATAGTGAATCAATAAGGTTTAGAAGACATGCTTCACTGCCTCTGATCCAATCATCACCGTAGTGCACAATAAGTAGATTAGTCGTTGGGTGCATTCCTTTTCTCCCTAACAGTTTAATATGGTGGCTGTAAGGAGTACTGCAAATAGAATGCCAGTTCTAAGTGATTGTTTTAACGCAATGTTTGGTAGTTTAAGTCTATATTCTCAAATTGAGAATCAGAATGACTGGCTCTTAGAAGCAAAGGAAGCAGGGAGTAGACGTTTGGAATAAAGAGGAAGGATCTGCGGCACGACAGCTTCGGTAGAAAACTGGGATTCAATGGTCTCTTTAGCGTTTTCAGCTAGAGTTTCTCGCTCGCTTTCTGTGCTATTTAGCCATTCTTCTAGAAATAGAGCCAGTTCTTCTGTGTTATCAGATATCCAACCATTATGGCCATGAACAATCAATCGTGCTAACGCTCCGATATTGAGCGTTAGCACAGGTATACCTCGTGACATCGCCTCTAGTGCCGTCATCGGCAGTCCTTCATAGCGAGAGGAGATGACCAACAAACCAATGTCGTCCCAGCATTGGTTCATGTTGGGTTGAAAGCCTAAGAATTGGGCATTAATAACATTTCGACTTTTGAGGTCATTCATCATTGGGCCATCGCCATACAAATAAAACGACACATCAGAGTGCTCCTCGGCTAGATCTAAGAAGCGATCTGGGCCTTTTTCATGGCTTAAGCGACCCACAAAAGCAATTCGCTTCCCTAAGCTTTGTATGGAGTCGTCTGTTGAGATGAAATTGTTTAGAAATAAGCTCCTTGCAGGAAGTCGAGCTTGAATCTCAGGGCTTACACAAAGGCTGTAATCTGATAGCAAAGAACTGTAGCGATCTAGCCAGTCATATAGCCTAACCTTTCCTTTAGGGACTTCTCCCGCATGATAGGTGCTTACTTGCTTTGTTTGGCCTGTGGTAGTTTTTACGGCCAGTTTGCTGATGATGCTGGCTTTATAACCGTGAGCATGAATGGCTATTGGTTTAAATTGTGTAATGGCTCGTCGTAACTGAAAAGTTTGCCTAATTAATGAGTGATGATTTTCTTCATTGATTAACGTGTGCAGATAGCTGTAGGGGATGTTGTGTTGTTCGAGCTTGGATATTATTGCTGATGGTTGTTTAAAACGAGTAACCAGAATGACCCGCACGGGCACTTTGTAAAACGCTATTCCTCGCGCCAACTCTAGTACGTGAGTTTCAATGCCACCAAAGGTAAGGCTGTCTAATAACAGCCATACCTCTTGATAATTGACCAGATCACTTGCTGACTTGCAAGTCATCTTCGGTTTCCCACTGTTGTTTTTTGCGATAAACAGTAGATGGGCTTAGTTCTAGCATCACTGCCGCATTTAAGACGTTGCCCTCACATACCTTAATGGCATTTTGGATTGTCTCCTTCTCAACTTGCCACATAGGTCTTACCGCAAATGTGTCAGCCCCTTCAGTATTCACGGAGGTGAGAGCTTGTAGCGTCTCAACGGGCAGAGTTTCTTCAGTGGAAGCTAAGCTCTTGGTAGGTGATGTTTCGGCAATTGCTGGTGGTGGTTGTTTCGCTATAACTGCAGGAGATGGTGTTGCTACCGCTGCAGGTTTAACTGCGTTAAGAGGCGGGGGAAGTTGACTTGCTTCAACCTTAGTACCGTCGTTGAGCACTACAACATTTCGCATAATATTTTGCAGTTGTCTAACATTGCCTGGCCAAGGGTAAGCCTTAAGAATCGATTCTACTTCTGTAGATAACCCAGTAAATCCTTTTCCGTCTTGTTTGGAGTAAAGCTTCACAAAATGCTTAGCTAGGGTCACGATATCTTTGTCTCTTTCGCGCAAAGCGGGAAGCTCGATAGGGATAACATGCACACGATAATAGAGATCTTCACGGAAACGACCGGCTTCAATCTCTTTTAGAGGGTCCTTATTGGTCGCACAGATGATTCGTACGTCCGCTCTCAGCTCTTTGCTACCACCGAGCGGGGTGACACTACCGGTTTGTAAAAAACGCAGTAGTTTTTTCTGCATCTCTAGTTCCATTTCGCACAATTCATCGAGGAACAAAGTGCCCCCATGGGCTTGCATTGCCGCGCCTTTACGGTCGGTCGTCGCACCGGTAAATGCTCCTTTTACATGACCAAAGATTTCGCTTTCCATTAGATCTCTTGGAATTGCGCCACAGTTAAGGGCAACAAAGGGTTTTTCGGCGCGTTTACTCTGCTTGTGTAAGGCTTCTGCACAAACTTCTTTTCCGGTACCACTTTCACCGTTAATGAACACACTGGCAGTGGTAGGGGCAGCAGATTCAATGATCTTATAGACCGCTTGCATAGGTAAGCTAGACCCGATGAAACCGTGAAAGTTAGGGCGGTCGAACTTAGTCTCTAGCTTATTAACCAAACTCTCTAATTTGGTACGCTTAAGGTGCAGTGCAACGGAAGTTTTTAATCGGTCTGCGGTAATTGGCTTTTCGAGAAAATCATCAGCTCCTTTTTGAATCAGGTTGACGGCTGTGTTTACTGAACCGTGAGCTGTCGCGATGATCACTGAGGTAGGGATTTCATTTCCCTTGATCCAATCAAGGATTTCCTCCCCAGTGGTGTCGGGAAGTTTGAGATCGAGAATGACCAATTGAGGGGCGTGGTGCTCGATAAATCGTTTCGCATCCTTACCGGTCTCTACATGAAAGAGATCGTATGGCTCGTCTTTAACATACTGTTTATAGAGTATGGCTAGTGAGTTGGAGTCCTCGACCAGTAGCACTTTTGGATCCATGAAACGTCCTTTTAAACCAATGACTTACTATTTATAGGCTTTCTTTTAGGCTTTGCAATGCTTGATGTGAGTGAATTACTAAATCTTTGAGTGAGGCACCATTTTCTAATGCCTTTTCGTGATCTTGTTGCAAACAAGATTGTTCTACTAATTTAGCCATATTGCCCAGTGCTGCCACGCCGATGGCTAGCGATGTGCCTGCTAAGGTGTGCGTTTCAAATTCTAACGTTTGATAGTCTTTTTCAATTAGCGCTTTATTAATGATTTCTATACGTGTCTGCGATTCTTCCAAATAACTGTCGATAAGTAGCGGAAGAATTTCGATACTGGTATCGCTAATAATTTGCTCGATTACTGCGTTGTTTATAAGTTGCTCTGCTGCCACTGCAATACCTTCCTTCTCTTGCTGTATCTGCTTCGTACTTTGCAAAGGGTTCACTTTGTAAAGAGAGTGTAAAAAGCGTCTTAACATTTAGTATTCCTTTTATCGCCTTTTATTTCTAGTTTTTGTGTCACACAATTTTCGTGTTTACACCGTGTGATTGAGTATTGAGGCGCTTTTAATGACGTTTTGAAGTGTTTGTTTTATAAATGAGGGTAAAAATTTGCGTCGGTTGATGACGCTCAATAATTGCTGAGATAGGGTTTGTTGCGAGTATTGGTTAATGATGATTCCACACATCTTGGCATTGGCATCATTAAGGTAGCTAAGGGCATTAGTTAGTTCCTCTTTCGTCGTTTCGCCACCGGTGACAGTCAACAGTGTAGCCTCACAAGCATTAGCGATGACAGCACTAGGTAGATCAGATTGAGGATTATTGAGTGCGCCAGCATCCACGATTATTCGATCATAATCGCATAACAAATGCTTCATTTTTTGACCAAGAGCTCTTGGGTCGCGAAAGCTCATTTGTTCAGATTGAGTTGTTGGTACTGAACATCCAGAGAATAGCTGCATAGTGTATTTGTTTGTAATCCAATCTCCTCCGCCTTCACAAGATACTAAAGCAGGCTCAAAAGCAGGGTTATCCAGATTTAAGTCAATTAGCAATGTTCTGTAACCTGCTAGCATATAGTGTTCTGCCAATGTAGAAGTAAATCGAGTAACGCCGCAACCTGCCTTGTTTCCCGTAATACAGATACTGCGTGTTTTTGCCAGTTCAAGTTTAAGGAATGTCTGTTCTAACTCCGGGCATAGTCGGGTAATGCTCATTACAAAGCTCCTATTAACACAATCGTAGTCGCAATCTTTAATACATCATCGAGTCCATTTCGAGCTTTCTCCATTAAGCTTTCTCTTTGATGGGGAATGTAGACAGTGTCACCAGCGCGAATTACCGGAAGTTTTCTAAAATTGGCTGTTTTACTGAATTCAACTAGGTCAAATACTCGAGCTTGGCTTTGGCAGCAAGACATGTTTACCACACTGATTTTCTCAAGGTAAGCCTGCTCACTTGGACCGCCAGCTTCTGCAAGTAAATCTAGGATGGTCATATTGTCATCAAACACATAGCGACCAGGATTGTTTACTGCACCTAGCACACGAACAGTGGATTCTTTAGATCGGTCTAGCCAGTTTTTGTCTTTTTCTGGAATGTAGATAGTGTCCCCAGTTCTGACTACAGGAAGCAGTGATTCATCGCCTGTTTCAAAGTAAAGAGATAGGTTGAGTTTGCTAACGCGAGAGTAGCTTTTGTCTCGATGTGTGATTCGGATGTTGTGAATGTCTGCTTCGCCCGTTGGGCCATCTGCTGCAGATAAAATATCTAGAAAATGCATTTCTTTGGTAAAGCGATAACGACCCGGTGCATTCACTTGGCCAAATACATAGATAGACGCTTCGGACTTTTGACGTACCCATTGTGATTTATTGTCTGAAGGGTCTTGAGGCAAGTCATGAACGCGTACAATCGAACCAGCTGAAATATTTGGAAGCTGCGATCTCTTAGCGCCATTTCTAATATAGGCATCTAAATCAAATACTTGAACTTTACGTTCACTGTCTACCACTTCAATAGTGGTTGTATCTGCACGCAATGTAGGGCCACCCACATGAGCCAGAAGGTCCATAAGATCCATTTCGTCTGACCATTCTATACGCCCAGGACGAACCACCTCACCAATGATATTCACGGCGCGGTCAGGAGAGACTTTTAACCAGGACTTTTCGTTCATGTCGGTTTTTTCTGGAACAAAGATCGCGTCGCCATTTTCAATCTTTGGTGGTCGAACGCCACCGATACCTTCTGTAAATGCTGTAAGGTCAAATCTGATGACTTTGCCATTTGCTTTGATTAAACGAATCTGACGAGATTCAGCAAATCGAGTAGGACCCCCCGCATTAGCAAGAATATCCATAAATGTAGCCCCCGGCTTGCCTTCAAATGCACCCGGAGCGGCAACTTCGCCCATTACATAAACCATATTGGCGCCCGACTTTATTTCTTCTTCCATTTTAGGAACAAACACAATTGAGCCAGGATTAAGCTTCGGCAACATAGAATCGTCACCGCTATCTAGGTAGCGTTTAAGGTTGAACGTAGTAGGGTTGTTGCTCGAAATAACACGGATTTGCTCAACACTTGCGTAGCGCGTAACGCCACCAGAGCGCATGATAATGTCGACAAGATCTGTGTCTGTTTTGAAGCTAAAAGAACCTGGAGCATTTACTTCACCAAATACCTTGATAGCTTTTCGTGAATCACCACTGTCACCGGCATTGGCAAGCTTTGCTGCGTCAAACTCTTGTTCGATGTTGCCGACCATAGGAGAGGCTGGCACAAAGATAGTGTCTAAAGACTTTAGCTTTGGCAAAGTGGAGTCATCGCCTGAATCTAGAAACTTTTTGTAGTTGAATTCTTTGGTTTCGCTTCCGCGTTTGATATGCAGTTTATTAAGCTGTGCGCCAGGGCGAATACCGCCTGCTGCGTAAAGCGCCATTTGTACTGTGGATGACTCAGGAAGGGTGTATTCACCTGGTGAGCGTACGTAACCTTGGATAGACAATAAAATCTGGCGTTCTGCTACATAAATACTTGCATTGGATAGGTCGCGAAATACTTTACTTAGTGCATCTTTAACCACTTTTTGCAGTTGAGCTTCTTCGTAACCCGCAACATAAGTTGGACCTACTTCAGGAAGTGAAATTCGTCCTGATTTATCTACTTGAAAACCTTTGTTTAGCGAGGCTTCTCCTGGAAGGTTGACCTGAACAAGGTCACCAATCTGTACGGGTTTTGCAAATACAGAAAAGCTGATGCTAACCATTAGGATAAGTAGAGCCTTAAAGATGTTCATAGCCGCCTCCTTGCGCATTAGTTGATACAATATCTATGCTAACGCGACGGTTGGTTAGGCGAATTGCGGGTGTATCGCCTTCAGTCAGGGGTAGGGTTTCGCCTACAGAAAGAGTTTGAATACGAGCGGTTTCCAAACCGAATATCACTAAGTAACGCTCAACTTGTTTAGCACGTCCCATTGCAAGTTTTTCGTTGTACTCTGGGCTTCCTGCCATATCAGCATGACCCGTTACACTCAGCTTTAGGTGTCTGTGCTGTTTTAACAAATTAGCTGCTTCTGCAAGATGGCCCATGTATTTCGGATTTATTTCGGTAGAACCAACAGCAAATTGATTGTCTACGTTGAGTAGGTCAACTAACTGGGTAATGATCGCTTTGTCGCTTTGGAAGGATGCGTTTTGCGAGGGAGGTACACACTCTGTCTCACTGGTCACGTAATCCAACTGAAGCTCCAACTTGTTTAGATTCTTTCTCAAGATGACTATGTCATTGGCTGCATCAAGAAGAAGACCGCCTTCTAACTCTCTCGCTATACGCTTCTCTTTAGTTTCTGCCTGCACAACCGATGCGGGGAAACACCATTCAGCACCTTGATTAATAAGGCTATCAAGTTGCAAACGTGCTAAATGAAAGTCAAAGCGTAGGCCATGCTCGGGACCCAGTGGTTCCTCAGGAAATACGGGAGAGAAATCAGACATAGCGGTGTATTCACCCATACCGCCTTGGCCTTCGTCTGGATAGCTTGAACAACCAGCCATTACTAGTGCTGCTAGTAATGTAGTGCTTGCTTTTAGTTGGTTAGTCCATTTCATCTTTTCTCTCCTGATTCCCTTGTAATGACTGTTCACTTCCATGTGAATAGTGATTAGTGCTCAAGTTCCGCTGTTTGAGTGGTCAACGGAATCGCTTGTCCAATGCGTAGCAATTCCATCATTTTTTGAGGTTGGCCATGAACATTTTTAATGCTCATATTCCGATCGCTTTCTACTAGGCGTTTGTATAGATAAACAATCGCGCCAATGCCTGACGTATCCATGAAATCCACATGCTCTAAATCAATTTCAATTTGAGGGTGGTTATCGTCGGTTAGTACATCATCAATGCATATTTGCGCTTCCTTGCTTGCTTGAGCATTAAAGTCACCAAATACCGCTAAAGTAAGTAGGTTTTCACTTGATTCAATTTTGCGTAGTTCCATGATGTTATCTCCGTTTAAGAATCGCTTCAGTGAGCGTACTTAGTAGATAGCAGGAACCGTGCCAAAAAATAAACGCAATAAAAACAAAGGTTTAAATAGGCGTGTCAAAATGAGAAATTGAGTTTCTTAAAATGAGAAAGGTAATGGGTTCAGATAAACAGGGAGAAAAAACCAAAAAGGCTCACTTAATAGTGAGCCTTGATAGCAGATAGCAGATAGCAGATTAGCTATGACACCATTTGACAAGCATGTTTTGAATGTCTGCCGATCGATAGGGCTTAGTTAGTACGTCATCCATTCCTGATTTGAAACACATTTCTCGTTCAGTAAGTGTGGTGCTGGCGGTTAAAGCGATGATAGGCATTTTTATTCCTAAAGCGCGAATCTTTTCGGTAGCCTCAAAACCATCCATTTCAGGCATACGGCAATCCATCAGTATCATGTCATAAGATTTGTTTTGCGACGCTGTGACCGCTTCAACACCATTATTCGCAATATCCGGTTTGATATTGAGCTTAGTGAGCATTTCATTAATGATAATTTGGTTCATACGAATATCATCAACGACTAATACTGATAGGTGTTCAGGAAGAAGTTCATTGAGTTGTTTTGCTGGGTCTTTGGCGGCACTGGCTAATTTTTCAACTTTCGTAAGCGGAATATCACCTATGAAGGTCGTACCGACATCAACAACGCTCTCTAACGTTATTGAACCACCCATCAATTGAACGAGTTGATTGCAAATCGCGAGACCGAGCCCAGTGCCTTCAAAGTTTCTTTTACTCGAACGATCTACTTGCGTGAACGGTTGAAATAGCTTTTTTTGAGCCTGAGGGCTTATACCAATACCTGTGTCTATGACTTGAAATTGGAGATGGCTATCTTTCCAATCCAAATTTAAGGTGACAGACCCTTTATCAGTAAACTTAACTGCATTCCCAATGAGATTGACAAAGATTTGTGTAATGCGTTCCATGTCTCCCTCTACAGCTTTAGGCACTCTATCAGAGATATTCACAACAAAACGTAATGATTTTTCACATGCCTTGGAATTGAAAATGCTAGTTAGGGTTTTAAGTAAAGAGCTGATTTCAAACTTGCGGGGGAGTAGGGTGAACATATCAGCGTTGATCTTACTGTAGTCAAGAAGATCATTGATAATCACGCGTAAAAACTCACCAGATTGAGAGAGGTTTTCTACTAGTTCCTTTTGATGGCTATCAAGCTTGGTATCTTGAAGAAGCTCTGAGCTCCCAAGTAAACCGTTTAATGGAGTACGCAGTTCGTGATTGATCATCGCAAGAAAATCGCGGGTTGCACGCTCTGATTGTTCTGCTTTCTTACGAGATTCTATATTGCGATAAATAATTTGTTGACGGTTAACCGCTCTACACAGTAAATCGGCAATTAACCTTAACGGCTGCTCTATAAACTGATTGTCTTGTTCAGTATCCTGTATTTTGAGACTGAGCAAACCGATTTTTTCTCTATTTACAACCAGTGGTATATCAAGTTGCGAACCACGCCATTGCAGCTTGAGACTATTAGGATCTACTTCTATTTCAGAGCCGTAGAAAGGCTTTTTCAATCCAAGACCAAGATCTGAATTGAGTTCTAGGTAACAAGCCCTTACAAGCGTGGTATCACATACTTTACCAACGAGATTAGATAACAATACGTCGTCTAAGTGATGATCGAGAAATGCACGACCAAAATAGATGAGCAATGAATCAATTTGTTGTTGAAACTCAAGCTTTAGAATATCTTGAGCGGATGATTTCTCTAGTTGAGCGACAGCCAGTTCAAGCTTTTGATTTGATTCAAACAGTTCAAGACTCTTCTGTTCAAGTAAACTCTCTGCCTGCTTCCGCGAAGCCATTTCTCGCAAAAGTTTTCGTTCTATCAGTTTGATATCAATACTTTGATCAGCCATCGTCAAATACTTACCAATCTATGATTAGTTAACAAGAGTAATATTAAAGCGAACTTCACTTCCCGTTTCATTAAGTGGCTTCATATGTATATCAAGTTTTTGTTCAAAGTGATTGGCACAGCCTTTAATAAGCCCCAGACAAACATGAGACATACATCGAGCACTCTTGTAGTTTAAAACAAGTTCTGTTTCGCTCTCTGAAATGAATTCAAAAGAAGGAGGTACGGCATCTGGGTAGAGTTTTTTAACTTCGACATGAATGTAGTCTTCTACGTGTCGAATGAACTCGAAACTATTAGTACTATGCGCTAGTGCTGCTGCTGGAGGCATGGTGGCAAGAAGTTTCTTAAAAACTGATTCCCCAAACACTTCTTGTAACTGATCGGCAGGTACATCAGAGGTTTTACTTAGGTTGACGATAAGTTTGACCAGGTCTTTATGGTCGTAACTGCCAACCGAAGTGTAAATCCCTTGGTCTTGTGACATCTCTAGTACCTGATCTAAAACCTCAAGGCCAAAATGGTTTTCCACTAAGTCCAAAAATTCGGTAAAAATGATTCCCTTCATTTGCTCTCTCTTAACAATTGCACATTACTATTAACGATTCTTGTACAAACTCATTTAAAAAACAATTACTTCTATGGTTTTTGTGCACGCAGTGTTTAGAAAAGAGAAAGATTTTGCATGGGTTCGATAGGCTGTGCTGTGGCAACAAAGGGGATTTTGCTGTTCCAGCGTAATAGTTTGAGTGCCTCGTGAGGAGCCCTAATCCATTGCAAAGCTTGTTTTTCGTTGAAAAGTAGAGGCATACGATGGTGATAAAGAGCGTATTCGTCATTGGGCTCTGTTGTAAGAGTAACAAATTGATCATTTCCCATTGCTAATGCTGCCATTAAAAAGCCTTTTGATGGCTCGATGGGATTAAATTCAAATTTTTGTTTGCCTGAATCTGTAGTGACCCATTCATACCATCCACTGCACGGGACGATGATTCGATTGTGGGTTAATGCATCTCTAAAGGTAAGTTTGGAAGTAATCGATTCAGAGCGTGCATTGATAATCAGTTGTTTCGACCATTGTGGTTTCGTTCCCCATTGCAGTTGTCGTTGATATAGATGTGTTGGGGTGGATGAAATCACAGATACGGATTGTGTTGGTCGCACATCGTGATTAGTCGAGGGATGAAATTCAAAACCCATAGCGTCTGATATCCACTGAGCAAGAGGATCGTCTGTGATGTTTAATCGTCCACACATTGATTGTCTACTTATCCTGTAAGCCGTGGTGTTAAGTTAGCACATTTAAAACCGTGAAAGAGAAATACGATTGCTCAGGTCTTTACTAGATAAGCCTTCTAGTAGGAGTACAGTGATGCGTTTTTCAATATTAGTAGCCTTGATAGTACCAAGCATGTTGCAAGCTCAGGTTTGGACTCATGAAGGAAAGCCTGCGTACGTCATTGAGCTCTTTACTTCAGAAGGGTGTTCAAGTTGCCCTCCTGCTGACCAGTATCTGTCTCAATATGTAGAAGAAGATAAATTATGGGAAGAGTACATTCCTTTGGCTTACCATGTGGACTATTGGGATTACATTGGTTGGAAAGATCGATTTGCTCATCCTTCTTACAGTCAAAAACAGAGACTGTATAGAAGCTATGGTGTCGTGAACAGTGTTTATACACCAGGCTTTGTGGTAAACGGCGCTGAATGGAAAGGATTTTTTAGCTACCGAACTAGAACTCTCCCTAATATTGAAAGTCACCATTCAAAACCGCTACAGCTAACCAAGGATAACTATAATTACAGTGTCACGTTTCTAGGCGATGGGCAATATACAGCGCATATCGCTTGGCTAGCAATGGACGAAACTACCCCAGTTAAGCGTGGTGAAAATCGTGGTAAAAATCTCAAACATAACTTTATTGTTGTAGAGAAGCAGCAAAAAAATGGGGTAGAGAATTGGAGGTTTGAGCTCAACAATCGTCAACCGATCGCGGAGATCGATGCAGTGGTTGTGTGGTTGACCAAGCTTAACAATTTTGTCCCAGTGCAAACGGTTGGTGGCTGGTTAAACAAGCCTTAACAAGTAAAAAACGAAAGAGAGTGTATATCGGTCAATTAAATGGCATTGTTTTGTCATTTTAGTCTGCTACTGTGTGATTATATTTATAGTTAACAGACAAAGTGAGATTAAGGATGATGCTAAAACTTGAGCAGTATCAGGGTATTATATTTGATATGGATGGCACTCTAATTGATACCATGCCAGCTCATGTAGCTGCATGGGAGCAGACAGCCAAACAGTTTGGATTTGATTTCGATCCTAAATGGCTTCATAGCCTTGGCGGTATGCCAAGTCCAAAGATTGTGTTGGAAGTAAACAGGCGATTTGGCCTAGAGCTAGACCCTGTGCAAGTATCCAGCTTTAAAATGTCTCAGTTTGCCAGCAACGAAGCCAAAGGCGAACTGATCAACATGACTCATCAAGTATTATTAGAGCAGATGCAATCTAAGAAAGTCGCCATTGGCACGGGGGCGCAGCGTAATAGTGCTCATGATTTATTGAAGGCTAGGGGCGTATTCGATTATTTTGATACAGTAGTCACCGCAACTGAGGTCAACAATCACAAACCATTTCCTGATACGTTCTTACTGGCCGCTGAAAATATGCAATGCCAACCAACGGAATGTGTAGTGTTTGAAGATACGCTTTTGGGTTTGCAAGCAGCGCATGCTGCAGGTATGGACTGCTACCTAGTGACGGATTCTGGTTTTGTCTTTAAACCTGTGAACGAGGCAGCGTTTACAGAATAGGTTGTAGAGTTTTGAAAAATAACCCGATCTAAACGATTAGAAAACAAAAGGACTGTCCATGGACAGTCCTTTTTAGTATTTACTTTATTTCAAGTAATTCCACATCAAAGATTAACGTTGATGAGGCGGGGATAGGGCCTGTACCATCTTTGCCATAGGCAAGAGTACTTGGAATGTACAAGCGGAACTTGTCACCTGTCACCATTAGCTGTAAGCCTTCTTGCCATCCGTGAATGACACGATTTAGAGGGAATTCGATAGCCTCACCGCGATCAACCGAACTATCAAACACTGTACCGTTAATAAGGGTACCGTGGTAATGAACTTTAACTGTGTTGGTTGGTGCGGGGTGAGTTTCACCTTCACCTTTCACTAGAATTTCATATTGCAGACCGCTTTTTGTGGTAATGACATCGTCACGTTGACCATTTTCTTGCAGGAATGCTTGGCCTAGAGCGAAGTTTTCTTGCCCCGTTTTATTTTTGGACCAAATGGTGTAAATCATGAATGCAGCTAAAACCGCTATGATGGCAGGGAATAAAAACTTAGACATTAGTGTCATTATCCTTTCGCAATTAAGTATTTGATAGTATTAACAATAGATGGCAGGTCGTTGTGAGCTGAAGTGATGACCATATATTTTCCGTTCACCACAAAGGTAGGCACTGAGTTGATCATACCTTTGCCAGTAATATCGACAGCTTTAGTCACTTCTTCAAACAATTGTTGTTTTTGCTCATCATCGAGATCATACGGAGAAACTAGACCTCGCTCTTTATAAGCATCAATGAGTAGTTGAGTTCTCTCTTCGGCAGGTAATTCCGCATTGGCATGATACGCATTAAATAGTGCGGTCATCATACCTACGTCTGGTTTACCTGTTTCAGATTGCATCGCTGCAGCGTAATAAAACATGGCAGCAGCTTGGGCACTCTCATTGAAGGTCACGTGAACTTTTCCGATAGGCTGACCTATGCCTTCTTCAATTTCTGGAATGAATTTCTCCATTTGTAGGCAGTGCCCACAAGTTAGAGAAAATACCTCAACCACAGGTTGCTCTACAAGATCGCTAATATCGTTTGGTAGTTGAGAGTAGTGAGTGTTCAATTGAGGTTCAGGGTTTTCGCTACATGCGGTCAGTAGTAGCAAGGATGCGAAAACTAGGCTAAGTATTTGAGTTATTTTTTTCATAGTCCCTTAAGTCTTAATAGTAGGCAGAGGAAGGGGTGATGGTTATACATCACCCTTTGGAGTGTATGCTATCTATCCCAGTAGGCTTCTTCAAGGCTATCTTCACGCTCTGGAAGAGAGCGAGACAAGCGAGGAGAGTGCTGAGTTAGTAACTCGTAACTAACTCGGTTTGCATATTTACAAATCTGAGAAAGCGATGAATAAGTGAGGAACGTAGCGCTGTGTTTTTCAGACGCTGGCACATTCTTCTTGTGATAACCGTTGGCAGCAATATCATGAAGCAGAGCTGATAATGCGCCGTCACCCGCACCGTTAGTGTTCTTGATCTCAAGAGGTCCACCTAGGTAAGGGGATATATGCGAATAGACACGGATAGGATCTTTACAGTCTGTAAAGCGCATCGCGCGGCTATATTCATACTTATTAAACTCTGGAATGTTACCTGGCAGTAAGGCGAACTCTGTCTCGCGCTTTTTGTCGTTCTCGGTATAACCAGCCATGTATAAACCGACAGGTCCCGCGGTACAAAGTACTAGGTCTACCCATTCTAATGCTTTGTCTGCAGCTAGAAGTGGATCTTTCTCGCCAGTAAGTGCTTCACCTTCTTCCTCGTTCATTGCAACGATTGTAACGTTTGCTTTAATGAAGTTTTGCCACCAATCTTCATTGCCTTCAATTACATACTTGGTGCCAAGGGTTAACACAACGGGTATGTTGTTTTCTTTTGCTAACTCTACAGCGCGCTGTACCGCTTTTGGCATCGGATCTTCGGGTTTACCGCGCATTAAATAAGAAGAGACCACTAGTGCACTGGCTTTTTCGAAAACATTTTCTGGTATGCTTTCCGGAAGCAGTTGGTTCATATGGCCTTCGTTGATAGCAAAGGTTCGTTCGCCATCATCGGTGATTAACGTGTAGCAACGACCTATAGGACCATCGACGCGCTGTAAATGGTTCAGGTTAACGCGAGATGAAGTCCGGCAAAGATAGCGATATGCATAGCTACCCACATCGATATTTTTAGACATGACACCTAATAACACAGATTTGCTGTCCGCTATCACAGAGTAGTTATGTAGAGTGTTGCCTATGGTATCACCTGGGTGTTCATGGGTGATTAAATCTTTCTCGACAAGCTCTTGGTAGAGGGCATCGGCTACTTCCTGCTCTACAACTAATGAGTGTCCCTTACTCAAAGAATATTTTGTCAAAAATTCATCATCGACTCGTGCTTCGATATCAACAATGGTTTGTCCCACGCCGACGACAGTTGGCCTAGATAGCTTTGGTGTCTGACGGATCTGATTGACCAATGGGTCGCGAGAATGGGTTGGGAAGTAGTGTTTAGACTTTCTTTGACCAGGAAACTTCATAATGGGGTAATGTAAAAGGAAGATGGGCAGAGTATACCACAGGGTTTACTCTGCATATGAGTGAGGGCGTTTAATTTGTAGGCACTTAAACCCTAACTGGTGTTTTAAAAAACAACCTCACTGTTTTTAGACGCCGCTTCGCCAACAGTTTGAGGTTTAGTTACGTCATTGGTCGTTGGGGAATTCGTTGTTAATGAATCTTTTTCGGGCAACGTAGTTGGAACACCGGTCGCAGATTGGTACGCCAAGGTATCCCATAAAGGTACAGTTGAAAGACTGTGCTTGTAGCTACCTGAAGTTTCTTTGGTAGAGTAGGAAATATACATTAGGGTTTGAGAACTTTGATCGAAAATACGGCGAATCTTCATGGTTTTAAAAAAGACACTTTTAGATTTTTTGAATACGATTTCACCCGATTTAGAAGTATCAATTTTAGCAATCATGTCTGGTGTTATCTCTCCAGTTTGACGGCACGAGATAGCCGAGTCAGAAGGATCAGATAAGTCTAGGTTTGCCTCAATGCTTGCCACGTGACATGTCACTCCTGTCACGATTGGATCTACCAGAATATTGATCTTGATGTCTTTGGTGGTGAATAGGCCAAGAGAGACATCACCGACTTCATTTTTATCACACCCAGAAAGAGTAAGGGCAAGCAGTGGAGCCAATAGAGCGATTTTCTTCATTGCGATTTCCGAGAATTTATACAGCGTATTGAATAGAGTAGAGTCTAACACATACAGCTAATCTTGTTTAAATAAGCGATTGTTTGATAAAGAATTGTTCACACATAGATCCGTGTGTATCCTTATACAAAACCAATAATTGAGCATGACTATGAGTAACCAAGCGTCCACAACTAATGTTGAGCATGTACATCAGCAGAAGAACCAATGGCTTTTGTCTCAGATAGACGTGGATTACCCTACGAGAGAAAGTGTCTTGGGAAAAGCGTGTTATCTGGACCTCATTGAGAAGTCTAGTGAGTTTAGTTTGCAGGTAAATTCATTTTCGGGTTCAACACAAGTGGCGAGTAACACTGACTGGTTGAGAGCTGATTTTCATAAACTCACAGTACTATTTGCTCGTTTTACAGCGTCACATAGCGACATTCCCGAAGCGTCCAGAGAGTATCTACAGGAGTTTTTAGCTCAGATTATTCTTGATGATCAAGGTGCCCATTCATTGTGTATCGGATTTGATGGTTCGGAGGTCGTTGGTGTGTGTATCGTATCTATCAGTTCGGATACTGTGCTAGTGTCTGACCTGTTATTGGAAACTAACCTAACGCAAGACGTCGAAATCGCCACTATATTGGATCTTTTTGATAATGAACTAAATCAAGTCGAACAACAATGCCAAGTGTTTGCACAAGTATATGACTACGTTTAGTGATCTAAGTCGGTTAATCGCAAACAAACAAGGACACAGTTAACAGTAAGAAGTACTGCTTTTCCCACTGCTAGCAGTTGTTCGTTATAAACGTAAACACAATCAATTAGATGCTATGGAAAGCAAATTAATGAAGTGTGTTATTTTTGACTGTGAAGGTACGTTGGTTGATAGCGAAAAATTATGCTGTCAGGCGTTAGTAAGCGTCTTTAACTGCTACGGCGCACAGCTTAGTATGGATGAAGCTCTCAGTCATTTTAATGGCGGTAAGCTCGCAGACATACTGATGGAAACCAGTCAACGGCTTGGTGTTAAAGTCGATATAGACGAGCTCGAACCTTTGTATAGAGAAAAAACGAGGGTTCTGTTTCAAGATCAGCTTAGGCCTTGCAAGAATGCAGTCAAAGTTTTGGACACTCTCAAGCAACATGGCATTGAGGTGTGTGTCGTGTCAAATGGCCCTCGTAGCAAACTAGAATACACACTTGAAATTAGTGGCTTATCTGACTATTTCAAAGGTGCTATATTCAGTGCTTTTGACGCAAATAGCTGGAAACCAGAACCCGATCTTATCCAATATGCAGCAATGCGTATGGGATTTCGTGCGAAAGACTGCTTGTTTGTTGATGATACATTGCAAGGTATTCGCGCAGGTGTAGCCGCTAACATTACCACCCTTCATTACCGACCTAATGCCTTGTCTCCTAAATGGAGTGCAGAAGGCGCAATGAGTATCAGTGACCTTTCTGAAGTTCTAGAATACTGCGCTGATGTGCCGCCTCTTGAGTATCATATTTAGACGTAGGTAAAGGGCATTATTCACGTATACTCTTTAACTTAATCTATTGAGATAATTACCAAATATGAATCAAGCCCATTCTAAAAGCCGTGTTGCCATCTTCGCGGACGTGCAAAACATCTATTACACCACCCGAGATGCGTATCGTCGGAATTTTGATTACAACGCTTTTTGGGCATTGGCGATGGAGTATGGAGAGATCGCTTCTGCACAAGCCTACGCAATAGCAAGTCATGACCCTAAACAACGACAGTTTCATCATATCCTCCGAGGTATTGGATTTGAAGTTAAGTTAAAGCCTTACATTCAGCGTTCTGATGGCAGTGCCAAAGGCGATTGGGATGTGGGGATTACCATTGATATCATGGAAAGAGCTTCTGAAGTGGATACGATTATCCTGCTTTCTGGAGATGGTGATTTTGAATTGTTGGTTAAGCACGTGGCTGAGCGCTATAACTGTCATGTTGTTGTGTTAGGTGTACCTCAACTGACTGCAAATGCGTTAAAAGAATCTGCGACAGAGTTCATTGCCATTCAAGACTCCTTGCTACGATAACCCAGATCACAACGTCATTGTTTTTACCTATCAAATATATAGCCCTTAAGTATTAGTATATTTTGGGGTTTGATCCTACCTTTATATCAACGCGCAATAGAACCTAGTGTTGATGTTTTAAAGGTAGCAAGACTTAAGCCGTCAATCTAATTCCTATTGCCATTATTAAATATAAAATCAAGGAGTTAGATATGACAGCTAAACAAGGTAAATGTCCCGTAATGCATGGAGCTGTTACCTATCAGCAAAGGTCAGAGAAACAGTGGTGGCCCAAGGCTCTTAATCTCGATATTCTTCATCAACACGATTCCAAAACCAGTCCTCTTGGTCAAGACTTCAGCTACCGAGAGCAACTTAAATCCCTCGATGTAACCTCTTTAAAAAACGATCTGAAGGCTCTAATGACCACGAGTCAAGATTGGTGGCCGGCAGATTGGGGCCATTATGGCGGTCTAATGATCCGTATGGCTTGGCACTCGGCAGGGACTTATCGAATCGCCGATGGACGCGGTGGTGCGAGTACCGGTAATCAGCGTTTTGCTCCGCTTAATTCTTGGCCGGATAATGCCAATCTAGATAAAGCTCGTCGCTTGTTATGGCCGATTAAACAAAAATACGGCAATAAAATCAGTTGGGCTGATTTAATGATCCTTGCAGGTAATATGGCCTATGAATCCATGGGCTTTAAAACCTATGGTTTTGCGTTTGGTCGAGAAGACATCTGGCACCCAGAGAAGGATATTTACTGGGGATCAGAGAAAGAGTGGCTTGCGCCAAGTGGTACGGAGAGTAGCCGTTATTCAGGAGAGCGCGATCTAGAAAACCCACTTGCGGCGGTAATGATGGGCCTTATCTATGTGAATCCAGAAGGGGTAGATGGCAATCCCGACCCATTGAAAACTGCGCAAGACATGCGAGTGACGTTTGCACGAATGGCAATGAATGAAGAAGAAACAGTAGCCCTAACCGCTGGTGGCCATACTGTGGGTAAGGCACATGGTAATGGAGACGCCTCGCTAATAGGTGCTGAGCCTGAAGGTGCTGATGTGGTAGAGCAGGGACTTGGCTGGATGAATCATCAATCTCGTAGTGTTGGTCGTGACACCGTCACTAGCGGAATTGAAGGGGCATGGACAACGTATCCGACTCAGTGGGACAACGGGTATTTTCACCTGTTATTCACTTATGATTGGGAGCTAACGAAGAGTCCAGCAGGTGCTTGGCAGTGGGAGCCAGTCAATATTGATGAAGCGGATAAACCAGTCGATGTTGAAGATGACACTATTCGTTACAACCCAATGATGACCGATGCAGATATGGCATTGAAAATCGATCCAGAGTATAGAAAAATTTCAGAGCGTTTTCATAATGATCCAGAGTACTTCAATGAGGTATTTGCTCGAGCTTGGTTTAAGTTAACGCATAGAGATATGGGGCCAAAGAGTTGTTATTTAGGCCCGGATGTCCCTTCTGATGATTTGATTTGGCAAGATCCCATCCCAGGTGGTTCGACTGACTATGATGTGGGCTCTGTGAAATCGAAGATCTTAGAGAGTGGGCTAAGTGTCTCTGAATTAGTGATCACAGCGTGGGACAGCGCAAGAACCTTTAGAGGCTCAGATAAACGAGGTGGAGCAAATGGCGCTCGAATTCGATTAGCACCACAAAAAGATTGGCAAGGCAATGAGCCTAGTAAGCTTGCTAAGGTATTGGCTGAACTTGAGATAATTGCCAGTGACTCCGGTGCCAGTATTGCCGACACTATCGTTATCGCGGGTAATGTGGGCGTTGAACAAGCAGCAAAGACTGCAGGGTTTGATATCAAGGTTCCATTTACACCGGGTCGTGGTGATGCGAGCAGTGAGATGACGGATACAGAATCTTTTGCAGTGCTTGAGCCTGTTGCTGATGGTTTCAGAAACTGGCAAAAACAAGAGTATGTGGTGACATCAGAAGAGCTATTGCTGGATAGAGCCCAACTAATGGGTCTCACGGCTCCCGAAATGACAGTGTTAGTCGGTGGGCTGCGCGTTATTGGTACAAACTATGCGAACAGTTCTCACGGCGTATTTACTGATAATGTGGGCGCGTTAAGTAACGACTTTTTTGTTAATCTCACTGATATGAACAATGTTTGGAAACCGAGACAAGATGGGCTCTATGAGCTTTGTGATAGAAGTAGCGGGGATACTAAGTGGACTGCAACACGAGTTGATTTAGTGTTTGGCTCTAACTCCATACTGAGATCTTATGCTGAGGTGTACGCGCAAGACGACAGTAAAGAGAGGTTTGTGGAAGATTTCGTAGCGGCGTGGGTCAAAGTTATGAATGCAGACAGGTTCGACCTACTATAAGCTCGACCTAGTACAACCAAGAAACAAAGCTCCATAGTGAAACTACTATGAATAGTGAAACCGCTATGGGGCTTTAAATTTATTAAGTTAAAGGCTTGTGTTGCCTTGAATAAAACTTATAAATAACCGCAATTACAAAACAGGCGGTAGCAGGGACTAATAGAGACATAAATTGATACTTCGCGTACAACAGTACACCTGCTGTTCCCCCAGATATAAAGCCCAATATTATGTAGATAAACAGTTTCGCTTTTCGTTTATCTAGTGGTTCCCCTCTAAACAGCTTACCTAGCATTATCCCTAAGTCGGTAAAAATACCAGTAACGTGAGTGGTTCTAACTATGGCACCGCTGTAGGTAGTCGCCATAGCGTTTTGCAAGCCACAGGCCGCTGATGCAAAGTACAATCCAGAGAAGTTGCCAGATGAAAGAAGCCCAAGTGCGATAAACAAGAACAGAGACTCTATAAAAAGTACCGAGTCATAATGCCTTCCTAGCTTTAACGTAGAGCTATGAAGTAAGTATCCTGCGATTGATGAGCCGAACATAAACGAAAGCAAAACAGCCAACAAATTTAGTACATGACTAAAAGAGCTATTGATAACACTAATACCGAGCAGTGTTGCCGTTCCAGACAAGTGTGAAACAGACTGATGCTCAAAACCTAGTAAGCCAATTGAATTAACAAAGCCTGCTACCAACGCCAGAATGAAAGCACCCACTTCCACCCATTTTGGTAATCGAGAAATCACGATCTAATTCCTGGTTAAATATCTTTGGAAAACGACAAAGTGAAGTGCTGGATAATATCCAACACCTCAAGAGTCAAAACCGATATGTGAGAGGGTTCTAGCTTGCTGAAGACTCTTGGTCTTTTGGCTCTTGATCGACAGAAACTTCAGTTTGCTCCGCTTCAAGTTCCATTTTTTCTCGCTCAGCTTTTGAAATATATTTTGGCTTATTTGAGCTGTGAAGCTTGGAGTTTTGCTTCTTAATTTTCTTTTTTAGGATCTGATTGATTTTCTTCTTGCGGTTCATTTTTTAACCTTGTTTAGCTTAACGGAGCTAAGACTACCACATTCTATTAATTTTGGTGATATTAAGCAGTGAATTAACTATAGCTAATCGTTATTTGTGTCGGTTGAATGAAGTATACTGATTTGACCAATAATGATTGTAACGAGTAGGTAGTATGACGAAGAAGTTTGCAGAAATCTCTGGTTGGGGAAAGTGTCTTCCTCCAACAGTATTGACCAACGATGACCTTAGTACATTTCTTGAAACCTCAGACGAGTGGATTAAGCCAAGAACGGGGATATCAGCAAGACGAATCAGTCATGTGCAAACCTCAGATCTCGCGACCGTTGCCGCTCAGCAAGCCATTGATTGTGCGGGCATTCAAGCAAGTGATCTTGACCTTATTATTGTGGCGACGTGTTCTCCCGATACCTTAATTCCTAATATCGCATCCAAGGTTCAAAATAACTTAGGTGCCTTCCAAGCGGCTGCTTTTGACCTTAATGCAGCTTGTACTGGATTTGTATATGGTCTCGAGACTGCGACACGTATGATTCAGGCCGGTGCCTACAAACATGTCTTAGTAATTGGTGCTGAAAGACTCAGCTTCTTCATTGATTGGACGCAACGTGATACCGCGGTTCTATTTGGAGACGGGGCGGGTGCAGTGGTTCTTTCTGAGACAGAACAAGAAGTAGGTTTGCTGCAAAGTAAATTAGGTTGTGACTCTGAAGGAAGAGATATTCTAGCAGTACCAAGCTTTGGTACCTCAATGGAAAGGTTTGCTTCTGATAACGGCTATTTTGAGTTTAATTTTGTAGGGCGTGAAATATTCAAACGAGCAGTAAAAGGAATGGGAAGCGCAGCCCAACATGTGTTAACTGAAGCTCAATTATCTACCGCTAAGATTGATCTTGTGATTCCTCATCAAGCGAATGTTCGAATTATTCAAACTCTTTGTGATCTGGCCGGTATCGAACAAGAAAAAGCTTTTATTAACATCCAAAACTATGGCAATACATCGGCTGCAACTGTACCTATTGCTATCTGCGAGGCGGCAGAGCAGGGCGCGATCAAGCCAGGCGCTGAGATCTTAACGGCTGCCTTCGGCGCTGGACTTACTTGGGGAGCAGGTAGAATTCGTTGGGGTCAGCGTGTCACGCCAATAAGAGAAAGTGAAGCTGCGTTGCCAGCAAGTGATAAAACCGCTCTAGAGCTTCTTGAGCAGGCTATCGAACATTGCAAGAACAACCCAACTCGCGGTTAAGATCTATGACCTATATTTTTAGCTATTGCGTATGAAGAGTATTGTCACTCACACCTGATAGAGGAAAATATGGGTCAATTCACCCTGTTCTACGACGGTACCTGTCCGTTGTGCGTTAAGGAAATGACTTCTCTTAAAAAACACGATGAGTCAAACCAACTGCTACTGGTCGATATTCACGATCAAAATTTTACTGATTATCCGTATATAGATGCCAAACAGGCCTCAGTGATGCTGCATGCATTGAACGAAGAAGGGAAGCTGTTACTTGGGTTGGATGTAACCTATCAGGCATGGAGTAGAGTAGGAAAAGGATGGGTCTACGCGCCGACACGCTGGATAATCCTGCGCCCGTTGTGTGACAAAATTTATCTATGGTTCGCCAAAAATCGCTATTCAATCTCACGTTGGCTGACCGGTTCTTCACGCTGCGAAAGTTGCAGATTGAAGTAGCCAAACATAAAAAAGACTGAGACACACGGGGAGCGCTCAGTCTTTCTCTTTTTAATAGCTTGCAGCTTGCAACTTATAGCTTATAGCTTTCATCTGTCAGTTATAGCTTTGTAAAGCTTAACGTTTCAAGCATCAGTCCACGTTTAACAAAGTTAATGTGAACTTCGTAAGTTCCCGCTTCAAGCTTAACGGTCAAACCGTCAACATCGACGCTTTTGCCCTCAGTGCCATTCACTGGGAACGACATACTGAACAAGCCATTCAAGTGCATGCTACAAGAAGATTGCGCCAGTGAATTTCTATCGTAATTCGCTACCGCTGAGCAGTGGTATTCGCCTGCTGTTTCGATCTTGATCGTTTTAGTCACATTTTCTGCTGTGTTTAACTCAATTGGCTGTGTAACAGAAATTGCGTCTTCACAGATTTTCGCTTGTGGTGCAAACGGTTTAATGGGTTCGTACTTCTTAAGCGGACGAGACATAACCGGTGCATCCATAATGAAGCGGCAGATGTTCATCGCGCTTCGCTGTAACTCACCAATGGTCAGAGTGCCGTCTTCTACCGCTTGAATAGTATTGTCACCCATACCGTTAGTTTCAGCTGTGTCATTCTCAACGACCATGTATAGATCATTTTGAGCGCGAACCATGAACGAAGTAAAGGTTTTAGACTCTTCTCCTGCAAGAACACAGTCATTCATTTTCGCCCACCAGTCGGTCATCACAATACCACTGTAACCCCACTCGCCGCGGAGGATGGTAGTATTTAGGTCGTAGTTTGACGCTGCCCAGTGCCCATTGATTGGGTTATAAGACGTCATGATAGTGGTTGCATCACCAAGCTTAACTGCCATTTCAAATGGCTTAAGGTGGATTTCACGTAATGCACGCTGAGACATTGCGCTATCTGAATCTACGCGCGCGGTTTCTTGATCGTTTGCTGCAAAGTGCTTGATAGTTCCTGAAACACCAGCAACCTTAAGACCACGAGTTTGTGCAGCCGCCATAATACCCGTCATGAACGGATCTTCTGAGAAGTACTCAAAATTACGGCCATTGAGCGGATGGCGATGGATGTTGATGCCAGGACCAAGCAGGGTATCGATAAGGTTTGCTTGCATCTCTTCGCCCACAAGCTTAAACAGTTCATGGTTAAGAGGTGTATTCCATGTACAAGCCAGCAGAGTACCGATTGGAACCTGAGAGGCTTTATGTCCGCTATCCATACGGATACCAGAAGGACCATCTGCAGCGGCTGCCGTTGGGATACCTAATTCAAACAAGCTATCGCTTACGCCGCCAAATGCTGCCGCTGTTCCTGGAGTTACCTTAGGACTACACATGCCTTCACCGCGCACGATAGTTGCTAGTTGCTCAAGGCTAAGCTGTGCAATGAACTCTTCTAGAGTAGCTCGGCCTTCTTTAACATCAGCTAAGCGTATGCCTTTATCTCCGCTGATTGGATAGGTAGTAGGCATGTTTTCTGCAATACGGTCAGCTAGAGACACTGTGCGCTGAGGTACAGGTTCATACGCTTTTTCGTAAAGTCCGTTGTTCGAAATTGTACTAGGCTTAAGGCGCTCAAACTGTTGTATTGCCGCCATTGCTTCTTCAAGTTGCTCGACGACTAGCAGTTCTAATAAATTAAGTTTTGCTTCAATAAGCGTTGCTTTGCGAACACTTTCGCCTAGGTAAAACTGGTATGATCCTGCTTCAAGTACGTACGCGTGAGCCTTACCTGTAATGCCATTGTCATCAAATGAAGCTAGTGTGCTTAACGCGACTGATATTGTCACAGTGTCACTTTGTCCAGCTTCCAACTCGCAAGTTTTACCAAAACCAGCCAATACGCGTGCAGGCTTACCGAGCTTACCTTGCGGAGCTTCAACATAAAGCTGCACAACTTCTTTAGCTTTGTATTGTGAACCAGTGTTAGTGACCTTAACGTCAAAGGTTAGGATTGTGTCAATGCCAGCTCCCTCAACTTTGAAAGAGGTGCACTCACGATCGAAACTGGTATAAGAAAGACCATGGCCAAATGGGTATTGAACTGCGTCCTTGTTGAAGGTTTCAAAGTAGCGGTAACCGACATAGATGTCTTCTTGGTATTGGTTACAAACCTTGCTACCGAAATTAGCATCAGAAGGGTAGTCCGATAATTTATACGCAATAGTATTGGTTAGTCGTCCGCTTGGAGCAATATCCCCTGATAATACGTCAGCAAGGGCATGCCCACCTTCCATACCCGCAGCCCAACTGTAAAGTACAGCAGTAATAGAATCTTTATGATCAGCGGTGTTTAGCCAAGACATATCCATAATGTTAGTAACGTTCATTACAATAATTACGTTATCAAAGAAGGCATTGACCTTGTTTACCATGGCAAGTTCAAGGTCAGTTAGCTTATAGCTTCCTGCTTCGTTTGCATTGTCTTGATCTTCACCAGCTGTGCGACCAATGAAGACCACGGCTTTGTTTGATTTAGAAGCAGCTGTCTTAACTATGTCGTCTGACAAAGGCATTTCATGTTGGAACCAAGGTTCTGCAGCCCAGCCACCGCCGCCATCGTCAAATGGGTTTTCTGCAATCCAATCTTGGTAAACGGCGACGAGCTCTTCATTGATGGTAACGCCTTTATTTGCACGAAGGCCTTCTAACGCATTGATTGCGTAAGGCACATTCACTGCGCCACCCGAACCCGTGCCACTTCGATAGGTGTCAATCTGACAACGACCAAATAGAGAAACGGTATCTTCCGATGAAAGGGGAAGCGTATTTTGACGATTCTCTAGTAATACAATGCCTTCACCAGCAGCCTTGCGACTGACTGGAACTAAGTTTTTCTGTGCAATGCGTATTTGTTCTGTTTGCATAAAGTTATCCGATAAACCTATTAATGGGCCAATTTTTAGAACACTTTTAATTGGTGCAATCTAGAAAGAAAGCGCTTTCTTTTTTGCTTGAAAAGAAAATGTTCCACGTTAGTTTTCCCCCCCATGATGAATTATCTGGAAGGTTTTGTTGATTTATTGGCAGTGTAAATAACAAAACTGAGCTTGTGCGTAAGAAAGTTCAATAGTGTGAAATCATTCTCATTGTGCGTATTGATAAGGGGATCTTGCTCTCGTAATTGCCTAGAACGGAAAAGAAAAATGTGTTCGTGAGCAATTATAATACTGTTGTTGTTCGCAGAATATGTGAGTTGTGAGCTTCATTTTACATGTATTAAGTGGGAAGCTATGTTTGTAATGAGGTCCCCGATAAAAGCGCTCGGGGACGACTGTCGTATAGATTTATGTAAGTTAAGCCTGTCACTCTACGGGCTGTTAGTGGAAATCTTTTATACTACAGACTAAACATTTGCTGTCTTATAAGTTTTAAATCCGCCAATCAGATTTCTCGCTTTGAATCCGTTGTTAACCAACTGGCGATACGCAACGTTACCGCGTAAACCAACTTGACAGTAAACTACAATCTCTTTGTCTTTCGGCAACTCATGCATTCTATGGCGAAGTTGATCTACTGGAATATTGATATCACCGTGAATGTGGTTCCCATCTTTTCGCTCGGTTGGATTTCTAACATCGAGTAAGAGTTGATCAGCAGATAAGTTATCGACTTGGTCAAAGTGAATGGGAGTCGAATCACCTTTAACTATATTGTTGGCAACGAATGCGGCTTGATTGATGACATCTTTGGCACTTCCGTAAGGGGGAGCATACGTCAGCTCTAAGTGTTGCAGTTGTTCAACCGTCATACCAGCACGCTGGGCAACAGCCATCACATCAATTCGTTTATCAACTCCGTCTTTACCTGTTGCTTGGGCACCCAGAACCTTTCCCGTAGAAGGGTCGAACAGCATTTTGAAAGAGATGATTTCTGCACCAGGGTAATAGCTCGCGTGGCTTGCGGCATGTACATACACTTTTTCGTAATTTATGTTTTCTCGTACAAGCTGCTTCTCATTTTTACCGGTAGACGCAATGGCTAAGTCAAAAACTTTACAAATTGCAGTGCCTTGAGTTCCTTGATAGGTTTCTTGTCTACCTAACATATTATCGGCGGCCATTCTGCCTTGTCTATTGGCGGGGCCTGCTAGGGGCACTAAGGTTTGTTTTCCTGTAACAAAATCTTTTTCTTCTACAGCGTCTCCCACAGCATAGATATAAGGGTCGCTGGTTTGCATCGATTCATTGGTGTAGATGCCACCTAGCTGTCCTATTTTGAGCCCTGCTTGCTCTGCTAGGGTAGTTTCCGGTTTAACACCAATAGCCATGATTAGAATGTCAGTTGCGAGTTCTTCGCCATTGCTAAGTTTCAGATTCAATGAACCTTGTAAGTGCTGATGGTATTCAGCTTCACCAGCTTCAGTATTTGCAATATGTTGATTGGGTATGTGTTGAACAGAGTGAAGTGCAACACCTAGTTTTAGGTCAATGCCCTTGTTTAGAATTTCAGTATGTACAAAGCCTGCCATTTCACGATCTACTGGAGTCATTACCTGGTCTGCCATTTCTATCAACGTGGTTTTGATTCCGAGTTGATGAAACGCTTCCATCATCTCTAGACCTATGAACCCACCACCAACAACGGTGGCATGCTCTGCTTTATTCATCTTAAGAGTGTTGATGATGCGATCCATATCTGGAATGTTTCGCAAAGAGTGGGTGAGTGGGTTACTCAGACCTTCTATAGGAGGAACGATAGGTCCTGCCCCAGGGCTTAACAGTAAAAAATCATAGCTTTCTATGTATTCGCTACCATCAATCAGATTTTTTATAGTGACGGTTTTGTCTTGACGCTGAATAGCAACAACTTCGTTCATAACACGTACATCGACGTTAAATCGTGCTAAGAAACTTTCTGGCGTTTGCAAAAGAAGCTTGCTTCGGTCGGTGATGTCACCTCCGATATGATAAGGAAGACCACAATTGGCAAAAGAAACAAATTCTCCTCGCTCAATCATGATGATTTCTGCATCTTCGCTTAATCGACGTGCTCTAGCAGCAGCAGACGCGCCACCTGCCACACCGCCTACGATAAGGATCTTAGTCATTGTTGTTGCTCCAAAATTGTTTTCGATTGATCGGCTGTGGCTACTGTACCACTTTAATAAGTAAATACTAATATTAACCAGTCTAAATTTGCAAGTGCTAAATTAGCATTGACTAATAAAGAGATTTGTTTAAACTATCTCCAGTCATACAATTGAATCATAGGTATGAATCTTGATAGATAATAATCAAAGCCAAGCGCAACCAGATGCATCAGATCTGCATGATATAAAAGCAAAAGCCGATAACGTTGCGTCAGTTTTGAAGGTCTTGTCCCATGCTGAACGTTTGATGGTTGTGTGCCAACTGATTGAGGGTGAAAGAGGAGTATCAGAACTCCAGAAAGGTTCTCTACTCAATCAATCTGCATTGTCTCAGCATCTTAAAGTGTTGAGAGATAACGAACTTGTGCACGTGAGAAAAGAATCGCAGAAAGTGTTTTATTCGCTTAAAAATAAGCAAGTAGAGCAACTTATAAAGTCTTTGTATCAAATTTACTGTTAATTGAGGGAGATGATTATGGAGTTTACAATTCCTTGGTCCTCGTTGTTCGGGGGAATGCTTTTAGGTATTTCTGCATCGTTGTTATTACTTTTTAACGGCAAGATTGCCGGCATCAGTGGCATTGTCTCTGGTCTTATGAAAAATGAGTCAGGAGATAGAGGCTGGCGCTGGTTGTTTGTTATTGGCATGGTCATTGGCGGCGTTCTCGGTGCAAAAGCTTTTGGCGCTCACATCCCAACGCAGTACGACACTAATTTATTGTTGTTATTACTTGGCGGGTTGTTTGTAGGTATAGGTACTAAAATCGGCAATGGATGCACCTCAGGCCACGGTATTTGCGGAATAGGGCGCTTATCTAAACGCTCAATTATCGCGACTTGTGTATTCATGTTGGTTTCAGGTATTACTGTATTTGTTCGCTTGCATTTAGTGGGGTAAGAATATGTTTAAGTTTATCTCGATTATAGCGGGTGTATTGTTTGGTCTGGGTATGGCTATCTCAGGCATGGTTGATCCGGTAAAAGTCATTGGATTTTTGGATGTCGCAGGCAACTGGGATCCAAGTCTAGCATTTGTAATGGGAGGTGGTTTAGTCGTCTTCTTGCCTACTTACTTCTTAGTAATCAAAAAGCAAACGAAACCTTTATCGGCAGAAACATTCTCAGTCTCCGAGAATCAAATTATCGATAGCCGCTTGCTGGTTGGAGCCGGTTTATTTGGTCTCGGTTGGGGTTTAGTGGGCATTTGTCCTGGACCCGTTGTTTCTTCATTAGGAGTAGGAAATGTTCAAGCATGGTTGTTTTTAATAGCGATGCTTGGCGGTTTCTACATTGGTGGGCGCGTAAACCGAGCTTCTAACTGAGCTTTTTACCGACGTTCTAGGTCAATCTAAAACGCCCTCGATTGAGGGCGTTTAGGTAAGTTACTCAATAGAGAATGACAAAGGACAATGATCACTCAATTGATAGCGAATTACATCATTTCTTGAGAAAGCATCTTGAGAGGGCTTCGAGAATGCCAAATCAGAGCTCACAACCACATGATCTATTAGATTACGGAATTTATGAGTTTGATTAGGGTTCTTGTTAGAACGAACTTCGCACCTAGCATTGGTATCTTTCGATGCGAGAACCGCATTGTTTGTTTCCTGTGTAAGTATCTCCCATAACCAGTCACCACGGTAAGCAAGGTTATGATTAAAGTCCCCCATGATGACAAAAGAATCACCGTTACTTTGTCGGTCTCTAACCCATTGGTTGAGCATCTTTCCTTGTTGTTCTAAGAGTTTACAAGACCGATTGTTGCGTTTTACCCCCTGACAGCCTGCCTTAAGATGAACAGAAAGGATGTGCAGACTCGGTTTGTTGTTGCTTCTATCGATAACTATATAGCTGGCAAAACGAAGTTTCCCATTGTGGGTAGCGTTTAAATCAATATCTGGTTGGTTATGAACGGTCAGCGATTTGTGTATCGCAAATCCTGTGTACTGGTTGATCTCGTTAAATTGTCGGTGAGAATTTTTATCGAGCGCGCGATCAGATAAAATGATTTGGTAATCAGTCCCAACGACTTGCGCAATAGCGGCAACACTATCAACTTCCTGAAATGCGAGTACCTCGGCGTCGGTTTTATTAAAGTAACGAGACAGAGTAGAGAAGTCTTCGATACTCCTGTTACTTTCAGAGAATTGTGGATAACTCTGCGTGGATAGCCAGGCGATATTCCAACTCGAGAGTTTTACATTGGTTGCATATGCACTGCACGAGAACAATGAAAACAGCAACATTATCCATGTATATGCAAGTGGTTTTTTAAGTTTTTCTAGCATCTAAATTCGCTCTTCCTTTCCATTGCCCATTCCAAAAGCACTTCAAAAAATGCAAGTTTTTCTGGAAAAATTATGTGATTTTTTTTGTTATGAGGACGAGATCATTTATTCAAAAAAGATCGGTCTCAAAATCACTCACTCGGCGCTTATATTGATCTAGATCAAAAACATTGAGTGGCGGTTCTCGTTTAATACGCCCACAATATGTAGTGTGCAAAATAAATATAAATACCCTATATAGTGTATCTGTGTATATGCTGTGGGTAAGGAGAATATGTGAAACCAGTTGTGTTAAAAAGAGACGGATCTCTCGCCCCATTTACCAAGGATCGTATTGTTGCAGCAATAAAAAGTGCTGCACCTCACACAGATGAAGACTTAGCTAACTATGCTGAGGGCGTAGCTTTATCTGTAGAGCAACAACTGGTGGATAGCCAAGAAGTGGATATCCAACAAATTCAAACTTTAGTCGAGAACGAACTCATGCAGGGTCCATATAAAGGACTAGCTCGTTCGTACATCGAATACCGCCATGACCGCGATATGGCTCGTGAAAAGAAGAGTGTATTGAACCAAGAAATTCAAGGTTTAATCGAGCAGTCAAATGCTGATCTTCTTAATGAAAACGCGAACAAAGACGGTAAAGTGATCCCGACTCAGCGCGATCTCCTTGCTGGTATTGTAGCTAAACACTACGCAAAAACGCACATTTTACCTCGTGACATTGTTCAAGCACACGAAGACGGCGATATTCACTACCACGATCTGGATTACGCACCGTTTTTCCCAATGTTTAATTGTATGCTAATCGACCTTAAGGGCATGCTAACACATGGCTTTAAAATGGGTAATGCCGAGATTGATACACCAAAATCTATCTCTACAGCTACCGCTGTTACAGCTCAAATTATCGCGCAAGTTGCGAGTCACATTTATGGCGGCACAACCATCAATCGTATTGATGAGGTTCTAGAGCCTTATGTGACTTGTAGCTATGAAAAGCACCTTGAAGTCGCAAAAGAATGGGATATTCATAACCCTGAAGAATTTGCACGATCGCGTACAGAAAAAGAGTGTTACGACGCTTTTCAATCTCTAGAGTACGAAGTCAACACATTACATACAGCAAACGGCCAAACTCCTTTTGTTACTTTTGGCTTCGGTCTGGGCTCTACTTGGGCATCAAAGCTAATTCAAACGTCTATTCTAAAGAACCGTATTGCTGGACTTGGTAAGAACAAAAAGACAGCTGTCTTCCCTAAATTGGTGTTTGGGATCAAAGATGGTCTAAATCACAAGCCTTCTGATCCTAACTACGACATTAAACAATTGGCTCTTGAGTGCGCATCTAAACGCATGTATCCAGATATCTTAAACTACGACAAAGTAGTAGAAGTGACGGGTTCATTCAAAACGCCTATGGGTTGTCGTAGCTTCTTGAACGTGTACGAAGAAAATGGCGAGATGATTCATGAAGGGCGAAACAACCTTGGTGTTGTTAGTCTTAACCTGCCTCGTATTGCATTACAAGCTGGTGGTAGTGAAGAGCGTTTCTATGAACTATTAGACGAAAAATTGGTGACCGCACGTCGCGCCCTAGAAACTCGTATTACTCGACTAGAAAACGTGAAAGCAAGAGTTGCACCAATTTTATATATGGAAGGTGCGTGTGGTGTTCGTCTAAATGCTGATGATTCAGTTGCTGAAATATTCAAGAACGGCCGAGCTTCTATCTCTCTAGGTTACATTGGTATTCACGAAACCATCAATGCGTTGTTTGGCACTGAAGAGCATGTATTTGACGAATCTCGCTTACGTGAGAAAGCACTAGATATCGTTGCGTACTTAAAAGAAAACGTCGAACGTTGGACTGAAGAAACTGGTTATGGCTTTAGCTTGTACGGTACTCCAAGTGAAAACTTGTGCAGCCGTTTCTGCCGAGTAGACACTAAAGAATTTGGTGTCATCAAAGGCGTAACAGACAAAGGCTACTACACCAATAGTTTCCACCTAGATGTTGAAAAGAAAGTTAACCCATACGATAAGATAGACTTTGAGATGCCTTACCCACTTATCTCAACCGGTGGATTTATTTGTTATGGTGAATTCCCGAACATGCAGCGTAATATTGAAGCATTAGAAAATGTCTGGGATTACTCATACAGCCGAGTGCCTTATTATGGCACGAATACGCCTATCGATGAGTGTTATGAGTGCGGATACACGGGTGAGTTCGAATGTACGAGTAAGGGGTTTACCTGTCCGTCTTGTGGTAATCACGACTCTTCTAAGGTATCAGTGACACGCCGTGTATGTGGCTACTTAGGAAGCCCAGATGCTCGTCCGTTCAACTTCGGTAAACAAGAAGAAGTTAAGCGACGTGTTAAGCATCTATAATCATTTAGGTTGATTGGACAAAGAGTAGGGCATTGATGAATTACCATAACTATTATCCTGTAGATGTAGTAAATGGACCAGGTACACGTTGTACCTTGTTTGTTTCTGGTTGCATTCATCAGTGCCGTGGTTGTTACAATCAATCTACTTGGTCTCCAAGCTCTGGTCATGTCTACACTAGAGAAATGGAAGACCAGATCATTGCTGACCTAAATGATACTAGGATTAAACGTCGTGGATTGTCTCTTTCCGGAGGCGATCCCTTGTTTCCAGGGAACGTTGCGCCAGTGCTAAATTTGGTAAAACGCGTTAAAGACGAATGCCCGGGAAAAGACATTTGGCTTTGGACGGGGTATTTGCTAGCCGAGCTTACTCCAGAGCAACAGCAGGTTGTTGATTTCGTTGATGTGTTAATCGATGGAAAATACGAGAAAGATTTTGCTGATGTACGTCTAGAGTGGCGTGGCAGTTCCAATCAAGTGATTCATCGCTTCGATCTTAAATAAATCTCTCATTTTGAGCGTATCCTATGCGCTCTTTACTTGATCTGTATAAAATTCAATCACGAAACAGCGATGCCGTTTAATAACTGTTTCGATTTCTTTCGGCAAGTGATAACGTGAGTCTATCCAAATGAATTTCAAAGGGTTGTGACTTTCATGTTCTCCAATCTACCATCTCCTCAACAGGATCCGATCCTGTCATTATCTTTAGCTTACAGACAAGACCAACGCGATAAAAAAATCGATTTAGGTATTGGTGTTTATCGAAATAGTGACGGTGTAACGCCCGTTATGGACTCTATACAAAAAGCGGAACAAATTGTTTTAAATGATCAGGAAACAAAGGCGTACGTTGGTATGGCCGGAGATGAAGAATTTAATGCTGCTGCATTAAATCTTGTTCTACCTGACTCAGGCATTACAGAACGCGCAATATCCGTGCAAACTCCGGGTGCAAGTGGAGGGCTGCGCATGCTGGCTGAGTTGATCTCCTTCTCAAGTCCAGGTGCGACAATTTGGTTGAGTAATCCAAGCTATGTGAACCATCAACCAGTAATGGAAGCCGCTGGCCTTAAGGTTAAGCATTACCGTTACTTTGAAGCAAACAGCAAGCAAGTCGATGTAAATGCAATGTTGGATGATCTAAGCAAAGCAGGTGCAAAAGACGTAGTGCTTCTTCATGGTTGCTGTCACAACCCAACAGGGGCGGATTTAACTCATGAAGCTTGGAAACAGGTGACGCTACTGGCTCAAAAAAATGGTTTTTTACCGTTCATTGATATCGCATATCAAGGTTTTGGTGATGGACTAGCACAAGATGCTTTTGGTGTTCAACATATGGCGGCTAATCTTCCTGAATTGTTAGTAACGAGTTCTTGTTCAAAAAACTTTGGATTGTATCGAGAGCGTACTGGGAGTGCGATCGTGGTAGCAGATCAGAAAAACCATGCGATGAATGCACGTGGTAAGCTATTACAGATGGCAAGATCAACTTATACTATGCCTCCTGCACATGGTGCGTCTATAGTTAAAACTGTGTTGCTAGACAAAGAGTTAAAGTCTTCTTGGATGACTGAACTTGAACAGATGCGTTTAAGATTAGTCAGCTTGAGACAGCAGTTGTGTAGCGAATTAGCAACCAAGACAAACTCTGAGGACTTCGAGTTTATTAAGCAACACAAAGGCATGTTTAGCGTATTAGGTTTTTCAGCCGAGCAGATGATAAGACTTCGCGAAGAGTTTGCTGTTTATGGTGTGAATGACGGCCGCATCAATATAGCAGGTCTAATGGAACAAGATTTAACGTACGTAGCGACAGCTATTGCTGCGGTTCGATAATAATAACTAACTTAAATTAACAGGGTGGATTGGATGAAACATTGGAAAATTTTAAGTATTGCTTTGTTTGCTGGATCTTTGGTTGCGTGTTCAAGCGGGCCACAAAACAGTGGTGATGAAGAGATCAAGTTTGAACAGCCGGTCATGGAGCAAGAAACAGAAGAATCGGTAGAAGAAGTAGTAGAAACAGAAGAACCAAAAGCTGTTGAGGATGAAAAGGAAGCTGAAGCGGCACCTGCCCCTACTAAAACAGACGATGGTAAACTCATTTTAGGTGAACAAGAGTGGTTGTTTTTCCCTGAGTTCAAATCCACAGTAAGAGCGCGAGTTGATTCTGGCGCAACTACATCTTCTTTATCTGCGGTTGAAGTTAAACAATTTGAGCGTGACGGCAAGAAATGGGTGAAATTCAAACCCGCATATGACGGAAAGGTAGGGAAAGAGATAAGTCTGCCAATCGAGCGTTTTGCAAAAGTGAAGCAATCAAGTTCAGATGACGCAGATAAACGTCCTGTGGTAGTAGTTTGGATTCAGCTATCTTCTCTAAAAGAGAAGACAGAGTTTACTCTTGTTGACCGTTCACATTTAGACTTCCCAGTGTTGCTTGGTCGTAGTTTTGTTCGTGATGTCGCCATCGTTGATGTCAGCCGCAAGTACGTTCAACCTAAGATCACTAAATAATCATGAGTTATAGGTGCCCCTAAAGGGCACCTAATCATTAAGAACGTTATGTTTCGTATTCTAGCTCCGCTTTTAATTCTCTTTTCTTCGTTTTCATTCGCCCATTCAAAACACACTGTTTATGTCTACGCTGCATCATCTATGACCCAAGTTGTTGAAAGGTTAATTGAGTCTGCGTCAAAACAAGGCATAGAAGTAAAAGGCGTATATGGTTCATCGTCTTCATTGGCAAGACAGATCTCTAGGGGGGCACCTGCTGATATCTTTATCTCCGCAAATACACAATGGATGGAGTACCTAGAGCAAGAAGTAGAAGGTGTAGAACCCGCAAAAAACATTGCGAGTAATCAACTCGTAATCGTGTCAGGAACGCACAAGCTAACTTTAGAACGATTGGATGATTTGTCTACTTGGAACAAAGTATTAAATGGACAGCGTTTAGCTATTGGTGAACCTAACACTGTACCTGTAGGAATCTACGCCGAACAAGCCCTGCGAAAGCTAAAGGTGTGGCAGACACTCTCCAAACAAACTGCACCAATGAAAAACACTCGAGCTGTGCTTGCTATGGTGGAAAGGCAACAGGTACCGGTTGGGATTGTGTATGTTACTGATGCAATTCAATCGAAACAGGTCAACATAGTCTCAGCTATCCCAACTCATCTTTACGAGAAAATCAAATACCCAGCGGTGTTATTGACAGATAAAGCCGTAGCTAGTCAGGTCTATAAAACCCTTTATAGCAAAGAGATGAGAGAATATTTGCTAGAGTTAGGATTTACTCCATTAACCAAATAGGTAATGTGTGATGCTCACCGAGTTAGAACTTACAGCCCTAGTACTCAGCCTAAAAATAGCTTTAGTTGCGAGTATTTGTATTTTACCAATCGGAATCGCACTGGCTTGGCTTTTGGCTAAAAAAGACTTCTTTGGAAAGAGTTTAATCGATGGCCTTATTCACTTGCCGTTAGTGCTTCCGCCTGTAGTGGTTGGGTATGTACTTCTTATCCTATTTGGTAAACAAGGACCTATAGGGAAATGGTTAGAACAGTACCTTGGACTCGACTTTTCATTTAGCTGGAGAGGGGCAGCCCTAGCATCGGCTGTGGTTGCTCTGCCTCTAATGGTAAGGGCCATTCGTCTTAGTATATTGTCCGTTGATAGTAAACTTGAAGACGCCGCAATGACATTGGGGGCAAATCCTTGGAAAGTATTTCAGAGAGTAACACTCCCATTGATTATGCCGGGTGTAATCTCTGGCTTTGTATTGGCGTTTGCGCGCAGTTTAGGGGAATTTGGTGCAACCATTACTTTTGTTTCCAATATTCCAGGTGAAACCCAAACAATCCCTCTTGCAATGTTTAGCTTTCTTGAAACCCCAGGTGCGGAGTTTCAAGCTATGAGACTGTGTATTTTAGCCGTTGTGATTGCGCTGATATCGCTATTTATTAGTGAATGGATGTCTCGCCGAGCTCAACTAAAATTGGGGTTATCTGGATGACATTACGATTCTCATTTAAACATCAGTTTGATAACCAGTCTTTTGTAATACAAGGGGAAATCCCCTCAAAAGGTGTTACGGCAGTGTTTGGTCGCTCTGGCAGCGGTAAATCCACCCTTCTGAATGTATTGTGCGGGTTGTTATCGCCAGATAGAGGTGAAGTTACATTTAAAGAATCTCGACTGCTTGATACTGAACAGGGTATCAATGTACCTGTATGGAATCGCAAGATTGCGGTCGTCTTTCAAGACGCACGTTTGTTTCCCCATCTTTCTATCTTTGATAATCTTCTTTTTGGTTCACAAAGCAAAGCGCAGAATGAACGATTTAAAGAACTAACAACGTTGCTGGGTATTAGCCACTTACTGGATTCTAAGCCTAACAAACTCAGTGGTGGCGAGAGGCAACGTGTTGCCATTGCTAGGGCTCTATTAAGCGACCCTGAATTACTTTTAATGGATGAACCTTTAGCAAGTCTAGATTTACCTCGTAAAAGAGAGGTCATGCATTATCTCAATCAGTTGACAGATAAAATCGACATTCCAATCGTTTACGTAACTCATAGCCTTGAAGAGATCATGCATTTGGCTGACAATTTACTGGTTTTAGAAACTGGTAAGGTGGCTGACTTCGGTACGGTGGAACACGTGTGGAATGGGGATTCTCTTGCCTTATGGCAAGAAGGGGAACAACACAGTGCACTATTGACTGCTAAGGTATCGGAACGACACCCAAAGTATGCCATGCGGAAAATGAAGGTGGCGGGGCATGCGCTATGGGTTCCAGATCAACAGTTTGAAAACAAACATAATGAATGTATGCGCATAAGGATTGATGCTAGGGATGTGTCGGTTACGTTGTCACCTGTGGCGGGTAGTTCAATTCGAAACGTAATTCCGGTCCAACTTATTGATATTGAGAAACTAAATGATCATTCATGCCTTTTAACTTTGGCCTTGAATGAAGAGCTAGCATTAAAATCAATACTTACTCAGTGGGCTACAGACGAGTTGAAACTACAAAAAGGAAATAGAGTTTACGCTCAGATCAAGGGTGTGAGTTTCACACAGCAGAATTTGGCAACGCACTAACTTTCAAATCGAAGTGGCCAATGAACTATTTAAGACATAATAAACTCGAGTCGACTTAACAACTCGAGTTTATTTCCCACGATAGGTGGTTAGTCTTTTAGAAAGACGCTATTGAAATCGCGCTTAAGAATAGGGTCTCGGCGGGCCTTCTTCATTTGCTTGACCATGTCCTTGATACAGTTGAAAAGAACTTGATCTAACAATTGGGCTTTGTAGGCGTTAGTTTGTTCTTCTGTCATGTTCTCAGGAATGTTAAGTGTAGGGAACTCTTCTAGTAAACCTACACCGGCAAAGGCTTGGCTTACTGAGGTTAGAGCATGAAACTGCTCGAAGTTGTCTACTACATTCTGTGCACTGGCTGGCAGCTCATCCCACGCTTTGCGTACTTCTGCTTCACCGGCCTCATGTATAGAAACAACCATTTGGAACATCTGCTCAGGTACTTCATCAAATTCGATGACCTGGCGTAATTCCGCTGATACTTCACTTAGATCGATGGTTTGATCTTCAATTATTTCTGACATAAGGGCATACCTTGTATTGATGGTCACCTTATCGTAAAAAGTTACCTAAAAAAGTCAAACGATAAACGCAGATTGGGTGATGGATGCTTAATAAATAACAGGCTGATCTCATGTTTTGGTCGTATTTCATACTAAGTAGAGGATATATATGCAAAATCATTTTTATAACCTTTATCTAGATTGAACTCGAGACGTAATATACTAACCTTGAATAGTAACTCTCTGTATTGTTTATCAATAAATCGACATTTAGAGATCATAGTGAGTTAAATGGAAAACGTTGTTCAAATGGAGTTGATTTGAAAAAGTTCCTACTTGTTCCTTTGGTGCTGCTTAGTTCTTTTGCCCGAGGTGACGATATTTTGCAAAAAGTGTTAGAGCAAAACTTTGCGACAGCGGTTTTACTCAGTGACAGCGATGCGATCTCCTTTGGCTTTCAAGATTTTGACCCTAATGATTTTTTGACTAATAACGGAAATATAGGCTCTGACGAGTCACTAGAGTTACGCAAGCAGATCTCAATTTACACCATTCCCTATACGTTTGAACTGAACGATTTATCTTTGTCCAACAACACTAACCTTAAACAAAATGTTTCTGTAGTTGGGTCTTACCTTAAAACTAAACGCGATGTCTCTATTGGCGATGACCCATTGGAACCACAAGATACAGGAAGGGAAGAAACGTATACTTTAGCTACAAAGTATTGGGTTCAGTACCCATTGTCCGACCATTGGAGCTTGAATACTGGAATTGGTACTAACCTCATGTATTTTCGCAACGAATACACCTATCGAAACTCGTTATCTCTCGCATTTAGGGAGCAGCTTGATGGTTATGCTTTTAATACTGATGCTTGGGCGCTAACCTTCAAACCTAGCGTAGAATTGCATTACGACCGTGAACATGACTGGGGTCATTGGGAAGCATTCACCGAGATGAAGTACTTCTATGGTTTTGGTTGGGGTGAGGCAAACGACGGTAATATTGGCAACCCTGAAGGTTGGTATTGGATCAATGGTGTAAAAGGCTTTTATGACATAGCGCATTGGGGCGGCTATGGGCAAACCTTATACAGTAGTATTCGTCGTATCGATGTTGGCGCTGATCTCAGTGATCCTATGGGAACACCACATTATTATGAATGGAGCTTAGGGTGGCTTGTGTCTCCTCCATTCTTGAAGGACTATCTTGATAATGTAGGTATTGGTATCACAATTAACTATGGAAGTAGTTTAAAAGGTGGAACATTAGTATTGTTATTTAACGAAGACTAATGAATTTCATTTGATTTCACGATAGCTATGTAAATAACACGTTACTTATATGTTGCACTGTCACTTGCTCAGCCCCCATTTCTACTCATATGTAGTTTTAATACAAAAAACTACCTGTATCAGCTTCAAATTCTTGATATTTATGCTCGCCTTTAAACGACGTTTAACATAGATTGAATAACAGTAAGTCTAAGATATTTGGAGAGTTTATGGGTTGGTTTAGTCGCCTGTTTGGTTCGAAAGAAAGTCCACAAGAGGTTATTGTGGAACCAATAGAGTACAAAGGATATTTAATATACGCCGAACCTATTGCTGAAGGCGGTCAGTATCGTATTGCAGGCCGAATTACGCAGGGTGAGGGCGAATCAATGAAGACTCACCGCTTTATTCGTTCAGACTTACTTGGCAATCAAGATGATGCCAATGAATTGATGCTGAAGAAAGCACAAATGTTGATCGATCAAATGGGTGAAACCATCTTTAATAAGTGAATTCAGGCTAGCTAGTCTGATGAGTACACTGTAAGGCAATGATATGTTGTTTTCTTACGGATATTGATGATATTTTTTCTAAATTGGTAACCCAGTTCAAAGTGTTTGGATTTTGCTGATGAGCCAAGGAAGAATTTTTTAATTTTGTTTTTTTATTTTTGTGCCAATAGTAGGGAATAGCTATGCAAATTGGTGTGCCTAGAGAAAGCCTCGCGGGTGAAACACGCGTAGCTGCAACGCCTAAAACGGTTGAGCAGCTGATAAAACTGGGATTTGACGTCTCAATAGAAGGGGAAGCAGGTGCGTTAGCCAGCTTCGACAATCAAGCGTTTGAAAGTGCGGGTGCAACCATTGTTGATCACGCAGCGGTTTGGGACGCGGATCTTATTTTGAAAGTAAATGCGCCTTCCGATGAAGAAATAGCGCTAATCAACGATGGAGCAAGCCTGATCAGCTTTGTATGGCCAGCGCAAAATCCTGAATTGATGGAAAAGCTTTCGAGCAAGAATATCAATGTAATGGCGATGGATGCAGTGCCTCGTATTTCACGCGCTCAAGCGTTAGATGCATTAAGTTCAATGGCAAACATCGCAGGTTACCGAGCTGTAGTAGAGGCTGCACATGAATTTGGTCGCTTCTTTACTGGCCAAATTACGGCTGCGGGTAAAGTACCACCGGCTAAAGTGTTAGTTGCAGGTGCCGGTGTTGCCGGGCTTGCTGCTATCGGCGCTGCGGGTAGCTTAGGTGCGATCGTGCGTTCATTTGATGTTCGTCCTGAAGTAAAAGAGCAAGTTGAATCTATGGGTGCAGAGTTCTTGGAAGTGGATTTCCAAGAAGACACTGGAGCAGGTGACGGCTATGCAAAAGAAATGTCGGACGACTTCAACAAAAAAGCTGAAGAACTTTACGCCGAGCAAGCTAAAGACGTTGATATTATTATCACTACAGCCCTTATTCCAGGACGTCCAGCGCCTAAGCTAATTACCAAAGAAATGGTAGATAGCATGAAGTCGGGTAGTGTAATCGTTGACCTTGCAGCGGCTAATGGCGGTAACTGTGCTTATACGGAAGCAGACAAAGTCGTTACGACTGCAAATGGCGTTAAAGTTATTGGTTATACCGATATGGTAGGTCGCCTACCGACACAGTCTTCTCAACTCTACGGTACTAACATAGTTAACCTGATTAAACTGCTTTGCAAAGAGAAAGATGGCAACATCGATATCAACTTTGAAGATGTAGTGCTCCGTGGTGTAACTGTCGTTAAAGAAGGCGAAGTCACTTGGCCTGCACCCCCTATTCAGGTTTCAGCACAGCCACAAGCGGCGCCAAAAACAGCTCCAGTTAAGCCAGAGCCTAAGAAAGATGAACCAGTCTCTCCAGTTAAAAAACTAGCGGGCCTTGCAATTGGTTTAGGCGCATTTGCATGGGTGGCTTCAGTAGCACCAGCGGCATTTTTAGCTCACTTCACTGTATTCGTGCTGGCTTGTATCGTAGGTTACTACGTGGTTTGGAACGTAACGCACGCTTTGCATACCCCATTAATGTCTGTAACTAATGCCATTTCGGGCATTATCATTGTGGGTGCATTGCTACAAATAGGACAAGGTAACGGTGTCGTCACCTTCCTTGCATTTATTGCTGTGTTAATTGCTAGTATCAATATCTTCGGTGGCTTTACAGTCACGAAGCGTATGCTAGAAATGTTCCGTAAAGACTAAGGAGTAACAAATGTCTGCAGGATTAGTTCAAGCCGCATATATTATTGCTGCTGTATTCTTTATTATGAGCTTAGCGGGTCTTTCTAAACAAGAAACGGCGCGTTCAGGCAACTACTATGGTATTGCAGGTATGGCTATTGCCTTGCTTGCAACCATCTTTGGCCCACACTCAAGCGGTATCGCTTGGATTCTCTTAGCTATGGTTGTTGGTGGCGGTATTGGTATTCATTATGCCAAGAAAGTCGAAATGACTGAGATGCCAGAGTTGGTGGCGATCTTACACAGTTTTGTAGGTATGGCTGCGGTATTAGTAGGTTACAATAGCTTATTAGACGCACCAGAAGCAGCAACACACGCTGAGCACATGATTCACCTTGTTGAGGTGTATCTAGGTGTATTTATCGGTGCAATAACCTTTACTGGTTCTATTGTTGCGTTCGGTAAATTACGTGGCATTATTTCTTCATCTCCACTGAATCTCCCACACAAGCATAAGCTAAACCTTGCTGCTATCGTGGTTTCAGCGTTTTTGTTGAAATGGTACCTAGGTGGTGACGGTGCTTTATTCCCATTATTTTTAATGACTCTTATTGCATTCGCGTTTGGTTATCACTTGGTAGCGTCAATCGGTGGCGCAGATATGCCAGTGGTTGTCTCTATGCTTAACTCGTATTCAGGTTGGGCAGCGGCGGCAGCAGGTTTCATGCTAGCGAACGATCTTCTGATTGTTACGGGTGCTCTAGTGGGTTCGTCAGGTGCTATCCTGTCTTACATCATGTGTAAAGCAATGAACCGTTCGTTCATCAGCGTTATCGCCGGTGGTTTTGGTCAAGAAGTCGCCGTATCTTCTGGTGATGAAGAGCAAGGAGAGCATCGCGAATCAACCGCTGAAGAAGTGGCTGAAATGCTTAAGAACTCTAAGTCAGTCATCATTACTCCTGGATACGGCATGGCAGTAGCTCAAGCTCAGTACCCAGTGCATGAGATTACAGATAAACTTCGTGCTCAAGGCATTAAAGTGCGCTTTGGTATTCACCCAGTAGCGGGGCGTCTTCCAGGTCACATGAATGTACTATTAGCAGAAGCTAAAGTACCTTATGATATCGTGCTAGAAATGGACGAAATCAATGATGACTTTACAGAAACTGATACTGTCCTTGTCATCGGTGCGAACGATACGGTAAACCCAGCAGCACTTGAAGATCCAACAAGCCCAATTGCTGGTATGCCAGTGCTTGAGGTGTGGAACGCACAGAACGTCGTTGTGTTCAAACGTTCAATGAATACGGGTTATGCTGGCGTTCAAAATCCACTTTTCTTTAAAGAGAATTCATCAATGCTATTTGGTGATGCTAAAGACTCTTGCATGAAGATTATTGAGCATCTTTAAGGTTTTTAGTTAGCGTAAAAGGGAGCTTCGGCTCCCTTTTTTATTGGCTATGTACATAGAGTAAAGTGTCATTTCATTGTCAATAATGGCGTACGGTTTGGAATGCCGGACTGTTTACGCGTATAGTTAGCACATTCAAGTTAAAACATGTTGTACTCTTTGAGAACTTTACTTCTATTCATAAGCTTAGTGACTGTTAGTCCAATACTTGCAGCGAAAACACTTCCTCAAAGGTTGGATGCCTTGGTGAGCTTATTTGTGTTTGAAGATGCAAAAGACGTGTACGACATGCAAGTGATTCAGGCTGATTTTCCAACGGCTTTAATCGATCCAAATTCAATGTTGCCTCAGACGAGTCATTATCCTTTAAAAGATATTCAGTTACTGTACCGATTGGAACAAAACTGCAAAGGTAAACTACCACTTAGCCCAACGGTTACTGAGCCTTTAGTATTTACTCGTGCAATGTGTAGAGGAACTAAATTACCTCTGAAATGGTTTTCGCGTTCAAATCATATCCATCCTGGCGGAGGCACTTATGCTGCTCGTTATGTGAAAGCACATCCGGATCGTTTTGATGAATTGCAACAATACATGCACATCAATGAGAGGCAGCTGGCAGACACTGATAGTTTGCTAGGCCGATTACAACTGATGCATAGTGACTCGATTGTTGCCCTATTGTCAGGGGCACCCATGTTGTTACAAGGTAACGAATATTGGCTTAGGAAGGGAGATAGCTATTTCGTATTTGATGTAGAAACATTAGAACACAATGCGAAAGAAGCAGAGTTAAGTTTCGTCCCTATATCCCAAGTTAACGAGTGTTTCTTTGAACGCGGCAATATTTGTTGGCAACAGCAAGACAACAGCCACCTTATTAAAAACCTGCTGTATGCCTTGGTCCTATTGAACTTCACGTTGATTGTGGGCTGGTCGGTTTATCGTTGGAATAGCAAACGAGAAGAAATGCGCAGTCGAATGCTGATTCTTCAGATACTTACACATGAACTGCGTACTCCTATCGCTAGTTTGTCTATGACGGTTGAAGGGTTTAGACGCGAATTCGAACATTTACCAGAAACGGTTTACGATGAATTTAGACGATTGTGTGAAGACTCAAGACGACTTCGACAACTTGCGGAGGCAAGTAAAGATTATCTGCAATCAGATAACAGACCATTAGCGACTGAACACCTGCCATCAATGAAAGAATGGCTAGAGTATAAAGTCGAAAACTACTCAGGCGACGTATCGCTCAATATAGAGAAAGACATTGAGGTACAGGTCAATATTTATTGGCTTGGTACCTGTATTGATAATTTAGTCAATAATGCAATTAAGTATGGTGTAGGCAAGGTTGAACTTTGCGCACATCGAAATGACAACACGCTCATTATTGAGGTACAAGACGAAGGCAATTTAAGTGCAAAAGATTGGAAACAATTGAGAAAGCCGTTTGTAAGCGAAGCGGGACTTGGACTTGGATTGACTATTGTTGAATCAATGGTGGGACGAATGGGGGGGAGCATGAAACTTGTTGGTCCCCCAACTAAATTTGTAATGGAGATCCCTTGTGGAACAGACACTACTACTCGTTGAAGATGATAAAAATTTAGCAGACGGCTTGTTAGTTAGCCTTGAACAAGCAGGTTATACCTGCCTACATTCTGAAACCATCGCAGAAACAGCTAAGCTGTGGGAAAAAGCGGACCTGGTCATTCTAGATAGACAATTACCCGATGGTGATTCAATTTCTAAGCTGGCAGAATGGAAAGAAATCAAATCTGTACCGGTTATTCTACTAACAGCGTTAGTAACGGTTAAGGATAAAGTTTCAGGTCTCGACGCTGGTGCTGATGACTATCTAACCAAACCTTTTGCAGAAGCTGAACTGTTTGCTCGTATTCGTGCAAACTTAAGAAGCCCAGGAAGTGAAGCGGGAACGGATGACTCTAAAGTCATTACCGATAATCTAGTTATCGACAAAGCAACACGTGAAGTCGATTACAAAGGTGATAGTATTTCTTTGACTCGTACTGAGTTTGACCTGTTGATGTTCTTGGCTAGTAATCTAGGCAGAGTGTTCACTCGTGATGAGCTTCTTGATCACGTTTGGGGTTACAACCACTTTCCGACGACACGAACCGTTGATACACATGTACTGCAGCTTCGTCAGAAACTGCCAGGTATTGATATTGAGACACTACGTGGCGTTGGTTACAAGATGAAAAGCTAATGAAGCCGCTGTTAACTGCGTTGTTACTGTTACCTGCCATAGTTCCGATTGTGGCTAATGCGCAATGGTTTGAAGAAAACAACGCAGTCACTCGAATGCATAAAAAACTACTTGAAGATGATCTTAGTGGTATGTTCGATCTCATGGTGCAGGTATGGCAGCAGGAATCAACGGATAACCTTGAACCTCACTTAGAGTCACTGCTAAAACAGGCAACTGAAAAAGATTGTGGTAAAAGCCTAATCGCTGAAGGATTGCCTTCGTGGTTAGACTCTATCACTATTGAAAAGGTTTCTGTTCAGCGCCCAGGTCGATTATCGAATAAGCTAAAGCTACAAATTACTTCAGAAGAACCGTTATCACAGGTGCGGTTGAAGTTATGGCCAGACACCAATATTTCTAAAGAAGTTATAGATCAAGATGCATTTGAAACGATAACTGATGAAAAACGAACATTACAGGAAACGGAAGCTACTTATAGTTTAAGTAAACCACTAAAATCTGGCTTGTATCAATTGTCCATTGAAGACAAAGCTCAAAATAAGTGGTCACATTGGATTGTTATTACAGAAGCTGAACCAGTTCATGTCGTACGCTGGGACTCGAAGGACAGTTGGACTGTAGACAAGAAGCGCTTGCTCAATCGTTATTGTCCGTTACCTGTACAAGAAGTGACGGTTTATGACTATAGAGATGGTCAGTATTCTTCAGTCTGGAAAAAGTCGTATGAGTCGAACTATCCTGTTAAACTGCCTCGCAATGCTGTAGAGCCTGAGCGCTACGTTGTGAGTGTATCTATGACACAGTCACAATGGCAAGGGCCGATACTGTTTAAAGATAAACGAACTATCAGTAAAACTATCGACTACACAGAAGAGTAGGGTAGAGTTAATCGGAGTAATTATGTTAGATGATTTACCACCACTAAGTCATGAAGAACAGCAACGTGCTGTTGAACGTATTCAAGAGTTAATGGCGAGTGGGATGAGTACAGCGCAAGCAATTAAGCAAGTTGCTGAAGACATTCGTGCTGAATTTAAAAAGGACCAAGAGCAGTAATGCTCTTGGTTTTTCTTATTAGGTCATAACGCACTATAACTAAATGATAGGCTACTTAAAATCACATACAATCTAACATTATCCCATAAATACAAGTTATTCTATCAGGGCTATACTTTATGTTTATTTAATTAATACCATTACAATCAACTAGTTAGCCTCGCACTTGAGAATGATACCCGCTAATGGTGTAAATTACTTACAGTCACTTGAGTTAGGGCAGGATATTATACTGTGCTAGTTTCAAACGTTACATTAGTTTGTACTTACTACCGACGTGTACACTATTAATACAGGTTATGGTTAAGTAATGTCAGGCTATAAGTAGTTTTTCGGTTGTGTAGGGATGGCTAGTTTATTGAGATCGTTATAGATGGTTTTCAAAGTCCATACGAAGAACGGTTTAATTTGAAAACCAAAACAGAGACGCAACTGATAAACATTAAATTACACTGTAACAAGTTGATGATTGTCTGGTTTGATAGCTAGTTATATTGCGGTGTAATAAACAAAAAAAGATGCGATCATAATGAAGCATTCGAAAATCAACATCGGAGTATTTAATGACCTTAAGAGTTGTCCCTGAGCTTTATTGTCGTAACATAGAAGTCAATAAACAGTTCTTTGTTAATGTGCTTAATTTCTCTGTTAAGTATGAGCGATTAGATGAGCAGTTTCTGTATCTGACTAAAGACGGTGTAGATCTGATGCTTGAAGGCATAGATGGGGATAGTCGGAAATGGTTGCTAGCTGAACCTGAGTTTCCGTTTGGTCGAGGTGTTAATTTTCAATGGGATGTAACGGATATAGAAACTTTATATGCACACATAACGATCGTTGCGAAAGATGCTATCTATCTAGAGTTAGAAACCAAGTCTTATTTGTGTGACTCAAAAGTAGCTGTACAGAAACAATTTATAGCCCAAACACCAGATGGCTATCTATTCAGGTTTTGCGAAGACGTGCTAGATTAAATTCTGTCGGTATTGCTTCACGATGTCTGTGAAATTTTGCGTAGGAGACGATAAAGACTACCAAGGAAAATTTAAAGTAGGAACATGCGAACATAAAGACGCTAGTCAATATCAAAGCACGTATACAGCATCATGTTTCTGCTTGCACCCAAGTGCGCATAATCAATGTTATGTTAAATTAGAATCATAACTCTCTAAATCAATACCCTCACACTTAACCTAGCTGTATCCCGTTTCCCTTCTATTGTGTTGATTAACGACTCGTCCTTTCTGTTCTTCTAGCAACTAAAGTATCTAAAACTATTTGAACGATAAAAATGCTAAGTACTACGTTTTTAACCTCTCATCCAAATGAATTTCGTGGCAAAACACCCAAGCAAAGTTTTCTAGCCATCCCTTAACAATAGAAAAACGCATTCCCTGTTAAAATATGTCACCATAACGGCTCATATTCATCTATAATCGTCGACCGTATTTTTGGTCTGCTATGATTGCCTGTGTCTCTCTGTGAAAGTTTTCAAGCTAACCAACGTCTAATAGGAACAAAGAATGTCATTTTCATCACAAGGTTTTTCATCTGATATCGTTCGCGCACTCACTGAGTGTCATTATGAAAAGCTGACCCCTATTCAACAGCAAGCTATTCCGCAAATCCGTCGGGGTAACGACATTCTTGCACACGCTCAAACTGGCACAGGTAAAACAGCAGCGTTCTCTCTACCAATTATTCAACAGATTATCGACAAGCCTAAATCTCTCACTAGAGGCAGTGTTCGAGGTCTTGTTTTAGCACCAACTCGCGAACTAGCCGATCAGATTGCAAATAACATTAAGAGTTTTTCAAAGTACACAAACATCTCTGTTGTTGCTGTATACGGCGGCGCAAAAATGTCATCTCAAGAACGTAAACTTCAAGCGGGTGTTGATATTCTTGTTGCAACGCCGGGACGTTTAAATGAACACCTTGAGTTAGGTAATGTGAACTTAACTAACTTAGAGTCTTTGGTTTTTGATGAAGCTGACCGCATGCTCGACATGGGTTTCATTAATGCAATCCGTACAATTATGGCAGGTGTATCAACACACCCTCAAACGATGATGTTTTCCGCAACTTCATCTTCGCAAATGAATGCGCTTGCACAAGAATATTTACGTAAGCCTCAACGCATCATTGTTAACGCTGAAAACTCAACAGCATCTACTGTGGCTCATGTTGTCTACCCTGTCGAAGAAGAGCGTAAGCGCGAATTACTTTCCGAGTTAATAGGTAAGAAAAATTGGAAACAAGTCCTTGTTTTTGTTAACTATAAAGAAACTGCCAATGATGTTGTTAATGAGCTAAAGCTTGATGGAATTAATGCAGTGCTTTGTCATGGTGATAAAAAACAGAGTGCACGCCGACGCGCATTAGAAGAATTTAAAACTGGCAAGGCTCGAGTATTGGTGGCAACGGATGTTGCAGCTCGCGGTCTCGACATTCAAGGCTTACCTCATGTTGTAAACTATGACATGCCTTTCCTTGCTGAGGACTATGTACACAGAATTGGTCGAACTGGTCGCGCGGGTCAACAAGGTCATGCTGTATCATTCGTTAGCCGTAAAGAAGAACTGACATTAGTTCAGGTTGAAAAGCTGATCCAACATCGCATCAGACGTGTTCCACTCGAAGGTTACGAAGTCGATAGCCGTGACGCTTTACTTTCCAAAATGCATAGCAAGCCAGCATTTAAAAACCGCCAAAGCCGCACAAACAACGCAAATGACCAAAGTAGTGCAGAAAGTCGTCTACGTGTTATGCAGGCACTAAAGAAGCGTGCTAAAAAGTAGCACCTTAGCCATTATGTTTAGTCTGAACGCGTAAAAATGAAAATCACACAACGGCCAGTTAGACTTTAGCGATTTAAACTGACAGCCTAGGGCTTTGCCAACACAAAGCCCTTCAACTTTTTACTGTATTGTATAATTATCTTAAATACATAAACCATTGTTTTACCCACCCCAGAGCAATAATAATACAAACTATCCAAAATATAGGTTGAATTACTCACGCAAACGTTTACTATCCGCACCAAATTATATCGAAGCTGTATATGTTTGGTGATTTGGACCAATCGTTTCTACCCCGCAACCTAACTCCGGGACTACAGTTTTCCAGTGCTCATTTATTACTGAAGCACCCACCACTCACATGGCTTCGATGTTTGTTCTATCTTATTTAGATAAGCAACTACCTAATTATTTTAGTTTATTAAGGTTACATTGTGAGTCAAGAAACCCTCATTCAACCAAGCCCAAGTAGTACTTCGGTTATCGACCGTCAATTCAAGATCAGCGAGCGTAAATCTAGCATTGGTACGGAATTATACGCTGGATTCATAACGTTTTTGGCTATGAGTTACATCCTAGCGGTAAACCCCGCTATTTTAGGTGATATCCCTGGAATGGATCGCGGTGCAGTGTTTACTGCCACGGCTATTGCCGCAGCAGTTGCTACTCTGATCATGGGTGTTTTTGGTAACTACCCTGTAATGCTTGCTCCTGGTATGAGCATGAATGGCTTCTTCAAAGGAGTACTATTTAGTGGTTCTGTTGCTCTTTTATGGCATGAAGCACTTTTTGGTATCTTCTTATCAGGAATTATCTACCTAATCTTCTCTTTAACTAAGATTAGAAAGACCATGATCGAATCTATTCCTGAAGATCTCAAGCTGGCAATCACCGTTTCTCTTGGCCTTTTCATTGCTTTTCTTGGTCTTAAAAATGCGGGCATTATTGTTTCAAACCCCATTATCCTGGTGAGTATGGGCGATATTAAAGAACCTCAGGTGTTAATAGCTTTCATCAGTATCTTCGTTGCTCTAGGTTGTATGATTCGAGACATTAAACTAGCGACATTTATCTCATTTGTTACGTCTATTGTGCTTACTATTGCTGCTGATGCATTTATGGGTACTTCTAATGCCCCTATTCCTGATTCTCTCGTTTCGATGCCACCAAGTTTAACCTCAAGTTTTGGTGCCATCTTTAACTTTTCAGCCTTTACACCAGAAAAGCTATTTGACCTGTTATTTATTGTAATAATCTTCTTTATTGTCGACTTCTTTGATGGGTTAAGCACTATCGTCGGTGTTGGACGTGATGCTGGCATCATTGATAAAGACGGTAAAGTGCCTAACGCGAAATCAGCTCTAGTTGCTGATGCTGGCGGCACGGTTATTGGCACAGTACTGGGTACAACGTCAATTACCGCTTTTTCTGAATCGGGTATTGCGTCTTCTCAAGGTGCAAGAACAGGGCTTGCGGCCGTGGTAGTATCAGGCTTATTCCTTGTATCATTATTCCTTTTCCCACTATTCTCTATTTTCTCAACAGCAATTGTTGCACCAGCAATGGTCGTTGTGGGTATCTATATGGTTGGAAGACTAGGCAGTATTCAGTGGGAAAAGAAAGAATCACGCATTGCTGCGTTCTTTACCATCATGTTTACTATTCTTAGCTTCTCGCCTGCTAACGGTATGGCGATGGGCTTTATCAGTTACTCGTTCTCTATGGTGGTTGCGGGGAAAGGGAAAGAAGTACACCCAATCATCTACGGTTTATCCGCCATCTTCGTTACTTATTTAGTGTTGATGTAACCTCATATGACAGCGTCACGTAGTGGACTGTTTGATAAATAATAAAAAGGGCGATACTCATTAACAGTATCGCCCTTTTTAATTTAAATTGATTTACTCAACCACCTGCCAATTTAACGGTATGGCCTTTCTTCTCTAGATGGGCTTTGATTTTATCTCGGCTGTCACCCTGAATCTCGATAACTCCGTCTTTTACCGAACCGCCACAGCCACATACTTTTTTAAGTTCTGCTGCCATAAGCTTAAGACCAACATCGTCCATATCAAGCCCCGTTACTAGACAAACGCCCTTGCCTTTTCTTCCTTTCGTTTGACGTTGAATACGCACAACACCATCACCCTTTGGGCGCTCTACTTTTTCGTCTTCAGGCTTAATGCGCCCGACTTCTGTTGAATATACAAGAGACATAACGTGCCTTATCTGTGAAGTTATGAAGCAATTTTACCATTGATCTGGGATAAGGTTAAACATCGATATTCAGATGACTAAAAGATTTACTATTTAATATTGTTTTCAATCAGTACTTTAACAGCTATTATAAACAGTATCTCTTATTTAGTTATAGTGCATCAAAATGAGAAAAAAGTGCATCCCTATCACCGAGCCTCTACTCAAAGCCCAAAGCTGTGCCTTGTTTAATAAACATATAACACTAGACGACTTCGACGCGCTCACTCAACAGCAATATAGTCGTAACTCTCTACTCTCAATGTTTAACGACTGGAACCACTTTGTTAGTTTCTGTGGACAGCGTAAGGTTGCAACGCTTCCCGCCTCCACTACCGCTGTGCGCCTTTTTCTAGAAAAACAAAGTGAGACCAGAAAATACGCCACATTAAAGAGAATGGCGATAACCTTAGGTCTTATACATCGCTTTCACGAGTACCCTGATCCCTGCAATCACCGACAAGTGAAAATGCTACTGGCACAGCTTCGTTTGGATAAAAAAGGGGATGCTAAACAAGCAGAAGCCTTTAACTCCCAGCATTTAAAAGAAATTCATCTGCTACTGGACTCTGAGAGTAGTCTTAAGCAACTAAGAGATGCTGCCATTTTGTCGGTGATGTTCGAGTGTGCTATGAAGCGCAGTGAACTAAGGGCCTTGCTGTTTCACCAAGTTCAGTTTGAACTATTAGATGATAGCGCAATCAAAATCAATATTAATGAGAATACCTATCAGCTTTCATCTTCCAGCAGTGAAATCGTCAAACGCTGGCTACTAATGATTCCAGATCACTTAGGTCCAGTTTTCAGGCGTATCGACCGCCATGGCAATATCGGTGATGATGCGCTCGATGCATCTTCGATTTACCGCGTCTTTCGAGCCACAGAAAACCAGCTAGGATTGTCACTTAAACTCTCCGGACAGTCAGCACGCGTTGGCGCAGCAAAAGAACTCGCTAGACAAGGATACGACGTAAAGGATATAACCGATTTTGGGCGTTGGATAAGTCCAGCAATGCCTGCTCAATACTTGGGTAAACAAGTATTAGCAGACAGTGAGCGACTAAAGTTCAAGGTCATAAAACCTTGGGATTGATTCGCACTCTAAAGCGCAGTTTTAACCGCTTTTGCTAGGTAATCAGAGAAAACATGTCCGTTGTTGCTCAGCATTTTAGGGAACATCGAAATCGGTGTCATACCTGGGAACGTATTTACCTCATTGAGGTAAATTTCCCCCTCTTCAGTTAGAAAGAAATCAATTCGAGACAAGTCTTTGAGGCCCATTTGAACAAACACTTTTCGCGAGTATTGAGCGATCAACTCAAGCTGCTCTTTAGTCAGGCCCTTTGCCACTATCTCAGTGGTAGAGTGACTCTCTGAGCTGTACTTCTCTTCGTAAGAATAAAAAGTATCTGAAGGTGCAATCACCTCTCCTGGTGGCGTAATAAATAGCTCACCTTCGTATTCATACGCAGCGACCTCAAGTTCTCTTGGTTTTACGGCTTTTTCTACCAGTACTTGCTCTGAATAGTTAAATGCATCGCTAATCGCACGTTCAACGCTTTGACTTTCCGTTACCTTGTAACAACCAACCGATGAGCCTTGACGAGCAGCCTTTACAAATAGGCCTCCCCATTCGTTAAAGGCATCGACTGTCTTCTGAACGCTGTCTTGATTATTCTCAGTTAAGAATAAATAAGGAGTATTTTTAACACCTATTGCGTCATACCAAAGCTTAGACGTGATTTTATTAAAGCTATTACTGCTTGCTTCAGGTCCACATCCAAAATAAGGGATCCCTGATAGTTCAAACATTGACTGTATATCTCCAGTCTCTCCAGGATAGCCGTGAATACAAGGCACAATATAATCAATGCTACAGCGCTCTTCCCCTTCCACTAGTTCCGCCGAATGTATGTCTAAATAGCAATCTTGGCCTCGTTGGTTGCACCAATTTTCACTAGTGATTTCAACTCGAATGACGTTAAAACCGGTTGTAGTTTCGAGCTGCTGTTGTACATAATCAGCTGAAATCAAAGACACCTCGTGCTCTGAGGAACCGCCGCCACAAAGCAAAAGAATATTAATATTCGACATCTAGTTAAACCCAATCAATCTTAGTAAAAGTTATTTTAACAGCTCGAAGCTGTCAGTTGCTGCTAATTCTTTATCCGTAAAGTTTTTAACGAATGGCTTAAGTTTTTGCAACCCATCCGGTAATGATGCTACTGCAGCTTTAGCTTCATCATAGTCACCGAAATCACCCATCAATACAGAGTAAACAGGCTTATTGTTGATTTCTTTCGATTGTAGCCACAAATCAGATTCTGCATTCAGTGCTTTACCAAAGGCTCTAGCTTTCTCTTCATCTGAGATAGTGGCAAGCTGAATAGAGAAACCTTCCGTTGGTGCCAAGGCCGTTCCCTCTGCTTGTGCTTCTGAACCTTTAGCGACCTCATCAGTTTCCACAGCATCTTGCTCTTCAATTTCAGAAACTTGTTCTTCAACAATAGCGACATCTTCTTCCTCGATCTCAGCTTTGCTCTCGTCAACCTCTGTTTGGCTACTCTGATAGTTCTCTTGATAACTTTCTGATTGAACATCTGATTCATAGTCACTTGAACTACATGCAGCCAGTAATAAAGCTAATGACACAATTGCGGTTTTTTTCATTTTTAATTCTCTTACGCAGTTAGTTCTGAAAATCATGCCCATCATCGGTTGCATAATCAAGAGTAAGCGGGTGTCTAAGTGCAATTAGACGTGATCAACGGCTCAGTTTTCAGCCTTTAACTGACGAAGTGGCTAAAAATGTCACACTAGTTGCTGAAACAGCTTTAAAATTAAACAGATACCGTACCAAGGAATGACAAGTATGAGCCCAATGGATTCGCTGTTTAACCCAAATGCAATCGCCGTTATTGGTGCGTCAAATCGACCTATGTCCCCAGGGAAGGTCATTGTTGATAACCTCCTCCATTCTGGTTTTAACGGTACTGTTTTACCGGTGAATCCAAACCACACCTCCGTCTCTGGCGTGCTGTGTTATCCCAATGTTGAATCGCTGCCTTTAATTCCAGAACTGGCGATCATCTGCATCAACCATCAAGATCTCAATACTTTGTTTGGTGAACTTGATAGTAAGGGAATTAGAGCGGCTATTTTGATAGCGAACTCACTCTTTGATGAGATGCAGGCGAATGAAATCAAGCGCCTTTCAAAGCGACACAACATCAGAATGATTGGCCCAAACAGTCTTGGTATCTGCATGCCTTGGGCTGACCTAAATGCTTCTCTTTCTCCTGTGAGCGTAATGCCTGGGAAAATTGCATTTATTTCTCAATCCGGCGCAATCGCAACGACTGTTCTTGATTGGGCGAATGACAAAAAAATTGGGTTTTCTGCATTTGTTTCTATAGGCAGTATGGCGGATGTCAATGTCGCTGAAGTCATAGACTATCTATCCATGCACAGTAAAACAGAAGCGATTCTTTTGTACGTTGAGCATATTCAAGATGCACGGCGTTTTATGTCCGCAGCTCGTGCGGCTGCCCGTAATAAGAGAGTATTAGTCCTTAAGGCGGCTCGCTCACAAGTCGGTAAAGAACTTTCGATGTTGCACCATGGCGGGAGTAAGTCTCTTAATATAGTGTATGACTCAGCCTTTGACCGCTGTGGCCTTCTGCGCGTTCACTCCACTCATGAACTATTTGCCGCAGCCGAAACCCTAACTCACTCAATTCCTCTTAAAGGAAAACGTCTGGCAATGATAAGTAACGGCTCTGGCCCCGCCGTCATTGCTAGCGATGTTCTAAACCACTTGGGGGGGAAATTAGCTGAGTTTTCTGAGGAGACAATAACCGCGCTAAATAAGATTTCAAGCGAATGCACCATGAATCCCATAGATCTTTCTGGAGATATGCAAAGTAACAAATTACTAAGAGCATTTAGTCAATTGTTAGACAGCAAAGACATAGATGCAATTCTCATCATGTTTAGCCCCTCCGCGATAGCGGATCCATTAGACACCGCAACTAAGATACTCGATATCTACCAAAACCACCCAAATAGAAGACGAGTGAACCTGCTCACTAACTGGCTCGGTGAAACCTCAGCTAAAGACGCAAGAAGTCTATTTTCAAAGCACGGAGTACCAACCTACCGCACTCCAGAAAGCAGTGTAATGGCTTTCATGCATCTTGTGCGTTACCGTGCAAGCCAAGTTCAGTTAATGGAAACGCCACTATCTATAGAGCATCAAGCTGAAGCCGTGTTTAAAGCAAAGCAAATATTGTCTGAAAGCCCCACAGATACACTGTCAGCCGATAAAGCCGCACAACTATTAAACTGTTATCAAATTCAAACAGATCAGGGTCTAACGACTGATATTACTTTACACCTACAGTGTGATGCCACCTTTGGCCCAATCATACTCTTGGGTCGTAAGGGAGAGGTATGTGATAAACAGTTTGTAGCAGGATTTCCTCCGCTAAACCAAAAGTTGGCTGAAACACTCATAAAAAAAGCATTGAGGCGCGCTACTCTGACGCCGATAAGCTCTGGTCAATTTGAATCCCTAACCCAGACGCTTGTACGATTTTCTCAGCTTACTGTGGATTTGACACAAATCCAATCGATACACCTTAGAGGTGCATTCGACGAGTCAGAGCATCTTAATCTCGTGCCACAATCCATTGAGTTGGGGGAAAACCATAATCGTGTCTTAGCCATTAGACCATATCCAATAGAGCTCGAATCAATAGTTACTCTCAAGGACACTACTGAGGCGCTGTTGCGACCGATAAGACCTGAGGACGAGCCATTACACGCCCAGTTCATTAATAACGTCAGTAAAGAGGATTTGTATAAGCGTTTCTTTAGTGATGTTGGTGAGTTTGACCACCAAGCACTGGCTAACTTGACTCAAATTGATTACGACAGAGAAATGGCCTTGGTTTTAGAAAAAGAATCGCAGATTATCGGTGTAGTCAGAGCCATTACCGATATTAGAAGCAACAGCGCTGAATTCGCTGTGCTTATTCGGTCAGATATGAAGGGGCAAGGGTTAGGCCGAATACTGATGCAAGCCATTATCGATTATTGTCGCAATAAGGGTATTGCTCGTATAGACGGTATGACCATGCCATCGAATAAAGGTATGGTCACGCTTGCGCAGAAACTTGGATTTTCCACGCAAGTAGACTTTGAAGAAGGTGTTGTAGAGATGGCGCTACCCCTTTGATACCTTTTTATTGTGCACACTTGAAGTGATGCTCACCGTCACTTCAGGTGCCATTGCTTTGGCAAGTTACGAATCATCCAGCTTTTAGCCTTTCCCATCTGATTTCGCTTCCAGGCCATGATGATCGGTAATTCAGATTCTTTACTACCGCTGATCTGCTTAAGAAGCCCTGCTTCAATTTTGATTTTGGCAATATGTGAAGGGATTGTGCCTATACCTAAATTACTTTCTAATGCTTCTATCTTTGAAGCAAAATTCGTCACAGTAAGGCGTGGCTGCTTTTCAAAGACATTGATACTGCGTGTTGGCTTCGTTCTTGCTGAATCGGCAATAGCAATGACGCGATAATTCGATTGCGCTGCTTGATCAAACTTACCAACGCGTTTATGAACAAAATGTTCTGGAGCTGCAACCCAAGTTAAACCAATAGTGCCTATTGTTTCAATTTTTGCCTCAGGAAGAGAAATGTCTGTCATTGGAGCAATCAGGATATCTGCCCGTTCATACGCCAAAGCCTCCCATCCCCCAGCAAGTATCTCTTCTTGGAGCTTAAGACGTGTTTTGCTTTTTTTAGCCAATTTATCAACTAAAGGAAAGAAGTGCCCTACTGGAATTACACCATCAAAAGCTATCGTTAGGTCTAACTCCCAACCATTTGCAAGGCTGGTTGCATCATTAATCATATCTGCAGTAGCCGCGAGGATGACTCTCCCCTGATCTAACAGTATCTTCCCGGCTGGAGTAAGCTCTGCCCTGTGACCTGAGCGATCAAAGATAAACAAATCCAACTCTTGTTCGAGTTTTTGTATCTGGTAACTGAGCGAAGATGGTGCCCGATTTAATTCTTCTGCTGCAGCAGAAAAACTACCACGACGATCAATGGCGTCGAGGATATGCATGGCTTCAAGAGTGATTGGCGAAATCATTAACTTCCTTATCAAAGCTTATTTCGTGCTATTTAATCACTATGAACCATAAAGTCACTGCATTTCATCGAATATGTTGAAGCAAGACAAGAGAATTAAGGGAATCCCAACAATAAAATGAGTTATAAGGTGTTGATTTTTGCGACTATAGAAGAGTTATAGAAATAAAAAAACCAACTTTTGATAAGTTGGCTTTGAAATTTTGCAATCAATAAAAGAAAAAACAAAAAGTTGGATTATTGCAAAATAAACCGAGCTTATTTGTTTGCTTTTATTTCTTTAGTAACCATTACTACTGAAGCTGCGATAAATGCCACGATTAGTGCTAGTTCCATAATTTTCACCACCTGATATCAAAGAGTTATTAAGATTTGTTAATTTCTAAAAACAATTGTAACACTCCGTGGCAAAAATATTATCTGTTTATTCGGAATTATTCGGGGTAACCCTTCGGATTTTCCGATTGCCAACGCCAAGTGTCTTCACTCATTTCTTGTAAAGTACGGGTTGCTTTCCAACCTAAAACAGCTTCAGCCTTGGCTGGATCTGCCCAACATTCGGCAATATCACCAGGTCTGCGTGGTGCAATCTTGTATGCAATGTTAGTACCGCTTGCTTGTTCAAAAGCCTTAACCATATCTAGAACACTTGTACCATTACCAGTACCTAGGTTAAAAATGTGCAGCCCAGGTTCATTGCCAACCCTTTGCAAGGCAGCAATGTGTCCATCAGACAAATCCATTACATGAATATAATCACGAACTCCCGTACCATCAGGCGTTGCGTAGTCATCCCCAAATACGGACAGGTATTCACGACGACCAACAGCAACTTGAGATACAAATGGCATCAAATTATTTGGGATGCCTTGAGGATCTTCACCTAGATGTCCTGTTGGGTGAGAACCCACAGGGTTGAAGTAACGTAACAGAGTGATACTCCAATCTGTGTTAGCTGCTTGAAAATCCGTAAGGCACTCTTCTACCATTAGTTTGCTACGACCGTAGGGGTTTGTAGCACTTGTTGGGAAGTCTTCGGTAATAGGCACTGATGCAGGATCACCGTACACAGTGGCAGAAGAAGAAAATACCAATCTTTTAACTCCCGCCTCTCTCATCGCATCCACCAGCACAAGTGTACCGTTGACGTTGTTGTCGTAATACTCCAACGGTTTAGCCACTGACTCACCGACAGCTTTCAATCCTGCAAAGTGAATAACCGCACCGATATTGTGCTGCTGCATTGCCTTAACCAGTAAGGCTTTATCTCTGATATCGCCTTCAACAAACTGCACATTTTGACCCGATACAAGGCTGATACGCTGATTTACGCTTGCCTTGCTGTTATATAGATTGTCAAAAATTACAGGTGTCATCCCTGCTTCTAAAAGCTGTATGCAAGTATGGCTGCCAATATAGCCCATACCGCCAGTAACAAGTACATTCATGAGTTTTACCAACTGATTGATTTATAGTTAAGAGTACCAAATTTTTGTAAAGGTTTGAATTTTCCAACCCTGTTGCGTCACAGAAAGGACGATGTATAAACGCTAAATTGGTCAAAAACTCTCGTTTATTGTTATTCTTTACTGTACAGAGAATTAATTTGATAAACCGTAACAACATCATAGAGTTGCTGGCAGTACGAGTCTATCGCGCAGTGTAAAAGAGGAACCAATGAAACTAAATTGTGATATGGGTGAAAGCTTAGGCGCATGGACAATGGGCAATGATGCTCAGATCATGCCCTATATCGATATGGCAAATATCGCCTGTGGTTTTCACGCCTCAGATCCTGACATTATGTCGGATACTGTAGCCCTCGCAAAACAACACGGAGTCTCTATCGGTGCGCATCCAGGATATGCGGATTTACAAGGCTTTGGCAGACGTTCTATTTTTCACACCAGCGCTCAGATCACCCACCTTATGCTCTATCAAGTGGGCGCTTTGCAGGGTATCTGCAAGTTGCATCACGTCAATGTCGACTACATAAAACCCCATGGCGCCCTGTATAACGACATGATGAAGGATGTTGAACTGTTCAAAGGCGTTATTGAAGCGGCGAAACAACTTCAATTGCCTGTGATGATACTGGCAACGGACAATTTAGACTATTTACACATCGCACAACAAGCGAATGTTCCTCTCATTCATGAAGGGTTTGTCGATAGGCGCTACACCAATGATAAACAACTTGCTGCGCGCACAGCAAAGGGGGCTGTCATTGAAAGTCTTGATGATGTGAAAAGCCAAGCATTATCATTGATTAGAGGCGCGATGTTTAACAGCATCGATAATGTATCGATTCAAGTAGAGGCGGATACGCTGTGCATTCACGGCGACGGCGGTGATGCCCTTGTCTTTACTCAACATCTTCGTAAGTTAATTGATGAGCATGCCACGTGAGCGTTATCGAAAAATATAAACTGCATATAGAACCGGTGGGAGAATGCGCTATTTTGCTTCGGTTTGCAGATAAGATAGATGAGTCTTTGCCCCCATATATCGCTCGTTTAGCTAAAATTCTAAACCATAATCTAACACCTGCACCCATTAATGCGGTGCCGTCCTACACGACCTTATTCCTTGAGTTCTCTGTATTGGAATTTGATTACACTCTTTTGCACAGGCAACTTCACTCTTTAACACTAAATTCAAATATTAGCCAAAACCATGCCTTAACAAATACCATTGAAATCCCCGTCTATTATGGTGAAGAAGTTGCACTAGATGCTACTCGGTTTTCTAAAGAAAAGGGGTTGTCGTTACAGCAGTTACAAGAAATCCATACTTGTGCAGAGTATCAAGTGCATGCTTTGGGTTTTGCGCCTGGGTTTGCCTTTATGGCAGAAACACCGAAGTCACTACAATTACCGCGACTTGATTCGCCAAGACCCATCGTAGCGAAAGGCAGTGTGGCTATTGCAGGTCCTCAAACCGCTGTGTACCCAGAAGAAAGCCCAGGTGGTTGGAATATCATTGGCAGAACGCCAATCGAGCTATACAGTCCCCAACAGCAACCAATGACTTTATTGTCTCCAGGTGACACGGTTCGCTTTACTGCTATTTCTAAACGCCTCTTTATTGAGCTGGGCGGTAAATTATGAACAAGGTGCTCACCGTACTCAAAACAAACACACTCACAAGCATTCAAGATCAAGGACGCTTTGGATACGCACATTTAGGTATTACACAAGGTGGTGTAGCTGATGAGTATTCGTTTCATTGGGCAAATAAGTTACTGGAAAACCCTTTTTCAAGTTCGGTTATCGAAACCAGCCTTGGAGGTCTTGAAGCCGAATTTCAGCAAAATTCTTGGTTTGCAATAACGGGAGCAATGGATAACGCCTATCTAGATGACATCAAAGTGCCAAATTGGAGTCGTATATGGGCCAAGCGCGGTCAACGCCTTAGCGTTAGAATGCCACGCATGGGTTTAAGGAACTACATAGCTCTTCCCTCAGGGATCAAAGCACCGTTGCATCATGGAAGTTCAGCTACAGTAACGAAAGACCGCTTAGGAGGCTTACACAGCGATGGGCAAGGATTAAGAGCAGGCGATGACCTATATTGTTTTGCCCTTTCAGAAAAACAATATAAACCAATCAGTGTTTCTTCGAAATTCATCCCAGACTTTGCACCATCATCGATCATACAGCTTCGGCTTTTACTGGGCTCTCAACATCTTTTATTTGATCAAAATGCTACACCAACTCTATACGAAGCCACTTATAGCGTCGCCAGCCAAAGTAATAAAATGGGCTATCAGTTGACCGGACACCCTATTGCTGTTCCAAAACAGCATTTGATATCAGAACCGATTGCCCTGGGGGCCGTGCAAGTCCTTCCTAGTGGTCAGCCTATTATCATGCTGTGCGAGCGACAAACTATCGGTGGCTACCACAAACTCGGGACAGTCGCTAGGCTTGACCTTGCTAAACTCGCCCAAACAAAACCCGGAGCCAAAATCCGATTTATCCCAACAGATGTAAACTTCTGCCTTAACGAATACAAAAATTGGTTAAAATTTTTCCAAAAAAAAGCACCATAAAAAAGCACAAAATAATCAAAAAAATGCTTGACCTATTTCCGCGAAAAAACTGATTTTATGGCATTGTGAATAACGGAGTTTACGAAACCTTGAATTGCTATAGGTTAAGGCGCAGTTCAAGGATGAACTGCGAAGAGTTATCCAACTAGTTATCCACAATTAGTGTGGATAACCATTTTGGTGCGAATGCTTGATACGCTTAGAATGCTAGTGATTTGCAATAACATTAGTGGATAAAAATCACCTAATTCTGTTAACTTTCTTACAAAACTTTCTAGTAGCCTAATGAGGTAAAGGGTTTAGAGCATATTGTTACTTATCGGCAAATACAGCACAGTAAATGCACCTAACCCTCTTAGCCTACAATGCGCCATTTTTCACTGGTAGTAATAATTGTTTAATCAAGCTGTTTACAACTAAGGCTAAAATCAAAAATGTCAGAAGCGGAAGTGTAAACCACAGCTGCGGATGCACTCGAGCCGATAAATCAAAGCCCCAGTATAGCAACCCACTAACGCTTGCTTCAGCACCCAAACTCGCCACCAGACCAGCAATGAGCGCCATTAGGCCATACTCGCACCAAAGTGTTGTAGAAATGCGCTTTTTGCTCGCCCCCAGCGTGCGATACAAACGGATTTCCAGTTGTCTTTGCGAGATGCTCAGGCGTAACAGCGTAAATATCAATAGTAACCCTGCTACTACCCCAAGGGCAGCCAAAACGGTAATAGACCAAATAATCTGAGAGAGAAGAGATTGAATCTTGTCTCCCATCTTTCTGATATCAAGCAAACTAACCGTTGGATGTTGAGATGAAAGGGTTTGTATCATAGCATCATGCTTTGGTTCTATTCGGTATGACACCATAAATGCCCCCGGCATTTGCTGTGCGTATTGAGGGGCAAAGATGAAGTAGAAGTTTGGCTTCATTTCACGCCATTCCACCTTGCGAATACTATTAACCACAGCCTCTACTTCCTGACCATTGATGACAAACACCAGTTTGTCTCCAATCTTAAGATCAAGAGCTGAAGCCACTTCTGATTCTACAGAGACACCATTAGTGCTACCCCACGTACCCTCGAGTAATTCATTGTAATCAGGCAAATCATTAGCCCAAGTAAGATTAAGCTCACGACGCACAGCGTCAGTGTCTTGATTGTCCTCTGAAACCTGTTTAGCGTCTATCTCGTTAATTTTGCTCAAACGACCGCGAATAATGGGAAAAGCTTGGGAGCGTTCAATGTTTTCTGCATCTAATTGGCGTAGATACTCATCCACTTCATAAGGGGCGATGTTGATGGCAAATGCATTCGGTGCATTCTTTGGAAGCGTGCTTTGCCAATCTTGTAAGAGATCGGTACGCACCAACCATACAATGGCAAGAAGCATCAATGATAATGCCAACGCGCCAAATTGCAGCCCACTCGCTAATGATGAACGGTTCAGGCGACTGACCGCAAGAGCCATCGCTGGGCTTAGTTTGAGTTTTCCGATGAGCTTTGAAATCATCATTGCGACCCCGGACAACACTACAAAGAGCGCAGCCATTCCTGCTAGTACTATCCAAACCAATGTATTGGTTGCATACACCGCAAGCATTGGGATAACAGGCACCAACACAAGCCACCAACTTCGACCGTTGTGTTGCTTTACCGGTTGTAAAACGTTGGTTGCCGAAGTATTCAACAAATTGATCATCGGTATACCAAGGGCGGGCACGCCAATCAAAAAACAACTAGAGATAGCAATCAACATTGGAGTGACGCCGTAACTAGGTAAAGGATCAGGGAGTAAATCAGCTAATGGCACACGAAGCAGTACTTCCAGCACGTAGCCAATCGCTACACCAAATACAACCCCTGTGATAAACAAAAGAAGCACCTGAATCACAAGCCATCGCGCGATCCATTTCTTGCTTGCCCCTATACTCTTTAACATGGCAATAGTTTGCCGACGCCCTGCCACATAATGCTGACAGGTCAATACTAGGGTAGTTGTAGCCATTATGACCACTATCGCCACAGTCAAAGAGAGATACTGAGTGGTTCGCGTGAACATATCATTAGTACGACTGCGGCTGTTTTGGTCTCTCCAGCGATCGCTAGGAGATAATTCCACCTTATCTTTCAAGGCTTGTAGCTGGGCTTCAGGTCCCGTGAAAAACTGCTGATAACGCACCCTTGAACCCTGTTGCAGCGCACCGGTGCGTTCTATATCACTAGAGTGTATGAGCGCAGTGGGCATTTGCTGGAAAGGATTGAAACTGAGCCCAGGCTGCTGCTCTATTGTCCCGTTTAACGTAAAGTCAGCGTCACCAATAGTGACAGTGTCACCTTGCTTAACGTCTAACGCCAGCATTGCTTGTTCTTCCAACCACAATTCACCCTTGCGAAGATGAGAAGCAGTGCGTTCGCTCGATGCCAACACCAAATCGCCGCGCAGTGGGTACGCGTCATCAACGGCTTTGACCGAAACCAATAACATCTCTTCGTCGCCAAATGCCATAGTGGCAAAGCTCACCATAGAAGCCACGCCAATGTCTGGTAACAATGACTCGGTATTTAATTCTTCAGGAACTGGATTTGCGGAGCGATACACTAAGTCAGCAGTTAGGGCATCTCTGCCCTGCTTAACAATAACTTGCTCCATTCTCTCAGCTAAAGCAGACAAAGCGAACACACACGCAATGATAAGAGTGAGTGCAACGGATATAGGCCACAACTGGCCGTGGCGAATTTCTTTAAAGCTCCAAGCGAGTAAGCGCCTGTTTAACTTTGCATTTGCCTGGGGTATTGAGGCGACCTGTGATTGCTCCATAGTGCCCCCCTCCTAAGCCAACTGCGCAGAATCTGACTCATCACTGCGCACTGTCCCACCCTCTAGGTGTCCAGATTGCATAGTGAACACTCTGTCACATCGCGAGGCCAACGCATTGTCGTGGGTGACCATGATCAAAGTGGTTCCGTGTTGCTTATTGAGCGCAAACAATTGCTCTACGATATTTTGCGCGGTGTGTTGGTCTAAATTACCGGTCGGTTCGTCAGCAAACAGTATTTGAGGGCGTAGCATAAAGGCTCGAGCTAAGGCTACACGTTGCTGCTCCCCACCAGAAAGTTGAGACGGAAGATGGTCTAAACGGTTTTCTAAGCCAACGGAGACAAGCAAGTCTTGAGCTCGCTTAACATCTTCAGCTTCCCCCCTTAGCAAACAAGGCAGTGTTACATTCTCTAAGGCGCTAAGGCTTGGGATCAACAGGAAGCTTTGGAATACAAACCCAATATATCGACTGCGTATATCAGCGCGTTGTTCGTCATCAAGCTCAGACAGCGCATGCCCCAACAATTCCACTTCACCTTCACTAGACACATCTAATCCAGCCAACAGAGTCATTAGCGTAGATTTACCAGCACCTGAGGCACCAACAATCGCCACACTTTCTCCCGCATGAATGTCCAAATTTACATTCTGCAGGATTGTTAAATGCTCTTGTTTGGTAGAGACTGTTTTAGATACCGATTGAGCCTTAATTACGGATGTAGTCATGATACGTGTGCTTTCCTTTATTTTACTGTTTTTATCCATAAATGCTAGCGCCGCGAATTTATTGGTACTCGGTGATAGCCTTAGCGCTGGTTACCAAATGCCTATCGAAAAGGCGTGGCCAACTTTGTTGCCAAAAGAGCTTTCACAACGTGGTCATCAAATGAGAATCATTAACGGTAGCATATCTGGCGATACCACAGGTAATGGTTTAACACGTCTTCCTGCCCTTTTAGAACAGCATCGCCCGGACTACGTACTCATTGAACTCGGTGCCAATGATGGCTTGCGAGGTTTCCCCCCTAAACTGATCAAAGATAACCTAACGAAACTGATTGATCTCAGTGAAGAAAGTGGCGCTAAAGTCATTGTTATGCAAATACAAGTCCCACCTAATTATGGCAAGCGCTATACGCAAGCTTTTGAACAAGTCTATCCTAGCGTAACTAATGACAAGAGCGTTGATTTAATTCCTTTTTTTCTGGCTGAAATTATTACTGATTCGGATTTAATGATGCAAGATGGCCTACATCCAAAGGCGAACGCTCAACCATGGATCGCGGAATTTGTGGCTCAGCAGCTGTCACCTCTTTTGTAATTCCAGACTTTATTATAACTCCCGACTTAGAGAGAAGTGATTAGATGAAGATTGAACCTATCATCAAAGGCGTCGTTGCTCGCTCTGCACACCCAGCAGGTTGTGAGCAAGCTATCAAAAATCAGATAGCGTTTGTTTCTCGATCAAAGATGATTACTCAAGGCCCCAAAAGGGTTTTGATTTTGGGTGGCTCATCTGGATTTGGGCTAGCGTCTCGCATTGCGCTGACCTTTGGGGGCGCAAAAGCAGATACATTAGCAGTCTCATTCGAACGAGGTCCCTCAGAAAAAGGCGTTGGTAGCGCCGGGTGGTACAACAATATCTACTTCAAGCAACAGGCTAATAAAGTTGGCTCTAAGGCCATTAACATTATCGGTGACGCCTTCTCCGAGACAATCAGGCAGCAAGTCATCGATACAATACAACAACAATTCGATGGTAAGGTCGATTTGATTGTGTACAGCCTTGCGACCGGTGTACGTCCAAAACCCAATTCTGATGAAATGTGGCACTCTGCCATTAAACCCATAGGAGAAACACTCACAGGCGCAAGCGTGAATATTGAACACGACTCATGGCATGAATCTGAACTGCCTCCCGCCTCAGACCAAGAAATATTAGACACCCAAAAAGTAATGGGCGGCGAAGATTGGGAGAGTTGGATAGATTTTCTTATTAACCATGATGCTATCGCCCCACAGTGCCAAACTATCGCCTTCTCTTACATTGGACCACAATGTACACATGCGATTTATCATCAAGGTACACTAGGTAGAGCTAAGGTCGATCTCCACCAAACTAGCCATGCGTTAAACCTTAAACTTGCAGCCTTCAATGGTGGCGCCTACGCATGCGTTTGTAAGGCATTGGTCACCAAGGCAAGTGTTTTTATCCCGACATTCTCTCCGTACGTTCTAGCTCTCTACAGGTCAATGAAAGATCAAAGATTGCATGAGACCTGCATTGAACAAATGCAACGCTTGTTTAACTCTAAGCTTTATCCCGCACCTGTCGTTGATGGTGAACGCTTGATTCGCATGGATGAATGGGAACTTAAAGAGTCCGTTCAAAGGCAAGTTGCACAAATACTTCCCAAACTTAATGAGACTAACTTTAAACAACTGGGCGATTACCAAGGGTTTAAAGCCGAGTTTATGCAACTCAATGGTTTTGACATTGAAGACGTGGATTACGAGCAAGAATATTCACTTAACGAGTTAAAATCGCTTACGCCATAAACGTACTTTAAATACACATCAAGTACTTACGGCTATCTTAGCGATAGCCTTGTTATCCTTACTGCGAATTGAGCAAAGCAGACTATCCTTATATATTGGAGAGCGGGCTTTATTAGAACCATGTATTAACGTACTCGCTTATCATGGAATAGCTAAGTAACGGAATACATCATGGCGAGAGTCAACACACAAAAGCTTGAGGTGCCCGACAAAATCTACGGATCTTGGCAAGATATGCTAGAGATTCTTTCTCAGTACGCTCGAGTTCCCGTTGCGATGGTCAATAGGCTCAACCAAAGTCACTTAGATATTTTCTGCAGCAACCATCATACGGATAACCCTTTTAAAATGGGCGATTCCTTCGCCCTTGGTGGGCATCATTTTTGCGAAACAACACTAAAAACTGATTCTATTTTAGTGGTAAACGACAGATATAAAGATCCGAGTTGGCAAAATATTACCGAGCCACTGGACGACGACATGGTGTCATATCTAGGTATCCCCCTACATTGGCCTAACGGTACTCCCTTTGGCACCCTATCCATCTTAGATAACAAGCCCAATTGCTTTAAGATTTCGGTGCGTGAATTACTATCGGTGTTCAAAGACTCGGTAGAAGCTCAGCTCACTGTAATTTTTCAAAATCAAAAGCTCCAGTTGATTAACAGAGATCTACAGTCAAGAATCCAAAATCGCACAGTAGAACTGGCTAATCTCAGTTATCAACTCGACAAAGAAGCGACTAAGCGTAAGCAACTCGAACGAGAAGTGCATTATCAGCAGCACCATGATGTCGGCAGTGGTCTCTTAAATGCAAAGGCTTGGGAGCTAGAAACCAACCGAGTAGTCAATCATGCCGATCTTTACCATCAAGAAGTAGCCGTTTTCTACTTAGGCATTAGTAACGGACACCGAATTCAAATCGACATGGGTGCAGAAACCCTAGACCAAATTATTAAGCAGTTGAAAGATAAGCTCGGGCAGCTAACCCCACACAAGCAACTGTGCGCACGGCCTCGTTCAAATGATATCGCCTTCACGTTACTTTCTCTTAGTAGCAGCAAAAACTATGACACTATCATTCAAAGAATCATGGACATTACCTCTCAGGATTTCGATGTCCCATCAGGAAAAGTTCGATTACAGGTCTATGTCGGCGTTTCATTGAGCCATCCACAACACAGCCAACAAAACCTTGCATTGACCGTTCAAGCATTCCAAACCATGCAAAACGCTCGAGAATCGGGCAAGCGAATCTTGTTTTATGATGATAACCAAAACGACAGCAGCACTCGTTTAAACCGCTTAGAAAGCTATTTTATGGAATCTATCCGTGATGATGCGATCAAATTGTTCTATCAACCACAAATTGCGCTAAATAACCGACAGTGGAACAGTGCCAGTACATCGTTACGTTGGGACCACCCTATCTTAGGTAACGTCTCTGAACTGTCTATCAATCAACTCTGCGATCAACCCGAAATTGCTGATGCCATGTGCCACTTTATTGTTAAAAAATCTATCGATATCGCACAGCAATGGCGAGCCATTAAATCGTCCTTTCGTATTGCAGTAAAACTCAACGCTTGCCAATTGGCATCTCACGACTTACCCGAACTTCTTGCAAAATGGCTAAAATCGGCACACCTTTCGGGCGACTGCCTTGAAATAGAAGTGTCTGAGAAACAACTGTTTGCCAATGAAGGTTCTCTGCAACCAACTCTCGAACAGCTATCAGCTCTAGGTGTTCAGCTTACTCTATGTGATTTTGGGCATGGCCATGCTTCCTTTAGTTACCTGAAACACAGTCCTTTCAAGCGCATTAAAATTGACAAATCCTTTACTGATAACCTTCAGCACAGTTCCGAAGATCGCGCCTTTTTACATTCGCTAATGCAAATCACAACAAAGCTCGGACTTGATACTGTACTCACAGGCGTAGAAACAAAAGAGCAAGAACAGTGGTTAATGCAGTTTGACACCCCCTATGCTGAGGGAAAAATGTACTACGGACCAATGACCCGTAAAGACTTTGAACAATCCTTATGCCGACAGATAGAAATTAATCTTCATTAGGTACGTAGCCTGTGTAATTTTCTGAACATCTGCGGCCTAGGATTGTTATAATCGCGAAATGCTTGAAATCTAGGGTTCCAAAATGGATCTGCTCACCGCTAAACTGAAAAAACTCGAAAAACAAAACTATCGTGCCTACCAACAAATAAAGGGAAGCTACGACTTCACTGACTTTGCCCTACATATCGACCAAGTCCAAGGCGACCCTTACGCTTCTGCGTCACGCTTTAGAGCAATCAGACCTTGGTCAGTCACTGGCTTAGATTTCATTAAAGAGACGTCAGCGGCTTACCAATTAGCTGCGAGAGACTTCATTGCGCGTAATCTTGCTGAATATGCGAAACAAGATAACGCGATATCAGTGGCGACTACTGGACAAGTGGTACTTGATAACACAGCAGTACTCTTTACCGACGAAGGGATTGAGTTACGTTTTCGTATAAATTTGCCAGCTGATGGTCGCTCCATATTGGCGAAAAAAGCGCTCAATATCATTACATTCTATCTACCAAAGTATTTGCGTAAGGCCACGCTGTGGCGAGAACTACCACAAGAACGCTTTACCAAGCACTGTGAGGTTATAGAAGATCAATTTGCCCTTCGTGAACAATTGAAAAAGCATGATCTAATCAGTTTTATCGCTAATGATAGCGTTTTACCTCGCCTAACAGGCGAGAGTGATATGCCGATGAAAGATGCACTGCCATTACAGTCTCCAACTGAACTTGCCGTTACTCTTTCTACTCCAAATCGAGGTGATATTACTGGCTTAGGCATCAAAAAAGGCATTACATTGATCGTTGGCGGTGGTTTTCATGGCAAATCTACCCTTCTGAACGCAATCGAAAAGTCGATTTATGACCATATCCCGGGAGATGGACGTGAATATTGTGTTACTGACCCACGCAGCATGAAGATCCGCGCTGAAGATGGTCGATGTGTGCACAACTTAAATATCGCAAACTTCATCAATCATTTGCCAATGGGAAAATCGACTACTGATTTTTCTACTCAAGACGCGTCTGGTTCGACTTCACAAGCCGCTTGGCTACAGGAATCCATCGAATCTGGCGCTAAGAGTCTACTAATAGATGAAGATACTTCTGCGACTAACTTCATGATTCGTGATGAGCGCATGCAAGCCTTAGTCGCCAAAGAGGCGGAACCAATCACACCGCTAGTAGATCGTATTGCCGAGCTTCGTGACAATGAAGGCATTAGTTCCATTATCGTTATGGGTGGCTCAGGTGACTACCTTGATGAAGCAGATTGCGTTATTCAAATGCATGAATATCAACCTGTTGATGTTTCAGAGAAAGCAAAGCAAGTGATTCAGCAACATCCAACAGAACGAACTCATGAGCGCGAACAGCCATTGCAAGAAAGTAAGCCTCGCTCGTTTAATCGTGCATGTTTGCAAACATTGCTCGCAGAAGGGAAGTTTCGCGTCGGCGCAAAGAGCACGAGTTCTTTGCGTTTCGGTAAAGAATTTATCGATATTACCGCGCTAGAGCAGCTTCAAACTTCAAATGAAATTAACGCCATAGGATGGGCATGGTTTCAGGTAGCTCAAGTTCCAGGCTGGAGCCAAGACCTACTCGTTGAGTTCGAAAAACTTCTTAGTACCGATGATTGGCATGCATTGATGCCAAACAATGGGGATATTGCTAAGCCACGCGTGTTAGATTTGCTTGCCACACTAAATCGTCTTCGTAAGGCTCAATTTAAGCCTGCAAAATAACAGACTAAATAGCGCTTCTATTTTGTTGTAGAAGCGCTACCTCACTCAAAGAAAAAGTAGATTCCCTACCCTCATCAACTAAACAAATTCTACAATTGAATTATCTTCAGCTTAAAGTCGATTTGTTTTCCTACACATCACTAGGTGTTAATGCCCAAAACATCATTGTGGTGACTTTTGGGATGTTGAGATGAGAAAAATCAAAAGAATCGGCCAGATAAGTTGCCGGAATATCACTGGCTAAATTGGTTTGACCATCGATAAATACTAGCTCTCCATCTATCTTTTCAGCATAGATATAATGACTATTATCTCGGATCAGATCTTCTTGTAGACCAATTGCAACAACGTAACGAGTGCCATTCTCATATTGATTCATTTCTTTCCAAGCTTTAGAAGAGGAAACATTCGTTTGATCAAGAGATTGCCATTCACTTCCTGAAGGTGTCATGAGCTCATACGGCATTTGCTCTGCTTTAATCGCTAAATAATTCGAGATACCTACGAGTTGCTTGTCAACGGTCGGGCTGTGCTTGCCCCAAAAGTGATCACTTTTGCTCTTTAATAGTGCTTCCGCGTCATTAGATACTGCTGCGGTCGTTTGCCTTGTTAAGAGTCCCGTTGCATTGAGTGAACAATTTGAAAGCAGGCGAGACTCATTTCCCGTGATTAAAGCCACATTAACCATAGGACCAACCTCAGCAGTTATTTTTCCGGCAGAGGTATAAAGCTCTTCGTTCTGAGTCATAAATGCGTGATTCTGATCAGTAACAGCCGTTTTGATGATAGGTATCCTTTTGTCTTCGATACCTGAAGAATCCAATGCATATGCGAATGGGGTCATCGAACACAACACCAGTGTTAATAATTTTCGATTAGACATGATAACTCTCTTTTGATTGTGAGTTATCTTTCTTGCAGAATCTAAGCCAAATTAAAGCTATTGCTAAATAGCAAATGTAACAGCTTGTTTAAGCGGTTTTTAAGTTAAGTTCGTGACTCACACAAACTCCACTCGGCAATGTTACTAATCTCAGAAACTTTGATAATAGCCCATCATTTAGAGTTGTTATCTCGTAGACGATAAGCCTTGTCTGTACTTCTATCTTTAATCTATCCCTCATTATTGATATTAGATAGAGGCGACTATTTGATTGAAATTTAGAACAAAATAAAAAACCAGCAATCAAGATCACTGGTTTTAGAGATGTTAAAAATATTGAAACAGTAAAATTAGAATTTCTTAACGAATCGACCAACTAATCCAGGGTGATAGCTCCAATTATGACTAAAGATATCCAGCAATTCTGGATTGCCATACTTAGACAAGCTAACCGCATGAAATCTATTATGTCTTGCCTTGAGTTCTTCTACTTTGTTGACCATATCCTCGGATTGTCGAGGTGCGATGAAGTCTGATAAAACCACCATATCCGCATTCAAAAATTTGTCGGTGTGCATAAGATCTATACATTTCTGCAGTACGGGCTCAAAGTCTGTACCACCATGGAAGGTATAAGATAAGAAGTCACTGGCCTCTCTAAGTCCGTCTTTTTTTGTCAGTTCGTAAGTAATTTGCTCGGTAGAAAACATAATCACAAAACAATCACGTTGCTCACCTAGTGCTATCTGCATCAAAGCAAAGGCGATGGCTTTCGCACACTGCTCAGGGAACCCACTCATCGAACCTGAAGCATCCACACAGACAATAAAGGGACCCTTTTCCAACTCAATTTCACTAGAATTAGGTAATTGAGCATTTATTCTACGAAGTTTGCGAGATTTCCCCTCCGTACGATAACTCATCAAGCGCTTATCCACTAAGTGCTTATAAAAGATGGTTTCCAGTTCAGGGTATGCTAAAAACATGGTTTCATTTGGTAGCATCTTGCTCAGGTCATCACTTTCATGAATACCAACAATGTCATCGGTGGCTTCATTGGATTGCTCTTCTACATATTGCAACTCAGCGACAGGGGCTTTCCTTAAAGAAGGGTCATCCACCTGGCTAGCCATTCGACCGAGTTCGCTGGCAATCTCTTTTAAGCCACTATGTTTGCGCAAAAAACTGGCGTATTTTGCCATAGTACTAACATCGGTTCGGCTCAAACGAGCGGCGGCCATGTCCCATAGGCGACCCAATTGAGCTTCATCTCCGGCCTCTCCTATCTGCCGCATGTTCTTCATGTTTTCCATGCGGTTGTACAGATCTTCTAAAAACCTCTGCTTATCCTGCTCAAGTTCATCCAATTGCATCTGTTTAATCGTGTTGTAGATTGATTGATACCATTGGTCACAAAAGTAATGGGCGAACATAGGATTAGGGGTTTGTTTTTGACGCTCTAGCAGTTTTTTGGCCGGTCCACAAAATGCGCTTTTACCCTTGAGCTCACTCATCACTGATTTGATATCTTTATCAAACTGCACTTCATCCCAATGAATGACCTTTTGATAAAGGGCAAGCTCAGCTTGAATTTGCTCAGACTCAGAAACTTTACTGATGCGTTTTTTGACGCTTCCCTTCCATTTTCTTAAGTGGTTTTTAACCGAGGCCTGCATCCCCGGTTTTTCAGAGGACAAAAGAACCTGACTTCGGCCAATCAGATCATTGACCGCAGTTTCTACCATTCCAGAATCGGCAACCGACATTGCGAGATTTAATGCATCAGCACCTAGCATCCCGCTCTCCTATTCCGCAAAGAAACCGGCTAAAAAACCGATTCTTTGTGCTGTTTTCTTTGAGACAGTTTGAGCAGAGCTTAGTGCTTCCGATAGCTGCTGTAGACTCGACTCCATTGCTGTAGGCAACTCTGGCTCAATAAAGTTGTGTGGCAATGCGCCATGAAAGTCGGAACGGACCTTTGTTAATAACAGCTCTGCATTCATCAGGTTTTTCACAGCTTCGTTTGCTTTTGCGTGCCAAAATTGGTGCTTTTCTGGCTCAAGCCCGTCATTGGTCACCAAGCTCAGCAAAACAGAACGATTGGCAATGTCTTTTATAACAAGATTGTTATCTGCATCCATCGCAAACTTCAATGACATCAGATTTGGGTTTTGGTTAACGTAACCATAGACATCTCCACCACCATGACTAATCGCATTAACAAGGTCGGTTTGAGGCACGAATACATAACGTGTATCCCCTTTATCATGCTCAGAAACAGACTGATTGCTTTGCAACAGCACAAGTTTAACTAAGTTACGTGCGTTGCCAACACTATGGGTACGCCAGTCATCAAAATTAGCCTTAAAGTCTTCTTTGCCTTTGCGAAGCAAACCAGAGCCGGGCTCTGATTCTACCTTCATGACATTCTCGGTTTCTATCTCCACCTGAATATCTTCAAGATTTTGTTTACTGTCTTCGATAATCTCCAGTATCTCACTTTGATTAAAGGCATGCTTTAGAGCAAACTCTCGCATAACATCTCGTACAATCAAACGAGACTCAGGGCTATTCCATAAGCAGTCTTGAATCAAAATAAGGTCAAGTGCATTAATCTTTTGACGACCGTTAAAGAATGCACTCGCTTTGAGTAGCTTCACCGCCTTCTTCCAGCGACGGTCAGATACATAGAGCTCCTCTGTACTCAAAGTTTCCTCTGCATCTTTATGACGAGCTTCGAGCATGGTCTTGAGCTGATACAACTTATCAAATACTTCGTCTGACAATGGCATGCTATCAAGCTCGTTTAACCATTGAGCATACTCTTCATTGGAGATAGTGAGTTCATCTGGTACTTGAGCTTCTTGTGGGGTACCCACGGTGAGCATGCTGTGGAAGTTTTGTTTATCTTGAATACGGTTAACGAAAATGCGCACCAACATACGGTCATACAACGCATCGAGACCACTATCTTGGTCAGGTAATTCGTTTGAAGCTGAAATAAGCAGGCGCATTGGCACCTTTTCAATCTCACTGCCATTTTTGAATGTTTTCTCGTTAACTACAGTAAGAAGCGTATTCAGTATAGCGGGACCGGCTTTCCAGATTTCATCTAAGAAGACAACATTTGCGGTAGGAAGATAACCTTTAGTCAGTCGAACATAACGACCGTGGTCTTTTAGTTCTTGAATACTCAGTGGGCCAAACACTTCTTCAGGCGTCGAAAAGCGAGTCATTAGATACTCAAAGTAACTGCTACTTTCAAATGCAGAAATAAGGCGCTTAGCGATCAGGCTTTTTGCAATACCCGGAGGCCCTAAAAGGAAAACACTTTCTCCGGACAATGCGGCTAATAGGCAAAGTTTAATGGTGTGTTCACGTTCATAAACGCCTTCCGAAAGCACTTTTACAAGTTTATTGATACGTTCAGAACGCAATGCACGTTGCGCGTGAGAAACACGAGTCGTTTCCATTATTAATAATGCTCCATAAAACAGCGGCTGTTAATTGTTTTTACAGTTGAGTTAATTATATGTTACAAACACAAATTAACTCTAGCTGTTATAACAACTTAACGAGATCTTACTCACACTGCAAACTAAGATTGCAAATATGGCATTTAACCATTTCAATCAATACGTTAATTTGGGTTTTGAGATGTACTTAAAGGTCAACACGAAAAGTGTGATCTTGTATATAAATAGCTTAGAAATAAAGGCGAAAAGAGTAACAAAGAATGCAAAAAACACTCCACAGTTGGAAAAATCTATCATTAGTTGAAGAAACCCTCACTTTGCCAAATGGAGTCGTTGCAAACCATACGTCTATTAATCACCCAGGTGCTGTTGTTATCTTAGCTAAAACGCCAACAGGTAAGCTATTACTACTCAATCAGTATCGTCCCTCATTAAAGACGTGGTTGCTCGAAATCCCAGCGGGCACATTAGAAAATAACGAAGACCCTTTTACAGCTGCGAAACGCGAGCTGGAAGAAGAAACCGGTTATAGCGCTAAAAAGTGGCAAAGTCTTGGCAAACTGACTCCTATGGCAGGGTTTTGTAATGAAATCCAATACCTCTACTTTGCAGAAGACTTGCAACTTACTCAAAGACTACAAGCCGATACAGATGAAGTCATTGAAGTACTCGAAGTTTCAATCGATGAATTACTTCAGTGGATACAGCAAGACAAAATCAGCGACGCTAAAACAATAGCAGCCGTATCAAAAGCGCTACTTAGCGGAACATTAAGTTAATAAGGAACAAATATGGATTTTCGATCTGATACCGTAACTCGCCCGACTCAAGCCATGCGAGAAGCAATAGCAAATGCCGCAGTTGGAGATGATGTCTATGGGGATGATCCAACGGTGAATGAGCTTGAGGCATGGGCCGCTGATGCCCATGGCTTTGAAGCAGCCTTATTCACCTCATCTGGCACGCAAGCGAATTTGTTAGGGCTTATGGCGCACTGTGAACGCGGTGATGAATATCTATGTGGTCAGCAAGCTCACAACTACAAATATGAAGCGGGTGGCGCTGCAGTACTGGGATCAATCCAACCACAACCGGTCATGAATGAACCCGACGGTACTCTTTGTTTCAAAAAACTTGAAGCGGTAATAAAACCAGACGATTTTCACTTCGCACGCACTAAACTGCTTAGCCTAGAAAATACAATCAATGGTAAGGTTCTTCCTCTATCCTACCTCGCGAAAGCTCGTGAATTCGTCGACAAACATGGACTCAAGCTTCATTTAGATGGCGCACGAGTCTACAACGCTGCTGTAGCCTTAAACGTTGATATTAATGAAATTTCCCAACATTTTGACACAATGACCATTTGCTTATCAAAAGGCTTGTCAGCTCCGATCGGCTCCTTATTATTAGGGGACGTTGTCACGATTAATAAGGCTCGACGTATTCGTAAAATGCTAGGGGGCGGCATGCGCCAAGTTGGTTTACTAGCCGCTGCAGGTAAACTCGCACTAACCGAGCAAGTCACTCAGCTTAAAGTTGATCATGAGAACGCTCAAAAGTTAGTTCACGGTTTAGCCAAACTACCCGGCTTCTCAGTAAAGCCAGAGCTAGTACAAACCAACATTGTGTTTGCTAAATTAGATCAGAGTGTTGATATTGACAAGATTGCGAAAGAACTAGAAAAGGAAGGTATTACTATCACCCCGAGTAACCCTATCCGATTTGTAACACATAAGGATGTGAGTGCAGATGATATTGATGTGTTGCTACAGAAGTTAGCTGAGAAGTTAGGTTAGTACGCTCTAAGATACTGGCCTTCGCCAGTATGACGGTATATTGACCCTTGTTCGATAAAACTGGTCATACTGGAAGGCACAGCGTGGCTATCCAGTATCTTAGAAACACCCTAATCTAATTCTAATCAAGTTACCTACCGCGCTTCTTGCCTCGGTTTTTATGCACGCCCATTTTGGCTTTCATTTTTCGCTTTTCAGCACTACGACTGCGACGTTGACCACCGGATTCTTCGAGGATTTCAGACTCAGGGCTTGGCTCAAAACCCTCTAACCACTCTTGAGGAAGCTTGGCATCAAGTAATTTTTCAATTGCTTCAAGTAAGTACTGTTCGTTGTGGCTCATCAATGATACAGCATGGCCTTTATTGCCTGCGCGCCCGCTACGACCGATTCTATGAATATAATCTTCAGCTTTATACGGCATATCAAAGTTAATCACATGTTCGAGTTCTTTCACGTCGATACCACGTGCCGCAACGTCCGTTGCCACCAGCGCTCGCACCTTACCTACCTTGAAATCATCTAACGCTCGTTGCCTTGCGCCTTGGCTTTTATCACCATGCAATGACGCTGCTTGAATTCCGTCTAGCTTTAGTTCTTTGGCAACTGACTCGGCACCTTCTTTGGTGCGAGTAAATACCAGTACCTGCTGCCAATTTCTTGAGCCAATAAGGTATGAAAGTAATTCTGGTTTGCGTTTCTTATCTACGGGGTAAACAATCTGCTCCACAGCATCAGCGGTCGAATTCGCTGGGCTAACTTCTACCTCAACAGGATTATTAAGGATCTTATAGGCAAGGTTTTTTACGTCTTTTTTAAACGTAGCTGAGAAAAATAACGTTTGGCGATCAGCACTTAATTTTTGCAAAATACGCTTAATATCTGGCATAAAGCCCATATCAAGCATGCGATCAGCTTCATCCAACACTAGGTATTTCGTGTGCTGTAAAGTCAGTGTTTTATTAAATAAATGATCCAGTAAACGACCAGGAGTAGCGATTAAGATGTCGCAGCCTTTATTTAAGTTACTCGCCTGAACATTAAAACTGGTACCGCCGTACACAACCACCGTTTTAAGTTCTGTCGGCTGTGCGTATTGAGTAATAGCATCAAAAACCTGTTGCGCTAACTCACGTGTTGGCACTAAAACTAATGCCTTTACCTTGCATGGCGATTGAGTGTTATGAACACTCACCTGCCCCATCAATTTTTGAATAATAGGTAGACCAAATGCTGCGGTTTTACCTGTGCCGGTCTGAGCTGCTGCAAGTACGTCTTGCCCATCGAGAACGTGAGGGATTCCCTCAAGTTGAACAGGTGTTGGAGTGACAAAGTTCAGCTTTTCTAACTGCTCTAAGAGAATAGGATCAAGGCCAAGTGCAGCGAATTGTGATGAAGACATAGGTGATTCCGTACTATTTGGTCGTTTTAGGGCGTGAGTCTACTCGAATTTTGTCTTAGTTACAGCTTCAATTACGTCTGGATAAAAATCGATAAATACCTGATCTAATTCTTTGTAGTGCTTCTCTATGGTTTCAAAACAATCCGCTAACGGTCCCATACGCGGACTCCTGTTTGACATACGTGTCAACGCATAGCCGATATTATCCAGATCCTTGTATGAGTCTATCCAGCGATTGTCCCACATTGAGCTAATAACACGCTGGTATTGTTCAGGCACTGGCGATTTAACGAAGCTAGGGTGAGTAGCTTGTTTAGCATGATCGCAAAAGAGATCTAAAGAGGTTGAATGAAACTCTGCCCAATGATTGGCTAAGCAATGATCCCAAAACACATCTAGCGCTATGGGTGAAAAACGCCTAGTTACCCCAAAAAGCGGCTTTACCTCGGCAATTGACGGATGGCTGTCGGTGAAGCTATCGACAAATCGGTGTATGCGAATGCCCCTAGTTATCTCTTGAGCATATCGACCCTCAGGGTTACCACGAACAAAATCACCAAGGAGGTTTCCAAGAAGACTACTATTGCTCGCATCAGCAAGATGCAGGTGACCTAAGAAATTCATGCTTTAACCCTTAGCGATCTTTTGACGTGTCTCTCTAACGCGTTTTCGATATTCTCGTGGTGAGCATCCAAAGTATTTTCTAAACCTATGCGTAAAGTTATAGGGATCATTGTAGCCCAGTCGCTGAGCAATCAAAGCGATTGCCCAATCTTCATAACGTAATAGATCCGTTGCTTTGTCCATACGCAATTGGATAAGCTTACTTCTGGGCGACATACCATATAGGGATTTGGACACACGATTAAGCTGCTCTTGACTAATAAAACACTTTTCGGCAATGGCCTTAACTGTCCAGTCATGGTGTAACTGAGCTTCTATTTCATTAAATGTTGTTTGTACTCGAATCGCTGAACTGTAAGGCCTTGCTTCAAATCGAGCTAAGATCCGGCTGACCTCACTGATCAACAAACGTCGGTATGCAGGTCTTCCGTTTATCTCCAAATGCAGTAAATTCATTAATGACCACACCTGTTCGCTTGATTCAAAGGGCATCACCGCTTGTCCGCCAGAAATGAGGTCATCCCACTTTGGAAGTCGCTCCAATAAAATCCACACCATCTTCCAATGACTAAAGTCTGGGTGTAGTTCAAAACGATAAGGCAAACCAGCAGGTAGCACTGTCAAACTGTACGGTTTAAGCTCTTGCACGAACGTAGGCGTGATAAGCACGCCACTCCCTTCTAATGTCACTAGCAAAGTATGAATATCAATACCTTCTCGCTCAATTTCATAACCTGCTTCAAGCTCAGCCAAACCAGCCATGAAATAACCACTTTCACCTAACTCAGGGATATCAGTGTTGGTAAGAAACCGTTCTTTACACTCGTCGCTCAAATAGACTTTATCTGACCACTCACTTTTAGGAGCAAAAAGTTGCATGACAGATTTGCACAGGTTTTGGCTTTCTTTGAACATGCCTTTATCCATTCAGTGTGGCTATAGTTACCCTGATTTTCGGGGAGGTTATTATGTCAAGTCAAAAGCAAAATGTGACAAGTGTGAATTCCATGCCAAATGGATTCTTCTCTAAAGTTGCACGCCTCGCCATACCTGTCGCTTTGCAAAGTGCTTTAGTGGCTATGTTGCAGCTCGCAGACGTTTTAATGGTGAGTGATCTCGGTAAAGAAGCACCCGCAGCTGTTGGGATCGCGACTAAATGGCACTTTGTCATCATCATGGTCTCCGCAGGAATTGCGACGGCTAACGGTATACTCGTGGCTCAATATTGGGGACGCCGAGACGCTAGCTCTGCCAAAACTGTCAACACGCTAGCTCTAAAATACGGTACCTGGCTAATGGTACCGCTTACCTTTGTTATTACTGTTTTCTCCGGCTACATAATGTTACTGCAAACAAGTGATCCTGAGGTGATTCACCTAGGTTCGACCTATTTGTGGTACAGCATACCAGTGTTGGTGCTAACCCATTGGATTATTGTTGCTGAATCAAGTCTTCGCAGCTCTGGCAATGCGATGCTTCCTCTTTATTTAGGTGCGGCGACGGTGTTTTTGAATATTGGCCTAAATTTCTGGCTGATAAAAGGCGGGATGGGTCTTGAGCCGATGGGCGTTGCGGGAGCGGCGCTAGCCACTTCAATTGCACGGACATTTCAAGTAGTCGCTATCCTTTATGCACTGTTTAAGATAAACCACTGGTTAATAAAGTCAGAAGTGTTGCCGAATCCACAAAGGCTAGCAACGTCATTTCGTAAACTGGCTATTCCATCGACGGCGAATACAATCATTTGGGGTATGGGCACCCTATCTTATCAGGTAATCTTTGGACATATGGGCACCACAGAGTTAGCCGTATTTAGTATGCTCGGCCCCTTTGAAGGTTTGTGTTACTCAGCCTTCTTCGGAGTGGCTATTGCATGCGCCGTTCTCATCGGACAATCTTTGGGCAATGACGAATTCGTTGAAGCGCGAAACATGGCAAATTGGTTCATTAAAACAATTTTTGGGTGTTCTGTCGTTTTAGCCTTAATGGTTTTTCTGTTTAGAGAATCTATTTTGATTGGTCTTAATCTAGATCAACCTGAACTCTATACCCTCGCCTCGCCAGCAATTATGGTATTTACCGTACTGCTCGGAATTCGCATGCTCAATATGGTGATCATTGTCGGGATCTTAAAAGCAGGTGGAGAAAATTCGTTCTGCTTGCGAATGGATTTCATCGCCATGTGGATGGTAGGGATTCCATGCCTTGCGTGGGGCGCGTTTATCGCAGGATGGAGCTTTGAATACGTTTACGCATTAATGCTCACCGAAGAAATTGTTAAGTTAGCACTGTGTTTTCACCGCTATTTGAAAAAAACGTGGATCAAGAATCTCACTCTTTCTCCAGCTTGAATTTCAAACAGCCCTGATAACGATTAAACACCAACAAATACATCCTCCCTTTCTTAAAGGAGGAATGTGTTTGTGCAACCTTTCAATAAACCAAAAGATGTACCTGAGGTGACACACGTGTAATGACACAAGTTCACTTCACTGAATATCCCCATCCCCTCCAAGCATCCCTAACATATTGTTATTAAGTAGTTTTCACTCAAGATCCTCCTATTCACTCTTTGGCATCTTTTTTGCAAATCTGATGTACTTGCTGAGAGTGATACAGCAGTTCTCACAGCAACACTTAAACCAAAGACTATTAAGTGGAGCGAACCATGGATATGAACGTGATTACCCTCTGGTTTAGAAAATATCTGAACTTTTCGACACTAATAAGACTATGTTGTGTCGCAATACTAGGCTTTACATCATCACTATATGCAGCACCTAAGCAGATACCATTTGTTGATTCACAAATAACCATATTTCCGAGTGGATATGAAAACGGTGCTAGAAATGAATGTGTTAAAGACAGTACAGACTTAAACAGTCTGACTTGTACTGCCAATGACGTACAGTTAGCTGAAATCACTGTCCCACACGGTGAACCGACTACTTGTCGAGCAGGTGAGATTGTGACACAAAATCTAAGTTTTAAAGTAGTCTCAACGGCGAGCATTCGTTATAACTGGTCGTTTTATACCACCACTGATCCCAACGCTAGTCCATTAGAAGGTCCCCCATCTGATGTTACCAATCGTGAAGCTTGCTTGGTTTGGGTAGGTGATCTAACCGGAGGTAATTCGACAGCGCAAAATGCCAATGGTGACTCATGCGCAGACGTGACAAAGAACAATGACGCACTGTACAACAATGAAGAAATTACCTTTGTGTGTGCGGATACCGATGGCGATACTCAAGTCGATCTACAGTTTTGTGCGACTTGGGAACAAAATGCCGGTGGTAGTTGTGAGGCCGATAGTGGAGGTATAGATCCAAACAAATTACCTCTTCCTGGCGCACCTTCAAAATGTAACTGTTCAACTGCAACCATTCCTATCACTGTTTTACCGAGCGACCCAGAGTTGACGAAGTCTATCTTTGGTCCAGCGAGTCGTCCAGAGGATGATATCTTTAACGGTAGTAATACATTTACATTCGATCTGAAAATAAAAAACCCAAATACTGCAACTCCATTAGTAATCACCTCCCTTACTGATAGTTTTGGCGGTGCAAACTTCAGTATTCCAACTGATATAGACGCTTCCCCAGGCACATTAATTGAAGATCAAGTTGTTTTAATCAGTGCAACCGACAACGACGGTACTTGTTTAGCTTCTGGTAGTGAAACCGTCGCACCAGGGGCAACGTATAACTGTCGAGCTACTTTTAAATGGCACAATCTTGACCTAGACGATACCATTTTAGTGGATACGATCGTTCGTGAAGATAAACAAAATAGCTTCCAGGGTGAATGGAAATTTGGCAACGAATCTCCAACACCAACAGAGGTATCCAATACAGTTACAGTGAGTATTACTGATGTACCTCCAGTGTTAACTGTGACAAAAACTGCTAATAAGACCTCCATTCCAGAAAGCGGTGGAGCGAATTTTGATTTGATCAACTACACAGTAACATTTGGTAATGCTTCAGGATGGGATACCATCCAAATATTTGCCAATGATCTAGATGACACCTTGATGCAAAATGGTGCAAACTCGAAGTCAGGTTATCTCAAAACGTGTTCTATCTCAGGTCTTGATTTAGGTGAAAACCCTAAGTGTTACTATCCTGTGAATTTGGCCACAGAGTATCCAACACTGAATGCTGGGGATATTTATAAAAACACCGTTTCCGCGATTCCTACGGATGAAGAGGGAACATCAGGCACACTCAAAGATCACATGGTAAACGTTAATGTTACCAATGTTAACCCTACGGTTAGCCTAACTAAATACGTCAAAGCAGGAGGAGCACCAGCGTCGCCGAATACATTAGACCCAAGCTTATATAGCGACACTTCAGCTTCGGTCAATGAGTTCGAACTAGCGGATATCACTAACGCTCCTATAGTGACTTATCTGTTCGAAATCACTAATACTAGTCCAGAAACGGTGAACATTACCGACTTTGTTGACTTTGCATCTGCTAATGGTTCATTTAGTACAACGCCCCCTAGCCAAGTGTTTGATAATAATATCCCAGACACCAATCCAGTCGCAGGAGATTGTAACACTTTAGTCGGTCGTTCAATGGTTGCAGGCAGTTCTGAATACTGTTATTTAACCTTCAAAGTTAAAGGCGATGAATCGGAAGATGTTGATAACATTGCTTGGGTGTTAGTACAAGATACCGATAGCGCTCAAGGTAAAGCATTTGCTACTGATGCTGCTATTGTCTATATCGATCCTGTCACTCCTGACTTCGCACTTGATCTAGGCGTACAACTGAAAATCAACGTGGCTGTTACGGCGGATACAGGCAATACCGAGTATGTACTGTTCACACCAACCAGTGACATCTTGCTAAGTAATGTTGCAATACTTGATGGTGGTTACGCCAATGACAACCCTGCATTTACTGTGCAGAACCTAGATTGTTCAAGTTCAGAGCAGTCTTTGGGTCCTGACGAATCCTATAACTGTGACTTTACTGTTACCTTAACGGGTAATTTCGGAGCAACAGCACTAGGTAACTTGTCAGCTACAGTTCTTAAAGTACAAGCAAAAGACAATGATGGTTCAGTGCAATTTATTGATGCACAAGCTACCGTTCAGATTGTCGACTAATACGTCTCTTTAAATTAATTAGGCCACTCCTGAGTGGCCTTTTTTATCTCACCCACAAGGGTGATTTTTACTTATCAGAGTTCCATTTAAACAAGAGCTGACCTACTCTTTTAATGGAATTCAAAGCCGTTCCATTTTCGGCCTAGTTGATATTTTTATCTAATGGATGCGAAAACAAGGAATGAGCTGAATCTTTCACTAAGAAAATCAACGACTTTGATGTCCTCCTCTTCATTTTCAAAGTAGAAGGGTATCTCTGTATGCACCATAAAATTAATCTAGAATGCATTTCTCAATGTTGCAACACCGTAGAAAGCGGCGGGACACTATCCGCTCAGGTGCATCATCACCTCAAAAAGCTGGCTGGTGTAAATGATGTGGTTTTATTTACTGGTGAGACAGGTACAGGTAAGAGTGTTTGCGCCAAAATGTTACATTATTTATCCAAACGCCCTTTAGACAATTTTGTCGCTGTGAACTGTGGTGCCCTCGCAACTAGTCTTGTTCAATCTCAATTATTTGGCCATGAAAAAGGGGCTTTTACTGGAGCTTGTCAACGCCATAAAGGCTACATTGAGTCCGCTCAAAACGGGTCACTTTTTCTAGACGAAATTGGTGATATGCCATTAGGACTACAAATAAATTTGCTCGACTTTTTAGATACAGGTGAGTTTTATCGCGTAGGTGGAGATAAACCAATCCATATTAACACCCATATTATTGCCGCGACCAATTCCAACTTAGAGCAAGCTGTTGATAATGGTAATTTTCGAGAAGATCTCTACCATCGTCTGCATATTTTCTCTATTGAACTACCTCCTCTTCGAAGTCGCATTAATGAAATTGATACACTTGCGTCTCACTTTTTGCATCAAATCGACCCTAGGGATCACTATGAATTATCCTCTGCGGCGAAAAGGGCCATTCATCAATACCATTGGCCCGGAAACCTAAGAGAGTTAATTAACAAACTGAAGCGCGCCTGTGTTTATGCTGAGGGAAAACAGATTACACCATATGATCTTGAGCTAGCGGATATTTCAGACAACTTGGATCAGACAATACCTATGTATCATGCTGACCTACGAAAACAACGGGACTTATCGGAACGAAATACATTAATGGCAGCAATCGCTAAAAACAAAGATAACCGCTCTGCCGCCGCTCGTGATTTAAATATCTCTAGAAATACTTTTTATCGACTCTTAAGCAAATATCAATTGAAGTAGCTATAGAGAAGCTCTGATCTAGTTTTGAGTCATTGAAGCCAATGCACGTTCATAAATTGATACTGTTTTGTATAATTCAACCAAATTGAAAAGGTATAGTCCTTATTAAAGATGGACATCAAATATCCAAAACGTACCTGGTAAAAATAAGGTGCTGTTGTTAATAACCCATTAATAAAGCTAATCAAACAGTTCAATCACCAACTTATTGTCCTTTATAGATAAGCTAGGCTCAGCGGATTTGATTAAAGCTTCTTGAACGACATTGCTATCTAACTTGTAAACAGGTTGCTGAGATAATCCATAACCAATCATCGATACTGCAGGCTTTAATAATTGTTTTATCTCTGGGACTAAGCGTTGATCACCCTTTTCGTTAAACTGCTCCAAGCGTATCGACTTTAAAAAAATCTCACCGCTCTGCGCGTCATATTCAGGGATTGCGCTAAATTCTAAGTCTAGATCTAAGTTTTGATTCGGATTTCCCCACATTTGAATTTTTGCCAGTGTACTAGCAAAAATAGACACTCGATCAACATCTGCCCGCCCTATTCTTACCTCTAGGTCATCCACTGACACTTGAGCATAGAGCAGATTCTCCACGCCGACTGACTGCTCAAAACTCACATTATCCTGTAAATAGTCGGTCATTTCTTTTTCGGTAATACTATAACTAGCACAACCACTAAGAAGCAGTCCCAAACCAACAACACATCCTTGCAACCATCTTTTTAACATGAACTCGAGTTCTCATTGTCGAATTAAACCTCTCTAGAGCTAAGAGGGAAACCTCTTTTGAGTCAAGTTTTCTTTCACTTCACCTCTTTATTGGCTTCTGTTCTCATCTCTTTGTATGTTACAAAGAAAAACAAAGTCTTTAACATTTGCGCAACTCAAGTCACACTCCACAAGATAGTGTATTGATTCACCTGATTAGACCAGTATATTGATTGTTACAACCATGTAACATATAGGTGTTATACATGCACATAGATGAGCTTTTAAAAATGGCCGAGCGGTGCGTTTTAAACAACACCAGCATGGTCGTGCCAGAGCACTGGTCTCAGGGAGATGCCGTATTTGGGGGGTTAACAGCGGCGCTGCTGTTTCACGTCACCTCTCCACTTGCCACTTTAGGCAGGCCCCTTTATTCCGTTAAAACAAACTTTATTAGCTCACTGTTGATCGATCAGCCGTTCACTTTTGAATTAGAGTTGCTACACGAAGACAGCCAACACTCAAAAGTGACAGGGCGAATTGTCCAAAATGACGAAGTCGTAGTGGTTCAACACTCATGCTTTGGGCAAGATGTAGCGTTAAAAACCTCATTAGTGAATTACCCTCAGCAAACGCCACTGCTACCCTCTTTTAAACAATTGCCAAAGCTTCATGACACTCGTATCGCAACCAACGACATCCCTTCCTACACTCAGCATGTTGATTTCGCGGTAGTAAAAACACCTCAACTCAATGCTAATTTAGATATCTCTCATAATCACGGGTGGATGAAGTTGAAAACCTCTCCAGTACGAACGACTGGAGCTCACCTTATCTGTCTTATCGATGCGTGGCCGAGAGGTTCGTGCTCTGAACTGAACAGCCAAAACTCAGGAACGATCATGATGTGGAATTTGGAATTTCCAGCAGCCAATCATGAAGATTTAGGTACACAGTGGTTCGCCTATCAGTCAGACATAAGAAAGATGGCTGGAGGTTATGCCCACGTAGAGGCAAACATCTGGAGTGAAGACAACCGACTTGTGGCAATCAGTCGTCAAAGCGTTGATTTAGCGAGTTAAATTTTACGTTTGTATATAAAATTGCTCAACTATCAAGCAAGTAAACGCAATATAAGTTTCAGTTTTATGACGTCTAGCTCAAGCGCGCTACAATATCGGCCCATTAGATAAGAGCGAAGCTAGACAATGCAAATGCAATACTGGAAAAATAATGGAGCCGGACTTCTCACTTTAAGCGGATTCTTGTTTGCGATAGGCCTATTATCGAGCGTTATACCAAATATCGACTTGCTCAGCCCTGCAACAAACTCTGTCGGGACCATCCTTACCTATCTCACCTACTCTGCAGGTTCCCAAGGTTTTCTTATTACTTTGGCTTTCTTTGTCGCCATCACCGCATTTCGTACAACTAACAAGAAGCAATTCTTTTTGCTGATGACTCAGTTAGGTGTCCTATTAGTGCTCTCATTTGCTGCAAAAACAGCAATGAAAGAGATAACACAAAGCCCTCGCCCGTATACAGATGCATTAACTCAATTACATCTCGTTGATTCACCGAGTAGCTTTTACGCGCTCGACCTTCCGACTCAAAATACCGTAATAGACAACGCATCAAAAAAGGTGTCTCACTGGAGAACGATTCACTGGCAAGGGGAAACAGACTACTCTTTTCCATCTGGTCACACTGTATTTGTTGCTCTGTGTGTATTCTTTTTCGGTGGTTTATTCCTGAAAAGAAAGCAATACATAATGCTAGGCATTGTTTTCACTTGGGGTCTCGCGGTCGGCTTTAGCAGGTTGTGGCTGGGTATGCATCGTCCAGAAGACCTGATTGGCTCTAGCATCGTCGTCGCAGTTATCGCTGTATTGATACCAGCTCCCAATCAAACCGACCATCATCATTCTAACTAAGCTTACTCATAATAGATCAAATGCAGCCTTAAAAAGCTGCATATGAATAGGCACAAGATCTCGATGATTACTGCGGTAACCGCCACCCACTACGGCAGCGATAGGGATATTGCGTTGTGTCGCGAACTCAAGCATAAATCGATCTCTTTGATAGATAGCCTCTGTACTTACCGCAAGAAATCCTAGTTCATCTCCTTCGTGAATATCCACACCTGCATCATATAAGATGAGATCGGGGCGATAGAGATTCACCGCCATTTCCACCACTGAAGTAAACGAAGCTAAAAACTCTTCGCCAGTCGTTCCTTTCGCCAAGGCCACATCAATATCAGAGTTAGGCTTTCGTGCAGGGAAGTTCTTGTCACAATGAAATGATACGGTGGTAATATCCGGATTTTCAGCACATAAAGTGGCAGTGCCATCCCCTTGATGCACATCGCTATCTATGATCATGACTGAGTCCACATCAACATGCTTAAGCGCTTCATTAGCCGCAACCACCAAGTCGTTAAATAAGCAGAAACCACTACCATAGTTTGCATGTGCATGGTGGTATCCACCGCTAAGATGTATCGCAATTCCCTCTTCAATGGCTTTCTGCGCCGTTATCACAGTGCCTGATGTCGAGGTAAGTGTTCTTTTAATTAACTGCTCGCTCCAAGGAAAACCTATTCGACGCATTTTAGGTGCAGGCAAATCGCCAGTAGCGAGCTGATTTATATAATCTGAGTCATGGCACTGTGCTATGACGTCTATAGGCATCGGTCGTGGTAGGAAAAAGCACACGTGCTTTAGGTCAAATTCTCTTTGCTGAATCTCAATATTCACTGCGTCATACAGCAGCTTATATTTCATGATCGGGTAACGGTGCCCTTCTGGAAGGGGCAGATCTGAATAGATAGGGTGATAAATTAATGGAAGCATCTAAGACTTGTTGACCTTTTGATATTAAATTTTGCTTGGAATTTCTAGTGCGTTAGTCACTTTTCATACGCAGCCACCACACCTAAAAGCGACTGTCTTGTATGAATATCCAACAAGTCGGCACATAAACAAACTCGAAAGATCAGCAGAGCGTAACGCCTTGTTTTGCCAAGGTCTGTATATTCTTATTGATGTATCTCACAAAAGAAAGCAAAATGGCGCCCCTTCCTAAGAAGGTGAGCGTTTTTCACATTATTCAACTACGCTCCTACTAGCTTATTTGCAGGCAAATCCGCCTTCACTACTTTCACATCGAGAACATCTATGAGTTTTGACTCCCTTGGTCTATCAGCCCCGATCCTTCGTGCTATCAACGAATTGGGCTATACAAAGGCTTCTCCTATTCAAGAAAAAGCCATCCCTGCCATTATCGAAGGCAAGGACGTTATGGCCGCAGCTCAAACAGGTACAGGTAAAACAGCAGGTTTTACCTTGCCACTGCTTGAGAGACTGAGTTCTGGGCCAAGACCAAAAGGAAACCATGTTCGCGCGCTTGTACTAACGCCAACACGCGAGCTTGCAGCGCAGGTTCATGACAGTGTAGTAAAATACGGTGCACACCTAGAAACGACCTCTACCGTTGTTTTTGGTGGCGTTAAAATCAACCCTCAGATGCTAAACCTTCGTAAGGGTTGCGATGTATTGGTTGCTACACCTGGTCGCTTATTAGATTTGCATAGCCAAAATGCAGTGAAGTTTTCTGAGTTAGAAGTACTCGTACTCGATGAAGCCGATCGCATGCTAGATATGGGCTTCTTCCGTGATATTAAACGCATTCTCAATCTGTTACCAAAGCAGCGTCAGAACCTATTGTTTTCTGCTACTTTCTCTCCAGATATCAGAGAACTGGCTCGCGGCTTAGTGAATAATCCAGTAGAAGTATCCGTAAATCCACCTAACTCCACCACTCAACTTGTCGAGCAGAGCGTTTACGTATCCGATAAACGCCAAAAATCAGCCATTCTCGCGAACCTTATTAAACAAGGTAATTGGCAGCAAGTGTTGGTGTTTAGTAAAACGAAACATGGCGCAAATCGTCTCGCTCGTTTCCTTGAAGGGGAAAAGATATCAGCCCTACCAATTCACGGGAACAAAAGTCAAGGTGCTCGTACTAAAGCACTAGAAGAATTCAAAACCGGTAAGATCCGCGTATTAGTTGCAACCGATATAGCGGCACGTGGCCTTGATATCCCTCAGCTTCCTCAGGTAGTAAACTTTGATTTACCTCATGTGTCTGAAGATTATGTTCACCGTATTGGTCGTACTGGTCGTGCGGGTGAAACAGGTAAGGCTTACTCTTTGGTGTGCGCTGATGAGACAAAAGAGTTATTTGCGATCGAGAGACTGATCGGCAAGGTGCTAGAGCGTCATGAAATGGAAGGCTTCAAGCCAGTCAACGCTATCCCTGAATCAAAGCTCGATACACGCCCTATTAAGGCTAAAAAGCCTAAAAAGCCGCGAGTTGAACACAAGGATGGCCAACGTTCGGCTGAAAATGCTCAAGGTCATAAACCTGCCAACAAGAACAAACGTCATTCGACAAGGCGCGGATCTGGTCAAGACAGTGAATCCAAAGGCAATCAACAAAACAAACCTGCAGCAACGACTCGCGATGGCGCTAAACCAAGACCAAGACGTCGCCCGCAACGCAGTAGCAACGCCAATAATAATACCTAGCTTTGACAGCGGAAAGCTTATGACTTTCCGCTTTTTAGTTGCTTCCTGAGATGTCGATTAGAGACGTTTGTTTTCGGCACCTCAGGCACCTGTTTCTTTTCATGACGCAAGTGACGAATGGCTAGTAGTGGATGTTTAAGTAACATTCTAGGCCCAGAAAAGCGCATCACGGCGCCCATAGTCTCTTTCGGTTCTGGTCGATAGCAGTGAACCGGACAACGATTACAGGTTGGTTTATTCTGCCCAAATACACAACGATCTAGCTTTGTCTTAGCATATTGGCTTAATTCGTCACACTCTCCACATAAGCCATGCAACACTCCATGATGCTTGCGGCAATATATTTTTATCATTGCGTGCACAGTTTTAAATTCTTTAAGCAGTTCACCACTTAGTATTTCATCTAGTTGCTGCTGACTTTGCAAAATCATTTCTCATAATCAATAAGATACATCTAGTATATAACTTAAAAATCCCACACTGCCATTCCATTTATCTTGATTTAGCACCATGTCTCTTTTCCTTCAACAATATGTACAAAATAGCGCCAGTCATTCCGTTAAATGGAACTAACTTCTGAGCAAACACTCAAAATAAAACCAAGATTTATCACTATTATTGAAATACTTAGCTTTGTTTTAGCTAAGATAATAGAATGTTTAGCAAGAGCACATTGGCCGCATCAACTACACACTCGGCCAATATTTCGACAGGGAAACGGAGAGTCACATGCTTAAAAGGACGCTTCTCACAAGCGCTATTCTTTGCTCACCATGGCTTCACGCACAGGTGATCGAATCTACGTATTTATCAGGATTTGGCGACGCCAAACACACTTCTGGTTTTGAACATCTAGATTACGTTAATCCGTCAGCACCTAAAGGCGGTCATGTCACTTATGGCGCTATTGGCACTTACGATAGCTTTAACCGTTATGGATCTCGCGGTAAACCTGGCGCTATGACAGGGGAGATTTATGACACCTTGATGTTCTCTCCCACCGATGAAATCAATACCTCCTACCCTCTGATTGCAGAGAAAGTACGTTACGAAGACGACTTTTCTTGGATGGAAGTCGATATCAACCCAAACGCCAAGTTTCAAGATGGCGTACCTATCACCGCTAAAGACGTTGAATTTACTTTTCAAAAGTTTCTCGACCAAGGCGTGCCTCAATACAAAACGTACTTTAAGAAAATTAAATCCGTTAAAGCCATAAGCGACAAAACAGCGCGAATCGAAATGGCAGAACCCGATAGAGACGTTCTATTCGCATTAGTACAAGGTATGGCCGTTCTTCCTGAACACTTCTGGAAGGGCAAAGATCTCAGTCAACCTCTCTCTCAGCCTCCTGTTGGAAGTGGTCCTTACAAAATAGATTCTTTTAAGTCTGGACAAAGCATTACCTATGCTCGAGTTACGGATTATTGGGCAGAATCATTACCGGTTAATATTGGTAGGAATAACTTCGATACTATCCAGTATGATTACTATCGCGATGACACCGTGATGCTTGAAGCATTTAAAGCGGGCGAATACGATCTAAGACAAGAAGGTACCGCTAAATTTTGGGCCACCTCTTACACTGGCACTAATTTTGATAAAGGCTACATAATCAAAGAAGAGATCGCCCACCAAATTCCTCAGAGCATGCAAGGCTTTATCTACAATACCGAAAGCGACATCTTCCAAGACCCGAAAGTACGTGAAGCCCTCACCTACGCATTGGATTTCGAGTGGATGAATAAGAACATGTTCTACCACCAGTACGCTCGCACCAGTAGTTACTTCCAAAATACCGATTACCAAGCTAGCGGTAAACCGAGTAAAGCAGAGCTTGAGGTACTAGAGCCTATAAAAGATCAAGTACCAGAGCGTGTGTTTGGTGATTCATACGCACCACCAAAAAGTGATGCTTCGGGTAGAATCCGCACACAAATGCGTACGGCGATTAAATTGCTTAAAGAAGCGGGATGGGAAACAAAGAACGGCGTACTCACCAACAGCAAAACGGGCAAACCGTTTGAATTTGAATTAATGGTGTACAGTCCAACAACAGAACGTATTGCAGATCCGTTGAAAAAGAATCTGAGTAATATTGGCATCAATATGAAAGTTCGTACTGTAGACACTACCCAGTATTTAAAACGCTGGCATGAGCGTGATTACGACATGATCTTCTCATCCTATTCAGCCAATGCGTATCCAAGCACTAACCTTAAAATTGCATGGAACAGCAACTTTATCGATAGCACTTACAACCAAGCGGGTGTGCGAAACAAAGCAATCGACTACCTCACTGAAGAAATCGATACCCACCAGCAAGATCCAGAGAAACTAAAAGCCTTGGGCCCTGCCCTAGATCGCGTACTGACTTGGAACTTCTACGCCATTCCAGCCTGGCATACGGGTGCATTTCGGGTCGCGACTTGGGATAAGTTTACCCGACCAGAGATTCGTCCAGAGTACGACCTTGGATTAGATACTTGGTGGATAGATACCGAAAAGGCAAGCAAGCTACCTGCAAAACGAAGATAAGTGTTGTTATAGCTTCGAGTTGCAAGCTACAAGCTACAAGCTACAAGCTACAAGCTACAAGCTACAAGCTACAAGCTACAAGCTACAAGCTACAAGCTACAAGCTACAAGCTACAAGCTACAAGCTACAAGCTACAAGCTACAAGCTAGAAAATTTTAGGGCCTAGCCCTGTTTATCCATTCAAACATAGAGAGTTATGTCAGCTTATATAATAAGACGCCTGTTGCTGGTCATCCCCACCCTGTGGGCGATCATCACCATCAATTTCTTTGTCATCCAGATAGCTCCTGGCGGTCCAGTGGAGCAAGCTATTGCTCAAATGGAGGGCCTAGACTCGGGTGTAATGGAACGTTTTACCGGTGGTGGGCAAGAAGTCGAACTCAGCGCCGCTAATACCGATGCACAAACTACGGGTTATCGTGGTTCAAGGGGTATGGATCCCGAGGTAATTGAAGCGATCAAAAAACAGTTTGGTTTCGATAAACCAATCCATGTACGCTATTTTGAAATGCTAAAAAATTACATTACCTTTGATTTTGGTGAAAGCTTATTCAAGGGAGGCGATGTCATCGATCTCATTGTCGAACGCTTACCAGTGTCTATCTCTCTAGGGCTTTGGAGCACTTTGATTATTTACCTAATCTCCATACCTTTAGGAATAGTAAAAGCGATTCATCATGGTTCTCGGTTTGATATTTGGACCAGTGCTTTAGTCATTGTGGGCTATGCCATACCAGGATTTTTATTTGCGATACTGCTTATTATTGTTTTTTCTAGTGGTAACTACCTCGACTGGTTCCCTTTGCGAGGCTTAGTTTCATCTGACTTTGAACAGCTTAACTGGTACCAGAAAATTATCGATTACTTCTGGCATCTTACCCTACCTACCCTTGCTATGGTCATTGGCGGCTTTGCTACACTAACCATGTTAACCAAGAACTCTTTTCTTGATGAAATTAACAAGCAATATGTTGTTACGGCCAGAGCTAAAGGACTGGATGAAAGTAGTATTCTCTACAAGCACGTATTTCGCAATGCAATGTTAATTATTATTGCTGGATTTCCAAGTGCTTTTATCAGCATCTTCTTCACCGGTTCTATGTTGATTGAGGTGATGTTCTCACTCGAGGGAATTGGACTTCTCGGCTTTGAGTCCACGATTCAACGAGACTACCCTGTGGTATTTAGTTCCTTATATATCATGACCTTACTCGGTTTATTGTTGAGTATCATTTCTGATCTCACCTATTCGTGGGTCGATCCACGCATCGACTTTGAGGCCAGATAGATGAACCCATTACTTAAACTGCGCATTCAGCGCTTTACAGCAAATAAACGCGGCTTCTGGTCTCTCTGGATTTTTACTCTTTTGTTTACGGTCAGTTTATTTGCTGAACTCGTTGCCAATGATAAGCCTCTCTTTGTCAGCTTTGACGATGGTTGGTACTTTCCCATTGCACAGCAATACTCTGAAATTGAATTTGGCGGTGAATTTGCTGCCGAAGCGGATTACACCGACCCTTATGTACAAGACCTTATTAATGAAAAAGGCTACATGGTTTGGCCAATCATCCGGTTTAGTTATGACACCATTAATTACGATCTACCAGGTCCTGCACCCTCTGCACCTGATTCAATTAATTGGTTAGGCACCGACGATAGAGGAAGAGATGTGCTTGCTCGTATTATTTATGGGTTCCGTATATCCGTCTTATTTGGTTTTGTATTGACCATTGTCAGTAGCATTATTGGTGTTGTTGTCGGTGCAACTCAGGGCTATTACGGTGGCAAGCTTGATCTTATAGGTCAACGATTCATCGAAGTTTGGTCAGGAATGCCTACCCTGTTCTTGCTTATTATCTTATCGAGTTTTGTAGAACCGAGCTTTTGGTGGCTACTGGGTATTATGGTGCTATTTAGCTGGATGAGTTTAGTGGGTGTGGTGCGCGCAGAATTTTTGCGATGCCGTAACTTTGATTATGTAAAGGCAGCTCACGCATTGGGCGTAAGCGATAAACGAATCATTAGCAGGCATATGCTGCCAAACGCTATGGTAGCAACTCTGACTATGATTCCGTTTATTCTATCTGGATCAGTAACCACACTAACGTCACTGGACTTCTTAGGATTTGGTTTGCCTAGCGGATCACCATCTCTTGGTGAGCTGCTAGCTCAAGGTAAGGCTAACCTTCAAGCACCATGGCTCGGTTTTTCTGCATTTATCGTTTTATCGATAATGTTGAGTTTATTGGTATTTATCGGAGAGGCGGTAAGAGACGCATTTGACCCTCACGCGCAAGCGTAGGATATAAAAAAGAGGCGTAAAACGCCTCTTCAACAAAACTGGGTAATAAACTAAATTGCTTCTTAGCTCGTTTGCTCTGAAAGCTTAAGACGTTCGATAGACTGTTTCAGTTCGTTAGCAAGGTCAGTTGTAGCCGATAGGCTAGATTCGTTTTGACCGGCAATAGCGTCAACCATAGAAGTTGCTTGCTGAAGCGCATCGTTAACCGTCGCATCTAGAGAGCGTAAACATTTTTGCGCCAATTGAAGATGCAATTCCGCCTCTTTTGCGAGGCTGTAAGCTGATTTGTAGATTTCTTTTGGCATTTTAGCCTCCTGAGTCAATTTAGGGGGGTATGAGACAAAGTATTCGAAAGTCGAATATTGTATTTAAATACTACAAATAAGATATATTAATTTAGTTTAATGGGCTACATTTTATTTGAGAAAATGAGATACATAGCGCAAAACAGCCTAGAAAACATACCGATCTTTAAAATAAACGACATCGTTTGCGCAATCGATGTCGAACAAGACCTACAAAAGTAGCAAACTCAATCAACAAGGAACGACATGACTCAAGCATTACTCCACATTGAAAACCTCTCTGTTGCCTTCGGGGGAAAGACCCACCCCAGAACGGTGACACACAATGTGAGCTTGTCCGTCAATAAAGGCGAAACGCTCGCCTTAGTCGGTGAAAGTGGCTCAGGTAAATCTGTGACCGCTAATGCTATTTTACGTCTACTACCTAAAGCGAGTACCGTTTATCAAACTGGCACCATACATTTTGATAAAGAAGAACTGCTAACGCTATCGGAGCGTCGAATGCGTGGCGTGCGGGGTGCTCGAATTGGTATGATTTTTCAAGAGCCAATGGTATCTCTAAATCCTCTTCATAAAATTGGTCGTCAACTGGTCGAGACTGTTGAAATACATCGCGGTCTTCGTGCCAATAAGGCTAAGACTCTTGCCCTAACGTGGCTTAATAAAGTAGGCATTCGTAACCCCGAGCAGAAGATCAATGCCTACCCTCATGAACTCAGTGGCGGAGAAAGACAGCGTGTGATGATTGCTCTAGCCCTTATCAATGAGCCCGAACTCCTGATTGCCGATGAGCCAACAACCGCATTAGACGTGTCTGTTCAAGCACAAATACTCGACCTGTTAAAAGATCTCCAACAAGAACTGGGCATGGCAATGCTTTTCATCACTCATGATTTAAGTATTGTTAAACGCATTGCCAATCGCGTTTGCGTAATGAAAGAAGGCCAGATAGTAGAAACCGGTGAATGCCAATCTCTGTTTAGCGACCCTAAGCATCCTTACACTAAGATGCTAATTGATGCAGATCCTTCCGGTTCTCCGGTAGAAGCTCCTGAAACCAATACGAACCTAGTTGAGGCGCACGATCTCAAGGTTTGGTTCCCGATTACAGGTGGAATATTTAAGCGGGTCGTTGACCACACTAAAGCTGTAACAGGTGTTAACTTCACCCTCAAGAAAGGTCACACACTAGGTTTAGTGGGTGAGAGTGGCTCAGGTAAATCAACAACTGGCATGGCCATCCTGCGATTAGTTGATAGTAATGGCAGCATTGTGTTTGATACCAAAGAGCTTTCCTCGCTTGATCGAAAACAGATGTTGCCTCTTAGAAGTCGAATGCAGGTGGTATTTCAAGACCCTTTCTCAGCTTTGAATCCGAGAATGTCAGTAGCACAGATCATTGGCGAAGGGTTATTAGTCCATCAAAACCTAACGGACTATGAAATTGACGCTGAAATATGTCGTGTAATGCAAGAAGTTGACCTTGACCAAGAAACTCGCCATCGATATCCCAATGAATTTTCTGGGGGACAACGACAGCGAATAGCCATTGCAAGGGCATTGATCCTGAAGCCTGAGTTTATCCTACTTGATGAACCCACTTCCTCACTCGATCGTACAGTACAAGCGCAAGTGCTCGACCTACTCAAGCAACTTCAACGCAAGTATGGCCTAACCTATCTTTTTATCAGTCATGACCTCAACGTAGTTCGCTCTGTTTGTCATGACACTATGGTACTCAAAGCTGGACAAGTCATTGAATACGGGAAAACAGAACAAGTATTTAATGCACCTAAACACGATTACACACAACATTTAGTGACATTGTCACAGATGTAGCCGCTCATCTCAAAACGTAAGGTTAAACCTATTTATGAAAAGCTTAGATCAGCTAAATTACCATCATACATACGCCGATCTTGGCTCTTCACTCTCTAGCAGAGTCGATCCGACACCCCTTCACGCCCCCTACCTCATCCATACCAACCATCGACTCGCAACAAAGCTAGGAATTGATATTAAGTCTGCTGACAATGAGGTACTTACACAACTTCTCTCTGGACAAGGTATCCTTGACTCTTGGTCACCCATTGCGATGAAGTACACGGGTCATCAATTTGGGCAGTACAACCCAGATCTTGGTGACGGTAGAGGACTTTTGCTCACGGAATTTGTCGATGACACAGGTAACAAATGGGACCTTCATCTAAAAGGGAGTGGCCAGACACCCTACTCCCGAGGTGCAGATGGACGAGCGGTTATTCGTTCAAGTGTAAGAGAGTATCTAGTGAGTGCAGCTATGGATGGACTGGGCATACCTACCACCCAAGCCTTGGCACTCTCAGGGGCTAAAACACCAGTACAACGAGAAAACATCGAATCGGCGGCGACGCTACTACGTGTCGCTCCGAGTCATGTTCGTTTTGGTCACTTTGAATACCTCTTTTACAGCGGGCAGCACACCGAAATACAAGCGTTAGCAGATTACATCATTCATTGGCATATGCCCGAACTCGAAGACCTTAATGATAAATACGCTGCGTTTTTCCAACAGGTCACAAAGAGCACAGCAACCATGATCGCTCACTGGCAAGTTTACGGCTTTTGTCACGGCGTAATGAACACGGATAACATGTCAATATTGGGCCTCACTTTCGACTATGGTCCGTTTGCCTTCCTCGATACGTATTTATCAAAACACATCTGTAATCATAGTGATTACAGCGGACGCTATGCATTCCACCAGCAACCAGGAATTGGTCAATGGAATCTATCGGCGCTAGGTTATGCGCTATCGTCATTGATTGATAGCAAGCAAATAGAAGCCTCTTTGCAAGCGTACTCGTCGCATATTCAAGCCGAATATCGACGATTGATGCGTGCACGTTTTGGATTCACGACTGAACGAGAAAATGACCCTGAGCTTATCAATTCTTGTTTGGACTTGATGGAAAAGTTGGGGCTGGATTTTCATTTTACGCTAAGGATTTTATCTGAGACTGGTCCGAATAACTGGAGCGATGCCGAGCTAAATAATTCGTTGAACAAGCCTGAATTTACGACCTGGCTTAGGGATTACGAGAAACGTATTTTACTGGATTACCAAAATGATCATGAACGCCAAAAGGCGATGCAAGGAGTCAACCCTAAATACATTTTGCGTACTCATCTAGCGCAAGAAACCATTCAGCAGGTTGAAAATGGACAATTTGATATTTTAGACACGTGGCTTGCGGTGTTAGCTAATCCATTTATTGAACACTCATGTCCTTCTCATTGGTCACTACCACCGCGCAGTGACCAAAAAGGCATTTGTCTTAGCTGTTCTTCATAGTTTTGATCATAAATTATGCCAACTTTCGCACGGTATAAACAGTGCGTTCTGCTTATTCAAGATTAGCTACATTGCTCAATGTATTGACTCATGATCATCTTTTGGTGGGTTTGCATATTGCCTGAATGAAAGGCGTTTGCTTGCTCCCAGCCTAATTGACGAGCGGCTTCCGATGCCGCCGTTACAACGGCCTCCCCCTCAGTAAGATCCGGGTTTAATGCCAATGTAGTCATAGCCGCCTGTTCAATATGCTTAAACATCCTGTCTTGGTATTGAGGAATATTAGCCTCTTTTGCCAAAAATGCTGCGTATCCACCACATCGAGCTTGTTGGATAAATGTTTCTGTAGTCGGAGGTGGATTAACAGTAAGCGCCATTGCTTGCGTACCCGTAAACAAAGTTAAAGCTAACGCAATTAAACGAAAAGTAACTGATTTTTTCATAACAAGAGATACCTAGGAGTCTGTGCTTCATTCATCTTTTATAGACAAACGAGTTTGGCGGATTGCCATTACATGTAGTGATTTGGGATAAGTTGGACGATTAATTTAGAGCAACGTAACCTCTACCCGACATACAGTTACGCACCACCTCAGAGTATGCCTCCTGATTGCTTGCTTCTACTGCATTACGTTTGCCTCTGTTGCCAAGTATGCCTAGGGTCATACCTATAGCAGCACCGGTTTTAGCTGCGTCTGAACCTGAGTTTCCTGATACACTTCCTGCTACCGCTCCCGCAGTTGCGCCTCGAGCACCACGTTTAGCCGTTTCTTGCACAACGTTATCAGCCTCCTCTTGAGGCGCTTGTAACCCAAGTCCTTCACAATACACTATGTCTTCGCTGAACTGATTAGAGTCATATTGTCCTTGATCATAAACCAATCCATGGGCATTAACAGGAAGAGTAAACGCGGTGCTAAGTACACCTACTAACAGGGTTGCTCGAAGTTTTTTCATATCAAATGCTACTCAATTTGCCACACAAAAGATGGAACATATTGTGTGGTAAATCGGCATTTATATGTATATAGCGAGCTTTAGTTGATTCATTCACTCGACTTATGAATGAAGCGCTACATTGAGTATCAAATAACTACACTCGTTGAATCTCGTTAGGTTGATTTAATTTAACCCAAACCTTAGAAAAGTCGAACCAACCCAATGCATTGCACTTCGCATTTTGCAGCGCACCACAATGATCTTTACTCACTCCTAGCCAGCAATGAAACATAGGTACTATCAAGTGATTTTCCACTAGATAGCGACCAAGTTCCCTTGCTGGAAATCTTGTATTTTGCTGACCTTGCCATTCTTGAACCACTTGATGAATATACTCCAATTGATTGTCAGTACTTAAGTGATCCAGGTTACTGTAATCCAGAAGCCAACCTAGCAAAGTATCGTCCCTATGCGTTCCCAGTCCCATAGGTTTGATCCAAATATCTATCGAATCAATATCATCAGGAACATGATCATAGCGTATAAACTGAACCGCCAATCCATCTTGCTTAAGTAGCGATGCTATAGCCTTAGATAACGTTGGAAATACTGGGTGATCGCTATGGTATGCAATACTGACCGTCTCTATCTGAGGGGGCGCCAATTGCCTTTGCGGCTTGCTATGGTACCAACCGGGTTTGAGACCATGTGCCGGAAGCAAACCAAGTTCAACGATAGATTCTTCTGAAAGTTGGGCAAACAGATTAAAACTGGTGAGCCTAGAAGCGAAGTACTCTTGCCACAGCTCATCGCGACCAAGTCCACTGCGTTGATTTACTGAAATGTAGGTACAGCCTGGGTCTAGAGCGACGTCGTCATCCGTGCGTTGTGTTGGCATATTCGGTTGAGACAAACTTGGATAAACAATACTTGAGTGAATTTCATCAATTACCCACACCTCAACCCGATCAACCAAGGGTCTATATCCAAAATAGTTATCAAATGCTTCAAGGATCAATCTCTTGTCATCATTCACAGAAACTCGATAAGGCCCTGTTCCACTGGGAAGGCGATCGAAATCTTCGATTTCGTCACTATTATAAGGGAGTACCTTGGCAACCGTTTCAGCAAGCAACACATCAAAATGATAATCAGGTCGGCTAAGTTCTATGTCGATAACCAAAGGGGATGGCGTGGTTACCTTTTGAATATGAGTGAACAGCGGTAAATTCGCTAACGACTTCAAGTGCTCAACCACATGTTCAGTTTCAAGCAACTGACCATTATGAAAACGAACCTTAGCTCTAAGATAAAAGCGCCAATGGCTTCCTTCAACATCATCCCATGAATGAGCAAGATCTTGAGTTAGCTTGTCATTTTCATCCAGTTGCGTGAGACCGCTAAAGACTTGATGGATGATGTTTTGCTCTGAACGTCGATGAGGCTTTCTCGGGTTTAACATCGAGAGCTGACGATAATAGGGCAGACTAAGAACTTGCTGGCCTTGTCTATGTTGTACACCTAGGTAATCTTGAATTACTTGGGTTAGGCGGTTGGCATCTTGATTGAGAACTTGCAGTGCCTGCCCAATACGCCCTTCTTCAAGGTAACGTTTTGCCAGACTCTCGCCAACATCTTGTCGGTTCTGCTTAAAGATAAGCTGAGATTGCTTCCCTCGTCCAGCCGAAGGATGCCACTCAATCCACCCTTCTTCACTGAGCTTATTCAGTACGATACGGGCGTTTCGTCTCGTACAAAACAAAATCTCAGTAATGTCTTCTATACGCGTTTCGCTATCTTCGCCTTTAAAATGCTCAAATAGGGTTTCAAACTGTGTTCGAAGTCGCGGGCTACTCATAAAGAGGAAATTCCAATTCTTAGAAAATGTATCAGTTTCCTCATTTTAGCATGAAGTGAGAGAGTTTTACGTTATCGGAATTCCAGTAACTTGCGAAATTTCTTCAATGATTTCAGAGGGAAGCTTAATAGAAAAACGGCTTTGCGCATCTAAAATCACCAATACCGGCCCCATCAGTTGAACAGCATCTGTTTGAGCTTGAAAAGTCAGACGATGATCACCGTCCAATCGAATCATGATCTCGTGGGCATTCACAATAATCTTCCCTAATTCAAAATCTAGAGTCATACCTTTGCCTTCTTAACCGCATTTCGAACCATCACTGTATGACGAGAAATACACACCAAGTTCCCTCTATCATCACGAATCTCAATGGACCAAATGTGTGTGGTCCCGCCCAAGTGGATGGGGGTAGCGATGCCAGTAACAATACCACTGCGTACCGCTTTAAGATGATTCGCATTGATTTCAAGGCCGACACAATGTCTGTCACCCTCACAACAGTGATACGCAGCATAAGAGCCCAGCGACTCGGCCAAAACTACAGAAGCCCCGCCATGCAATAGACCAAATGGTTGGTGTGTATTAGGTCCTACGGGCATGGTCGCGGTTAATGAATTATCAGAAACCTCTGTATAAACAATACCTAAGTGCTCAATTAGCGTATTTTTTGATTGGGCATTGAGAGATTCTAGACTGATGTCGCGTTTCCATATCGTCATCGATGTCTTTTCCTTTGTTTTTGCTACGTTCTGTTATCTTATTCTTTTTAAACACTTTAGTGTTTAATTTTTCCTGTTTTATGGAAAATCTTATGGCATCAACCACACTTGTACTAAACCAAGGTTAAGGGTTAGCGCAAAGATAGAAAAGGACCCCTTCTATGCGACTAAAAACACTAGTACTCTCATTGGCATCTGTCGCTATCGTTACCGCTTGCGCCACCTCTCCAACAGGGCGCAATCAGGTGATTTTATTTTCAGACAACCAAATGTCAGATCTCGGCAGTCAGTCTTTTGAAGAAATGAAAACAGAACTGACCATTAGTAAAGATACTAAAACCAATACTTACGTCCAATGTGTCACCAATGCCATTTTGGAGTATGTCCCCATTCAAGGCAGCTTCACCCAGTGGGAAGTCGTTATATTTGATAGTGAACAGGTTAACGCCTTTGCGCTACCAGGTGGCAAAATTGGTGTATATACCGGCTTGCTTAACGTTGCAGTGAATCAAGACCAACTCGCTACGGTCATAGGACATGAAATCGCCCATGTACTGGCAGAACACAGTAATGAGCGTATGTCACATGCCCAACTTGCTAATACTGGTATGCAGTTAAGCAATATTGCCCTAGCCAACCAAGACTATAGAAACGAAATAATGGCTTTGATGGGCGTAGGTGTTCAATACGGCGTGATGCTACCCTACGGAAGAACTCAAGAAAGCGAAGCGGACATTGTTGGGTTAGAGTTGATGGCTAAAGCGGGTTTTGACCCGTATCAAAGTGTTGATTTATGGAAAAACATGGCAAAAGCATCAGGAGGTAATCAACCACCAGAACTGCTTTCGACCCACCCGTCTCACGATACGAGAATCAAAGACCTAACAGCAAAAGCGGCAACGGTACCCAAATTCACAGGGCAAAAGCCTAACTGCCCAAAACCAGATTGATTTTATTGTTCTAAAATAATCAAATATGAACACGTTGGCGTAGAAAACTTATTCTAAATCAACATTGATCGCGAACTGCTTTCATTACAGTGGCGAAGTATGGATAATGTCGCCAAATTACAAGAGATAACAAGGTTAATACATGTCTATTGAATCAACACTACGTCAACGCTGCGGCGACAAATGTGAGCTATGTGGCGCAACGAACGATCTACAACCCTTTGCTGTAGCTCCTCACTCTCAAGCTACCGTAGACCACGGCGCACTGCTTTGTGATACATGCCGCACTCAAGTAGAAGACGCAGATCAGATGGACGTTAACCACTGGCGTTGTCTAAACGACAGTATGTGGAGCCAAGAGCCACCAGTACAAGTGCTAGCATGGCGTCAATTAACTCGTCTTACACGCAAAGGCGAAGCTTGGGCACAAGACCTGCTAGACATGATGTACATGGAAGAAGAAACAAAAACATGGGCTGAAACCGGCATGGAAAATGACGGTAAGAAACACGTTGATTGTCATGGCGCACCATTGTCAAAAGGTGACACGGTAACCATCATCAAAGACCTACCAGTTAAGGGGTCCTCAATGGTTGTTAAAATTGGCACTATGGTTAGAAACATCAGCCTTGCACAAGATGATCCAGAACTATTTTCTGGTAAAGTGGAAGGTCAATCTATGTGGTTACGTTGTGAGTTTTGCCGTAAGAAATAGGTTAAATTGACTGGAATGTTAAGGCGCTTTGATAGCGCCTTTTTTGCGCCATTTGCTCAATTGAGTAATTGAAATAGGCATAAAAAAGACGTTCAGTCGATGTTACTGAAAACAACAATTTACCTAACGCCTCTTTCTTTACACTTGCTCGCTAGGATGACGCCAAATAAGTGGTTCTGTATATGGGCCAGTCATGCTTGATGTCGATTGACCAACGTCATCTAGAGCACCTTCCGTTAACGCCAGTGCAAACCAATTCTCTAATGGCGCTAAAGACTCTACAGGCAAACCTACTTTGTGAGGCGTATTGTAGCGTTTACCGTAATGATGAAATTCACCCATAATAAATACTACGTCTGGTTTTAGCTCTTGTTCTGCCCTTTCCATCAATCGAGTAGCGTAACCTTGTCGCTGATATTCTGGAAGAACGGATAAAGGCGCAACCACATAACACTTCAGATGAGGCGCTGCATCGATAGTAATTGGTGTATAACAGGCATGAGCGACCCCGTCATAAACAATTGAATAGCTACCATCTGCGATTAGATCATCCGCAAACTCTGCGTACAGTTTTGCATGTCGTTCATCATAAAGACCACCAGCGACTGCAAATGTTTCATAGTGAATTTGGTAAGGAGTTTTCATTTTATTCTCATTATTTGTTTTGGTTAAGTGACTACAGCCCAAGCAATAAAAGCTGTTTTTGTATGAAGCGATCTTTAATTGCCATTAATGGATAGTCCTTTGTTGCGAACAAATAGTTCAAAGCAATACCATCTATTTCAGCAATAATCATATGGCTATCAACCTCAGGCGTAGCCGCTGGGATATCTCGTAAGATTTCCTCAAATGAAGTCATCATTAACTGATATCGTTCATCAAATAAGTCTTTCAAAAGGGTTCTTGTTGACCGCTGACACAAGATTTGAAAATCGACTTGGTAATATAACTTATGTTCAGGTGACGCCATTGATAAGAAAATCTTGTCAAGAAAATCAACTAACCTAGCTTTCGGGCTTTGTTCTAGATCGGTATTAACTACACTCTCGCCAACTTCATTAATTATCTCAGCCATTCGCATGAAGACTTCCCTAAGTAATCCATCTTTATTCTTGAAATGATGAAAAACCAAGCCTTTTGATACATTTGAATGCTCGCAAATAGCCGCAACGGACGTATTTTCGTAGCCCTTGGTTGCGAATAACTCAATTGCTGAGTCAATGATTTGTCTTTTTCTGTCCATATTATTTGTCTTCAATGTTTTGAATATGATAACTGACTGACTGGTCAGTCACTACAATAAGCGCATCATATATAGCTGAGTCATACTTTGCAAGTTCAATTCAGTTCTTAGTGAAGATGGGGCTGAACCTTTGTACCTATCTAGTCTATTGAATTCATTTCTGAAAAATACTGTTTACCGCCATAACAGAAAGTAATACCTGTTATGTAACAAAAGCATTATTCGACATATCTATAGAAATCGTACAATCACAGCAAACATACAAATACACTCAGTTTCTTAAATTAGTAAAGGTTAACTGTATGGCTTTCTTGAAAATATTAGTAGTACTTCTCCTATTGAATTGGCTATACGATCGATGGTGTATACGGACAGGTAAACGATTCTTTACTCCTAAGATGGATAGTTATACTCAGGAGGAATTGTATAACCCTCACGAAGGTTGGACTAGGGACCGGTTAGAGACTGACTTAATTAAATCTGTAGATATTTACATCGATGAGTATGGCGTTACGCACTACCGTCACCGTATTCAAAAGAGGACCCATTTAGCTATATTCTTAGGGTTTATGTCACTGGGTAAAAATAATTGTGATAGATAATGATAAAAGGCCACATAGACCTACTTGGCGGTGATTTGAAATTTGTTATCTTATGCGTAAGTAAGATTCAATCTCTTACTGGTTCTGTTGCCTGATTCAATGCAGCTAAGTGGTAAGTTACGATCTGATCTAGCTACACTGATCAAACACCCTCGCCTCATGTCTAAACCTTATTACAAAACAACTCACTGGAAGCACTACAACAAAGCGCTTATTGCTCATGTATCTTGACTTAATTTTTTATTTCACTTACTTGTGTCTGTTTCTTTCGGCTTCGATAACTTGGTGCAGTTGTGCCCACCCAGCCTTTAAATGCTCGGTTAAAGTTACTTAAATCACTGTAACCAACTTGCCAACTTATCTCTTGTACTGAAAGGTCGGTCTCATCGAGTAATTGTTTTGCTTTAATCTCACGAACCTCTTCTTTTGCCTCTTTAAACAGAATGCTTCTTTTCTTAAGATTTCTTTGCAGCGTACGCTTTGTTAAGCCGAGTAGGCTTGCAAACCACTCAATATTAAACCAAGGCAAGGTCGCGTACGTCTTTATCAGTGCTTCAACGGCCTGATGCCAATCTTGAGTGGTATATTGCTCAGAAATAGCGCGATAGTCATAGGGAAGAGGAATCGCAATCGCACCGTATTGCTGTTCAAATCGAATATCGGAATTAAAAAAATGTTTAGGCAGTTTACGTGCCCTATTATTTGTACACACTAATTTAGCGTGAGAAGGCTGCCACCTTTTATCCAAGAATGTGCGACAAAGGCTGATGATAGTGAGCATTCGAAACCATTCCGATTGTTCGAACCCAGATGTGGATGGATGATAGCAGCTTCGATGACATAACCACCATAATCCATCTTTTTTCTCCGTCCAAATCGTAACGTGATTGTTCAAGCTCGGCATTTCAGTAATCAAGCAATGAATGGCTTGCTCTAAGGACGTGCATTTTCCTATCTCGTGGTGTAGCTGTGGTGATAACTGTTCCAGAGAAGTGTGACGACCGACTTCAATTCCTATTGAATAACCAAAGTTACGCTCAAGCCCATGAATAAAACGGATCAGATCGTGTGTTGGAAGCCATTGATTTGATTGTGTTAGCTCAATCGGTAAACCACATTCAATAGCCACACCACGCCAGTCAAGTGATCTCTTGTCGCAATAGTCAATATATGGGGCGATATTGCTGGTAGAGCTCAACAATATACTGGTGGTAATAGATGATGCTTTCATGTTTTTGCGTTGCCTTTAAATGTCACCAAATGACCTAACCAAGTGTAACTTAGATCCATATACTTCTCCCAAAACAAATGAGAGAAGAACATGAAACTTAAACCCCTTGCCCTATTTATTTCATCACTGACTATTTCATCATTGGTAATTGCATCACAACCAGTTGATATAAACCCAGTAGAAGCGGCTCTAAAAGTTGAAGGTGCTCAGGTCACTCTGGCTGTGAAAGATGCTGACCAATCTTTTACGCCTAACTTCGTTGATTCAGCCCGCGATAATTTCAACAACTTCCATTGGCAGATGGGAGGAGACCACAGTTTTTACTACAACATGCACATGAGTGAGTTCATGCCAACAGCCCTCGCTGCACCTCATGAAGATTACAAACCTTTGGTTAAGAATATTGATTCTCGCCTTGCTAAGCTGACGGTTGACACTGAAAGCAAGGGAGAGTTGACGATGGAACAGTATCTTGCGGATGAACAATTTCGAACTCAAGGTTTCATGTTAATTCACAAAGGTGAGATTGTTTATGAGGCTTATCCAGGTATGAGTCCTACAGACACGCATGTTTGGGCATCAACCGCAAAAACGACCGTAGGTGCTGTGATTGCGATGTTAGTCGAAGAGGGAAAAGTTGACCCTGAAAAAGACATTACAGATTATGTAACAGAGCTTAAGGGAACAAACTGGCAAGGCATCACCGTACATCAGATTTTGAACATGTCGACTGCGTTAGATAATGAAGAGACATTAGAGTCTATCTTGAATCCAGACTCTGACGTAGTCCGTTTCTTTGCTGCTTCATTCAACTCACCAAGAGCTAAAACTGGTGAGATGGAAACATGGATGAATGTGGCCAAAGGCGCTCAAAAAATAGAAGGCGAAAAAGCAGGTGATCATTTCCGTTATGCGTCTATCAATACCATGGTTTTGACCAAGCTAGTAGAGAACATTGAAAACAAGACTTGGACTGAGGTATTCGAAGACCGCGTTTGGTCTAAAGTGCATGCTCGTCAGCCAATGCAGATCAACTTAACGCCGGACGGTATGGCTATTGCGGTAGGTTTAGTTTCAACCACCTTAGAAGATATGGCTCGTTGGGGAACATTATTTACACCTAGCTGGAAAGCTGTGGCTGATGAGCCAGTAATTTCACAAGCGGTGATCGAACGCATTCACAATGGCGGTAATACGAAAGCCTTTGTCGGCACTAGTAAAGAGAGCAGCTCCCTACACGCTTTCAATGAAAAAGCTGACTACAACTCTTACCAATTCGACTACATCTTCAATGACGGTGCAATGTCGAAAAGTGGCAACCTTGGCCAGTTTATTTACATCGATCCAGATCGTGATTTTGTAGGCGTAATGTTCTCAACCAACCCTTATCACTCTGGCTTTGGTGAAAATAAAGGCCCAGCACTGATGCGTTCAGCAGCCAAGTTACTCGCAGAGAAATAATCTCAATTTTCACCTCACATGGACACTTAAGCTTCAAGGAGGAAGCAAACTACTTTCGAGAATTCAATGAAAAAATTCGCTCTACTTATCCCGCTGAGTCTCGGGATTTGCTTACCCGCGTATTCCACTGAAACGAACACCGAAAATAGGGTTATCGACCCTGCAGATGTGACACAGGTGTACACGCAAGCTGCGTTAATGTTGAGTGGCAACTCTGATATTCAATTTCAGGGACAGATTTCAGGTGGCTTGGACAATGGTCAGCAGTTTGCATTGCTCGCTGAGGCGACTTTCGTGGACGATAGTAATACTACACTACGTGACCCTAATAAATTCGGTTCGGAATACAGTAACTCACGAATCCAATACTTCCATGTGTTTGAACCTGGATTACAAGCCACTCCAAAGATTGGTGTATCGCTAGACTACATTAATACTCGCACCAACATTAAGAATGATTTGCTGTCGGTCGGTGGCATTGTTGCGATTAATCCTGCGTATACCGGTGGCTTTTTGGTTTTTCCAAGAGCAGGTTTAATGGCGGGTAGTATGGACATTCCCGGCATTAGTTCATCTGAAGACAACTTAACGGGTTACTCACTTGGGCTAATTACCGCTAAACACTTAGGTGATAGTGGAGCCTATGTGTCCTTTGTTCCAGAATGGCAAGATCTCTCTGGTGATGAGATCAATATGCAAAATTTCTCTTTCAAGACATCGTTAAATGTACCGATGAACAGTGCCCGAACTTGGTGGTTAAATACTCGCTATGACATCACAAAAGGAGATATTAACGTCAATGATTCATCAGTGGCGAACAATTGGCAAACTGAAGCTTGGGTAGGTGTTAGGTACTATTTCTAGTCTTTCTTACCTTGCTTAAGTTAATGACAACAACTCTTGGTTAGGCTAATGAAATTTACAAACCTTTGGTCAAAATAAAGGTCTTGTATTGATTCGCTCCGCTTCTAAAATGCTACATGACAAGTAATGCCTTCGGCTAAACGACCCTTGGGAACAACGTATAAAAAGCCAGTCACGATGACTGGCTTTTGTCGTTTCAGTATTAATCAAAATTTTATTCACTTGCTATGTTCCCTAACGTCACCTGCGTCGATAACGGTATCTATATTCAAGCAACCTGATCTGATGGATTTACGCCCATCACGTGACACTGTCACCTAAATTATCCTATCTCAGAACTGCTTGCCACAACTGTACAGTCAACAAATGCAGGCATATCTAGATCAAAGCCTTAGCCATTCGTGACAAGCACAGCTACTGAGTTGAACAACCATCATCGACACTTTCTTCATTACAGGTTCTAATTCTGAGTCCGTCATGCCTGTTTCTAACACATCGCAATCTCGTTTTTATCGCGTAAACACATAAGTGTAACGGTCTAATGCTATGATTTAACGCATAAAAGTAATGATCTAGCCTTTGGATTTACAACTCGTATGACCAACTCTACTAAAAGTTTCATTAGCGCTCAGCAGGTTGCAGACTTAGCGGGAGTATCTCGTTCAGCGGTGTCTCGGACATTCACTGAGGGGGCAAGTGTTTCAGCTAAAACAAGAGAGCGAGTATTAAACGCCGCTGGTAAGCTAGGCTATCATGTAAACCATCTTGCGAAAGGCTTACACGATAAGAGCAATATCGTAAGCTTGATTACTACAGATATTAACACGCCATTTCAATCTCGTTTCATTGACACCTTGTCTCGAAGTCTGCAGAAAATTAATAAAGTCACCATGTTAATTAATACCAAAAGTGATGACGAGAGCGTAACTGAAGCGTTGAATCAAACGTTGAACTTTCGCGCCGAAGTATCCGTAGTTTTATCAGGTCAGCCCTCTAAAGCACTTATTGATCAATGCATAAGGAATGGACAACGCGTTATTTTGGTTAACCGTAATTATGTTCATCCAGACGCTGATAATATCCGTATAGACAACATTGGTTCAGCTAGAAAAGCGTTAGATATTCTTATAAATCAAGGATGCAAAAATATCGCTTTGATCAATTCAGATGTTAAGTCTTCAAGCCTTATGGCTCGTGAGGAGGGGTTTATGCTTGCGGCAAAGCAAGAAAAAGTATCGATTCAAGTGCTACGTTTTGGTGATTCATCTTACGCTTCTGGAGCATTTCTTGCTAAGCGTTTAAATCGACATACTGATGGAGTGTTTTGTGTAACCGATCTTCTTGCATGTGGATTAATGGACAGTCTTAAATCTCAAGGGTTCAATGTGCCAGAGGATATCGCTATCGTTGGCTTTGACGATATTGAACAAGCAAGTTGGAATAGTTATCAGCTCACGACATTTCAACAACCTATTGATAAAATTACATCACATATAATTGAACGTGTGCGAACTGCAACGGACTCACCAAATATAGATTATCAATACACACTGGATGCCGTAAAACGTAAAACGACCAAGCATTAACCAACTTATACAGGGCGCTTTAGTGCCCATATAATTAAGTTCAGTTTTATCAGATTCTAATGTTCATTTCTCGTTTAAAAAAGCCCCATAATTAAGGGGCTTAATAGTAGATTTAGCTCAACGACACCAATGCTAGATCAATTATTGAAACCATGTTCATCTAATATTTCTAACATCGTCTTCGCCTTTTCAATTGCTTCAATAAGGCTAGGTTTAGGTGTCTCAAACCATTCGTCTGATCGCAGATCTCGGCGTTCACGAACAACATCTATTGCAGATTGCAATGTCGGGTATAGCGCTGATTGTTTTCTATGCATAAACAACGAAGCAATCGCTACCGAACGACTTCGTCCACCTCGGCAATGTATAAGCACATTACCCTGCTCTCTCGTTGGATAGCTCGGTTTTTCTGGCAGTACTTGGTTAAATGCACCATCAAGTAGATAATAGCCAGCTAGAATCATTTGATGTGGATTACCTGGGCCATCAATGAGTCCCATTTTGTAGGTACGAACGCCACCACATCCCGCCGCAAGCTTTGCTCCTTCTTGCTCCAAATAAGGATCATTAACATAATTTATATCTAGGTTAACCGCGCAATTAACAACGGTAGTAATTCCTAGCTCTTTATGTAAGTCCTGATCTCGCGCCGACTCATAACCACCAAGGTATAGGTGCTGTCCATTAGGTCCAATATCACTGGCCACCAAATGAGCGGCATCGCGCTCATAAACAGGAGATATAATCATTTTTATTCCTATAAGGTAAAATTAAGCATATTGTTCTATTTCAATTAATACTTTGTCGGCAACAGCTTCTGCCAATGAAGGGATGACCGCAAATACTGGGCCTCCTTTGTGCCACTCAGCCAATTGCGTATAATTGTTGATAACCCCACCAGACTCTTTAACCAACAAAAGTCCAGCTAAGCAGTCCCAAGGGTTCATATGTAACTCCACATAACCATCGGTTCTCCCTTTGGCGACATAGGCTAATGCGAGGGCGCCCGAAGCACTTCGTCGTACATTGGCACCCAATTGACACAGATTTTTGAGAGCTGAAAAGTAATTTTCTTCACTCGAACGCTGATTCCAGCCAAGTTCAAGACTTGCTTCGTCAAACGATTCTGTTTTAGCCACTTGCAAATTACGACCATTCAGTGACGAGCCCTTTCCTTTCTCTGCAGTAAATAACTCATCATGAATAGGATCGAATATCAGCCCGAGTTTGGTATCGTTGTCACACACATACGCCATTACAATACAGAAGTGTGGTATGCCTCTAGCAAAATTGGCTGTTCCGTCAATTGGATCTAGAATCCACGTATTTGACTTTATCTCACCACCAGTTTCTTCACCGTAAACAGAGTCTTCAGGAAATGCGGTATATAATCGTTCTCGAATCAATAGCTCTACAGCAAGATCCGTCTCAGTAAGAAAATCTTGTGGCCCCTTATAGCCGATTTTGTCCGGCGTCATGGTAGTAAAAGCATCTTTGGCCATCTTGCCAGCTTCTTTAATTATTTCGATTGCGACTTCTAATCGCTGACTCAGATCTATGTCTGTTTCATTGGTAGTTTGTTTTTCAGCTACATATTGCATGTAAACCCTTGTTGAATGGTATACCAAGTGTTCAACTTGACTCATTCCGTAGTGTCAGTTATTTAGAAAATCGGTTAGCGAGTGAAATTAATACGCCAAATATCCGCCCAGTCCTGTCGGTTATCAAAGTCTTCCATTCCAGTCGTTGCGTCGTATTGAAGTATGTTTGAATAAACGTTTTGTACACCCGATGCCTCGTTTTGATTTGCCGGTATAGATTGATTACCAGATACTTTCCCATCAACAGTCTGGTTAGAAATTCCTTCTTCAGTCATAAGGAAGTGCAGGAACAGCTTTGCCGCATTAGGACTTTGAGTTTTCGTTGATATAACGCCGTAACCCGGAGTTGACCAACCAACAAACGGATACATAGTGTCACAAATACCAAGGTGAACTTTGCCCTGAGCTACATCACGGTACTTAGCTGTAGACATAAAGCCTACAAAGGAATCGGTTTGACCAGGCGCACCCACCGTGTCACCGGCTGCCGAATCAGAATCTGTTGGCAATGGCGAGTTTTTAGCCAATGCTTTTACCCAGCTTACTGTTGCCGACTCTTTACTAATATCTAATGGCTTTCCAAAGTACTGTTTGTATGCCTCTGCAATCTGTTTATCATGATGCATTTCGAGTTGATTAAACCAATCAAGAAAGCTCGCTTTATTTAAAGGATCTGGAATAGCCACTCTCCTATTCCATTTCGAATCGGTTAATGCCCAAATGTTATTCACCGGGCATTCAGCATGAATCTCTGTGTTGTAAGTCCAAACTGCAGGGTCGCCATAAACTAATAGTGGATCTTTTGCGTAATCTGCAATATCGCTTTTTAGAGTTGGTGAAACCCATGATTCAGCCATACCCATTGGAAGTAATTGAGCTACGGTCGCTGAAGCATCTCCCGTGATAATCACATCTCCTCGAATATTATTCGCACGGTATTCACGGATCATCATTTCTACTTGCGCAGAACTGCTCACCTTAGTACCTACCGCTTGAACCCCGTACTTTTTCGTAAAGTTTTCCGCAGTCTGAACAATTTTTCCTGAAGGCGCATAAACGGTAATAGGTGCTTCATCCTGGGCCGCACTAATCAATCCTTGGATATCTTTGTCATCCCCTGTTGAAGCAAACACTGCTGTAGGAGCAAATGCCACTGCCAATGAGATAGAAAGTATTGTGGATCTAAAAGCGTTAATTTTCACAACATGACTCCTAGTTCGTCATTATTAGGTTTAGGAATACTTATTTGATGATTGTTTATTAATGGCCAGTCAAATCGCTTGCCATCAGCGTTAAATAAAAGAATGTCTTGTGGGGAAATAGACAGATTCATAGTGTCACCTTCCACATGAGAGGGCGGAATTTGCGTATTAATATGAATTTTATGATCAGCGATACTCAGTTCGAGAATCCAACTGCCTCCAGTCGGCAAAATACTTTCAAGTCGGGCTTTTAGGTTAAGTACTTTTATATCAGGAGTATCTTCAAGTCCCGTTATCTTGATTCGTTCTGGGCGAATACCAACAGAGCAGTTTGCCTCAAGATTTCCTAAATTATTTTCTAAATAGCGTTTAATTAATTCACTGCATAGCGACGGTTGGTCTAACTCAACAATGTTGATAGGGGGTGTCCCAACAAACTCAGCAACAAACCTATTTTCAGGACGATCATAAATATCGTTTGGGGTCCCTACCTGTTGTAACTCCCCGTCTTTCATTACCGCGATTTTGGTGGCAAGCGCCATTGCTTCCCATTGATCGTGAGTAACGAAAACGATAGTAGTATTGTAAGTAGAGTGAATGCGCTTTAGTTCCGTACGCATTTCAAGCCTAAGCCGGGCATCTAGATTTGATAGCGGTTCATCCATCAATAAGATATTCGGTTGAACAGCCAACATCCTCGCTAGTGCAACTCGTTGTTGCTGACCTCCTGAAAGTTGTGATGGATAACGAGATCGATATTTCTCAATACCTAATGTTTCCATAACAGACTGAATAATATCTTGGCGCTTTTTCTTATCTAACTTTTGTAATTTGAGCCCAAACTCGATGTTTTTTTCCACTGTCATGTGAGGCCAAAGCGCATAGCTTTGAAACACTAAACCCAACTTGCGCTTTTCCGATGATAAGAAGACTCCATCTTCTTTCGAGTCCACTATGGTATCGCCTAACACTATCTTTCCAGAAGATACGTTTTCTAAGCCCGCAATCATTCTCAATGTTGTTGTTTTTCCGCAGCCAGAAGGGCCCAGGATACACATGAACTCCCCTTCATTAATCAATAGATCTAACTGATCAACAGCGTGTCCTGCACCACGGTCAAATTGCTTGCAAACTTGGTGTAAATGGATATTTGGCATTAGTTTCCTAGTCCTTCTGCAAGATTAGTTTTTGTGAGTCTTTGAGTAAAATAAGTACCAATAAAGGCGATAAAACAAATAATGAGTACGACAGCATTCGCGGCTTGTGTGTAGTTGTAATCGATAAGTCGTAACGCATAGGTGGTGAGTACATCTGTCGATGGTACTGCCAATATAATGAATAGGCTTAACCCATTGATACCAGAGATAAAGGGCAATAAAATTCCCGTTACTAATGACCCTTTTTGAATCGGTAGCACAATCTGACGCATCCTGGTAATCCACCCTGCTCCCGCCATTTGTGCGGCTTCTTCCGGGTCTTTACCAAGCTGCATCATAGCCGATATACCAGCACGTGAAGCGTAAGGCATTTCATCGGCAATGAGAGCCAAAATGAGCAAGGTGACAGTGCCGTATAATGCGGGAATTGGACCTCTTTCCACTGCAAACAACGAAAGATAAGCCGCAGCAAATGCAATTCCAGGTACTAAATAGGGAAAGAAGGTAATTTGACGCAACGCGACGCTAAGCAATTTAATTGGGCTCCGTACGACAACATACCCAACCAGCAAGCCTAGTAACCCTGAACAAATAGAAGCAATACTAACGATCCACAATGTATTCCACACAGCGCTCCACAAATTCGAGCTAAATAAAATACCACTGCTTTCTGCAATCGTTGCGAGTCCAGAACCAATCCAATAATCAAGGGTAAAATTAGATAACGAAAAATCACCAGGAATTATCATCACAGTAGATAGCGCAAGCACCGTCAGCGGAACCACAACAGAACCTAAAAATACTGTCGCAGACAATAAGGTTGCAGGTAATCGCCACTGTCCTAATGGGCTAGGTTTATGCATAACCCCCTTGCTACCAACAGTCACAAAGCGCTTAGCCTCTTTGAGGAGTAAAGCATCGATTAGCAGTGAGACAACCCCAAAGAACATAATCGCCCCTGCTAATACTGCCGCTACACCGGTTTGACGAGATTCAATGCTTCTATACAACGACGTGGATAACACTTCGTAATTAACAGGAAGACCCAGTATGTAGGAAACACCAAACTCACCCAGTACCTTAGCAAAAATAAGAACACTCGCTGACATTAGTGCCGGCATCATCAATGGTATGATTATCTTAAAGGTAATAGTTCGTGGTTTAGCACCTAATATTCGAGCTGAATCCTCGAGTTGCGAATCAAAAGAGCGTAATGCATTTCCGAGAAGCAAAATAACAAATGGAATGTAATTTAAGGAAAGTATGATAATGATTGGCAGTTCACCATAGGCGAGCCAATCAGGTGTCGCGATGCCTAGATTTTCTAACCAACCTTGCTGTCCGCCCGTTGTTCGATTTTTAAATATCGTGGACCAAGCCATCGCGAACGTCCACGCAGGTAACATGTAAGGAACAATAAGCGCTGTCGCAAACCATTTTTTTCCAAACATATCACTACGGCTTACCAGCCAAGCTAGCACACTACCTAAACTTAAGGATATTGCGATAACGCCAAGGCTAACACGTAACGTGTGGCTTAAAGGTAGCCAAAAGAGTGATTCTGAAATAGGAGAAAATAACGTTCGAACTAAATAGTAATCGGTCCACTCTCCCATCGAATGACCTATTCTACGTTCATCGCCAAATTGCACTTGCACAGCGTCAAATAATAGCGAAAGCACCGGTACTGCAATGAAATAGCCGAAGACGACTAATAATAGCAACCCCATAATACTGGTTGGGGTCTGCATTATAAGTTGCATTCGGTACCGAATTGAATGAAAGCTAAATTGATGTTTTAGGCTTTGTATTACTGCGTTCAAAAGTCTACCTCGTTATTTTGCACAGCTGTGCAATCAAGGTGAATACTAGAGTGTTTATATGTCACTTTAATAAGGAAACAATGACAATTTAATGACTGTGAATCAGCAGTCGAAAAGGATAAATCTGTGAAATAGCATCACATCGAAATGCGAAATTAAAGCTCTGAAACAAGAAACTGGACCACAACTTCTCAGAGCAGTCTCCAGTGGAATAACGTTTCTTTCGATATCGTAATTTCAATGACTTAAGGTGATTCCCCCTTCTTTTTCTATATCAATAAAATTACTTGATCGATTTATGGTGTGAAAAAAAATTCGGAATGAATACAAAAACAACTAGACCGACCGGTCTGTATTGATGTAAAGTAAAGCCATACAGTAAAGAGAACGACGGAACTGGCTCATAAAAATGGAAGCGAACGTCTTTACTTCAGATTTTAACTTACAGTAGGTAACTTCAATGCTATATAAAACTGAACGTTTTTTCGTAAACACATACCACGCTATTGCTAGTAAAGCTTTTCCGCGTATGCCAGTTCCAGTGCCAAATGTACTCAACGGCGACAAATCACTCGATACACTAGCGAAACATTTGGTAGACAAAGGGATCAAACGCCCTGTTATCTTTACCGACAGTTTCTTTTCTACATTGCCATCATTCCAATTGCTCATTGATACGCTAGAAAAAAAGAATATAGATTACAAAATATTTAACGACATCCAACCTGATCCTTCATATGCGATTGTAGAGAAAGGAATCGCAGCGTGTCACGAACACAACTATGACTGTGCAATCGCGATTGGTGGTGGTAGTTCAATTGATGGCACTAAGATGATCAACGGCTGTGCTAAACACAACTTAGATCCTCGTAAGATTACCCACGGTTTGATGAGTATGCTACAGCTTCGCCGCAAAGGGGCATACTTTGTTGCTATTCCAACAACGTCAGGAACAGGATCTGAAGCAACGACCGTAACCGTAGTAACAGACGAAAAAACCAACCAGAAAAATGCATTAGTCAGCTATGGTGTTGTGCCAGACCTAGCAGTATTTGATTCAAGACTGACCATGGCACTGCCACCTCATATCACAGCGTCAACCGGTATGGATGCACTGACCCACGCTATGGAGTCATTCATGAGTACCTATTCAACAAAACAGACAGACGAAATGAACCTGAAAAGCATAAAGCGCATATTCGAGTTCCTACCGCGTGCTTATAAAAATGGCTCAGAAGACCATGAAGCAAGAACTGAAATGGCATTGGCTTCATTCGATGCAGGTAAAGCATTTTCTAAAACACTACTGGGCTGGGCGCATGGTATCTCACATCAACTAGGTGCTTTCTACAAGGTTCCGCATGGTATGGGCTGCGCTATCTCTCTACCTCATGTGCTTCAGTTTGCTCTACCAAAAGCCTCTGATCGTCTAGCAATCATAGCGGATACATTAGGCTTAGAAGGTTCGACGGAAAAAGAGAAAGCTCAAGCTGTGGTTGATGCGGTTTTTGAATTGAATCGTACACTCAATATCGACTCAAAATTTGATATGTTAAAACAGGAAGACGTAAGCGCTATTGCCAAAAACATCATAAAAGAAGGCAACATGGCTTACCCATCACATCGAAACTTCGACTCTTATAGGCATTTAGAAAGCTTCTTAATGGAACGCCGAGATTTCGCTTACTAAAGTCTCACTCATATAGGAGAGTTTCAGATTACTTTTCAAGTAACCGTAACGACAAGGACTGTCCTTACCTTATGCTTATACTCTAAATCATTTTACAAAACTGATTAGAGGAAACTGCGTATCGTCACAATGTATATTTGCAATTCATGAATTAGCTCAGGTATGTCAAGCTTACATACCTGAGTAATAATTCTGTTATATAAGGCTTTCTTCTGAGCTTTTCCATGATTGCCATAGTTATGATTTGAAATCCGCTAACTATTTTAAGTCTATTTTGTCGTTATCAGGTAGAGCCAAACCTAATTTAGTCACTTGATGGTTTTTAACGTCAGCCACTACCCAATGTAATCCATACCAATCAAAGCTATCACCAAGAACTGGGCATGCCCCCAACTTAAGCTCTACAAGCTCTTTAAGTGGCATATCACCTTCTTCTTCCAACACAGAGATTCCGTAGTAACCTGTCACATCGCTCACACGACAATTGATATCTAAAAAGAAATCACCAAAGAAACGTGGTGCAGCCTCATCTTCAGGGGCTTCACTAAACAACAAGCTCAGGGCGTCGAGATCTTTATCCTGCCCCAGCACACAAAGGGTATCATTGGCTTGTAAAACAGTACTTCCTGAAGGATGTAACAACTCCTCATCACGAAATACAGCCGTAATTCGTGTTCCTTCAGGCATCGTGAGTCGCTTCAAAGGCTCACCCACACACCATTTTTCTTCCTTTAATCGGTAAACAAACATTTCCCATTCACTCGCGCGGAAAATCTCTATCCCGCTTCTTGAATTCGGAGTCGGCTTTGGAGGCAGGGTAACATCTGCCATTCGCGCAGCTTTCATTAGTGTTCCTCCTTGTACTAAAAGAGACACCATCACAACGAAGAAGGCAATATTAAAATACAGCTCTGCATTGGGAAGCCCTGCGACCATTGGGAAAACAGCTAAGATAATTGGCACCGCTCCTCTTAATCCTACCCAAGAAATAAATTTGCGCTCTTTCGTTGAGAAGCTCTTAAATGGCATCAAACCAATCCATACAGCCAATGGTCTGGCGACCAGAATCATGCCAAACGCGAGCACCAATGCAGGGATCATAATCTCAATCAGCGTTGCGGGTTTCACTAGTAAACCTAACACTAAGAACATCACGATTTGACTCATCCAAGTCATACCGTCAAGCACATTCAGTATCGAATGACGAAAGCTTGTAGGCTTATTACCAATCAACAAGCCCACAAGATAAATAGATAAAATACCACTGCCACCAAGCTTATTAGACAGTGCAAAAAGGGAAATACCACCCGCTACTACTAGCACGGAATATAAGCCTTCATGTAACTCTACACGGTTAATAAGCGACCAAAGCAGCCAACCTCCGCCAAGACCTACTAGCGCTCCCACTCCAAATTGCATGCCAAAGCTAGTCGCTAAAAATGACAAACCGAGATCCGCTTCAGGATTACCTAGTACAGCAATTAAGGTGACAGTAAGGAAGACCGCCATCGGGTCATTGGTGCCTGATTCAATTTCTAAGGTCGAACCTACACGCTCATTGAGACTTTGGCCCTTCAGCATTGAGAAAACCGCAGCAGCATCGGTTGAGCCAACAATGGCTCCAACTAAAATACCTTGCAGTAAAGTCAAATCAAACAACCAAGCCGCCATCAGTCCAGTGAAGCTTGAGGTGAGTGCGACGCCTATCGTAGCAAGTGACAATGATGGCCAGAAAGCAACTTTAAAGCTTGATACCTTGGTTCTCATACCGCCATCAAGAAGAATGACCGCTAATGCAAGGTTACTAATTAAATAAGTTAAGGAGTGATCATTGAAATCAATTTGCCCAGGTCCATCTTCGCCAGCGAGCATGCCGACAACCAGAAAAATAAATAGAATCGGAACACCTAGCTTTGAAGATGCTCTGCTCAGCAATACGCTAAGTACGATAAGAACCGCTCCTGTTAAGAACAGGTTATCGATCATATTTACGTCCAATTGTTCCTCACTTTTGGTTACAGTTCATTAAGTAAAAATTATAACAAAGTAATTTTAATAGCTCTTAGTTATATTTCCGTATGACACACTTCTTAACAGTTCTGTTGGTAATTTCGACAGTTTAAAAGTCATAGCTTAGATAGGCTGAAACATTCCACTGCCGCATTACTTCTTTTGTTCAAACCCACAGTGGTCATATCTACAAATTACTTTTGCTAACTAACAACCTTCACGGCCAACCGCTTTTTCAAATCTATAAGTTATAAGCTAGTCCGATTTCTTATAGCCAACATCATTTTATCGCTAGCTTTCATTCTCAGAAATAGCAATAGTTATCTACATAGGCATGAATTTAAGTAAACACAAGGAACAGGTATGAAATCGATCTATATATTGCACGAAAACGAAGAATGGATAGTCCCTCTTCGTGAAGCATTCGATAAATTGAATGTACCTGCCAAAGAATGGTTTGTGAACGAGGGTCATATCGAGTTTGATACGGTTCCAGAGAATGCAGTTTATTACAATCGAATGAGCGCATCATCACACACCCGTGATCATAGGTATGCTCCTGAATTAACGCGCGTTATTGATAAATGGCTCGGCCTCAATAAAGCAACCGTTGTCAATGGTAACGGAGTCATCGATTTGGAAGTGTGCAAAATTTCTCAATATGCCGCATTGCAACAAGAAGGGATTGCAACACCGAAAACTCAGGCAGTAGTCGGTGCAGATTTCATTGTTTCAGCTGCAGAGAAATTTAATACTTGGCCATTGATTATTAAGCCAAATCGAGGTGGCAAAGGTCTAGGCGTTGAAAAATTCAATTCACTAGATGATGTTAAGTTGGGTCTAAGACGGCTAAAAGCAGATAGCCCTCTCGATGGAATCTGGTTACTGCAAGAGTATGTGAAGTCCACAGAACCTTATATTGTTCGCTGTGAGTATGTCGGTGGTAAGTTTCTTTATGCCGTTAAGGTTTCAACAGAAGGTGGGTTTGAGCTTTGCCCTGCAGACGGGTGTTCAATTGAAAATGCCTTTTGCCCTGCTTTTGAAGACGATAAGGCAGAGCAACAACAAGATAAGTTTGAAATCACAGATATCTTGGATAACTCTCCTCTAATTAAGCTTCACGAGCAGTTCTTGGCCAAAAACCAAATTGATATAGCAGGCATAGAAGTAATTTGCGATGAGAGTGGAAAGTGGTACTCCTACGACGTGAATACCAATACCAATTATAACTCGAAAGCAGAGATAAAAGCAGGCGTACCGAAGTCCGGTATGGAAGCGATTGCCGAGTATTTGGTGAAAGTCGCGGAAGAATCCTAACCCTAGTTGATGAAATGACTTTTCGTTGACCGTTCAGTCATTTCATCAAAAGATCTCTAGTGCTTCTATGCAGATTCGAATCAAAGAAAAAGCCGAGCTATAAGCTCAATACGTAACTTTAAGCCTTATTCCATTTAAGCAAGACTGGAGTGTGTTCTGGAAGCACTAGTTTAATACTGCTAGGCAGCACTTTTATCACTACATTTTGTGGCGACATAGGTTCACCATCTAAATTAATCGGCATAGACTCTTCAGAGTGCCATTCAATCGTTCTTATACTGTGTCGATGTACAAATTGAGTATCAGGACCTTTCTGCAATTCTTGAAGCTCTTCAAGAACAGTAGGAATATCACTAGTATTGAAGCCCTCGATAAAAAATAGATCGAACACACCGTCATCAATATAAGCTTTTGGAGCTAATGGCTGACCACCCCCAGCGGTTCTGCCATTGCATACGGCGCCAACCACCACATTAGCAAGTTTTACTTTATCATCATGAATAACTGTACCGGGAAAAGGCTGAAAATTAATGGCTTGAACTAGGCCAGACAGAGTATAAGCCCCTCCCCCAAGAAAGTTCTTAAGCACCACCGGAGTCGTAGCGGTTACTTGAGCACCAAACCCTGCCGTAGCAACATTCATGAAGAAGTGTTCATTAGCTGAGCCAGCATCAACCCAATAGCTCTGTCCCGATACCGCTAAGTTAAGGGCATCAAAAGGTTCTATTGGAATTTCACACGCCGTCGCAAAATCGTTCGCGGTCCCTAAAGGCAAGACAGATAATTCTATGTGGTTAAGATTATGCTTTAGAAGAGCGCTGACCACTTCGTTTACTGTACCATCACCGCCTCCTGCCACTATTCGTGTTACACCTTGCTTTGCAGCCTCTCTCACCAAACGATCAACATCGCCTTCTTCCCACGTTGAGCGAACTTGAAGGTCATATCCTTTTTCTCGAATTGCATAGACTGCCTCTCTAACGCTCTCAAGCCCTGCTTTCTTTCCATTGAGTATCAATCGAATCACGTTCTTAACCACTATTTAGTCATCAGTATTACTCATAATCTAGCAGGGATAACGAAAGTCAGGTATAGAACAGAAGCAAACGGCTAAGAAATTCAAATGAAATTACCCATCATGATTGGCAGGATAAAGTACACAGCGTTAAAAAACATATGTAGGGCAATAGAGGGGTATACGCTGTTATGTCTATCCCGGAAATAGCCAAACAACAAAGACGGAATCAGTACACTTAAAGCCCAGATAGGATCATGGCTGATAAAATGAAACCCTGTAAACACTATAGAGGAGCTAGAGTTAGCTACAGTAAAGCCAAATAAATGCTGCGAGCCCCAATTCAATTTTAATAATCTGCCCTGCAAGATACCGCGAAACAGCAACTCTTCAATTAAAGGGGTAATTAAAACCACCAGTACTAATACCTGCCAAGAGTGCTCTTTCAGTAATACTGGAGCATGATCAGACAGTAGTGCCAAGCCAACTGCGACACCCAACAAACAAGCAAGCTTAAACTGACGATCTGAAATCCATCTGGTATCTCCTCGCAAAGCAAATTCATCTAACACCTCTAGTATCAGAGATTTCGGGTAGTACATGGGGCGCATCATCTCGCTTTTTGTTAAAAAAGGCCGACATCAGATTTCAACGATGCCGGCTTATCCATAGTTAGTTTCTGAAAATCCATCGCACGTTACGATGTTGAATAAACAACTAGCTAGCTCGTAAACTGTGCTGGCGCCAGAATACTTGGACCAGTGCAATGACCAATAGTATTAGTAATGTTGGATCAATTCGCCCGTTTTGGCTTAAAGTACAACCACCTCCACCATCAGCAGCCGTTAAACCTATTGCCTCCGCAAAGTCGGAGTCATCACTCGTATCATCTTCTATCGTATCCTCAGCTTGCGTTGTCGCACCATAAGGCGGTTCATGGCAGCTTCCAAAGAATCCAGTACACCAAGCTGGAGCTGCTTGATTGTCAGAAACTACAGAAATAATTCTCACAGTAAATGTTCCACCGGGTATGCCATTACCTACCTTAATGATGTAATTAATACCTAGATTGAGTACATCCTCTATATCACCCATTTCGTACAATCCATTTGGATTCGCAGCTAACCAATCTATCTCAGCTTGATCAATAATAGAAAAACCTTCGCCATAGCTCCCTCGCCAATGGTTTCCATCCCACCATGCAATGAGCGTAGCATCCGTTTCCGGGTCGTTGTCTTCATCGAAAAATACCGCCTTTGGTTGCCATTTGGATGGGAGCCATTCCCCTAATGGAAGCCCTTCAATAATTCCCAAAGTTTCATGGTAGTGACTGGCTAATGTTGAAGTAGAGTAAATCATATCTGACGCCGTTAATTCGGCGTCATCACCCTCAATCCTAGGATTGTCATAAGTAGGACAAGCATCTTCAGCTGTAGACACACACCCTTGTTCCACGTCATATCCTGCTGTACGCAAGTCAAAGAAACCATTGCTGGTAAAGTGTTTATCTGGCTCACCAAATAATCCATGAGAAAAAGTAGCAAGACTATCACTTTCAAAGATATCAGAACCATCATAGACAAGGTTATCATGGCCACCAGAGGCACCCTCACCTCTTCCTAGAGAAAGATGCAATCTGTCTTCTATGCCGCTCTCACTCGCTGATTTAAATTCGCTACCGCGCCCTATACCTACTACGACTTTGAAACCGCTCAAACGCCTGCCTGTATAGTTATTAATTTTGCTAAATACTTGATAAGCACGAAGAGCTATTTGATCTGCACCTTCAGGCTCAACAGGTTCATCTTGAACATTAAATACGAGATCTATGCCATAGCCATCACCTTCGTAGATATCATCCACAGAGTTCGGAAGCATCGCAACCTTGAAGCGTTTATGAGTTTGAAATGGACTAGAACAAATAACAGGTTGAGGATGTACGGAATCCAAAAAATTAGCATCTTCTATTTCAGAATTATCTGGGCTTAGAAAAGACGAGCCTATAATGCAATTCTGAGGCTTACCATGAGATACGTCAAAGTCCCCATTTACGATTTTTATCGCATTCGGTTCCCCTACAGGCCAGTCTTTTCCTGTAATACGAGCCATTACCTGACCTTCATCACCACTGACTAAGCTTTCAAAATAGTCACCATATGTCATTAAACTATAGATTCCAGAGGATTCATCAAATGATCCAAACTCTAAACCATCTTGATACTTCAGCATGATATCAACATTGTCTAGATTCCAACCACCGACACAAGCAGTCAACTCTCCAGGCACGCCACAGTCACCAACAAAGGAATCCGGTGAAGTATCAGTATTAGAGTTTTGTATTATCGCTGCATAGGCATTTGCAACGAAGAATAGACCTGAGAATGTTAAGCCTATTGCACCATAGGTGCTGCGCCCAATCCTTTCCATCATCATAATAATCTCCACTATCGCTAGCTAGATAATCATCTACAGTACGCAAGGAAAGGCTATTTTTAATTCAAGTTGGGAACACTCCCATCAGGGGATAAATGCATTTACGACAACCTCAAGCTAGGTTGTTACATTGGAACACTTAACCGTTGTTCTGCTTGTGTTAACAATCCTGTCGAGATGTTTAAATGTACTTAAGCGTTTATTTTATTACCATCTCCTAATGTACCCTCATTTTAAATTTAGCAAAGGAAATGCATTACTAAAGATCAGAAAACGCTTCTTGACCATTACCTGAACAAACTTTGATCTAACCCCGTATTTAGCAGCGAAAAACAATAGAAATACCTAATGTCTTTTTATTACAAGATACAAAAATGGCTTGTAGTGAATACGCTACAAGCCATTAAAGATTACGTCTGCGATAAGGCTATCGTTGTTTTTTTCTGCGTTTGAATACCACGCAGAAGTTACCTCGTTTAGTGCGGCATTTCGAGCATCGCTCGCAGTCCACAGCAGACCGATCGCCCTCTTTCCAACGTTTAATGAGTTGAGGTTCTGCCAGTAAAGGTCTAGAAACAGCAAAGAAGTCGATACCTGTATTATTTGCGATGTTTTCAATGGCATCAAAACTACTTAAACCGCCAACAGTAATTACAGGCACTTTAACGTCTTGGCTAATCACATGACCGTATTCGTGAAAATAGCCCTCCTGTTGCAATGTATACCCATCAAACGACTCTCCAACCATTTCGCCGGCTTTACCATGGATATTGCCTGAAACAATAATGGCATCGACGCCAATTTGTTCTAACTTCTTACAGATTGTGCGAGTTTGCTCAAAGGTTTGCCCACCGTCAAAGAATTCGGTTGCGGTCAGCTTTATTAGGATGGGAAAGTCTTCCCCGACAAGAGCGCGTGTTTTTTGATAGATCTCAATCAAGAATCGCATGCGATTTTCAAGACTACCCCCGTATTCATCGTCACGGCAGTTGTAATATGGGCTCAAGAACTGATTGATCAAGTAAGTATGAGCGGCGTGAATCTCAACCCCATCAAAGCCTGATTTTTTTGCACGTAGGCTTGCCTGCGCGAATGCCTCCGTGATGAAATCAATCTCTTGTTTATTCATCGCCTTACCCAGAGTGTTGGTGCCACGCTCTGGGATATCACTCGGTGCGAATATTACTCGCTCACCAAGGTTGTAAGTGGTTTTGGTACCACCGTAAGCAATTTGTTTGACAATTTTGGCATCATATTGATGAACAAGATCCGTTAGCTTCTTATAACCCTCAATAAACGAATCATTGTAAATCCCCATCATTCCTGCATTAGGCTTTTCGTCTTCTACGATATTGGCATAACCAGTTACGATAAGGCCTACATCACCCTTAGCGAGCTCTTCATAGATGTCATACAGTTTCTCGGTCATGTAACCTTGTTCTGTTGCCATGTTCTCCCACGTTGCGCTTCGCACAAAACGGTTTTTTAGGGTCATATTGCCAATCTGGGCGGGTGAAAACAAAATGCTCAAGTCGATTCCTCTATTTGAAACTGCTTTGTAGACAGTACTGAAAGTGTGATCTAGATCGAATGACTGACTTTACTGATGAATCACAATCAAAACCTTAACCTAGGTTAAGTTATCCGCTATTGGTGAGACTCTAAACAAAAGACAATGAAGATAGCCTGACATAGTGATAAAAAAACGGCCCATGAACGAATTCATGAGCCGTTGAGATTCATAAGTCAGAGCTTTACACGTAGTAAGCTTCTACTGTTCCTTTAAGCGTGATAAGGATCGGTTGACCACGGCGATCTAGCGCTTTAGGTGAAGGAATTTTAACCCATCCTTCACTGATGCAGTATTCTTCAACATCATTACGCTCTTTGCCGTTAATACGAATACCGATACGATGGTGAAAACACTCTTCAACATAGTGAGGGCTACGAGGGTTACCTGAAAGGTGATCTGGAAGAGTTGGCTTTTCGTTAGTGTCGCTCATTTTCATGACCTGAAATAATAATAGTGTGCGTCATTGTAGACAAAGCCAGCCTATCGCTCAAGACATCCCGCACAGTACCCCTTACAACAGAGTAGTAGTTGAGCAATACAATACATTTTAGAAATGGCTTATAGACTTTGATGCCAGTATTCTCCTGATACTTTCAGGTTGCCCTTTCAATACGCTGACAAGAAAACCACAATCACCTGAAGTAAATAAGACGAGGCTCTAACTTAGTTCAATAAATCCTGCGATATCATTGTGCTCATCAAGTTCCCCCAAGTTTCAAGGAAGACATTATGCACAAGGCAACGCTATTGCTCGGCTCTATGCTAATTATCACTCAAGGTTGCAGTACTACCGCAATTACATCACAGCAAGACACCTTCGAGCCAGAACAATCAGAAGCTCAACAACCTCAAGTAGTCACTGAAACAAACTCAGAATTCAGTACCTTTTCAGATGAAAAGCAAGCATGGCTTGCAAGTGAAGAATGGAGTTATCACGGCAATGGATTAGCCAAAAATGTTGGCTGGAACGACCAAACACATTCAGGCGATCTTAACTTCACAGCGGGTTACAGCAACAATCCAAGTAATTGCACCGGTGAACTATTTATCACTGGTCCTTTTTATAGCAATAGAATCAGTGGAATCTTCAATGTAAATGGTCAAGATGTTCACTTTAAATACGTGAATAAGATCAATGACAATGCTCGACTATATCGACCTAAGAACCCCGCAGGATTGGAATTTGTGTTAAGTGAGTTCGGGAAAGGGGAACCTGTAATCATAAAGTCCGACATCGGCATGATAGCAACTTTCCCTAGTAATGGCTTTGAAGACGCAAAACGGGCTATAGATAAGGAATGCATAGCAAAAATGACTAGAGATAAAAATGCTTTATAAACGGTAAGTAACAGCAAAGTTAAAAGTGACTGTCAAAAAAATGCCTCCTAGGCAGGAGGCATTTGGAGATTACGTTTTCTATATTCCTTATAGACAATGACAAATCCAATCTGAAGTAGTTTAATACTTAAAAAAATCATTGATTCCTCACATTGTCCCGTTAATTATACACAACCATTAACATTTTGACATCAAGATATTAACCTACACGTTGTTACCTTGAGTATTCTGTTGCATTCTTTACCTACGAACTATTTTATAAAGTCACCTTGATGCATATACATTCATTAAATCGCATAGAAAACAGCAGTGCATGAAAGTATCAAACTCTTCTACACATTAAGAATAGTATTCACATTACAGGGATAATTATATTTACTATCAATGCATTAAGTTTGAACAATAATGGATATGACACTTTAACCACCTGCTATCAATCCCCTATTCGTTATAGAAAATAAGATTGTATTTATTCATCTTATGCCAGCCGGACAAAATATATAGTCTTTAGTTCCAGCACCAATTCAGAATTTCGTGTTGGACACTAAAGGATATAGAAATGAAAAAATTGACTCTAACTGCTATCGCAGTGACCTCAGCATTTGCAGCATCAGCTAACGCTGCTGAAGTATATAAAGCAGACAACTTAGCTCTATCTCTAGGCGGCCGCGTTGAGGCTCGTAGTGAGTTCTCTGACCAAGGCAAAGACAACAAAGTAAACCAAAAACAGCAAGAGCTATCTCGTGCTCGTCTTAACTTTGAAGCAAAAACACAAATCACCGAAGATATTCATGCTCGCGGCTTTGTGGAAAAAGAATTTACTAAAGACAATTCAAACGACACTCGCTACCTTTACGTAGGTGTAGGTGATGAAAACACTGAATTACAATACGGTAAAACCGACGGCTCTCTTGGTCTCATCACGGACTATACCGATATACTGAATACATATGGTTCAGAAGCATCAAGTAAATCCGTTACAGCCGACCGCGCTGACAACCAACTTCTTTACGTTGGCAATTATGGTGGTTTGACTGTTAAAGCTAACGTAAATGGCGGTGGTGACACTGTTACTAGTTTTGAAGATGCTAACCAAAAAACTCAAAATGTAGAGATCGATAAAGGCTACGGTGCAGCCGCTAGCTATGATTTCGGTATGTTAAAAGCTGGTGTTGGCTATGCTAAAGAAACGCATGACCAAAACTACAAAGATAGTGATAACTTACTAGTAGGTCTTGGTGCAGACGTAACGGATGAATTATACCTTGGCGCTCTATACGTTGGTGGTTCGCAGTTTGGTGATGATTTCCAAGGCTACGAATTGGCAGGTTCTTACGACTTTACCGAGAAACTGACTCTTGCATCGACATTCACAAGTGCAAACTTCGATTCAGAGAAAGATGATCGAAACACTGCAACAGTAGACCTAGGTTACCAGTTCACTAACTACTTCCTAACGTATGCTGGTGTGAGTAAGAAGTTCACACAAGACGAAGAACTTAAAGGCATGCTAGGTGCAAAAGTGACTTTCTAAGATGTAAGTACGATTGATTATACTTAAGTCATCTTATGGAGCTCTCAATCAGAGCTCCTTTTTTATGTCCTATTTAATTTCTCTTTTAGTTCTACTGTCCTTCCTCTCAATACTCACTCCGTTTTACCGCAAACGATTGCATAAATAAAAATCAAACTCCCATTAGAATTTTTAATGGTAAAACAAAAATAATCTATCGTGTAGCACGCGAAATTCGTGATCCAATCCAAATATATTCCCCCTACTTACGGTACTTCTTCAAGGATTGATTTTGATCACATTAAATATGTCGCCGTTGCAACACAATGCGCCCCGAAATCAATCACATCCCTTTTTTACGAGAATTATATAATGACAACAACGATTATCGCAGAACAAGTATCAGGGAAAACACGTAAATGGACTTATCAAGACATCACATGGTGTCTTTCTCTTTTTGGTACAGCTGTAGGTGCAGGTGTACTATTTCTACCAATTAAAGCGGGAGCTGGTGGTTTTTGGCCATTAGTTATTCTAGCCCTAATTGCAGCACCTATGACTTGGTTTGCTCATAAGAGCCTGGCGCGTTTTGTTCTATCATCTAAGAACGAAAACTCAGACATCACGGACGTAGTTGAAGAACACTTTGGAAAGACTGGCGCAAACATTATTACCTTTGCTTACTTTTTTGCCATCTACCCAATTGTTCTGATCTATGGTGTAGGCATCACTAATACTGTGGATTCTTTCATGGTGAATCAACTAGGTATGGAATCAGTGCCTCGCTGGTTACTTTCTGGTGGGTTAATTGCTCTAATGACAGGCGGCGTAGTATTCGGTAAGGAACTGATGCTAAAAGCGACGTCGGCAATGGTATATCCATTAGTTCTAATCTTGCTTGCGCTATCGGTTTACCTAATTCCAGATTGGAATACGTCAATGATGTCAGTGACTCCTGAATGGAGCACACTGCCTTCAACTATTTGGTTGGCGATTCCAATCATCGTATTCTCTTTCAACCACAGCCCAATCATTAGCCAGTTTACTAAAGAACAGCGTAAAACTTACGGCGAAGATGCACACAAAAAAACGGACATGATCACTGGTGGCGCTTCAGCAATGCTGATGGGTTTCGTTATGTTCTTCGTATTCTCGGTAGTATTATCTCTATCTCCAGAGCAACTAGCGCAAGCACAAACTGAAAACATCTCGGTGCTTTCTTACCTAGCTAATGTTCATGCTTCACCAGTAATCTCTATATTGGGCCCAGTAATCGCGTTCGCAGCGATTACTTCAAGCTATTTTGGTCACTTCCTAGGTGCACATGAAGGTCTAGTTGGTCTAGCTAAATCACGCTCAACTGCTTCTGCAAGCAAAATTGATAAGATTGCTTTAGGTTTCATCGTCCTAACTACTTGGATTGTAGCGATTATTAACCCAAGCATCCTTGGCATGATTGAAGCAATTGGCGCGCCAATGATTGCTGCAATTCTATTCATTATGCCTATCTTTGCGATGTACAAAGTACCAGCGATGAAGCAGTTAGCAACGTCTAAGCCAGCTCGAATCTTCACCCTTATCTGTGGTATCGCTGCGATTACTTCAGCGACTTACGGCATCTTCTAATAAACCTCGGTGCTTATTGGCCCTTAGCTCATGGCTAGGGGCTTTTTATTCTGCTCTCCCCCTTTATTTCATCATAAGGCATGAATAATCATGATCAGTATTTTTGATATTTACAAAATTGGCGTTGGCCCTTCAAGCTCTCACACTGTAGGTCCTATGAAAGCTGGCTATGAATTTGTTGAAGAACTCAAACACATGGCAACCTTGCAGTCAGTGACCAAGATAACAGTAGATGTCTACGGCTCATTATCATTGACAGGTAAAGGACATCACACCGACATCGCTATTATCATGGGTCTTGCAGGCAATCTTCCGCAAACTGTTGATATTGATTCGATAGATGGATTTATTAAAAATGTGGAGCAAACCGGGACCCTAGCTTTAGACACAGGCAGTCACACTGTTGATTTTCCTGTATCGGGTGGTATGAACTTCCACTCAGAAAACCTAGCACTGCATGAAAACGGCATGCAGATCCATGCATGGGCTAATGATGAACTGATACACAGCAAAACGTATTACTCAATTGGCGGTGGATTTATCGTCGATGAAGCCTCTTTTGGTCAAACTGAAGCGCTGACCGTTGAAGTGCCTTACCCTTTTGACTCGGCTACCGCTCTTGTTGAACAAGCGGTTGAAAGTGGACTTTCAATTAGTACTTTGGTACTTAAAAATGAGAAAGCATTGCACTCTGATAACGCTATATCAAGCTACCTTGCCGCTATTTGGCAGACCATGTCTGATGGCATTGAAAGAGGGATGAACACAGAAGGTGTACTACCTGGTCCACTTCGCGTTTACCGTCGTGCGCCTTGCCTATACAAAAAACTATCCACTTCCGCGGGTACTAATGCAGACCCTATGGCTGTAGTGGATTGGATTAACTTGTTTGCATTTGCCGTTAATGAAGAAAACGCAGCGGGTGGCCGAGTTGTAACCGCTCCAACCAATGGTGCCTGTGGCATTGTTCCAGCAGTGCTAGCTTACTATGATAAATTCATTCAACCTGTGACAGCAAAGGAATATACCCGTTACTTTGCAGCCTCTGGCGCAATTGGTAGTTTGTACAAGCGTAATGCTTCTATCTCAGGGGCTGAAGTAGGATGCCAAGGCGAAGTTGGCGTTGCATGTTCTATGGCGGCAGCGGGTCTTGCCGAGCTTATGGGCGGTAGTCCAGAGCAAGTGTGTATGGCAGCAGAAATTGGTATGGAACATAATTTGGGCTTAACGTGCGATCCAGTAGCTGGGCAAGTTCAAGTTCCGTGCATAGAGCGAAATGGTATAGCTGCAGTAAAAGCGGTGAACTCCGCACGCATGGCTTTAGGCCGAACATCAGCAGCGCGCGTATCTCTTGATAAAGTTATCGAGACGATGCTCGAAACAGGTAAAGACATGAACGCAAAATATCGTGAGACTTCTCAAGGTGGATTAGCTATTAAGGTTCTTTGTTAACAAGCACACTATGCAATAGATACAAGGCCCAACACTATGCTGGGCCCTTGTTTATCTTGTCAGTAAGATTAGAAACGGTGAGTCAGAGAGGATACAAACTGACGTTTATCAGAGCCATTTTGTCCGTACTCAGCTTGGATTGCCCACGAGCGGTTGAAGTTATAGCTAGCACCGACTAATCCCATCCATTTGTCGATATTTTCTTGTTCGATTTTATAGGTAATATGCTTATCATCAGGAAGATTTCCATAGTGCTCACCGTATATGGTTAAAGTACTATCCAGATAACTCACACCAACATATACATCAACGCTACTCGTATCTTTCAATGGAATCTGTTTACCAATGCGTGGACTCACATTAATCACCAGCTCTTCCGCTCTTGCATTTTTCATATCGATATAAGTAACAGAAACTGGGATTGCCAAAAAGTAGTCCTGCCAACCCGCAGCAAAGGTTGCGCCTATGGTGTAGTTCCATCCATCTAAGTCAACATCCAGTGCCTCGTTCCATCCAGTCGCATCTCTTAATGCTTCACAAAATTCTGCTGGTTTCTGCCCAGGTAAAATTGGATTACAAGGCAAACTATTTTCCGCTACCCCATTGGCGACCGACCCATCAGATGCAAACTCCACATGAGCCATGCCGTTAACCTTTCCTACCGTCGCAAACACGTTCATAAAAGGAAAGATCCAAGCATCAAGTTTCAGCTGAGGAGTTTTACTATGAGAATAGTTATTATCAAACGACATAAATTCCACAGCTTGTGTGGCACCATTATTAATTCCTGAAAACCCAGCCTCAAGACCTGAGATCGTCATATCCTGTTTAGTTTCAGCATAAAGAATGCTAATACCAAATGGCAAAGGAAGGCTGAAGCCTTTATCTACTACGTCTTGAGCAAAAAATGGTAATGGCCTATCCCACTGTGGACTTGATTTATCTGTCGCGGATTCATGGTTGGCAAACTTGGCATTACCCATCCCTGTTTCTGTCAGCTCTTCATTTACCGATACCGACATCAAACGAGCGCTGCCCACAGCCGAGGCACTGGACTCAAACACAAGATAGGTTGGAATTTCACTATCTTCCAGATAGTAAACCTTGTCCGCCTCTATACCACTAACACTTATGTTCCAATCTGTTCCCCAAGACTGCTCACTGAATCCTTTACTAAATTTTTCAAGGTTCTCAGGGGTATCGAGAATTGAAATCATTCTATAACTGCTTAGGCCAAGTCCTGCGCCAACATCGTAGCGATACAAGTCAATATAGGTGATGGAGTCATCAACATTACTATATACAGCGCCTATGCCTGTCCCTCCGCCCACTAAAGGCACTTTGATGTTAGACATCACACCGGTTGCGTACCCTTCTGCCTCTTCAAGCTGTGCATAAATTTCTGGGTAAACCTCTGCCAACTCTTCTATTAACTGTTCACTTTCATCATCTATTGATTGACGGATCTCTACTCTCTCTTCATAGGGGGTTGAAGAACTACAAGCCGTCATAAAAAAAGCAATACAACTGATAAATAAGAGGGGATTACGCATAGTGTAATAAGCCAACTGGTTATAAAGTGCGCGAAGATTAACATGATGGAGATCCCCAACCCATCACTCACACTTATGCCGTTCCTCACTCTTATTTAAGTATTAAACCAAGAATACACATGGACTAAAGAGTCCTCACACAACAAGAGTGACCACTTCTATAACAAGCTTTATAACACTTGCATTGATAGCATCAATTAATTTCCTTTTTGACGAATACAAAAAAGCCCTGCTCTCATAAAGAGCAGGGCTTTCGAATAATATACAGTATGGCTAATCTATTAGCGCATCATACCCAAATCTTTTTGCATATGATCAGAAAGATCAGATGCATAGTAAGTTGTGGTAGTCTGACCTTTGCCGAATAAAATATCAACAAGGTGCATGATCAATCCTTTGAAATCAATAGAATAGCTCTTTGCTTCCTGAGAGCTTGGTACTGCGACGGTGTTGATATTCATTACTTGCGCCATGAGTGCCTCTTTAATTTCTGTAAGTTTCAATAAGTTATGGCGCAAATATAGGCAAAATTAGACTAAGAATAAAACGAGTAAAATTCAACCTTCGGATTAGTTTTTCTAATTTTACAACGACGTAACAAGAACAAAAATCAACCAACGAAATAGGTGCATAAACCCGCACTTTACCAAGGTTTTCTTGAATATAAATTCTACAGGGCGGTTGATGCACTTTTTTGTTTACAAATCCGTCACAATAAAAAAGTGCAATTTTATGTGGTTAGACCTAATTTAATTTGTGTTTCAAAGCGCAGCGCTTCTCTCGATACAAATTCGAGGAAACAATCGGCCATCGACATATCAGTAACAGTCCAATCATCTCTACAGTTTAGTATCGCTGAATACCCTTCTTTACCTTTCATTGTGTAAGCTGAAGACGTTCCCCAGTAGATTTTTTCATCACGAATTTCTGTCCAACCGCGAATCTCATCGTAGATCCTCAAATTTTTTACACGTTGACCTTTATTCGCATCGAGCACTACCTGATAATCCAATTGATAAGAATACGGGTAGCTTCCAGAGCCGGTTCCACTTTCATCTACAGCGTTATCAATCGCACCTTCCAACACGTCTTTGATATGACGCCCTTCGATTGAATAAACGCCTATAGGGACGATGAATGGCAGCAATTTACCTGCTATATCGGCTTTGCTGATTGGTCCGGAATTTAATGAGCAGCGCACGCCACCTGCGTTGTGTATTGCAAAGTCTATGCTATGCCCTCGATGGCGCATCGCGTGATAGAAAGACTCTGCGACTAAAGAACAAATCTCACTAGGTCCCTTATCATCAGGAATCCTTATGTGTCTAAGCCCTGATTTAAGGTGCCCTACTACACTCGTTTGCAGGGCATGTACTGCAGGCTTATAGGTATCGGTTAATAGTTGATGTATAGCAGGATCTTTTTTACAACGCACAATATTAGGATGTGACTGCAAATAGTCGAACACCTGACCATATTCTCCATCACAATCGCAATCACTCATCGTCGCATCAAGACACAGCCGGCGACCAACTAGGAGTTCATTTCGACCATTAAACGAAATTACCTTACCAGATTCATCAAAATCAATATCACAATGGCCCATGGTTTGTGAATGCAAACCCGCCTGTACAACATGTGTGTCGTTAAAGCGTTTCCCATACTCATCTCGGCACGGTAAACCCAACTCGCTAAAATCACCTTGGAGTACGTGAGAGTGCCCTCCGACAATTAAGCTTATACCATCAACGCTTCCTGCCAGTTTAAGGTCGGCATCATAACCTAGATGACTCAACAGTATGATTTTGTTGATTCCTGACTCACGAATTTGCTTAACCGTATTAATTGCCGTGTTAGTAGCGTTTATGAACGGAGTATCTGGATCAGGGTTTGCAATATCCATCATCTTATCTATGGATAAACCGAAAATAGCAATCTGTTCACCGTCGACTTCATGGACCAACCATTTCGCACTTTTTGATTGTGGCTGATATGAGTGTACGCTCGTGGTTTCATTAAGCTTAAGAGGTTTATCCTGAAGTTCATTAGACAAGTCCCAATTGCCACACAACAATGGAAAGTTGATTTCATTAGCGAACGTCGTAAGAGGCCCATTTCCCATGTCCAGCTCGTGGTTTCCCAACGTCATCGCGGTAAGATTTAACTGATTTAATAACCTTGAGTTGGCTTCCCCTTTAAATAGGGAAAAGTACAGCGTCCCTTGAAAGCAGTCACCTGCGTGCAAAAAGAGAAACTCTCTACCTGCTTGGTCGGCTTGCTGTCTGAGCTGTTGGGAACGTGTTTTTATACGTGCAAATCCCCCTACACTTACGTAAGGGTTTAACAATTGATTATCTATATTTAAAGACAACTGCAGTGTGGTTGGCTCAAAATAAGAGTGGGTATCATTGATGTGAGCGACCCGTATCCTTGTCACTTTTTTCATTCTTTTCTTCATTCATTCATCTCTAGTTTCAAAGCCATTGTAGTCGGGCGAATATGACAAACCAATGAATTATTTTTTGGGGTGTATAAAACCTCATCTGACTAAGTATCAACAAGGCTTCTTTAAGGTTTGAATTTTCCACTAAGCATAACGAATATCAATTAGTTAGAAACTTGCGAAGCTTCGCAGTGCAAATCCGGTCTATTTTCTATAATGAAAGAAAAAGGGGTAGATTATGCAATTGGAGCGTATCGAAATCTCTGGCTTTCGGGGCATAAAGCGTCTTTCTTTGCCTTTTGAACAACTGACAACTCTGATTGGTGAAAACACATGGGGTAAATCCTCTCTACTTGATGCACTATCCGTTGCTTTACCTACTGATGCTGAGCCCTATCAGTTTGAAATGCGCGATTTCCATGTGGATTACTCAATTTCACATCCTCAAACCCAGCATCTTCAAATAGTATTAAAGCTTCGTGCTAGTTCGAATAATGAACCAAGATCAGGCCGCTATCGCAAGATAAAACCCGCATGGAATGAACGTTCAAACGGCCGCTCTGAAATTATTTATCGACTCAGCGCCACACTTGAAGGAACAAAGGTTACTACCCATTACGCCTTTTTGAATCGCGAGGGAATCCCAAAGCAACTGCATCACACAGCGAAGCTTGCACAAGAATTGATGATTCTGCACCCTGTCATTCGATTGCGGGACTCTAGACGCTTTCAACGCATTGAAGAATCTCCTCAAACTAATTCAAAGATCGAACGTAGAATCAAAAACACTTGCCGTCGACTAATTTCAAACCCTGGTCTAGTGAGCAAAGAAGAAATGAAGAGCAGCGTCAAAACGATGCACGATCTTGTTGACCATTACTTCTCATATAAAACTCACATGCGACATGACCCTAGAGCGTTACGTGATGGCATATTTACGTCAAGTTCAGGTAGTAAAATGTCACTCAAGCAATTTGTCGATCAAACCAAAGACCGTCAGACTCGTTTGCTATTGATGGGATTGCTCAATAATTATTTACAAGCAAAGGGAAACACAGAGCTACGACGCTGCTCAAGACCTTTGCTCATTGTCGAAGACCCAGAGGGAAGGCTCCACCCAACACATCTCGCTCGCGCTTGGGCGCTTTTGCAAATGATGCCGATGCAAAAGATCCTTACCACCAATTCAGCTGTTTTATTAGGTGCCGTGCCTCTTAGGAGTATTAAACGATTAGTTCGAAAGTCTGACCGTACTGAAGCAAAATACATCCGTCCAGAGATGCTATCGTCTGACGAACTTAGGCGTGTTGGTTTTCACATCCGTTTTCACCGTTCGAGTGCTTTGTTTGCAAGGTGCTGGTTACTGGTCGAAGGTGAAACCGAAGTCTGGCTTTTCAACGAATTAGCAAAATTGTGTGGGTATGATCTCGCCGCAGAAGGTGTGCAAATCGTGGAGTTTGCACAATCAGGGTTAAAGTCGCTACTTAAAGTGGCTCGCGCATTTGATATCGACTGGCATGTAGTGACAGATGGCGACGCGGCAGGTAAAAAGTACGCAGCCTCGGTAAGAGCGATGCTTCACGGTGAACAGGAAAGGCACCGCCTGACAGAGCTACCGGATAAAGATATAGAGCACTACCTCTATAATAATGGCTTTGAAAAGTTCTTCAGGGATATGGTGAAAATTCCTTATGATCACCCTATTCCAGCGAAAAAAGTAATTGTACGTGCTTTGAAGAAGCACGCTAAGCCCGATGTTGCCCTAGCAATTGTTGAGTATTGTGAAACTCACGGGGACGGCGTAGTGCCTCTGCTCATTCGCTGGACATTGAAGCGAGTGATAAGTATGGCAAATGGGAATACGTAACCTTCGAGATCATGTAGTGAACAACAAAGTACAGTGAATGTGTAGCCAGCCAGAACCATAAGTAGCGTTTATAGATTAACTAAATGCGACGATATGGATCGAATTCCCTCATCGTATAAAATACAGCCAACTCTATGACTGACGTAAGTTATATAGCGTTCATACGATAAATCATTTCTGAATCAAGGCAGACTCAAATAGATTTATAACACCTAACTTAGTTGGAATTAATTTATGAAAAATCTATTTACACTGTTCATATTACTATTTATTACCTCTCCTGCTCTTGCTAACAGCGTCACCAATCAATCCGAGCAAGCTCTAGAAGTTCAACCCAAAGAAAGCGTAGTTGGAACGCCATCTAAACCTGCTCACGTTGAAAGTGACTATGCGGAGTCAGTGACTAAGGCTAAGTCTGATTACGAACAACGAATAGACTACTTAGAAAGCAGCAATTATGACGATCTCGAAAAGAAAGCTACACGCGGAACTGCCGGATTTATTCTTGCCGGTGCTGCTACCATTGCCGCTATTGGTAATCCTGGTCTTGTAGCTGCAGGTGCAGCCATTACTGTGGGTAGCGTATTCTATGTTAAAGACAGCCATAAAGCTTTGAGTGACAAACGCACATTAGGTCATGAAGAGTAATCAGTGCTCGAACTCTGTTATATTTTCTAGTAACAATCACATGTATTTCGTCACGAACCATTTGTATTTACATATAGACGTAAATACTAGAGATAAAAAAATCTCGCTTGAAAAACTCAAGCGAGATAAAGAAAAAAGGTTTAGCGGTTAGAAGTTACTTTTTCTTACCTTCAACATGCAGTTCCATTTCTACATAGCTTGAAGTTCCCATCACTGGAATATTAAAGTCCGCAAGTTCTAGGCGAGTTGTTCCCATAAAGCCAGCACGCTCACCACCCCACGGGTCTTTACCTTGACCAATAAAGTTAGCTTCAATGATGATCGGCTTAGTTTGGCCATGCAGCGTCAAATCGCCCATGATCTCAAGATTACCATCACCCTTATCGACCACTTTCGTACTATTAAATACCGCGTCACTGTACTTTGAAGCGTCGATAAAATCGCTGCTTCTAATATGCTTATCACGTTCAGCATGGTTAGAATCTAGGCTCGTAGTATCAACCTTTACCTCGACTGAAGATGCTTCAACGTTGGCAGGATCATAGCTAAATTCACCAGAGAAACGGTTAAAGCGTCCCTTAATGTAGCTATAACCAAGGTGACTTACCTTAAAGTTAATTGATGCGTGCGCACCTTGGGTATCAATCACGTAATCTGCCGCGTTAGCGTACAGAGGTGTAGCCATCGCAAGTGCCAATCCTAGAGCAGCCGTTAATTTCTTCATTTTGAACCTCCTATCATTCTGCGTAGCGTATCGTCTTTATCGATAAAGTGATGTTTAAGTGCAGCTAAAGCATGGATAGCTGCTAATCCAATCAGGGCAAATGCCACATAATAATGTACAGAACCAGCAAGGTCGGCTTGTCCTTCAAATAGCTTTCCAATTCCAGGTACTTCGAACCAATCAAATACAGAAATACCTCTGCCGTCTTCTGTTGATATCAAGTAACCTGAAGCAAACAAAACAAACAGCAAAAGATACATCAGATGGTGAGCTGATTTAGCAGCCTTCACTTCAAATGCATTACCTTCTACTCTCGGTGAGCTAGTTAGAGCTTTCCAAATGACGCGAAAAACAGTGAGTGCAGCAAGAATAATCCCTACTGATTTATGCCAAAATGGTGCAGTTTGATACCATTGACTATAGTAGTTAAGGTCAACCATCCACCAGCCCACAGCAAACATACCAATGACAGTAACTGCTGATATCCAGTGGATGATGCGCGCGGTGCGATTATAAGCCTTCAACGTACAACTCCTTTGTTCCATAAGTAACTCAGTCACTTAATCGTTTCCTTTACTTAACAACTAGACTACAAGATTGAGTTAGTATGCGCGAACTAAAAAAAACTGCGATGACTTGAATTTGACGGACTTATTCAAAGAATTTGAAGGAACTTGGCAATTTACTCAACCTTACAATTTAAAATATAGTAAAATCATTGACATAATACCCATTGGCTGAGACAGAATTTGCTTAAAGATATCGTTATTCAGGCTCTAAAAGCAGTTCAAAACGACTGTCTTTCCCTGTCAAAACAGCACTACCCCACTGTGCACAATCGAGGAATAAGTAACAATCACTTAACCTCATTAGTTGAGCGTCGCCTTGAAATAATCGCGACCCAGTTTGAAACTTCTATATCAAGTCAGCCCATTGAACTAGAGGCCAATGATATTGAGAAGACTGTGCATCGACGTATTACGTTATCCTACGGCACTGTTTGGTTATTTCCATATTCGATAAAAACCGCGAATAGAGTCTTCAAAGAACAGCTTTCTAATACACTGAGCTTATGGCGAGAAGAGTATGCCTATGCCATTCAACCGAACGATTGTGTCGTATTAGTGTGTGATCACTGGCTAAATAGGATTAACACCAGTCAGCAATTGCTAGATTGGTGGCATAATCAATTACCGGATAACTTTTCTGAATATGTTCAGCAAGGCATTTTGTTAGTGCCATCTTCAGCACCTAAACTTGATGAAATTATGCAACCCTTGAATCTACTTCCCTGTTATAAAGCCCATGCTCACCCCCTTAAAAAAGAAGAGAACGCATCTTCTGTGAAAAGATACGTCCAGCTGTATGCGATATTTGAGTGCAAATAGGAAATAGCTATTACTTCGTTACTTCGACCAGCACCTCGTTAAATCGGATCCATGACTTCATGTCCGCATCTTCACGGTATCGCTCTGATCCAAACACAGTAAATGCGTGAGGTGCGCCCCCATAGGAAACCATTTCATGTTTGATGCCTGTTTTTTCCAGCTCATCCGCTAACATAGCGAAATCTTTCATAGTAATAGCGGTATCAGCAGTGCCGTGAAAAACAACAACCGGTGCTTTGGTCATTTTATAACTTTGACCTTCTGGAGTGGATAATCCTCCATGGAAGGTGACAAAGGCTTTAGCATCTGCGCCGGCTCGGGCAGCTTCAAGAACCGCAGCGCCTCCGAAGCAGTAACCCATCACCACCGTGTTATCTCCACTCCCATTAAGCATTTCACCTTTGCTTTGACTCTCTGCCATCAACTTTTGCAGTTTAGCTCTATCTTTGTATAACTCGCCCGTGTGTTGTTTCTTATCTTTAACTTCTGTTGGACGAACACCCTGACCAAAAAGATCTGCCGCAAACACGTTATAACCTTGCTCATTAAGCATTTCTGCGCGTTTAATCTCGTAGTCTGTCAATCCATCCCAATCGTGAACAAGTATCACTAATGGTGCAGTATCAGACACCTTTGACCAATACCCTTGATAAGGTTGCCCATCTACTTCATAAACCACATCTTCACCCGCTACAGCATTAAAAGAACCGACCAATAATGCAGCAGTTATAAAATGACGCATGACACTCTCTCCTTCCTTTTGAGTCAATTACAGTGTAGTACGTGATTTTTAGCGTATTGAGATTATTTAAATGTGTATTTGCATCAAAACCTAGTTCAGAATCAGAAACATAGGAGACGAATAATCAGTGAATACTGATAGTCGAATGTATCGATTGCTAACCTTTTGGATAACAGCACCAATCCTCACTATAAACTCGCCTCACAAGCCTTCTGAGTCGTATTTCGACTTTTATAGAATAATGTACTCATCACTTCCGCCTAATTTGAATGAGATACACATTGCTAGACGGCGTCGATTTTTTACAAAAATGTGAATAAATTCGTATATTATTGATAAATGTAATATTACGCACAGTACATACATTTAAGCGCGAAGTAAAAAACAACGCGCTTATCCCTATTTTACTGCAGTTGAGAGCTATCGAATTGAAAATACAAGGATTTAAACCCGCTATACCTGAAAATGTTAGTGAATCTTATGAAGACACGATTCCGCTGATTAGAGCCGATATTGTCCGTGTAGTATTGGTGGCTTTCGAGAAACATGGGATCGACATAGAAGAGGCTTTAAAGCACGCAAATATTACTCGCGAGATGCTGTTTAACTCAGAAAATATGATCATGAATGATTCAGTTCGCAAGATTCTAGAAGTTGTGTATAACGAGAATGGTATTTTCCCATTTGCACACAGCATAGCTGATACCTTACGCACGCACCTGATCCCGGATTTCGTTAAAACTCTACCACACAGTTTATCAATTCGTGATGTCTTAACTAAATTCAACCTATTGATCAGAGACTCTATCCCTGCGGCATGTCAATATCTCGACATCGAAGGAGATACAGCTTGGTTTTGCTCTGCATACAAACATAAGAGCATTGGACACTGGCAAGAAGTGTTCAACATCCTATACTGCACACAGCTCATAAGAGCACTTACCAATAATGAAAAGTGGAAGCCTAAAATCGTCTCACTGCAACAAGGGATACTCGGCGATTTCGCAAAAAATATCCCGAATGACATTCTATTACTCTTCTCGCAAAGAACCACTAAGATCACAATTGATCTTGAATTACTCGATCAACCTATTTACACCCCCTACCCAGAGCCTACGCCTAAGGAGATTGTTTGGTACAGCACCTTTACTGATACTATTTACACCGCTTTGCTGCCTTATGTTCATGAACAGCACCTCGATATAGATCTGGCAGCAAGATTATTTGATATGAGTACACGCACCTTACAGCGTCGATTACAACAAGAGAAAAACTCATTTAGAGCGATCAAAAATAGCCTACTGTTTGATATAGCTTGTGAGTTAATGAGTCGGAATTTAAGTCTAACTCAAGTATCCGTTCAGCTAGGCTATGCGGATATTTCGCACTTCTCTAGAGCCTTTAAACGTTTTAGTGGTTTAACGCCAAAATTGTATCAAGCAGCATTGATAGAAGAGAAAAATAGCTTAAAAATCAAACAGACATAATCATTTAATTTTCATTTGGCGGAAAGTGGTAATTGAATTTTCGGGTTTCTGGCGTATAATCCGCCCTCCTAATTTTTGGACTAACTAGTTACGATGGCCTTTCAACTTTCGTCTATAGTTATCCAATACTCATCTCCACAGCGGTTTTTCGCCGTGCATTAAAGGAGCTTTATGACTACTACTTATACTATTGGCAGCTTAGAGTCGTTTCTCATCGCGATTTTTGTTCTCTTTCTTGGCCAGTTCATAAACAGAAGAGTCCCCTTCTTAAAAAAATACAAAGTGCCTGAACCTATTGTTGGTGGCCTAATTATTGCCTTCATCATCACTGGTTTGCATTTCCAAGGTATCCATCTAGATTTTACTTTGCCTCTAGAAAAGATACTTATGCTGATGTTTTTCACTACTGTGGGTCTATCCGCAAGCTACTCTCAACTGCTTAAAGGCGGTAAGAAAGTATTCATCTTTTTAGGGGTGGCTTCCGTTTATATCATCATCCAAAATGCGATAGGTGTTAGTCTCGCTAGCATGATGGATTTAAACCCGTTAATGGGTTTGGTAGCAGGATCAATCACACTTTCAGGGGGTCACGGTACAGGTGCAGCTTGGGCAGCCACCTTTGATGAACTGTACGGTCTTAAAACACTTGAGTTTGCGATGGCCTCGGCAACCTTTGGTTTGATTGTTGGTGGTCTTATTGGTGGTCCTGTCGCTCAGCGAAGAATCAATAAGCACAACTTGATTTCAGAGTACGGCGACGGTTCAAAGCATCATGAAAAATTCCCAGACGTCGTAACCTATAATGAGACAGAGGAAGATAAAGTTACCCCTCGCCGCGTAATCGAGACCATGTTTATGGTGTTGATTTGTGTTGTGGGCGCAACTTACATCAAAGAATATACATCAAGCTTGGGTATCGGTTGGCTAAAAGGTATCCCTGATTTTGTATTTGCACTGTTTCTGGGTGTTATTCTAACTAACATCTACGAGTTTACAGGCGCCTATAAGTTCAATACCGACACCGTTGATATTATCGGTACGGTATCACTATCGCTATTCTTAGCGATGGCACTCATGAGCCTGAAATTGTGGGAGATCTTTGACCTAGCAATGCCATTGTTAGTTATCCTTGGCGTGCAAACCTGTGTCTTGGCGGTGTTTGCCTACAACATCACCTTTAGGGTTATGGGCAGTAACTATGATGCCGCCATAATCACTGGCGGACACTGTGGTTTTGGTATGGGTGCAACACCGACAGCAGTAATGAACATGGGTTCTCTAGTAAACCACTATGGACCGTCCCCTCAGGCCTTTATGGTAGTGCCTATTGTGGGTGCTTTCTTTATCGACATCGTTAACTTACTTGTTCTGCAGGGGTATATTGCCTTCCTAGGCTAATGCCACTTTCGCAAATCTTAACCTAAAGCCAGCCTTATAAGCTGGCTTTTCTATTTTTGGTAAACTAAACCTATTCCCTCCCCCTACTGATTTATACCTCTTTTCAACAAAATCATTTATGTGACAACCCTCTCATAACTGTCTTTTGTTGAATAAATCTGTATAATTCTGCGCCTCACATTTCATTGTTTAGTCACTGTCTTTGATTGAGCAAACCTAAACTTTAATTCTCAGGAATAGTTCTTTGATATCTACCGCAAACATCACAATGCAATTTGGCGCAGAGCCGTTATTCGAAAACATCTCTGCAAAATTTGGTAACGGCAACCGTTATGGCCTTATTGGTGCTAATGGGTGTGGTAAATCAACCTTCATGAAAATCCTAAGTGGCGCTTTAACGCCAAGTTCAGGTAACGTCTCTATTACTCCTGGATTGAAACTGGGCGTGTTAAGTCAAGACCAGTTCGCATTTGAGCAATACAATGTAATTGATGTGGTTATCATGGGTGACCGTAAGCTTTGGGAAATTAAGCAAGAGCGCGACCGCATTTACTCGCTTCCAGAAATGAGCGAAGAAGACGGCATGAAAGTAGCCGAGCTTGAAAGTGAATTTGCTGAGATGGATGGCTACACAGCAGAAAGTCGCGCCGGTGACATACTTCTTCAAGCGGGTATCGAAGAAGAGTTTCACTTTGGTTTAATGCAGCAAGTTGCTCCAGGTTGGAAACTGCGCGTGCTACTGGCACAAGCGCTATTTGCTAACCCAGATATATTGCTACTTGATGAGCCAACCAACAACTTGGATATTCACACCATCAACTGGCTTGGTGAAGAGTTAAACCAGCGTAAGTGCACCATGATCATCATCTCGCACGATCGCCACTTCCTTAACTCTGTATGTACTCACATGGCTGATATCGATTATGGTGAGCTACGTATCTATCCTGGTAACTACGAATACTTCCTTGAAGCTTCGGGGCTTATCCGTGAACAATTGCTTTCAAGCAATGCTAAAAAAGCCGCAGAAATTAACGAACTACAAGACTTTGTAAACCGCTTTGGTGCAAACGCTTCTAAAGCGAAGCAAGCAAGCTCTCGCGCTAAAAAGATGGATAAAATAAAGCTAGATGAAGTTAAGTCGTCAAGCCGCATCAGCCCATCAATTGATTTTGGCGAGGGTAAAAAGCTGCATCGACAAGCACTTGAGCTACAAAACATTGGACATGCATTCGATGAGCAACTTCTGTTTGAAGGCGGTAATCTTTTGCTTGAAGCAGGAAGTCGCCTAGCGGTGATTGGCGAAAATGGTGTAGGTAAAACCACCTTTTTGCGTTGCCTTGTGAATGAGCTCGAGCAAAAACACGGTGTGGTTAAGTGGTCTGAAAATGCTTCTATCGGTTATTGCCCACAAGATAGTACAGCAGACTTCGATAATGATTTAAGTATCTTTGATTGGATTTCTCAATGGCGCACCGTCAAGCATGATGACCTTATGGTTCGTGGTATATTAGGTCGCCTACTGTTTACCGCCGACGATGCCAATAAGAAAGCAAAGAACTGTTCTGGTGGTGAGAAAAACCGTCTACTATTTGGCAAATTGATGATGCAAGACATCAATGTATTGATTATGGACGAACCTACAAACCACATGGATATGGAAGCCATCGAAGCACTGAATTCGGCACTAAAAGGTTACGAAGGAACGCTTATCTTCGTAAGTCATGACCGTGAGTTTGTTTCTTCTCTAGCGACATCTATCATTGATATTAAAGATAAGAAATTGGTCAACTTCCAAGGTACTTATGATGAGTACCTAGACCATCAAAAGAAAGAACTAGCGGTTACCCTTTAAGCACAGATAAATGGACCAAATATTGAAAATCAGAAAAGTATAGCGTTTGCCTACTTTCAGATGAGTAAGTGATGGTCCGTTTCTAACAATTGTTATAGCGGAATATTTCATCCAAAATTCAGTCTGAACAATTCGATTTAACGGAGAAAAACTAGCACGCTAACTACCTTTTTGAGTGCCAATGTTTCCCACTCTAGGTAGAACACATTGGTACTCAAACCAACATTATACTGACCAATACAGCCGAATTCTTTGCCATATTCCTACCCTCTCATTTTTCTGGAACTGGCTTTGCAGTGAGTATTTGACAAGCTCTTCGTTGTTACTGGCGTCAATAAGTAAAGGAGTCCTTAAATTCGTTTTGTTACTGGCCTTTGAATAACAACTATTCAACCACTTGGCTCCATGACTCGAAAATAAGCGGCTAAAAATCAAAATCGTAGGTTTGCTTTTAATCAGGTAAAGTCGAGCCAAGTAAATACAGATCATAAAGCTCAAAAAAACCATTCCCAATCGAAGTACCTTTTGATAATCCACGCCTCCAGCATCGATGCTTTTTGCTGATGCTTTCCATGTATTTAGTTGATTATTATCAGGATTCCACCACTTTACTTGTTCCGAACCCAATGCATATTGACCCGGTTTGTCAATGCTATAACTGATATGTTGTACCAACGTAGTGCTATGCTCTCCCCTAGAATAGTGAGAAGATAACGCAGGCTCGAGCAACGAAACCGTTACGCCTTCAGGCGCTAAAGGGACAAAATCAGGCATCATAAATGTTGACGTATATTCGGCTTTTATCGTCACAGTTCTTTGGATTATGTCCCCTCTTTCATACTCTTTTTTTGCCGTTTCAGAGGTGCTCGACCAGACATCTTCAACACTGACTTTAGATGACACTAAGTAATTTGACTCATGTTTCAATTCTGATGGAGCCTTCACTACCAGTGCTAGTGGTTTGGTTTTTAGGGGGGTTTTGACGATATTGCCATCCTCATTTGCAGTGGTTAGCGTTACCGTCATCGACGGAATCAAATACACGCCCACCTTATTTGGATATACCTGAATCGACCAACGCTGGCTGGTAAATTTCTCATCATTAATGAAAGAATAGCCTGACAAGGTTGATTTGTTCTCTTGCTTAACCATCGCATTCGCTACATAAGGGAGTGAGTACTGTGGACCGTCCATAAAGTACTGTTTAGTTGTCGCTTCAAACTGAAGATTAACTTGTTGCCCCGGTACTATCTGCTCATCTTTGACTAAGAGCGCAATGTTTGGATCGGCACCGGCTTGCCACGAAACCAACAGAAAAAATAGCAGTGATATTAACCGCATCATCATTTTGTCTCCTGGTTGTATTCACTCAAGAATTTTCTTCTCACGAAATCTTTAGGATCTCGGCTAATATCTCTCAGCCATTTGTCTGTCGCTGCATCACTAACTAACACATCAGTAGCTTTAAGTGTCGAGTGAGGTATTTGTCCATAAGATTTTCTCTTGGCACCATCTGAAATTTCATTCGCATCTTTGGGAGGCGGCACGGCATCTTTTGATGGCGGATGCTGGTCATGCTGTTTTTCACTCAATCTTTTCATTTTCTGCAAGATCTCATCAATAATATGCAGATTGTGTTTCACTTTAGTATTTTCAGGTTGGATTTCCAACAAGGCCAGATAGAGTTGCTGGGCTGTTTTGTATCGGCCATCTTGAGCGGCGGAGTTAGCCATGTTAAAGATTGCTGTCGAATCTCCTGTTTTGGAAAATTCTTTTTGTGCGCAAGTAAATTTCTCTTGGTAATAACACGCAACGGCTTTCCAGCTTGGATCTTGAAAATACTGCTCTGCTTTCTGATATTTTCCCATATACATTAGAGCCATACCCTGTTGATCTCTGGTTAAAAGCCAATCCATTGCTCCTGCTTGTGAAGGCTGGCTATAGGTGGTCATCAGTAATAAGCAAAGCGCCCATTGCAAAGTCCATCCCTTTCTAAACCAAAATCCAGCGATAATGGCCACTGCAACGATCAACCAGTGGGACTCATCTTGCCACTGACTATCACTTGCACTATTGGCTTGATTACTTAAAAAGTATTGCTGTAAAGCGCTATCGTTGATATTCATTGTGGCACCATCAAAGCTCGGTACTCCTAAAGCTTTTGCTGACTGTTTACCAAGTTCATTCATATACAACACGGCAGCTGCCATATGGTGTTGTTGAATGAAGTTCGTGAGGTCATGCTGACCAGACGATACGCCATCTGTAACCAGCAACAAGCTCGACCTATCGAGTTTTAGCCCTTGTGTATTCTTCAATCGAGAAACGAGAGTACTGAGATCGCCACCATCTTTTGGCATTACTGAAGGATCTAAATACGAAAGATATAGCGCCAATAAATCTTGGTCATCTGTTGGTGGTAGCAGTATGTGACTGCTACCTGCCACGCCAAGCACAGCTATCGGACGATTTATTCCAGATTTCACCAAATGCTTTACTAACAATTGAGCTTTTAGGTTTCGATTAGGAGCAACATCAATTTTGTTCATCGACAATGATTCATCCATCACGACATACAATGGAGGGTTATCTGAAGGAGACAAATCAGTCATCCTCCAAACGGGTTTTGCTAAAACGCCAATCACGATAAGAAGAATAAAAGAGATGGCGACAATTGGCCCATACCCTTGTCCTTTAGCCGGTTTATCAATCATTTTAGACAATAGATGAGGTGCTACCACTTTGCTTGGTAAACGCAATTTATGATGACGTTTATAGAATAGATACCCAACAAAAATCACAAGCGGACCAAGCAATGTAAGGAACATAGGCCTCAAGAAATGAAAAGACGCCAAAAAACTAGACATAGGCTTTTCTCCTTTTCACTTCAAAGAGACTCAACCCAAGCCACAAGACGAAGTAGTAACTAACCAGTACCATCAAGATATATGGATATAGGTAGTTATAAGGTTGATAACTGACTTGTTGATAGTGGCTCTGCTCAATTCGATTAATCTCTGCTAAGATATGTTCTAGAGCTCCTTTATCGATAGCCAGATAACTTTCTCCCCCTGTTAATGCAGAGACTTTTTTCAATGTCTCTATATCAACTTTCGCATTGCTATCCTGAGTCGCAGGATCGCCCATCGCAATAGTATGGATGGAAATATTGTGTGCCTTTGCCACCTTGGCAGCTTCCACGGGAGGCAATTGGCTTGATGTATCACTGCCATCGGTCACTAAAATAAGTACCTTTTGCTTTGCTTGGGAAACTTCAAAAGCACGAATGCTGAGCCCTATTGCATCACCGATGGCGGTTGCTGGACCTGCAATCTCTGTCGATAAACTGCCTACAACTTGAGTCCATGTGGTCAGTTCATCTGTAAATGGCACCTGCAAATATGCACCCGAGCCGAAAACCGTAAGACCTAACCTATCCCCCTTACGCTGTGAACCAAATTTTTGCATCAGATCTTCCAATGCCTGCCATCGCGACGTTAATTGCCCATTAGCACTGGGAAAATCTTTTTTATTCATTGATTTAGATAGATCTAAAGCCACCATCAAGTCTCGACTTGATTTTTGTTGAACCACTTTTTTACCCAGCAATACGGGCTGGGCAGTACACACAACCAATAGACACCAAGTCACGACTAATGAGACTTTCTGAATTAGAGTTCTGTGTGGTATGGAGCTGTTTGGTTGCGCTTTCGTGCCTGTAATATCAACGACTCGTTGAAAGAAAGGAGCACGGACAGCAAGGTCACTTTCTCGATAAGCAGGCAGCACCCAGTACAAACATGGAGCGAGTAATCCCAGCAATAACCACCAAGGCGTAAGCAAAGTCATCGTATTTTACACTCCACTTTGTGATGTATTTTTATCCATTTACTCGCACTATCAACGAGCAAAGTATTCAGTTCTTTTTCGTCTTGCCACCCACAAGGAGGTTGAAAGCTCACAACTTGTAAATGTTGCTGAATACGCGGAGTAAACAACGCTTGTTTTGTGGAGCGATTTAAAAATGAGATCCACTCAATACCATTCAAAGCACTAACAGGGTTACCTAAACAAGTCTCTGCCGCTACCTTCCTAAGAAGGTGCGGAACGAGTGCGGTGGCTTCCTCTTCCGATACAGACCTCAGCAAGCTAATCGCTTTACGTCGATATGCATTCTTATGCCAGCGATAGCCAAGCCAACCAAGAAAACCGATGAATAAGAGGCTAATGCCTACAATCAATAACCACGCAGAAAGTGTTTGTGGAAAGAATGAAATGGGCTTAGGGAGAATGATGGAGTTAAACCCTTTTAACAGGTAATTACCAAAGATCTCAGGCTTAGGTATTAGCATTACCTACCCCTTTTTAAAAGCAGGTTCAATTGTCGGAAAGGTTCTTCCTCGGTATTAAAACTGGCAAAGGGCAAGCCTGAATGACCGATAGATTTTCTGATCTTTACCAACTGTTCGGACATTGCCTGCTGATACTGCAAAATATCTTCTTTAGCCGTATCAAGCTTCAGCTGGGATCTTCCATCGCTGATCACGAGATCCTTGGCCGTTTTGTAGTCCAACTCGAGAGCGTCGTTCACTAATAAAACAATGACATTATGTCTTGCCGACATTAGCTTCAATGTTGATAGCTCACTATCACTAACACTCAAACTATCGGTAATCAAAACCAAAGTACCACTGCTGCCCAACATTGGCAGAGCCCTAGCAAGAGCAGAACTTAAGTCATTCTTGAGAGCTAAAGCCTTATTGCTAGCCTTGCCTAACATCTGATTTTGAGTGACAACATTAGCTATAAATTGCGTTATTTGCATCATTGCGCGGGATGGATTCTGCGACTGCATTTGCTCAGGTCCAAGAACGACGCCGGCAACACGATCACCACGCATGTACAGCATCCAGATCATCAAACTTGCAAGATGGGCTGCCACTACCGATTTCATGTAAACACGGCTGCCAAAAAACATCGTTGGACGCTGGTCACATACGACAATAGCGGGTCTGTCAGTTTCTTGTGTGAAGACCTTAACCACCCTACTGTGACTGCGTGAACTCGCTTTCCAATCAATATTCTTGATATTGTCGCCTGTTCGATAAGGACGCAGCTCCTCAAAGTTAAAGCCTTGCCCTCTTAATCTTGAGCGGTTAGAACCGGAAAAAATACCACTGGGATGCAATAGGTTATTCATTGCGAGTTTTTGCGCTTGAAATTGCAAACCAAGCAATGTTGATTTATCGACGTATACGCGACGATCTACTTCAGTCATTAGCGAATTTCAACCAGCTTCAGAATTTCATTGACCACAGTATTACTGTCGATAGCATCGGCCATTGCATCAAAGCTCAATGTGATTCGATGGCATAAAACGCCATGAATAACAGCTCTGACATCATCCGTATCTACAAAGGTTTTACCGTGAATAATGGCGTAAGCTCGAGCCGCTTTATCCAGTGCTATTGTTGCCCTTGGGCTAGAACCTATACGAATCCAATGTTCAAGATCAGAGGCTTCAAATTGTTCAGGTATGCGCGTTGCCATCACCAAATCAACAATATAATTTTCAATGGATTCAGATACATAAACGTCATTCATCAATCGTCTTGCATCTAAGATTGACTCAGGTTCTATCTGTTCAATAGCTTGTGACATTTTCTGCTCTTGTTTGACCAACTGCAAAATCGCCAATTCATCGTCACGATTGGGGTACGCAACTTCGACCTTCATAAGAAAGCGATCTAGCTGCGCTTCTGGCAATGGGTAAGTTCCTTCTTGCTCAACAGGGTTTTGTGTCGCTAAAACCAAGAATATTTCTGGAAGCTCATGACTCGTCCCCCCGACTGTTACTTGTCTTTCCTCCATAGCTTCTAGTAGCGCTGACTGTACTTTAGGTGGAGCACGGTTAATCTCATCGGCCAGTAATATATTGGTGAAAGCAGGCCCTTTGACAAAAGACATACTGCCACTATTACTCAGGGATTCGTAACCTACTACATCGCTAGGCATCAAATCAGGAGTAAATTGAACACGATTTAATGCCAGATCGAGATTACTCGCCAACGCTCTCACAGAGCGTGTCTTTGCGGTACCCGGTAAACCCTCTAATAATACGTGCCCATCGGCAAGAAGTGCGATGAGAAGAGCCTCCACGACATGCTGCTGACCAATGACTGTCTTTGATAGGGACTTGGACAACATCTGTATATTGCTATAAGTGTCTGACATGCGATTGTTCCAAAAATAAACTTGAAAACGATCATATGATTTTTGCTTATTGAAACAATTTAATCATACTAACAAGTGAATTAAATAAGTTTTAATCGAAGGCTTATTTAATTCAGGCACATTATTAACAATGATGGTAGCGACTCTAGCAACTTATATCATGGTTATTTTTAAACTCTATTCTCTACATATTCCAATGATTGAATTTCATTTAATTTACATTTAAATATGTATGTCTTTTTAAAAAAAACATATCCATTAATATTCTCCCCAGTTCAAAACATCAATACAAATACTGGTGAAATACATGAATATACCTAGTAAAAAAACACTACTGACCTCAGCAATGCTTGCTCTATCAGCATTGACTTCAGTCAGCTCAACCGCAGCACATGCGGCTCCAAAAGTACCAACAGAGAAACCTAATATCCTAGTGATGTGGGGAGATGACATTGGTATGTGGAACATTAGTTATTGGAATCGTGGCCTGATGGGCTATGAAACCAAAAACATTGACAGAATTGCCAACGAAGGTGTTGCGTTTACTGATTACTACGGAGAGCAGTCATGTACTGCTGGTCGCAGTGCATTTATTACAGGTCAAGACGGTCTTCGTACCGGTATGACAAAAGTGGGTCTACCTGGTGCTCCACAAGGCATCGCAGCTGACGATATGACCATAGCCGAAGCTCTAAAAGATATGGGCTATATGACAGGTCAATTTGGCAAAAACCACCTTGGTGATAAAGATAAAGATTTACCAACCAATCACGGTTTTGATGAGTTCTATGGCTTCCTCTACCATTTAGATGCCATGGAAGAACCTGAACATGATTTTTATCCAAAAGATCCTAAATTCCACGAACAATTTGGCCCTCGTGGTGTTATTCACTCTTTTGCTGATGGTTCAATCAAAGACACTGGTCCATTAACCAGTAAGCGTATGGAAACCATAGATGATGATGTAACTGCACACGCAATCAAGTTTATGGATAAAGCTCAAGCGGCGCACAAACCATTCTTTGTTTGGTGGAACTCGTCCAAAATGCACTTTAAGACGCACTTGAATCCAAAAGACCGCGGCCTATCAGGGCAGGGTTTTTATAACGATGCAATGATGTCTCACGACAGAAATGTGGGTCAACTTCTAGATTACATCGATTCACATAATCTAAAAGACAATACCATTGTTATGTACGGTACAGATAACGGCCCACACTATAACGCTTGGCCAGATGGTGCTATCACTCCATTCCGTGCAGAAAAAGAAACTAACTGGGAAGGCGCTTATCGCGTACCAACCTTTGTTCGTTGGCCTGCAGGTCACTGGGACGGTGGCCGTGTACTAAACGGTATGGTTTCAGGTCTTGATTGGCTACCAACATTTGTAGGTGTAGCAGGTAATCCAAATATTAAGGATCAATTATTAAAAGGTGGTTTTAAAGCCAACAACAAAGAGTTCAAAATCCATCTTGATGGCTACAACATGGACGATTACCTAGCCGGTCGTACTAAAGAAACACCACGTAAGAGCATCATGCTTTACAACGCTGACGCACAAATTGTCGCAATGCGTTACTCACAAGACAACTACATTGGCGGCGGCAAAAACCACAGCACTGATTGGAAAGTCGTTTACGGTGAACAACGTGCGAAAACTATGGCTCTATGGGCTGAACCGTTCACATGGTTGCGTCTACCTAAGATCTTTAACCTTCGCCAAGACCCATTTGAGCGTGCTGATCAAAACGCAAATGGTTATTGGAACTGGGAAATCGATAATGTCTTCGTATTCTACAAAGCTAACGCCTTGGTTAAAGAACACCTAATGACATACAAAGATTATCCACCATCACAACGTCCAGGTTCATTCACAATGGCTGGTGCAAGTGAAATGGTTTACAAAAACTTTGGCCTAGGCGCTGGCGGCTCTCAAACCCAAGCAGCGAAATAAACACGACCAATAACTTTAAGGGTGAATGATAATTCACCCTTCTTTTTGGAGAACATCATGAAAAAAACAATCCTACTTATTCTTTTAGTTGCTTCATCTTGTGCACATGCTGCTGCGACAAATGACGCCAATAGTGCAGTAATGGAAAACATCACACGCTTTGAACAATATGAACAAACGGCGCAGCAGATGTCTCAAGGAGAGAGCCAAATGATCTCGCCTGATTATCAAAGCAATCAAATGAGCCAAGCTTCCCAGCCAATAATGTCAAAGCAAAGCAAGACTATGGACTCCACACCCACCCCAACGCAGGCTGATAGTTCTGTATATCAATCAATAAAGATCCTTATTGAAAGTGGAAACCTTACAGATAAACAAAAAATTAAGCTAATCAGCCAATTAAGCTCATGATTTAATACACTTTACTCTCAAATTAGTTTTATTTAATCCAGATTTTAATACCGCTATTCGATGAATAAACGCACCTACCGTATAGTACGCATCAAGACAGAAATGCAGCAACACGAACAAGAGAATAGTGATTTATGAGCGATATCAATTCAGTAATCCATGCCGGTCCTCAGTTTAATTCTAAAGCATCTAAACGCATGCACGTGATGGCAAAACCTATTGGCGCAGCGTGCAATCTAGATTGCGATTATTGTTATTATTTAAGTAAGGAAAACCTACTCGAATATAAGAAAGGTTGTACTCCGCAACTAGATGACCAAAAATTAGAAAAATTTGTTCGTGATTATATTGAAGGCCAAAATTCACTTCAAATCATCTTTTCTTGGCAGGGTGGTGAAGCAACTATGCTGGGTATTTCATATTTTGAGAAAGTCGTTGAACTTCAGAGAAAATACCAGCCTGAAGGCGTTACCATCTCTAATGATTTGCAAACTAATGGCACTTTGTTAAATGATCAATGGTGTGAATTTCTAAAGAAAAACAACTTTCTTGTTGGGTTAAGCATCGATGGTCCAGAACTTCTTCACAATACTTATCGCACAAATAAAGCAGGTCGTGGCACATTTAAGCAAGTCATGAGAGCGGTTGATCTACTGCATAAGCATGAAGTGAAGTTCGCCACTTTAACGTGTGTGAACAATCTAACAAGCCGCAATCCATTAGAAGTATATCGTTTTCTAAGAGACGTAGTGAAATCGCCTCAAATGCAATTCATTCCAATTGTAGAAATGAAAACATTCAGGGAAACCGCACCTAACACTTGGGATATTAGCGATCGATTAATGCAGGGCGACAAACGACTTATCCCAGGTCACAAGGACTCTGTCGTAGAACCCTTCTGTGTTTCTGACCATGCTTGGGGCAACTTCTTGATCACGGTGTTTAACGAGTGGATCTGTAATGATGTTGGTACCGTATTTGTTCAGTACTTTGAAGCTTTCCTTGAGGCGTGGATGGGCAACCGAAACCCTCTTTGTACTCTTGGTGAAATGTGTGGCAAAGGTCTAGCTATGGAGCCTAATGGCGATGTCTACACCTGTGATCACTACGTTTATCCTGAATATAAGATTGGCAACATCGCAGAGACCGCTTTAGAAAAAATGGCACTATCACCGAAACAGCAACAATTTGGTACGGCAAAATCTAAGTCATTACCAAAGCAGTGCCAAGAGTGTGACTACAAATTCGCTTGTTTTGGTGAGTGTCCTAAAAATCGCTTTATTAAAACTCGCGATGGTGAAGATGGTCTGAACTACCTTTGTGCTGGATGGAACAAATTCTACAAACATGCGGATGCAGGTTTTGCATTCACTTTAAGACAACTTGGCTTGCCTGTTGCCCATGGTAAACACAGCGATAAGATCCTAACCGAAAAACAAATACTGCCGGTAAATAACGCATGAAGACACAACTACTAGCTACCATCATCGCAAGCTTACTGTCGTTTTCCGTGTTGGCTAATGAGCAACCACCGACGCATTTTACGCCAAACCAAAACGACCCGGCTTATATTGCTCAAGACAAAGCACAAACCATTCAAGAGCGAGTAACTGCGTTAGAATCGCTGCGCACGGTACCCTCACAAAATGCATTAATTGCCATAGCTCGCTCGCTGAAAGAGAATAACGAGTTAATTCAGCAGGCTGCGATTATAGGGAGTCATGGACTAGCTATTAATTATCGCTGGGAATTGGTGTCTCCATTTTTAGGCAGTGCTAAACCGCTACTAAGCCAAGCAGCAGCCTATAGCTTGGTCAAAGGGTACCCGCAATTAACGACGCCAATGAAGTCAGAGCTGAATAAATATATTCCAGATCTGGAGCAACACTACTTAACCAGAGAGGATACTTTCTCGCAGTTCAAACTGGCTGAGGTATATCGACTAACGGGTCAGATCGATAAAGCGATCGTCGAATATAATTCCCTGATAGAAACGGTTCCTGAGAACCAGGCTGTTTGGGTGGGTTTATCCGAATCTTATCGACTAAAAAATGACAATGAAAACACGCTAAACACACTAGAAAAAGGCATCAAAGTAAATCCTAACGCTTCGCAACTTTACTATGCGAAGGCATTGACCTTGGTGCGCCAAGGCAACAAAAAACAAGCGCTTGATGATATTAAGTCCGCAGCGATTTTAGCAGAAACTAATAGTTACTACTGGTACCTATATGCTGTAATACAAAAAGGTTTTGACCTAGAAAAATCAGTGCCGCTTTTCGAGCATGCGTACCAGTTATCAAACTCCTCAGAACAACTGTATGCTCTATGCGATGTATACATCGATACAGATAATCCCGCTGCAATGACCTGTATGGAAGAGCTTAAACCCATAGCGCCGGAATCTGCCTACACGGAATTGTTAACTAAATTTCAGAATAAAATTAAATAGTGAACACTGATATGAGCCGATTAAGATATTTGAAATCATTCGTTATTGCACTTTTACTGCCCCTATTTTGCTTCAATGCCACTGCAGCTGAAGGACCGCTTCAGGCATCGCCAAGCGAAGTCTCGGTGGTTACCGAAATGAACGCACCCTACTATGATGCATTTAATGGTCCTCGTGAGGATAACTGGGTATACCAACTGGCCGATAAAAATGAGTTGCAACCACACTGTTATATTTCTAAAGATGAATCTATGGCGGTAGGTAAAACGACGAATTACAAAGGCACTGAGATGACGTGCATTCAAGTCGGTACATCAAGTCGCATTTTTTGGCCAACACGATGGGTTGAACATTGTCAATCAGTAGGCCAGCCATATGGCATGTGCATGATGGGTGAAATCAAGCGCTAGCCTCATCAGAACCCACACTTCAATTCCTTTATCTGAGGCTTGACGATACGCCAAGCCTGCCTTTTTTAGCATTCACTCATTAGCCGTCAATACTTATACCAATCGTACTAAATAACTGGTTACTCTAGCTTGTTAAAATGCTCGATAGCGGCATCAGAATTTCTCATTGTAGAATAACTACTTATCGAAGAATTCTGCCTTGTTCTCAAGCATTTTCCCTGCGCTATTTCTGATCACTTACTTAGTGTGGTTGGTATTAACACAAAATCCCCTCCTCCCCTTAAACCCAACGCCTAAATTGACTCTCATCACCATAGTATTGCACTATGATTAGATGACGATGAATAACGAGAAAAGCTATGGATCTTAATCTGTTAAAGACATTTGATGCCGTAATGAAGTCCAAAAGTGTTAACGAAGCGGCTGAGGTACTGAATATCACAGCCCCTGCGGTAAGCCATGCGTTAAATCGCCTGCGAGATCAGTACCAAGACCCATTATTTATTAGACAAGGTAGAGGTATTGTTCCCACAAGCTTCGCTGTGGAATTGCACAGTGAAATACAAGAACCTTTAAGCTTTCTGTTAAATGGCTCTAAATCACGACAAGATTTTGTACCTTCTAAGAGCCAACGAACCTTTCGTATTTCTAGCCATAAAGATATCGATGTAATCCTAGTACCAGCAATCACCCGTTATAAAAAGGAAGTTGCTCCTCACGTAGTAATACAAGCTGACGTTGAACATCTTAACGAAACAGACCGACAAGATGATCTACGCCGACGACGAGTAGATATTATTTTGGCCACTGTACCGCTCTCTGACAAAGGCTATCACAACGAATTGTTATTTGAGTTGGAGGGTGTCGTTGTAGCGAGTAAAGACCATCCAAGTATCCAGCAATCATTGACGTTCGATGATTATATGCAAGCTCAACACGTCACGTGGAAAACACAAAGACTAAGCACGAATACACTTGATTCAGTTGCTATGGAAGGACAACTGCCCACAAGAATGATCGCCTACTCTACAGGCTCATTGTTAACGGGAATGCACTTAATTTCAGAAACTGATTGGTTAGGTGTTTGCGGGAAATGGCATGCCGATAAACTAGCCAGCAAAATGAATTTAAACGTATTTCCTTTGCCATTTGAAGCAAAGAAGGTACCGATATATATGACCTGGCATCAATCTCAGAAACGAGATAAAGGGCACGAATGGCTAAGGGAATTCATTAAAAAGTTAGCACAAGACATAGAATGCTGAGTATTTCGGCAAGCAAGTGAACACTGACTTGCTTGCCGAATTAACGTTGCCTAGGACAGCAACAAGTAGCCGAAGAGAATAAGATAAAGTACAACAGAAGAGTAAAACGTAACTGCAAAGCCAAAAGCACGAGAAGGCGCTCCCTTCGCATATCCAAACTTAAAAGCAATCCTTCCAACTGCAAACAGCAACGAACAAGCGATACTTGCTGATAACCACTCAATCGGCATCAGTAAGCACCATGCCGTATAAATGCCAAACGCCAGAACACATTGTTCTAGTGTATTTTGCAAAATACTTTGTAATAAGATTGCGTCTTTGGTTCCAGATGTTAATCCACTACCATCGATGTCTTCTGGTGAAAAAAAACGATGTTTAGCGAGTGCTCCAATAAAAATCATCACACAAAATGATGGCAACATTAATGACAGGCCTAACGCTCTAACTCGCGCAGTAAGGGAGCTACTGGGCTCATTCCCCAGAGGATTAAAATAAATTGCGCCTGCAATAACGATAATGGCAATGACCATAGCAGCAACCATTCCTTTAAGAACCCCTTGCTGTTTCGTACTTAATTTCATTGCAAAACTCCATGGTGAAAAAGGAGCCCTAAGGCTCCTATGATATTAACCTTCAAATACCCAGTTTTGCCAACTTTGCATTCTCAAGATTACTTTACGTACAACGCTAAACATTTCCCATTTTGGTGAATAAACCGCAACATGAGCATCAGTACCCGCAGGGACAGGCATGTTATCTAGCAACTCCGGATGGTCAAGCTCAACCTTGACTAGAATTCGACCACCCGCAGGGATTTTTTCTGCATATGTCATCATTCCTGATGGCGTTGCAGCTCCCTGTGCAAATATGTCATTGACTTGAACTACATGCGCTTCATAGGCATGGCCTGGTATAGTTTGGAATGTCACCTCTGCAGGGTAACCTTCTTTAACATAGCGTGCTGGTGCTTGCTTAAACGCGGCAAACAGCTGTTTGTCTTCTTTATGAACGAACGTTAGGTTACCTTGAAACGGTACAATACGACTTTTCATTCCTGGTCTTAAAGCGACCTGAGTAACATAACCATCAGTCGGTGCAGTAACCGTTGTTTTGCTCAAGTTAAACTTAGCTAGATCTAACTCAGAATTATACTTACTTAAATTTGCTTTTTGCTCTAATAGCTGAGTATTAACTTCATCAACATCTTCTTGTGATGAGAATCCTCTGCTGCCTAGCTTTTTATAGCGAGCTAGCTCTTTCTTATAAAAGCTCACTGCCGATTGGGTTCGTTTAATATCCCCTTCAATTCGTTCTACTTTGTCCTTAAATGGCGTTGCATCGATTTGATACAAAGGATCTCCCGCTTTAAGCTGTTGATTTCCTTTGACAAAAACATCGGTAATGACACCTTCAACTTGAGAGGTAATTGGCGTAGTTACACTGTAGAGTCTTGCCATTCTCGACACGGGTTGATACATCGCCATATACAGAAAAATCCAACCGACAAGAAACATCCCAATGACCGAGGCGGTTGTAATGGTCCATTTGTTTCTAGGCACTTTGAACACTTTAAAGGTAATGACACACAGTGCGATGTAACTTAATGTAATTAACGTTTCCATTATTCTCTCCCGCCTGACTGTTCAAGTTCAGTAATTCTTGATAACAGGTCGTCGTATTCTGATTTAGAAACTGAAGGACCTGCACCCAGCCAATTATTTTTCTCTCCGTCATACATCGTCGCCCATATCCATAGGAATGGCCATAATACATGCAAGAAGAATAAACTTATCCAGCCAGCCACATGAATAGCGTCTGCATGGGGATGATTTCTTTTCTTTGCTATTTCATATGGAATATCATGAATAACTACCAATCCGAATATAAGGATAAGTAAAACCAAAAACAATATAGCCAATGAGGCATAATCTAATATTAAATTCAAAACAGTTCTCCTAATTTAGAACCTTGTAACCACGACCAACCATACATGTATTCATTACTTGATCGACATCAGTTGCATATTTTTGGTTACTATAATTAACCTCAGCACGATGATGGAGAAGGCCAGAAACAAAGCCTACACCAGCGCCTATTTTTGCACCTTCGCTCCCATGCCCGCCAGCAATAGCAGTGCCTGCAGCGCCTAACGCTGCAACTCTTGCTGTACTGCCTACAACAGCGCGACCGGTATCTTCTACATCGCTACTTTGAACTTGGTGAGAGAGTTGTTGGCACTCATACATATCAGCATCGTATTTTTCATTATCAACACCTTTTGTATCAACGATGACATTTGCAAAACTGGATGACATATATAATCCAGCAAGTAGTATCAAATAAGATTTTTTATATTTCATATTTAGCTCGTATGTTTCTATTTATCTGACAATTAAAACCTAGGCTTGCCTCTGTTTATTGTTGCCATTATGAAATAAATTAATAAACATACAATTGACTATATTTAAAGTGCCGATTTAGTTCTGCTCATCGATCAATGAATGAATCGTATTTAATCCACTTTTAAAAGATGCCCTATCGCTGTGTCAGTTCCTATTAATTAAAATTACCCCATAGAATTTTAGAGATTATTGAGTAAGGAACTATACATATGAAACAAAATAAAGTTGTTGCTGTTATTGATACACACAAAGAAGCCGAACTAACCGTTGCAACACTCGCTGACAATGGATTTGACATTAATCACATCTCAATTATCGGTAAAGGTTATCAATCAGTAGAACACGCCACCGGCTTTTACAACACAGGTGATCGCGTTAAGTCTTGGGGCAAGTCAGGAGCTCTTTGGGGTGGACTTTGGGGCGCACTAGTTGGCTCAGGTATGTTTTGGATACCAACATTTGGTGCTCTCGTTGTTGCTGGCCCGCTCGTTTCAGCCTTAGTTGGCGCTATTGAAGGTGCAGTGGTTACGGGCAGCATGACCGCATTAGGCGGAGCATTGATGAGCGTTGGTATTCCAAAAGACAGCGTCATTAAATATGAAGCTGCAATCAAAACCGATAAATATCTAGTCGTTATGGATCTTGATGAAGATGAAATCGAACGTTCTAAAGAACTGTTAAGCAAGCACGATATCAGCTTTCACTAACTATGAGGTTCGCAATGAGAATGAGATGGGTACTAGCAAGCGTACTTGCAATCGTAACGCTAACTGGTTGCACAACCACGGCAGAATTTGTTCTTAAGAATCAACCTTCTGCTGCACAAGCAGCACAAAATAGAGGAGTATTTGAACTCAGCTGCAATGAAGTATCAACCACGTTACTAAATAGCAAGACCATTGACCTTTATGAAAGACAAGTACCTGAATACCAAATCGGTGTATCAGGTTGTGGCAAAAAAGAAGTCTATACCGTTGTATGCAATCCAAATAGCGGATGCATGGCCTATGACAGTAAAGAAGGAGCATTAGACACAGCAGTAAGCAGCACTGAAGCCGGAATTGAACAGCTCGAATACACAGAAATCATGCATTAATCGAAGAGATAATATTATGAAAAACAATAAATTAAAACTAACAACAGTAGCACTACTTTCTACACTTGCGCTTTCTCAACGAGCACTAGCGAAAAACATCACTAACGACCATTTAAATAGAAATCTATAAAAAACAAAACAAGGAAATCATTATGAACATTAGCTTCAACACTCGACATATCACACTATCAGATGCAATGAAAGATCACTGTGAACATGATATCCATCGATTATCTCATCATCACCCAAGAATATCGGAAGTCTCTATTTCGATTATTTATCATGAATCTTACAAGCAGTTTGATATAGAGGTAAAAGCACACCTAGATCATAAATGGTATTTTGTTAAATTTGAAGGTACTGACTTTAATCTAACTGTTTCTAAAGCAGTGCAAGGTTTACATCATGAACTAAATAAAACGAAAACCAAAGAAAAAAAAGAATTTCATGACCATACATTGAATAGAAACTTAACATCAGAAGAAGAATAACAATGAAAATTTCAAAATATATTCTACCTATACTTGCTATTAGTTCCACCGCGATTTTTGCGCAAGGAGCATTTGCTAATGCAACACCATTAGATCAAAACTTCACCAACAAGATGACAAATCTAGAAGAAGTTTTCTCACAAGATATTTATGTTACAAAACAACAAGCAAAAGAAATGCAGTTGAATAAAGTAAGAACATTTAATGTCTATAGTTCTATCAACACTGAGCAAGTCAGTAATACTATCGCTAAAATGATTGATAGAGACCAACCTACTTACTTTAGTGTAGATTTGTATTCAAGTAATATTGGAAAGTCCGATACTATTGAGTATGTAGCAAAAGTTACTGAATATAATTAATCGGCGATATACACATTCAATTCACTATAGAGATACCTTCAATAAAAACACTACTACGATGGTATCTCTAATTATAAATAACTCAACAAAGTGATAACTATGGGTAAAGTCATTTTCTTCTACGCTAGCATCGATCTAGCTTTATTGCACCTAGGGTTTGGCATACTTGGTTGCCTTACTGGATCCGGAGTTATTGCAGCACTAATAATATCTCTAGAAGAATACGATCCTAGAATATCACCAACTCTAGAATTTGGACTTGCAACAGTGTTCCTAACTTTATCTTATTTTTCAGCCTTAATAATTTATACCATTTAACCTGATTTATCCTCTGTACCTTCCCTGTTTATCGATATACCAACTTAAATATCATCCCGTATTCTTACCCCGTAGATTATTCCATCACATTAAATCATTGAGAAATATGTAGGTTTTCTCTGCTTTGTATTCTAGCAATCATCTCACAAACCTAGTTCAAACCATGGAACACATACAATTTATGTAGTTCTGTTTGATATGAGCCATTGAAACCCTTAGTGAGTGAAAAGAAACAATAGAATAAATACATTTACCTGGTGCTTTAATAGCTATTTCTGAACACTTACTTAGTGCAATTGATATATTTTACTTTGTATTTCTACGCAAACAATGTAGCTTTTCTATCATCTTAATGGATTAACCAACTAATAGTGAACTATCGCCTCATGCTTAAGGTCACCGACGATATGGAGTGTTAAAAGTGATATCCCAGCACTAGAATTGAACGTTTTAGGTGATTAATAACCTCGAGAACGCAGAGTTGTGTTTAGAATAATGCCAATAAAAAAGCAAAACCGCTTTTAAGAAGACGATTTTGCTTGTAGAGGTTGAATTCGGGACTATTTATTGAAAGATAAACATTGCCATTTTCATATTAAATATCACCAATTAGATTACTTTGATAACATAAAGTGAATGTCTCTCATCATCTGAAATCGGTGAGATACGCTAATCTAAGCAAAGTCTGAGTTTCTTTCTTCGTCTGGGCTTACCCAAGCAAAGCCACTATCACTTCTGGTATTCAGGATTTGATAATTGCAACTGTGATCCTCATCAATACGGTCACCGTGAGAATCATACATTCCAAACTTAGATGGCTGTTTGCAACTGTGTTCAATCGCAATACGACCACCATGTGAATCGTATGTCATCAAACTATGAGTGGAAACTTGTGCGGAGGTGATGGTAGGCAAAGTTTGTTGTACGCTTTGTGCTTGGCCCGCTGCCATAGCCATAGGAGTCAAAAATAACGATGTAAGCAAAAGAGTGGTTACTGTTTTCATAATAGTGCCTATATATCTATATGTTGTTTGATAGGATTAATATTAACCTCACCTCTGATTTACAACTATTGAACAAATATAAAATTTATATTTAGAATTATTAAACTATGCAGAGAGTTGCATTATGAGCCTTCTACATTAGATATATTCGTAGTTATTATCTGAAATCGAGATTAGCTTGCATCAAATTCAAGCGTTGACTCATTGCGATACAAAATAGCTTCTAAAGTATTAAGCGCCCTTCTATCTAGCTCAAAGGCATCTGTAAGCAATTTCTTGATTTCTAGCTTAGATTCAAAGCTGGCTTGTGCAATGTACTGTGGATAATCAATTAATATTGAAACCCAAAGATCATCAATAATGTTCATCAGTAGTTTATTCAAGTCAAAACCTTGATTTTCGACAGCTATTTCTTTCGCCAAGAGCAAGGCGACTTTAGAGTTTTTCTGAATTAAGTCATCAACAGCCGCCTTATTATCTTGTTGATTTTTTGGCATTTGCTGACTCAAGATATTAAGAAACTGAACCAGTGCTGACTTCTGCTTCAGAGACTGCAATTTAAAGGTGCCAAGACGGTCAAAAGTGATGTTTTGCATTTCTCTTTTGCAACAAATAAGAGTACCGTTACTATTATTTGTTACTTTTACTTCCTTCAGGCAAACACTGCACTTATAGATGTCTTGTGGTTGTTCATTCATTCTGTTTACCTTCTATATATTCGATATTTCTTTGCAAGTACTTTCTCTAGTAATTGCAAAATCACAACCCTGTCCCTACTTGAAAATATAAGGCATTGTCTTCTTCACTCTTGGCAATATCGATACCAGCGTGTAGCCCATATCGACGTGCAATGAGGTATCGAAAACCAACCCCATAGGCATAATGGTTTTCAGAAGAAAACAAGTCGCTACTTTCATCGGTTGCCGAACCCAAACCACCAAAAATTGACGTCGACCATCGAGTCGAAATGTTGTAGGTCAATTGCGATTCAATGGATGCAGCAGCATTACCTTGGTAGCGATTTCGGGCGATACCTCGAAGCTCGATATCTGGATACGCTGGCGGTGGCAATAGTCGCTCATCGGTAAACAGTGAGTTGTATTTCCCTTGCACTGCAATATTCCACGTGTCACTGAGACTAAAGTAATGTACGCCTTCAGCATTCACAGTTTGGAAGTTGTAATCACTGCCAATAGCCTCATCAAATACCATATACTGAGCCTTATAATCCCCCCCTGCGGTTGGATAAAAAAAGCTATTACGGGTATCGAATTCCGCGACCACACCTAGTCCTGACACCGAGGGGCTCATGTTAAGCCTACTGCTAATGACATCCTCAACATGGTCTTTATCCATAATAGCTAGATCTGGAGAGACAAATTTTTGTGTCACTCCCAAAAATAAGGGAGTACCTGCAACGCGAAACTGTAATTTTTGCATGACTCCTGCGCCTTGCATGCTCATCTCAAATCCAGATGAATCCAGTTTTTCGTAAGGCGAGTAAAAGTTCATGTGTATATCGCCATAAAACGCGCCACCTAAATAGCGAATGCTGTCTTTATTCCAAGTATGTCTATGGCCTACAAACGCTCCCCAACTCCCGTTTTCCGTACCAAATGCACCGACAGCAGTAATCGCAGGTGTCAGCAACTGTGCGCCACCATCAAGTGACTCCATAGCCAATTGTTTGCGCTTCTTTTTTTGTGCATTAGACTCATGAAGAAAAATACCCATCATACCGCCACCATACCCAAGAGCAGGTTCCGTTATTAAAATGGGGACCGGAAGAAATCCATAGGCATTCTCAGCCAAGTAATCCCCCATATCAAATTTGTTATCTATGGGGTCTGTGTAAGATGTAGCCAAAGCATGGCCACATACAGACGTTAGCAACATCGCAATGATCGCTCTTCTAAAGTGCATAGGCTTACCGTAAACAATCTAAGGGTTTTGAGACGAGAATAGTTCTCAATTGAAATCAATAAACTAGAATTGAAAGTTCACTTCTATTCGTTGGTCACCCTCAAAATAACTTTGGTCATGAACCCAGTTAGCGAAATAACGCATATTGAAGCGAGGTGTAAATTGATATGAGACTACAAATTCATTTGTAAAAACTGAATCAGTATCTGTCCAAGTATCAGAACCGGCAATTGGGGTTAACCACATTGGATTATAGTTAAGCCACAATTTGTCAGTAATAGAGTACTTTGTATAACCGCCAATAACGCCGTAAACACCAGGAATGGTGTAGCCAATATATTGGTCTTCTGGATCAACACCACCATCTGAAACTTGGTCAATTTGATCTCCAGTAAAGTGGCCATTTTGAACACGAGCACCGACACCAACTAGTGGGTATAACTGTAAGCCCGCAAATTTTGGTAGTGCTTGAATGAAGCTATACGACGCATCCAACGATTGGTTCTCAACGTTGTAGTTCATATCAATCTGGTTGCCCCTGCCATTAGTTTTATTCACTTGGAAGTTGCGAAACCGAACTGTATCGATTGAATCATCACGCTCAGAAGATCCCGACCAGCCCAAGGTCTCGCCAGCAAAACCTTTAACTTCGATGATATTCATAGCCATGGTATCTGCATTGCCCGTGTCATAAGCTCGACCAACTTTCACGTTTAAGCCTTTATCGGTAACACCAAATCCAGCTTGAGTGTATACCGCTAAGGGATCGGACATGTCTTGAATTTTTTGAGTATCGTTAGTTTCTACAGCAAAGGCATTCAAGGTGTTAAATACAAGCCCAACAAAAAGGCTGGAGGTTAAAAGGTTAAATTTCATAGTGAGTTGCCAGTCATGATTTTCAATGGCTGGCAGTTTAGATTTTAATCAAACCTTGATCGATGCAATAACCTTTAAAAGTGGATTTAGTGAAACTGTATAGAGCTAGAGTGATTGGGCAAGCTTGCGAATCACTCATCCTATTATTGGTGGGAAGTCATTTTTTTGAAAGTAACAAATCAACTGATCTATAAATTGTTGGCAGTAATAAGCCTGATTCTTATTACTAGTTAAACGATAACCAAAGAAATTTGGTTTGATAGGATATTGTGACAATATCTCTCTTATATTTTCACCTGGCTCAATCATACTGTCCGGTAAAGATGCCACACCATTTCCTTTAATCATCAAATCCTTCAACATCTTAGGGTGGTTAGCTATTATACTCTTGGTAATTTTTAGGTTTACCCATTCTGACCCGTCAAACATTGTCCAATGATCTTGGCTCAGTGCAGTCTGCATATGTAATACTCTGTGCTCAACGAGATCTAAAGGCGTTTGTGGTTCACCAAATTCTTCCAAATAATCATTAGATGCATACAACGATTTATTCACATAGAATAATTTATGTTGGATATCTTTATGACTAATAGAAAAGGAAATGTCGAACAACTCAGAGTCTTGTTTAGAGTAATTAGTAAAATGAAAATAGAATGAAATATTTGGATGATTTTTAAGAAACTCATCGATAAATTCCAAAGTTACATAGTGCGTATAAATATAATCTGTAATCCCAACCTTTAGCTTAATCTTGTCATTTTTAAGTGCCTTTTCTACAACGCTGTAGCTACTCGTGAGTGAATCCAACGCGTTTTTTAGCGAATGATAGATCTCTAAACCATCCGGTGTGGCTTTCACTCCACTGTGTGAACGTTCTAATAGCTGACAGCCTGTTTTTATCTCCAATTGATCTAAAGAGCGGCTCAAAGCTGACTTTGATATATCTAGCTTTTTTGCAGCTAAAGAGAGGTTCCCCGTCTCTATCGAAATACACAAGTATTGTAATTTATTTAGATCTATCATGTAGTTACTCTTGTTGTCATTTTGCAACATAGTGTTGTCCCTACTACTAGCCTAGATTAATTTTCGGTCAACTGATAATTTTCTCCTCATCGAAAGACAGAAAAACTGTTTTAACTATTTAGATTTATTCTGTGAGGTATATATGAGAGTTGTAGTAGGAATAACAGGCGCTACAGGCGCCCCCTTAGCATTAAAAGTATTGCAATTGCTCAATGATTTAGACGTTGAGACTCACGTCATTATTTCGAAATGGGCTAAAACGACAATAGAGCTTGAGACTGACTACAGCGTTAATGACTTCAAGGCATTAGCTACGGTGAACTATTCACTATCTAATCAAGCTGCCGCCGTTTCAAGTGGTTCATTTAATGCGGATGCCATGATTGTTGTTCCTTGCAGCATGAAGACTCTCGCAGCTATACGTTGCGGTTTTGCAGACAACTTAATCAGCCGTACAGCTGACGTTATGCTAAAAGAACAGAGGAAACTGATACTAGCAGTACGAGAAACCCCACTCAATTCTATTCATTTAGACAATATGTTGTACCTATCTAAATTAGGCGTCAGCATCTGTCCTCCAATGCCAGCTTTCTACAATAGACCAAAATCAATTGATGATATTTTGACTCACAATGCCGTCAGGATTCTAGACCAAATTAACTTGAACCATCCATCCGCAAAACGTTGGAAAACAGAGGACTAATCATGCCATATAACGACCTACGCCAGTTTCTATCGGTACTTGAAGACAATAATCAACTTTTAAAAATTAATGAAAAAGTAATGCCTGAACCTGATATTAGTGCAGCCGCTGCAGCAGTAAATAAGCTGACATCATCACCAGCACTACTATTCAATGATATTGCTGGTTATCACAATCGTGTAGCGATGAATGTACATGGCTCTTGGGAAAATCATGCATTAATGCTTGATATGGACAAAAACACCTCCTTAAAGAAACAGTTCCATGAAATGAACAGCCGTTGGTTAAACTACCCAGTGGAGCCTGTGTATGTTGACCAAGCACCATGCAAAGAAAACATTATTAACGAAGATATTAATCTGTTTGAGCTTCTTTCATTATTTAGAGTGAACAAAGGGGATGCGGGATTTTACATTTCGAAAGCATCTATTATTAGTCGTGACCCTGAATTTCCAGATGACAATGACAAGCAAAATGTTGGCATTTATCGTCTACAAGTCACCGGAAAGGACGAACTCAGTATTCAGCCGTCTGCATTTCATGATATTGGCATTCATTTTTCTAAAGCTGAACGCAACAACGAACCGCTCGACATTGCTATCACCATTGGTAATGAGCCCGTTATTACACTGATGGCCAGTACACCTTTAGGCTATGACCAATCAGAATATAAAATGGCTGGCGCTATTCAACAAAAACCCTATGAACTAATCAAAGCAGAAACATCGAACTTAGATCTTCCTGCTGGCACTGAAATTGTATTAGAAGGCAAAATTTATCCTAATAAGCGCGTAGTCGAAGGCCCATTCGGTGAGTTCCCAGGCTCCTACTCTGGTGCGAGGAAGCAACCCACGGTGAAAATTCATACCGTGACTCATCGCAATAATCCGATTTTTGAAAACTTGTATGTGGGTATGCCTTGGACAGAAATCGATCATCTTATCGCGCTAAATACCAGTGTTCCTGTTTACCAACAGTTGAAAGAGGAATTTCCTGAAGTACAAGCGGTCAATGCTATGTACACACACGGTATTGGCATGATTATTTCAGTGAAAAGTCGCTTTGGTGGTTTTGCAAAAGCAGTGGCAAACCGAGTGTTCTCAACCCCTCACGGTATGCCATTTACTAAAATTGTTATTGTGGTTGATGAATACGTTGACCCATTCGATCTTAACCAAGTGATGTGGGCTATGACAGTTCGCGTTGATCCCACAAACGATGTGCAAATATTGAACAATATGCCGGGTGTTGCGCTTGATCCAACCTCAAATCCAAGCGGCATGTCTTCAAAAATGATCATCGACGCTACAACGCCTGTTGCACCCGCAAGGCTATTAGAAGATACCAATTTAGTTACCTTGCCAGACGGTAGTGATGAATGGCTAACTAAACTACAACAAATGATTAAGGATCAATAATATGAACTGTCCACGATGCAACAACAACAATACCGAAAAACTAGTCGACGCCCCAAAAGATAACGCTTGGTTCATTACAAAGTGCAACCACTGTCTTTACACATGGCGAAATACTGAATCAGAAGAATTGACTAGCCATAGTGCCTACCCAGATATTTTTAAATTAAATGATGAAGTCATTGAAAATATGATGGTAAGTCCACCAATCGCAAAGAATTAGTCGTTATATCAACCATTAAGCACAGACACTAATAGACTATTACACTGTCATAACCTTGGTATCATAAGAGATATGGAACTTAACTTAACATCAATTAGAAACACTCAAATCACACTATCAGTATGTCAGGCTGGTGATGATTTAAGTATTACTCTGTATGGCGGAGAAAAAGGACATATCGGAGCTGTAACATTAGGCTTTGCATATCAAGAAAAGATACAGTTTCAAACTCTAGTAGTGCCTGAGCATAAAGAAGCGTTTTTAACAGAGCAACTCATTCAATACATTGTTCCTAAATACGCCAAAACATGTGTGATAAGTTGTGGCATTCATTGGGATAATATCAGCAACGAAGAGATCACCCAGGCAGTCAATGACAGTATTCAACTATTGGAAGAGTATTTAACCTCCACTGTAGTGGATTAACAGGTTTGGCCACATAGCTAGAGTTTTTGCCATAAAGAAAAGTCTGTCAGACACTAAGTCCGATATTGCTCAGAAAAGTCAGCGTAAAACATAATTGAGCAAGAATGAATTAGCGATGAACCCGCCAACTCAAATTTGGATAAAAAATGAGTTGCAGCATACACTCAATTAGTACTTAACGGGTTAGCTGAGGTATTGTAAAAGTGACGCTCCTATCAAGCGTGACAGAATTCGAACTCTTGCTTAGGCTCGTTATGTGTCAATTGCTCTGATCGTCTTTTGCATGTTGTGGCTTATTGTCTGATAGCCAATACTGCGGTAGAGAGCTATAGCAGCTGCATTTTGATTGAAGACATGAAGCCCTAAACTACTTGCCCCTAACTCGGTAACTATTTTTTCAATACATCCAAGTGCAGATTTAGCATAACCATTTCTACGATGAGCTTCATATATCTCTATGTCATATATGAAAGCAGACTTTGTATGAATATTATCCTCAATTTTCACCCAAGTATGACCGACTCGATTCTGGCTATTATTTTCAGTAATAGTAAACAAGTAATTGTTTTTCGTTCTTTCACCATCAGGTAAAAGTGTTTCATGTGCTTTCTCAGATCTCTCTAATGATTCTGATTCGTCCCAGCGACCAGAATCAACATTAACCTTGGCATAGGATTGAATAGCAATTTTGAGATACTCAGTGAATGCTTCTCTATCCATAATTTCCAGTGATACTTGCATATATTCATTTTCCTCGATTAAGGCATATAACGCTGCATTGAGTTGTGAGCAAAGCACGACTGTAGTCGATAAGCAAATCTGGTCAAATCGTTAAAGTTCTATGTATCAAGAAAAGTAAATTAAATTTCTGGGATTGAAACTATCTGCAACCCTGCTCTGGCAAACTATAGGGCAAACCTTGTTAGCGACTATCGTGCTGAGAAGTTTCTGGACACAAACGAGTTAGCTAACATTCTCGTTCAACTCACAATTAGGTAGAACCTTCACAGGGTTCTACCAAAACAGACTAAGGAATCAAGAGAATAAATATAGAAAAGCTATTAATCAACATTCCACATCCCAAAAAAGACAGAGATGAAGGTAATGACTTAACGCAATCCCAGATTCTTAAAATCACATTCTAAACTAAGCATAACTCCTGTACATTTTGTTCAAATGCCATCAGTTTCTCCTGAGTAATCGGCCTACGAATCATTTTGGCTTTACTGCCATTCACCATTATTTCGGGAATAATAGAGCGGCTGTTATAGGATGAGTTCATCACCGAACAGTAGGCACCTGTGTATAGGAATACAACTAAATCACCCGTTCGTAATTCATCACTTAATGGATAATCACGCACAAAAGTATCTGTACTTTCGCAAATAGGGCCCACGATATCATATTCCTGAGTAGAGCCTACTTTAGGTTCAGCTACAGTCACGAGCGGGTGAACCGCCTGATACAATGCAGGACGCATCAGATCATTCATACCCGCATCTAGAATGACAAACGTTCTGGGATCAGCCTTTTTCACATAGTTAATACGCGATACGAGTACTCCAGTATCAGCTACCAGCGAACGCCCTGGTTCAACAATTACTGTCCCCTTAAAATACTGGGTTTCTATAGATATCACTTCGGCGATGGTCTCAAAGTCCAAAACAGTACCTTGACCGTAGTCGATGCCAAAGCCACCGCCGAGATCGAGGCGAGTAATTTCAACTCCTTCTTGTTCCAACTGTTCAACCAAATTCATCATTTTACCAACTGCAATACGATAAGGCTCGGTATCACAAATTTGAGAGCCTATATGTATCGCCAAACCTTCGATGATCAAATGGCTATTACCTGCGTACAACTGAGTCAGTTCTGCCACTTGCTCCATATCGATACCAAACTTATTGCCTTTTTGGCCCGTGGTGATGTTTTTGTGGGTATTAACTTTTACATCGGGGTTCACCCGTAATGCTACACTTACCTGAACATTTTTCTGCTCTGCCAACTCCGTCAGCAGCGCTAGCTCCTCAGCAGATTCCACGTTAAATTGGCTCACACCTGTTTCAATGGCGGCATTGAGTTCTGTAATCGTTTTTCCTACACCCGACAAGATCATATGTTGACCGACAAAACCTGCGGCTAAAGCCCGTTGCATCTCACCTCCGGACACCAGATCTACACCTAGCCCCTGCTCAGCTAACAAACGCAGAACATGCAGAGTACTATTTGCCTTCATTGCGTAGTGAATCCGAATCCCCCGCGACTCAAAAGCATCTTTACAGCGACGTACATTGTCCAACAATCGTGCTTCAGAATAGCAAAAAAACGGTGTTGTCATCTTTTCTGCGAGTGCACGAATCTGACAGGATTCCATATGCAACTCACCTTGATGATAAAAAACTGGATCGGTTGGTTGTGTCATGATAACGCTCCTTCAATCTAAAACGGACAAAACCTCTTGTTTGTCCTCAAGAAAGAGCTTACGCTAATCAACTTGACCTGAATGCTGACAGATCCACCTAAACCACCGTCAAAAAGACGGAATTTTAGTGAAACTATCTGTATGAGCATAATAATGCTATTTTACTCGTTCAATTTGTAAATAACTGCCTGAAAGTACCATGGATAAGTTTGACCAAGCCATTATTAATCTACTGACCGAAAATTCTCGCCAGTCCGTTGCCGCCATTGGAAACATTATTGGTTTATCCCGTACAGCGGTAAATGAACGCATTCGTAAACTCGAAGAGAGAGGAATAATACGGCGATATACCGTAGAACTTGATAATGAATCTCAGGAAGAGTCGATCTGTGCCTATTTTGAGCTCACCTTTCACCCCTTTGAATCCGCTACTGTTACACAGAAATTGCAAGCCATTCCAGAGATACGTCAGGCACATGCCCTTAGCGGTTCTACTGATGTTCTCCTGTTTGTACAGACCCGCTCTATGGAACGACTCAATCAGGTTCGTCAGCAGCTGTCTGACTTAGACAATCTGGGTAAAATAGTAACGTCTACCGCATTGGATCGGTTGGTGTAAGGTTCAGCTTAATTCTTGCGATTGCCAGAAGCGATTTGTATGAGCAAAATAGTCCATACTAACACCGAAGGTGCGACAGAATCGTTCGGTGATCACATGAGCTAACCAGGATAGTTAGCTCGTTATTGGACATTTCTGAGTTACGAGAGAAAACACCACCAATCCTGTTTGCATGAGTAAATGAATGGAGAAACTCTATCTTTGTGGCCAGTTTTGGTGAGCCACTACAATATGGCGAGCTAGGGATATTTCCCTATTCATAGATAAGTATATGGTGCAATTAGGTGGAACAAACTAGGGGCTCCTCCCCTTTAGTTTCTTTTAAATTGAAAACCTTTACGTCAGCGATACTGCACTTTAAGTGTCGAGCGGGAAAGGGGTTGCGCTGGTTCAGCTGTAAGATAGAAGAAACGAGTCTCTGTCATTAGAAGCGCTTACTGAGACTCGCACTTTTAATCTACTTTTTAATTGCTATCGCTTCTATTTCAATTCCTACATCTCTAGGTAGTCTTGCAACTTCGACTGTAGAGCGAGTCGGATAGTTTTTTACGTTGTGGCTGTCAAAAAACTCGCCATAGACCTCATTCACCTTAGCGAAATCATTAAGGTCTTTAACAAACACAGTCATCTTAACGATGTGTTCAGGTGTTAGCCCCGCCTGCTCAATAACAGCTCGAACATTCTCTAAAGACTGCTTTGTTTGCTCTTTGATATCATCAGAGACTTCACCTGTCGCTGGATTTACAGGGATTTGTCCCGACGTAATCACCACCCCACCTAAATCAATGCCCTGCACATATGGACCAATCGCTGCAGGCGCCTGATCAGAGTGAAGTACTACACTGCTAGCCAATACATTGAGGCTAGATAATGACAATACAGTTGTAACAATTAGACTCTTTAGCTTTTTCATTTTTAATGCTCCTTAAGAATTTAATTTATTGTTAGCACAGTTATTATTTATCTTCATAGACTTTTTCTTCTCACTAAACTAGTGCGTAAATTTTATTTTGGTGCATAATAAAACAAAAATTTAACATTCACATCACCATACTGGTGAAGATAAATATCCTTTAAATGAAAATTAGTAATTAACGTAATGCTAATTGAAGTATCTTGTAATTAATTCACAATTTCGATGGTTATACCGTGCACCATTTTAAATCAAACCATTTACATTTTGTAATGAAAAAATCAAGATGAATTATTCCTATTGATCTATTTGTTTTTGAATATAAATATACATATAGATATATAAAAAGGAGTTTGAGATATGAAAGATAAAAGCATTGAATCTACAAATAGACGCAGCTTTATAAAAAAAGGCATTGGTTTTTCTGCTGCCACAGTAGCAAGTAGTTTATTTGTGTCGAAGAGTGTAGTCGCTGATGCATACCTAGAAAACTATGCAGATCTAGACCAATGGTATTCTGGTGAAGATTACTGGAAAGAAATCAGAAAAATGTTCGTTCTTGAAAAAGACAGCGTCTATATGAACATTGGCACCACGGGTTCTATGCCACGTTCAGTACTAAAAGAGTACTCTCAAAATAATAAACTAGTAGCTACAACGCCTTGGGGAAATGGCGGGCTATCAACAGTAAATAATATGGCAAAGAGTATCGCTTCGGGATTTGGTGCCGAAGAAGATGAGATAGTACTTAGCCGCAATACCACGGATGGTATGTGCAGTATTATTAGCGGACTTAACTTTAAACATGGTGATGTTATCCTCACGACTCACCATGAGCACAATGGCGGTTTGTCTCCATTACACGTTGCAGTAGAACGATGTGGCGCTGAATTAGTCGAAGTAGATATGCCTGTATACACCGGCAAAAATAAACTCAAAGCCAACGATATTATCAAAGCATTCAGAAAAGCTCTGCAAAGTCATAGTAACGTTAGGCTGATGGTTTTCTCCCATATTCCTTATGTCAGCGGTGTGACACTACCTGCGAAAGAGCTTTGTGACCTTGCGAAAAAGCATAATGTGCCTACGTTAATAGATGGCGCGCATACCATTGGCATGATGAACCTCAACTTCAAAGACATTGATTGCGACTTTTACGCAGGTTCAGGGCATAAATGGCAATGTGGTCCTGGTGCATCAGGTATCCTTTATGTCAGGGATAATGCGTCGCGCCTTAAAGAGTATTGGAGCGATAGAGAACATGTGTTTTGGCCCGTAAACTCATCATCTGCCAATTCAACAACAGCCACTATACAGTCGCAGTTGCAAGGAATAGGTAATGACAATATACCTGCTAAACAAGCACTGACCGACAGTTGCTTCTTGTGGGGTGAAATTGGGCGACAAAAAATAGAAGACCGAGTCCTAGAACTTTCTAGTTTATGTAAAGAGCAACTTAAAGAAGCATTTCCTGATGCTTATTATTTCGCTCCAAATGACAAAGACCTATTAAGTGGTATCACAACTATCAATCCATTTAATCTTGATGATATCGAACTGTTAACTATATTGAGAGATCGGTTACGTGATGAATTTGGATTTACAATACGAACGACTAGCTTCAGACTATATCAATCAGATACTGAGCAATCACATGCATTAAGAATTTCAACGCACTTATTCCATTCTAAGTCCGATGTAATAAGACTCGTACAAGCAATGAAACAAGTTTACATTAGCATGTAGAACAAAAGTTTATGAGCCAATGAAATTCGACACTCACATTGGCTCAATAAATACAACGACAGTGGGGTCAGGTCTTGCTTTATGCCAGTCAATACTTTTTGTAACTCAAAACTAGCAAGTGACGCCAAGCAAAAACTCTATCCGTAGCTCATTTCGGGGCATTTTCGTGTTACGCCACCCTACCAGCAAGGATCTGGACAAATTCTTCTTAGACTTTTTGTTATATGAAACGTCACTGATTAGAGTCCCTATAACAAATGCTCTCTGTGATGTTCTAAATTTCTAGCGTCCTAAAACCATCAAAGTTTAGGACGCTATTTAAATGCAAATTAATAGCCTTTCTTGAACTTTTTCGAAGCACTTTGGGTGCTGTTGATTAGCTTTCCTAGAGCCTTATCTTTAGAACGTTTTTCTGCCAAGGTCGCACCGTTAACCGCTTGTTCTTTCAATAACTTTTGATAGCTATTTAAACGTCTTTCGGTTATTTCACTTGCTTTTAATGCCCGCTGAACCGCACACCCTGGCTCATTTCCATGAGAACAATCAGAGAAGCGACACTTCTGAGCAAGTTCGGTAATTTCAGAAAAAGTCTCACTGACCCCTTGCTCGCTGCTGCCCAGCTGTAACTCTCTCATTCCAGGCGTATCCATTAAAAGGCCGCCATTTGGCATGACTTTTAAAGCTCGGTGAGTAGTAGTATGACGACCTTTACTGTCCTCTTCGCGTATTCCACCCGTTAGCATCGACTCAAAACCCAGTAGGCTGTTCACAAGAGTCGATTTACCCACCCCTGAAGAGCCTATAAACGCAATCGTCTGGCCGTTACGACAATGAGGTTCAATGGATTGAATATCCTGCTCATCTAATGCATTAAGAGTGTGTACTTCAAGTAAGGTGTCGAGTTGTTGAACTTGTGCTAGCTTATCATCCGCATCTTCACAAAGATCTGCCTTGGTCAAGAGAATCACTGGCTCTACCATAGCTTCGCGAGCGAGTATTAGGTATCGCTCAATGCGGCTTAAACTGAAGTCGTGATTCAATGATGAAACAATCATGACAGTATCAATGTTTGAGGCGATTAACTGGGTTTCAACCTTGGAACCCGGTGCTTTACGCTCAAACAGAGATTGTCGCTCTAAGTTTTGATGAACCCTAAATTGTTCATCAAATAACAACCAATCCCCAACACACACTCTATCATCATTGACGGTAAACGTTAGGCTTTGTTGGCCTTGTTCAGACATCACAACAACGCGATCACGGTGCTGCTCAATCACTCGACCAACCCGGTAATCCGTTAGATCTTCTAGGCTAAGCTGTTGCTGAAAAAATGGTTTCCACCCAAGTTGTTGAAGTGTTGGATTTTGGTTGTTCATCGGCTTTGCTCTTATCTTTAATGATGTGCTTATCATAGAGTTAGCTCATCGATAAAGATTGAATATTTCCGACAACGTTACTCTAAATTTGAACTGACACCACCGTAGATATCAATTGTTAACTCTCGCTCTTTCTCATAAGCTTTCGGAGTAAAGCCAAGTTGTTTTTTTAGGTATCGGATCAAATGAGGCTGATCACTAAAGCCAAATTGAAAGGCAACCTCTACCCAATCCAGTTCGTTCGATCCACGTTGATATAGATACTCTAACATTGCCTCTAAACGATTCATTGATTGGCACTGTTTAAGTGTAAGCCCTGTGGTGCGTTGAAAACTTCTTTCTAGGGTTCTTTGTGAGCAATACAGTTTTTCACCCAACTCTGATATCGCACTCTTGTCTAGATATTTAATCACACTACGAGTGGTGTTGCTGTGCTGATCTTCGGTGCATTGTTCCAACCAAGGTGACAGCATCGTATCTAACTGCTCAACACACAGTTTTGGGTTATTTCGAGCCGCTTCAATCAGCCTGCTTTCATCTATGCTTAATTGCTTGAACAATTTTGAGCCTTTTGCTGACTCTACTTCATCTAAGGCCAACGGGTTGTCAGAAAAATCAGGTAAGCAGTAAAGAGCACCAACATGGAACTTGATTCCAAGATGCACAAAGGGCTTAGAGTGATCTAATTCAAATGTTTGTCGGTGAGGATAGAGCCAATGGCTGCCTTTTCCATTTACCATGCCGGGATTAAGGTTATAAGCATAAACTTGGCTTTGAGGTGAAATTATTAAATGTGCAGAAGGATCAGGGTTGAGCTTTGGAAATTGATAAGATTCAGAATCTGGGCGCTTTTCAATCAGCCAATAGCATTCAACATATTGGGCAACACTAGATAAGTTTGGTAACTGTAGCCAATGGATCATAACCCGTTCCGTTAGTTTTATTGATTCAGAATACTATAAGCTATATGGCCGCAAACAAAAATCCCCCTTACCTGTCAGCGGCAACTGAAAATAAGTAAGAGGGATAACGAGTTATTTTTTGTTAAATTCAACCTGAACGATACGGTTTGAAGAAGATAAACCCGCACGTTTAATGGCTTTTTGTGCCCCAATGTTGCTATTTTCGGTGGAACAGATTGGCGTTAAGCCTCTTTGGTTGGCTGAGTTAACTAACCAATTAAGCACTTGAGTGGCAATGCCTTTTCCCCGTTGTGATTGAGCGACAATCATGCCTAAGTCTGCATATTCCGTTTGGTATTCATCAAACAGACGACACTCACCCGTTGCAAGAAGTTCGCCCTCGTCCCAGTAACCAAATAGCTCTTTACGGCCGATCAGGTTGCAAAAATAGCCGCTAAGCCATTGCTCTGGTGCACCGATAGCCGTTGCTGCAAACTCTACAAACTGATCCAGTTGCGCTGGCTCTGCTAGCTTTAGTTCTAGCTCTTTTTTATAGCCATTCTTGCTCGTCTTCGCTTGCTTGTACATTAACGCGTTAACCGTCACTGCTGATGAATTATCAAGGCTAAGAGACAAATAAATTGGCTCTGCTGTGCTAACAAATGCGCCATTTACAGCGCCAATGACGGAACTATTCTGTTCTGCGATAAGCGTGAAAAGCTCTTTTGCATCGGTTTTAGCATCACCACTCAGGTAGAATTGCAACAGGTAGCCTTCGCCATTGACACAGCAATAACCCACCAGGTTTTCTTGTTCATAAAAACCAAAGTGTGTAGACATGGGAACAAATCCAAAGTGCCACATACCATCAAGTGGTGACGTAGACTGTGCAAAGTATGCTTGCTTTAGTGTGCTGATTTCTAACAGATTTTCGATTGGTTTGATTTCTAACATCGCTCTTTACCTAATTTGTTTGATAAGCAGGAAAGCCTTTCATCATTCTCTAAGAAGTGTCTCGCTTTCGGATGTCATAAATCTTATGGGATACGAACTCGTTATGATTGAACAAAAACGACAATGTTCAAATCTATCATTGGATGTTTAGTTAAATTTGAAGTTCAAGTAAGCATGGTGCGCGGCTATTACTCCATCAAGATGTGCTTTCTTATTAGGATTTGTAATGGGCTTCTGTTATCAGTACAACACACAATGGGGCAAAGCTGGGTTATATAGATTGCTAAATTAATGTTTAACGGATAATTTGGGCTATAGCAAAACCTCTATTCTATTTGCTAAATACACTGTGCAACTACACCTAGCACTGCCGGTATATGCGGCCGTGCTAAGCGAGACTGGAAAGTTAATTGAATAGATTTGTAAAAAAATCACCTTCTTCTTCTAACTCTTTAATGATTAAGTCATATTCAGAGTCAATCACTTCCTGAGTTGCACCGTAATGTCGAGTGGTAATAGTAAAGTCACCATCATATGCTGAAGTATCTACATTATTGATGGCATCTGCACCACAGTTAAACGAGATGGTGACTGTACCATCTTCATTTTTGTCCCATGTATAGGAAATAGGAGCAACGGCACCTTCGATTAGATATTTTTCTGAATCATACGCTGTTACTGAAGTAAAGAATGTGTTCTTTGGATCAGTGAATGTTGTCGTTACACATTTTTCGGAACTAATGAATGGCGAGTTTACATATTTATTGCCTTCGTTGGCGATAGGTGAAGCACCTCCCCAACCCGCTGCATTTTCCAGGTTCCATTGTCGTAAATCTGTTACTTCACTTGGGGTGCGGGGGAATGTATAAGTGAATTTTCCTGTCTCTTCCACAATACCGTCAACGACACGTTTACGCTTCCATACTTCTTGATCAACTTCATCAAAGTCGTACTTAGGCAGTTTATAATCTGTTGCAAAGTTAAATACCGACGTATCAACTGCATACAATGCTTTTCGAGACTCATCGATACCATTTTCTAAACCCGAACGATAAATCAAAAATGCTGTATTTGTATCTGTTACCGATACAGTATGCACACCATCTTCGACAATTAAATGCTCGCCGTGACCATTCTCAGTAATTACTTGTACGGAGAGGTAATTGTCAGTCTTAGGAATTTGAAATGTCACTTTACCGTCAACAGCTTTAAGAATCGCAACGCCGTATAAAGTATCGTCATTCATCTGAACTGTTGGAGCCTTATCACCACGAGGTGGTAAGTCTTTCAAGATAGCAAACTGTTCGTTCGCACCACCTGCCATCCAGTTTCTATACATACGAGCGGTTTCTGCATGAGCAAAATTTGACTCTGTAACTGGAATGAAGTGCTGAGTTTCCATATCTGAAGCAATAATTGTACTAGAAGCAAGGCTTATAGTGATCGCGAATGCCAATGTTAATTTTTTCATAATATATCTCAAATGAATGAGGAGTCCGTTCAAACATTTCCTTAATGCGTTAATTATATAAGGGTGATTTTATTTGAAAAATTATTCGTTTCTATTTCAGGTATGCTTACAGGTAATATCTTCGTGCTAATGTTTGTTTTTAAACTATTACATGTCCGTGCATTCAAGGTTTGTAGATTTCCATAATCGAGAATCTACACAGCTATACTTAAAATGCCATTTTGTATTCAATATACCCTTCACCATCAAAGTCAGAGAATTCTCCCTCTGAATCATTGTAGCCAACACGTATTTGATGATTTTTGTACTGATAGCTTACAAACGTATCGACATAGGTTGAATGGAAATCGGACTCACCAAATGTGTAGAAAGGGTCTAGACCCAAAGAAAAACCATGACCAAGTTTGAAGCGGTTATACACACCTACAGTACCAGTGGTAATCCAATTATCTTCTGTTAACTCCATACCTCCGATTGTAAGTATGGGATACATTGTCCAAACTTTTCCAACATTCCAAGTGGAAACCGCACCGATACTTGCAGTGGTTCCTAAATCTTCTTCCAGTTGAACTGTAGATTCTGCGTACACACCAACGCCATTCCACAAGTTCATATGAGCATAACGCACATTTAGAGCATCAAATCCTTGTTTGGACTCTACTGCCAACATGTTTTTTCCCCAGGCAAAGCCTGCTGACAAGTCAAAATCACCATCAGTATAAAAATGCCCTCCCACACTCGAATAGACAGCAGTAGGGTCAGCCATGTCTACTGGCTTTTCAGCCGAAAAGACTGATATTGAAATAAACGGAAGAATTAAAAGAGTACGAAGAAAGTTCAAAGTGATGCCCTCAGTTATCTGTGAAGGCATTCTATAACTGATGAAATATGCAGTAAAATGATAACCCGTCATATTGGGTATGCGCAGAATGAATAACATTATGCAGTATATTTGGAATATTCTTGGTATTGAAGATCCATTGATAAAGCACACTCGTAACTTGCAATACAAGGGATACTGTAGCTACTAGCATTCATCCGTATGGAGCACAAGATGTGTGATGCCAATCTGCTATTCCAAATAAGCTTCAAATCGTTTAATTATTATGTTCGAAGTTCGACTAACTAAACGAGTGCAACCAAAAATCGTAATACAGGATTTTTGGTTACAGTTTCTTAGCACCCATCAAGATTTGTTGAGGGTTCAGTTACTATTGTAATTACTGGTCGTTTATCAGGACTATTAACGGCATTTGCATTATAAGTTACCCTGCATCTTTGCGAACTAGGGGCATCTGAGTGATACCAATAAGAGGCAGTATCACTTGTTTCAAATATTAAGACATCGTCAGAAGTATCAAGCGCTAGATATATTGAATCATTGGTTGGGTAACCGTAAGTTAGATCGATTGGAGTATTGCCAATAGTAACTGTACCTTCCTTTCCATCTTCACCATCGATTACAGCTTGCGCATGAACCATATCAGTTGCTGAAATGACAGAACCTTTAAGACTCTCCATAACTGAAATACGTGCGTCACTAGAAAAATTAACAAATCTAGGAGCAGCCGTTATAGCTAAAATACCCAAGATAACGATCACGGTTACTAATTCGATTAATGTAAAACCACTATTGCTTGACATATTCATTCTCTATTAAAAAATAAATTTCACTCGAATATCCGTATTGTCATTACCTCCATCTATTTATACCGTAACATTATCGAAGCTTATTACTCTAATGAATCTTTCCTATATCAGGTATAACGAGAATGCATAGCTATAATTGTAGCTATACGTCGAATCTATACTGGTGAAATTCACAGAGATTCATCTCTTACTTCTATCATCAATTAAGTTTCCTGACAGATTAACGGCTTTTAGCAACCTTAGTCCGAGCACTCCTGATAGCGAAAGTAATGCACCTCCGATTACTGATACGCCGTGAATAAGCGGCGGTACTTGGGTGCTTAACAGCATACTTCCTCCCAATAACAATGCACTGGTCAATACACCGTAAACAAGCCTGTTGACTACTGCATCTAAGTTTCTATGCTTTAAATTAACGTCAAATTGACCACTACGAATTTGCTCAATTAAGGTTTCTAAATCAATGGGTAGTGATGCAAGCAACCGTTCCCACGCGGTAAGGGACTTACTTAACTTTCTAGTGAATCTACTTGGATGCATGCGACGTAATCGCATTTTGTTTGCGTAAGGTTCAATCGCGCTATTGATACTAAAATTGCGGTCTAATAAATGAGAAGAGCCCTCTAGAAGAATAAGCACTCGTATTAGTAATGAGATACCCGTTGGCATCATAATATGGTGAATTCGAATGATTTCTGTAAATCTATTGAGCATATCGGTCACACTTACTGATTCTAGAGAGCGTGAAAAATATTCAAAAATGAAATCGCCCACATCATTTTGTAATTGTTGTTGTACGAAGTCTTTAGGTAAGGAACATACGCGTGTGATTTGGTAGGTTACTTCACTTGAATCTTGTTGAATTGCGGCAAGCAGCATATTTTCAATTGCTTCTTGTAACTCCTCATCAAGTCGGCCGACCATACCAAAATCCAATAAGCCAAATTTATTATCAGGCATCACCCATAAGTTTCCAGGATGTGGGTCGGCATGAAAGACTCGATGCTTAAACACCATATCCAGATACATATTAACCCCAATATCTGCGAGTGATTTTCCGTCAATATGGTCTTGATTCATTCTAGTTTTGTCGCCAATACTAAAACCAGTTAATCGCTCCATAGTTAATACGCGTTTACCAGACAACTCGCTATAAGCCTCTGGGATGTGAATGCATGAAGTATTCTTGAATTGATGTCGAATCAATTCCATGTTGCTCAACTCTTTTGAATAATCCAATTCTTTTAGGAGATGATTACAAAAGTCACGCACCAGACTCTGTGGTTGGTAGAGTCGTAGTTCGGGATCGTATTTTTCGGCAAGTTTGGCAAGCAATTCTAGAATATCTATGTCAGCTCGAATTTTATCTTCAATATTAGCGTGCTGAACTTTTACGACAACTGCCTGTCCCGTTAAAAGTGTCGCTTGGTGGACTTGTCCAATAGACGCCGAACCAATAGGAGTAAAATCAAATTCTTTAAATAGATTATCCATCGATGTGGAAAATTCATTTTCAATCGTAAAGGTGACAACTTCCTTTGAATCACTAGGAACATCAGATTGCAAGAGAGCAAGTTCTTTAGCTATGTCTGGGCCGATAATATCAGTTCGAGTACTTAGCATCTGACCTAATTTTATAAATGATGTACCAAGCTCTGTGAACGCCATGCGTAAACGGATAGGGAAAGGCAATCCCGCAAAGTTTTTCCCGTCTGAAGTAGTAAATAACCCATTTAAAAATTCAGGATCTTTTTCTTTTACCCAATTGGCTAAACCATATTTACTTAGAATGATGATGATTTCATGAAATCTACTGGTATTTTGCTTAAATTGTGAAAATTGATTCAGCTTCATATCCATTCTCTTTTGTTATTTGAACTACCAATTGTATAGAATATTTAGGAGGACGTTATTTCAATAATATAGAAGTAAACTCAAGTTAATTCGAATCACTATGAATGAAAGTGGGATACTAAAATAAGCATCCCACAAGTAAGTAATTGGTGTACTTGATATGTACTACAAGGATTGAACCGTTGGAAGAATACGGAAGCCGTCTTTCACTTTTTGACTTGGAATATAATGTCTAATTCCTAAGTTAAATACACCTGAATCATTCTTAGTTTTAATATTGTTGATAGCATCGGGGCCACAGCCAAAACTAATCGTATATGTGCCATCAGCATTTTTAGTTGCTGTGTTTGAACTTAAATTTGCAACATCGTCAAACATAAACCCGGCTTTGTCATAAACGGTAATAGACCAAAATGCTTGGTTTTTTGGATCTTCAAACGTTGCTTGATGACACTTATCAGCAGGGAAATTACCCGAAACTTCATAAATGTTGTCTTCAAGTTGCGCACCACCCCAACCAATAGCCGCACCTACTGTGTATTTCTCGTCGGTATACAATTCTTTGGATTTATCATTTGGATCGGTAAACATACCAGAGATAGCAGATGCCCCTTCTTTCTTGAATAATTGTGGCATTTGAGCTTTAAGACCCATTTCAACTTTATCAAATGACGCTTTGTTAACTTGCTCTGCAACAAACTCGTCATTTGAGTTCGCTTGAATGGTCATTTTATCTTGGATTGCACGAACTTCGGCCTCTGTATAAGTTGCATCTAAACGCACAACAACATACAGGTGAGATCCTGTGTGAGTACTCAAAGAGAAAGTGCCAGCACCATAATGCATAGTCTGAATACGATGATCTTCCGTCACACCTTGAATCGACATATATTTGCCCTCTTCAATCTCAGGCATGGTAATTGTTGCACCTTTTGATACATCAATTACAGCAAACGAGTAGTAGGTATCACGATTCATACGCACGACAGGTTGCTTATCTGTTGGGGTTAGATGGCGCTTATGAAGAAATTTATTTACACCTACTAATTCTTGGTTCTTCAAAAACTGATGAGAAGACTCAAGAGTAGGATATGTATCAGCGGTTGCAATCACACCATCAGGACTAAAAAAATCGCTATAAGTGCTGACCTCTGCTGATATTGCAGGTAGGGAAGTAACAGTAAATCCAAGAGTAAGAGCTAACACAGTTTTTTTCATTTAAGAGCCTTTTAACATAATTAAATAATCTCAATTAACTATCCGTGTTAAAAACGTAACATCCTCTATTTGATGTATTCAATTATATATCGCAGTATCACACTCAAAAAATGACATTGATGCATGTAAGATATTACCTAGTAACATATCACCAATTATGTTCTCAGCTATTGCTAAGTTCTGTATCGCCCAATGTCTATTTATCCCTCTATTAGACGAATTGATTCCTTTAATAATGCGTTATAAACAATATCTGCTAGTACCGCCTCATCTTGCGTGCAACCGTAGTTTATATGCTGCCCTACACGCAGGTGTCCAGCATCATCAAGTGCCGTACCAAAAGCGATTTGAGTAGCTATATCGAGATATTCAGGGTGTTCATCGGCCATTTTATTGAGTGAGAGACGTAGAGCTTTCATTCCTACTTCTTCTGCTTGAGAGACATTTCGAAAGAGTTCTGTAATATATACCTGACACATTTCATCACTATTTAACTCGGATGCTACAGTCCAAGGCAAAAATGAGAGAGAAAGTATGCCAATGAGTGTGTTTAATTTCATGAAAGTTACCCTTAGAAAGATGTTTTGTATTGTCTAAAATCAAAGTAATTATCCAGAGTTAACCTCTAATTAGAAGTTATTATTCACCGCTACTTTTTATACGATCTCCAAGTATAAAGTTAAGCGTACATAGATTCTCCTTAAACTATGCTAGGCATCATAGCTAGGCTGAGTCTATAGTGCTTTACTCTCGTGTTAAAAACGTAACATCCTATATTCGATGCATCTAATTATATACCGTAGTGCCACACCAAGATAATGAAATTGAAACATGCAAGATATTACCAGGTGATATATCACTAGCTAGATTCTCTGCTCTAACTAAATGTAGTAGCGACTAATATCAAGCCTCTAATAGACATAATGATCCCATCACAATGCAGCGCTCTAGAGGGATGTACAGCCTACAGTTGAGCTCTTTACTTCAACAAAATGTTTGAATCCCCGTGTCAAGCTATGTGCGAATGGTAAACAAAAAATTTACTCGTAGCCTTTATTTCTGAATGAATTTTTTATCCATCTTATATCACAACATAAGGCGTGATGTGTTGTCCCCTTTCAGAGGCATAAATGAAATATCGATTCATCAGTAGACCTGTTAATTTACCTAACGTAAATAAGGTGAAATGCATATCCGTATCATACAAATTGCATGATCGTTTAAGCTGCTAAATCTAAGAATATTTTTGGACAATCCCACAATAGCGAAATCTCTAATTTAAAAATACTTGGATTAGTTAAAATACAGATGTAACTAGTCATTTTCCTTGATATTATGTCTTGATGGTATAAATAACTACTACCTAAATGCGACTATAACAGAAAGTAATATCTGTTATGCAGCTAAAGCATTACTCGATATATACACATAAATAATACAATAACCAAAATAAGCTTATTATACTTCGAGTACAATAAAATGAACATAGCTAACATTCAAATATTTATTAATCAACTACTCCCTTCCCTGACAGGTACATTAAAAGCCACTCCCGTAACTGGTGGTATTATTTCAATTAGTTACTCTAATGGTTCTAGAGCAGGCTCTACAAGCTTAGCACTATATAAGCATGAAATAATAGCCGCCATGCAAGGCAATGACAATGGCTACCTACAAGAACAAATTAACTACCTAGTTTCACTATAGATACCGAGAGAAAAAGCAATGATAAGCGTGATAATATATATGATAATCTTTAATTCAGTAATAATTGAACCTATAGAGGATAAAGTAAAAAATAAGTCTAACGATTATGAAATATCGGAATATTGTGCTCCGAACTCCAAAGTCCAACCGACTAATTGCACTAAAGTTAGGAAGTAACACTCTCTAGATGTGCTATCTGGAATCGCCTTGTTGATCTAATCAATCTGAGAGTAGATCTCTCGCATAGTCCATCTTTTCTAGTTTCTAGTTTCTAGCGGGCATACCTAGGTTCAAGCTCACCAAAATGAAAATATATATATCGCTCGAGCATAACGTTCGAAGGTGAGGCATTGTATTTTTCCACTCATTACTTTTTATAAATCAACATTACTTGGACATTTCTATTTAAATTTATAGGCGTAACTGATGTATGGAATCCACTCTCTCCGCGGCTAACTACACTTTAGCCAAGGTTTTCAATAATGAGGCTTCCAGCATGCTAAATAGTAACGTGATCGGTATAGACCTAGCGAAAAATGTCTTTCAAGTTTGTCATATCAGTATCCATGGAGAACTACTGAGTAACAAAGCTATGAGCAGGCAAAAACTTAAAGAGTTTTTGGCAATGGCTAAACCTTCTATTGTGGCTGTTGAAGGATGTGCTAGCTGCCATTATTGGGGACGTTTCGCTGAACAGTTTAGTCACGATGTACGAATCATTAACCCAAAGAAAGTTAAAGGCTATCTTGAAGGTCACAAAACTGACGCGAATGATGCGTTAGCTGTAGCGAATGCCGCATTACAAATTGGTCTTAAGTACAGTAAGCCCAAAACAGTTGACCAGCAAGGACTTCATTCTCTTGAAACCAGTCGTCAGTTATTAACTCGTTCTATGGTTTCCATAGGCCAGCATATTCGTGCGACCATTCTTGAGTATGGTGTTGTTAATGCTAAAGGAGAAATCGGTCTAAAAAAATCGGTTACCTCAGTTCTTGATGGACAGTCCGAAATGCCAACACCATTGGTTACGACGATTACAATGATGTGGCAACAATACCTCAATCTAAAATCAGAGTTGAAGCAGTTAGAAAAAACCAAAAACGCTCTTACTCGACAGATTGAACCATGTCGTAGATTAATGGAGTTAGAAGGGATAGCCGAAACAACAGCGTCAATGCTGTATGTCACATTAGGCAATGGCGATCAGTTTAAAAATGGCCGGCAAGCCTCAGCGTTCGTTGGCTTAACCCCAAAACAACATAGCTCTGGTGGTAAAACTATAATGCTTGGGATTAACAAAACTGGTGGAGTAAAAGATCTACGCTCATTACTCTATTTAGGTGCGATGTCCTACCTTGCTAGACTTCCTGAAGTTCCTACTACCCAGAAACAGGCATGGTTAATTGAACTGGTCAAGAGGATTGGCTTTAAACGAGCCTGTATTGCATTAGCAAATAAGACGGTTAGAACCGCGTGGGCAATGCTCCGCTATGAGACAAAATATCAATCAATACCAGCAACAGTTTAAGTGTAACGCAGTACCAAATTTTACAAAATGATGATGCATAATAGGTAAGACCAACCTACTGAGAACCTGACCGAAGTGTAATGTTTTCAAAAACTGCCTAACTGAATAGGTCAGTAGGTGCGCAAACATCAAAGGTTAGGGGGTAGCTCCCCCAACAGAAACCGAATATACGACCGCATCTTAACTTTTATGGTTCGTCGCTTTGTAAATACGTGGATTCCATATACATTTCGGGGCAAAGGTGTGTTACGCGCCCTGTGAACACACCTCTGTGGGATAGACGGCACCTGTTGCCAGGTGCACCCTCCTCAGAACCGTACGTGCAACTTCCACTGCATACGGCTCAAGCCTCCACAAAAGCACCGTTAAGCACCCAGTAACTAAATAATCTTAGAAGCTGTGAGACCAGAAATCCGATCATCGATCTACTTCCCTCACTTTAATTACCTTTGCGATACACACTTAAAGCTTTAAAGCTGCCCCAATGGCCACTTAGTGAATAAGTAACCACGATTCGTTGTCAGAAGACACACTGATTTCATTCGAAATCAACATTTACTTTTCTTCTTTTATAAAGTTCTTCAAACTATCTCGCAACGGGAGACCAATTAGAAGTCAGCTCGCTTTCGCACCAGATATAAACCTGTATCCACTTCATTACAAAGCGGCATTCCCTTTCTCTAACCTCCTTTACCTGCATACCTATCGGCAATCTTCACAGACTGCTTTCCCATAGGGAGATATACAGGCTTACCCTGTTCCGTATGTCGCGTAAATGTCAACGTAGATGCCTACTATGGTGCGAAGAGTACATTGTTCACGAAAGAGTATTCGTCCAACCTCTTTCCGACTCTCGTTGCCTTTTTGGCTACAGCGTATTAACCACTTCCGCTGCTTCATCGTATAACGTACCTTACATGGATTCACATTAGATTCATCATATTGACTCCCTAGCACTTACCCGATTTGTGGTTACCAGGAAGAACGTCCTCTCACGGTTCCGTTCCCGCTCAGCCTAGCGGCTGAGTTTCGTCACATTGTCAGATCCGCTGCTTTATTCAGGATCCTAGGGTCATCTGGTGATACAGATGGTTCACTCTTCTCGTGGTGAACAACGCTTCATACGACTTCAGGTCGCACGGACAATTCCGAGTTACGCCACCCTACCAACAAGGTTCTGGGGCATTAAGTCAATGCACTGGGTTCTGGACGTTAAAATGAAAGAAGATGAGTACCAAATCTACAAAGATAACGGAGCGGAAAATCTATCTTGCCTACGTCATATCAGGCTTAATGTGCTGCGTTCAATGCCGGATTATGCTGTGTGGTAAAAAACAAACACTCATGTGGTCGCCCTGTGCATTTAATTTTTGAAAGTTAGTGCTAATTGTGTCGGAAAACGGATAGAAAAAAAATAACAACGTACTAACATTGAGTTAATTTATATCGCATTAATATTCAAGGAAATATGTTTTCTGGCTACAAATAAATTTGCACTTTTTCCAAAAGCTATCACTAATCTTCCTTTTTGAAATTTAATAAAGAGAACATTATGAACGATAAAAACAAATTCTCCCGCCGTGACTTTATAAAGTCAGCAGGCTTAACCACTGCTGCAATCGCAACATCAAGCCTCGGTAATTTCGCCTCTGCTACAGATCAGAAAAATGCCACAACTAATACAGTAAAAAAGAAGGCAAAAAGTAATAAATCCACACACCAAGGTCCTTATAATATTTTAATGATTGTAACAGACCAAGAGCGCTATTTAGAAAAATCTGAGTTGCCTAAAGGTTACAGTTTACCTGGGCATGATCGATTAGCTGAGCAGGGCATTACATTTGAAAACCATCAAATAGCGTCTTGCGTGTGTACCTCATCGCGCGCGGTACTCTATACCGGCCAACATATTCAACATAATGGTATGTTTGATAATACTGATTTCCCTTGGTCTGATAGTATGTCGAGAGATATTGATACCTTAGGCGATATCATGCGTAGGCAGGGGTATTACAGTGCTTATAAAGGCAAATGGCATCTAACAGGAGAGTTTGAAACCATCAATAGTTTGAACGACCCTGAGCGACTATTGACTGCTGAAATGGAAGAGTATGGGTTCTCAGATTATAGAGGAATTGGCGATATCATCGGTCACACCGAAGGTGGCTACTTATATGATAATGTGATTTCCTCTACTAGCAGAAGCTGGATGCGCAGCAAAGGGGAGAAGTTACGACAAGAAGGTAAACCATGGTTTCTGGCAGTAAACTTCGTTAACCCTCATGATGTTATGTTTTACAATACGGACCGCCCTGATGAAAAAATACAAGGCGAAAAGTCTTGGTTCAATATCAATAAAGACCCTGACTACGGCTTATATAAACAACAATGGAATGTGAGAATACCTGACTCTCGTAAACAGTCTTTCAACGAAAAAGGACGACCATCAACTCATCTTGAGTTTAAAAACTCCAATGCAGTAATGCTTGGAAAAATACCCAATGAAGATGATCGCTGGGAAAGACTCAATAACTACTATTTCAATTGTATACAAGACGTAGATCGTAATATTGTTAATTTACTTGATGAACTTGAAGCCTTAGGCATTGATGACAATACCATTGTTATCTACACCTCTGATCATGGTGAACTAGGTGGTGCACACGGATTAGTCGGAAAAGGTGCAACGGCTTACGCTGAACAAAACAATGTACCGTTTACGATTATCCACCCAGCGTACGAAGGCAATAAACGTTGTAGAGCAGTGACTTCTCATGTTGATATCGCAACAACTTTAATTAGTTTAGCAGGTGGTGATGCCACTTCAATTACCAACCTGCCAGGTAAAGATATCTCGACAATATTGGATGATCCAGAAAAAGCGGAATTTAATGCACTTCGCGAAGGTGCGTTGTATAACTTTAATATGTTTGGTTTTATCGACAGTGATTATATTAATGATATTGATAACTTCCTTCTTAGTGGAGGAACAATGGCAGGGATGGCTAAACAAGGCTTTAAGCCTAATCTGAAAAAAAGAGGCGCTATCCGTAGTATCTGCGATGGTCGTTATAAATTTAACCGTTATTACTCACCATTAGAGCACCACATTCCTACCACAACCGATGAGCTTTTTGCCCATAACGATGTTGAATTGTATGACTTGCAAGCTGATCCTAAGGAAATAAATAACTTAGCAACTAATCGTGGTGAATACGACAGCATCATTAGCATGATGAACGATAAATTAAATAAGCTGATTGCCGATGAAGTAGGTGAAGATGTCGGTCAGATGATGCCTGAAATCGAAGGGGTTCAATGGACACTTGTGTCATCAATTGAGGCTTTCCGCCCATAGATCATGATGGCATCTATTACCCATATTACTCTCGGTAAAGTAATTTATTACGTCTGCCAAAGGGGCCTATTTTTAGGCTCTTTTAAAGACATTTTGATAACTAAGGATAGTTATCAAATATCATTTCGTCGCCAATTCACTATTAGCTATCTGTTCTTCTGCCATATCAGCAGAGACAGAAGCGATGGTTGAACCTAAACTCGTTGAAAATGCTATTACAATTAATTTTGAAGCACAGTGCTTCATGTTGTTTAACAATGGCATTGGGTTATATGTCGATGGACATGTTGGTATTCGTAACGATCGATCTTATGATTGGCGGCTAGGTTTAGGTGTAAGGTTTAGTTAGTAAACAGTGACGCCATCACTGGTTTCGTTCTGAACAAAACGATAACGAACATTTAGTAAATCGTCAAAGTCACACTAGGAATAATATATGAAATATCTAATCTTGATTCCATCATTATTACTAATGCTTTCTGCTTGTAGTAGTGGTAATGAAACTAATGTAGAAAAACAAGCTTTCGAAGATCTTCGTACTGAAATACGTGTTGCGATCACTGATCCTGAGCGAGAAAAAGAAGTTCTTATGATAATCGATGAATTGTCTGAAGAGTTACAATTGCTTCGTGATAAAAAAGAACAAAGGCAAGTTCAAACTAGAAAACTAAATGCCAATTACGATACAACCCGGGAGGAGTTTGAGGTATTCATTAAGGCGAAACATGCCGATATTCGCCTTTCTCAACAGCGAATTTTAAATAAGCGCGATGCATTAATTGAAGCAACAACGCACGAAGAATGGGATCAAATCATCAACAAACGTAGTACTTCGATTGATAATGCAATTAAAGTTGTTCAACTAAACTAGGAGGCTCAAACATGGCTGTACTTATAACTTATTTATTTCTAACCTTTAGCGGTGGTTCACCTGCATTTCTTGATTTTATTTCCGATAGAATTGATGATGTTAAAGCAGTTGTGGTCAATAATGAACAGCAAAAAGAAGCAGTGAGTATACTTGAACTAATGGGTGAACATTCAAAAGAACATAACAAGCAGACCAATGAGATAAATAAAAAAATCAGTAAACTCATCGAAAGCCGTGATGCTAAACTTTCTGAAATTATAGCAATTGGTGATAGCAACTTTGAAAATATTGAATCTTACAGCAATGAAATGCTTGAACTGAGATTCAAACTTAAGGAACACGTAACGCGTGAAGAATGGGCTCAAATATTTATCGAATAGTTATAGACTCTTTATTAGCAAAGAATGACATTGTTGCTTAAATTATTTGAACCAACTATATGAACACAGATAAAAGTGATCACTAAATCGATCAGGCCTTAGCTCAAAAAGTGTTCGCGATCACGCTCTAGTTGAATGCATGTGCTAAAATGCACAACAAATAGTTACTGGAGAAAATATGCCATTTCATTCTGCTCACCAATATTTTCACGATCTGGATGAACTTTATGAAAAAATAAGTGGTTTAGATATACGTTTAATCCCTTTAAAAAAGGGAGGGATAATACATAGGATTAATCTATTTTCTTCTGAAAACGTTATTATTCAAAACCTTACAATAGGGCAAAGTGCGCACCACGTTGGCGCATCACCTAAAGATAGAGTGACCTTTGGATTGCCTTCCAAAGAAAAAATCAATATTGATCTAAATGGTAATTTGATTAACGACTCGCTCATTATTTTCTCTCAAGGAGGTGAGTTTAGTTCAGTGTCTCCTGAAGGGTACAGCCCAATTACAGTTTCTATTGAGAGAAGTTGGTTGCAACAATTTGCTATTTATCATGAAATCCCCCTTGATATAGATACTATTGATAGCAATATTGTCGTTATCCCAATTCCTTCTCAAATTAAAACGCAATTAAAGCGGGTATTTATGTGTATTGCATCTGAAAAATATGAACTCAAGGCGAGGGAGTATTTAATGCAATATGAGTTACCATTATTGCTATTACAGCTAACATATTTACAAGATAAAATAAACATTAAGAATGCCACAAAAAAAACGAATACCTTAGAGAAAGCCTTCAATTTCATTCAGCTAAACTCAAAATATTCCATCTCTATCAAGGAAATTTGCGAGGCTTCATGTATTCAAGAGCGTTCGCTTGAGCGAGGGTTTAAAGAGTACTTTGGCATTTCACCTAATAATTATTTGCGTCTATATCGTTTACAGCAAGCTAAAATACAAATTAGAAAAAGTCATGGCATGGTCAACGTTTCTGATATCGCTTTAAATTGTGGTTTCGCACACTTAGGACGTTTTTCTAATTATTATGGTGATTTTTTCAATGAATTACCAAGTGAGACAGTATATAAAAGCCGAGTTTCACAACCTACAGGTAAATTATCCTGAGAAAATCAGCAACAATCCCCTATTTCTCTTCGTGTCGGGTGGACGACACTTGTTACACTCGAGATTATTCGTTGTAGAATAAACTCCTTGATAGCAAACTTGGTTAGACGCTGTACTAATTAGAATAAGTAGGTCCAATATCCTACCTCAAAACGTGATGACTAAATACCTTAACTTAAAAAGGGGCAGAACCTTCTGAGCCCCTCTTCTGAACTGGCACATACTGGACAAAGATAAGTTTACTAGGTTCAGCTGAGGAATCCCCCTAAGTTAAATATGTAGCATTAGTCGCTCTGACTCATAGGGGCAGACAAGCCTTCGATTCCCTCAGCAACATTGATTCACTTTCGTTGATGGCTCCACTCGCAATTTTTCTGTGTAGCGTAACTGATTTGCTTAGCTACGTTCTTTAGTTGGATCCCAACCTTATCAAATCCCTTTTGGATAGTTGTTGAGACATAATGTTGACTTTCTCCCACTAAAAAATTTGTCCTATTTTGATTAGTATCGAATACGCAAACGATTTTTAAGCTCTGTGGAAAAGAAGAAAAATTGACAGTATGAGTTACCCAAAGAAAACCATCGTAGCCTTTTAAAGTATCTTCACAGACTTTGGTTAAGACATCTCTAATTTGATTTTCAATCTTCTTATCTGATTTACGCATGAAACCAACTTCCTTTAATGTAGTCGATTAACAAATTTGATAACACGGCTAGAGTTTTTCCATAAAGAAAAGTATGTCAGACGCCAAGCCCAATATGGCTAAGAAAAGCCAGTGTAAAACATAATAAGGCAGTTCTGAGTACGCAGTGCCTACTGTCGAACGTGAGCTAGAAGTTGCTCTACACTGGTAACTGAAGAATGACTTAGTATCGATACAATCTCTATCTCAGTGGGCACATTCACTTATCTACTACGGTTTTTAAAATTGGTTTACCGTACTTATCAATTAGCCCATCTAACTTTAAATTAATAATTTTTGGTTCGCTATTATCAATAGAAACCCACATGATATGATCCATGTGAAACCCTCGATTAGAAGGTGTAAATTCACCTCCCGTTGTCCCTAGTTGTATGTAGTCCCGATTTTTTTTCTCCTCATAGTAATAAGTATGCTCATGCCCGTTCATCACTGTGTATGAGAAATTTTGCAATGCTATCTCTAAAGTCGAGAATCCTGATGATGCATCACTCCACAATGGCTTATGCATTAAAACAAATACCCATTTCACATCTTGGTTATCTTCCAGTGCATCTAGAAAATATTTAAGCTGCTTATCACCCACTTGACCATATTTACGTTCCTTCAGTTGTGCATATTCAGTTTCAGAAAACGCTTCTTGACCCTCTGTTTTATAAATCTCTACGGCATCATTACGTAACGTTTTGATTGTACTAAAACGTTCAGCAGAGAAATCTTCTGAATCAAGCATTAAGAATAAAATATCTTGGTGACGGAAATAGTAGTAACGAGGGCCAATGGTTGTCTCCCACCACTCTCGCATTTTTATGTTGGAAATGTCATGGTTGCCCACTACCGGGTAGAAGGGTATCTCGCTGCGTTTAGTTATATCAGCAAAGATCTTCCACTCCGAGTTCATGGTCATTAATTCTTCCGTCCCTCCCTCAATAAGATCTCCGACCGAAAGAATAAAGTCTGGCTGCATAAGTGTGAGCGCATCTACCGCATCAGAATATACTCCAGCACGCTCACCACCGGTTAAATCACCAATAATGACAAATTGAACAATATCTTCGTTCACTTGGGGAGCGTTAAATTTGATATTTGATTCTGCTAATACATTTCCAATAAACAGACAGCCAAGTAGGTAAATTATTGATTTCAAAGATTAATCACCTTACCTTCATCATCTTGTTGATAACAAGCCCATAGTTTTTCCAGATTCTCTTTATTGAGTTCTATGCCTCTTTCTTTAAGAAACTCTTCGTTGTGTAACTTGGAGTAAGAACGTTCTGCAAGATCACAACTAAAAGTAACAATAGTTTTGCCCTTGCCCATTCTTGCAGCAGTGTATAATGCACCCGCTACATTTAAAGAAGAACTGCTTCCCAAAAGAATTCCGTCATGTTCCGCAACAAGACGGGAGATCGTCACTAAGTCCTGATCGGGCAACGTAATTGCATGATTGATTTTTGCTTGCCTGAAGTTTTCAACCGTTCTCATAATTCCTATCCCTTCTGTGAACGAGCTTCCTGTTGATTGGTAGCAACCGTCCTTTAAGAAAGAATAAATACCCGACCCTTCCGGATCCACTAGCCAAGTTTTAAAGCCAGCCTGTTTTGAAGAGAGGAAGTGCGAGTTTCCGGCAATGGTTCCTCCGGTCCCAACAACTGAAACCAAAGCATCAATATTCCCTTGAGTTTGCTGCCAGATCTCAGGTCCAGTGTGTAAATAATGCGCTCGGTAATTGCTCAAATTTTCAAACTGGTCAGCCCACCAATAACCCTCTTGGGCACCAATCCGCTTGGCTGTGTGATAAAAATGATCCTGATTTGCAAAAGGACAAGGATCGACCAGTACTAGTTCAGCACCGTGCAAAGCGATCATTCGTTCTTTTTCTTGCGCTTGTCCGCGCGGCATCACCACCAGCATTTTGTAACCGAGTGATTTAGCCACCAGCGCTAAGCCAATCCCTGTATTCCCAGCAGTTCCCTCGACAATGGTCATCCCAGGCTTTAATTTCCCAGACTCTATCGCATCAGTAATGAGCTGAAGCGCCGCTCTATCCTTTATAGAACCCCCTGGATTTTGATGTTCGCATTTAAGCAGAATACTACAGCCAGATATCTCTGAAAGACTATTGATTTTGACGAGGTCAGTATGACCAATGAGTTCACTGACATTACTAGCAATGGAGGCGGTTAACGACATAGTGGCTTCACTTATTTGATTGATTCATTGTCGACGAAATGATCGATAATGTAAGCGTAGCGTTTTAACATGCTTATTCAAGGTAAGTAAAAGCTGAAAGTATATTTAACTGTTACAACCGAATGGTCTTGATAGTTAAAGAAAATCTAATCAAAAAGCACCTCAGGCTTCCCTGTTTTTTTAATACATTGAATAGTACTCCAAAGCACACAGCGGCACATTGACAGAACGAATACAGAGATAAGGAATACGAAGTCGTGCCGGGATTTACGTGAGAAAGCGACTATCTGGTAGGAACAGCAAAATGAGGTAAATATGAATTGCACAACATTGTGCAAACACGCCTTTGAATGGATTGTTGTTACAAACCTCTTACTACAGAGTGAACTAAAATAGCCTCTCCTACTGCAGTAAGTTGAATTCAGAAGAAACTAAAGCGTTCTTATCAAAAACAAAAACCTTAACGTCTTTATTTTACTACCCCAAATTAGCGAACATTAGCGAACATTAGCGTTAGTTCATTTTGATTGTGCGTGCTGGTCTACCATGAATGCAATCACGTCATCGTTTAAGCATGATTTACTAATATATTGGCGCTGTTTACCCATATGAAGGATAAAACCTAACTCGCTTTGTTCAAGTTGATCAATTTCACTCCAAGTCATAATGCGAGTGTTTTTACCACTTTTATAACTCACACCGCTGGGATCAACTTGAAGCTCTACTGTGTTACCTGTACTCATGCTGAAGGTTTGTCGCCATAGCCACCATGTTCTCTTAAAATAGATACTGAATGCTTCAATAATACTTAACACGATAAAGAACCATCCCACGTAACCATTGGGTAGTAGTTCAAACTCTAATAGAACGACACCAAAAAGAAGGAACAGAATTCCTTTAAAGTACGCTTTGGGAAATTTAGCAGGACGACTCGTTTGATCATAACATTCTGCAAGAAAAGTCTTGTCGAGGGTGTATTCAGTAGTGAAAATAAAATCTTTAGACATATGTGGCTACTTTAAGGTTTTTTGTTAGTGAGAGTCCTGCGCTGCGATTTCGCAACCCCAGTATTGTATAGCTTCTTGGTGGTTTTCCTTAGCTATTTTGCCACTCTTTTGTTTTATGATACTGGTAGAGTTTGCGCTATGTTATGCATTTTTTGGTGCAAACATTATGATTGCCATACCGACTAGCGCGATAGAGCCACCAATAATATCCCACGTTGTCGGTTTCTCACCATCTACGAGCCAAAGCCATATCAATGCAACTGAAATGTATACACCACCATACGCGGCATAAACACGACCCGTTGCTGTCGGGTGAAGTGTGAGGAGCCATGCAAACGCTGCAAGGCTTATTGCCGCAGGGATTAAGAGCAAAATACTCTTATCTTCTCTAAGCCAAAGGTAAGGTAAATAGCAGCCTACAATTTCGGCTAAAGCAGTTAGAACAAAAAGAGTTACTGTTTTAAATTCCAACATCACAATACCTTATACTGATGAAAACCTAATCCTAGGTTAAGTAGTGAGTAACGTAAAAGCTCAGCTTAAACCATTGAAATAACGCCACAACTTGGATATCAACCAAACTCGATAGGCATCGATAGATCTGTCTTAACTACTTTGCTAAAGGATATTTCTACGACGGGCTTCTTTCTTATAGCTGGATTCACGATAAAGCCAAAGCAGACTATTCGCAAAAAACATTAGGGCTGTGAATAATGCGTAATTTAAAAGCTGGCTTTGAAAAAAGGCAAGAATGCCAAGCTCAGTAAAAGAGGAATACTGGAAAACAGTATTAAAAACTATATAGAATACAACAGCCCCCAAAGTACTCTTATAAAGCCAACGAAGGAAGCCTTGCTCTCGTTTGTTTTGCCATATTTGAAAAACTTTATCGTTCATAATTTACCTTTCCAGCTCATTCATACTTGTGCATTTTCAGTGATAGACATTCAATGCTCTGGTTTTTCTGTCGGGTTGCGCGTTAACTTTCATGCCAGTGTTAACGTCTATCAAGCTCACTGAATACTGTTAGTGATGGAAACGACTACCAAAATACTTAGTACATATTAAACACTAGGTAGCTATCATTCTCGTTAAACAAAAAAGGCAGATAATTCTGCCTTAGTTCACTTTACCACCTGATAGGTTACTGTAAATAACCTAAGGCTTGTGCGCCTGCATTGCGGTAAACAAAGTTGAATTTACGCTTTAGCGTTAAATACCACTTCGTACTCACCGATACCGTCGTACTTAATAGTAGTCGGTTGGTCAAATGCAACTTCTACGATGCCACAGTACGAACCAGTAATAATGGTTTCGCCCGCTTTAAACTCCACGCCACGACGAGTCATGAAGTTAATTAGCCAGTAGATTGGGCTTTGTGCTGATTGGTTCGGGTGCTCACCATCAAACGTTTGCACATTGTCACCTTGAGTAACGGTTACTGCTACTTTAGCTGCGTTAAATGCTTTTTCGCGTTCGATTTCTGGACCGACGAAAAGGCCTTGGTTAACCATGCAGTCTGCAAGTTTCTCGTAAAATTCAGCATCGCTATCTGCAGCAAAGCGAGCTTGCATAAGTTCTAGCGCCATGTGGCAAGAACCGATCGCATCGTTAATTTGCTCTTCGGTATAACCTTCTGGGTTAGCTGGCAAGTTTTTGCCTAGTGTGAAGCCGATTTCAGGTTCAATACGCGCTACACCATTGTCAGCGAATAGCTCACACGTCGCGCCTTTGTTTACGCTATCAGAAAAGATAGGTGCTACGATGTACTTGTCTTCAGATAGAGGGTTTAGACATTTCCAACCACCTACTTGACCGTTCTTAGCTTCAATCATTGCAGCTTGAACTTGCAGTGCATCTTCCAAAGACGTTGGGCGAATATTTTCCGCTAGACGAGGTGCTTTTGTACCCGCAATGCGACGACCTAGTAGCTCTGAGGCAGCGTCATTAAAAAAGTTAGTCATATTGTATTACCTGTTTATTATTTTCATTGATGATATAGGAAATCAAGTGCTCTGAATAGGTTACCCATACCCCGTTGTTATCTCAGAAACAAAAAAGGTGACTTGAAACAAGTCACCTCTCAAACACCACTCTCTAATTGCTGGCTCTTAAAACTAAAAGCCAGAGACTAAGTATTAAACATCGTACGTTGTAGAAGCCGTGTCGCCGCCGGTACCTGTCCAGTTAGTGTGGAAGAATTCGCCACGCTCACGGTCAATACGCTCATAGGTGTGAGCACCGAAGTAGTCACGTTGAGCTTGCAGAAGGTTCGCTGGCAGACGCGCTGTAGTGTAACCATCAAGGAAAGACAATGCCGAAGTCGTACAAGGCATAGGAATACCCACCTCCAAAGACTTAGCTGCAACTTTACGCCATGCACCAAAGCAATTCTCTAGGATAGCTTTGAAGTAAGGATCAGAACCTAAGAATGCAATCTCAGGGTCAGTATCAAATGCATCACGGATATTGCCAAGGAACGCAGAACGGATGATACAACCGCCACGCCACATTAGTGCTACATTGCCGTAGTTTAGATCCCAACCATTTTCATTTGAAGCTTCACGCATCAACATGAAACCTTGTGCGTAAGAAATAATCTTTGAAGCTAGAAGCGCTTGACGAAGTGCATCAATCCACTCTTGCTTATCACCTGCAACAGGCTCAACCGTTTTACCAAATAACTTCTCGGCTGCTACGCGTTGATCTTTCAGTGAAGACAGGCAACGAGAGAACACAGACTCAGAAATTAGCGTTAGCGGAATGCCCAAGTCCAGAGCATTGATACCCGTCCACTTACCAGTACCTTTTTGGCCAGCAGTATCTAGGATCTTATCAACTAATGGTGCACCATCTTCGTCGCGGTATTTTAAAATATCAGCGGTGATTTCAACTAGGTAGCTGTCTAACTCTGTAGTATTCCACTCAGCAAATACCTTCTGCATTTCGTCAGCAGACATACCAAGACCGTCTTGCATAAACTGGTATGCTTCACAGATAAGTTGCATGTCGCCGTACTCAATACCATTGTGTACCATTTTTACGAAGTGACCTGCGCCATCATTGCCGACCCAATCACAGCAAGGCTCACCTTTATCTGTTTTTGCAGAGATGCCTTGAAGGATAGGCTTAACAGCTTCCCAAGCTTCTGGAGAACCACCTGGCATGATAGAAGGACCGAAACGAGCGCCCTCTTCACCACCAGATACACCAGTACCGATAAAGTGAATGCCCTTCTCACGAAGGTAAGCAACACGACGGTTAGTATCAGGATAGTTAGTATTACCACCATCGATGATAATATCACCCTTGTCTAGTAGAGGAATAAGTTGCTCAATAAAGCTATCTACAACATCACCCGCACGAACCATAAGCATTACTTTGCGCGGTGTTTCTAGCTTATCTACCATCTCTTGCAGTGAATATGCACCAACGATGTTGGTGCCCTTTGCTGGGCCTTCAAGAAACTGATCTACCTTTGCGGCAGTACGGTTGTGTGCAACAACTTTAAAACCATGATCGTTCATGTTTAAGATAAGGTTTTGACCCATTACTGCGAGTCCAACTACACCAATATCACCTTTCATACTCTCTCTCCTAATATTCTTATCTTAAGCAATCTTGCTTGCTGCATCTGAATCTAAAAACCACTCTGTTTCACCCACTGCGGAACGAATTTTTGCCGCTGGATATGGCAACGCCTCAGCAGGAGTGTGGTAGATTTCATTTACGATGTCTGTTTTGCCTGCGCCAAGCACCAAGTAACTGATGCGTTTTGCCGCTTGCAGTACTTGAGCTGACTTAGAAATACGCAGCTGACCCGACTCTGGGTGTGCAGCAACGATAGCCAGTTTTTCTTCATTGTAATTCGTTTGGTCTGGGAATAAAGAAGCGGTATGTCCATCTGCTCCCACACCCAATAAAATCCAGTCAAACACCGGAACACCATTTTCAGAAGGAATAACTTCCAACATTTCACTAGCGAATCGAGCCGCTTCTTGTTCTGGTTCATTTTCACCAAGAATACGGTGAATGTTTTGAACAGGAACGCCTACTGGTTTAAACAACAAAGCGTTCGCTTCACCAAAATTGCTCTGCTCATCATCAGGTGCTACACAACGCTCATCTCCCCACCAGAAGTGAAGATTTTGCCATTGAATATCACTAGCATAAGGCTGTGTTGCCAGTAACTTAAATAACATTTTTGGGGTGCTACCGCCTGACAATGAAATATGCACTGCTCTGCCTAGTTCGCTAAACGCTTTTAGCTCCTGTGCAAGTTGCTCTACTACCTGTGCCGGCGTATCAAAAATCTTTGTATTCATCATAACTCGCAATAATCTGTATCGGTTAAGTTCTTGCACGGGAAGCGCCAAGCTTTATCATCACGCTCTAGCAAATCATGGGACTCTTTCGGTCCCCATGTACCACTTGCGTAACCAAACAATGCTTGTGGACGCTCTTTAAAATCCAGAATTGGCTGAACATATTCCCAACATGTTTCTACTGCATCAGAGCGAGCAAACAAGGTTGCGTCGCCATTTAATGCATCAAGCAACAAACGTTCATAAGCCGTTAGCATGTGGGCTTCATTCAGCGTCTTGTAGTGGAAGTTCATCTTCACTTCTTTGGCGTGAAAACCTGCGCCTGGCTCTTTCAAACCAAAACTGATTTGAATACCTTCATCCGGTTGAATCCGAATAATCAGCTTGTTCTCAGGCGCATCTTGACCAAAGACTGGATGAGGCGTGTCTTTAAAGTGTATAACTACTTCTGTTACGCGTGTTGGCAGTCGCTTGCCCGTACGCACATAAAAAGGCACACCATTCCAACGGCTATTGTTGATGTAAGCTTTAAGCCCTATGTAGGTTTCAGTGCGCGAATCATCAGCAACACCATTCTCATCACGATACCCAGGTAAGAATTCGCCTCGTACTTCAGATTCGGTGTATTGACCCAGTACCAGATTGTTGGTCAGGTCATTCTCATCAAGTGGTTTAAGGCTTCTTAGTACCTTAACCACCTCATCACGAATAGCGTCTGCGTTTATGCGAGGAGGTGACTCCATCCCCACCATAGCTAGGACTTGTAGCAGATGATTTTGGAACATATCACGCACAGCGCCAGAGCCATCGTAATATCCACCACGCTCTTCAACACCTAAGAACTCTGCACCGGTAATTTCGACATACTCGATAAAGTTTCGATTCCAAAGGGGCTCAAACATGATATTGGAGAAACGAAAAACCAATAGGTTTTGTACTGTTTCTTTTCCAAGATAGTGGTCAATTCGATACAGTTGCTTTTCTTCAAAGTGAGTATGAATCTTTTTACCCAACTCTTGTGCAGAAGCAAGATCATAACCAAAAGGCTTCTCTACTATCAAACGCTTCCAGCCATCGTCTTCGTTATTCAAACCATGTGCCGCAAGGCTAGCTGGGATAACTGAATATAGGCTCGGTGGCGTCGCCAAGTAGTAAAGAACATTGCGTTGTTCTAACTGGTAGTGAGCGGCAAGTTCATCTTGTCTCGCTACAAGCTTGGCGTAATCAGCAGTGTCTGAGGTATTGATCGCTTGATAATATAGATGGTCCATGAACACATCTAATACTGCTTGCTCGGTTTTCTCGAACTCTTGAAGAGATTTTTTAATCTTTTCTCGGTAAGTCTCATCACTGTATTCAGTACGGCTTACACCAAGAATATAAAATGATTGGGGAAGTTGACCGCTTTGGTACAGTCGATATAACGCTGGGATTAGCTTACGGTAAGTTAAATCTCCAGAAGCACCAAAAATGACTATGCTGCTTTTATCAGGTATTACCATCATGTGTCCTTAAGTACCTTTAAGGTTTGCATACATCCATCACGTCGTCGGGGGAACCGCGTCCGAATGGGTCAAAATGCACTATGAAAAGAATTCTACACCGAATGGGCTGAATTAAAATAACTTGTCACTTTCATAGGGCGACAAATTGTAAAAAATAGGCAAAAAAAATCCCCGATAACGTAACGGAGATTGCCTTCTGCTACAGTCTAGCTTTATATGAGCCTAATACAAACGTTTTTCATTCGTATATCTTCGCGACTGAATCTAATGGTTTAAAATCTAACCAAACATCAGTCCAACACTACAGACTCATTCAGAAAAAGAGCCAAAGTATCACGCACTGACTCTTTTATCGTTGGTTTACTGCAATCTGAACTATGGACGAAGTTTTAGCACTTTATCAATATCTTCTGCGCTATGGCGCTCTGGCACTTGTTCCCACTCTTCGCCAAACGAGCGGTTCACTACTCGCCCTCGTTGAAAGCCTTCACGTTGCTCAAGCTGTTTTGCCCAGCGCACCACGTTACTGTATGACTCTACGTGCAGAAATTCAGCTGCATCATACAACTTACCCAGTACTAGATTTCCGTACCAAGGCCAAATAGCAATATCAGCGATAGAAAACTCATCACCAGCAACAAACGTGTTTTCTGCCAGTTGCTTATCCAACACGTCTAATTGGCGTTTCGCTTCCATAGCAAAGCGATTGATCGGATATTCCTGCTTCTCATCCGCATACGCATAAAAGTGACCAAAACCACCACCTAGAAATGGCGCTGAACCTTGTGCCCAAAACAACCAGTTAAAGGTCTGCGTTCTTTCAGGCCCAGACTTTGATAAAAAGTGACCAAATTTTTCAGCAAGATGAACAAGAATGGAGGCAGACTCAAACACGTTCACAGAGGTCGCGTCCGAATTATCAATCAGTGCAGGGATCTTTGAATTTGGGTTCACTTCCACAAATCCAGAGGAGAACTGATCCAACTCGCCGATGTTAATTAAATAAGCATCATATTCCGCCTCTTTAACACCTGCCGCCAACAATTCTTCCAGCATGATAGTAACTTTCTGACCATTCGGCGTCCCAAGCGAGTACAACTGAAGCGCATGCTCTCCTGCTGGTAATTCTCGTTCAAATCTAGCGCCAGATTCAGGGCTGTTAATGTTCGCCCATTTATTGCCACCTTCGGTATCATTAATCCAGACTTTTGGTGGTACATACTGTTCACTCATAACATCTCCTTGAATTTGGCCTAATTACTTAAATGAACGATCGCTCAATTAAAATTATACTATTCCTTCACCATTAAGAAGGCAAGTGCTTTGAAATCTTAATACCGGTCCTGATTTTCTTTCAATGGTTTCACCACTGAGTCCAATCCTTCGACCTTTAATGCTAAACACAATTGCAATAGCTGACCTAGTTCACCGGACGGCCACTCTGACTTATTTTGAAACCACAATAAGTATTCTTCTGGTAGGTCAATGAGCACCCTACCCGCAAATTTCCCAAACGGCATCTTCATCCGAGCAAGCTTAATTATATTTTCTTTCTCTAACATTTTTAACACCAAATCAAACACTTTGTGACATTTATTCTGACATCTACGATAATAGGAGTCAGTGACTCAAACTAAAGGAAATAGTTTGCACAAAGCCATTTTCATCACATTTCTATTAACAGGACTATCGGCTCCCTCTTTGGCTGACAATACCGAAGAGAAGTGCTTAAGCAAACCAGAAGACGATAAAGTAATTTCTAGAGCTTATCACTATCTAAACACCAAATTTTGTCAGCCTGCGGTTTGGTTCGATGATTTCTTTGCTGATGAACGTGTGACTGAAGATGCAAGAGCTGGAACCTCCATACGCTGGAAAAATGATTTCACTCAGTTTGAAAATGATGGTTTTAAATACGACACAAGAATCGATGCCAAATTTAACCTGCCTAAAGTCACCAACCGCCTAAAACTGATCATCGAATCTGACGGAGAAGATGATTTATTTGACCTTTTTCCTCGCAACGCAGAAGAAATAGAGAACAGTATCGGCCTGAGATACGACATTTATGCCAAGGGATACAGCAGTTTCAATATTAAGGCTACATTTAAACCCAAGATTGAAGCCCGTTACCGCTTCACTTATCCTCTTGGAATTAACACGGTTAGTCGCATTACACAAAAACTCTATCAAGAATCAGAATTGACCGGAGAGTCTACTCAGTTTGATATTGACCAGGCGTTATCCAAAAATTTCTTATTGCGTTGGACCTCGTTTGCCGAATTTAATCGTGACCACGCCGACGACACAAGTATCTGGGAATTTGGAACAGGCTTTGTCTTGTACCAATACATTTCTAGAACTCAAGCCCTCAATTACACTATCAGCACTACAGGTACAGACTATCCTCGCTCATTTATCGACAACACATTAATTGGAATGACTTATCGCCAGAATGTATTCTTTGAATGGTTTTATTACGAGCTGACTCCTGAATACAATTGGTATAGAGAATACGACCAAGGCTTTGAAGAAGAAGCGAGTATTCGTTTAAGACTTGAGATCCGCTTTGAGAATTTTTAGACGTAATTAAGAAAAGCGTTTTCACTCACCATAGAAACCATTACTGTGCATGTTCCGTCTTTATCTAGAGGAGAGAGGCTAATCCCATTGATGGCAAAGTGAAGCTCTGCTGATATTTATTGCCTGTTTGTTTTGTTTCTAGATGGCTATGATGAAGCATTAAAATCGATTGCACTATCTTAATGCCAATACCCAGAGATCCCCCTTTTGTGTTGGGTTCAACACTGTTAGTAAATCTAAATCTAATGTCTGCATTATTTCGACTAAGTACTGCCTGACAACACACAATAGAGTGCTTTGGGCTATGCCTTAATGCATTTTCAAGTAAGTTAGCGACCAGACGCTCCAGCAGACCTTTATCCCCTATCGTTTGCAATTCCGCAGCGACATCTAATTCCAACGTCACTTGTTGGCGCCTAAATTGGCTATGCATGGATTCCGCACTCTCTGCAATCAAAGCCGCTATATCAACGGGGTGATATTCATAACTGAGTAAGGGCGTTTCTTGCTTTGCCAATTGCAACATAGAATGCAATTGATTCGAGAGTTTGTCGCAATTGCGGTAAGCAACGTCAATCAATGGATCTTGTTTATTTTGCAGGGTCCACGTTTCCAGATAGCCCAGAACGCTGGAAAGAGGCGTTTTGAGATCATGACTTAATTGCAGAAGAACCTGCCTATGATGCGATGATTGATATTCCAATTGTAAAAACTGTTGCTGAATATGCTTTGCCATCAAATGATAAGAATCAGCTATGGGTGTGAGCTCTTTCACCTGATGCTTAAAATCTGGCGTTAATTGGAAATCATGTTCCGCCTGATGTTGAAGTTGATTAGTCACTTTCTGAATTGGGCATAACAGACTTTTGTCAACCAAGAGATACACACCAAAGGCGAAGCCAATCACTGAAACAAGCACAAGACCGGCTAAAGCAAGATAAGGAGGGTCAACCTGCGCTGCCGCAATAGCGCTGTGTTGAGTGCTACCAATGACCACATATAGATACCCCATAATGGCATCCCCCTCCTTTAGCGCTGAGACTGAAAATACTTTGCTTTGCTCTGGATTTCGCGGGTCTTCGCCTAGAATGGGAAACGGTTCATCATTGAGAAATTGAGTAATTGGTTTTAGATCAACGGAGCTTAGTAACTGAGTACCTTCTGGAGAAGCATGGGTCGTGATATTCCCTTTATGGTCCAAGAAATATATCTCAAAGTCAGGGCCGAGCAGCATTAAGGTGTGAAAGATGGATTTTAAAGCAACTGGGTTGTAGTCGGAGCCAATCATAAGAGGATTGTCTTCGCGCATATGAGTTGCAAGTTGCTTATGTAAACTCTGTTTAGTTCGTAGTTCTATCGTTTGAGTCTGCCAATTATAAGTGAACACAATCAGGGCTACAGCCACACAAAACCAAACACTAGTAAATACCATCAAGCGTGACTTAAAACTTATCATTAGACTCCACCTAACCTTATCGGTACTGTTAGTTATTGGTATGGCTGAAACTTATACCCCACGCCCCAAACGGTTTGAATAAAGTGATGCTCATCGCTTGGCAACTTGAGCTTAGTGCGAAGGCGGTTGATAGTACTACACACGGTATGATGGTAACCCGAATGCTCAGTGTTCCACACATGACCTAGTAGCTCGTCCTTGCTATAAACTCTACCGGGTCTTGAGGCGAGAAACTTCAGTAAAGTGAACTCCGTGGCTGTCAATACAACGTCCTTATCGTCTAGTGAGACTTGATGTAGCTCTGGCGTTATCTTTAGTAAACCGAAGTTCATGGCAGTATTATTGAACTCCACGTCTACAGAGCTCACTGAAACTTGGCTTACACGACGTAAAATATTGCGCACTCTAGCTTGAAACTCTAGAACACTAAAAGGCTTAGTTATATAGGCATCGACGCCTGCTTCTAAGCCATCAACCTTATCCATCTCGCTGTCTCTAGCTGTGAGCATCAAAACTGGCGTCCAATTTTTCTGTTGTCTCAATTGATGACAGATGTCTAAACCATCTCCGTCTGGGAGTCCCCTATCTAGAACGAGTAAGTCAAAGACTTGCTGCTGATATAGCTTGAGCGCATCACCACAACGAGCAACCCTAGTTACCTTATGGCCCTGAAACTTCAAGTGCATTAGCACTAACTCCGCCAGATCTTCATCATCTTCAACCAACAAAATGTTGGCCATCGGGTTAATCGTTTGTGGTTCCATGAAACCTTCCTTACTCAACTCTACTGCCCCAGTGCACTAGACCGTCGCAAGGAAGGATTTATTTCACTCTACTCGAGTGATAGTGATCTTTGCTCCAGGATTTAAAAAACGATGAGTCGCTAAAAGGGCTGAACTTGCTAAACCATCATCGCTACTAACTACACCAGAATGGAATGTCACAGCATCATCATTACGTGCAGGATTAAACCCTTCACCTCCTCCAGCCGGTCCAGGAATCGTCGATGCTAATTCATCATTGAGTTCAGTGCCTGCATCCCAAACATTCATATTCATCTCAAAACTATCCCCTACCGCTAGGCTTTGTAGGGATAGTCCTGCTTCGCCCACAAAGGCGTCATTGGTGTTGACAAACATCGATGCCACCGACAGGTACCCCGAAACATCAGGATCAATAGTAATCGTCACCTCATCTGACATTCCCGGCATGACCAAGCCATTTCCCGATACCCCCTGTTCGACATTGTCGTTGCTGTCCATCAAGGCGATGAGTTCGGCATTACTTCCCGCCTCTGCTAGTTGCTCCAGAGGCACAGATGCACTTTGCCCTACTTCAAACATTGAGTAGTCGTTGTTATGTGTCAGTACCGCCAACGGTGACATGGGTTGGTTTGCCGTTAAATTGACTACAGATATCGTATAACGGTAGTCTTGAGCTGACGCATCCCCTGCGTTAATTGCAGCAGCATCGTTGTCATCATCTGAACATCCTGCCAGTACGCCAATAGAAAATGCAGCTAATAAGATTCGATTTTTCATTTTAGCCCCCTTACTTCACGACAATAGTGATGGTTGCCACTGGATTTAACCAACGGTGTGAACTGCTATCGAGATCGCTTTTCCCACCAGCCGAGTCTGCATCACCTAAATTGCCGGGATGAACATGAACAACAGAGTTTGTTACCGCAGTTTCAACACCAGTGCCGCCTGAACCGAAAGTAATAAAAGGCGGATTAGGCATACTGCCGGCTATCTCGTCATTAGCTTCAGTACCGGCATCATACCCGTTTAACGTCGCTTTATAAGTGCCTGATGTTGCTGGGATCTTCCAACTATCGAGCCCTACAAACCCGTCATTGGTAGGTAAGAGCATTGCAGATATCGATAAATACTCTAAATTGCCACTATCTAGTGTGAAAGTAGTGCCGACTCCCGGGTTTAAAATACCTGATGCTGGATTTTCAACGACCACTCCACCCGCATTTCCGATGACGGTGGACAAGCCAGAGATATCTCCGCCCTCAGCCATGCTTTCCAACTCCGCAGACGCAGATTGACCTGTCCTAAACATGAATAAGTCAGAGCTGTGTGCTGCCACAATAAGAGGGGTAAAATAAATGCCCTTGGTTGCGTTCGTTACTGTAATTTCAAGCTCAGCTGCATTTGCACAAGCAGAGCTAAATGCAAATATGACAGAAGAAATAGTTAATCCAAGTTGAGTACGTTTTTTCATTTTGAGTCCATCCTGTAATGACCATGCTTTGGTACTAATAAGGATGAACCGCAGATCTTTCAGTAAAGTCTCTGAAATCTCATAAAACTCTCACAAGTTTTTAAACAATTTCAATCAACTTAGATCGTTGACCTATAATCCGGAAGATAAAAACAAAAGGAGGCTAAATGCTTGAGATAAGACCCAACTGCGAATGTTGCAATAAAGATTTGCCGGCAGACTCTACTGAAGCCATGATTTGTAGCTATGAATGTACTTTTTGCCAGACCTGTGTGGAGAGGGTTTTGTTTAATGTCTGTCCCAATTGCGGCGGAGGTTTATGTTCAAGACCTATCCGGCCCAAGGAGGAAAAAAGAGTTAAACTGAGTACTTCCTTCCAACCACCTTCAACAAAAAGAGTGTTAAGCAGGTATTCTGAACAAGAAATGAATGATTTTGCTAATAGATACAAACATATTGCTTCGGAAAAACGCTAGACCGGCTTGTGGACACGCCATCTGTTCAATACTGAGACCTAAACAAGAGCAACAACTAAACCGATCAAAACTAATGAAACTCCAATCCCTCGTAGTAGATACCAGCGTTCATTTAAAATGGCGATCCCCAATGCCAACCCAAACACAATACTGACCTGTCGAAGTGCCACAATATAACTGACGTTATCAACCAATGTCATCGCGTACAAAACGATCCCGTAGGTTAAACCCATCATCACTCCCGCAATAGATGACCCCTTCCAATGGCGCTTTGCGTTAACTATCTCAGAGTGGTTATTGGTCAAAAGAAGCCAACACAACAACACAGTGGATATACCAAAGAACTGCATACCAAGATAAAAGATAGCAATATGCTGCGAGCTTAACCCTGACGTTTCTAGCACTAACCAGTTGAGTGCTTCTTTATCCAAAATAGAGTACAGAGTCGTACCCATCGCGGCAATCACAGCCCAAAGTACGCCAATATTTGCATACGCTGATAATTTTAAATCTCGAAGAGTTGTGAGTGGAACTAATAAACATCCCATCGTCAATATAACAAAGCCTACCCAAGCGTTGACAGATATCGCCTGCCCTATCATTAGCGTTCCGAGTCCCACCATAAGAACAGGTAAGGCGCGTACAATCGGATACATCATGCCAACATCACCATGCTCATAGGCTTTAATGACACTCACCAGATAGATAGCTTGACCTATACAACTGAAGACCAGTAACCCAATGAAATCACAATTAATATTGGTGATACCAATAACATGAATGCACCACACAAGATAAGGCGATAGCAAAATAAAGGGGGTCAATGATGCAACTAGAGCAAATGAATATCCCGAACCTGAACCAGACTTGCCAAGAACGTTCCAACCAGCATGAAGTAGCGCTGAAAAAACAACCAAAACAACCGCAATAATACTCAAAGCGCTTCCTAAATAAACAGATTGTTTATTTTACTCGTGGGCCCATTACTCTAGGTAATTCGGGAAAAGGCGAATTCTAACTCGCCTATATGACTCTTCAATGACGATATGTTTACATTAAGGCTAGAGATATTACTTGCGTGGAAACCAAGTTTAAAAAATAATACGAAAAAGCCCTAAGAGTGACTTAGGGCTTTAAATAAGGATCACTTGAAACACTGTTCTAGAGTGTTAGAACAGCCTACTCCCAGTCAAGGATAACCTTGCCAGACTGACCACTACGCATAACGTCGAAGCCTTCTTGGAAGTCGTCAACTTTGTAGTGGTGCGTGATGATTGGTGAAAGATCTAGGCCTGATTGAATCAGTGAAGCCATCTTATACCAAGTTTCAAACATTTCACGGCCGTAGATACCTTTGATAACCAATCCTTTAAAGATCACTTGGTTCCAATCGATACCCATGTCGGACGGTGGAATACCAAGTAGCGCTAGGCGACCACCGTGGTTCATCGTTTCTAACATAGTACTAAATGCAGCTTGAACACCTGACATTTCAAGACCTACATCAAAGCCTTCCGTCATACCTAGTTCGGCCATCACATCTTTAAGGTCTTCTTTTGCAACGTTAACTGCGCGAGTTACACCCATTTGACGAGCAAGATCCAGACGATATTCATTTACATCAGTAATGACAACGTGACGCGCACCTACATGCTTAGCAACCGCTGCTGCCATGATGCCGATTGGGCCAGCACCGGTGATCAGTACATCTTCGCCTACTAGGTCAAATGACAGCGCAGTGTGTACCGCGTTGCCAAACGGGTCAAAGATTGACGCTAGATCATCAGAGATTCCTTCAGGGATCTTAAATGCGTTAAACGCAGGAATTACAAGATACTCAGAGAAAGAACCTGTACGGTTAACACCCACACCGATAGTGTTACGACATAGGTGCGTGCGTCCGCCACGGCAGTTTCGGCAATGACCACACGTAATATGACCTTCGCCAGAAACGCGATCGCCTACTTCAAAACCTCGCACTTCTTGACCAATTGCAACCACTTCACCCACGTACTCGTGACCTACTACCATAGGAACAGGAATGGTGTTTTGTGACCATTCGTCCCAATTGTAAATATGAACATCAGTACCACAAATTGCGGTTTTCTTTATTTTAATGAGAAGGTCGTTATGCCCCATTTCAGGCATATCAACTTCATTCATCCAAATACCTTCTTCAGGCTTAAGTTTAGAAAGCGCTTTAATCTTCATTATTTGATCAGTCCCATGTCACGACCTACTTCGATAAATGCATCAATAGCATGGTCTAATTGTTCACGAGTATGCGCCGCAGACATTTGCGTACGAATACGAGCTTGGCCTTTCGGTACAACAGGGAAAGAGAAGCCAACAACGTAAATACCTTTTTCTAACGCACGCTCAGCAAATTCAGCTGCAACCTTTGCATCACCCAACATAATTGGAATGATCGCGTGGTCTGCACCACCCATAGTAAAGCCAGCACCTTCCATACGAGCACGGAAGTGTGCAGCGTTATCCCAAAGATGAGTACGAAGGTCGCCACTTTCTTGAAGAAGATCTAGCACACGTAGAGAAGCCGAAACAATTGCTGGCGCTACAGAATTAGAGAATAGGTATGGACGCGAACGCTGACGAAGCCAGTCAATCACTTCTTTCTTACCCGACGTGTAACCGCCTGATGCACCGCCCATAGCCTTACCTAAGGTACCGGTAATAATATCGATACGATCCATCACATTGTGGTAATCGTGTGTACCTGCGCCGGTTTCGCCCATGAAACCAACAGCGTGAGAATCATCCACCATCACTAATGCTTCATACTTGTCAGCAAGGTCACAGATCGCTGGCAGGTTAGCTACCACACCGTCCATAGAGAACACGCCATCGGTAACAATCAGAGTATTACGTGCACCCGCGTCTTTAGCTGCAATAAGTTGCTGCTCTAGCTCTTGCATGTTGTTGTTTGAGTAACGAAAGCGCATTGCTTTACACAGACGAACGCCATCAATAATAGAAGCATGGTTCAATGCATCTGAGATAATCGCATCTTCTTTACCTAGAATGGTTTCAAACAGACCTGTATTAGCGTCAAAACAAGAAGTGTAAAGAATAGTATCTTCCATACCCAAGAAGTTAGATAGCTTGTCTTCTAATTGTTTGTGAATGTCTTGAGTACCACAAATAAAGCGTACAGACGCCATACCAAAACCGTATTTATCCATACCTTGCTGAGCTGCTTTGATAAGCTCAGGGTGGTTTGCTAAACCTAAGTAATTGTTTGCACAGAAGTTAAGAACATCTTCACCAGTAGAGATCGACACTGACGCTTTTTGTTGAGACGTAATTACGCGTTCAGACTTGTACAAACCTTCAGTTTTTACTTCTTCGATTTGTTGTTGGATTTGGTTATAAAACGCAGAAGACATGATTCTTGGATCCTTTCATTAAGGGGGGAATGCCAAGCAAGCTATTTAGCTTACTCAGAACAAAATCTTTTCCTGATTTACAGTGTAAAGAGATTCTAGTGCAAAGATGTTGGGAGTATAATAGTATCTATGGAAAATCATTTGTGAATCCTAGGCACATATAATGAAAACCACTCAACTTGTTGCCCTTCTCCCCGACCTTGCTACCTATACCTTAGTGGTTCAGCAAGGTAACTTTACCAATGCAGCGAATAGCTTAGCCATGACCCCTTCCGCTGTATCCAAGACAATGACTCGTCTTGAAAATGCACTTGCGGTTAAACTTATTGAACGTACGACTCGTAGTTTTCGTATCACAGAAGAAGGTCAAAAGGTCTACAAGCAAGCCATGCAGATGCTCAATGCTGCCGAGCAAGCCGTAGAACTTTCCACCAATAGCCATTCGCAAGCACAAGGGAGTCTTTTGGTCTCTGCCCCAGAGGCTTTTCTCAGTGTTGTACTACAACCCTTAATCATAGATTTTTTAAAAAAATACCCAGATATTCAAATTAAAGCACGAGCGATTGACGGAGCGGTAGATATTCAAAAACAAGGCATTGATGTTGCCTTTAGATTGTCAGAGCAACCGGATGAACACTTAGTGCTTAAAGAGCTGGGTGAGACTCATTTGATCTTGTGCGCATCGAAACCCTATTTAATGAAACATGGTACGCCAATACAGCCTAATCACTTGTTAGATCACAATTGTTTATATTTGGCAGAAACCGAGCATGACAACGTTTGGACCTTTCATAAAGATGATAAATCTCAGTCAGTTACTGTGTCTGGTCGTTATGCAGTGAACCAAGCTAATCTTAGATTTGAAGGCGTGAAAAGCCACCTAGGTATTGGATTATTTCACGATTTTGTCGTCGCGAATGCAGTCGCAACGGGAGAAGTGGTACAAGTGTTAGAAGATTGGACGCTCACCAGTAACCATCATGGCAATGTGTTAATGCAGTACGCGCAAACTAAATACATGCCGGAGCGCCTTCGCTTGTTTATCGATTTTATCAGTCAGGCACTTTCCGATAAGTAACCCGTAGAGTTTTTGACGCGATCAAAAGATAAGAATCTTTTTATACGAATTAAGCGGAAAACGGCTATATTCGAATACGATTCACTGTCCCTCAACTGAAATTACAATAACAACACTCATTGGAGCACACTATGATTCAGTTTCCCGAACACTTTCTATGGGGCGGCGCGATTGCTGCCAACCAAGTAGAAGGGTCGTTTTTAAAAGATGGCAAAGGCCTATCCACTTCGGACATGCTACCTAGTGGTATCCTTAGTCCTCATCAAACAAGAAACGAGCGAGAATCTGGGATCAAAGATCTGGCGATCGACTTTTATAACCGCTACCCAGAAGACATCACTCTATTTAAAGAAATGGGCTTTACTTGCCTACGGTTATCAATCGCTTGGACGCGTATTTACCCAAATGGTGATGATATGGAACCAAATGAGCAAGGACTCGCCTACTACGACCGTCTATTTGATGAACTAGCCAAACACGACATCATACCATTCGTGACATTGTCACACTATGAAATGCCCTATCACCTAGTGGAAAAGTATAACGGCTGGGGCGATCGCCGTGTCATCACATTCTTTGAACGTTATGCTCGTACTGTTTTCACTCGTTTTGGTTCTAAAGTGAAGCTTTGGCTCACCTTTAATGAGATCAACATGTCTCTGCATGCTCCATTTACTGGCGTAGGTCTTCAAGAAGAAGCGTCAAAACAAGAGATTTATCAAGCAATTCACCATCAGCTGGTTGCAAACGCAAAAGCTGTAAATCTATGCCATGAGATTATTGAAGATGCGAAAATAGGCAATATGCTGTTAGGAGCAATCAATTATCCGTTTACCTGCAATCCAGATGATGTGATTGCTGCCATGCAGGAAAATAATCAATGGCTGTTCTTCGGGGATGTGCAAACTCGTGGTAAGTACCCAGGTTACATGCTTCGTTACTTTAGAGAAAACAGTATTGAAATAAAAATGCAGGCAGACGATCTCGATATTATCGCCTCTGCGAGCGTCGACTTTATCTCTTTTAGCTATTATGCCAGTGGTTGTGCCTCTGCTGACCCTATGCAAAAAGAAGTAGGTAATATCGTCGATAGTGTGCCTAACCCCCACCTTAAAAAGAGTGAATGGGGGTGGCTCATCGACCCTAAGGGGTTACGTATCCTTTTAAATTTACTCTACGATAGATATCAAAAGCCGTTATTTATTGTGGAAAATGGCCTTGGCGCGATTGATACTTTAACCTCAAGCGGTGAGGTCATTGATGACTACCGAATCTCTTATCTCAATGATCATTTGGTGCAAGCACATGAAGCGATACTAGATGGCGTAGAGCTTATGGGCTTTACCTCGTGGGGACCTATCGACTTAGTATCCAATTCAACAGCAGAGATGAGCAAGCGCTACGGTTATATTTATGTAGACAGAGACAATAATGGACAAGGGGCGTTAACACGCACTAAAAAGAAAAGCTTCTACTGGTATAAAGATGTCATTGCCAGTCGAGGTGCAACACTTAAATCATAGAGTCACTAAATGAAAATTGCCCTAACGTAGCCATTAATACATTGGGGTAAACTTAAAGTGATTATGTCTGTTGGTTGCTATTTAATTGAAGTTGTTGCGTAACAAAATTTATGAGAAAAATTGAAGCTCTACTACTGATTCTGCTCTTATCCTTGACCACCAGTTGCACTAGTCACGAAGTGCCCTATCATTATCAGAATGCAAAAACGTTGAGCCCTTACAGTCAAACGAGTTTTGAGCAATATGTGGCAGAGACTCAAAGCTGGATGGAAATAGAGCGAAATTTTCTCACCGACAACCGAGAACAAGAAATAGCGTTCAATTCACCTAGAGAATATCAGCCACAAGAGCCCAATGGAGAGGCTGTTCTTCTTGTGCATGGATTAGGAGACTCACCCTACTCATTCATAGATATCGCCACCCATTTACAGAATATAGGCTATCTAGTAAGAACCATGTTACTTCCCGGTCATGGGTCTAAAGTGGGCGACTTGAAATTAGTCTCAGCGGACATCTGGCAAGAAAGCGTTGAGCATCAGATAAAACTATTACAGCAACAATCTGATCAGGTTTGGCTTGGTGGCTATTCAACGGGAGCTAATCTAGTCACTAGTTATGCCCTCACAGACCCCAGCATTAAAGGACTTATTCTGTATTCCCCTGCCTTTAACGCCAGTTCTAAACTATTACCGATGGCTAAGTATGTTCAATATGTAATGGAATGGGCAGACCAAGATCCAGAAAACAATTACCTACGTTATGACTCGCTCCCTATGGCTGCGGCTGCCAGTTACTATGAAACCACTAAAAGAGTGCAAGAGAAGCTAAGCTCTATTAAAAACTACAACAAACCTGTATTTATGCTGATTAGCGAAGGGGATACTGTCGTTGACAAATCCTTTGCAGTGGATCAGTTTGCCAACCGTTTTAGTCATCCTAATTCTCAACTAGTCTGGTTAGGCAGTAATCCGCCACTTAAAGAGCGAACCGTAGCTTACGACATGCAGTTGCCTGCGCTAAGGATCAGTGAAGGATCCCATATGGGTGGTTTATTTTCTCCGGAAAACCCGGAATATGGCGTGAATGGTAAGAATCGTCTTTGCAACAATGGTCAAGAACAAAAGCTCGAAGCCAAATGCCTAGGAGGCGCCGAAGTTTGGTACTCTTCTTATGGATATGTAGAAGCGGGAAAGATACACGCTCGACTTACGTATAACCCCTACTTTGATGAAAGCCTAACCAAGATGGACGAAGTACTTTCTGTGCATTAGCTGCTCGCACCATTTGAGTGCTAGCAGCTCTGACCATTACTCACAAATTCTAAGATTTTAAAGGATCGACGTTTTCTATCCCGTATTTAATTCATAAGGGTAGCAGAAGAGTGCACACATATTGCTACACAGTAAATTACTCCTTACCCTGCTTCGAATGAACTTCAATCATCAATGAACTTACCCCCTGACTTAGAGCTAACACTAATGCATCATACCCTTCATCATCTAAGGGCTGCTTAATATCAAAGTCACCATTCTGGCTCCCAAGTTGCCAGTGCCCTTTTAGCTCTGCATTACCCGTGTATGAACCGTTAAAACGTTCAAAACGAACACTGAGCTTAGTACCACTGCTTGCTTCTGGCATTTGATACTGCTGCAATTGATCAACGAGCATATTTCGTAAATTTCCAGCCCAAACGTGATGACTGGCTACCTCTATCTCGGTTTCTGACAACCGATATACAATTCCTGGGCCTTCTAAATAGCTTGGCATTTGAACACTGACTTCATCAAACCCAAGCTTATGTTCAGGTTTAATATTCGGAAGTAAGTATGTTTTCGTTTCTATCGATTCGCTGCTAGTGCATCCAACAAAGAGAGCAACTATCAAAATCATCCACTTTTTCATTATTTGTCTCCTCGAACTGGAACAGGATCAGCTTTAGCATCTTCCCCAAACACCAAAGCATTCGGTTTTTCATTGACCTTTTCCAATACCGGTTTTAGTTGCTGCATAACTTGCTCAAGCTCAGATACTGCACTTTGTAATTGTTGATACATAGGAGAACTGGCATCAAAACTTTCTAATGTAGTTTGTAATTGTTCTAAGCTTTGGTTGAACTGACTAGGCAGTTGCTTTGTTTGCTCATCAGATAGAAGCAGATCAATATCACTGGCGACTTTGTCCGCTGAATTTAGTGTTGCTTGAGCCGAATCTAAAGTTTTGTTCAAGCTGTTTATCGTGTCTTCTAACGGCAGGTTATTCACCGTATGTAAAAATTCGACAGCTTGCTTTTGGATTTCAGAAAAACCGCCCGATATCACTGGAAACGTCTTATAACCAGCAAACTTGATTGGTTCAACTGCGCCCGGCTTTTCATAAAAATCAATATCTATATATAGCGCACCTGTGAGTAAATTCCCCACTTTGAGCGTTCCTCTCAATCCTTGTTGAATTTGAAATTCTAATCTTGTTTGGAATTCGTCTTTCGTAGTTTTCCGCAGAACCTCTGACACCCGTTCTATTTCAATCCGAATCAATACAGGAATACGATTACTCAATGTTCCATCATCTTCCAATGGAACAGCCAATGGAACCGTTTCGACAGTTCCCATCCTTATGCCTTTGTACTCTACTGGCGCACCCGCTTCTAAACCACGTACAGACTCACTAAATAACAATGCGTAGTGAAGGTATTCCGAATATTTATTTTCTACTACGCTGCTATAGTCCTTAAATAGTTCAAACTGTTGCAAGCTTGTCGTTACTTGAGCACCAGGCTCTATGTTTTTCGGTACATCAAAGCTAACGCCTCCAGTAAGAATCGTTTCCAGTGACCCCACTTTAAGATCAATACCACGGGTATCAAGCTTTACCTCAACCCCAGAGTCTAGCCAAAATTGTGAATGCTCAAACACTAGACTGTCGTAGGGAGCGAAGATAAAAAGTTGGTATTCCGCAATTTGTTTTTCATAGTTGTAAGACGTTTTTTCTACTCGCCCAACGGTAAAACCATGATGCAATACTGGCTCGCCAATACTCAGTTTATTTGCCTCACTATGAGTCAGTACAATGCGAATCCCCTTCGCATCGGGACCGGCAACTGGCGGTAATTCTAAAACTTTAAACTTTCGTTCTTGTTCATCAGAGTGCCCTGGTTTCAATTCAATATACGAACCTGACAGCAAGGTATCTAACCCCGAAATACCATCAGCACCGATATGAGGCTCTACCACCCAAAATAATGTGTCCTTACGCAACATACGAGAGGCTTGTTTATCCATCTGAGCCTTTGCAATGATGTAGTCGTAATTTTCGCTAAGTTCGATCTCTGTAATCATTCCTATCTTGACATTGCGTGCTTTAATCTCTGTTTTCCCCGCCTCGATTCCTTCAGCATCAGGTAGTAATAATGTCACCTCCGGCCCCTGACTATTCACGTATTGAAATAACATCCAAATCCCAAGGGAAAATGCAATGATAGGAATAATCCAAACCGGTGATATTCCTTTCTTTAGGCTAATGTTTGCGTGAGAAGCACTACTTTTTTCCATCTATTATAATTCCGTCATCATTGTTTAACGCCACATCATGCGCGAATCAAATGTCATTGCTGATAACATGGTAAATATCACCACAGCAGCAAAATAAAGCGCTGCTGGACCAGGATAAATAACCATGATCCCGTCGATCTGAACCAAAGCTACCAATATGGCAACAACAAAAATATCAATCATCGACCATCGACCAATGAACTCTGTTACACGGTACAACTTTAAATAGCGATATGACGCTTCAAAGGGCATATGTTGTACTCGCTTTGCATGCCAAAATAAAAACGACAAAGACATCATCTTGGCGATAGGTATGAGAATACTGGCAAATAGAATGATCAAAGCCACGGGATAATCCCCCATCTCCCACAACTCAATCACTCCTCCTAAAATAGTCGAACCTTGACTATTGCTCCCCAGTGCAGAGGTGTACATCATGGGATAAAGGTTCGCAGGTAGATAAAACACCATAGAGGTTAAAAGGAAGGCCCAGACAACTTGAAGATTTTGTTTAGGTTCAAAAGTATGTAAACGAGTTGCACATCGATTGCAGCGGATTTCATTCTCGGTATATTGATGTATCAATCCACACACATGGCATGACAGGTGATTTTTGTCTTGAACGCAATGCCCGCTTATCTGTTCTGCATCTGTGTCGTCGTACGGAAACAGTTGCTGCCATACCCAAAAAAGATCAGCGGTAGCAATAGTCTTTACCATCAAACATGTGAAGATAGCAAACGCCCAAAATGATATGCCCATGGACACATCTGCTAATGCAGATATTTTGACCAAACTGACCAAAACACCGATCAGAAATACATCGACCAACAGCCAAGGTTTGATCCTTGTTAAAAACTTCAACGTCTTGATTTGTAATCCAGTGGTAAACTGTTTTAGTTCCCGATTAGAAATGCAAAAGTAGAGATAAAGCAAACAAATCAGATAAATAGCAGGAAGTACAAGCACAGAAGAAATCAACAAGACACTCAATGTATCATTACCAAAATTGGCTAAGACTTTCGCAGCTTGGTATAAGCTGATCTGCTGAGTAATGCCTTGTATGCTAAAAGACATAAAGGGATAAGCAAGACTAGCTGCAAATGCAATTAAACTGGCAAGCGCATAACACACAGGCCCTTGTACTGGATCCCTATCTGAACTTAACAAATGACTATGACAACGCGGACAACGAGCCACTTCACCTGCTTTAAGGCGCTCAACATCACTTGCTATACCACACTCATGGCAAGATATAATCGACACGACTGTTGGAGACTCCTTTCTCTAAATCGTTTACTACAATACTAAATTGAGTTGTAAACTCATGCCCTATTCGATTAAACATAGTCTAATTCACTGATAATTAGAAACTTTTAATAGATTCATTACCATTCACTAAACATAAGTTAAATATACATTACAGACCCAATCGAATGACTGGCTACTCAATCATTTCAAAACTGAAACTATTAATTTAAGTTATTGATAATATTAATAAGTCATAGTAAAACAATGGAACCGACTTCACTGCTACACTCTGAGAGCCACAACACTTTTAAGGAATAAAAAATGCTAATGACCACAACACCATCCGTTGAAGGCAAGCGAGTCCTCCGTTATCACGGTGTGATTGCAGGCGAAGCTATCTTGGGCGCCAACTTATTCAAAGATATGTTCGCCGGTATTCGCGATATGGTCGGTGGACGTTCGGGTACTTATGAAAAAGAATTAGAACGAGCTCGTACTATTGCAATGCAAGAACTAGAAGAGAAAGCTCACGAGATAGGCGCAAATGCAGTCATTGGCATCGATATTGATTACGAAGTTCTTGGCAAAGACAACGGAATGTTAATGGTCAGTGCAAGTGGCACTGCAGTAACCATTGATTAATTAGTATGCCTAACCAAGATAGAGAGGATGCCAAGCACGAATTAGGGCCTCTGCAGTTTGTCACTCTGATACTGTCAGTATACGTGCTGATAGCGCTGTTCATTGAAAATGCCTTCACCCTTGATACAGATACCACAGAGCTACTGGCAATGATTGATACCATGGTTTGCATGGTATTTTTAGTGGACTTTTTTCAACGTTTCTATCGCGCTCCTGACAAGTTGCAGTACATGAAATGGGGCTGGATTGACCTTTTATCAAGCATTCCATTAGTCGATGCTCTTCGTTATGGGCGCTTTGTCCACTTAGTTCGATTCTTACGTATTCTAAAGGCCGTTCGCTCTACCAAACTCATTTTATACTACCTGTTTCGAAATCGACGTTCTGGCACATTCTCAATTGTGGCGAGTGTTTCTGTATTGGTGGTGATATTCGGGGCTATTGGGATTTTGCAATTCGAAAAAGGATTACCAGACTCTAATATCCACTCTGCCGGAGATGCACTTTGGTGGTCTTTTGTCACGATCACTACCGTTGGATACGGTGATTTTTACCCCGTAACCACACAAGGCAGAATGGTTGCAGCTGTTTTAATGACCGCAGGCGTAGGTCTATTTGGTACCTTCACCGGTTTAGTAGCCAACTGGTTTATGACCGAAACAGAACAAGCTGAAAATACTGAACGAGCGACAGTTAGAGCGGAAATCAAAGACCTTCACATGAAGATTGATGAGCTAAAAGAGCTCATCAAAAACCAAAAATCAAACTAGTTCTTTAGCAATAAGATGCAGTAGGAAGGTTTCACGCTCAATACTTAAGCCTTTCTTCGCACTATTCGCAATAGTATGTTCATTGTGAGCGATAGCCTCATGGATATTAACCCACTTTGCCTGCATACCATTTTTGATTTCATAATCTTCAAAGTTAGGAGTGCCTAACTCTGGGTCAACATGGCAGGTATAGCAGTAGGAATGCATGTGCATCACATCTGCATTCTCTTTATACCAAGGGCGAAATTCTTCGAAGATGCCAAATGGTTTGATATTTCGTATGTTTTGCGCGCCTGTTTCTTCTTCTAGTTCACGTACTAGACCTGCAATAACATCCTCCCCTTCATCAATACCGCCTCCCGGAAGCGAGAAGTCCTGATAACGTTCAGTATATAAAAGCAGTATTTTATCGCCCATAAGTGCAATCGCTCGGGTTGCTCGACGCTGTATGATGCTCTTTTGATCGAGCTCGCTTAAATCAGGGTGGATAGTGGTTTTTAAATGGCGCATGTAAATAACGACTAGATAGAATTTCCCGACATTTTAACATGTAACCAGAGGTTAACTATTGAATTAATTAAGATATCTCGTACACTGAAAAAGATAAGTCAAAACAAATAGTTCTTTGGAGCCAATAATGAAGAAAATCCTTCTTTTATCTGCAATGAGTGGCGCTGTGTTGCTAGCAGGTTGTGCAAGCGAACCAGACGAGTACACCGTAGAGGACTGGGATCCAATTACAAGTAAAGCGTCTATGTACTGCGTACAACAAGACAACGAGATCGTGCGAGCCTCAGAAGATGGTAAACGTGTCACTTACTGCGAGATTTCTGATGAAGAAAAGCATGAGATCTGGGAGTACTACTACATGAACCATGAAGATGAACGTCCCGAGAATCAAAAGAAAAGTGAAGACGAAATGAGAAAAGCCTCAAACTAATTTCTCTAACTTCGATTACAAAAACGCCCTGCTAATTTCCATTAACAGGGCGTTTTTTTATTCTAGGCGCTTATACAATTTCCCAAGAGTGGGTCATTTCAACACCCTTATCTAGCATCAAGCATACAGAGCAGTACTTTTCTAGAGAGTCCTTAGCCACTTTTGCCACTATCTCAGAGTCAAGTTTTTCACCAGACACTTCAAAGTGAATATTAATGCTAGTGAAATACTTAGGGGCTTCGTCACGACGCGTACTGCTGAGCTTTGCTACGCAACCCGTTACTTTTTGCTCTGCACTTTTTAGACCGTCTACCACGTCTACTGAGCTACAGCCTCCTGCAGCAATCAATACCATTTCCATTGGGCTTGGTGCAGTCTTTCCACCGCTGCCATCTAAAACGACTGAATGACCAGATTGAGACTCACCGATAAATTTAAAATTATCTACCCAAGATACAGTTGCTTGCATAATTAAATCCTCTTTTAATTTGGCCTCATTTTACACACTCATAGTGCGAACTCAACAATCGAAATGATGACGATGTCATGACATGTCCTGCAAGTTTAAGTTTCAGGATAGAAAAATTGAATACACCTAACAATTTTGAACAATGCGTCCACGACTATGCCATTGATATCATTGACTTATAAACTCCCCCCGATACACTGAATCAGGCAAGAGAAAGTATTGTTTTTGAAGTTGTGTAGTACATTTGGTGACTCGTCGTCGTTGTATTCACCATCGATCAATGCAATCTATTTTCAAGCACTTAGTATGGTCACATTTGACCAAGTTTAGTTATATCGCAAAGGAAAATTGGCAATGTCAAACTCAGTTACTGGTACCGTAAAATGGTTTAACGAAACTAAAGGTTTCGGTTTTATTCAACAAGAAAACGGTCCAGACGTATTCGCTCACTTCTCTGCTATTCAAGGCGATGGTTTCCGCACTCTTGCTGAAGGCCAAAAAGTAGAATTTGTTGTTACTACAGGCCAAAAGGGCCCGCAAGCAGAGCAAATTCGCGCAGTATAATTGCGCCAAGTAAGCCAGTGTTTCACTGGCTTACTTTTCCCCTCTCAACCCTATATAATCGAACGCCTAAATCCTATTTTCTGGAATCTCCACTTTGGCGCTCAAACCCACTATTTATAAGTTCCGTGTAAACCTAGCGGATACCAATCGCAATCAATTTGATGATATTAATCTCACTGTAGCCAAGCACCCTTCTGAAAATGAAGTTAGAATGTTGGTTCGGATCTTTGCGTTTTGCCTTAATAACACCGCAAATCTAACCTTCACCAAAGGGTTATCTGAGCAAGAAGAGCCCGATATTTGGGAGTTGTCTGATATTGGCGACATTGTCACCTGGATAGAGGTGGGTGAACCTTCTACTGACAGAGTTAAAAAAGCAGCCCGAAAATCAAAACAGACTCATTTTTATACCTTTAACGAAAATAAATCAGATGTTTGGTTTAACAAAAACCAATCCGTTCTTCGTGAATATGACGCCAGCATTACTCAATTTGATTTTGCCCCAATCGAAGAACTCGTTTCAGGGCTTGCAAGAACCAACGACTTAAGCCTTATGATTTCAGGCAACAGCATGTTTGCAACACTAGGTGATGTAAATACTGAAATCACTATTACAGAACTACAAGTCAAATAATAGTCACTCTCTTAAATAAGGTCAGCGATTGCTGGCCTTTTTACTATCAACGACATTGACATTGATGATGTTTTGAAGAGCAATAACACTTATGTATTCGATAAACAATTGCTTTGACTACATATTTATCATCATTTAATTATAAACCTAGATAGTTATTCAACTTACTATTGGAGTTCTGCTTAGTATGAGTAAATGCATTTATAAATGATAGTGTCATAATTAAGCTATTACTGTTACTGCGAATCCTAAACAGCTTTTTGATAGTATTAGCAAAGAAAATTGCTATAGAAAATTTCAATTCCTCATCAGGATCAGATATCAATAAGTGCATTATCGTACAAACAATCAAGCTTAATAACACCGCCGTAGATTGATTTATAAAATGAGAAAAATCATAACTTGGAATATTACTGGAATCTATAAATATTGACCAAAATAGTAAATAATACATACCAATTAATTTAAACCTATTACTGTTCATGTAAACCAAGGAATAAACGTATATTAGTAGCAAATTAACCGTGAAATACACAATAGGATTATCAATACTAGGCATTATGCTAAAATTAAAAAATAGTGCAAATAAAATACAGCCTAACTTAGTGATAAATTGATATTTTAGTGCTTTAAAGTTAGGGATTGGCACAAACATTAGCATACTTAAAGAGATAGCTGTGTTCATCATTGCTTGATAGCCAAAGTCCCATTGTGTGCTGACAGAGTACTCATTTATACACATCAAAGCGATAAAAACTCTAAGTGCATTGACGAATGCTAAAGCGACGGCTGGAACGTTAAGAAAGGCAAAATAACAACGTATTGCAAGTAAAATATTATTCGGTGATTTTTTGTGTGTTAATGTATCTGTGAAATCTCTTGCGACATCTGTAAAGCTTTTAACATCAGCACTAGTAGATTCTTCTAAATTATTAATAAACTCAACCACATCAGTGCTATCTTGGCTCTTAAATGTTTGAATAGACAAATCCCTAAACTCGCTTATTTTTCCATCATCTATATCAGATTTAACCGCAAACTGATTCAATGATATTAATTTGTATAGCAACAAGTAATAGTAATGTGGATTAATAATTAATTCTTTTATGTCATAGTAAGTTGGATCTGATTTTATGGTATTGACTGATTTTTTATAACCTCTTATAGAAGACATAAATTTTACAGCATTATTATATATATCATTAGTCATAAAACTTGATAGTAATATAGTTAATTCATCATCAAGCTTTGCTTTGGTTTTAACATAATTGCTAGTTGATTTTTCAGAAGGTATTACTGCTTGAACTAATATAGAGCAAATAACACTAATTAGAATCGCACCACCTCGATTAATTACTGAGTCAATAATAGTGTCCAAACTTAGACTATTGATAATTGGAAAACAAATAGAAGCTACAGTAAGATTGAATATTGGCCAAGAGTAACGAAAAGAACCTCGTGATAACGAAATTCCTATTGAGCCTACGATTATCACACCTATAACTACATAGACGAAATGATACGAATCCCCAGAGAAAGGCGCACAGATAAAGATTACTGCAACGAACCCCATTAAAGTACCAACGACACGCCCAAGTGCCTTAATAAAGAATTCACCTCTAGATGGTATTAGCGATATGGCTGCAGCCGACATAGCGGCGGTTGACGCTGGCAGGTCGAATTGCAGAGCCGCTATCCATGTGAGCATGATCGATAGCGCTATTCTTAAGGCTGATAAGTAGTGTAAGTTCATTTTAGTCAATGGTGTTAATTGTAATGCTTGCAGTTGTGCCATGTATTAATTTGACGTTCTGAGGGAGTTCATCGAATTCAACTCGCACCGGCACGCGCTGTGCTAGTCTAATCCAAGGTATCGTTTGAGAGACTTGGGGGATTAAACCAGTATCATCCGCACTATTATCGGTAATAGCACTTCCTATACTCTGTACCGTGCCACTTATACTCATCCCTGATGAAAACAAAACAACTGTAGCCTTACTTCCCACATGGATATCCGGTAACTTTGTCTCTTCGAAGTAACCAAGCACGTAAAACGAGTCCTTTTCGACTAATGCAACAATGCTATCTCCACTTTTCAAGTGGTTTCCAACTCGTTGAGTAAGATTGGTAATATAACCGTCAGTTGGCGCATAAATTTTAGTTCGCTCTAGATCCAAACGAGACTTACCTAAATCAGCCTTACTTTGCTGAAGAGCGGCCCTTTGCTTTTCAACATTCAAGTTTTCTTCTCTTACTTGCTCTTTCGAAATTAAGCCAGATGACAGCTTGTTATCTCTTGTTGCAATATTTGAAGCGATATCAAGTTCAGATTTCTGTTGTGCTACTTTGGCTTTTGCTGACAACACAGCTTGTAGGTAGTCTCTTTCGTCTATAGTGACAAGCAGATCACCCTTCTTTACAAATTGATTATCTTTTACATGAATAGCTACGATCTTACCGTCAACATCAGTAGATAATTTGGTGATTTCTGCCTTTAGTTTTCCATCTCGAGTCCAAGGTTGATAGTTATACTTATCCCAGGCGAATTTGGTAAGGACTATAGCAAGAGACAAAATGATAATGCTAACTAGGTATTTCTTCATGTTTTTATCTATCACTTTATTGAATGATGGTTAATGAGGAGACAATGATCAGTAGAATCGAAAAGTCGTATAAGTAAGGGTTATGACCAACTAACTGGTATATTTTTTTCAAGTACAACGGGCGTATGATCACCCATAGAAACAATCCAAATACGATTGGTGTAATAATAGGTGCAAAATAAACACTGTGTAAAAAAACAAAATCACTCATATGATGAACTTTACCCCTGGTTGACCAAAACTGTGATTATAACGGTCGTATCAATTTATTATACTCCTTATGCAGGAAATGACTTTTCCAAAAATTGGAGTCGATTTAAACCATCTAAAGCAGAGTTTAGCTCTCAATGTATAAGAACGAGGATTAATGTCGCTCACTAAGTAACGACACTCATAGTCATCAAAACAAAGTGTTATCAGAACTGAATATAGCGTTGAAACTTAACAGAATTCCTCTAATCTTATCGTATGAAAATGAAATCTACCGTCGTGTACTTATGAACAAAAATGTCGATATTATCGCTTTGATTGCTTTTAAAAAAACGATAGAACATCGTTCATTAAGTAGTGCAGCAAAAGAAATGAAAGTGAGCAATTCCACAATTACTCGGAAAATTAGCGAACTAGAGTCGTACTACGGAGTATCGTTAATCACACGAACAACCCGCTCGTTATCAGCAACTGAAGAAGGCGAAATACTATATAAGTACTGTAAACAAACTTTGGATGTCCTCTCCAATGCAGAAGCTGAAATTACTAATTTTCAAGATGAATATCAAGGTGAGATATCCATAGTTACCAACATTGGATTACACGGTTTGGTTAGCCATCGATTGGTTTCTGACTACTGTCAAAACCATCCCAATGTCAAAGTGAACTTTACAACGTATTCGGGTGATATGGATTTGTGGAGACAAAATATTGATGTTTGGATTAAGGCTGGACCTGTTAATGACGACAAACTCATTACCCGCTCTTTTGAAGCGCATCCTATCATTGTGGTAGCTACTCAGAAGTACCTTAATACTAAGAGTGACATCGTCAATATCAACAGCATTGGAAGCGATCATACTCAGGTCTTCCTGAGCTTGCACCATATGGGGATTGAGTCACCAATTAGTTCAGTTCCCTATCAGTTAAAAACTGACCAAGTGATTATCGCCAAGAATGCCCTCTTATGTGATATGGGACTATGTGCCATACCTAAAGCAGCAGTAATGAAAGAACTGGCTACAGGTGAAGTTATAGACGTTTTTCCACATGATTTTAAAAAAGACACAACCATAACCGTAGCGTATAAAGAACGGAAACATAGGCCTGCTAGGTTAGAAAGTTTTCTCGAAGTATTGTTCACTCATTTATCAAATGTAAAGACAACGAATTATGTCGATTAAAGTGGGGACAGGAAGACTTTCAAGCATGTGACGTTCGTTACCCTAGCATTGAAAATCTTTATCTTTAAGTTTTATCAAAAAAATAACTCAATTCATCGACTCAATTAAATTGTTAGTCTATCGTTGTTATTAGAGAGTTCCTGGAACACTCGATTGAACATTATTTAATTAAATACACTTTGATTATTTCAATAAATGGATTTGTGAGGTAATAATGAAAAAACTGTTAGTATTAAGTGCTATATTTTCTAGTTCATTAGTTTTCGCTGGTGATGATGTCTGCATGGAGATTGGCAAAGCGCAAGCAATAAATGATCATGACAGGGTTATTGAACTCGCCGCAACGATAAACGATGCCGATGTGGAACAGTGTAAAATGGTGGCAAAAAAAGCTCGTGAAGATGCCACAGATAGCTTTGAAACAATGAATGACGAATAAATTATAATTATTAATTCTAATTAATGAGCTGCTTTTATAAGCAGCTTTTTGCCTTTTACTATAAAATAAATAGTAAAAGGTATAAACATCAACCAAACAAACACGCTGTCATATATAAATACTCAGTATTATTAGCTTAACCACACTATCCTTAAACTATTTCTCTTCATAGCCGATAGTTACCCCATGCAGCTTAATAAATATTAATGGCGCATTTATAATACAAAAACACTATTACAGCAATTTAATTACAGCCTTTAATATCCCTTTAATTCAGCATCTAGATAACTGCTACATAGCTTGATTTTTTTGACAATACGAAGGATGCACTCCAGTAGATGAAGGGGAAATAGACATTTATAAATTATGAAAACATCCCCGCTATTTCTTACTATCATTAAAGCACTAAGGGCTAGACACCGTATAAAATCATTTCCTTTCATTCATTTGGGTTAGACCAGCACTCACTAAGCTCGAGACCAATATCGCTAAATAAAAGACGCCTGCTATTGCCTCAAAATAAGCAATAAAGCGCGTTAATGGCTCCGTCGGTGCAATACCCCCATAACCTACAGAGGTCATGGTAATAAAGCTGAAATAAATCATTCTTGATAGATTATCTAACCAAGGCCCGTGTTCGATGCCATTGAAGCCCCCTTGTAGGATTTCCAGCAGCAACAACTGAACGAACGCAAACCAAAGCCCCATCATTAAATAGATGCATATCGAGCCTACAATCTGGTTCTTATCAATCTTTGGTGCCGTCAAAATCAGCTGTGTCGCATGTTTAAGGTACTGTCCAATAAAAACAACTAGCGCAACTAAAGACACAATCGCCAAGTCTGCTGCTTCAAAAATTGATGCCATTGATGAGATAAAAACTAGGACGATTAAAAAACCGAACCAACTGCGCACTCCCTTTCGCTGCCTATCTATGCCTAAGGTAGAAGCAGACATGCAAAGTAAAAGACCTACCAGTACTAGGTCCTGCCCTCTATCGAAAAACTGCTCCAAAACGGCACAGCCGAAAAGGAGCAGAACCAAGGCAACGAATAAGAACAAAAAATTATCGCGCTCTGTTATTTTTTCCATTATTCGCCCGCCTTCTCCACTGCACCTTCTTCTATTTGCTCAATATCTACCTCAGATTGAGCTAACCAAGCTACAAACAATCTATGAGTAACTGCGAGTACAACCGCACCTACAAACAGTCCGACTATACCTGACATCGCCATACCACCGATTGCGCCCAAAAGAATAACGAGCATAGGGATATCAGTACCGCGTCCCATTAGCATAGGTTTAAGCACTGCATCACTGGCACTAACCAGCACACACCAAACGGTAAATACACCGGCCACTAACGTTGAATCAGTGGTCCAAGCGAAGATTAATGCTGGGATTAGCGCCAAAATTGGAGGGAGTTGAATAATGGCAACGACCAACACAGCTAACATCCAAAGACCTGCAAAAGGAATGTTCGCAAAATAAAGACCGATACCCGCCATTATCGACTGAGTTACGGCTACGCCAATAACACCTTGAACAACACTCCGCACAGTCGCCACAGAGAGCTTGGTAAACTGAGCGCCATACTCTCCAGCTAAACGTACTGAAATTTGCTGAAAAGACTTCTCACAGGCTTGTGCGTTACTCATAAAAATGCCAGCTATAAGAAGTGAAATAACAAACTGCAATACACTACCGCCTACACTACCAATCGCAGAAGCTACAGTGCCTAGAACACTCTTAACCTGTTCTGAATACTGGAGCAGTGCGTTGGTTAAGTTGGAGGAAAATCCGAGCAAGGCTGTGTAAAGCTTCTCGCCAACCAATGGCCACGACTTAATGCTTTCCGAAGGCGACTTAAGCTCTAGTGTCCCTCCTTGAATTTGCTGATAAACATCACCAGCAGTGCTAAATAAACTGTCACCAATTAGATAAGCAGGTACAACCAACACAACCACACCCGTAAGAGATAATAGCCAGCTTGACTTACCTTGAGACAAGCCCGTTTTACTCTGTATTCCCTTAACCACGGGGAACAAAGCGGTTGCAATAATGGCCCCCCAGATAACCAATAAAGCAAACGGCTTTAGAATTTGAAAACACCAGAAGAGCAGTACACCGATGATAATTATCTTGATAAAAGCATCTATTGCTTGTTTGGAAAAATCTTGCGAATACTTCATGAAAAATCCTTTTAATACAATCTACTATAGGTAGTTTAGATGATCTTACACGTTACACCGACATAACCCGTTATCTTTTTTGCATCAAACAGGTGAAACACCATCAATATATAACAAATAATTACTGAGTGAATGACAAGCCAGAAATATTAAAAATAACAATCTACGCATCCCAAAGACAAAACTAGACAAAAGCTCAAAGAATATTGCGCACTGCGGTAAGAGAGCGAGTGAACGTTGATAGCCATTTTTTACTAGGGGACTATGGCCCTTTGGTAGTGACGCAATTTCAAAATGCCAGCATACTTATGGTTTTTAACTTCGAACTCAAAGAACTGTATAAGACCTAATCATTTCTAGACCTTTTAAGGCGACTGACATTACCTGTCAGCCTTTCTTTATCTATGTCGTTGATAATCCCATAACACCGCTATCGGACTTCCAGTAAAGCAAAAATATAAATAACTATACCAATAGAGATAAATTAACCTAAATTTACAACAACAACACCTAAGAAAGCACAATATATACATTAAAAACAACAAGTTAAGTGTTTGTGCGTTAATGGTCACGATACGTTTATTTTGTAGTATTAAAACACCAATCTGAAGCGTAGCCTTTGCTATCGAACGTAACTGATACACAGAGGTGTTAATTGTGACTATTGATACAATCGTAGTTCTTGCTTATTTTTTGTTCTTAATAGCAATAGGGTGGATGTTCCGAAAATTCACGACTTCAACAAGTGATTACTTCCGCGGTGGCGGCAAGATGCTTTGGTGGATGGTGGGGGCGACAGCATTCATGACTCAGTTCTCCGCATGGACATTTACAGGTGCCGCAGGTCGGGCATTTGAAGATGGCTTTGTGGTGGTCATACTCTTCTTGGCCAATGCTTTTGGCTATTTCTGCAACTACCTTTACTTTGCCCCGAAGTTCAGACAGTTGCGTGTTGTTACTGCCATTGATGCCGTCCGTATCCGATTTGGCAAGACTTCCGAGCAGTTTTTCACCTGGGCAGGCTTGCCTGATAGCATGATTTCATCAGGAATTTGGCTAAATGGTCTGGCGATCTTTGTTGCTGCTGTGTTCAATATTCCAATGGAAGCAACCATTGTCGTAACCGGTATCGTACTGATGCTTATGGCAGTGACTGGTGGTTCTTGGGCTGTTGTCGCCTCAGACTTTATGCAAATGCTGGTCATTATGGCGGTAACAATTACCTGTGCGATTGCAGCTTACTTCTACGGTGGTGGGATCGGTAATATTGTCTCAAACTTTGAAGGTGAATTCTTTGTCGGCAATAACCTCAACTACATGAGTATTTTCTTACTTTGGGTTGTCTTTATCTTCATCAAGCAATTTGGAGTCATGAATAACAGCATAAACGCCTATCGATACTTATGTGCTAAAGATAGCCACAACGCCCGTAAGGCTGCTGGCTTGGCGTGTTCTTTGATGCTAATCGGTCCAGTAATTTGGTTCCTACCTCCTTGGTATGTCGCTGCATTTATGCCTGATTTTGCATCAAGTTACGACGTAGGAAGCGATGCTGCCTATCTAGCCTTTGTACAAAAGCTAATGCCTGCTGGAATGGTTGGTTTGCTTATGTCGGCAATGTTCGCGGCGACCATGTCTTCAATGGATTCTGGTTTAAACCGTAATGCAGGCATCTTCGTGATTAACTTCTACAATCCAATCCTTAGACCAAAGGCATCTGAAAAAGAGTTGATGTTGGTTAGTAAATTAACCACGGTACTAATGAGCTTTATCATTATTGGAATTGGCCTCTTTATTAATTCCCTTCGTGATCTAAGCCTATTCGACATCGTGCTTAATGTGGGCGCCCTGATTGGTTTCCCAATGCTTATCCCGATTTTGTTGGGAATGATGATTCGCAACACACCAGATTGGTCTGCATGGGCAACATTAATCGTTGGTGGCATAGTTTCGTTTATTTTTGGTATTTCACTAGAAGCACATCATATTGAGAATATGCTTAATATGGAGCAAGCATTGACGGTACGTGAATGGGCAGATTTGAAGGTGACATTGAGCCTGGCGGCACACGTCGTCTTTACCGGTGGTTTCTTCCTCACTATCGCTTACGCTTATCGAGGTAAGAAATGCCGCAGCGCGGAACGGGAAGAGCAAGTCGCTCAACTGTTCGAAAACTGGAACACTCCGGTGGTCGCAGAATCTGAAGAGCAACAAAACCTTGATACTAAACAACGCAGCATGCTTGGTAATTTAATCTGTGTCGCTGGTTTTGGTATCCTTGCAATGGCGTTGATTCCCAACGAACCTATAGGCCGTATGTTGTTCTTACTGTGTGGTTCACTAGTACTGATTGTCGGTGTGCTGTTGGTAACCGCTGCTAACAAAGGAAATCAAAAGTTAGTTTCTCAATCTTAATATTCTTCGTCTAAGACGCTCACAACCCTAGTCGCAAGGCTAGGGTTTTTCTTTAGTTGTCAGTGAAATATTTACTAACAATTCGCAGGGGAATGACCAACACACCAGACCACTATTCTTGTACACTCGCGAAGAAGTTTTTATTTATCTAACCAATCATGGGGCTTTGAGTGTTAAAGCGCTGCATTACATTTATTGTTGTCGCCTTTGTGACTGTGTGCCTGCACACCGTTATTGCTCACGCATATCCAGATCAAGATAAACTCACTACAGTTAGTCAAATACACTCCATCGAAGAAATACAAAGCCAGTCGCAAGTCTATAGTCATGAACAAAACAATGACAGTGGCACGACCTTTTTCAACGATGAGTATAGTGCCAATTACTGTACTACTCCTCGACGCGGCATATGCCATATCGATGGGGCTGAACGAGATTTCACTGCGTCATACCACCTTTTGGTCGCATTTGGTGCGCCACCTTTACTCCTGCTAGCAACCCTAGTATTTTCTCTTATTCCTGCCAACCTGCACTGGAGTGGGCAAGTTTCCTCATCCAAGTCTCGTATTTCGGGCTGGAAGGACGGGAATACTCTCTACTCGCAGAGATTACCTCTGTCTGCTTGAGTTTGATAACTCAGAGTTTTTCTGAGCGACGTTTCGCGTCTTCATTCTGATAAAGTCCCAAAACGATACAACTGTACTCTGATACGTCAGTACGTCAGTACGTCAGTACGTCAGTACGTCAGTACGTCAGTACGTCAGTACGTCAGTACGTCAGTACGTCAGTACGTCAGTACGTCAGTACGTCAGTATAAATTTGGGGTTGTTGGTCAGACATATCAAACTAGATAACAGGGTTTCTAATGAATCCACTACCCCACTCTATTTTACATTGTCACCTTAATCACGGTGGCAAAAGACTATCGATTTGTGTTGCTCCATTATTTAAACAAGGAGTGGCAATATGAGTAATTTCATAAAGCAAGAGTATGTCTTATTTATCGCCGCGCTTACGGTTGTATTTTTCAAAAGCGGTGGCGACTCAGTTTTGGCTACCGAACTATCTTCCTACGAAGGGATGAGCCTAACGGTAATTCTGTTTGTCGTAGCAATGGCAGCAATTTTTGCTGTTGTTCGCCACTCAGACGCACTCGCAATTAAATTAGGTGATCCTTACGGTACCTTAATCCTTACACTATCGGTCATTTCACTTGAAGTCGTGATGATTTCTTCGGTCATGTTAACAGGGGACGCAAACCCATTATTGGCCAGAGACACCATGTTTGCTGTTGTTATGGCGGTTCTAAATGGCCTAGTTGGAATCACGTTATTAATTGGAGGCATGAAGCACCACACTCAAGACTACAATCTAGATGGACTTAAATCATACCTTGTGGTGATCACTCCATTAGCAATATTGTGTTTAGTACTACCCAACTTCACCGCAGTCGATCACTCAGGGTCAATGTCATTAGCTTTGACTATTACCTTAGTGTTTGCGTCTGTTGTGGTGTACTCCGTATTTCTATACATTCAAACAAAAAGCCACACGCATTTCTTTATTGATGACCGTCATCATGATGAGCATGAATTTCATGGACCTATGCGTAGCAACCTCTACCACTCAATCATGCTAGTTGCGCACTTAGGTGTAGTGATCTTGATGGCGAAAAGCATCGCGATCCCTATCGATGGGGCAATTGCCAAATTAGGTGCACCGCAAGCCCTTGGGGGTCTAATTGTTGCCATATTAATACTGGCTCCTGAAGCCGTCGGTGCCGGAAAAGCAGCCTTAAATAACCAATTACAGCGCGCGATGAATCTGTATTTTGGTTCTGTACTGGCCACCATCGCACTCACCGTTCCTGCTGTTTTGCTGATCTCACAGGTCCTTTCAGAACCGATAGTGCTAGGCCTTGGCTCGGCAGAAGCAGTGTTACTGGTGACTACTTTAGTAATGACTGGCATTAGCTTCAGTAGCGGAAAGACTAACGCTCTCACGGGTACTGTTCATCTAATTTTATTCATCGCCTACATCATCTTAATGTTTGAGTAACGTCACAACCAAAATACCAAAGCTGTGCGCTCTGTAAGCTAAAAGAGCAAATTTGAAAGACATCTGTTGATTATTCAAGCCGAGGCTGACCTTTGAACTTTAGTCATGCGGCTACATCTTATATAGGATTTTAAAATGTTAATTCTTTTTATGTATCTCACCTTAGTGTTATTGATTAGTTTTATTTATTGCCAACACAAGATTCGTACGGCAAAAGCAATCTATTACATTTATCTCTTCAATCGCTACACAAAAAATGACGCCAAGCCAGAAGCTCAAGAGATCAATACATTGGTTAATCATGACTGGCGCTTGGATAGTCGTCAGTTATTAAAGTGTACCCACCTTCTCCAATCCGGTTCTAGCACTAGTCCTCGTTCAGCGCTAAGGCAGGCTAGACAACTTGGATTCGTCGACGATTAAGCATCGTAACTTAGAAAAATGATGACATTCCCACATTTTAAATTTGCACTCTGAGGTACGCTAAAGTGGAAAACTTAACCGTTGAATCGTTAATCATTCATAAGAGCACACGTCGTAAAGGCTCCAGGCCCGATCGCACTTATGTCGCCCGAATAGATCTAGAACTTGGAAAATTAAGAAGATATCGTGGACCAAAATTGAAGAAGGGAGAAATCCCATTGCAAACCTGGCTAGATTCATATAAATCCAAAACTAAGTTATAGGGCTATTTTCCCCTACAACTTAGTGTTGCAAAGTACGCTATAAAACACACCGTATAGGCGTCAGTTGGTTGTTATCGACCAACTGACCCTTGTGAAAAAGCGGTAATCTTCGTTAAATTACATCGTAAATCAAAATACCTATACTAAAGCGATTCACTCGATGATCGTAATCGATGAGACTCTCTCCATAACCATAGTAATACTGGGCATATAATTTAACAGTATCGAAGATTGGTACTGCGGCGTTAAGTTCTACTGCACCCTTGCTATCACTTCCCAAGTTATTTCGGAGCATCATGCTATAGAAGTTACCACCATCTTTATAGGCAAAGACTACCTCTCCGTAACCCAAAAAGTCATCTATATCCGGATTATCATCGTCTTCATCATCTTCTGGTAATCGGTACCAAGGCTTCAAAGAAATAAGAAAGTTATCTCTTACAAAGTCTAAGTTTGCATAAACTCGGTTCCAACTTCTCGAATAAGGTTCTGAACGCCCATTAGATTGGTGAATCAATGAATAATCGACCTGCACTAGATCGAAGCCCAATAGAGAGACGTTAGGATAGGTGCTAACAATAAACTCTGGGCTGTAATTGGTATCACGAAAAGGAGCTGACTCTTGTTGGTTGTACAGTTGCCACCATGAGGTTTGTGTATAACCAAACCATAGATCCCAATCACTGTAGAAGTCATTCCACAGTTTTAGTTTGCCACTAATTTGGAACTTAACTTCAATGTCATCAATGTTCGAACCCGGTCTCACTGCGTCCCAATAATCTTTGTTCGGCTTATCATTATATGAAAGGGGCAAGATGTAATTCGGTTGATGTGGTGTAAGTCGAAATATCTCTTGGTGGTTAATATAATCTGTAACTTCATGCAAACTCATTTTATCGAGAGTAAAGTCGTCCTTGTTTTCAGGTGAAGTAGCTGTCTGGTCGGTAGCGCTGTCATAACAAGCCAAACGCTCATTATCATCCTCTAGTTTCCAACAATTGCTTTCAGCCAAGCTCGCGAAAGGAAACAATGCGAGAAATAACCATTTGGTCTTCATTTAACATCCTTATCTGAATCAGTCAGATCCATTGAATTGTAAGAGTATGAGTTGAGAAAGTTTTGAAAAGTCTTATCTACATGCAACTGCTGATATCCCTCATCAATCAGTAAGTCGACATCTTCGTTGGCAAGATTAAAGTCAGTACGAATTTGGTTTAAAAGAAATTGCGTGTCGCTATCCATTGTTTTGCTGAAGCTAACCTCGACAAAATAAGGCGACACAACATCACCATTGCTTAGTGCTTCTGATGCCCAATCGTCCATTTCTTTAACGATTAAGTCTTTGGTTGAATCATTGTAGCGATGCAATTGAATATCAGTGATGGAATCTACCGTTTGCTTCAGCGACGGTGGATCTACACTCTCTGCGATTCCAAGTTCTGGGTTTGTGGCAGCATCAACAGATATGACGACAAGCGGCTTGAGTACCCCACGGTCATTACGAAGTTCTAGCTTCTTTGAATCATTGAGTCTCATGTGTGCAATCAGTTCATAGATGGCGATTAAGCCAAGGTTGTCGGTGATGCCACCATCGACTAAATGGATGTATTTAGTATGTTCCTTGTCTTTGTATTGCTCTATTGCAGCAACTGCATTTCTCTTGCGGTAATTTGAACGGTCATAAACAGACTCCAACTCAGTAAGGCACTCGTCATGATTTCTCAGCACGACCGGCGTGAATAAAAGAGGCACAGCTGATGATGCTGCTACGGCACTCGATACAGAGAATGAGTTTAAGTCAGAACACAGCATATCGAAGTAGTCTTGTGTGAATGAAAAGCGTGTACCTGTAGAGATATCGGTCGCGTTAATTACAATATAAGGAGCATTATCTCGAGGTAAATCTGCATACGTTGTTTCACCAAAAATGTGGCTTTTATAGTAGTCGGTAGCTTCACGGGTACGGGTTTTAGAAGAGAACCAACGAACGGGAGACAAAAATATAGAGGCTAAATCATCTGTCACTTCATGATAAAGAAAGGCTTCTTTATAATCTTCAAAGGTACGCTCTCCATATAAACCGTAATAGGCCGCGGTGAAACTGCCCCCTGAAACAGAGCTGATTACATCAACTTCATCCAGTAAATTAACGTATTTGCCATCAATAGTGATAGTGGTATCTCTTAATCCTTCTAGTACCCCATATGACAATGCAGCCGCTCGCGTTCCACCACCAGAAAAAGAAAGTATTACGGTCACTTCGTCTTGAGTATTGTCAAAGCTACTCGCCGAATAAGGTGTTTGATTGGTGTATATCTTCTGAGGCTGATTGTTCGTTTCATTCTTAGCACTACAACCTAAGAGTGACAACGATGCCATCATTGATATTGTGAGTGTGTAAGCGTTCATAGCGGCCTCTTGAGTCTTTATTCTTCAACGACTGGGGTCATAGCTTTAACGCTATGCCCCCACAAGTTAAACGCTTTGAACTACATCATTTTTAGGAAATAAGGGATGATGATTGCGTTCGCCAAATCAATAAAGAATGCACATACCAGTGGAACAATAATGAAGGCCTGTGCTGAATAGCCGTATTTAGCGGAAATTGAAGACATATTTGCCATTGCAGTAGGTGTTGAGCCCAAAGAGATGCCACCAAAACCTGCACATACTACCGCAGCATCGTATGTCTTACCCATTGCTCTGAATACGATGATTGACGCAGTAAATACCGCTAATACAAACTGCATAGTCAGAATAATCAAGATAGGTCCAGCCAACTCAACCAGTGTCCAAAGTTGCATACTCATCAGAGACATAGCAAGGAATGACCCCAAAGAAATATCCGCAATCAAGCTGATAGACTGAGTGCGCGTTGGCCACTTTGTACCGCTGATACGAGGGTAACTTTCCGGAATAAGGTTGGTAATTAATATGCCTGCAAACAAGCAAGATACAAACAATGGAAGCTGCAAGCCTGTTTGACTAATCAACTCATCAAGTAGCACACCCACAATAATACAAATATGGATGGCTAATACAGAATCTAAAAACGCAAATGAAGTAAGAGATTCAGATTCAGACTTTTCTTCATTTTGAGAATTATTATCGCTTTCATCCGCTTTTAGGTTGTAACGCTTAATAAGGAATTTTGCGATTGGGCCACCCATCATACTGGCTAGGATTAAGCCAAACGTTGCACTCGCGATACCAATTTCCATCGCGTTTTCAATACCGAGCATTTCTTCAATACGTGGAGCCCAAGCAATCGCAGTACCATGCCCACCGATAAGCGACACACTACCAGCCAATAAGCCAACCACAGGCTCCAAGCCTAATGCACTTGCTGTAGTTACACCCACGATGTTTTGCATGATCATAAACGTAATGGTCACACCTAGAAGAATAAGCAGTGGCTTGCCACCCTTAAGAAGGTCTTTGATATGAGCATTAATACCAATAGTGGTAAAAAAGTACACTAACAACACATCACGAGCCATTAGGTCAAATTGCACCTCGATTGAAGTAACTTGATAGATTATTGCGATAATGATTGAGACTAATATCCCACCAGATACTGGCTCAGGAATACTAAACTCACGTAAAAAAGGAACGATTTGGTTCATGCGTTTACCAAAGAACAATACGATGATACCCATTGTTACTGTAAAAAATGAACCTAGATTTAAGATATTTCCGTCAAATTCCATAATGTTCTTTCGCCTTGAAGTAGTACTTAAAGTTTACTTACTCACCGCAGATTGACGCCTCGAAAAATTACCAGTTCAACGGGTAATATTTCCCTGTAAAAATGAGAGCACTAGCAGAGATAGTCAGCATTTCCACTCGGTATCAGCCTGATTTTTACATGAAAGTGATACATAACCTTTTTAATAACATCGCGATACACCAAAACAGTAATAGAACCATGAAGAAGCTATAATGACTGGATACAACATTGCTATTAACATAGCTTAGTGACATTTGTGGCTTTATGTAATTTATTCATCCCGTATATGAAAAATAGTTGTATGCTTCATTATTTTTCTTCTCTATACGCCAATTCTCTCTTCAAATTACTAAGATTTATCCAATTGCCAACTTAGAATTATTCAATCGCCAATAAAACAGATATATTTTGCGGTATTGCACCAATGAATGAGACAAGTGAAGAGCTACTGTGGTAAAGGGGCTATTCACTGTAGACAACGGTAAGAGAGCTTCGTTTCCCTTTGCCTTTTAAGTAAGTTGATAGTTGAAATATATACGCGTTAAATACAAAAAATTCCGATAGGTTCGCAGAACCTATCGGAATTTTGGTAGTACTATTTTTTCAATTCAATTACAGCGAGTACACATAGTAGATCTGTGATTTCATTCGAAGAATAATGCCTCGAATTACATCTAAAAATGAAAGAAAATGATGTGGTTTTTCTCCCGATACCCACGCTAAGCCCACCGCGCCAACTGGAATGTCGTATCCCTCTGGTTCATTCAGCTTTAGGCGTACAAAGTGGAATTTATTTTTCACATTTTTCCCCGTTGTTTCTGAAACAGAAGCCTCTCGTCCCATGCTACTCGCTTGAGCTTCACCGGTAGCTTCCACAATACCTTGCACCTCAGCGGAGAACACTTTGCCCGGATAAACAGGAGAAGCAAACTCAGCCCTTTGACCTGGTTTCACATTACGAATCGCCTGATGATTAACTCGCATCAACACATATTTTTCATCCGTGTACATCTGCATACGGGAAAGAATGCCCACATACTGCCCTTCTCGAAGAATAAAGTTAGTCACAAAACCATCGGTTGGGGCGTGTACTCTAGTCTCTTTTAAGTTCCACTCGGCTTCAGCTAATTTCTCCTTGGCTCTTTGTAAATTTGCACCAGCACTTATTAAATTAAGCTTAGATTTCTCGACATTCACTTTGGCACGAGATACCTCAACTTCACTGCGTGATATTTGGCTTTGGATAGACGCTATCTTATTTTTAGCCAATACAACAATGGTGCCTTGCTCATCTAAGAGACTCTCAGTTACCGAATACTTTGCTTTGGCGTTCTGCCTTTCGTAACGGCTCAATGTTGTTCTTTCTAACTTGTATTGTTTCCTAGCAGAAGCCAGCTCAACCTTCACGATATCTAGATTAATCAAGCTAGTGTTATAGTCAGTTTCAGAAAGATGTATGTCTTCGTTCGCTAAGCTGTAGGCCGCTTCAGCTGCTTTCAATTCAGTCTCCGATTTATTGCGAGCAATTTCGTAAATTTCAGAATCCAATTCAAAAATAAGGTCACCCTTCTTCACTCTAGAATTGGGCTCAATATGAATCGTCTTCACTTTACCTTTAATTCCAGTATTACCCGGTCTTAATTGTATGTGTGGCGCTTGAACAACCGACCCGCCAGACAAGTCCATTGGCGTATAATTGATTAAACCAATCCACACAAAGCCCAACCACAAACCACCGCCTATATACGCAAATGCCTTAAAAGGTTTTGCCCATGGCACACCAAGGAGGCGAAGTATGTAGATGAATAACGCCCAAATCGCTAAACCTTCTAACATGACGATTCTCCTTTATCTGTTGATAAATCGTTGGCTTTGTCCAAAGACCCATGACGCCAAATATCGCGCACACGAACGATGGCTGTCTCTAAATCCAAGAAGGCTGCAATAATCGCAAGCACCCAAACCCAATGCCAAATAAAGCCAATCCAGGTAAGCACCGTGATTAGGCCTATCTGATGATGCCCACTGCTATGAGCTTTATGGATGGGTAATTCATGTAGCTTCCAAAAAGCCACACACACCGCAACTAAAGTGCCAACAAGAACGACAGCGGCAACGACATGCAAGGCTGTATCTGCATTACTTCCGACAAACGGGAGGCTGACTAAACTCATAATGACCCCTTAAATTTCCAAGACATATTCTGCTTATGGAGGCCTAAGATAAAAGCGCTAAACACCGGCTAAGTAGGATGTCCATAAAGGTATATCTAAACTATAAGATGGTGTGAGTTACTTAAGTACTCGAAGAATTACTAGCGGAATTTACGGAATTTACGAGGGAGTGCCCATGTATTTACGGGCAGTATTATGAGTGAAAACTGGGAAGGTTTTTTAACAATGATGAAGTGTGTATTTAACCGCTAAAAACCCGTCATCCCGGAATGCATTAACTGGCTTTAATACTTCCTAAAGTCCAAACGTTTATTAGAATAACGAAGAGACACAATGCGTAATGTGCCCCTTCGTGAATCTCTGTTACTGCGTTTGAGTTTGGGTAGCTTCCTGACCTTGCTCGCTTTCTGGCTCAGGGTCTATCTCCCAGTTACCACCTAGTGCTTTATGAAGACTCACTAACACCTGAGAAGTTTGTAGGTTTGCTGATACTTGGGCATCTCTAACCAACTTTTGTTGGCGTTGAGCATCCAGTACCGAGATGTAATCTACCAATCCTGCTCTGTACAAAGAGTCAGCCTTAGCTACTGCATTGTCGGCTTCAACCAAAGTATCTGCGACATAGGACTCAGCCTCTTGGCTACTACCGTAAGTATAAAGTAAAGTTTCGACCTCACTGATTGCGGTATTCACTGTTTGCTCATAGCCGAGTGCAGCTGCGTTAAAACGCGACTCTTGCAAATCAATTTGAGCGTCAGTACGTCCACCATCAAACACTGTCCAACTTGCACCAACACTGGCTACCCAAGCCGCAGAGTCACTGCTGAACAAGTCACTAAAATCACCCGCAAGCAGGCCAGGAGAACCTGTTAGATAAAATCGAGGGTACTTGTTCGCCACAGCAGCACCAACATCGGCATTAATCGCAACCATCTCTTTCTCAGCGATACGAATATCAGGGCGACTTTGCAGTACATCAGATGCCAAGCCAATAGGTACTGTACCTTTAAAGTCAGGAACCATACCTTGTTTTGCCAATAGCTCGTCCATTTCAGCCGAGTTTTTGCCTAGAAGAATCGCTAAACGCTGTTTATGCACATTTTTAGCAATATCAAGCTGAGGCAATATTGCCTTGGTTGCAGAAAGAGCGGCTTTTGCCTGGGCTAAATCAAGATCAGACCCATAGCCATTTCTTACCAAACTCTCTACCAGTTTTAACGTCTCTCTTTGAGACTCTTGAGTCTCTATTGCAATTTGTTTACGCTCTTGCGCGCCTCGGAACTGGAAGTAGTTATGGATTACGTCAGAGGTAATCAATGTCACCATACCCTCACGCATGATTTCCACTTGCTCCGCACGTGCCTGGGCTGATTGCGCTTGATACTCTAATCGATTGAATACATCGACTTCCCAAGAAATATTCGCACTCAAAGTAGTAAAGTCATAGCTACTATCCAGCACGCTATCTTGCCCAATAGCTTGGTTGATTTGGCCAAGACCGCCAGGGGTAACTAACGGGCCAACCAAAGGATCATTCTCACTAAATCCGTACGACGTGGCGCCCATGTTGACAGTAATTGTTGGTACTTTAAACGACTCTACAGCACGTTGGTACGCCTGAGCCGATTTCACTCGCTGCGCAGCAATTTGTAGCGATATATTTTCATTCTGCGCAATGTTTACCAACTCATCTAAAGTCTCATCTTCAAACTGAGCCCACCAGCCAGCCTTCACTTTTTCATCACTTGCCGCAGTACCCTCTACATCTTCCACTAAGAAAGCACTACCAACAGTATCTTGAGGTGCTTCGTACTCTGGGCCTACAGCACATCCAGCAAGAAGCATACTTAATAGAATCGGGGTTAATTTTCTTGATTTCATGCTGTTATTCCTCGACAACTTTTGCTGATTCAATTGACTGCTCTTGCTTTTCTTCATTCTGATAGAAGACTTTATATAGCGCTGGCATAACAAATAGTGACAGTAGAGTCGCTGCAGCTAATCCACCAATAACCGTTGCTGCCATTTGGTCGAACAACAAATCTGTCATCAGTGGCACCATACCCAACATTGTTGTCAAAGCACCCATGCTGATAGCCATAGTACGGTTCATCGTTGCCGATTTGATTGCGTCTGACAATGTAGCGCCCTCTTTACGTTCTAGCTCAATCTGGTCCATCAACACGATGCCGTTTTTGATGATCATACCTGACAAACAGATTGCGCCGATTAGAGCCATAAAGCCGAATGCTTTGTCAGCAATCAATAACATCGCAACTACACCTGTTGCAGCTAGTGGCACGGTTCCGAAGATAATAATCGGTTGTTTAAAGCCGTTGAACATTCCCACCATAATGATGACCATCACAACCATCGCTAGAGGTAAGTTCGACAATGTATCAACAATTGATTTGTTCTCATCGTAGTATTCACCACCCCACTCAAGTGTGTAACCTGGCGGTAGTTCAATCGCTTCAATTTCATCAAGGCTGTACTGTCTAGCTAAAGCAACGGTCGTTCCTACTACACCTGCTTGAGTGGTAATCGTTGGCAAACGGTTACGACGCCAAATCATTGAATCTTCAGTAGTAAACTCAAAGCCATCCACTAACTGACCTAGTGGGACGTTATGTACACCCAGTAATGATTGAACTGGAATCGCATTTAGGTCCCCTATCGTTGCTCCCATACCACGAACTCGAATCGGAATAATCTCGTCTTCATGCTTCATCAAACCAACAGGGAAGCCTTCTGAAGTTCGTTTCAATGCGATGGCGATGTCAGTACGGTTAATACCGGCACGGCGCATTTTCTCTTCATTGATTACAGGCTTAAGAACCTTGCTTTCTTGTCTCCAGTTATTGCGTATATACGTTGCATAAGGGTTTTGATTTAGAATTTCCTCTGCTTGATGCGACAGATCTTTCAATATCACTGGGTCTGGACCACTAAAGCGAGCTTCGATACTAAACTTATCTTTTGTTGCTAGCTTCAAAGTACGGAAACGAGGTTCAGCATTCGCAAAGTTCTCTTTTAGCCAAGCATCTCCGCGCTCTTGCAATATCGCGATTGATTGGAAGTCTTTAGTGTTAATCAAGAACTGGCCATAACTTGCATCATACGGTTCTGGTTCTACTGTTACCGAGAAACGAGGTGCACTAGCGCCAACAAAGCTCGATAGGTTTTCTACTTCAGGTTGCTCTAATAACCACTCTTCGATGCGTTTCATATCCGCATTGGTTTGCTCGATTTGAGAACCATTCGGTAGCCAATAATCTAAGAACACAATTGCGCGATCCGATGCTGGCATGAAAATGACGGTAATCTTAGGGATTAACAGTACCGTTAGCACTAATGCAGGTACGATTGCCGATAGACCTTTCCATGGGTTATCTACCATCCAACTTACTGCTGAACGATATACCGCTACGAACTTCGATTCTTTTGCGTTTGGATCTTGTGGTACAGGTTTAATCCAAATCCAACAGAACAAGACAGTCACCGTTACTGCAACCAACCATGACAACAATAGAGAAGACATCATTATCTGTGGCAAACTTAACGCAAATTCAGAAGCGTCCGAGTTTGCAGTTAATACTGGCAAGGTACCCATCATTGCAATGACAGTCGCACCTAACAGTGGCATTGACGTTTCTTTTACAGAGTCAATAGCAGCTTTAGTTCGATCAATACCTTTATTGACCTTAACAACAAATAAATCAGTAATCACAATGGCGTTATCTACGAGCATACCGAGTGCTAATATGAAGCTACCTAGCGATACACGTTGCAAATCGACGCCTGCGATATTCATGTATACAAGCGTACATAAGATGGTAATCAGAAGACTCGAACCAACGATAATTGCACTCTTCACACCCATGAACAGCCAAAGAATAACAACAACAATCAACACACTTTCTAAAAGGTTGGTAACGAAATTATTTATTGATTTTTTTACTTCTTCCGGTTGGAAGGCAATATCATGAATCTCTACACCAACAGGCAACTCTGCCTGGTAGTCATTCAACACTTTTCTTAAGCTATCACCTAAGTTAACAACGTTGATACCACCGACAGGACTCACAGCCAGAACAACAGCGTCTTTACCATCAAAGCGAGTCATACTCAAAGGCGTTTCATTGTAGCCCAAAGAAATATCAGTCACGTCTCCCAGACGGACCAAGCCTGTAGACAGGTCGCCTACCCCACCTCTGATCATCAAGTTAGCAACATCGTCTACCGAAGTAAATTCACTGCTTTGCGCTATACGAACTCGCTCGATACCTGCTTTAAAACGGCCTGCATCATAAATCGCATTTTGGCTGTTCAGCTGTGCAATAACCTGAGCCGCTGACATGTTGTAGTTAGCTAAACGCTCCTCTGGAAGGTCGATATTTACAACTTGTTCTTGAACACCGTGAAGTTCTATTTTCTTGATGCCTGAAACGGTTTTTAATCGACGTTGTAGCTCTTGCGCATAGTCTTTTAGGTCGGCCATATCGACACCATCACCCGATAGCGCAAACAACATACCGTATACTTCAGAGAATTCGTCTTGAACCACACTGACTTGAGCGGTAGCTGGCAACATGAGTTTCACATCCGCCACTTTGCGGCGCAATAGATCCCATTGTTGCGGCAGTTCGCTCGAAACCAGTTCTTCGCTAAGGTCTACAAAGATCATCGACGAACCTGGGCGAGAAAGAGAGCGAAGTCTTAACAAACTGCCCATTTCTTGTAGTTTGGTTTCTACTTTGTCAGTAACTTGTTCTTCAACTTCTTTTGCTGAAGCACCAGGGTAAAGTGTTACAACCACAGCACTTTTTACCGTAAAAGTAGGGTCTTCAAGCTTACCAACTTCAAAATAAGAGACGATTCCGGCAACGATCAATAGTGTGGTGAAAAAAAGTACGAACGTTCGTTGTCGAATAGCAAATTCTGCGATATTCATGTTGATACCCTCTATTTAGCCGTCACATCAATGAGTTTACCAACTGCATCATTGTCTTCGAGATAGTTAACACCTGCAGCAATGAGGTAGTCTCTGTCAGACAAATCCCCAATGACACAAGCCGTCGATGCTTGCAGATGATCAACCTTTACTTGCTTTTCAATCGCATGACCATCTTCAACAACCATCAAAGAGTATTCGCCCTCAACACCTTTAAGAGCGGTATAAGGTACACAATAAGAATTTGCTGCATTTTCTAGATCTACCGTTACCGCAATCGCTTTACCTGGTAGCTCATCGATGTTTCTTTCATCAAGCGAAAGGCTAACCGTATACGTTTGCTTAATTAGGTGAGGCACAGTACCCACTTCTTTTACTGTCGCACTGATTATTCTTTCTGAACCAAACCAAGTCACTTCAGCAGGCTGACCACTGTTTATCTTCGATATCAAAGTCTCTGGAACGTTGATTACCGCTTCTAGCGTTGACGGTTTATGTACATTGAATACCGGAACACCCGGCAACACTTGCTCAAACTGTTCTAAATATTGCTCACCTACTACACCATCAAACGGTGCTAATAGCGTGGTATAACGTATTGCATCTTCCGCTTTCTTGATATTTTGATTAACCACTTTTACCGCAGCTCTAGCACGTTGGTAGCCACTGCGCGCTCTATCGAGATTGATACTGGCAATTGCATTCTCGGATGTTGCTTGTTTCACTCGTTTCAATTCAATTGAAGCCAAGTTGAAAGTAGATTGAGCTTCTGCCAAGCGAGCTTGAAGCTCCAAAAGCACAACGTTGTAATCATGGTCATCTAGCTTAGCTAATTTTTGTCCTTTAGTTACTTCATCTCCAGGCGACACAAACACGTCCTGAATCAGCCCTGGAACACGAAAAGAAACATTTGCTTGAGAAGCAGATTCTAAACGACCAGGAAAGTGCTGAAGGTGACTTTCGTTCACACTACCTAACTGAATGACATTGACAGGACGGGCAGATTTGTCGGCAACTGACGTTTCAACTTCAGAGCATCCGATTACTGATGAAAGGGCAAATGCGATAGTTGATATCTGTACAACTTGGTTAAACTTCATGACTCTCTCCTAACCTTAAATTAGTACTGTGAACGCCAAACTTATCGTAGAGATGTTCAGCGTAGGCGGCGTAACCATTTTTTTCTGTAAGTCTCATAGTTTAAAAAGACTATGTGTTTCGCAACCTGTGACTTAACTATAAGTAAGGAGCCCTTAAGTAAGTACTAGATAAATTACTAGTCAGTAATAGAAAGATTCCTAGTATCAACAGATCATTTTGTACGTGATTTTCAACGAAATGATTGAATATCAATCATTGTAACGATAAACACGTCAGATATTTTCGACACACTCGTTAACATATCGAACAACAATAATCTAACGGCGACCTAACAACAGTAGCACTCTCCACCACACAATGAGGTATTAATTGTTGAATTTGCTGAATTAAAGTAAGCCAAGAAGGCGCAGAACAAACGTCAATTCTAATCTAGAGCCATACGTCAAAGGGTATATGAGATAGTGTCAAAACATATCATCAAGCGATAAGAAAACGTTCAGCGTTCCTTTTATCTAGCAGCAGAGTTATTGAATTTTTACCTAGGAAGCTAATTGGAAATAGCATGAAAGATAGTGAAATGAAAAATGGGCCTAAAAGGCCCAAATGAGTCGCGCTAAAAGGTTATGTAAGCAAAATTAGTTGAACTGGTGGCGATATCCTAGGGTAAATGCAATGTCCGTACTGTTATCCATATTGAACATATTTTCTGTGGCATAAAACTCTATCGCAGAGCTTTTCATGATAAATCGATACCCTAGTACAGACTCGTGTGAAGCATCCGACAGGTCTGATGAATCATCAATACGTCCTCCAAGGTAGCGATATTCAGCATATAAATGATGTTGTTCATTTAGAGCATATCGGTAACCTGCAGCCCCAGAAAAAATAACTTCTTTGCTAGGCAAGCCCACTAGGTCATCACTTCCGGAATGGAAAGTAACGCCAGCCATGGTATATATCGCATGAGATTTGTTGTGGTAGCTGTAGTTAAGCTGCAGGGCTTGTTCAAAAGTATTGCCCTCAAAAGGACCACTACCGACATTATTATAATAAAGTGTGCCACCCACTGAAGCAGCATGATTGCCTTGTTGATAAAGTTGATAACCTAAATACGCTGAAACAGCATTAGCTAGCGTTTCTCCTTCAAAGTCTGTCTCAGCAACGTTGTATTCTTCCATCATTTGGTAGTTTCGGTTTCGAGAAACCTCTTCACGACCATTTTGCTCTAGACCGGTTGCATCGTGAAACGCTTTAGTGAGCCCATCTAAGTGATTATCGGCAGAGAAGCTCCAGCGATAAGTTAAATCCATCAGCCAACGGTCAGCAATTTGCCATTTGCCCCCTAATTCGACTTGGTTGTGATAGTAATCAAGAGTGTAATCTTCAGTATCTGCCCAAACACTGGCTGCAGTAAATGAACCATAGACTTCTTTTACTCCATCATAAGCCGATGCGGATCTTAATATTGGAGTAAGAACGGTTGATTGAACAGGAGATTGAGCGTAGGCACGTAGAGGACCATATTTGTCCAGATCTGCACTTGCTTTTGCCGATGCTACTAATGTGAATGAAGCTAGGATTAGACTCGAAGTTAAACTTAACATATTCATAACTATCAACCTTTATTATTTATAGAAGACCCTTTTTCTTCTCAGAATTACTAACAGTTCTTTCAATCAGTAATTAAGCTAAGCGGCCTTACTTATTTAATTTGATAGTATTATGGTGACTACTGCAGATTTTAAGTACTCGAAAATACACTAGCAATAAGAAAGAAAAACACTAATAAAAATAACATAACTACTAGCACCAAAAATAAACTTTATATTTCCTGGTAAATTTACCAGTTATTAGCCGTGAATTTCCTAAACACTGAACTCTAGCTATCGCCTAAAAATTAAAACCATTATGATATTTTGAAAATAAAATCAGGTCAGTTGATTACGAGGTGAAGCATGGAAACGTATAAAAGTCATTTTGTTAAAGAGTTGAGTACATTGCAGTCTTACCAAGATTCAGATCTTTTACGGGAGGTTTTGCAGAGTATAAAGCGCACTATAGAGGCGTGGGAACTTGATCGGGCTTCATTCTACCTAGATTCACAACTACATATAGAAAGCTGTGACTTTCTATCCGCTGAGCGAGGTAATAATATGGAATCCGCTGTGGATAATCATATTAACGCTTCATTTAAAGACTATTTATCACTAGTGGTAAGAAGTGAGCAATATAGGATATTTAGCCAGAGTGAAATGGAAATCAGTATTAACTCGACGTTAAGAACATTAGAAAAAGAAGGAGTGCAATGGCATATTATCATGCCTATTAAGGTCATTGATAGGCATAATGCTTATCTTAGTGTGAGCCGTTTTAATACTGAGCCATTTAATGATGAACTTATACAGTACTTAGATCTTATTGCTAGTGTCTGGCTCATGATGCTTGAATATTCAAAGAAGAATATTTTCAAAAAAAATGCACATCAAAATACCAGCAACATACATTTAGATGTTCTTACTGCACGTCAAATAGAAATATTAAGAATGATAAGCCGTGGTATGTCTTCAAAAGACATCTCATCCGAACTGAATCTAAGCGTGCGTACAATAGAGTCTCATCGCTATAGAATATCTAGTACCCTATGTTTGGATAAAACGGACTCACTTGCACTTTTTGCACATAGAAACAATAGGTTGATTAACCCTCTCTATTGATACCATTAGGACTAGGGTCTATGACTGCCCTAGTCAGTGGGACTGTATATTGCTCTCTCTAGCCTTGCGAAGTTATGTTAGCGAACAATGTTCAAATTGTTCGCTAACCGAAGGCATGAACAGGGTTAGACTAAGCCATTCTTTATGGCAAAAGGGACCAGTTCACTGGCATTTTTTAACTTAAGAACTTCAACCATTTTATATTTGTGAAATTCTACCGTTCGGCTTGATACGTTCAATATATTGGCAATTTCTTTTGCTGAATGACTTTCAGTAAGCAATTGCAAAACCTGCCGTTGCCGGCCGGTCAATACTGACATAGGATCTTCTGAAAAATCGTTCTTGTTTTTATAAGCATCCATAATATCGGCGGCTAGTGTAGGCGTAATATACGTTTTTCCTGCTAAAACCGATTTTATTGCGATTAGAAGCTCTTCGGGAGCGGCATGCTTTAATAAGTAACCATGAACGCCGACATCCAATGCCTTGAGCGCATATTTTATCTCTGGGTGCATAGTCAGTAGGATAATTTTTGTCTCGGTATCCGTAGACAGAATCTTCTCCGCTGCATTAATGCCATTCATTAGTGGCATTGAGATATCTGAAACTATCACATCAGGCTTTAGCTGCCTCGCTTTTTGAATTAAGGTGTTTCCATCTTCAACAATACCAACCACTTCGTAGCTCTCTTTGAGAAGGTTTTTGATGCCTTCTGCCACCATCACATGGTCATCTGCAAGTAGCACGGTTGTCTTGTTCATTTATCGCTTCCTTTTAATTCAAATACAAACTTGATAGGTGTTCTCCTAAAATTGCAAAACTAATGCTCAACAACCTATGAAATATCAACAATATTATAACCTTACCATGTGACATCCTCGCTCGTTTACCGATTGAGCCCAAGAACGTCCCTGATTGTTAGTGCCATTTTTCACTAACATACTGTCTTTAGGAACTAAGTATCAGTCTAAGGCTAAATATCTTCGTCGGTGAAAAGTCATTGTTTGATACGATCACGCAATTACTCTCTTTTGCGCTGTTAAACGATGTTGCTTTAAACTACCTAGAGTCAACACTAAGTAGATTTCATACCCCACCAGTTTAGTACAAGTAATCGTCTTAGATGGGACGACTAACTGATACTCATTGATTTTGTGTTCCGCTATTACCAATAGAACTGATAACCTCACGAATCTTTTCTTCGTCAAATGGCTTAACCAAGCTAGCTGCAAATCCAAGGTCGTGTGACTTCTCGCTAGTTAGGTCTTGACCACCCGCTGTCATTGCAACAACTGGGACACCTAGCCCTACCTCTTGGATTGTCCTTAAAAGTTCATATCCATTCATAACGGGCATGTTTATGTCAGTTAAAACTAGATCATAAAAATTAGCCTGATTGATAAGAGCCATCGCTTCTTCGCCATTGAGTGCAGTACTCACAACGAAGCCCATGTTTTCAAATTGACTTTGCACGACAGCCAACATTATTTCGTTGTCCTCTACCACTAAGACTTGGCGTATAATGCTAGCTCTATGCCCATCTGCGACTTCCTTTAAAGCATCACGTTCTTCATCATGATCAGAATAAAGAAGAGCAATATCCCTTAGTTTCGGTTCAACACTTAAAAATATCTCCACGAGCTCTGGATCAAATTGTGAGCCAGACCCTTCTCTTATGGTCTTAACGGCTTCTGCATGCTGAACTGGGTGGCTATAAGCTCGTTTACTGATAAGCGCATCATATACATCTGCTATAGCAACAATTCGTCCTGATAAGGGGATTGAACCCTCTTTTAGGCCTAAGGGATACCCTGTTCCATCCCACCTTTCATGATGGGTAGCCACCATCTCCTTAGCTAGCTTAATGAACGGTTCGTCATCAAGCGAAGACTCGAACTCTTCAAGTATTTGTTGACCAACATTGGTGTGTTGCTGAACTCTTTCAAACTCTGCGTCGTTTAACTGCTTGGAGGACAGCACGATATCATCACGAATTGCCATCATACCGATGTCATAGAGCGGAGCGGAACAATATAGCTGCTCAATCAGAGATTCATTTAATTCTGTGTGTTTTTCTGAGGAAGCTAATAGTGACTGGGCGATTCTCTTTACATAAAGTTGAGTTCGCTTGATATGGTTCCCAGATTTTGAGCGTCGGTAATCCACCAACTTTCCTATTGTTTCTATTAGAGCCGCTTGCGTCTTGTTCGCGGTTTCTAGAGTTGTGTTTTTCGATGCAGTCCTGAACTCAATCAAATCAAGGCAGTTTTTCACTCGTGCTTTAGCTAGGTTTGGTATCAATGGTTTAACCAAATAGTCCATAGCTCCCAATTCAATTCCTGCGAAATCGCTCGGTTGGGCAGCATCAGGCATAACAAAAAGAATCGGAATCTCACTGGTTTCACTATTTTCCTTTAGTCTTCTGCATACTTCGTACCCATCAATTTCAGGCATATCAACGTCAAGTAATATAATATCTGGCTGCGGGTGCTTATTCGCAAGGGATATTGCTCGCTCGCCATTAGTCGCAGCAATGACCATGTAGTCTTGTTTAAGCAATCCCATCATCGCATCTATATCATCAATTGAATCATCAACAACGAGAACTCTGAACTTCTTTTTGTTATCCATAACCTACTTCTCTTGTATGCGTAATGATAAATCCACTTTGTGGCGGCACAGCATATGAATGCACGCTAAGGACTAGTCTTTTGAACTTAGATTTGATTATTCCTCAAGTGAAATATTCATTCTCAAAGCAATTTGTTTTACCGCCTCAATAGCCATATCACTGTCAAACTCATCGACGGCACTATTAAACATCGATAGCTCCGTATCAACATCACAACCGGTTAGCTCGTTAATAAAATCAAGTTTTGAGTCTCTTACTTCAGAGAAATCCTGTTGAAGTGAAAGGTACATGTTTAGAACCGCTTGGCGAGTGTTCAAGTTATCTCGCGAAGAATCAGGAATCGTTGTAGGTGTGGCTAACAAATCTATTGAAGAAACTACCTCATCAAGGCGTTCCGATAATTGAACGAGCAGTTCCCGTGGGTTCCCAGCCTGTTTATCATCAGATAAAACTCGTTCTATCGCTTTCGCCACAGCGGCCACGTCTTGCGCTCCCAAAGTGGCACTGACACCACACAGTGTATGAGCTAATCTGATAGAACTTTCACTGTTGCCTGTTTCTATTGCATCCGATATTTCATCAACGACACCCTTTTGTTCTTTGGCAAACTTTTGTAAAAATTCAACATACACTGGTTCATTGCCAGATACCCTTGTAAGACCTTCTTCAAATTTTATGCCCACCAAACAACTAAAATCGACACTATTATTGGTTTCAGTGAGCTCATTTAATGAGTTTTGTTGCTTTTTGGATGAGCTACTTAACTTATGAGACAAATGAGTTATCAATACTTTTACTAGTATTGCTGGGTCTATAGGTTTGTTGATGTGATCAATCATACCTGCCTCTAGACTCTTTTCTCTATCGCCTGCCATAGCGTGCGCCGTCATAGCTATGATTGGCCAAGACTGACATTTGTCTATCAATTTAATTTGCTTCGTTGCTTCGAAACCATCCATTTCAGGCATTTGGATATCCATAAAGATAAGATCAAAATCTTCAGTGCTAGCCTGTTGAACCGCTTCTTTGCCGTTGTTTGCAACTATGACATCAATACCCATATCATTAAGGAGCCCAACAGCAACTTGCTGATTTATTTCATTATCCTCGGCAAGTAAAATCTTGGCTTCAACAAAGCTTGGCGAATCAGCACTCACCTCTTGTTGAATATTCGTACGCATACCCTTATCACCAGTCTCATCAAGCACCTGCGCTACACAATTAAACAGAGTGCTCTGATTAACAGGTTTAGACAGAAAGTCGGCAATTCCTAATTGCTTAGCTTGATCGAGTATATCCTCTTGATCATATGCACTGACCATTATTATGGTTGGGACTGTGGCGATGTTTTTATTCTGTTTTATTAACCTAGATGTTTCTAATCCATCCAACTCCGGCATCTTCCAATCCATAAGAACTAATTCAAATTTTCGATCCAGTGAACTATTTTCCAAAAGCTCTAAGGCTTCTTGCCCTGAAGAAGCTTTAGTGACTGAACATCCCATCGTTTCAAGACACTCTCCTAAAATATCTCGAGACATCTCGTTATCATCAACGACCAACACATTTAACCGGCAAAAATCATGATGTAGAACTGCAGGTTCTCTACGTGGAATATCTTTAAGTCCAAACTTGGCCGTAAAGGTAAACTTGCTTCCTTCCCCTAACTTGCTAGATACCGAAATTTGGCCTCCCATCATTCCAACGAGATCCTTACTGATCGCTAAGCCGAGGCCCGTCCCCCCAAATTTGCGAGTTGTTGATGAGTCAGCTTGCGAAAACGATTTAAAGAGACTTCTTTGCTGTTCAGCGCTGATACCAATACCCGTATCTTTGACTGAAAATTGGATGAGCACGGTGCGTCTCTTGACTTCAATGGGCTCCATCGAAATAACAATGTCACCTTTAGGAGTGAACTTAATGGCGTTACTCGATAAATTTAATAGAATCTGACCAAGCCTTAGAGGGTCCCCAATTAATTGAGTAGGAACGTTTTTGTCCACATGGAACAACAGCTCTACATCCTTTCCATCATTCTGAACTACGAGTAGGTTTGAGAGTTCTTCAATCACGGTATCCAGATAAAACTCTTTCTGCTCAAGGTCGAGTTTTCCAGCTTCGATCTTAGAGAAATCTAATATATCGTTGATAACTCCAAGTAGAGACTTAGCACTCTGGCCGATTTTATTGATGTAATCTTTTTGTTTGCTGGAAAGGTCTGTTTTCAACGTAAGGTAGGAAAGGCCAATGATGGCATTCATAGGCGTTCTTATTTCGTGGCTCATGTTGGCCAGAAAGTCACTTTTAGCTTGAGTGGCTGATTCTGCACTAGCACGAGCAGAGTCGAGATCTTTCATCATGTTCAGCATCGTTTTTCGAGCTTGAGTCAGTTCTTCTAACTTATCTTCTAATAGCTTCTTATTTTGTTCAATTTGTGAAATGTCTTCCAAAGACCCGATAACCTCAAGGTTAGCACCATCAAGGTTTACCGGGTTAAAGACCGCTCTAAGATAAGACGTTTTACCACCTTGCTCTGACGTGTAGTAATTTTCGAAAACGCTCCTATCCCCTTTCAACGCCTTAACAATACAATCATTCAACTCTTCATTTTTCACACGCTCAATCGCGTTCACACCGATAACATCTTCCCTTTCCACTCCTACCATCTCGAGCGCTTGATCATTCGCATTGATGATCTTTCCTGAACCATCGAGATGTATGATCCCGCCAGGTGAGTTTTCAAACACAGACCTTAGCTGTGTTTCGCTCTTCAACAAAGCATTCTCAGCTTTTTTTCGGTTCGATATATCGCTAACTAAACCAATAGAAGACCAACTTCCTTTTAACTGAACTGACGATAATGAAACTTCTACATACAACTTGGTCCCGTTCTTCCTTTTTGCCTCCATCTCAACAGTTTTACCAATCTTTTTCCCCTCACCTGTTTTTTGAAAGTGAGGAAAAGCATGAAAATACTCAGCTCTTTGATTCTCGGGTACGACCAATGTATGAAGATTTTTTCCTATCGCCTCTTGAGAGTTCCAACCAAAAATCGTCTCTGCGGCGTTATTCCAAAAAATAACGTTCCCATCATTGTCTATGATGATAATTGCAATCAGCGAGGAAGAAGTTAGCTTTTGAAAGATTTCATCGCTCTCTCGAAGTCTTAGTTCTCTTTCTGTTAGCTGTCTTGTTCTCTCATCGACTCTATCTTCTAGCTCCTCTTTATGCATTTCCAATTGATGTTCAGTTTCCAAACGAAGAACGAGCTCTTTCTTAAGGTTAATTTTAGATCGGGTGAGTGAAAAGAGAATAAGCATCAACAAAGAGCCTACGGCTATGACCATCCACAGCACTCCAAGGTCAACAGAGCTGCTGTTGACTATTTTGCTGACTCTGAGCAGAAAGATTCGGTTTCCAATCTTCACTTCATGCACATTTTCAAAATTGAACAACAAATATCCATCGTTGGCAGGAGCTTCGTCATGTACCATAGCCAACGGTTGTTCAATTCCTAAGGCATTTACCACGCTTAAATGAAACGCGAGACCACTTGGTAGCTTGAAACCCTCGAAAAATAAACCAGCATCAATGTCTACAGATGCGATTCCGTTGTAAGAATCAATTTTCGTCTCAGTTGATTGAGGGACTTCTTTCCCTTCATACACAGCGATAAGAAGTCTAAAATTTGAGATCGAACTATCAGCCCTCTCTTTTAGTGCCACAGCATAAGGCTCTCCTGTTATAACTGCTTCTCTAATCGTTTCGGCGAACCTTACATTGGATATCAAATCGAAGCCTAATAGCTTGGAACTACCAGGAGAAAGCGGTTCAACAAACAAGATCGGTAAATACTCTTCTCGGATAGCGTTGGTTACTTTGTTTCCAGCATTGTCTAATTCAAAAACTTTATAATCATAATATCCCCAAAATTGCTGCTCTTTTTCAAAGGTAACCTTATCTTGATGTTGGATACGAGGAGAGTAGTTAGCGTTTTTTATATAGTGAAATTTGTCAAAAATGTTTTGAGTGATAATTCTAAATTCATCGGGCTCTACGACCTCCGAAGAATGGAAAAGAGCTTGGAGTCGAGTCGATATCGCATCAGAGTTGTTTCCTACCTTTACCAACTCGGCGCTCAGCCTTTGTGATTGAAAGTTGAAGACTTGTTCTTCAGTAAGCCTAATATTATTGAACGCAACGGTGAACAATAATACCAGTACGGCACCACCAAAAAGTATCGCTACAAAAGCTGGCCAAATATTATTTAAATTCTTGAACATCAAACACCACAGTAAAGGTTTATTTAAGTTTAATCGTTCAACTTCTTGGCTTTTCTCAGCAAATCACTAGGAATTTCCACGTCCACTTGGGATAGCAATTCCTCGTTAATATACAAATCCCATTGCCTATTGGATATAATCGGGAAATCTGATGGCTTTGCGCCATTCAGTATCTCAACAGCAATTTGCGCTGCATACTGCCCTTGCTCTTGTATCACTTGGCTAAACGAAAACATTGAAAAAGGTACCATCCAATCACTGGTTGAGAAAACAAGCCGAGTCGAATGCTCGTAAATGAATTCTTTTGCTTTCTCATCATCCCATCCATCAATGCCAGCATTATTAGTAAAGTAAATGAAATCATAACTTTGCGCTTCGAGGAATGTGCTTTTAAAGCCTGCAAAATCATCTACTACGCCATCATCTATGACAATGCCATCGCGTTCAAAGATATCTTTTACACGGGCATATTGTTTATCAGCAGACAGTCTATTTGGGCGAATAAAAAGGCCTTTCTTATAGTCTGAATCAATTCTATGTAGCTGACGAATTAATTGTCTAATTGGTACGATTTCGATAATGCCAGTGACATTTTCATAAGGATAACCATAAGCATCAGCGGTCCAGTCAACGCCCGCAAATACAAAAGGAATTTCTGAGTTTTTGTAGTATGGCTGAACGAGATACTTTGAAGCATTATCTTCTATTGCTATGACCACATTAGGATTCCACTTCTCTATTAAGTTCTTCGCTTCTAACGCTTTCGCCTTAATAAATTCTGGATCTGGATTACGCTTGGTATCCATATCAAACTTTTTGATTTCGCAATTTCCCTTGAGCTCATCCAATGCAGGTTGAACTTTGAGTCGCTGACCAGGAAACTCATCATGATAGGATGCTACAATTAAGCAGCGTTTCTCACTGGCATAGCTAGCTAATGAAGGAATAAAAAGGGACAAACTTACTAGAGGTAGCAGTACTGCTCTGTACCAGTTTGTAGACAGCTTACAGTTGGTTATCTTCATTTTGTTTCCATACATTAGGTGATATGTCCATATCGTATCTCAAAGCTGTTCTGCACTCGGGGAATACATTGTTTATTAACTTTCGTTAACTCGCCTCAAGTCTAGACCATCGAACACATAAGTACTTAATTATTATGAATTTAGCTCAAATTAGATTTATTATTTTCTAGAAACGTAATGTTAAATATGAGTCAATCGATTGGGCACATTTAAGATATGGGGATTCGAAGCTCAATGGTTACTCCTTGAAATTCTTTAGACCGAATGGATAACTGACCATTAATAAATCGTGCTCTAGCCTGCATACTGGTTAATCCGAGACCCGGTGCTTCAAGCTTTTCGACAACGTCAAACCCTATGCCGTTATCTTTAATTTGAAGCACCAAAGATTGCTCTATTTCAGACAGTTCTATGGAAACAACATACGCCTCTGAATGTTTGGCAATATTACTTAATGCTTCATGTAGCACCCTAAAAATAGCAATCTCTGTTTTTCTATCTATGGAGAGTGACTCGATAGTTGTATTAAAGTCCACATCGATATGCTCTTTCTTTTTAAAATTATCAATCTCCGATCTTAGAGCATCTACCAAACCAAAGTGTTCAATAACCGATGGGTAGAGGTTTCGAGACAATTGGTGAATATCGTTAGAAATGGATACTACATCTGCTTTTATTTTTCTAACCTTAGCGATTTCGATAATACCTGCTTCATTAGTAGAGCCGAGTTCTATAGATACCACTGCTAGCCTTTGACTCAAGTCATCGTGTAAATCTTTTGCAACCCGTTTTCGCTCTTCTTCATAGATAGATAACAACGAAGACACATACTCTTTAGCGCTATCCATGCATTCCTTTTTATTGTTCTCACATAATCTAAACTCAGTAATATCTTGAATGCGAGTGTTCCCGGGCTTGTGAGCATTTATGTCATCGATGCTGAACAGGCTAACTTCTCTTATCCACTTTGAAGTACCACCGACGATTATTTCGTATTCAACTTTAAGCTCACCACTTTTATACGCCTCTTGGCGAGCGGTAAGATAGGCATCTTTATCAGTAGAGGATATTTTATTCACGTAATCAGCAAGCGTGATTGATGAGTATGGTGACAACCCTAAAATTTGAAAAACTAACTGCGATACCGCCGAAAATTCCCCACCACTATTTACAGTCCAACTTCCTACAAGTATGTCATTCACTATGAAATCCAATATTAATTAACTTATGTTTTCACTCTGAAGTATAGGGAACCTAAATTAGATTGTAATAACTATGTTGCAGCAACTTACTGGAAATTCAGTTTCAGTGATCTTTCCCAAAATTCAAAGCTATCGATTCGATGAGGTTTCCAATGCATAGATGCTTTCAAGATTGGCAAAGTTTCATTAAATATCTGTTTGACTGAGTAGAAGAAATGCAAACAGGGTAGAACAATCTCGATAAGGCTTAGCTATGCACTTCACGAAATAGAAAGAACAGGCCAAATTATCAAGCATATTGTCTACTAGAAAGAACGCTCAGATTTGGAATGCGGCACTTTTCAGCTAGATCAAAGTCCGCAACAAAATACCTCTAGACAAAAGTGATTCGCGATTGGCGCCTTATCACCAACCACCTTGTCTAAGATGCCATGCGTCGAAGTTAAAAAAGGGGCGACTTATCGCCCCTTTAAATCAGCCACAAGCTGAGTTTTTTAACCATTCCCGCCTCATAATGACCCGGCATATTACATGCCGGCTCTACTTCTGACTCCCCATGAAAGTACCATAGGATTTGCATAGCTTTGCCTGGAGCTACCGCCACGGAATTCTCCATGTCGTGTGTAGTCATTGTTTTCATCAATTCTCTATGCTCGCATTTGTGCCGATCACAAACTCGTGCTTCATTTTTCCGGTATTGAGCACTACAAACTGCACTACATCATCAACTCCTGTTGTGACGCGACGCTCCGCTGAACACAAACTTATTAACAGCGTTATGGTATATCACGAACCGCTCTCACTTAATTTTTTATGCGGATTACATCCCCTTGAGGACCGAAACCATTTGGGTAGTTCTTAGCATCGCCTACCTTAGGCTCAGCCCTTTGAGCACCGGCACCATGGACATCGAGCAATCTTCGTTCACTAGACCCTGGTTTCTTCATGTAACCGAGGCATCTCTCAAAGCAAAAATAAGCGGCTTTTGATTGAGAGTTACGACCTATTTTTTGATGGGTAGTAAAGCTCCAAAATGCAGGATAGTTTTCATTGCCCTGTTCGTCTTTGATTGAAGATATTGAAAATACAGAATCGATAGCAGCCGAATCAGTGGCTTGAGGTGAACGACTATAGTCAACGATAGTTTGCCGCTCTTTAATATCAGGCAGTCACCAGTCGTTGTAGCCTAGGTATTCCTCTTTATTGAGTTTAGCTATCCAGTGTTTAGAATCAGACCAGTCCATCGCTGATTGACTGTCTTGTTTAGACCACATTAACCGCATAGCTACATCACTCACAATGCCATTGTTGTTATCTATAAAGTGATTATTACTGTAATCCGAATTGCCCCGAGCCAAGCGAACGATAAATTGATTGTCTTGCTTGGTACGAGGTTGAACTAACGGATAGCCTTTGATGCGACCATCTGCGAAATTCACACCAAATACCGCCTTGTCTTTACCCATCACTTTGCCTGAATAAAAAGAGGTAGAAGGTATTGTGAATCAATAACGCGATTGCGATTTGTGCCGTATGAAAAATCGAAGGTATCTGTATCAATAAAAGGGCTAGAGCCCTCAGGAACAGTGTACATATCTCTATTACTAGCATCGACGCCAGTAAATAAGATCAATGAATACAACTCTTAAATGTTCGGTACTCGCCAATCATTGTATCTACCTATTTCTGCAGACTTTGCGTATTCAATAGCTTCATCATAACTCATCACGTGATAACCTTTCTGCCACATTACCCCAGTGACCTCATCGGTAATAGTGTCGTTGCTGTTATCTTTATATTGGCCATTCTCTATAGATACTACAGGGTAGTTGTGAGTGCTGGAAGCGCTGGCACCTGACGATCATTCAGCCTTTAGATTATGAATAGATTCACGCACTTAAAAAACAAAAACGGCAGAGCCAATGCACTGCCGTTTAAAAAGAATTGTATAACTTTAAGTTCTGTACAGAACCTTTACCACATGCCAACCAAATTTAGTCTTCACTAGATGAGGCACTAAGGTTTCACCGGTAAAACAAATTTTATCGAACTGCGGCACCATCTGACCTTTTTTAAACTCACCAAGATCGCCGCCTTTCTTGCCTGATGGACAATTAGAATATTTGCGTGCAAGCGTCTGAAACTTAGCGCCCTTCTTTAATTGTTTGATGATGTCTTCGGCTTGGTCTTTATGCTTAACCAAGATATGTAGTGCGTGCGCGGTGCGTGCCATGATGGTGTCTCTATGTGTTCAACTTGGGCGCATTATACAAAATATTAAGAAACTTGTTAGCTCTTGTTCAAAGTGATAATGCGAACGACACCGAACAACTTAAGTGGACTTAAACAAAAACGCCGAGCTAGTAGCTCAGCGTTTTTGTCAGTCATATTATTTAGCTAACCGTATAATGGTTCGACCAAACAGCCATTCAAGCTCTTTCTCACTGTCATCGCCATATAGGTCTTTTAACATAACAAATAATCTATCAATGCCCTGCTTCGCAAACTCATGGGCGCAATCAGAAGTAACAATATGGTGGAACATCAGGCGCAGAATTGCTAAAAACTGTGGCTTTTCAAGGGATTCCATCCAACTATGCGAGAACCCTTGTAAGCCAGAATCTAAATTCAAGTACTCTAGGAACAGCTTATAAATTCGGCTATCTAAAGCGGTAGTGAAATCAGTTTTCTTTGGAAAGTGGTGACTAATGCCGGTTCGAGATACACCAGTCGCTTGACTCAATGTAGTGTATGACATCTTGTCATAGCCAATAGTCAATAATTGCTCAACGACTGCATCCATGATTTTGTTGATGGTGATTTCTGTATCTTCTTTACTGCGCTTTGGCATTGCACCGCCCTTTGTGAATTGACTTATCTTGCTTAGGCTAATACTCATATAGTTGTAACGAAGATTCAATATACGGAACCTTATTCTGACAATCTAATGACATAACTACGCAATCGATTTCCATTCGTGAAATTAATAGTTACACGTCAATGATTTTTTGTAGATGTAGTTCACATAGCTATGTAAACTGAGGCAAACCGTTATAGGAGATTGACTATGTCAAAACTAATAAAAGAACCAGAAGTATGTGAAGCATGTGGCGTTGCAGGCGAGATGGGGTTTATTATCAACGAAGGGGATGAAGTATCAGAGATCTCTTTGTTTGCTGCCAGCAAAGAAGCCCTAGAAGCTGAATTCGCAAAATACTTAGAGCTAGCTAAAAACGTCAATTCTGCTGTTGAGCATGAATTTGAAATTGAAGAAAAAGAACAATTTGAACTTCACGCTAAACTAAAATTTGAAGTTAGTGCTGAAAAGTTGATCTTCGATCTTAAGAGCCGCTCTATTTCTCGTTAAGTTCTCTCAAAAATGCAAAAAGGTCGAACTTAGTTCGACCTTTTTTTGATTAATGATATTCAAAATATCGTTAAGCGACCTGTTCCGATTTATCTTTGGATAAATTCCTTACTGGGTTGGCGTAGCCATCAGTTAAAAATGCTTTTGCACCCTCTTCCAATTGAGCAAGCTTCGCTTCAAGCTTATCTTTTGTTTCTTGGTCAATACTACTATCTTCCACACCTGCAGCTAACAGATTGATTGGGAATAATTTGTAATGATCATGTATTTGACGATCTATCTCATCAGCCAATGCATCTGCGTTATCAATATCGCCATCAATCACATCACCAAAGCTCACGTTAATGCGACCTTTATATCCCGTAATCCCTTTAACAATGCTGTCGATGTCTTCGAATTCTGATTTCTTGTATTCACCCAACGTTGCCTTTTGATGCAATTCGTTCGCTTTCGCAATATCGCACGGGTCAATCTCATAAGAAATAGCTACCGGTACAATTTTAAGCGTTTTAACGTATTCAGAGAACGACAACTTACGCTTGCGTCCCTCCAATTGAATCATTTTAAGAATCGCAGGGTCCGTGAAATCATTACCATCTTTAGCTCGACCTTCTTTCTGTGCGATCCAGATAGAGTTTCCTGTTTCCAGTGAATGCTTAATATAAGAAGACAAAAGGCCTAGCGTCTTCATCATTTCACGCGGCCCTTTTGCCGAACGTTTCACAATAAAGCTCTTATTAATCTTCATTAACTCTGTAGAACACGGTTTGCTTAGCAGGTTATCGCCAATGGCAATACGCATCGTTTGATGCTTTGTATGGTGTAATCCATAATTCACCAATGCTGGGTCCATCGCAATGTCACGGTGATTAGAGATAAACAAATATGGTGTATCTTGATCTAGCTTATCAAGTCCTTCAAAAGTAACTTCATCAGTAGTGCTATCAAGTGCTTTCTGAAGGTATTTTTCAACTTCTATTTGCACCGCATCAATGGAGTTAAGTTTTCCCCAGCGATTCTTTAAATACAGCTTCACCAAAGGAGACATGAGAGCCTGAAACCACTTCGCATGATTGCTGAACTTTTGGTTCAATATTGCTGAGATAAATTCTTCGTCATTAATTAGTCTCTGGATTGCTGGAGCAATCTCTTCATCGTTGTAAGGGCGAATCTCTTGGTAAATATCGTTCTCGGTAGACATATTCTTCTTCATTCTCTAGAAATCACGCCGATTTTACGCACTTACGCGACAATTTACAGCTAGATCATTGATGATTTTGTAAGGTCAGACCATATAACCCTATCATCTTGCCGATTTTATTACTTTATTAGGGCACCAGAAAGCGCTAACCTAATGAAAACCCTGCTCAACAGATGCTGAACGACATGCATTACGCTATACAATTTGAAGATAAACAGTTCGAATACTTGTCTCTTACCTCAAGAAAGCCCACGCTAAAGCACCAACTCATTCATGTTGTTGATGGCTTAGTCAGCGTTAGATTGGGTAAAATTGAATACGCTATCGCTGCTGGAGATACCTTTTGGCTTCCGGCAAACTGCTTGTCTGCTTTGAGTTACTTTCCTAATAGTCGCTGTAAAGTTTTAGAAGCGTCACAACGGTTAAGCAAGCCCTTTCCGCATCAAGCTGGCTATGTGAAACCCAACGCTTTGGTAGTGTCTCTGTTAGATAAGCTGTCTGAGGTTTCTAGCCTTTCTGAGCACCAGCAGGTTCTACTGACTGCCATGCAATACGAATTGCTTGATATGCACCCTAATCTACAAACTACCGCACTAAGCCATAAACTGAGCCAGTGGGATAGCGCAGGTAAAGATCTGTCAGCTGAATACCAAATGGTAATGAGGATTAAGGAAGCGGAGAAGTTACGTCTATCCGGTAAAAAAGATACCGCTATTGCTGAAGCATTATTTGCTGGTAGTGAGCAAGGCTATAAAGTGGCTCGATTGGCTATTCTGGGCGAAACTCTTCATCGTTAAAACTAAAAAGCGCCCTTATTCGGCGCTTTAAAAATCTCTAGAATGGAACTTCCACTTGTACGTGGAAAACATCTTCATGACGCTCATGCCATTGATAATCGAGTCGAACTCGCGGCTCGTCTTTCTCTCCAATGCCCACACTCAATTGAACGCCGTGTGTTTTGATCCACTCTTCATAAGAGAGTTCATCATCGCTAGTGGTCATTTCGTGTGGACGAAATACTCCCAAGCCAAAGAAACTCTGACTTACCTGCTGAGTTAACAAAGGATCATCTACATTGTCCATCATCCAATCAGACCAGTAACCCAAGGTTGAAGGCTCTTCCTTAATATTGGTTGAAATCAATAAATCATCAACCAATTCGTCAACAGTGTCGATTAGGTTTTCACAAAGGGTAAGCGTAGAGTCAACAAGAACGATAGAGCGGGTAGGATCGCGGTCGGACATGCAGGCTTCAGACGTTCCTGCCATAAAAGTGCCACATACTAGTGCTAATGTTGTATGTAATCGCGTCACTGCGTTATCAATCCTTGTAAAAAATTAGTTTCTGTCATCGCAACGTTAAATACTGAGGTATAACGCCTCATTTTGCAATATTTTGACAACATTTTTACTTGTTAAGTGTTTGATTTCTTGACCTTGTGCAAGCTTTTCTCGTATTTCTGTACTACGAATAGCCACCGTTTCAGGGCATGCCAGCACATTCCAACGCTTCATTATCTCTTCCGCTTTGTAAAATTTTGCAAAACTAAACAGGTTGTCTGGTCCCATAACAAAGGTTAATTCCGCCGCTGAATTCTCTTGCTGTAATGCACTTAACACTTGAAAAGTAGTAACCCCACCCTGCTCTCGCTCTAGTCCTTCCTCAATACGTGACAGGGCGACATTGCTACAGGGAATATCGCTAATGAAAGCCTCTATCATGGAACATCGTACTGAATAGTCGAGCATTTGCTTCCCCCATGCGTGAGCAATACTCGGCACCAATAGCACCTGGTCAAAATGCGCTAAACGCTCAATCACACTTAAATGGCCGAAGCTTGGTGGGTTAAAAGCACTGCCAAATACCGCTATTTTTTTCATAATCGCGTTTTCTCTAAGGGTTTGGAAATTGAGACAAAGTTGAATTTGCAATATGATACCAAAAGTTGCCTTTCGATATTTAGGACATTTAACTCATGGAACAAGAAATTCGCCAAGAGATGCGCGTACTACCCAGCATTGACGTTGACTTTGAGATAGAACGACGCGTTAACTTTATCAAACGTAAATTACTCGAATCAGGATGCAAGTCTATCGTTCTTGGTATCAGCGGTGGCGTTGACTCCACAACTTGTGGTCGCCTGGCTCAACTCGCAGTAGATCAGCTTACCAAAGAAACCAACGACAACTACCAATTTATTGCTGTTCGTCTACCCTACGGTACTCAAAAAGATGAAGAAGAAGCTCAACTTGCGCTTTCTTTCATCAAGCCGACACATTCAGTATCAGTGAACATTGCCGATGGCGTAGATGGTTTGCACGCAGCAACTGGTGTGGCGCTGCAAGGTACGGGGTTAATGCCAGAATCAGCTGAGAAGATCGACTTCGTGAAGGGTAATGTCAAAGCTCGCGCACGCATGATCGCTCAATATCAAATCGCCGGGTACGTTGGCGGCCTAGTTCTAGGCACTGACCACTCAGCTGAAAACATCACCGGTTTCTACACTAAATTTGGTGACGGAGCTTGTGACTTAGCGCCATTGTTTGGTTTAAGTAAGCGTCAAGTTCGTCAATTAGCTAATACATTGGGTGCGCCCGAGTTGCTAGTCACTAAAACACCGACTGCCGACCTAGAAGAGCTAGACCCGCAAAAAGCCGATGAAGATGCATTAAGCGTAAGCTACGATGACATCGATAACTTTCTGGAAGGAAAGCCCCTACCAGAAGATGCAAAACAAACGCTTATTGATATTTATAAGCGCACACAGCACAAGCGCGAGCCGATTCCTACAATCTACGATTGATAGCCAACGCTAATGAATAAAAAGGCACCTTTCGGTGCCTTTGTTGGTTATGCATCTGCATCGGCATAGCGCACCGGATTTCGAGTTTCCAAAACTCTCAACTCATCGCCGACCTCAATAACCCCCTCGTTAAGCGCAACCAGGTTCATTCCAAAGAAAATAGCTCCTTTTTCATCTGCACGGAAAGTCGATAAGGTAGCCGTTGGCTCTTGATTTGCCATCTTTGCTCCGGTTTCAGGGTCTACTGAAGTAAGCACACATCGCTGACATGTTGTGCCAACCTTAAACTCAACCTCTCCAATAGCAATTCGCTCCCAACCGTCTTCAGCAAAGGGCTCTACACCATCTACTACAATGTTCGTTCTAAACTGAGACATGGTTTGAGGGTGCGACGCACGACGGTTAAGTTCATCTAAAGAGCCTTGAGAAATCACCAATAACGGGTAGGCATCCGCAAAACTTACTCGCGTTCCCAATTTTTCTCGAAAACGATTAGACTCTTCACCACAAAACAGTAGTTGAGCATCAGAACCAATCACCTCGGTAAACCAAGCATTGGCTTTTTCAGTCGTGGTATAAGCAAAAAAACGGTCATTCCAAATTTTGCACTCAAATTCATCACGTTCAAAATCGCATGTTGCAAGATGGAGGTTGTTCATTCCTGGCGCACTCAATACGATTCCGTCAGCCAACAAAGTGCTTTTGATCGTAACCATCTTAGGAAACTTGCGCGCTGTCATCATTCTTCCTGCAAGGTCGGTAACGACAAAACGTCGGTCGAAACTGAGCCCTTCTAAGCCAACCCACGCTCTTGACTGGGCAATGCCCGACGTTGATTTCACAGGAAATATATTAATGCCCGCTATTTGTGCCTTATCCTTCACTTTATACCCCTAACAGTCTCATTGTTAATGCAATCTGTTTGCATTTTCGCTATTATGCGCCCGCATTCAAGTAACCGATTGCGTGGCATGAATACCTTACCACAAGCTCGGTTTCTTCTTACACCTTTAGGAATATATTGGCGGGAGCAAAACGATGACCAACTTAACTATTACACGCCCTGATGACTGGCATGTTCACCTTCGTGATGGCGATGTACTAAAAGATACCGTGCGCGATATTAGCCGTTACAATGGTCGCGCCTTGGTTATGCCAAATACTGTTCCACCTACAACCAATACAGAGCAAGCGATCGCATACCAAGCTCGCATCAATGAGCACAATCATAGCGATACTTTTAAGCCTTTGATGTCCCTTTACTTGACAGATAACACCAGCAAAGAAGACATTCAACAAGCAAAAGCATCTGGTCAAGTGGTTGCCTGTAAGTTATACCCAGCAGGCGCGACAACTAACTCAGATTCTGGCGTAACAGACGCGAAGAAAATTTACCATGTTCTAGAGGAAATGGAGAAGCAAGGCATACTGCTTCTTATTCATGGCGAGGTAACGACTCACGATGTTGATATCTTCGACCGTGAAAAAGAGTTTTTGGATACCGTGCTAGCGCCTATCGTTAACGACTTTCCTAATCTGAAGATTGTTCTAGAGCACATCACTACAGCTGACGCAGTTGAGTTTGTAAGAGGCGCAAACGAAAACGTAGCGGCAACGATTACAGCACATCACCTGATGTACAACCGCAACCACATGCTCGTTGGTGGCATTCGCCCACACTTTTACTGCCTGCCAATCCTAAAACGTAATACGCACCAAAAAGCGCTAGTTGAAGCAGCGACAAGTGGCAACACCAAGTTCTTTATCGGTACTGACTCTGCACCTCATGCAAAAGGTCGTAAAGAAACAGCATGTGGCTGTGCAGGCTCTTATACAGCACACGCAGCGCTTGAGCTTTACGCGGAGGTATTTGAAGCCGAAGGCAAGATTGAGAACCTAGAAGCGTTTGCTAGCCACAACGGCCCTGACTTCTACAATCTGCCGCGCAACAGCGATACGGTGACTCTAACTAAAGCTGAATGGCCAGTAGCAGAAAGCATGCCATTTGGTGATGACATCGTTGTGCCAATCAAAGGTGGCGAAATGATGACTTGGAAAGTAGAGGCTTAACCTCCCCTTCCAAACTGATATGAAATAGGGTTGCTTCAATTAGATTGAAGCAACCCTATTTTTTTAACTAGCAGTCAAGCGTTAATCATCTTCATCATGAAGTTCGCTCCACATTTGTGCGCACTTAATGGCACGTTTCCAGCCTGCATAACGCTTATTTCTTTTTTCACTGTTACACATAGGGTTATAGCGAGTCTCAATCTTAGATCTCGCCTCTAGCTCAGAAAGATCCTTCCAATACCCCACTGCAAGCCCAGCTAAAAATGCCGCACCTAACGCCGTGACCTCGGTAATTTGCGGCCTCTGTACCTCACAATCTAATAGATCCGATTGAAACTGCATTAAGAAGTTGTTTTTAGAGGCTCCCCCATCAACGCGAAGTTCTTGCATCTTGATGTTTGCATCCGCTTGCATCGCTTCTATCACATCGCAAGCTTGATAGGCAATACTCTCTAGAGTGGCTCTAACAATATGTTCAGCACTGGTTCCACGAGTTAAACCAACCATAGTGCCTCTTGCATGAGGGTCCCAGTAAGGTGCGCCTAACCCAGTAAATGCCGGTACCACGTAGACACCATCTGACGAATCGACTTTGTTAGCAAAATATTCAGAGTCCTTAGATTCGTTAAGCAGCCTTAATTCATCTCTTAACCACTGAACTGAAGCTCCCGCCATAAAGACCGCACCTTCCAATGCGTAACAAGGTTCTCCCTTTGCATTACATGCAAGTGTGGTAAGCAAACCATGATTTGACGTTACTTTAGTTTGTCCTGTATTCATCAAAAGAAAACACCCTGTACCGTAGGTATTTTTCGCCTGCCCTGGCTGGACACTGCAATGGCCAAACAGTGCGGCTTGTTGGTCACCCGCTATACCTGCAATCGGGATCTTCAACGCTTCATCTTTACCAATACAGGTCTCTCCAAAAAGTCCTGACGACGGTTTGACCTCTGGGAGCATGGACTTTGGAATACCCAGTAACTCTAAAATTTCGTCATCCCACTCTAAGTTGTTAATATTGAACATCATCGTGCGTGACGCGTTGGTATGATCAGTTGCATGCACCTTGCCGTGAGTCAGTTTCCACAGCAACCAAGTATCTACTGTCCCAAACAATAGCTTTCCTTGATCTGCAAGATCTCTCGCTCCAGCTACATTGTCCAAAATCCACTTTATCTTAGTCGCTGAGAAATAAGGGTCTAAAACCAAGCCTGTCGCTTGCTGTATATATTCTTCGTAACCTTTATCCTTGAGCTGCTCACATATTTGGCTTGTACGACGGCACTGCCAAACAATGGCATTGTATATGGGCTTACCCGTTTCTTTATTCCAAACTACGGTAGTTTCACGTTGGTTGGTAATTCCAATCGCCGCAACTTGTTCAGCATTAATAGAAACCTTATCAAGGACATCAATAAGAGTAGAGCGCTGCGAAGAGTAGATTTCCATGGGGTCATGCTCGACCCAACCCGACTTGGGATAATATTGAGTGAATTCACGTTGGGAAGTCGCAATGATATTTGCTTGAGCATCAAAGACTACCGCCCTTGAGCTAGTAGTGCCTTGGTCTAGAGCGACGATGTAAGTGCCTGTGGACATGGTTATTCCTATCAATACGAAATGTGTGAACTCAAAATTAACTATAGATTGTGTTCCAACCAAGAGAACACATAGGGTGGCACAAAAAGAAAATTGTTTGTGTGATTCATATTAGAACTTGCAATGGGGCAAACCAATGATTCGATGCACCAAAATTGATCGTACGCACCAAATAGCCGTTCATATTGGTGCATTTGTTGAAATTTCACCACCAAAAGCCATAACAAACAATAGCTTGCAATATGGCTTAGTTATTGCACATTATTAGTATCCCCATAAAAATAACAAGGAAGTGTCGCAATGCAAGATACATTAACCGTCATTTTGGCTGGTGGAATGGGCTCCCGCCTTGCACCGTTGACTCAAGATAGGGCAAAACCCGCAGTGCCTTTTGGTGGCAAATATCGCATCATAGATTTTACTTTAAGTAACTGCTTACACTCTGGGCTCCGCCGTCTTCTCGTTCTCACCCAATACAAATCTCACTCGCTACAAAAACACTTGCGCGATGGTTGGTCGATCTTTAATCCAGAGCTTGGCGAATACATCACTGCAGTTCCGCCACAAATGCGCAAAGGAGAGACTTGGTATGAAGGCACTGCTGACGCTATCTATCAAAACTTATGGTTGCTCTCTCGTAGCGAAGCGAAGCATGTTGTTGTCTTATCTGGGGATCACATTTACCGCATGGATTACAAACCTATGCTTAAGCAACATAAAGAAACGGGTGCGGCGCTCACCATTGCGTGTATGGAAGTACCAGTAGAGGAAGCTAGTGCATTTGGTGTTATGGATACAGCCCCTAATAATCAAATTATTTCCTTTTTAGAAAAACCATCCGACCCACCTACTTTGGCCGATGATCCCACTAAAAGTTTAGCCTCTATGGGTATCTATATTTTTAGCATGGATGCATTGGTAGAAGCGTTGGAACAAGATGCCGCTGTTGAGGCGTCAAGCCATGACTTTGGTCACGACATCATTCCAAAACTAATTGATACGAAAGGCGTGTATGCGCATCGCTTTGGTTGTGAAGAGGGGCGTGTTTCACAAGATGCGTACTGGAGAGATGTGGGGACTATTGATTCTTTCTATCAAGCCAATATGGATTTACTAGATCCAGTTCCACCCATCGATTTGTATCAAGATGATTGGGGAATTCGATCGTATGAACGTCAACGCCCACCATCAAGAACGGTACCTTCAGTGACTGGCAATCAAGGCATTTCTATTAACTCTATTGTAGCCAATGGCGTTGTGATTAGTGGTGGTTCCGTTCAACGCTCTATTCTATCGTCGAATGTTAAGGTGGGCGATGGAGCAACCATAATCAACAGTATTCTATTTGATGAAGTGAAAATTGGCGAACACTGTGAATTGCAAAATTGCATTATTGATAAGCACGTAGTAGTGCCTGATAGTACAAGGATAGGTTACGATAATCAGCTCGATCGCGAACGGTTCACTATTTCAGAACAGGGTATTGTTGTCGTGCCTGAGGGATATATCTTCGAATAACGATTACCAAATTAGCCCTTGGGGATCTTGTTCTACCTCTTCAAATAGCTGATGCAGCTGATTCCCGAGGTGCTCTATTGTTGGGTGCGTATGCCACCCTTCAAACATTTCATATTGATCTCGATGAGCGATGAGTAACGTCCATTGCTCATCACGAAATAGAATCTTCGCGACCAAGTATCGATAGTCAGCTTGTTTAGAGTCCAATTTAAACTGAGTGTGATAGAACTGAACACTACTTCCTACCAATTCAAACTCAGCCTTACCTAGATCCACACATACATTATGATTTCGTGAATGGCACGCATTGGAAGCAAACTTGAATAATTGATGTTGTTCTAGTTCCGATAACGCCATCTAATACCTCACCTTTCTTATGCCAATCTTATAAACTCAATAATACGTTATGGAGTGATGCATATTCTCCATGAGTGTCACAGTTTTGTAACACAACCGTCTTACTCTGTTGCGATATTTCTAATTATAGTTTGAAGAAGGACATTTATGTTTAGAGTGATTCTTATGACACTGATGTGTCTGACACTAGGTACCATTAAAGCAAATGCTGCACAAATCAATGTTAGCGGTTCAACATCCGTTGCCCGTGTAATGGATATCTTAGCTGAGAATTTCAATAAAACGAACGACGAAACATATATTGCAGTGCAAGGCGTTGGTTCTACCGCAGGGGTAGCATTGGTTAAAAACGACGTAGCACACATTGGTATGAGTTCTAGATTACTTACCGAGCGTGAATATCAAGACAACCTTGTCGTAAAACAGTTTGCTTATGACGGTTTAGCCGTTGTTGTTAACCATCAGAATGGCATTTCCAACATTACCCGCGATCAGCTCTTTCAGATTTACACAGGTAAAATAACTAACTGGAAGGACCTCGGTGGTGCGGACAGAGGCATTGCAGTCGTAACGCGTGAGGTTTCATCAGGTTCGCGTTATGCTTTTGAAGACCAAATGGGTCTATCACGCGTGCTCAATGATCGACGTGTTTCTACAATAAGCCAAACAGCACTTGTTGTGAGCACTAATAGCATGATGAAAACGCTGATCAGCGACAACCCACAAGCGATAGGCTTTATTAGCATGGGGTCAATTGATGCGTCTGTTAAACCTCTCAATTTTGATGGTGTTGTACCAAACTCGGTGAACTTACTGAACAAGAAATACGAACTGGCTCGCCCATTTCTTATCTTTTATCACCAAGATTTAGAGGATAAAGCTGCTCTAGATTTCGCAAAATATGTGACTTCTAAAGAGGCCATCTCGATCGTTGAGAATCAAGGCTACACCCCTTATCAAAACGAAAACTAATAAAAAAAGGCCAAGCTATAAAGCTTGGCCTTTCATTTGAAACTGTACTTAGAAGTATAAGCGAATCACTGACTCTGCAACACAAGCAGGTCTGCGTACGCCTTCAATTTCCACCTTCAACTCGCGAGTAATCTCTAACCCTTTTTGAATGGGAGTTACTTTAGTGAGGCTACTTCGAGCGCGAATGTTGCTACCCACTCTAACTGGATACGGGAAACGAACGCTGTTCATACCCATATTCACCGTCACTTTTGCTGTAGGAAAGAGCGGCTTTTCGGGATCAACCGCATCAGAAAGTCGTGGAAGTAGTGCCAAAGTCAAAAAACCATGGGCAATGGTTGTTTTAAATGGAGACTCTTGCTCTGCTCTATCTGGATCAGTATGAATCCATTGCATGTCTTCGGTCACTTTACCAAACGCATCGACACGCTCTTGATCAATACTAAACCACTCTCCGATATGCAGTTCTTCACCAATTTTTGCCGATAGTTCATGATACAAAGCCTCTGCTTCGGGCTTCATTTCAATCGTGTCTTTAACTGGGTTTTCTACTTCTTCATTGACTGCAGGCTTATGAAAGTCTCTTCCCCAAGAGCGGAAAAGGTGCTGTGCATGCGCACGATTCACCAACTCACTCCAATATTCTCGAAGTGATGGGGACATCCTATCCATAAACTCCATATGGTGTCTCGTAAGATTGCCACGTTTGTGTTTAAGAATATCAACAACTTTCATGCATGCTCCAGTGAAGCTTTAAATAGTCATAACGCGCCGATTTTGAACTAAATCACACTTTAACTCAACATGTGTTTGTTCACACAGCAGTAAAATACCAATGAAAACTACAATTTACCCCTAATTATGTATGTCTTTCGTACAGTATTGAAATAATTATGAAACACATCTGATATAAATGAAACTAGGGTTTTCACATAATTTTTCATAGGTTTCCGGGCTGATATCTGCAATCGCTGGCGAAGGACTCCCTTCGGAAACAGCCGAAACTAACAAATCAGCTGCAAAAATAGACCCGAATAAATCTTGGAGGCTTCTTCGAAAAAAACTCACCTCTACTGGCTCGCCAATGGTATCCCACTCCTCAGTAATACGCTCAATCGCAAAATAATGACCACTTGGAGAAGCCTGAAAATCATTTATTGGATGGTGCGTAGAAAAAAGCAATTGACCGCCAGGCTTCAACACGCGCTTTACTTCTTTAAATAATGCGGTGAGATCTTCTAGGTAATGAATCACTAATGGCGCGATCACCCAATCATAAACGCCCTCTTCCTCGCAGGGTAACCCCATACTAAGATCTTGAACATAGGCATGAAACGGTTTTGCATTCGCCTGAGTTAACTCCACCATCTCTTCAGACAGATCTACACAAGTGACTATGCCGCCTTTAGCTTGAATCTCTTTTGCATGCTCTCCAGAGCCGCATCCTAAATCAAGTACCTTTTGATTTGGCTGAACATCAATCAGCGCCAAGATTGAAGGTCGCTCTAAAAGTGCGTTATAAATATTGTTTCGTACAACGCACGCATACTTGTCTGCAAATTTGGTATATATAGGGTTACTCACGCAATTACTTTCTCAAAGAATTTAACTTGGCTTGTGCAATACCATAGATAGTATCGATAGGATAACTGCCTTCATCCGAAGCAATACCTGCATCTTTGCCAGTGAATAATTTGATTGCTTCAGAGACATGCTCTATCGCCCATATATGAAATTCTCCTTTTTCTACTGCTTCTACAATATCAAAGCGTAGCATAAGGTTCTGAACATTGGATTTAGGGATAATTACCCCTTGAGTCGCACTCCTTCCTTTAATTTTGCAGACGTCAAAGAAGCCTTCGATTTTCTCATTAACCCCGCCTATAGGCTGAGCCTCTCCAAACTGATTCATAGAACCAGTAATAGCGATGTCTTGTCGATTAGCTTGCTTAGAAAACGCCGATACTACAGCGCAAAACTCAGCCATACTGGCACTATCACCATCAACCCCACCATAAGACTGCTCAAAGGTAATGTTAGTCGTTAGTGGAATTTTAGCTGTCTTGCCAAATACTGAAGAAAGATATGCGGTCAAAATCATCACGCCCTTGGAATGAATACTTCCTCCAAGATCAACATTACGCTCGATATCGATAACCTCACCACTACCGTATGAGGTGGTCGCGGTAATGCGATTTGGCGCACCAAACATATGATCGCTGGTGCTCAGCACTGATAAGGCGTTAACCTGCCCCACAGCTTCTCCGTGAGTGTGGATTAATGTTGTGCCGTTGACGAATGTTTCCATTACGCTTTCTTGCAGACGGCTCACCCTAGATAATTGATTTTTCAGAGCTTTCTCTACATGCGTTCCACGAATAATATTCGCTCTGGCTGATCTTGCAATATAGTTAGCTTCGCGAAGAAGATTAGCAATATTGGCTGAATGTAGTGAGATTTTGTTTTGATCGCCGGCTCGTCGAGAGCTGTGTTCAATAATACGTGCTATGGCTTTTTTATCGCAGTGCAAAAGCTTATTGTCATGCACAATGCTGGATATAAAGCGTGTGTAATGAAGCTCTGAATCTGTATCTCGCTTCATTTCATCTTCAAAATCTGCCGTCACCCTGAAAAGCTCAGCAAACTCCGGATCATAATGCTGTAGAAGCTGATATGTACGGTAATCACCAAATAGAATAATTTTCACATCCAATGGGATTGGTTCGGGATCAAGAGAAACCGCTCCAGTCATTGTCACTTGCTTCTCAAGTGCCGTTAAACTCAATTCTCTAGAACGAAGAGCCCGCTTAAGGCCATCCCATACATAAGGTTGCTCTAATACTTTCACTGCATCCATTAACAGAACGCCACCATTAGCTTTATGTAAAGCGCCAGGGCGAATTAGGGAGAAATCCGTAAACACAGTGCCTTTAAAGGTTGCCGTTTCCACGTATCCAAACAGTGAATGGTAATTAGGACTCTCTTCAACAATGATAGGAAGATCGTCTTTAGGTTGAGAGACTAAAACATTGACCTTATAGCGACGTGGCAGTTTCTTATCTAACGACGCAGTCGCAATTTCGCCTTGCTCGTTACTCTCTTCAAGAAAGATATCGACATTTTCAACAATATCAGCCTGTAGATCCGCAAGATGCTGTTTTACTTCAGGATGCTTCTTATATTTTGTCTTTAACTCTTTAATAAAGTGGCCAATAACATCTAATGTCACATCAGAGTTAAGTTTTTGGATCTTGTCTGAATATTGTTCTTCCCATTCAGTAAGATCGCGAATGATGTGGCGCAGTGATATCTCAAGATTATCAATCGTCTTTTCAAAATTTGCCTGAGTTTTCTTGTCTAGCTCCTCAAAGGCTTCTTCTGTGTACGGTTCTTCACCATTGAGAGCAACAAACTGATAATCCCCCTGATTTGTGACAGAGAGACTAATGCTCTTTTCCTTAGCCTCATTAGTCAGGTGCTCCAATGCACTCGTTTGTTTGTTTGTTAATTGGTTCTTTAGACGATCGGCTCGAGAAAAATACATCTCATTATCGAAGGCCAATGGAATCGCCTTGAGCAGTTTGGTCATCAACTTCTCAATATCGACACGAAGGCTTTGCCCTACCCCTCTTGGCAACTTTAATACCTTAGGCACTCGGATATCTTCAAAGTTGGCGACATAGCACCAATCGTACAGTTCATGCAGGTCAAATGGGTGACGGGTTAAATAGCGCAAAATCATAGTGCGCTTACCGAGCCCATTACGACCAATGGCGTAAATGTTATAACCCTTTTCTCTGATAGACATCGCAAACTCAACGGCAGATTGTGCTCGCTCTTGGCCCACAATCTCATCAATGGGTGGAATGTCTTTAGTAGATTTACAATCGAATGCATCGAGATTAGCTTCTCGATAAAGCGCTTTAGACGGTAGAGAAGATGTAGCCATAGTCACCTCAATGTGAGAAATGGTGATGATAAAAGAAGCATTATATTTTAGTGTAATACCGAAATAGCAGAATTAATGTGATGAAAAAGAAAAATGGCCGCTAAGCGACCATTTATTAAACGATTGCCCTAATAAAGTCTAATTCCCATCGTATTTGAAGACATTATTTTCAAACATAGCGGTCAATAAATCTGGGCTACCATCAATATCGAGTTGGTTATAAAGATCTTTAACGACAATAGCTTGCTTTTCGTCTCCAGAGCTCACTTCGATTTTCACATCGTTGGTTAAATCGACTCGTTCTGCGGTAAGATCCTGAGAGCTTTCAAAACCATCTAAGAGTGAATCCAAGTCTGGATTACTTTCAAGCTCTGACAAGACGCCAACAAGGTCAATCTGATCCCCTTCGCTTAAAGTAAAGTCGGTGATTTGATCTTCAGCCAAATCATCGACATTTTCCCATGTGAAGACATCTGCGCCTAAACCACCGGTTAAAATATCATTACCCGCACCGCCCACTAAGATGTCGTTCCCAGAACCCCCTATTAAGATGTCATCGAAATCGCTACCGACTAATACGGAATCAGAATCTCCATCAACAATGGTCACTGGTTCATCTTCTGCAGAAGCATCCAACTGATCACCATCAACCACAACATCAACACTGTATTCTATTGGTGAAGATTCTGCCGTTTGATCGTTATCGGTCGATACTGCGACGACTTCAAAAGCAATTGATGCAGGAGTCGGCGTCACTTGGTCGAAAACGACCGTAGCATTCGCCAACTGTGCCTCTGAAAGGATCACTACACCATCAACTGGGTTTAATGGCGACTCTCCTGAGACAACGACCTGTGCATTTGAATCGAGTCCTCGAATTTCAATGCTCAACGCTTCGTTCGAATCCGTCAAAGCTGCCATCAATCCAATTAAAGGAATACCTCGACTTGATAGCGCAGATTCACTGATCACCGTATTAAGGCTACGTCTTGCATCTGCATCAATAGTCAAAGTTGGTGGATTCGCAACAGGACTTACCGAAATCTCAAACGACTTGCTCGCAGTTTCAGAGCCACTTGGGATAGTTGCAAAATTACCATTGTCATCGACGTTTACGTTCGCAACTACCGTGCCAGAAAAATCATCTGCTGGTGAGAAGTTAATACCATTAGCCAAAGCACTGTTAATTTGAGCAATCGTGCCACTGATTTCGACACTTGTTGCCGGCAAGGACTCCGTAACAATAGTAATTCCAAATAAGTTTTCAACATCACTTAAGAAATTCAATGTCCCTGAATCAACATCAATCGTAACGTTGTAGATTGCTGTTAGATCATCACTTTCATCAACATCAGATATTTGGATGTCGGTAATAAGCGTATCGGTATCTTCCATGCCGATTTGTGTTGTAATATCTGCAATTAAAGGCTTATCGTTTTGTGCCACAACGGTCACATCAAAATCGTCTTGCGCCTGCTCAGGTTCTCCTGGAGCGCCAAAACTACCTCCATCATCTACCGTAACAACTACGTTTACGTTGCCTTGATAATCCGCATCAGGGGTAAATTGCAACCCTGTAGCCAGCAGCGCATTGATGCCATCAATTGTCCCAACCAGTTGTACTTCACCACTATTAAAAGTAATTGTGCCCAAGAAAGCATCTTTGTCTGCTTGAGAGAAATCAAAATCACCGTTGCCATCAGCCGCAATCGTCAGGGTATATTCCGCATCTGGAGCATCCGTTTGGTCAACGTCAGATATTTGAATATCACTGATAGTCAGCACGCCATCTTCATCAACACTTCTATCCGAAATACCGGACAATTCAGGTGTATCATTAACTGGTGTGACTATCACATCAAAATTCGCCGATGCTGTATTCGGTTCCCCTACCACACCAAAGTTGCCATTATCGTCCACTAAAACATCAATGCTGATCGTGCCAGTGACATCATCGGCAGGTGAGAACATCACACCGGCGGCTAAAAATGCATTAATTTGAGCAACGGTACCGTCAATCTTTAACTCTGCAGTTGTATCACCGGTAACAGTGACACCAAAGCTATCAGGGTCGGTATTAAAGCTAAAAATACCCTCCATATCAGCTACCGATAACGTAACCGTGTATGGAGAATCGGGCACATCATTCGCATCAACATCGCTGATTTGAATGCCAGTGATTTCCAAATCACCATCTTCTGCAACCGTTTGTTCATCGATAGGTGCTATGACCGGCTGATCGTTTTCTGCATCTACTTCAATAATAAACGAGGCATCATTAGTATGAGGTTCCCCTTCAACACCGATATTGCCACCATCATCAACCGTAAGATTTACAACTACGTCACCATAGAAATTCTCAATCGGGTTAAAACGTACGCCATCCGCTAGGGCTGCGTTAATTTCAGCCACAGTGCCTGTAACTGTGATACTCGTTGTAGGATCCGTTGTAGAAAGCTGAACGCCAAACAATGCTTCTGCATCATCGACAAAGTTAATAAGCCCACTATCAACTGAAATAGTAAATGTATACACCGCCAGAGGATCATCAGCAGTATCTGGGTCTGAAATCGACAATCCATTGATATTGAGTTCATCATCTTCAAGCGATGTCAGATCCGCTACTCCACCAAACACAGGTTGATCGTTTACTGCATCAATAACCAAATCTACTACTTGTTCAGAAATCGTATCTGGGTCGGTGTACTCGACTCCATTTAGATCATATTCGACAGATTGCACTTGGATCGTTATCTGAGAAGGATCCCAGTTTAGAGAGTTGTTATTCCCAGGGTTAAAGATGATTTTTTCTAACTCTTGGGCGTCGACATCAATGGTCCAACTACCATCGCCATTGTCAGTAAATAGCGTCCCATCAGACAAACTAACGCTTGCACCTTCAGGCACATCTAATACCGTAATACGTAGAGTCTCCGGCGCACTTTCTCTATAGACGTCTCCTGAACCATCGCCAGGCAATGAATAGTCGTTATCGACTATGAACGCATTAATATCGATTTCGATATCTTCATTTTCAACGCCAGTCGCTGTTTCATCAATGTCAGTATCAACCTCATCTGCAGCAGGGTTGACCACCAAAGTAAAGTTAGCATTGTGTTCTACCGGCACACCCAAAAGTTGCTCTTGAGTAAAAATAATGATGCCTAAATCTACCGTGCCACTGAACTGTTCTGCCGGTGTGATTACAATATCGCCAAATGAAATCGTAGAAGCAGAAGGATTATTTAATTGAATAGTCCAAAAACCATCACCGTTGTTCTTAACCACAAACCCGTCTGGACCATCTTCATTGGTCGATTTGATGAGGAAGCCTTCAGGTACGCCAGAGATTCGGATAGACACAAATTCTTCAGAACCATCATCATCATTTAACGAAATCGTAAATGGTGTTCCTCTTATCTGATCAAGGGATATTGGTTGATCTTCTTCCCCTGTAATAACGATTTTATTTGAACGGTCTCCACCCTGGATAATGACAGGATCAACCACGGGAATAACCTCGAACGACACTTCGCCACTAAACGCACTCCCAGCATCAATGTCTGTAGGATGATCATATCCATCGGTCTCATCAAATATAGTAAGGTCATTGATTGTGCCCGATATAGACAGCTCAACAATATTATCGTTGTCCCCTGTAGGAAAGTTCTCAGCAGGTTTGAATTGAATGTCTTTTAAGAAATCTTCTATTGCAGTTGGGTTGGCAGGATCATAGATCAAAGTGAATGCATCCACTTCGTTTCCATCAGGATCAATTAACACACCTTCTGAAGCATCTTTAAGTGCAATTGTCACCGTTTGAAAGCTCTCAACACCTCTACCAGATGCCGTATCAAGATCTGTAGATTCAACCCCAACCTCAAGGTGAACCACACCATCTTCATACGCAATATCATCACGGTAGATTTCAGTGCCATCCAAGTCAACAGGCCAGTAATTTTCATCAAGACCACTCGTGCCTTTCACAACAACTGAGACCACCTGTGAATCTTCAACTACTGGCGATACCGCCACTGGTATCGTCAAATCATGGTATTTCTCATCACCTGATTTGGTATCTGTGGTCACAGCTGTAAACTTCAGGTTCACATCACCGGCGTAGTCTTCCGGCGGAATTAACACCAAACCTTCTAGACCAATAATATTGCCATTTTCATCAACACGTCCCTGGAACACGTATTCAGCATTGGTGTAGTCAAATTCAGCACCTTGAATGGTAAAGCCTTGCAAATCTGATTGTGCAAATACCATGGTGAAAATATCAGCAACATCATCTTTTATTACTGTGGTCGCTAATATCTCTTTGTCCATGATCTGCTGACCAAGATCGATACTGGTATCTTCTGTACCAATAATAATATCATCTGAATCTCTGTTTTCTATGATGACGGCGGCAATAGAGTCATTGGCTTCAACCTCTTCAGGGAAACGCAAAGTAACCTCGGTTGCTTTTTGGACTCTTTCACTGCCTTCGCCATCTTCACCTTTGTCATAAACCAAAGCGATAAATGTAATCGTGATATTAGAAAAGTCTGCATCACCATCACCCGGCAGTTTAAGACCACTTGGCGCAACTATGGTGAAGTCTTCTTCGTTGGTTACAACCCATTTACCATCACCATTATTGACAGCGCCAATGATAACAAGTTGATCGAGAATCGCCTGATCCACAGTTCCAAAATCAACAACCAGTTGTTCACCGATTTCATCTGGATTTTCGTCAATTTCAGCTTGTTCTTCTGGAGTCAGCACTGCATCAGGATCAGCGGCAAGCTTATCTAATGCATCTTGTTCTGCTTGAGTAATATCCTTGTCTTCAAAATTAATGCTGTATGCATCATCTTTGACTTCATTAATCGTAAAGTTAATCATGCCGTTAGCATCGGCAACAATAGGGTTAAGCTCATCACCGGTCACTTGATTATCTAAATCAGTGACAAACAGATTGGCATCCGACTCAACCACCGGGCGTACGATAACATCAACCGTACCACTGATAATTGCCGTTGCTGTATCTTCATATTCTGGTTGCCCATCAGTGAATTCATAATCGTCTTCACTAACTTGAACCTGAACATTTAAGGTGAAATCTCGGCTATCATCTTGAGGTGGCTGAACTTCAATAATGGCCGAACCATCAAGCAGTTCCTTGAGTCCATTTAAATCACTTATTGTATATTTACCATCTGCACCAGGGCTGATTGGGGAACCGTTCACATGTACAATTGAGCCTTCTGGGAACCCGGTAATAATAACAAGGTTAATTTGTTCATCAGAATCAGGGAAATCATCTCCAGTTGGACGCCAGTCGATTTCAATGAACGTATCTTCATCTCCAACAGAGCGATTTTCAAAGTCGTCTTTCGCATCAATTACCGGTTGTACCTTAATGACAATGTCGCCTTCAATAATTTCAACATCACCATCATCTTCGGTAACTACGATTTTAACTTTTAGATCAATGTTGCCTGTAAACGAATGAATTGGGCGTAATAAAACACCGGTATCAACGCCAGCTTCCGTAAGGTTAGCCTGATAAATAGAACCACCAGCATCATCATAACCAACAAAGACAAGGTCAACTTCGTTGCCGTCTGTATCAAGAACCATGACTCCTTCTGGAATATTAGAAATCAAAACAGAAACAGACTCAGAGTCATCTAACGGTGTATCGGGCAGCTCACCACTTAGGATCTTGAAATTCAGCGGAATGTCAGTATTTTCATCAACAAGAGTTTCCACTCCAAATGCTTTACCGTCAGTATCGACTATGGGTTGCCATATATCTCCAATACCATCGATATTGATAAACGGAAAATCAGCGACGCCCTTGAGGTCAACTGTCAGTTGACGAGTATCAAATACGTTGTCGTTACTTACCGTAACTAACGTACCTTCTCCTGTAATTGGATCCACATTTTGCAATTGCTGAGTGTAATCTCGAACAATACCAGTGATTGTTAGCTCAAAATCCACATTGCTGTTTAGATAAGGAATAAACTCAACTTGCGACAAGTATTCGTAAGGGATTTCATAGACCCCTGGGGAGATTTCATTGATAAGATTATTATCGGGGTCTCCAAGCCAGTTAAGCGTGGCAAGATTGCCATTGCTGTCTTCAAGACCACTCACCTGAACAAATAGTGACTCTGAGCCATCACTATCTAACGTCGGGTTAAATCTTACATGTTGATCGAGTGTTGTGGTCGTATCCTCGTCGATAACGATACGCTGAACAACCATTGCGCCATTATCAGCAATCGGATCCACATTGATTGTGAAATAACGCTCCTCTGAACGTGCTTCTGGAACAAGAGCATTGGCATCGGCTTCAGTAGTGATAGCGACAACCTTGAGTTGGATAGTGCCACTCCAATCATCGGCAGGGTTGACGGTGACCTTTCCAATATCTTCAGAAGAAATGATATATAAGCCATTCTCGTCTGGAGTTTGAACCACACCGTCAATTAACAGCTCTTGACCAAAATCATCTTCAAAACTTACTTCATAAGTAATGGTCTCTGAGCTGTCGGCATCTTGAGTTTGTGCCAAGATTTGTAAGATAGCATCGTCGCCATCTTCCGCTACCGTCACCTCATAGTTACCTTCCGACGGTTCCCAAGTCGCAGTATCAGCGATAGCTTTTACTTCAACAGTGAGGTTACCATCTAGGGTTTCACTTACACTACCGTCACGGTAGACCTCAACATTAATGTCATAGTTGTAATCCGTACCTTCAGTGCCTTGATGGCGCGCTGGCACAAAGAATAAGTTCTCGACATTCCAGTTCTCATTGTCACTGGTTGATGTTTCAAGCAGATCTTGCGTAAGAACAACCTCTCCATCCACTACAGTCAAGGCGATATAGTCGCTACCATTAAAGTAGTAAAAATCACCTTCAGAGGCATCTACACCTTTTATTGTAATTGCGCCGAGCGCTTCTGCATTGTCAAAGTCACCGGTATCAACACTGATAGCAACTTTAATAGGTCCGTCGCCTATAGGAAGGTTATCTTGCGCATTAGTGTCCCCTTGCGTGATGTCTCGGCCTGCATCTTCTGAACCACTTGCTGTTGAGACAGTAATTTGAGACGTAATATCATCAACTTGGATAGTTATTGGATTAGAACTGGTGTCTCCGTCCCCATCTGTTGCCGTCACTATTACATCAATAACGGCAGACTCACCATTTTGTTGAACATCGTCAGCGGCGGTAAATCGAATACGGCCATCAGGGTGAACTTCTAAAACACCCATAAGTAGATCTGCATCTACCGGTGCAGAGGGGTCGCTTCCATCACTGTATAAATTAAACGATTGGAAACCACCCGATGGGTCAAGATTGATAGTGGTGCTACCGATTTGAATCTGTGTTAGAGCGCCATCATCTGCACCTTCCGTGGTTAAACCACTTTGCTTCAAGACGTTGATTGTAGAACTATCATCACCCTCGGTAACTGAAATAGACTTTGAGATTACCTCAGGTATATCATCGACAACATTGACGATTAGATCTTTAGTCGGAGAATTATCACCATCCATATCCTGCGCATAAACTGGCAGGTAAATCTTCAATGTATCAGCGGATGCTAAATCGGTATCTGGCCCGGCAATTGGATGGTCAATGCCTCGAATAATCTCAAACTCAAACTTACCAAAATCAGCGCTGTTAATGTCGTTGTTAATCTGAATCGACAGAACATCTAACTGCTCGCCATTAACCGAAGCGACCCCCATGTAGCCACCAGCCACAACGATAAAAGTGATTGGCTGCCCTTGATAGGTCAAAGGAATATCGCCACTACCATCGGCAAAAGAGGCGCTGATATTTGAGGTATCCACATAAAACGCTTCAACATTGTCGGTACCTTTAACAAAGGTAACCGTTGAGTTGCTACTCTCTAATGCGCCATCTGGATTATTACCACCCTGAATTGGTGGTGTACCGGTATCACCTTGGTCAATATTACTTTCATCAAGAGTGACCTCTGGGACGAGATTCAATTCAGGATCGGTTCCATCAGAAACTTTAAGGTTCAAGTTTGCTGAAGACACATCGCCATCAGTATCAGTAGCGTTAACAATGATAGTCAGATCATTGATGTCACTGGCATTGTTATCTTGTTCTAACGCTTGAAGCTGTTGAACGGTATACGAACCATCTAAATTAACCGTAGCAATTAACACTACATCGCTGGTATCTCCGGCAATGTGCACTGTTAGTGTTGTACCGTCAACACTTAACACTAACCCAACCGCTTGGTTATTACTTGTTAGCGATGTCCATGCAATATCAGAAGTAACCGAATTGTCAAAACGTACCGAAGCAATAGCATCAATGCCTTTAACCAGTTCAATATTTCCTGTCACAGGGTCGGAGTCAGGATCCAATATTAGATTTTCATCCACATCGGCCACTTGATCATCAGAGTCCGGATCGGTGCCATCTTGAATGTTGATAGCGATTTCTTTTGTCACCGTATCATTATCCGAATCAGTCGCTTCAACCGTTATCCCGAGGCGATTAAGATCATCTGAGGCAATCTGATCCAGAGCTTCTAGCTGTTCGAAACTGTAGTTACCATCAATATCAATGCTACCAACCAACACTAACGTTTCATTGATATCATCAGTAACTAGGCTAAAGCTTTGCCCGTCTGCACTGATAACCACTTTTGTAGCGATGCCATTTGAAGTGAGAGCATCCCAAGCAGTTTGTTGACTAGACGTCAATGAAAATACGACTGAGGCAATATCATCTGCACCTTTGGTCAAGCCGACATCACCAGTAACAGGGAAATCAACGCTTCCAACAATATTGTCTTCATTCCACTCTAGAACGATAGGATCTTCATCAAAAGTCAGGTCCGAACCATCATCAATTCTCACCTTTCCATTAACGGTTGTGACATCTCCATCCGTGTCAGTAGCATCCACATTGAGATTCAAAATATATCGATCATTATCCGCTGTTTGGTCAATCGCTTGAATCTGATCGACAACATAAGTGCCATCTTGGTTTAGCTTAATCGTCAATACTGGCGTATTAGGTGCATCGGCTAACGTAACCGTAATTAAGGTATTATCTTCGGTCAGTGTGAAGGTCGTTTCTTTACCGTTACTTGTCATCGCGTCAAGTTTATTCAACTGAGCGTTGGTGAGGTTGTAAGCTAAAGAAGCGAGAGCGTCGCTACCTGTAGTGAGTTCCAAGTCTCCAACTGATGGCGCATCGTTAATGGTATCGTCATTGATTCTCACTGTTTTAGCGGTTAAGCCAATATCAGCGCCATCTTCTATTTCTAGAGCGATTTCACTAGAAGTTTCATCATCATCGCCATCGATAGCAATCACGCCTATAGACAGCTTTGTTAGATTATCTAGAGGTTGGTCTATCGCTTCAAATTGCTCGATAACGTAATTGCCATCAAGGCCGATGGTCACGGAAAGAACTAATGTAGACCCGTCAAATAATTGAATCGAACGCTCTTCTACCACCAGATCTGTTTCTCGACCGTTACTAGTAATAGCTTCCCATTCTGCTTGCTGCGTAACATCTAAGACAAAGTCGAGGCTAGCTAGCTCATCGGGTCCTAACGTTAAGCCTATGTCCCCTTCGATCGGCTGAGTGACACTTCCACGTGTATCTTCGTTCCAACTTTCTGTTTTATCGGTTGATTGAATGTTTGTACCATCATCGATAGTGACCGTAATGCCCGAAGTAGTAACGTCACCATCAGTATCGGTAAATATCACTCCCGAGCTTAGAGACGTTTGATCAGTGCCACTATCGTCTTGGTCAACGGCTAAAAATTGTTCTAGTTTAAACGTACCTTCAGTATCTAGAGTCAATTGAAGGGCAATCACACCGTTATATCGAACAATCAAACTCTGGTCATTTTGCTCAAAAGTCGTCGCTTCACCATTGACCGTAATCGCTTGCCATGCAGCTAATTGATCCGCAGTAAGATCCAACACTGCCGTATCAATCGCATCACTGCCTTGATAATTAAGGTCACCATCAAAGACATAACCAAGCTCACCTATCTCATCTTCGCTCCAAGTAACATCGGCAGGATCTGTGGTGATGGTATCGCCATCAGCAATAGTGAAATCTATGGTAGCTGTATTAGTATCACCATCAGTATCTTCAACTTCAACGCCAATGCTAAGGAGTAGTTGCCCTGTTAGGTCTTGATCTAGAGGTAGCGATTGCTCAATGGTGTATGAACCATCGATGTTCAATGTTACAACCATTACTTCACTGCCATCGGCAAGCTCAACACGTATTTCATTCTCGCTAGAAATAAATACAGTCTCTTGCTTGTTACTGGTCAGTGCTTCCCACGCATCAGATTGTGCTTGTGTCAGAGTAAAGCGCATAGCGACAACATCATCACTGCCTGTCACTAAATTCACATCGGTAAAAATTGGGAAAATGCTAGAGATGTCATCTTCATTCCAGCTCTGGCTATCATCGCTGATTTGTGGGTCAACACCATCGGTGATAGTCACTGCGATAGTTGCACTAGCGGTCGTATTATCTGAATCGCTCGCCGTTATTGGGACGTTCAATAAAAGATTTTCGAGAGCAGTATGATCGAGAGCTTGATATTGAGTAACTGTATAGTTACCTAGAAGGTCATCAATCGAAATTTCTAATACTTTATTGTTCACATCGCCAGTGATATAGACAGTAAGTAACGTGCCATCATCCGAAAGCAACACTTCAGTAGTTTGATCATTAGAGACTAGGTTAAGCCAAGCGACGTCAGAGGTCACCGTTTCGTCAATACGCAGTTCAACAATAGAATCACTGCCTTCGATAACTTCAACCTTTTCCGAGAAACTCTGTTGCCCTTCAATTTCAACAAAGGATACTTGTGCGTCGTTGACGATTGGATCATCACCATCGAAGATATTGATCTTCAATGTGCCTTTATCAAAGTCATCATCGGTATCAGTCACGATGACATCTAATTCTAGCGACAAAGGCTCTGTGTCACTTGGCTGGTCAACCGCATCGCTCTCAGTAATGGTGTACGTGCCATCTGGACTAATGGTGATTTTCAGCACTACATTGGCAACATCACCACCCTTGAACACAATTAATTCAGTTTTGTCTGCACTCAATTGAAGCTCAGTCAATGCACCATCACTAGTGATGGATGTCCAAATGGAGTCAGTCAATACCGCATCATCAAACTGTACACTGACAATATCATCAATGCCTTTGGTGATGCTCAAAGTGCCCGAACCGGAACTACCGTCAGTCTGCTCAATAAAGTTGACTGTAGCGTCCGTGATTTTTGGGTCGAGTCCATCAGTGATTTTTACGATGATATCAGCAGTAGATATATCACCATCAAAATCAGTCGCGATGACACCTGCAATCAGGTCATTGATGTTGGTGTTGAAATCCTGATCAAGAGGTAGGTTTTGCGTTAAGGTAAATGTACCATCAGCATTCAGCACAAGTTCAAGTACAATCGTATTAGGATCACTATCCAAAGTAACAGTAATAGTATTTGCGTTGACCGTTACGTTCGTTAATTCATCGTTGCTGGTTAAAGAACCCCATGCAGCATCATCCGCTATAGCAAGATCAAATTCATAGGTTTCAATAGAATCACTGTTTGGTGTAAATACAATTACGCCATCGGTAACAGTAGGGAGACCTTCTTCTTTCACATTAACATTAGCGTCAGCACCTGTTGATGGCAGCGTATCGTTAATAGTGATATTGATATTAGCGGAACCAGAGTCTCCATCTGTATCTTTGGCAAGCACAGGCAATGTGAGTTCATTACTATCAGTACCCGTTAACTGTTCTATTGGCCTATGCTGAGTAATATCGTAATTACCCGCATTATCTATAGTGATGGTGAGCACTGGAGCATCTGAACCCACCGCTGTTACAGTCAATGTTTTGCCATCGTCAGAAAGCTCGAGAACAACGGTTTCTCCCTCACTCATTAATCCAGTCCAAGCACTATCCTCTAGGATACTAGGATCGAACTCAACACTTTGAATATCATCGCTACCAGCAGTAAAATCGATGGTGCCATCTGCCGTTACTTCTCCGGTGCTTTCAGTCCAACTGACGTCACTATCTACACCGATAGGGTCAGTGCCATCATTCACATTGACCTTGATATCGGCAGAAGTAGTATCTAAATCACTGTCGGTAACATCTACAGGAATAACTAAGGCATTAAGATTATCAATACCTTGGTCTATAGGTTCCAGCAGTTCTATGGTGTAAGTACCATCAAGATTAACGATGACTTGCATTACCACTGTGCCATCTTCAAGAGAGAGCGTCAGGGTATCATCAGTACCATCTTGATTTGTGGAGGATAAGACAGCATTAGTGGCTAGCCCATTGCTGGTGAGGTTTTGCCATGGGCTCTCCTCCGCTTCAACAGCATCATTAATAGCAATACTCGTCACCAGGTCGCTGCCTGCGATCAAGGACAAATCACCCTCAAATGGTTGCTTACTCACATCGCCAATGTCGTCTTCATAAATATCAGCAACATCGTCAGATATTTCAGGGTTCGAGCCGTCAACAATGGTGAATGTAACTGGAGAGCGTGTGATATCGCCATCGGTATCCGCAATGGCAACCCCAACACTAAGTTCAAGTTTATCTGGATTAACCAAAGCATCGTCATCTTGATCAATCGCGGCTAACTGGTTAATGGTGTAAGTACCATCAACATTAACGACTAATTCAAGTACATCCTCACCGCCAACGGTTGTTACCGTTAGACCAGTATCTGTAATGGTTAAAGTCGTTGCTTCTCCATTGCTTGTGATAGCATTCCAAATAGACAATTGCTCTTCTGACAACTCTATCGTCACCTCAGAGATTGCATCGCTACCTTCATAGCCAAGGCTACCCGTAATAGGCAGTTCCAATGCATCGCCAATACTGTCTTCATTCCACTCTGCATCATCCGGTGAAATAACAAACTCATCCCCGTCATTGATAGCAATGTCAATAACGGTTGAAACCACATCAGTATCAGTATCAGTAACATCAACGCCTACTTGTAATAGGTTTTGATCATCAGTCTGATCCAAGGCTTTCAATTGTGTCAGCGTATAAGAACCGGTGTTATCTATGGTTAAAGTGAGCACGGGTGTGCCATCCGCTAACTGCACTGTTAGACCCATAGGCGTGATAACAAGTTGTGTATCTTGACCGTTACTGGTTAAAGACTCCCACTCAGCTTTTTGTTCATCGGAAAGCGTAAATTCAACGGTATCAATAGCATCACTGCCTTTAATAAGATTGATACTGCCCGTATCCGTCGCCATTCCTTCACTGACATCGTCTTCATCAAGACTGATTGCACTGCTTGATATCTGTGCATCGATACCATCAGTGATTTTAATATTGATATTCGCTGAACTGAAATCTTGATCGTAGTCGGTCCCAATAACAGGCACTAATAGGTCACTAATATCGTCATCAGAAAGTTGATCGAGTGCAGCATTTTGTACCAGTGTATAACTGCCATCATCGGCAAGAGTCAGCACTAAAACGTCCACTCCGCCTGCGGTAGTGAGTGTCAGGATTTTACCTGTTGCATCTAGAGAAACGCTTGTTGCCTCTCCATTACTCGTCAGTGCATTCCATACCGCGTCTGATTCTACAGCGGAATCAATAACAACCGTTTCAACGGCGTCACTACCTGGACTGAAGTTGATATTTCCTGAATTGGTTTGTCCTGCTTCCCCTGTTTCAATGTAGGTAACAGGACTCGTTGGTGCGGTAGGCGCAACATTGTCACTAATGTTAATGTTGATGTTCGCCGTTCCGCTATCGCCTTCTGAATCACTCGCAACAACAGGCAACACAAGCTTAGTAAGATCGGAACTCGGATCTTGTTCGATAGGTTGTGATTGAGTCACGACATAGTTACCATCATTGTCGATGACAACTCGCAAAACTTCTTCGCCAGATAGTGATGTAACCACTAGGGTTTTACTATCCACTAAAGCAACGGTTACACCCTCTCCGTTGGTTTGAAGCCCCTTCCAAACTGCGTCATTGACAACCCCTGCATCAAAAGAAATGTCTGCAATTTCCTCACTACCTGCAGTGAATATAATCTGGTCATTTCCTATCACCACACCTGTCGTTTCTTGCAAATTGATCGTGCTATCTTCGCCAGATGGGTCGAGGCCATCAGTGATAGATATAGTGACATCCGCTTGTGAGAAGTCACCATCTGCATCGGTAGCGGTGACAGGCAATAGAAGATCAAGGATATCTCCAGAGAGCTGATCTAATGGTTGCAACTGGGTAACCTGATAGCTGCCATCTAGATTCACGATGATTTCTAATACTGGCGAGTTATTGTCTGCACGAACAATCGTCAACGTATCGTTGAAAGGGTCTTGATTAGTAGAAGAAAGGACTAGAGTAACCGCTTGGCCATTACTCGTTAAGCCAAGCCAATCAGGTTCCGATTCTACCGAAGAATCAATCACTATCGACTCTACAAGATCCGTTCCTTTGACCAACCCTAAGTCACCTTTTGCTGGCTCATAGTCTGCTGCACCAATATCATTTTCATCAAGTGCTACAGAGCTGTCATTTATAACAGGGTCGTCACCGTCGGTTATTGGCATAGAGATAGTAGTACTACTAACATCACCGTCAGTATCCGTCACGTCCACAACCAACTCTAGGTCGTTAATATTATTTTCGGTACTCTGCTCTATCGCTCTGAATTGCTCAATACTGTAGGTCCCATCAAAATTGATGGTTGCGACAAGTACTACCGCCGTTTCATCACCGGTCACATGAACGGTAAGTGTGGTTCCATCGCCGCTTAGAGCAACGGTTGTATCCTGGTTATCACTTAATAACGATGCCCAAATAGGGTCTTCAAGCACATCATCATTAAAAACAACGGTTGCCAGTGCATCGGCGCCAACGGTTAAGCCGATATCACCGGTTTCAGGCACTCGTGATGGATTGTTAATTTGATTTTCATCTAAAGGCGTAGACACATCGACTGAAGTTGTGGGATCGACTCCATCATTAATAGTGACCGTAATGATACTAGAGTCACTGTCTTGGTCTGCATCTGTTGCAGTCACTGTTACACCAAGTACATTTTGGTTTGCCGGTGGCTGATCAATAGGCTGGTATTGAGTCACGGAATACTCACCATCTAAGCCAATATCCAGTCGCAAGACTTCGCTGCCATCACCTAACGTAAGAACTAAGGATCCGCCGCTAACCGTCAACGTTGTTTGCTGACCATTGCTAGTAATGGCTTGCCATTCAGCTAGTTGCTCAGTAGAAAGCGTCACATCTAATGACTCAATCACATCACTGCCTACAACAAGATCTACATTGCCTGTCTCAGTTGTTGATAGACTGTCATCTGACAATTCAACATTGCTATCAACGATCACCGGATCCAAACCATCATCGATTTGGATCGTAATATTTTCGCTGCTACTATCTCCATCGGTGTCAGTCGCAACTACTGGAAGAGTAAGAGTCAGCGAATCACTGCCGTTGTGCTCCAATGATTGATATTGAGTAATGGTGTAGGTGCCATCTGCATTAACCGTCGCTTCCAAAACCACATTAGTTGTATCGCCTGCAATATAAAGCAGCAAGGTATTGTCAGTAACCAATACGTCTAGGTCTTGGTTATTGCTAAGCAGGTCTGTCCATGCCAGATCCGACTCAACCGCAGCTTTATCAAAAACGACACTCTCAACGTTGTCGCTTCCCATAGTTACACTGACCGTTCCTGAAACAGAGATCTCTTCTCCTGTTTCAGTAATCACATCGGCAATATCAGCACTTAACGAAGGATCAGTACCATCGATAATGTTTACGACGATATTGGTAGTGACAGGAACCTCTGCATCGAAATCATAGACTTCGACAGGTAAGTCAAACAGTAACGTATCAAGTAATAGATCATTGTGTTCCAAAGCTTGATATTGAGAAACGCGGAAGTTACCCGCCGTATCTAATAATTCAATCTCTAGTACTTTATTACTTGGATCACCTGCAATAGAAATGGTCAATAATGTACCATCTGCGCTCAATGTAACTTCTACGGCTTGGTTATTGCTCAGCAAATTAACAAGCGCGGGGGCCGTTTCAATACTGTCGTTAAAAATGATTCTTTCAATATCATCTGAGCCCGCATCAACTACAAACTGATCAAGGATGGTTGTTTCTGTCGCTTTTTCTGTAAACGTAACTAAGCCAACACCAACATCAGGGCTATCGCCGTCTACAATGGTGATGTCAATATTAGCTTCAGCGATGTCATTATCTGTATCGGTTACCACGACAGGGATATTGAGCAAAATATCAGACGTATCTGAATCTTGAATAATTGGCTCAAACTGTTGAATAGAATAATTACCTTCAAGATCGATGGAGATCTGAAAAACAATCACTTCTTCATTAGTGGCGGAGCCTTCGACAGGGTAATAAACGGTAAATAGGTTACCTTCTAATCGAAGTTCTGTGTCATTTCCATTACTGGTAATACCCAACCAGGTTTCATCAGCTAATATCTCATTTGAAAACTCTACGGTTGCAATATCATCAACACCTTTGACGATTTGCACAGTACCGTCAGCGTTTCTGACGTCGTCGGTTAACTCGGTGTATTCGATACTACTGTCACTTGCTACAGGGTCAGTACCATCATTAATATTAATCGTGATTGTTTGATTACCCGTGTCACCATCATAATCTGTAGCGACAAGATCTATAGGCAATTCAAGTAAATTTTCCAGTGGATGATCTAAGGCATCATTCTGAACCACTGTATAAGAACCATCGGGATTGACTGAAATAACTAGCACATCTTGCGTCGATGTAGACACGGTTAGTACAGTGTCATTTTGTGACAACGTCACCGTTGTCGCTAATCCGTTTGACGTCAAATCAGTCCAGGTAGGGTCAACGGTCACGGAAGGTAGGAATTGAATTATTTCAATTGCGTCACTGAATATGGTGAAATCTATTTGCCCATCAGTTTCTTGTCCAACAGTATCATTTTCAGTGTATTCAATCTCACTGGCATCGCCTGATGGACTGATGTTATCTCGAACTACGATAGTGATATTCTGAGTAACAGAATCACCATCCGTATCCGTCGCTGTTGTTGGAATAACCAATTCGAGCAGATCGCTTTCTTGTTCAATGGCGCGGTACTGCGTTAGCGTGTATTTACCGGTATTATCAATCGTAATGAGTAATACAGGGTCCCCACCAACAGTATTCACTTGAATCGTTTTGCCATCGACGACCGTTACCGTAGTGTCTTCACCATTGCTGACAATACCTTGCCAAATTGGGTCTTCTGCAACAGATTGCTCGAATGAAATATCATTAATTTTATCGCTGCCTTGGGTAAAAACAATCTCACGAGACGTCGTGTACTCATCAACAATTTCAGTGTAATCGAGTAGGCTATCTTCACCGGTTGGGTTGCTACCATCTTCTATTTCAAGTGAGATGATTTCTTGTTTAGCATCCCCATCTGTATCCACCGCAATCACGGGGATAGTCAAAGCAGTTAAATTCTCACTATCTTGGTCCAATGGTTGTTTTAAATAGATTTGATATGTGCCATCAACATTGACCACTACTTCCATAACCACAGTGGTTGGGTCACTTTTAAGATAAACAACCAATTTGTCTTTAACTACATCACCCACACCGTTTTGCTGAACACTCGAGTCTTCTAATCGCAGCCCTGTTGCTTCGCCATTTGAAGTGAGTTGATGCCAATTAATATCGAGTAAAACAGACGGAGCAATGATGATAGATTCAACGTTATCACTACCTTGTACCAAACCGATATCACCAGATGAAGACGGTACTGTAGTACCTATATCATCTTCGGACATTTGTGGCGCAATAACGCTATTAATAGTAAGGTCATTGCCATCTGTTAGCCCAAGCGTTAAGAAGCCTTTAGTCACATCACCATCGTTATCAGTTACGACAACAGGCAACGCAATACTCAGTGTTTCAAGGCTGTTTTGCTCTATCGCTTGGAAAGCTTCAAGCGTGTAACCACCGTTAAGGTCTAACGTGATTTCAAGTACTTTACTGGAAGGATCATCACTAAGAACAACAGTTAACGTAGTGCCATCATCACTAATTAATACTGATGTAGCTGAATTATTCGACAGTAACCCGTCAAATAGCACCAGTGCATTTTCATCAAACACTACCGTATCTAGACCATCACTACCAAGTTGATAAAGTTCTCCAGAAATAGTGTTTGAGCTAACACCATCGGACTCAACTTCATCATCAGCAACGGTATCAACAAATACGTTTTCACCATCTGCGACAACAACACTAAATTGAATAGGATTGACTAATTCAAAACCATTAACATCTTTACCTGTAATCGCAAAATGTACACTTAGTTGATCGTTGGCTATAGAAACATATTCACCATCGATATTCAGATGGTCGATGGGTTGAGATACCACCGTGGTAACTTTTAATTCAATTCCATTATCAAGTACCGTATTTTCAATCGTGATAGAAAGGACTTCTTCACCATTTAAAGTACCAATTAAGGCATTTAAACCTTCATCATAAACGAAAGTAACGGCTTCTCCGCCAGATGTAATATGCGCATTAAGCTCGGCTATGACAGCGTCAACGTCAACGGGAGCTACCGCAAACGATTCTGGATCTAACGCAAAAGTCGCTTGTTCGATGACAACAGTATCGCTTGTCGTTTGAGGGTATGTGGAGGCAGTAAGTGAACCTTCAGAAAGACTAGAGGTAATCTCACCTCCACCCTCAGCAAAAGTAATGGTCAACCCATCATCTTCTACTATTGGCACTAATGGTAGGGAAGCTTCTGTTTCAAAGAATGTTTGTGGATGCGTTTCAATGTAGTTCATGTCGACAGTAACAAAACCATCATTGGCCGCATGTTCAGCATTGACGTTACGACCCGCAGCTGCAGCGTCCATCGCTTCAGAAGGATCCATACCATTGACAATCAATTGCTGAACAAGCTCAATATCCTGCTCGGTATACTGTGTGCCTTCTTGTTCTAGAGAAAGAGGGTTGTCGAGATTAACTGATGCTAACTCGCTTGCGTTTTCAGGACTGGCAAGAGCAAAACATACGGCGCAGTTTTGTTGGAAAATCTCAGCCTTGGCACCATATTGCACCATGACCTTTGCGTCTTCGCCGATAAGTAATATATCGCCCTTTTCAAGGGTGTCGCCTTTCTTTACTGCTCTTGCTGCACTATCTGAATTGATAACTAATGACTTGCCATGTGTCTCTAAAACGGACACATTGGTGATCAATACTTGCTCTTCCATAGCCTACATCCTTGTTTCTGCCCCAACAGTCCTTAATCGAGGCAGTACTATCAACATTGAAACATTAACAAAATAGTCTTTCGACTTTGGTAACATTTTAGCAACCTGAACTTGATTTTACACCTGATTTTCACGTGTTTAGATAACAAAAATTGTAATTTAGAACGTTTTCTACGAAAACCGGACGGTTCTTGGCCAGATTTCTTCTAAGAGCCTTTAGATTAAAGCGTTTAGCACTGTCTCAAAGTAAGGAAAGTGTATGCAAAACTGATTAATAATGGCCATAAAGGTCACTATATTGAAGATTAGAAAACCCTAATCTATTGCTGATGGTAACGCTCAATAATAGGCAGGTAACAAGGAATGATTAGGAATGAAATGCTATTGATAAAATAAATCTCACTTCAATGCTTAAACCCTTAGGTAAATCAATAAGCAACAAATAAAAACAGCGACCATCATTGGTTCCAATCAGAAACCATCCGTGCGATTTTTCAGGTCAAAACAAAATAATATGCTGAAAGTACTCGCGGACTTAGTATCGCAAGACAATCTGTAGATTGTCGTTCAGATCGCAAAAATTGAGGTATTAGTAAACGTTGTAAATTGACACAATATGCAAACAAAGCGAATTAACGCTATAAAAAACAATAATTTACAATTTGGTATTTGCGATTAAAAAAGCTTTATTCATTGCTAACGATAAAAATCTACATTCTCCACAAATAGCGAACTTATCAAAACGAATTATAGTTTCAATAACCACCAATTTAGATTTGGATGTGTTGTTTTCCTATAGGGCGAGCTCCCCGTTTATAACGCCCATAATGGTTAACCTCGAAAGAAAACCACCTTATGTATTAAAGTTGCTTTTGATAAATGTTGATGTTTTTTAATTAAAGAAATGTCTAATCGCTTTCGTTTCTGTTCAAAAAAAGCTCACTTAATCGAGATGCAACGCCTCCACTTATGTTGAGTACACTCGCTATAAGCGCATAATAATTCACATATGAGCCAATGATTTATTTTATGCCAACGAAAGCGTTCATATAACAACCAACTCCTATCCCAGCAACAGCAACAGCATTATGTTCTGGTAAATGGTAACCATTCGATTTCCAGCATCTAATCAGCAAGAGAATATCTATTTTATTAAGCAGAATATCTCGCTCCCTTATCTTGATCGAGCTCAAAAATTAAACATCTTTTTGTGTACCTATAAAGTATTAGAGGGTATTCTATACCTGTCTTGACAATGGGAGGTTTAGACATGAATAAAGACTCATTCGGCATTTGCATAAATAGCACAATGTTAAAGAAAAATGAGCGTACAACGTTTACCCATGTTCGAGCATATCAAGCTACCGAGTCTGAGTTGGACTTAAGAGTGTTACTTGCAATCCCCCAAATTACAGGGAGAGAACTTTTAAATACCATACAACATTCGAGAGACTTAATATGGCGCGCTACATATCAATGTAACGCAGAACACGAGTAATCAAGCGCCCTGCACTTCTAACACGCTAGAAATGAAAAAAGCCCGCAAACAACATCTATTGTTCGCGGGCTTTTCTTATTTAGCTCAAATTTCGACTTGAAACGCATATAGTAAACATTGTGAAGACTTCTGTGCTGTGACTAACACGCCATGTCTCTTGCTTATAAAAAGCGACTAATTTGTTCTGCTTATCTTTAATGTTGTTCATGATCTTTATCGGACCAATGTAAAGATGGTGAAGTCCTCGTTCCCCTTCATTTTGTTTAATGACAACGGCCGTATTTCCGATATCCTCAGCCAACCACGGTAAGCTAAGATCATAGCCATGAATCATAGTCGTTTACCTAGACAAATCGTTTGAGTTGAGCACAAACAGAAGAGTTACCAGGATTCTCTATAAAGTATCGACGCTATGACATTTAATTTCTGACTATCAATGTTGCAAAATAACATTTGAAAGAATTTTTATAACGCTCTACAAATACAACAAGTTCAAAAATAAATACATAGTTTGATACCTCAAATCATTGTTCTAGGTAATGTTTATGCAGAATTTGGTAAAAATTAGCACTCTCTATACTGACGACAAAAACACATACTTTGGCTTAATTTGAGCTACTTATTGATAAGTGTCTTAAAATTTAGTTATAAAATTACAAAATAACTTGAAGTTCATATTTTAATCGATGAGAATAAAATCAGCGTTGGATTACATATATAAGGAAAATAACCGTGCTGAAGAAACGATTTTTCAAAACTAAAGACGAAGTTGAAGTAACTTTTGAATGGCCAAAGACAGCAGAACAATCAATCTCTGTTGCTGGTGATTTCACGGATTGGCAACCTGTTGCTATGAAGTACAACAAAACTAAAAAATCATTCAACTTTAAAACTCGCTTCCCTAAGAATGAACAGTTTCAATTTCGCTACCTTATCGATGGTGAAGTTTGGGAAAACGACCCTAAAGCAGACGCTTATGTAGCAAATGATTGTGGTACGGATAACAGCTTAGTTTCTACAGCAGAAGCTTAATTGTTAGCATCATCAAAACAATATACAAAGGCTCGGTCGGAAGACCGAGCCTTTTTAGATTTTGATTTCAGAACAAATTACAAATAAGTAATGCAAAAGAAGTAGACCGTTATTGAAATACTGATCACTATGACAATGTTCTTAATCCATACCTGCGGTAGACGACGTGAAATCTGCGCAGCGTAATACCCACCAACAAGTGTGCCTACCAACACCACCAGAGTCGCATGCCAATCAATAGCCCCTTGAGCAATAAAAACAACGATCGCCGTTAACGAAACCCCGCACGAGATAAGCAGTTTAACCCCGTTCATAACGTTGATGTCACGATAGCCGGCAATGACTAGAAAGCTCAATGAGATAATGCCAAGCCCAGCATTAAAGAAACCACCATAAGTGGCGACCACAAGTAGTCCCACCCATATTAAGATCTGTCCCACATTGGAAGCATGTTTGTAGCGGCTCGCTACAGCCTGCAATAGCTGATTAAATCTAGGCCCAACAATAAACAGTACCGTCGCGAACAACAAAAGCCATGGAATAACCTTTAAAAAGGTATTCTCTTCTACCCTCATTAAAGACCATGCTCCTAGCCCTCCACCTAACACACTAAACAGTATGATCTTAGGTAGGTTATTCTTATCTTTGGCAATGTCGTCTTTGAATGCATACGCTCCGCTAAGATAACCCGCAGTGGATGCAAGTGTATTACTAGCATTCGCCATTACCGGGGGAACGCCACTTAGCATTAGGGCAGGAAATGTAACGAAACTCCCTCCCCCCGCTATGGAGTTCATAACACCGCCAATCACACCAGCGACAAACAATAAAACGAACTCTACTATTCCCACTTTAAATCCTTTAATGACCTGTAACCGCTACACCATTGCCTTAATAACTATTCGACAAATCATAGACGCGCAAACTCTCTAACATAAGTGCCTTGTCCTCTCCGAGGTAACGCACGCGTTTCATTTCTCCTGAAAGCAAAGTAAAGCTAGAGTCGGAGAATCGCCCCACTCCATCATGTTCTAAATGCACAAAGAAAGCTGGTTTGTCTGATGTTAGCAAAATTGAATCTCCATCAACTTCAACCTGTATATTGGCACGCTGCAAGTTGAGAGATTTAAATTTAGGCTCCGTAAACCACGTGTTTTGATTAACGTCACTACCCGTAGCTTCTATCGTTACATGAAAAAAACTACTGTGCTCATCGAATTCCCACTCCGCTTTCGGAAGTTGCCATGCGATAATATTTTGATCAGCTTTGAGCTCCATTGCGATAGGCCACTCACCGAGTATCTCACCATGCCAATCAACTCGCACAACACGTCCCGCTACTTGCCGATTCTCACGACTATTGTTGCTTAAATGTACAGTAATTGCGTCTTCAGTTTCCACGAATGGACAATACACTGGAGAATAAAAACGCCTAGCGTGATAGTGCAGTTGCTTCCAACGTCCTGAGTACTCGATGCTAGACCAAGAACTCACCGGCCAATTGTCGTTCAGTTGCCAGAACAGCATTCCACGACAAATTGGGCTTTGTGCTCGCCAATACTCACACCCCGTTTTAATTGCAATTGCTTGCTGTACCTGACTCAGATACAACATTTGTTCAAATCCTTTAGGAAAACGAAAATAACGAGTAAACATCTCGGTGATAATACTGTTGCCACTGTTGTTTTTCTGGTGACTTTCAAACGTCGGCGAAGTGACATTCCAATCATCCTCAGGCACAAAGGTTTTGACCTCAGCAAATGATGGCCATGATTGAAATCCAAATTCAGAACAAAACCGCGGTTTTATCCCTAAGTAAGCATCAAACGAACCACCAGAGTGCCATACATCCCAGAAGTGCATATCTCCTCGATTATCTTCATGCCAAGCATCACCAAAATCTAATCCGCCATTACAAGGGGAACTGGGCCAGAAACATCGCGATGGATCCTCTTGCACTATGATGTCATTCAGTTTTCGATTCAATCGGTCATAATTGACCGCATATTTATCTCTATTATTTCTTGATTCGTCGTACCAATTTAATGCACCGATCACTTCGTTATCACCGCACCAAAGCGCAATGCAGGCATGATCTCGAAGCCGCTGTATCTGATCACGTATCTCTGGCTCAACATCAGCGATAAACTCAGGTGTTGAAGGATACAACGAGCATGCAAACATCATATCCTGCCAGACTAGAAGACCGAGCTCATCGCATAACTCATAAAAATAATCAGATTCGTACTGACCGCCACCCCATACTCGAATCATATTCATATTGGCATCAACGGCACTACGTAGAAGCGTTTCATAGCGCTTAGCCGTCTGTTTAGACGGCATTGCATCCACAGGGATCCAGTTAGCCCCTTTTGACATAATAGGGAATCCATTTACCCTAAATTCCATCGCTGAGCCAATGTTATCCGTTTCATTGTTTAGCTCTAAGCGACGTAGTCCAATTCTCTTACAGATCTCTTGTTCATCTGTGCTCACGCGAAGTTGATAAAGAGGTTGATCTCCATAACCTACAGGCCACCAAAGGTTTGGGGATTCTTCATAAAACCGAGCCGTTGTTATCCCGTCTGCCGAAGACAGCAAGTTCATATTTTGAGAACCAAAGTTAACCTCAATGGGTACCCCTGCTACCGACTGATGAACAACTGTGACCAATACTTCAACACCACCATTTGGTAGCCAGTTTTGTTCCGTTTTAACTTGCTCTAGACGAATTTGTTTAACTTGCTGAATCTGTATCGAGTCATAAATACCGGATACCACTAAGCAGATGCCCCAGTCCCAGCCAGAATGACACTGGGTTTTTCGAATGAGATTCATATGTGGTAGTTGGTTGTTTGCACCCATAGAGGAAGGTATGGGGAATGGAAGCTGTTGTGCTCTGCGTTTGGCCTCAATATCAACCCTAGCAAAGTGAACTTGTATCCGATTGTCTCCTTCCCTTAAAAACCGCTTCAAATCAATTCGGTGAACTCGGAACATGTTGCTACAAGTAAAAACGGAGTTACCATTAATTGAAATCGTCGCTAAGGTATCGACTCTACTCAAATGCAAATCTAAGAACTGGCAAGCTAGTTGCTCTGCAGAAATTTCAAAAGTACGCTCAATAATCCATTCACTCTGTGCCACCCACTGCACATCCTTTTCATTTACCCCGTGGTAAGGATCCTCGATAACTTCTGCATTCATCAACGCATGATAATTATCTCCAGGTAAAGTGATTGGAACTGAAATTTCTGGGTGTTGGGGAGAGGTAAGAGACCAAGCTCCATCTAAGCAAATCGTCGACATTCAAGGTCCTCAGGACTGTATTGGAATCAAAGGCTGAACGAAGTCTATCGCGTTTATTTCCTTGAAGATGTTGTTTTTGTGAAAGAAAACATGATGTTGTGAAGCGTACCACGTTTACTTTACACATAAAGATTGAAAGTATTCAGCACGTAATATGTGAGGAATGGTTATAAAAAACGTCCTATTAAGGACGTTTATTTGTGCACAAAATTCAAAGGATCCGACGGTAGGTAAGCTTAATTTCATCGAAGTGGTTAGAACGACAATACACCAATCATAAAGTCAAAGAATTCAATCATGTACTCAGTGAAGAACGTGCCTACAAGAACAAATGTGCTCGTTACTATCAATGTTTTTTCTAAGACTGTTAATTGGAACATTTCTTCTCCATCATCTGAATTCGCCAAGAGCCAATTTATTAACATGACTCTCATTGCGCAATTATAAAATATTATGGTTTGCTTAGCCCAAAATATGGTTGCTAAATTGCTAGCGTATTGTTTGCAAGCTTTAGAATCAAAGCTTGCCCGTCGGTTCATCGTCTATTTTAGCCTAACGCTTACCGAAGATAATGGTCAACGCTGCTGCAATTGCCAAGAAGAAACAATAATATGAATTAGCCACTACCGCCAATGGTGACAAACCAAAGATAGACCCTAATAATAAAATTTGAGCACCGTAAGGCAACACGCCCTGGATAACACAAGAGTAAATGTCCAATAAGCTAGCACTTCGTTTTGCTGGTACCTTATTCTCTTCTGCAAGTTCTTTCGCAACCCCACCCGCTACGATAATAGATACCGTATTATTCGCAGTACAAAGGTTGGTTAAACTAACCACCGAGGCAATTCCCATTTCCGCCCCGCGCTGGCTATTTTTGTGACCACGAATCATTCGACTTACTCGTTGAGTAATATACGCTAAGCCACCTTGCTCCTTCATGAGCGCACTGATCCCACCAATAAGCATCGACAACAGGAATATCTCCTGCATATTGCCAAAGCCAGTATAGATATCATTTGCAAAACCACTCACGCTATATTCAGACACCGACACAAAACCAATAGCTCCTGCGAGCACTATACCCAAACTCAATACCACGAACACATTCACCCCCGATACCGCCAATACCAAGATTGTGAGATAAGGGATCACCTTGATCCAGTCTACAGCTTCAACACTCGGCACTTGTGATGCCTTACTATTGAACCCAAACAGCACGATTGCAAATAGTGCTGCAGGCAAAGCAATACGGATGTTTTCTTTGAATTTATCGCGCATCTGACAGCCTTGAGAACGAGTAGCTGCAATTGTGGTATCAGAAATAATCGAAAGATTGTCGCCGAACATAGCACCGCTGAGTACTACACCCGCAGTTAATGCGACATCCATATCTGCGGCATTAGCAATACCGAGAGCCACAGGTGCTACAGCCGCTATGGTCCCCATAGAAGTTCCCATCGAGGTTGCGATAAAGGCAGAGATAATAAATATACCAGGCAAAATAAGAGCCGTTGGGATCATAGTTAAGCCCAAATTTACGGTCGCTTCTACGCCACCAGTGGCGCTTGCTACAGCGGCAAAAGCTCCAGCAAGTAAGTAAATAATACACATGGCTATGATGTCAGTATGCCCAACGCCTCGCAGGAACTGTTCGATAGCTGCGTTAAGCTTATCCTTGCTTAACACAATACCCAATACAACTGCAGGTAGAGCCGCTACCGGTGCTGGCAACTGATAAAACGCCATCTCCACTTCTTGCAGTGTCATGTAGACACCCGTACCAATGAAAAGTGCGAGGAATAAAAAGAGCGGTAATAGCGCCTTAAAAGAAGGCGATACAGACGAAGAATTAGTAGCGTAAGACATGTTACCAAGATCACAAAAACAAAAGAGCGCGTAGACTAGTGCCATACCTACTCAATGTCAACGTCTAGACGTCTAAACATCCAAGCTCATCTATTGAACACCACTAACAACAATGCCAATCAACATCCAACAACAACGTCACGCCCGAAGTCTTTTATCGGGCATCTAAGAGACCTCAGAAATTTGAAAAGTGCAGATAACAGTGCAAACATAGATAGAACCCAATCAACACCCAACAACAGCGTCATGCCCGAAGTCTTTTATCGGGCATCTAAGAGACCTCAGAGATTTGAAAACTACAGATAACAGTGCAAACATAGATAGAACTCAATCAACACTCAACAACAGCGTCATGCCCGAAGTCTTTCATCGGGCATCTAAGAGACCACAGAGATTTGAAAAGTGCAGATAACAGTGCAAACATAGATAGAACTCAATCAACACTCAACACTCAACACTCAACAACAGCGTCATGCCCGAAGTCTTTTATCGGGCATCTAGTTTGCAGCAGGACAATGAAAGTCAAAGAGGTATCAATGGGCAGGTGATCAGCTTCCAAAGTGACGTTGTTCTGTTGGATACTTCGAAACTCAGAACATCACAACTACCTTACCTACCGTTCTCTGCTCTCTGATTTTTGTTAATGCATCACCTGCTTCGTCTAGAGAAATAATCTGAAGCTGAGGAATTGTAATTTCACCCTGCTCTAAAAGCAGATTAAATGCATTTCCCGCACTTACAATAGCATTGCGACCTCGACGATGATTAACATGACCAGAGCCTAAACTGAGTTGATGAAAGCTCAATCCCCGTAAAAAAGCGTTGTCGTAAGCTTCAGGACGAACAACCTGCACAAGTTCGACCATTTGACCTTGATAGCCTAATACGTCACTGCACAAAATATCATTATCTCCACCTACACAATCAAGCGCGACCTCTACCCCTTGACCTTGCATTATTTCATTTACCTTAGCGACAACATCCAATTCAAGGTAATCAATACAATGTGTGGCACCTAACGCTTCGACAAATGCGTGATTCTTAGCGGAACAAGTCGTAATAATCGTTGGCACTTTGTAATGTTTCGCCAATTGGATCGCAAAGCTACCCACACCACCCGACCCACCAGCAATAAAAATAGAGTCTCGTTTAGCAATATCCAGCTTGTCTACCAAGGCACACCATGCTGTCCAACCTGCACAAGGTGTCGCAGCTGCAACAGCAGAGTCAGTATCTGGGTGTTCAATTAGAGTGCGGGAATCTTGCACTGCGTATTCGGCAAATCCGCCTTGAGTACGGCGCATGTTACCGTGATACAACACCCTGTCACCGACGCTCCACTCGATGACTTTATCTCCGACTTCAATTATCTCTCCCGCTACATCTAGGCCACCCACAAAATTATCGTCCATGCTCTCTACCATCGCTTTCCAACGATGCACCTTGGCATCCACAGGATTAAGAGCAACCGCATCGACCTTTACCACAACATCCCAACCAGTCTCTATCTGAGGCATAGACAATTGCTTGACGATGAATTGATCACTACTGGCATTGTATGTGAGTGCTTTCATTCAAAATTCCTTTTAATTTTCCTACCTAACCTTAAGTTTAACTTGCATTAACTGCATGTAAAATTATGATTTATAAATAACTCTATAATGAATACTTATAAAAATATGTTGAACCCTACATGGCTTAAAACCTTTAAAACCTTAGTCGAAGTCAATCATTTCACTCGCACGGCTGAAGCCCTTTTCATGACTCAGCCAGGGGTTACTCAACATATCCAAAAATTAGAACAAGCCTGTCATACGCCTCTGCTGATTAAAAAAGGGAAAAGCTTTGAGCTGACAGAGCAAGGTCATATCGTTTATCGATACGCTTGTGACCTAATCGAGCAACAACAAAACCTGCTCAATACACTACAAACGGATGACCCCTATACCGGAAGCATAAAATTAGCTTGCTCCGGAGCACTCGCGCAATGGCTATTTCCTAAATTTATTGCGTTGCAATCACTGCATCAAAACCTAAAGGTGAAATTTGAAGCCGCTCCTAACAAGCGCATTTGTGAGTATGTTCAACAAGGTCATTCATTGTTTGGTCTCGTTACACAAGTTCCCAATCAAGCCGAATTTGAAGTCACTAAAATCGGCACTGAATCCTTATGCTTGGTATTGCCAAAAAAGCAGTCAAAGATTGACCTCAACAGTGAGGCTCTAAAAGATCTCGGATTGGTGGATCACCCAGATGGGCAGCAATATCTTGCCAAGTATCTTGAGGAGTGTGGCAATGAGGAACTGATTAATATTTCTATTCGAGAGCTAAAACGCATTACCTACATTAATCAGTTGAGCCAGATTTTATACCCCGTATCACAAGGTATCGGCTTTACCGTATTGCCTTTAAGTGCCGTTCTTTCTTCCCCTTTTTATCCAGACCTCTACATTCACGAACCTAATATCAATGTGGAAGATGACCTGTATCTGATATCAAAGAAAGATCGACCACTTCCTAGCCGATATCATCAATTCATAGCCCTGATTCAAGACTCTATCAACACATCAAAATCCACCTAAGTAATATCTGAAATAAATTTTTATCATTACCAAACATAACACTTCCCACTTAATCTATAAGAAGTTTCTTATTCTAGGGTTAGTGTTATGTCGTTTGCTTCTTTTCGTTGCAGTCATGTCTCTATCGCAGTGAGCCTTGCTGTTGTCTCCTCTACCGTCAGTGCCAGCGGCATATTTTTGGCAGAGGCAAGCTACGCCAATATGGGTACCGGTGGTGCTGGTGATGGCGTTTATACGGGGAACGCAGCTGCGATATGGACGAATCCAGCAACACTGAGCTTTATGGACAAAGAACGTCATACTATCAGTGCGACTGTGTTGAATTTAGATATGGAGTACACTGACGCGAACGGTGGGGTTGGTGCTGATTCAAACAAAACCATGCCTGTCGTCAGCTACTTTAGCAACCATCATATTAATGACCAATGGGCTTACGGTATTGCTTTTTCTACACGTGGTGGCGCGGCCCTAGACTATGGTTATGAGTGGGAAGGAGCAAACCAGTTAACCGATGTTGCTCTAGTGACTTACCAATTTAACCCATCGGTGGCATATCGAATTGATGACAACGTCTCGATAGCTGTAGGACTTCAAGTTGATTACGCACTCATTAATGCGAACACCAATAATATAGAACTTGAAACTGAAGACAGTCTTGCATTTGGCTACAATCTAGGACTAATGTTTGATATCTCGGAACGAACTAAAGTAGGTATATCCTACCGTTCCCAGTTAGAGCACGAATTTTCTGGCACTTCTAATCTATACACGGATAATGACCAACTGCTTGCTACGGGACGATACGGTGCACCTCTAGTCACTCCTGCTACGGTAGACATTAGTGCAAGTTATAAAGTTAACAATGATTTGACACTGATGACCTCAATTCAATGGCATGATTGGAGTAAGTGGCAAAAAACGCTCGTCGAGCTAGACTACCCAAATAGTGACCTTCCCTATCTCATCAATAGAGAATTCGAGGACGTTTGGCACTTCGGTTTTGGTGGCGAGTATAAGTTACGTAACAATTGGGCACTAAAAGCCGGCTATTCTTACGAAACATCTCCCTTGGATGATAAAGCTAACCAATCACCCGACCTACCCGTTGGTGAACAACATCGATACTCCTTAGGCGTTTCAAAAACCTGGGATAAAAACACACTAGATATCTACTACGAATTCGCCGATTTCGGTGACATGGATATCGCTCAATCTGGTTTAGCTAAAGACCTTAACGGACACTTTACCGGTAAGGTCCACTTTATTGGACTTGGCTACACTTTTTAATCTTTCATCGAACGAGTGACTTAATAAGTCACTCTAATAATGGTAAATCGACGGACTAAAACAACACCATGGACGGAGCAACGACTAACAGAAGGTAACAAATTTGTACTTCATCAAAGCTCCTAACCCTCAAGATATACAAACCCTACTAACTCTGCCTATCTATTCACTAGAAAGACTATTTAGTCGCCTACCCTGCGAAAGCAAAGAGCGCTTGATTCGCGCAATGTTAGAAGAAAAACTAACTTAATGATTAATTTAAAGTTTTAACTAGAAAAATTCGTACCAAGACTGCTTTTTGTGAAATTTCCATCTATAGTAATATTCGTCTAAAAGTTTTTACTCTTAAACTAATATAACTTGAGTGTATAACATGAAATCTCTCGAACAGCAGTTGTCTCGTCTGGATTTAAACCTACTGGTCTCATTAAGTGTTTTATTGAAAGAAAAGAATGTGTCCAGAGCAGCAGAAGTACTTTATCTGTCGCAACCAGCCATGAGCCGTACTCTAAAAAGACTTAGGGACGTGTTTGATGACCCGCTTTTTTATAGAGAATCTGCAGGGCTACAGCCCACAGAGAAAGCACTCACACTACAAGAGCCTCTAAGCGAAATACTACTATCGGTGAGTAAACTCATCGATAGTACTCAATTTTCACCTGAAAGTTGTGACCAGACCTTCCGAATTTCATTACCACCATTAATGAGTCGACAGTTGTCTGTACCCCTTATCAGAGAACTGATGCATAACGCTCCCAACGCCAGCCTAGTCGAATATCCTGCAGCTTGGGATCCCACAAGCTTACTTAAAGATCGCGCTGTAGATTTCTCTATACATATTGAAAAGCCGGCAAACGATCAAGAGTTCCCTAGCGAACTTATTGGCAGCACTTATCCTGTTTTTTATGGAATGTCAGAGCACCCTCTTGCAAACAATAAAACGACAACGCTAGAAGATTGTTTGCAGTATCAGTTTGTCGACCTTAATTTAGACTTAAGGTCCGTTTCCGAAATTCATAACCCTATCGATAGTTACCTTGAAAGTAAGGGCCAAAAGCGAGATATCGTTTTCAAAAGCGGACAGCTCAATACATTAGTAGACGCAATGCAAGACTCAGACAAAATGCTGATTTCCACGCATACCTTGAGATATGTCGATGATTTTGAACATAGGCTAACACCGATATTTGATCTGAAAAGTGACCAAACAATGAATATTAATGTGTATCTCATTGAACATAAGCGCACCTTGAATAGCGCAGCTCACCAATGGCTGAAACAGCTTATTTTGGACACTTTGCGCAATAAAGCATTCGCCTAAAATTTTACAGGTTTTGTGTTTATGAACGCTTAAGCCGAATCTTGAGCGCTCTTTCTATAAACTCCACACCAGGTTCATAACGTCTAGCGCTGGCGTTAAGAGCCAGTGCTAGAGCACTATCCGCGATATCTTCAAAATTCTGTGCAATGCTGTTGACTTTAAGTGGTATGAAATCAAGCAAGCGGTTATCACCAAACGTTGCCACTTTAACTCGATCAACAAGCTGTGGATTAGGTAGCAGCACATCCAAAACACCTTCGAGTAAGGTATAAGAAGTGCACACAATAGCATCAGGTACACTATCGCTATCCACCCACTCTTGGATAAGACGCTTTCCTTCATGTGCCGAAAAGTGCTCACCATAACTGAGTTTTAAGTCAATATTTTGATTATTGATCGCCGCCTGCAGTCCCAACTGACGATCTCTAGATACTGGCAAGTTAGGTAATGCGCCCACAAGGCCTATGCTTTGCACTTTACTGTCTAAAATAGATTGCGTGAGTAACAATGCAGCTTCAAAGTCTTCACTCACTACACAACTAAAAATCTCATCATCTAAAGGACGGTCAAGTGCAATCACAGGTGTACCTTTTTCAAGCAATACTTGATAGTACTCATTGGCACTAGGCATCGCTGTGGCCACAAATAAAGCATCAATTCGGCGACTCACAAGCGCTTCTGCTACCGCTTGTTCAGTCTCTGGGTCGTCATCAGAACAACCAATTAATATTTGATAGCCAGCTTGTCTTGAGTTTTGCTCTAAAAGTTTTGCAAGCCTTGCAAAACTTGCATTCTCTAAATCGGGAATGATTAAACCAAAAGAGCGGCTACTGCCAGCCCTTAATGAAGAAGCAGCATGATCTGGACGGAATTTGTATTCATCAACCACAGCCATCACTTTTTGCTGTGTTTTCTCGCTAATCCGATATTTTTTGGCCTTACCATTTATCACATAGCTCGCGGTTGTTTTTGATACTCCGGCCAGTTTCGCGATCTCTTCTAAAGTCATTCATGTTCCTAATGATTTGTGCAGTTGATCATAGTTATCCAGATCAGTACCTACTTTTCATTGAATGATATGCTGAATCGGTTAATTATAAAAGCTGAAACGGTTAAGCAGCATTAAAATAACCGATCATAGTCACTACTTTTATATACAACACGAATCCATAGAGGTAAACGTGAGCGTATGATCGGTAGATAAGTAATTAAAAATTTTTCACCGCATGCTGAATCGATTTAGCATTAACGTAAAGCACAGCCTGTAGGGTGCTATTAACAACGAAACTGAGGCGGATATGCTCACAATAAATGAACACGATATTAGGTTGCAGCAAAGTGCAGCAGATAAAACAGTCGCTATTCAAGACATCGCAAAAAGTCTAACAAACAAGAATCTAGTTGACTCGGGCTATGTGGAAGGAATGCTTAACCGTGAATCTCAAAGCTCTACATTTTTAGGTAACGGTATCGCAATTCCTCACGGTACTGTCGATACCCGCTCACTGGTAAGCAATACCGGTGTCGCTGTGCATCATTTTCCTCAAGGTGTTGATTGGGGTGACAATAACACGGTTTATTTAGCCATTGGCATTGCGGCTAAATCAGATGAGCATCTCGGTATTTTAAAACAATTGACTAAAGTTCTCTCCGCTGATGGTGTTGAAGACAAACTTAAGCACGCACAAAGTGCAGAGCAGATAATCGCGCTGCTAAACGGCCAAGTCCAACTCAAAGCAGACTTTAATGCCTCACTGATTCAGTTGAACTTCCCTGCTGGCGACATGTTGCAAATGGCTGCAGTTGCCGGTGGCTTATTAAGAAATTCCGGATGTGTTGAAAATGAATTTGTGGCTGATCTTGTGACCAAATCTCCCACCCACCTTGGTCAAGGATTATGGTTAGTAACAAGTGATAAGGGTGCTAATCGCACCGCTATGTCGTTTGTTACCACTGGAAATCAATGTGAATTTGAGGGAGAAGTTGTTAAAGGATTAGTCGCATTTTCTGCCAACAACAATGTGCACCACCCCATGCTAAACACCCTAATCAATAGCATCTCATCAGGACAACAAAGTGAACTTCTACAAGCAACACCAGAGCACCTAATTGCTTTGTTTACCAATGAAGAATCCTCTATTTCTTCGGGCAAGAATTCATCAGACAACAGTGCTGTTTTCACTATCAAAAATACTCACGGACTGCACGCGCGTCCTGGTGCAATGCTCGTTGCTGAAGCTAAGAAATTTGACTCTAAGATCACGGTTTGCAACTTAGATGGTGAGGCAAAACCAGTCAACGGAAAAAGTCTAATGAAAGTGATTGCTATGGGCGTGAAACACGGTCATCAATTGCAGTTCTGTGCCGAAGGGACTGATGCAAAAGAGGCCCTTGAAAGTATAGGTAAAGCGATTGAATCTGGCCTAGGTGAGGGGTAAGGAGACAAGTATGACGACAAAAAAAGTAGTAACCGTAACCCTTAATCCTGCATTGGATCTCACGGGGAGCTTAGATAGCTTGAATCAAGGTTCTGTAAGCTTAGTGAAATCAGGGACTTTGCATGCGGCAGGTAAAGGCGTAAATGTAGCAAAGGTGCTCAGCGAACTTGGTGCAGAAGTCACCGTGACTGGTTTTCTAGGACAAGAGAACCCTGAACTTTTCAGCCAACTTTTCAAAGACCTAGACGCTCACGATGCCTTTGTTCATGTAGAAGGAGCCACCCGAATCAACGTTAAGGTGGTAGAAAGTAACGGCAAGGTAAGTGATATCAACTTTCCTGGTGTACAGGTCACACAAAGTGATATTGACCAGTTTGAAGAGACTCTATTTGGGCTTGCAAAGTACAACGACTACTTCGTGATAGCGGGAAGTTTGCCTCAAGGTGTCAGCCCTGAGCTATGTGCCTCATGGATTAAAAAACTTCGCGCCTTAGATAAGAAGGTGTTATTCGATAGTAGTCGCGCCGCACTATCTGCCGGGCTCGAAGCGCAACCTTGGCTGATCAAGCCTAACGATGAAGAGTTAGCTGAGTTTGTTGGAAGACCACTAAATAACGCGAATGAATGCCAACAAGCAGCACATGAACTGACTAATAGAAGCATCGAAAACATTGTCATCTCTATGGGCGCGCAAGGTGTTATGTGGCTTAACCAAGGCCACTGGTTAAGCGCAAAACCACCAACAATGAAAGTGGTTAGTACCGTTGGTGCGGGTGACACCCTGGTTGCAGGCCTCTGCTGGGGTCATATGCAAGGTATGGACAAAGAGACGCTGCTGCGCTTTTCTACCGCCTTATCTGCATTAGCAGTATCGCAGATCGGTGTTGGCGTTCCAAGCCAAGCACTTCTTGAACAGACCATTAGCCAGGTCAAAGTACAACCTACAATTATGTCGAAATAAAGGACTGCCCTATGAACATTGCCATTATCACAGCCTGCCCTAGTGGTGTAGCGAACAGCATCATTGCTGCAGGACTTTTAGACAAAGCTGCAAAAGAGCTTAACCTTGATGCAAAAATAGAGTGCCAATCTAAAGTTATTGAAGGCTATATCCTCAGTGAACACGATATTGATGCCACAGAGCTTGTGATTATCGCTTCAGACACTTCGATTGATACATCACGCTTTAAGGACAAAAACGTCTTTCAAGGTAGCATTAAAGATGCAGTAAAAAATGCAGCCGAATTTATCGAAAACGCACAAAAAAACGCAGTAAAACTAACCAGTGACGCTGTATTCACTAGCAATGAACAATCATCTGATAGCAAGAAGATCGTCGCCATTACCGCCTGCCCTACTGGTGTCGCGCATACCTTTATGGCAGCTGAAGCACTCGAAGAAGAAGCGACTCGTCAAGGCCATCAAATCAAGGTTGAGACCCGAGGTTCAGTTGGAGCTAAAAATCAACTCACTGAACAAGATATTGAACAAGCTGATCTTGTGATCATTGCCGCTGATATTGATGTACCACTAGATCGCTTTAACGGTAAGTTGCTGTACCGCACCAAGACAGGTCCAGCACTGAAGAAAACCAAGCAAGAAATAGATAAAGCCTTCTTAGAAGCAACACCTTATCAAGCGACAGGTGGTGCATCGGCCGAAGTTTCTACAGAAAACAAAGGTGTATACCAACATCTTATGACGGGCGTATCACATATGCTACCGGTCGTGGTTGCAGGTGGTTTGATCATCGCGCTGAGTTTTGTGTTTGGTATCGAGGCATTTAAACAAGAAGGGACATTAGCGGCAGCATTAATGAGTATCGGCGGCGGTTCCGCATTTGCTCTGATGATCCCTGTTCTTGCTGGCTATATCGCCTTCTCAATTGCCGATCGTCCAGGATTAGCCCCAGGTCTTGTTGGCGGTATGTTAGCCAGTACGCTTGGTGCCGGTTTCCTTGGGGGTATCGCGGCAGGTTTTATCGCCGGTTACAGTGCCAAATTTATTGCTGATAAACTGTCGCTGCCTCAGTCTATGGAAGCACTCAAGCCAATCTTAATTATTCCGTTTGTTGCTACCCTATTTACTGGCCTCGTTATGATCTATGTGGTCGGTAGCCCTGTTGCAGCAACGATGAGCGGTCTCGAAAACTTCCTTAATACTATGGGGGCGGGGAACGCAGTCATGCTCGGTATTCTATTGGGTGCGATGATGTGTTTCGATTTGGGAGGCCCAGTAAATAAAGCGGCTTATGCATTTGGTGTTGGCCTACTCGCCTCACAACAATATGCACCTATGGCGGCTATCATGGCTGCGGGTATGGTGCCGGCATTGGGCATGGGGCTTGCAACCTTTATCGCCAAAAGTAAATTTGAAAGCAGTGCTCAAGAAGCAGGCAAAGCTTCGTTTGTACTAGGTCTTTGCTTTATCTCTGAGGGCGCTATTCCTTTTGCAGCCAAAGATCCAATGCGAGTGATCCCTTGCTGTATGGCGGGCGGTGCACTAACGGGCGCATTATCAATGCTATTCGGAGCACAACTGTTAGCTCCTCATGGTGGTTTATTTGTTCTACTAATCCCGAACGCTATCTCCCCAGTATTGATGTACTTAGTCGCTATTGCCGCAGGTACTGCAATTACCGGGTTTAGCTATGCATTCTTAAAAAAGCGTGATGAGCAAGTCTTAGCATCTGCGTAAAGCGCTCAAATTGCTGAAAGGCCAGATTCGATAAACGAGTCTGGCCTTTTTATTTTCTACCTTGTAGAAAGTGACTGTTGAAGCTCAAGCCAGTTGAAGATGATCTGTCTTGCCTCAAAACACTCTCCTTGCAAAGTTTGAATATGAGCATTAAAAGGCTGACCAATAAATGTCGTTCGAGTCATTTTCCCTGTTGCCAGTTCAATATGAGTACTTACCCTACCCTGAAAATTCTGCAATAACGCAAAGTCATCACTCCCAAACACCAATTGGCTTGAGTAATAAAGAAAGTAATCTGGCGTCGCGTTTAGCTTGCAGGTTAATACTCGCTGTTCATTTGCTATAACCTCGAAGGCCATTACCTCCCAAACTAAAGCACTTGCCAGCATAAGAGATGACAGACCGCTGATTCGATATACTCGATTCATGAAAGGCTCCTGTTTACCCTAATACAGATAGTATAGATAAACAGAAGCATTTTCCCGGATTTGAACGAGTACTAGAAGTGCGTCTTATAAGCAAGGATAGCGATGTAACAGAGCTTTGAGCAATTAACGCCCATAGTTATCAACAATGTACTTCTCAAAGTCATGACACATTTGTTCATCACTTAATTCGTTATTTGCGAGCTCTTTATCCCCATCGACGATACTTATTTTTGCATTGAGTGTGTGAACACAAGCGCGAGGTCTGTTTTCGAGTGCTGAGATTTTATTCTGCTCTATCTGCCATGCTTGTTCAGAAGTTAGGTTACATTCATCAGCAAGATATTTAGCGTTAAATCCTTCACCCGTTAATTGAGTAATGGTTTGATTGTGATTCACCGCATTGCCTTGATGCCAATAATGTTCAGCAAGCAAAGGACCTATCTCTGAGTTATCCGTTAAGTAACCATATTTATTAATGAAATAAGCTCTGGTCTGATAAACAGCCATATGTGCCAGCAGGTATCCTTGATACGCACAGGCTGACTCATCGGATAATAAGTGAGGAATTGCCATCAACGGTCTTGGGCTACATTCCAGACCTAAGATGTTTTTCTCCATTTCACGCGCTAATCGAGTAATGTTTTCGGGCGTTAATTCTTCATCGGCTAATTGATATAGTGCTCGCTCAAAATACGGCACCACTAAAATACTGCGCTCAGTGTACGCTTTGAAAGGCTGCTTACTCTCGATCATTGCTTTTATCACTGAATCTGGAATAGCGACTCCATTTTCGTCTAGTGCATAAAGCTTTAGCCAGTCTCCATCTTCTAAGAGACTGTCACAAAACATCGATTGTGTTTCTGCATAGGCCATTGAAGTGGGTGCAAATTCTTGAGAAAAGCATGGGGCATTCATCTTAACGTTAGCAAAGTGTGCGGCATGACCCCCCTCATGAAACAAGGTATTAATGCCATCATAGCCACTGCCTACTTGATCAGGTTTGGCATTACTAGTGAAATTAACCTTAGCCGGAACCCATTGAGAATTATCGTAAAATGATGGAATAGGCCCATGACAAAAACCGTTAGGATACTTGCCTTTACGATCAAGAAGATCCAACGTCAGCTCTGCATTGGAATAGTTAATATTCAAACGACCAAACGATTCAATCCATCGACGCAACGATTGTGAAAATGGTACATACGGATCGAGATCACGCATCGCATCGCCAGAGAAAGAGTACACAAAATTATGACCTTCCAGTGCTTGCTGACCTTTGTCCCTTGCCAATTGCTCGAGACTATTCAAATTGCTTTGGCGGGTTCGCTGTTCAAAGTCATCCAATATTGTGAACAGCTCAGTCGTGGTCATTTGCTCGGTCTTCACAATCGAATAATCAAAGAAATTATCAAAACCTAGAGAGCGAGCGAATTGATTGCGAAGCTTTACCAGATCTAAAAGCCCATTTACTAGCAACCATTGTTCAAGATCGAGCATCGCTTGATGAGAGGATTTTCTGACCGACTCGTTATCGCTAGTACGGATGTTAGCAGCAAGCACAGGAAGCGAACCTTCTTGCTCCTTACCTTGTGCATCAACAAAAACCTGCGTGTACTGCTGTTTCTTCTCAAAAAGCTTAGACTCAAACTTAATCAATTCCGCCTTTAGCTCTCTCGCTTCATGAGTAGGTAAAGCATGAGCTTTAAACGTAGCAAGCCAACCTTCAAGCCCGGACTTAATCGCACCTGACTCATCGCTTGATGGTGTCGATTGAAGTTTTTCTAGCTGTAGCTCTATTTCAGAAAGTCTATCGGCATTACTTAAAAATTGATTCCAGAAAGTTTCTGCTTGAGCCGAACCCGCTTGATCATTTGAGGTGCCCATATAGGTTTCCCAAAATAGATCCTCTTTTTGACGATGAACTGCCAAATACTCTTTATTCAACGAGTCTAGATACTGTTGTGGATGCATAGGTTCTCTCATTCCCTTGAGTGATCATTAAAGGTGGTTCTTATTAAAATAGTGTAACCATATAGAAAAGATATGGATACAAGCGAACGACAATAAAGCCTGCATTATCAATCTATTTACTGTCAAAATAGGAATGATCCCTATTAACCGCATGCAATGTAAGAGATCTCTCACAGCAGTGTGAGAATAACGTGTTTTCTAATATAGACACTACCTCACAACAATTGATAACCTATTGTTTTAATAGAAATTAACTTGATTTGATTAATGATTGTTCAGTTGTTTCTTGGTACATAACCTCCTATACCGTTGATAAGAATCACCAGTACAGTAATATGTTTCTTGTCGACAGGGGGTTGGCAAGAATGGAAAACTCAAAGGATTGAGTATCTTCAGGATGAAGATTCGATTACTAGGAAGTAGTCAACATGGAAGTGGAGCCTTAGGATAGGCGCAAGATTCAACATTGGACGTTGAGTTTAAGGACACCGTCAGGACGACGATGCAAAAGGATTGGGTTAAAGGATTTAGCCTTAGCAAGGATAGTATTAGGGAATGTGTTTGTAGCGGGATTGCTACGTTATAAAATTTGCCCCACCAGCTTGCTGTGTGGGGCTTCTTTTTATCTATTACTTTCCTACTCCCCACGGTTCAATAAGTTACTTTTCTCAGCTGCTCATTATTGTTACTCTGAAATCTAATGATTTCGCATGGGAAGCACGATGAATAACACCATCAATACTCTACTTAGCCACCGTTCAATTCGCTCATTTACTGAACAGATAATCGATACTCACCTTCTTGATACCATTCTTGACTGTGGCCTTGCGGCCTCCAGTTCGAGTTTCATTCAATGTGTGTCTGTTGTACGTGTTTCAACTGCAGAAAACAGAACAAAATTAGCTGAGTATGCTGGGGGGCAATCTTATGTTGAAAGCTGCGCTGAATTTCTCATATTTTGTGCAGATTACAATCGCCACCAACACATCCACCCAGAAGCTCAGTTAGGTTTTACCGAACAAACACTGATTGGTTCTATAGATGCGGCATTGATGGCGCAAAATTGTTTAACGGCAGCAGAATCTTTAGGTCTTGGCGGTGTATACATAGGTGGCTTGCGAAATAACCCACAGAAAGTGACCGAGCTGTTAGCGCTTCCTAAACATGTCATTCCTTTGTTTGGTCTTTGCTTGGGCTATCCTAGCCAAAACCCTGAAAAAAAACCCCGTTTACCCAAGTCTATCGTCGTACATCAAGAGCAATATACTCCATTAAATATGGATGAATTAGCGCAGTATGATGCACACATACAAGACTATTACGCAACACGTACAGACAACAAAAAGGCTGTTTCATGGTCGGCACAAATCACCCAAACACTTAGCAAAGAAGCACGCCCCTTTATGCATGACTTCCTGCAGAACCAGGGATTTAATACCAAATAATATGAGTATTGATTTACAACAGGTTGAGCAACTAACTCAGGACTGGCTTGAACAAGTAGTAATAGGCCTTAACCTGTGCCCATTTGCTCACAAGCCAAACAAGAACAAGCAAATAAAGATAGCGGTAACGGAAGCCACTTCAGAAGAAGCGCTGTTGGAGTTTATCTTATTAGAATTACGAGAGTTGGACAGTAAAGAACCCAACGAGCTTGAGACCACATTGGTAGTTGCGCCAGCTATGCTTGCAGACTTTATGGATTACAACTTCTTCTTAGATTGGGTTGATGCATTGTTGAAGCAAGAAGAGTATGAAGGGATCTATCAGGTAGCCAGTTTTCATCCAGACTATTGCTTTGGAGGCACTGAACCAGAAGATGCAGAAAACCTCACTAACCGCTCTCCTTATCCAACGATCCACTTGATACGTGAAGAGTCTATGGAAAGGGTTTTAAAGCACTACCCTAACCCGGAAGCGATTCCCGATAATAACATCGCTAGGGTTGAAGGTTTAACTGCTGAAGAGAAAGCAAAACTGTTCCCATACTTGATAGGCTAAATGGATTTATCATAATTAAAGCTTCAGCAACGGGGTATGAGTTCGCCAGTATCATGACACCATACCCCGTAAAATTATTGATTCAACATCGCTCTTAGCTGAACCACCTCACCTTCAGGTAGATTAAAAGGGATGTTATTCAACGCACACTTTACTGTCACCTTTGCAGGATCATGTCGACTCCCTTTAGTGGATAAGAATTTATACACAACACCATCGCGATCAAATAACCCTTGGCAGTAAGTGTAAGTCTTTCTATAAGGAAGTAGCTTTAGAGATTGATTCTTAGTAATAGACATAGGTGCTCCTTTAAAAAACATCCATGCTTGTATTGTCCTGTGGGAATATAATAGCCATAGAGGCTAGTCTAAGGAGTGCCTTAGACTCTTCTAAATTACCTTGATTAAGGCACACACAGAAATGACTCTGCTCACTAGCAGTTATACCCCATTGTAATATCACCAACCATCATAATAGAGCGTACTTATTATCTAAGGACATTCCTGTCATATTGAAATCAATTCAAACCAGCAAAGTCTTATGTTACTCGAAGGTTGGTTAACACAAGGAAGCAAACCAAACGCAAAGATTGGTAAACCAAAGAACAGATACAACAACAGTTGCTAACGAAATCAAACAACGAACCGCATTAAAGTGCACAAAAATACACTACAATTTGAAATTCGCCTCACCACACTCAGAGCATATGTATTTGCGTTTGTTTCTTTTCAAAAAAAACTTTTCTAAGAAACTTCTTCTTTCTCTAAAATATGGGAGTTGACTGTTACAACCCCTACAACGGTGTACCATTTGCATAGCCTTTCTATAGTCCTCGTGAATATAATCACATCAAATCTATCTTAATTTACTATGGAAATACAGTATATGAAACTCCATTCTGTATGATAAATAGTAAATAAATATAAATAAAATCATACAATTAACACTTTCAACACAAGATTCGGTAAAATATCAACAGTTTGGAAAAACGCAAACTTGATTGCGTTTTGTTTGTAGAAAAAATAATTGAACTATCTTGCACTGCATCAAAATAAACACTGCGCTAAGTAACCCAACTAACCGGCTTTTCTATATTTGATGCTACTCAATTTTCCGCACAAAAGACTGCGCATATTGTGTGGCAAATCGACTCTGACATGTAGAAAGCGAACTTTAGTTTATGCATTCACAGAGCTTTTGAATGAAATGCTACGTTGTCAGCGCTTAGTAAACCATTAGGGGAGATTTTGATAATTAATCGACGGCTAGATGCATAACGGCCTCATAGGTAAGGCGCTATTTTTTGCTCAAAAGTTTAAAACCAATAATAGTTTTTTTCTTGTTGATCCTAGTACCTCTATGAAAAAGGCATTACGTCAATAAGATAGCGAGCATGAAAAAGTCACAGACTTATTCTTAAAAACATCAGCACGATCGCTGGTAATGAATTAAAGAAAGGTACCGTTATAAATTACCAGTGGGAAATACGGAGAGAAAAACAAAAATGCCCCATCAGCTCAAGAGGAACTAACGGGGCAAAACATACATTAAGAAAGGATACGAGCTCTAAATTTACGGCCTTTCATTTTGCCGTTTTCTATCTTCTTGTGAGCAACCTTAGCCAAAGATTTATCAACAGCTACGTAAGCACGCATATCAAATAGATTAATTTTACCTACTTTTTTACCGTCAATGCCATTCTGACCAGTCAAGGCACCAAGAATATCCCCTGCCCTCACTTTTTGCTTCTTACCACCTGAGATTTCGATAGTAACCATTGTTGGCTGAAGAGGTTTATTGTTAGAGGTCTGTGGAAGGGCCTCAGGTTCAATTGCAATGTCCATGTATTCATCAATTAACGCTACACGATGATGCTCTTTGTCATTGTACAAGCTACATGCAACACCCTTACTGCCAGCGCGGCCCGTGCGTCCAATACGGTGAACATGCACTTCAGGATCACGAGACAATTCATAGTTAATCACTGCATCGAGGTTTTCAACATCAAGACCACGTGCTGCTACATCAGTAGCAACCAGAATTGAGATGCTCTTATTAGAAAACTGAACCAATGTTTGATTACGTTCACGCTGTTCGAGATCACCGTGCAGGTCAATGACACTAAAGCCCTTATAGTGAAGGTCATCCGCTACCTCTTGAACTTCTCGCTTAGTATTACAGAAGATCACCGCCGATTCTGGTTGGTGCGTCAGCAGCAATGTTTCCAATGCCTGCATACGCTGCTCATTACTGCCTACTTTGTAAAAATGTTGAGAAATAGTACTTTGCTCATGAGTCGACTCAACTTTAACCAGTTGTGGCTCTTGCATAATGCGAGCAGCAACCTGCTGAATTTTCTCAGGGAATGTGGCACTAAATAGCAAGGTTTGGCGTTGTTTTGGCGCTTCAGCGACGATTGCATCTAATGCATCTTGAAAGCCCATGTCCAACATTCTATCGGCTTCATCCAAGACTAAAGTATTCAACTCAGCAAGGTTGATGCGACCTCTTTCCAAGTGATCAAGAATACGACCTGGCGTACCTACCAAAATGTGAGCACCGTGCTCCAATGAGCCAATTTGAGGCCCCATAGGCATACCACCACATAAAGTAAGCACTTTAATATTATGAATCGTACGCGCTAGCTTGCGGATCTCTTTTGCTACTTGGTCAGCCAGCTCACGAGTTGGACACAATACCAATGATTGCACTCGAAAACGCTTCACATTTAGATTAGTCAAAAGGCTTAGGCCAAATGCTGCTGTTTTACCTGATCCGGTTTTGCCCTGACCAATGACGTCTTTGCCATCTAGCATCAACGGCAAGCTTTGTGCCTGTATCGGAGTCATCTCGGAATACTCCATCGACGCCAAATTATCGAGCAATGACTTAGATAAAGGTAACTTAGAAAATTTATTGTCGCTCAAGGGAGATTCCTTATATGGATTAGGTAAGTAGCGCTGTTTCAAGGGTGACGACCCTAAAGGGTAGACACACTAATTGCAAGTTAAAAGTTCCACCCTAGATTAGCAAAGATCAGGGTATTCGGTGTTTGACCAAATAAGCTATCACTGGCGCCATCAAAACGCTGCGCCAACACGACGAGTTGCCAATTATTTGATAGCGAATAAGTGCTAGAAACACCAAGATAAAAAGAGTCATCATCGTAATAAGAACCGGAGAACACAACACGATTTAACGGCGTGATATCAAACCCTAGATCTGCATAGGCTGTAAACTCGGTAAAGCTCAAGGTTCGTGCGGTCAGCGGCAAATTAAGATAAACGATAGCATTCTGCCTTTCTTGAGGTTCGGTGATATGTAAAAGCGCTACCGTGCTTAGCCAATTTCTTGTACCAGAGAAGTTATATCCAAGCTCTATACTAGAGACAACGGACGTGGTTAACGTCTGAAAACTCCCACTCAATATTTGCCAGTCATCTTTTGTAGGGTTAAATATAGTACTTTCTGCCTTAAACGAAGCACCCGCAAGGTCTGTGGCAAGTCCCCCTCCTATGACAAAATCAAGGTTAGATTTTCCGATAATGAACTGGGCATCCCAACGCGACACATTAAACAAGTAGCGTGCCGAGTAACTGTTTAGTTCACTATCTTGTGAAGGACTAAATGCAAGGTTTAGCTCACTAGCGTAACCCAGTTTTCTTGTTAGATAGAGAGCATCGGTGCCCGGTCTCTCAGGGTAATCCACATCGTAGATAGAGTATGAATTAAAGATATCGTTAGGATTCCAAATCGTATTCATACCCCAATTGATACGAAACCGCCCCACTCGAGCCTGATAATTTTCGCTATGCCAATCTAGATAAAGCCGGTCAAACTGAGTATTGGCAAAAAAGTCGCTACCCTGCCCCCAATTGAACGTAAGGTCCATATACCCTGGGTCAAACCCAATCACTTCCTGATATAGATCATTTTGCGCTGAGTCTCCCCAGAATAAGCGATTTCGAACACTAGCATTAAAACGCAAACCGCTGTTAAAACGATATTCAAAATCCAACCGGTTATGCAACTGGTTATCAAAGAGTTCCTCTCCGCTATCAACAAGGGTACCTGTCATCATATAGTTGATATAACCGGACAACTCCCAGTCTTTCTCTGGTTCTAGTCCTGGAATTTTCGCCTGTAAAACCAGTGGCACAAAAATTAAACAAACGATAAAGAATCGCACGGTTCAGCTCACCCAACCATTGAACTTAAGTGGGGCCGATACTCGGGGTTTAGTTTGTCTTCTGACACAGCGCCATCATCAATCACTATCACCCTAGCGGCTCGAGCAATGACCCGAGGGTCGTGTGTTGAGAAGATAAACGTGGTGCCCTCTGACTCATTTAATTGCTGCATAATATCTAATAGATCTGAAGTACTTTTCGCATCAAGATTGGCTGTAGGCTCATCTGCCATGACGAATTTAGGGTTTGGTGCCAATGCCCTTGCCACCGCAACTCTCTGTTGTTGCCCGCCTGATAACTGTGAAGGCCTTTTATGCACATGATCTCCCAAACCGACTCTTTCGAGTAACTTGCTTGCGCGAGCGTTACTCTCTTTCTCCGTTATCCCCTGTAATTGCATAATAAACTCGACGTTCTCTAGTGCAGTAAGCACAGGCAGTAAGCTGTAGTCCTGAAAGATGAACCCTACTTGGTCCCGCCGAAACTTGATCTTCTCTTTCTCACTCAAACCACTGATCACGAGACTATCTATTTTCACCTCTCCTTGTGTTGGCGTATCCAACCCACCCAGCATGTTCAGTAACGTTGTCTTTCCTGATCCAGAAGGTCCCATCACTGCCACAAATTCGCCTTGGTCAATGGATAAATCCACCAGCTTTAGCGCGTCCACAGGAAAATCTGTGTTCACGTTGTAGGTCTTAGTCAACTTAGTCACTTTGATAGCCATGATTCGCTCGCTCAATGTTTATCATTCATTGCTTGGATTGGGCTTTGCTTGATAATTTGTCTGGCTGGATATAAGGCTGAAAATACACTCACCAACAAAACGCAAAACCCCAAAGTAAGGTATTCAGACGTTGCCACTTCTGGATAGAAAACAGTATCAATGCCAAATCTAGCAAGACCTTCGGAGGCAATACTGAGATCAATGCCAGTGGTACTTAAAATCATCACGACAACTAGAGAAAGAAGCGCACCAACACCCGCACCCGTTAGCCCTAAAAAGCTCGCTTCCAATACAATCAAGTTTCTTACCTTCTCGGGTGCCATTCCAATAGCCATCAGCACTCCAAACTCCTGTGTTCGCTCAAATACCGACATCAGCATAATATTAACGATTCCTAGTCCCATTGCTGCTACGAAGATGACAAGGAGTAGATAATTAAATGACTGCATGCTGGATATAAGCGTCTTTAGGTACGGTTGTAAGGTCTGCCAATCTTCTACACTCACCTCTTTCTCTAGTTGTCCAGAGAGCCTAGTGACCAGTGCAGGGGCTAGCTGATAGTCATCCATGGTAATGGCTATTTCATGAGTGCCCGAAATAGCAGTAAGTCCAATTAAGTCGCTTTTCCGTACGTACACGCTACTATCATCAAATGAAGAACTAGGGCTAATGAAAATACCTCTAACCCGAAACGCAGCGCCAGTGACATCTCCATGAGTATCACTGAATGACAGTACTACCTTAGAACCTAGCTTTAGTTTCAATCTCTGCGCAATTTTATTTGAAACTACGATAGGATTTCGTCCTTCTACGCTTAGCCAATGACCAGCTACAAGCTTGTCTTTTATGGGTGTGACATTAGCTTCTTGCTCTGGCGAGACACCCATTATCTTTATTCCTCGATTGGCTCGGGCTGATGCGATCATCCCAGTAACGATATGCCTAAAGCTGTAACCTTTGACCACTTCCTCATTTTGTATCAACGTCTCTAAAGATTCGACATTGGGTATAATGAGATTCACATCGGGTTCTAAAGAATATCTTGCGTGATGAATTTGAATTGAGTTGGTTTGCCACTGAATAACATTACCCAACATATTAGTCATCAAACCGGACATGAAGCCAATCATTAAAATCACGCTAAGTACGCCTATAATAATGGCGACTAATATGGCTGAAGTTCGAAGTGGCGTTCGCCAGAGGTTTCTCCACGCTAGTTTAATGAGCATGTATTCCTCCCTTGAGTCCAGATACTGGATCCAGTCTCATGACTCTCCATATCGGGTACATAAGACTCACCATAGTAATGGTGATCACTACAACGATTTGTTCATACAATAACGCAGGTTCTAAAGAAACTGGCATCACTGGCTCATAACCCATGTCCAACATTGCCTGAGCCATCTCTCCGGTCAGGCGGATGGGGGAATGGTAAAAATAAAAGAGTACCGGTGAGGCCGTAAATACCCCAACAGCAATGCCAAATAAGCCAATTAACCCCGACTCGATAATGATTAGGCGCAATAGTTGGTTACGAGCCATTCCCGTCGCTAACATAACGGAAAACTCCCTCAAACGCTCTAGAGTCATCATTAACAACGTCGCAAACAGAGCAAAGCCAACAATGATATAAAGTAGGTACATCATGATAAGACCACCCACCCTATCTAAGACAATACTTTGCTCTAGCTCTGGGGATAAATCTCGCCAGTCACGAATAGAGACACCATTAGGATGTGCATCGTAGAGTTGCTGTATAACCAACTGAAGTTTAGATAGGTCGTTAATACCAATAACCCATGAGGTGACACGATTTCCCGTTGCAAATAGCTGTTGAGCATCAACTAGCGATATATACACCCGCTGATTATTCATCTCTTTTATAGGGAAATGAACAATACCTTTGATCTCAAAAAGCCCAGCCGCTATTTGTCCTTGATAGCCTTGTCCATAAAAGATAATGTCATCGCCTACGGTAAGTCCGAGGTATTGCGCTACTCCCTCCCCAACCATCACACCCGTTGACTCTCCCGACAAATACTCTCCCTTAATAATACGCACGCTCAGGTTAGAGTATGCATCTTCAATTATTGGGTTAATTCCTGACAGCAATACGCCTTTTGAGCGCTGATCACTTGCTGCCAATATAAAGCTGTCTATTCGTGGTAATAAGTAATCAATATCATCAATTTCGCGGATATCAGAAATAAACGCTTCCGAGGCGGGCAACAATTCGTCAATGCTATTATTTTCTTTAAATTCAGGGTTCTGAAGTTGAACAACACCGGTTCCCATCTTCGCACTATTCAAAATATTGTGGGTATACTGCCCCTCTTGAAAGGCCCGCATAACCAGAGATAACCATAGTGTTAACGCAATCGCTGATGCCGTTAGGACAGTTCTACGTTTTTGCCGCCAGATATTTCGCCATGCTAATCGCAATAACATGCGTTAATCTCTCAATACCCGCATTTGACTTTGAGAGAAAAACCCGTTTTCAATGTCAAAATCAAACTGCGCAGCATGAATCTCTATTTCAGTGTGATGACCCTCTTTATCCGCAGGTATCATCAGCATTTTTGATGCCACATTACGACCTCCCATGGCTTTAATATCCGAGGTTTTCATGGTGCTAACCAGCTCTTCGAATTCATCGTAAAACTCTACCTTACGTTGCAGAAGATTGCCTTTTGATATCCAAAGGTGCACTTTATCCCATACCACTGGAGCGTCTAGTTTTGCGGTCGCCTCAATGACGTAACACTCTATACCGTCAATCACTTCACTGGCCGTAAATACATGCTGATAATCCACCACAATAGAGCTTTGGTTAATCAAATCATCATTAGTAAAGTCAGAACCCATCCAAGATTGTCCGAGCATTGATGGAGCAATTTTTATGACTTTCTCAATGCTAGGAATCCAATTCCACATTTCGTTGTGACGCTTGAGTGAGGCACTCCCTTTATCTTTGGCAGGCGCCGTGACTAACACCAAAGATAAATCCAGCCCTTTGCTCCAAGACTTCATACTCATACTACGAGACCAAGTCGGACGAACAATGGTCATAGTCATCTCACTGTATCCAGAAGCGCCCCGCATTTGCTGATCGGATAGGCTAACTACCTCTGAGGCAGACAGTGTTTGTGCGTGAATAGAATGAAATGGAACCAGAAGCAACAGCCACAGACTTAATATTGATAGCAAAATGCTGTGTTCAGAGTCTCCACAATGCATGTTATTTTTCCAAGTTCCCTATTAATCATAATCAAAGTATTCACCAATTTCTTAGGCTAAGCTCTGACACCGCTCAAGAACTATACAATATGCAAAAACCGTACGTGACTCAGATCACATAACGACTCAATTACTTGAACTTCAACAGTTTTATGGTTAGTTGAAAATACCTGTACATTTTTAGCTAGAAATCCGACTAAAACAGAAGGTGCTGTCTCATCTATATATTCTCTAGTTGTTTAATTTCAAAGACTTAACGCTACAGCGTCCTGTACAAACACGGTCAAATTTAAAAATTCTCTTTAAAATCAATAGATTGAAATTCAACCGATTAATAAAACTGCCATACATTCGTAACCTAGTCGTCATTTTTGAGTCATTAGACATTCATATTTGGAATCTAAATTAGTCGCAAATCAAACGGGCAATGACCCAAATAAATACTCCAGAGTGCGAACTCATATTTTACAAAATAGGAAATTTTCAAATGAAAAAGGCAGCACTAACTACTGCGATTCTAGCTTTAATGGCTTCTGGTTCAGCGGCAGCAATAACGGTATATCAAGATGACACTTCAGAGCTAAAGATTGGTGGTCGTGCCGAAGGTCGCTTCAATATCTCTGATAACAACAAGTCTGCTAGCGATAGCGCATTTGATGACAAATCTCGTGCTCGCTTGAACATAGTTGGTAAATCTCAAATCAACGACAGCCTATACGGCTTTGGTAAATACGAAGCACAGTTCGATACTGACTCAAAGATCGAAAACCGTTACGCTTTTGCCGGTATTGGCACAAATTTTGGCGAGTTCTCTTACGGTAAGCAAGATTCAGCTCAGGTTATGCTCACCGACGTAACAGATACCATGGCAACGTTCGGCGCAGATGCAGCAGATATCGTAGCTGGAAACAAAGATAAACGTGCCAACAACTTTCTATACTCTGGTGAGTTCGGTGGGTTCGATATTCAAGCTAACTACCTAGCAAACGATGAGAAAGACTCTGACAGCTACGGCATTGCCGCAATGTACGGCTTTGACTTTGGTCTTGACTTAGGTCTTGGTTATGTTGGTCAAACAGACGGTGACGACGATGACAGCCAGATTAACTTTGCAGCTCAATACTCTATCGCTGACTTCACTTTAGGTGGTTACTACGCGCTAGGTTCAGTTGCAGATGAAGATGTAAACGCATTTGAAATCTCGGCTCTATACAAACTAAACAAATGGACATTTGTCGCTGTATACAACTACAACGACGTGGATACTGCTGCTAAGCAAGCTATTACCGGTCTAGATGAAGTTGATAACTTTGCAATTGAAGCTGTTTACAAATTCAACGGTAACCTACGCACATACGCGGGTTACAAGTTTGAGCAAGTTGACAGCCTAGACGACCAAATTCAAGCGGGTATTCGTTACGATTTCTAGTCCGACATTCAGTTCATTCTGATAAGTCCTTTGGCCGAGCTTAACGCTCGGTCTTTTTGTCTCTGCGGATTATTTTATTTTTTATGAAAGATTTTCCGGCGCAATATGTTCTACTGTAACAAGAGACGCATATCGCACAAGGAATCGCATCATGAGCAAGCCAATCAAAATCACTCTATATCGCTGGGCTGGAAGTTGGGGACCCTTTAAGGTCAATATCCCTTGTGGTGAATGCACATTAACCAAGGACATTTTAAAAGATACCTTTGAAAATGAACTCTCTGGTGTAGACGTAGAGTTGGAAGTAAAAGATTGGCTTTCGCATTGGTGGGAACCATTGAGACTTGGTGCATGGCACGCCCCTATTCTAGTCGTCGAAGGCAAAGTGGTCAGTCAAGGTGAAGCCCTAAACCGAGGCGTTCTAGTACAATCTGTGATTGCCGAGTGGACAAAGCAAGACGACTTACAAGGTAACATTGTGTTTGGTAAAGCCACTTGCCCTTATTGTGTAAAAGCAAAAAAAATACTCGATGAAGCCGGGATCCCTTATACCTATCATGATGTGGTCAAAGACAGTGCTGCGCTCTACCGTATGATCCCTGAGGTAAAAGCTCATATTGGCCAAAAAACACCAGTAACAGTGCCTCAAATCTGGATGAACAGCGAGTACATTGGTGGTGCGGATAACCTAGAAAAATGGCTTACCAGCAAAGACAACACCATCATCCCTAACAACGTTGTCGATATCCCAGCACGTACAGGCTAACAAACTCTAAAACTAAAAAGGCGCTGATAGAAAACTATCAGCGCCTTTTTTCAATTCCGTTTACGTTGTTTACACGCTTACTTTGTCAGTTTCTTCATTAGTTTCTTAAACATTGAAGGCTTACGACGTTCGATTTTGCCATCGAACTTTTGTTCCATCATTCTAATTGCTGATTGTTGACCGATAATCAATGCACCTAAATCGTTGCCCATGATGTACTCCAATCTCTATATTGTAATTTAATTTCATATCTTGGATTGATTGTAGCTGTGAATGAAAGAAAAACAAGACGCCCATCACACTATTATGAAATTAAATTTCACGCTAGCACTAAAAATGAACAGTTTGCTTGTATTAAACTAAAATACAGATCTATAAGTTCCTTTAAAATCAATGGCTTATTTTAACCATCTTTCAATTACCATAAAGTGTATTAAAATTACACTTCCCTGGATCGAAATCAAAAAAAATCCGCCATCTGGCGGATTCTATTCTTTGCTATTCAGCAGATAATTGTTTAGCCCCGTTTTGGCTGCTGATATGTCTTCCCAGCCAACTTATAGGCGTCACGTTGCTTAACATCAAAGTAAGCATCAAAAAACCAAGCAACAAAACGAATAACATGTTCATCTGTGTTCATGACATGTTCTACATATTCTTGTAGATCATCGCCTTCTTGTTGCGTAGTGACATGATAGACACGCTGCTCTCCATCAACCTCAGCAACGGCAAACTGTCCCTTAAGTGATAGCGCAACCTCAGAAACTTCTTCATACTCACACTCTTGTAATAGTAGAAGTGCAGAAGGAAGATCAGCACATTCGCTGGCTGATTTTACTAGTTGCTCGAACTCATTCTGGTTCATTCAAATTTACCTAGATTAAAGTGATTCTTGTTGCTTATTATTCTGCGGATCATTTTGACTCGCAAGCAATACTTCTTGTTCCTTCATCATTTGCAGCAATGTATCTCGGTTTGCTGCAAATTTAGCCATTTCCGTCTTTGGAACAGATTCTGCCATTGGTATATTCGCAGTCATTGCATTGACAGGACGATTTCGAATCAGCAATTCATAATGAAGGTGTGGTCCTGTAACTCGGCCAGTCGCACCCGATAAACCAATCTGCTGGCCTCTTTTAACTTGTTGCCCTTTCTTCACTTGGATACGGCTTAGGTGAAGATAACGTGTTTTATACGTTGAGCCATGTTCAAGTACGATGTATTTACCTGCATAAGGGTGATTACGAACCATAATCACTTTTCCATCCCCTGCTGCCATTATCGGTGTACCGACACCCACGCCAAAATCAGTGCCATTATGGGGCGATACTCTACCGGTCACAGGGTGAAGTCTATGAGGGTTAAAGCCTGATGTGATTCTATGACTTTTCACTGGATAGCGCATGAATGCACGCTGTAGGCTTTCACCATTTTCGTCGTAATATTGCCCATCGGTATGACGATAAGCACTGATCAAGCGACCTTGGTTGAAGATATTAATCGCTTCTATTTCACGACTGCCTGTTTCTTTGCCATTCACCGTTTGCACTTTATGAACAACAGAAAACTTATCACCTGCACGCAGATCACGTGTAAAGTTCATCTTGTCCTTTAACAGGTCGGTGATTTCACGTATTTCATTGATGTTCATCCCAAGCTTATTCGCAGATTGAGAAAAACTACCATGAACGTTGCCAACTAACGCAGCCGTTTCCCATTCACCTTCAATAGAGACATCTTTAAACGTGTAGGCATTCTCATCAACACGAGTAAACTGCACCTTATCAGCAGGGTTAAATTCCAATTCCATCTTGTCTAGCGCACCAGAGGCTTCGTCTATCCAAAATGCTAATTTATCGCCAGGGCGCAGCGTATCCAGGGACAAATGGTTTAAATCTTCTTCCATAATGCTCAGAAGACTCTTATAAGAAACACCTAATTTGGCAAAGATAACGCTTAAGTTATCACCTTTTTGGATGGTGTAACTGTAGGTTGGTCTCGCCTCTATTGCTTTACTATCATGATCAGATACCGCTGCAGGCAATGCTGAGCTCTCTAGATTAAGCTCTACAAATTTACGCTCATTTTGTGTATGTGACCATACCGCACTAACGCCAAAAATTAATGGCAAAATCAACAGGGCCTTTTTGAGTCTTGACCGAGATTGTTGACTAAGTTGATTAAGCTTGAACACCAAGTTACCTACTAAAATAATCTGTATGAACACGTAAACATTGAAAATGTTCGTATGCTCACTATCTATAAATGACGAGCTACAAAGCTCAAACTAAACGTCTATCTTCCTAAAAGGACAAGTAGCACGTCTTAGTAATCGTGATTTGATGAATCCATTCCGTAGAGAGTTAAACAGCACGCATCAGCAATAGTTCAATCTCTTTGTTCGAACAGTTGCGTTCCAACGATAGAAAACTTTCTACTTATCAGTTCATTAGGCTCATCTGACAGAGCTTGACTCAATCCATGCTGTTTGAAGGTCAAGTTGATTACATCCCCTGTAAGAGACAAAGATTCAATCTGTATTCGATCGCCTAGAAAGAGTTCTTGTATCACTGAGAAATGTTTGTCTTCTTTTCTATACACACCAAGGTAATAAAACGCGCCACTACCCGATGTTGTAACAATAGACGGCACTATCCAAAGCGTAGGATGCAATCCGTTTTGCTTTACCTCACACACCCAATGGGTATCAAGTAACAATTTCCCATTGACTTGATTATAAGAGTAATCAGATTCATACAAGTAAGGATTTTCAGAGCCACGACGAAACAACAGATTCGAGCGAATACTCACATCCACCATTGCTCCGGGCTTAACCAATAGAGTTCGAGGTAAATTTAAGCCCGTTTTCTCACATTGACTTTCCAAAACAACGTATTCTGGTTGACCAAATTCAATCACATCTCGGTGATGGCGCTTGGCATGTGCGTTTGCTATCCCTATTGATAAACTCACTACTAAGACTGAGAAAATCGTAACAAACTTTATAATGTTTGGCATATAACTAAACTAACCTAATCCCTGCTCTAAGCTATCCAGATGTGCACATTGCTATCAGCCGCACATTCTAACAGGCTATATCCAGTTTTATCACTGACTTTTGTCAATCTTTGATTGCATAACCATTCATCTCTTTTTACCCGACATACCTAGTCTCTCTAAGTTATTGTCATACCGTGAATTACTGTTATTTTGTACGCAGGTATCATCCAAACACAGATTCCTTCCAACCGCGCCTATTTATTCATCAATTGAAATAGTTTAAATATTTCTGAAACCTTACTGTAATCAATTATTCATTTACTTCTGGTTAAATTCATCAGCGAAATCGCTAATTCATAGCAGTGATTGCAAGAATCCCTTGCAAACTGATGCAAAACTAAGAGAAAAAATGGAAGATCTAAAGCTGGGAATTGATGTCATCAGAGACCAAAAATCGGTCGAGTATCACTGGGTTAGAACAATGTATGTGGAAGGTTACTCTGAACAACAGATCGATCACTATATTAATCAATGTTTTGGTGGTGATTCTGTATTTGCACACCTATTCAGAAAAGTAGCGCTGCATCAAGAAAGTGTGTATGTATTGATGCAGCACTTAGGCCACGCCCCATCAAATCTAGAAAACATCTGATCGAGTGTCTATGGTGATGCATCTTAATGCGTCACCATAGACCTCACTGTACATATAAGTTAACCCTGCCAAACCGACTTCGTTTTTTAAAATAACTTTCCAAAAAAATGGGTGTGCATTTCATTGAGAGCCCTATTTCAATCAGTCCCATTTAATATAGAGCCCGAATCTAGGATAAAAAAAATCCTCGAATCTTACGACTCGAGGACTTCTATATTAAAGACAGACGACTAAATCTCAGCCTTGGTTACTTTATCAATTTGAAGAGGTTATCCCTTCACACCACCAGCTGTTAGACCACCCACCAACCAGCGCTGTGCGAGTAGGAATACAATAGTGATAGGCAGTGCAGACAGTACTGCTGCCGCTGCGAAATCACCCCATAGATAGTTCTGAGGGTATAGGTATTGCTGCATGCCAACCGCTAGAGTGTACGAGTTAACATCGGATAGTAATAACGATGCCACTGGCACTTCACCCACTACCGCAATGAACGACAGAATGAATACTACCGCAAGGATTGGTACTGATAGCGGCAACAGAACCAGACGGAATGCCTGCCAAGGGGTCGCGCCATCAAGAGCTGCCGCTTCTTCAAGGGAGTTATCGATGGTTTCAAAGTAACCCTTAATAGTCCATACATGCAGTGCTATACCACCTAGGTAAGAGAAGATCAATCCACCATGTGTATTCAAGCCTAGGAACGGAATGTACTGCCCTAGTTTGTCAAACAATGCGTAGATAGCCACCAACGCAAGTACTGCAGGGAACATCTGAAAGATCATCATCGCTTTTAGGATGGTGCTCTTTCCTTTGAAGCGCATGCGAGCAAAGGCATAGGCTGAAGTAGTTGAAAGTGCAACGATTAGAATCGAAGAAATACCTGCTACTTTTATAGAGTTCCATAACCAAGTTAATACTGGGAACGGAGGTGGTGTGACCGTACCATCCGCATTTGTTACCGAGAAGCCTAACGCTAACTTCCAGTGCTCAAGTGATGGGTTATCTGGAATAAGACTACCCGTTGCAAAGTTACCCTCACGAAATGAGATCGCAATGATCATCAACAGTGGGAAAATAATTAGAGACAAGAATGCCCATAGAGCAATATGTGTTGCCCAAACACGGTATTTAAGGTTTTTACCTTGTACCATTGCCATTGTATTGCTCCTTAATCTTGAGACAGCTTAGTGAAACGAAGGTTTAGTAGTGCCATACCACCTACCAATAGGAAGATAAGCGTTGCGATTGCACTTGCTAGACCGAAGTCTTGACCACCACTACCTTCAAACGCGATGCGGTAGGTGTAGCTTACTAGTAGGTCGGTGTAACCTGCTGGCTCAGATGTCCCAATCATATTTGGACCACCATTGGTCAATAGCTGAATCATTACAAAGTTGTTGAAGTTAAACGCAAAACTAGCAATTAGTAGCGGTGTCATTGGCTTAATCATCAATGGCACAGTAATGTGGAAGAAGTTCTTTAAAGGACCCGCTCCGTCAATTGCAGATGCTTCGTATAAATCTTCAGGGATAGCTTTAAGTAGGCCCATACATAGGATCATCATGTAAGGGAAACCTAGCCAGGTATTCACTATCATTACCATACTCTTCGCCAAGAATGGGTCAGAGAACCAGTTAGGAGAGATGCCGAAGATTTGATTGAGCACTAAGTTTATTTCACCAAAGCTTTGGTTAAATAAACCTTTAAAGATCAGGATTGAGATAAACGCTGGTACCGCGTATGGAAGTATCAATAGCACACGGTATAATCCGCGACCTTTTAACTCTTCCCATTGAACAACACTTGCTAGCACCAAACCGATAACTAGTGTGAAGATAACGGTTAGAACGGCAAAAACAACGGTCCAAATAAAGATTGAGATAAACGGTTCTTTAATCCCGTCGTCTTTCCAAACTCGTTCAAAGTTATGAGTACCAATACCAACAACAAAACCAGGTGAAACGGTATTGCCGACAAATTCGCCATTGGCATCAACGGGTTGATAGAAGCCAACATCCATATTTGGCATGAACGTCTCGCCAGATTGGTTGTTAAGCATGGTTTTGCCATCGTCTTGCAACGTAAACAACTGCTCTACACCTGCAAACTTACGCAAACCACTCATGCGTACGGCTTCGCCACTAGGCTTAATAAGGTCAATTTTACTTAGCGTTGGGCGCGCTGCGATAATGCTTCGAATCGCTTGTTTTTCACCAACGATAGAGTTTTCATCAACTGCAGTCAGCTCTAGATCTGTACCTTCAACGTCTTTAGTTAGAGTAAATTCACGCGTTGCTAAGGTTAGATCGCCGTCTGTAACACTGATGATGTGACCACCAGCTGTTTTAATCAATTGGAACGGATAACTATCACCACTTTGGAAAGTGCGATTTTCCAAAACTGACTGAGCACGTTCTAATGTAAGTTGGTTTTTTGCACTGTAGTTTGTGAATGCTAAGTTTACGGTATAGGCCAGTGGAAAAAGAATAAACAGAATCATCCCCGCAACACCCGGATAAATATAACGGTGTGCGTAGGTTTTCTTGCTACCAAAGATGTATAGCGCTAACGCAGTTAAAATCAGTGTAAGAAGGGCAAATGCCGTTTCTCCACGAGCATACATTAGAACGGTTGCATAACCGTTTACAATTCCGACTAAGCCAAGAGTTGCCCATTTCAATACTGACTTAGTATTGTTGGCAACGGAAGGCGTCTCAACAGAACCAGAAGATTGAACTGTCTGCATAAAAAGAACCTACTAGCGAATAAAAAAATACAAAAAAAGTAAGGAGGGGATACCCCCCTCCTTAAAGGGTGTTACTTAAGCATTTGCTTCTTAGCGTCAGCTAGAGCAGAGTCAACATCTTGACGACCGTCAACAACATTAACGATAACGTTTTTCGCTGAGCCCCAGTATGTGTTCATCTGAGGGATGTTAGGCATGATTTCGCCATTTTCAGCACTTGCCATTGTTGCAGCAATACGAGGATCTGAAGCTAGCTCTTCTTGGAAAGATTTAAGCGCAACAGCACCAAGTGGCTTGTCATCATTTACTTGACGTAGACCATCATTAGTCAGTAGGTAGTTCTCTAGGAACTCAACCGCAAGGTCTTTGTTTGGTGAAGCCGTGCTGATACCAGCAGTAAGTACACCTACAAATGGAGAAGATGGTTGACCTTCAAACGTTGGTAGCGTTGTTACACCGTAGTTTACTTTGTTTTCGTAACCACCCCATGACCATGGGCCGTTGATTGTTAGAGCAACTTCGCCTTTCGCGAAAGAAGAATCAGCAATCGAGTAATCCATATCGGCAGAGATGACTTTTGAATCGACTAAAGACTTGATGAAGTTCATTGCATCTTTAACGCCTTGTTTATCGATACCAACGTCTTTTACATCGTAGCCCGTATCAGTAGGCTTGAATGCGTAACCACCGTCAGCAGCCATTAGTGGCCATGTGAAGTACGGTTCTTTTAGGTTCCACATGATTGCTTTCTTGCCATCTTTCATTAGCTTTGCATCAAGAGCTGCAATTTCTTCCCACGTTTTTGGCGGGTTAGGAACTAAGTCTTTGTTGTAGATAAGAGCAAGCGCTTCGATAGCTACTGGGTAACCAATCGTTTTGCCTTCAAAGTTCACAGCATCCCATGCGAAATCGACGATGCCTTCTTTAATTTCTTTAGAAGGTTTGATCTCAGCAAGAAGACCAGCCTCAGCGTAGCCACCAAAACGGTCGTGTGCCCAGAAGATGATATCTGGACCATCACCAGTAGCAGCTACTTGTGGGAAACGAGACTCTAAACCATCTGGGTGAGCTACAGTGACTTTGATACCCGTGTCTTCTTCAAAGCGTTTACCTACTTCGGCAAGACCGTTATAACCTTTATCACCATTAATCCAGATAGTCAGTTGACCTTCTTCGATTGCTGCGTGCGCACCAAACGAACCAAGAGCAACTAAAGTGCCAAGTGCCACTGTGCTTAGGGCTTTTTTCATGTGTTTAATCCTTTTTTATTATTGATGTAGGGCTATCAACTATTAATTCCTGAAAGCCAAATTTCATCATCTATCATCCGCTAGTCCACTTCACTCATCATCCTCCCGAGTACTACGCCCTATACAAGCTAGCGCATTTTCGTGATCTTGCTCGCTCATCAAGAGTGACTTAAATCACACAACATCATTTCCTGTGATTCAAGTCACCACAAAGAGCATAATAAAAGTGATATTGATCGATTTGACACTCTACTCCACCCCTCCCCCTCCTCCCCCGCTACTCCCCCTACAAAAAATTTCATCAGGAGGATGTCGTTAGGTACAAAATTGCACAAACTAGCAACATCCGAGATATGGATGGTAAGAACCCTTTTCTAACGAGATTTGTTAGATTTGCATTTCAAACTAGCTAATAGCGACTTTGGTGTTATACGTGATGGCATTCATGACGGGAAATACGCCGAAGTGCGGGGGATATTAGTGGCGTTTCGAAATGAGCAGGTGGTGTTACCAAAATAAACTGATGTCTTTGAGCTCTGGGGGGAGCTTCTGGTATTAGTGTTTTGTGTTCACCACCTTTTTTCTTTCCTGTTCTCTCATAGAAAATTTTGCAAAATTACTTCTGTTTCCTATTTTTAGTACTCATGGAATAATCGATAACCATAAATGAGCGCTAAGTTGTAAAAATTAAAATTGAGGATCAACTCAAATGACTAGTGTCACGTTAAAAAATGTTTGTAAATCCTATGGTGACGTAAAAATCTCAAAGAACGTCGATCTAGACATTAAAGAAGGCGAATTTGTTGTATTCGTAGGGCCATCAGGCTGTGGTAAATCTACGCTTCTACGTTGTATTGCAGGTCTAGAAGACATCACTTCAGGTGATCTTTACATCGGTGAACAGCGCATGAATGACATCGAGCCTTCAAAGCGTGGCGTAGGTATGGTATTCCAGTCATACGCTTTGTATCCTCACCTTAACCTTTATGACAACATGTCATTTGGTATGAAACTGGCTAAAGCAGACAAAGCTGAAACAGACAAGCGCGTTAAGCATGCAGCAGACATCCTTCAGCTAACTCACCTACTCGAACGCCAACCTAAGGCTCTTTCTGGTGGTCAGCGTCAGCGTGTTGCAATCGGCCGTACACTAGTTTCTCAGCCTCAAGTATTCCTACTTGATGAGCCTCTATCTAACCTTGATGCCGCACTGCGTGTACAAATGCGTAGTGAGATCACCAAGCTTCAGCGCCAACTAGGCTGCACCATGATCTACGTAACGCACGATCAGGTTGAAGCTATGACTATGGCTGACAAAATTGTTGTTCTTGACGGTGGTTACGTCTCTCAGGTTGGTAAGCCTCTAGATCTGTACCACTACCCGCAAAACCGTTTTGTAGCAGGTTTCATCGGTTCTCCTAAGATGAACTTCATCAGCGTACACGCTATCGAAGCATCAGCTGAGCACGTTAAAGTAGAACTGGAGAACAAGACTGCATTCAATATTCCAGTAGATGGGTCAACTGTTAACGTTGGCGACCGTATGTCTCTTGGTATCCGCCCTGAGCACCTACTGATGTCTGACTCTTCTGAAGCCACTATCGAAGGTGAAGTGACCATTGTTGAAAAACTAGGTCAAGAAACGCAAGTTTACCTATCTGTAGAAAGCGCTGACACTGACATCAACTTCCGTCAGCCAGACACACTACAAGTAGAGCCTGGCGATAAGTACGCTATCGGTATCGACCCTAAACGCTGTCACCTATTCCACGATGATGGCCGCGCATGTCGTCGTCTGCATCAAGAAGTGGGTGCGGATATTCCTGAGAAGTAGAACATAAACTAATACACTTAATATATTACGAGGGAGCCCGAATAAGAGCTCCCTCGTTACATATTTAAAAGCAATATCAATGTTTATTTTCTAGGGTTTAGCAAAAGCAACTATCGTAATCACTTCTTTATATGAGCCAGCTGCCGCATTTCTGGTATCCCCTACTCTAATCATGAATTTCTTTTTAGTTGCTCTCACGCTACTTAGTCTATTGAACTTTATTTCATCATCTATAGCCACTTTTTTACTGTCTAAATAAATACTATATGCGATGGACTCATTGGGTATATCGATATGTTGCAACCTTCCAAACTCTGATCTAAACAACAAACTTACAGGAGTATTAGCTCGAAAGAAAACATCAGCACTTTTAGTTTGATTCGATTTTAAAACTCCAAAATTCATGGTGTGATGCGACTTATCTAAACTAGATATACCCAAATCTACAAAAGGTGAGACCTTAAACGCAATCGTTACATTTTTAGGACTTATACCCTCTATACCAGCTAAAGCGACTGTAAGATTTCCGGAGTAATCACCTGCTCGGCTTAGTGATGCTTGAGGAAACTCGACCCAAAGTTTAGTTGTTGAGTCGTTCGAAAGTGAAAATAACACTCCACGTGACATTCTTACCCCACTATTATTACCCGAAGAATCCACTACTCTACCGGGAATAATTGTATTATTATTCTTAACCGACACATTTCCAACAGTGTCTGAACGTATATATATCCCTTGAGGTCGACATCTTGCGATCGATTTATCAACCTGAATATATATAGGCAATTTAATAGCATTTTCTTTAGAGGAAAGACTATTGCTATCAACTTTAACTGACCAGTTACCCGTACACGGTTGACTGAGCACCGGAAATGAAACACACAAGAAAAAGAGATAAATATATATTCTAATCATCATTTACTCCTTGTAATTGAAGTTGAGTCGATTCTAAGTAAATCAAATTATCTTCATTGTCCGGAATGGAAATTATCCCTCTATAACTTGGGTTACCTTTGATTATTATTTCAAAATTTCCACTTGTCATTCCGTCAAGCGCAAACCGACCACCTCTATTGGTGAAAAATGACTTCTCACCAGTTTCCATTAGTAAAACTCCGTTCCTTAGGACGATAGGCTCCCCATTTTTATCAATTAGTTTCCCTAGCACCGTTTTGGATGCATTTGAACCGACTGTCAATAAGTGACCTGTATATGAGCCAGCAACAATGCTGTGTCTGTCAGGGCCATAGTCATAGCCAATGGGTGCATCAGGAACACTGATACTGATATTTGAAGTGCCATGAGCTCCGTAGATTGGAACTAATCCAGACAGCGATCTGGTCGCGATAGATTCCGGTCTATCTTCATCGAAGCCGTTTATTAATACAGGTGCTTCTAAGCTATTGTGAACATCAACAATGGCAGCAGGCCCACCATAACTTCTTCCCCATGCGATATTACTATCAAAAACACTAACTGCAGTGCTTAATCGCCCTGAAATTCTTTGCGAGCGATTCTCAGAAAAATCGATATAATTTGTTTGATACTCAACTTCTGTAGTAAACCGGTTTGCTACATAATCTATCTTTCCTGAATACTCTTGAAATTCTGGTGTTATATCTGACCTTAATTCATATCCAAAGCTATTCGGAGTATATTCTGACAATTTAGAAAATGACGTTCTGACTGAATTCGGTCGAGATTGATACTCAACTGCTGCTGAATAATAATTCTCTGAAGAAAACCAATCCCAACGGCCTACAAAATAATATCTAATATCATTGCTGGAACTGCCGTTATTAAATGAATAATCTATACCGCTGGTAAAGGTAAATCTCCAAGGAGACCACGTTGCTTCAACTGCAGCATAATAATTATCTTCATCTAAATCTACATCTTTAAACCAATTACCCCTCACAGTATAATTAATCGTAGGTGTAATGAAGTAACTATAATCCCCTATTACTCTTATTCCGTTACTTAAAGTTTCATCAAGGTTCCAAGGCGTAGACCTATAATCAGAAAACGTTTCAGCTGATAGCCTAAAGTTAGGACTGCTGAAATCCAAATTACCAAATATAGCTTGTTCATAATCAACACTTACTATCATTCCGATCTCATCGACATCAGAGTAAGTTAACCCACTAAATCGGCTACCTATATTTCCAAAGTTAGAACCTAAATTCAGAATACTTCCAAAAATTTGACCATCAGGGTGCCAAGTTGAGTTGACACCTACAGTGACATCATCGGTTATGCCATATTCATAGAAGCCTTGCACTGCATACTGTGTTTCATCATAGTCGTAGACGTTGTCTTCTATCGATGAAAATACACCGGCATAAAGAGAAAAATCACTGATACCTTCTCGCAATAATCGAGCATTAAAGAACTGACTATAGTTTATCACCTCTCGTTGGCCAGACTGATATTCAATTTCAATCCGTATATCATTGCTTCCTTGGTCTAAAGGCAAATCTTCTATATCGTAGCGGCCTGGTCGTAGCCTCAGATCTGTAAAATATATATTATTGATGTATATATATACATTTGCACTTTCACGTAAATAAATCGATTGTGCGCCGCCATTTTGTATATTTCTATCGGGTTGTAACCTAGACCACAGTCTTTCAATCGCTATGCCGCCTAAGTTCAAAGACGGCATATGACCAGTTACACTACTACTTAGATCTCCAACACTAAAACGCATTGGGTAATCTGGCCGGTCTATAAACATCAAAATATCCCCTCTATAAACACTGGGAGAATCTAATTCTTCATTTGACTGAATACCTTCCACATAAGCTGCAGCCTCTAGGTTCAACCCCAAAGGTCCACCTATATTAATTGCCGATATCCACTCTCCTAACCATAGGTTCGTATTATCAGAATCAGGTGTGATATCATAATCATCGGAAAAATTAAATATATTGTGCCAAGCAATAAATGAGTATTCTGAATAGGTTGGTTTTCTATATTCTCCATCAAAATCAATCGATGTTTGACTCGATGATTGCTCTTCAAGAGATACACTAAGACTCAGATCGTTGGAATCAAAATCTAACCAAATTCCAATCGGGTTAAGCTCTTTGTTTCCCACACTGTTCGAACCATACACCGCCAGTTCAGCCAGTATCTTAGGACTCACGTCTCTTCGAAGCACTTTTGCCAACTCATTCGCAGGCACTCCTCCAAACGAAGACCCATTAGTAAATACGTTTACTTCACCCAATTTTCGACTGTCGTAATATAATGGTAAAGGAAACAGCCAGTCTGAAGAAGCATGTACTGCTAGAGATAACAGCAATACAAGTAATGAAAACCAAGTTTTCATTTTTCTAATTCACTATAATCACTTCGCTATATTTATCATAATCCTCAGGTAACTGTACCTTTTGTGTTGACTTTGGTAATAGGTATCCTGCTGTGGGGACTTGCAGTTCCATCCATGAAATAGTTGAAGAACCTGAACCAGAGAATTCGAATCGACTCTGATTCAGATCATATACACAATTAGAGGGGTTACTAAGTTCAAGCTGTCCACTAACCATTTTTGGTAATACTTTTGCGTCGCACTTTAACGGTGATACAAAAATCACAGTGGAGAAATCAACTAATATTTCAACCGTCCCTGAATCCTCTCCTGGATTATCACTCGTTTGTATTTGCTCGAAGACCAATCGAAATGTCTGGGTTTGTGGAAGCATGACATTCCCTAAGTACCGCACTCTAAATCGCTGACTTTCGCCTGCTTTTATTTTGGATTGTGGGGGTAGAACCAAGAACTCTTCATCCGACCGTATCAAATTTTCAGTGCCATCTTTGTTAAATCCGACTCTGTAGACAACAGCTTCTAAAATGACATCACTAGCATCTGTGTTGTCTACCTCGTAACTTCCTTGAGACTTTGTTCCGGCAACTTCAAATAGCTGAAACATTGGGGATACTTGGTAAGCAGCTGTGTTAAAAGGCAATCCAAGCAGAAATACTAACAGTATTGATGTAGACAAATCTTTCATTATTTATTTCCCTATAAATAACTAAAAGCGGGTGTAAACACCCACTTTTATCGAATTGAATACACTCATACTGATTTAAAGCAGTGTAATTACAACTCTAAGGTGTTGGTAACAAAGGTAAACCACTTACAGTCAGTGTCAAAGTATCAGAGTATTCACCTGCAAGTCTTGGTCCACCACCAATTGAATTAAGAGTAACTGATTGAGTTCCACCCGTTGTTGTTACAGCGGAAATCCCATCTCCTTTATTCCATATATATTCTTTGGGTGTACCATTAGCATGATCAGCAGCAAACGTTTCAGCTCCAAAGCCTACTTCATACGGAATATAAACATCGGCTATCGACTTATGCGCAAGTGCCCCATTCTCCGAACGTACTTTCAACCAAATATTACCTGTATTACATTCCGCAGAATATTCACCTACTTTTCTAACTCCTGGGCCTTTCTGTTTTTTAAATACATCAATGACAGCAGAGTCAGGTAGACTGAATTTACATTTACATGGTATTTCACCTTCTAGTGTAAACGTCGCTGACGCTTCACATTCATACTTGTTCTCACATCTAGGCGGCTTTCTCTTCCCTTCACCGTTTTGTGTTGCTAACGTTCCAGTACTTACAGTAAGCGCTAGCCCACCAACAATAGAAGCCACTAATAGCCTGTTCATAATCAATCCCTCGTCTAAGTTATGCACTTTTAACCACGTTGCGAGGAAAGCATAGTGTTTCGTATTACTTTTAACGTCACCCTATATGGTGAATCAGGCCCCATTCATAGGGTGATTTTTGGGTGAATTCGATGTTTGTTGTACGGCACGAGCAATCAATTCCGCTTTTGAGTGAACATTCACTTTTCTCATTACACTAGATGCGTGTGTTTTTACCGTATTGACGCTCACATTAACCGACTCAGCGATCTGAGGATTATTGAGCCCTTTCAGTATCATAAGGCAAATGTGTTTCTCTTTTGGCGTCAGTGAATGAACTAGTGCAAAATCATCAGCGGCTACATGTGGATCGAATTCATTTGCTACATAAGCCTTTGCCAGTTTGCTAAGATCTTGCCGGCTATACCATAGTTCGCCATGACTAATTGCCTCTACAGCAGGAGCCAACTGCTCTAGACAGCGCTTCTTCATTACTACACCGGAAAAACCATTTAGAATCCAGTCTCCCAGCTGAAATCCAAAGTCATCAACATTCACGGCGAGCCAATCACCCTGTTCATGTACTGGATTAACGCCACTACGAACCGGGTTACTAACTGTTTGAGTATCGATCAAGTAAATGCTCCTTACTTGAACGTCTCTTTCTGGACAAAAACAATCGCTCACGCTAGAAAACGCTGAAAATCGAGTAGTAGAAAAGTGCTGATTAAGTATTGCGGTCGAGGCTTTAGCGAACTCATCGGAGCGAGTTACAACATAGCCACAAGCGTAAATAAGAGACATAGTTCCTCCCTAAACGTCTCGCCGACAAACGGAAGGTTTCTGTTTTAATTTATACGGGCTGTTTCCTGTGATGCTTCAGAAACGAGGAGTTAGCCATTTCAATTCCGTTTGAAGGCATCTTAAAGGTAGGACTTTATTGAGCTAAATCAATATGTAAAAGAGGCACTTCCAATGACTCAATGGGGTAATCAAACTAAGCTATTGATACTTCACGAAGTATTCACTGTATAATTATTATACGATTTTGGAATATGAATCATGTTCCTTATCCGTCTCCCCTATATGGGAAGACGCGCAAAAAAAAACCGAGCCTCAATAGCTCGGTTTTTAAGTTCTTATCAGACCAGTCCTAATGAATAGGTGCGTCTGATTTTGCATAGAACTTTCCAAAATGCTGTTCTAGTATTTCAGGAGTTAATTCTCCTGCTGCTTCTAGTTTTTTCAGCTCTTCAACAATTTGCTTTTGTTCTTCAATCGAAGGCAGTTTCTCTTCTGGCTGGTCTTCAGCTTCTAGTGCTATAGCTTCCAGATCTTTCTCAAAATCGCTCACAATTATTACCTCATAATCAAACTGTCCTGAGTTTACTCAGCTGGGATTGTTAGGTCAATGCAATGCTAGGACGTATGTCACGCAAAAAAGCCCCTCTAACAAAGAGGGGCAAAGTTCCATCGCATATTATTATAGTTAATTCCGTTTATTAACAGTGCGGTTGTTAACCAAAGTCACCGTTTACATAACCCTGAGTGCGATCATCACGTGGGTTACTGAAAATTACTTGTGTTTCATCATGTTCAACCAACTCACCCATCAAGAAAAAGGCTGTACGGTCTGAAATACGACGAGCCTGTGCCATTGAGTGCGTTACGATAACAATGGTGTAATCTTTCTTAAGATCTTCCATTAGTTCTTCGATTTTGTGAGTAGCGATTGGGTCAAGGGCAGATGTTGGTTCATCCATAAGAATGACATCAGGTTCCATTGCAATGGTGCGCGCAATACATAGACGCTGCTGCTGACCACCAGACAAACCAAATGCATGAGATTTAAGACGATCTTTTACCTCATCCCACAACGCAGCTCCGCGTAGTGATTTTTCTACCACCATATCAATGTGTTTTTTATCTTTAACACCTTGAGCACGCAGACCATAAGCAACGTTTTCGTAAATGCTCATTGGAAATGGGTTTGCCTTTTGAAATACCATACCTACTTTGATACGCAAGTCTGCTACATCGATGTTACCGTAGATATCTTGACCATCCATCTCAACAAGACCATTGATCTTTACGCCTTCAATCAAATCGTTCATACGGTTTAGACAACGTAAAAGTGTCGACTTACCACAGCCTGATGGACCAATCAGTGCTGTCACTTGACGCAATGGGATTGGAAGGTTGATGCTTTTTAGCGCTTTGTTGTCGCCGTAGTAAAGATCTAGGTTTTCGATATTAAATTTGTTCATTTTTCAGTATCTCTTAAATTCTTTTCTGTCTATCTAGCAACAATTAATAAGTAGCTTTGTTAAAGCGGCTAGCAATAAGCTTGGTTAACGTGTTGATCAGTAGTACTACCACAATCAATACTGTCGCAGTACCGTAGGCTTGGTTCCACTCATCAATCGTAAATAGCTCTGTCGTTAATTTGTATAGGTGTACAGTTAGCGTTCGGCCAGAGTCAAGCAGTGAGTCTGGGATGCGAGCAACCATACCTGCGGTCAAAAATACTGGAGCCGATTCACCGATAACACGACCAATACTCAAGATAACAGACGTCAAAATACCAGGCATTGCACTAGGCAAGATCAAACGCCAGATGGTATAGATTTTTGACGAGCCTAATGCATAAGAACCTTCACGGAAAGTTTGAGGCACAGCCATCAATGCTTCTTCAGTAGCACGGATAATTACCGGCAAAATCAGAATACTCAACGTTAGTGCACCCGATAGGATAGAGAAGCCTAATCCTAAAATAGTCACAAAGAAGGTCATACCAAATAGACCAAAGATAATTGACGGAATACCCGCCAGTGATTCAGTACAAAAACGAATCACTTTGACAAACTTACTACCGACTTTTGCATATTCAGTAAGGTAGATAGCTGTCATGATGCCCAATGGGGCGGCTACTGCAATTGAAGCAATAACCATATAAATCGTCGAAACGATCATTGGGAAAATACCCTGAGAATCACCAGTACGAGAATAATCGCCTGTTACGAAGTCCCAGTTAACGAATTGCAGACCGTTCGACAAAATGTACCAGATGATCCAGAACAGAAAGCCTACGGTTAGACCAGCAGAAATCCACACAAATGCACTAAGCATGTTGTCTTTACGCTGGCGAGATTGTTTTAGTTTAACTGTATCCATTGCTCTTATCTCGCTTTTTGACGGTTAAGGTACAAAAGAGCACCGTTTAACATCATGATGAAGACCAGAAGAACCACACCCGTTGCGTAAAGCGCATTAGCGTGAATACCACTTGCGTAAGACATTTCGATAGCAATGTTCGCGGTTAATGTACGTGCTGCATCTAGTAAGCCTTCTGGCATAGCTGGCGCGTTACCCATAACCATAATGATCGCCATCGTCTCACCAAGAGCACGACCAATGCCTAAGATGACACCTGTCATGATACCTGAGCGAGCCGCAGGTACGAGAAGCTTGAAAATGGTGTAAATCTTTGAAGCACCTAATGCCAGTGAACCCTCTTTATAAGTACGAGGCACTGCGCGAATCGACGTTTCAGAAACTGTAATTACCGTTGGAAGAATCATCACACCAAGAACAATGATACCGGCAAGAATAGTATTACCTGCAGGAACATTAAAAATATCTTGGATAAGCGGAACGATTATTACCAAACCGAAGAAACCGTATACTACAGACGGTATACCCGCCAGTAACTCAATCGCAGGGCGAATCAGGTTAGCCACTCGTTTAGGCGCAATTTCTGCAATGAAGATAGCGGTTAGCACACCTACTGGTACGCCAAACAAAACCGCACCTAGTGTTGATACCAGCGAAGCAACAATCATTGTTGCAACACCGTATAAAGCAGGTGGCAACCAGTTTTGACCTAATACGATGCCAGAAACACCCGCTTGCTGAAATGCTGGAATACTTTCTTTAAAGATAAAGTAAGCAATGATGGCAAGAGAAAGAATGCCAATAATGGCACTAGATAAGAACAAGCCATGGAAGATTCGTTCTCTCCAATCTACGCCACGGTTTTCTCTTAAAGAAAAGCCACTAGCGACAGCTGAAGGCTGAACATTCTCATTTTTCATAGAAAAATTCACTATTAATTGCGATGGTAAATCTAATCTGCACTAAACCCAACAATCAATTGGGGTGCGTGTAAAAGCTCAGCCTTCACAGGCTGAGCAAAAATATTAAGTATTACGATTACTGTGCTGTGATGTAGCCCTGGTTAGACACAATTTTTTGTGCTTCGGCAGACTGCATCCACTCTAGGAATTTTTGAGTTTCAGCTGATGCGTTTGCATCTTTGTAAAGTACTAGGAATGGACGAGCTACTTTGTAAGAACCGTTTTGTACGTTCTCAACAGAAGCCGCAGCACCATCAATTGATACAGCGTGAACTGTGTTATCAACAGTACCTAGAGAGATATAGCCAATTGCGTATGGGTTAGAAGCAACTTGAGTCTTCAATGCGCCGTTACCGTTTGCAACTTGAGCACGCTGAGAAATTGCAGATACTGTCATATCGTTGATCTTCATTTTAAGATCCATGATATCTTCGAATGCACCACGTGTGCCTGATGCAGTGTCACGAGTTACTGTAACGATTGGCTTATCTTCACCGCCAACTTGTTTCCAGTTAGACACTTCGCCTTTGTAGATAGCTTGAACTTGGTCAGACGTTAGTTCACTGATGTTGTTTGCAGGGTTAACTACAACTGCAATGCCATCAAGAGCAACTGTCATTTCTTTAAGAGCAGGCTCTTTTTCAGAGTCTTTTAGGCTGCGAGAAGACATACCTAGGTTAGCTGTACCGTCTTTAGCTGCACGAACGCCAGCAGAAGAACCAGGGCCTTGAACCTCGATAAATACATTGTTGTTCGACTTCATGTAAGTTTCAGAGAAAACTTCCATCAGTGGAGTCACACTGCTAGAGCCAACAGTTGAGATTGTCTCTTTAGCTACGGCTGGAGTCATTGAAAGTGCGCCTAGTAGTGCAACTGCACCGATTACTGTCTTTTTCATCTGTTTGTCCTTAATGGGAATCAGTTTCACGACATTCATTTTGTCGTGGTGTTGTTTAATCGACGAGGGACACTTTAAGCGTCTTTTATTACACTTATGTTTCAGAACTTTGAAAGGTAAATGACAATTAACGGTAATTACTAAGGTGGCTAGAGAGCAGTTTAAACATAATGCCCTGCACTAAGATACTCTGATTGAGCATGAGCAAAGTCGTTAACATCGATTAAAGGCAACGATAATTACGTGAGTATAACTCCTTACTTTACAATAAGTTAAATTGAAAATGGCGTTCTATAGCTCTCTGGAAGTAAACCAATATTGGCCTAATTACCCATTGCCATTGCTTCTAGAATCAGAATAAGTGGCATACATATCGAACAAATACCCAACAACCTTGCGTCATCAATCTGTCACAATTGAACACAAAATTGCTAAAATTTACCGTATGCTTTCCACCTTTTTATCAAACCTATCTTTAAAAAGTGCGATTTGATGAACTGGAGATAAAAAAAAGCGAAGCACTGTGGCTTCGCTTTTCGAAAAACAAGACGAAATTAATCGTCGCTATCTACTTTAGGTGGGGTCTTCTTCTTAGGGATAAACACCGCATCACCCACTGCCACATTCGTGTGGAAGGTTTTGTCGCGCTTAACTGATTTCTTCATCACTTTCTTCTGCGCTGTTGCTTTCTTAACTGGCTTGCCACCTTTGCCATTAAATGCAGGTTTCTTAGGTTTTAATCCTTTGAACTTACCTTTTAATCCCTCAAGAACATCAAAAGTAAGATCTTGCTGTAAGAAGCTTTCTACACGCTTAAAGCTGTCCCAGTCTTTTGGACCAACTAGAGAATGCGCCATACCTTTGTTACCCGCACGTCCAGTACGACCTACACGGTGCACGTACTCTTCTGTGTGCTTTGGCATATCAAAGTTAATAACGTGCGACACATTCGCAATATCGATACCACGCGATGCAATATCAGTAGTCACCAATATTTTAAATACCGTACGTTCGAATTGACTCATGATGGTATTACGTTGTGTCTGAGTTAAGCCACCACTAAGTGCTACGGCTTTAAGGTTGTTTTTATTCAGCTCTGCCGTTAAACGTTCAGTATCCGCCCGGGTTGCGGTAAAGATCATTACCTGATTGTAATCCGCTTCTTCTATTAGGCGGTGAAGAATGGCTTCTTTGTGATCAAGGTGGTCGCACAAATAGAACTTCTGTTCAATGTCGGTATGGTGTGCGTTAGCACTATCAATAGAGATACGCTTAGGGTTATTCAGCATCTCCATAGCCATACCATGTACTTCGGCATGATCCAGTGTTGCAGAGAACATTAACGTTTGACGACGACGATGCTTCGCAAGGTTGTGAATGCGGCGTAACTCTGGTGCAAAACCAAGATCCAACATTCTATCAGCTTCGTCCAATACTAAAGTATCTAGCCCATCTAAGAATAAAGAGCGATGCTCGAGGTGATCCGCTAGACGCCCTGGAGTGGCAACGATAAATCGAGGATATTTACGCAGTGCTTTTACTTGGTCATTAAAATTTTCACCACCAACAATAAGCGTAGCGGTATAAGATAGTCCGCCTAGCATAGTGCGTAATTCACCATACACCTGCCTCGCTAATTCACGGGTTGGCGCTAAGATAACACCGCGTGGATCTTTTGCTGAGAATGCTTTGCTTTTTAGAGCTTTATGCAGCATTGGCAAAACAAACGCTAATGTTTTACCAGAACCGGTCTTAGACGATGCCAACAGGTCTTTTCCTGCCAACGCAACAGGGATAGCCTGCTGTTGAATTTCGGTCGCACTCTTAAATGAGTAATGATCCAAATTCTTCATTAAACGATTGTCTAAACCTAATTCTCTAAACTTCAAAGTATTCTCCTAAACTGGGTTAGTATGCTTCTCACCTGCCCTAGGTTAGTTATAGAGAAAGCATGCTATAAAAAAATCTGGCTAATAATACCCTAGTTGCCGACTTAGATCACAAAAATCTCTCGTTATAAAAAGCCCAAGAAAGTGTGCTTTGTTGATAATTACTTAATTTTTATAAATTATTCGAACATATTTTGTTCAACGTCTACACTAAGAAAGCCATTATCAATTATGGCTTTACTAAAAAAGAAATCAGGGAGTTCGTATGAATAATAAATTTTTACTCATAGCAGGGGTTAGCTCAGTTTTATTATTGGCTGGTTGTGCTTCAGGTCCAGATGAAGAAACTACAGCTAAAATGGCAGATCAAGACGCTAGAGTATCTCAGCTCGAACAAGATGTGGCGGCATTAAAAGCAGCTCACGAAAATGACGCAGACTCGGCAATGGAAGCGAAACAAGCTAAAGAGGCCGCGATGGCAGCTCAAGACGAAGCGGCTCGTGCAAACGAACGTCTAGACAATATCGCTCAGTCTTACACCAAGTAGTCTCACTACACACTAAATTTTAAAGCCAGCTTAATTGCTGGCTTTTTTATGCCTGAAACGTTTTTCACTTAACACTTATAATGAAACACCGTCATTAATTGAAAGAACCGTCATATACCATCGTCGGCATTCCAGTTTGGATTTGAATCACGCCATTAACTCTTGAGTAGGCTTCTTGATAACTATCTAACCATACTTGGAGCTCAAGGGGCCAATCAAAAGACTGCTTACTGCCATTGCGAGCGGTTAAAGGCTCGTGAGATTCGACGAATACACTGTGATCGGGCTCGACGGCCATCTTAATAGGCTGATTAACAATTTCGACGCGAGTTCTTCGCTTTACTTGTCCAAATAACCACTCAATATCCGAAGGCTCCATTCGAATACAGCCACTACTGACCCTTAGTCCTATACCAAAATCTTTATTGGTCCCATGGATTAAATACTGCCCAGAACCATAGCTAAGGCGCATCGCGTATTCTCCTAGAGGATTGTCCGGCCCAGCAGGTACTTTTTCCGGCAGTTCGATACCCTCTTCTTCGTATGCCATTCTTATGGATTTAGGAGGAGTCCAAGTCGGGCCTTCTATCATCGCACTAATAGAAGTCACCATTTGTGGCGTCTCTCTGCCAATACGACCAATGCCTACTGGAAATACATGAACATGCACCCCATCGGGGTCGTAATAATAAAGACGAAGTTCAGCGAGATTAATGACGATGCCTTCGCGCTTTGCCGTTGGCAAAATAAAACGATTCGGGATAGTTAGTACTTCACCCTCGTGTGGAAGAAAAGGATCAATGCCCCGATTAGCTGCCATCAGGCTTAGCAAACCAACGTCATAGTTGTTCGCTAGGCGAGCAAACGTTTCTCCCTTCACCACCTGGTGACGTTGTAACCTCCCGACCACATGGCTACCATCTTCCGGCAGTTTAAACGTCGCAGCGTGTGCGCTGGATACCCAGAACAACACCAATACCGCAAAGTGAACAACATACTTAACTACCACTGGCCTTAGCATCCTTGTACATCTGCAAAGCTTTTTCTCTTTGCTGTTTGTGGTCAACTATAGGATCAGGATAGTCCAAACTAGGGAAATCAGCCCACAACCAAGGAGAATGAACATATTTGGTAGGTACCGCTTTTAGCTCTGGTAACCACTGTTTAACAAAGCTGCCATCAGGATCAAATTTTTGCCCCTGAGAGATAGGGTTAAAAATACGAAAATACGGCTGAGCATCGCACCCCGTCGAAGCTGACCATTGCCAACCACCATTATTCGCAGCAAAATCCCCATCTACCAATTGGCTCATAAAATAGGCTTCACCATCGTGCCAATCAAGCAATAAATCTTTAGTAAGGAAGCTCGCGACAACCATGCGGAGTCGATTATGCATCCACCCCGTTTGATATAGCTGCTTCATAGCCGCATCGATGATGGGATAGCCTGTTTCACCGCGTTGCCACTTTTCTAAATGTTCGTTCTCTCCTTGCCAGTGTAAATTATCGCTCCAGAGGACAAAGGATCTCCCCTTACACAATTTAGGTTCAAAATAAATCAGATGCTGATAGAACTCTCTCCATATCAACTCACTAAGCCAAGTTTGCTCGCCTTCGTTTAGTTGCTCTGGATGACGACCGTTCAATAATCTGGCGATACACTGCCTTACCGACAACATGCCAATAGCAAGATAGGGAGAAAGCAAGCTTGTACCATCAAGAGCCGGAAAATCTCTGTCTTGTTGATAGTCAGATGCTCTTTCAATCGCAAAGCGCCTTAACTCAGCGATGACATCTTTAGTGTTGTTATGCCATTGAGCACTATCTACTGTGGGATAAGTAAGATCCCCTTTATATTCTAGCCCTTGATCATAGAGTGAATTGACGTCTAAAGACTTTGGCTTATGCACCACACTTTGCTCAACCGAAAAGCGCTGCAACCACGTTTTTTTGAACGGAGTAAATACTTTGCAGTAACTCCCTTGTTTGTTGAGTAGTGAACCGGGAGTAAATACACACTTGTCGGAACATAACGTAAAAGCAACATCATGCTCTGTCAGCGCTTCTTCTACCTGTGCGTCACGAGTGGTCTCATTGAGCTCATATTCAGCATTGGCAAACACCTGCTCAATATCAAAACGTTGGCAGACCTCTGTAATTAAAGAAGGACAATTACTAAAGTTATCCACTGTCTCTACCGCAAGAGAGATATTTAGTGCTTTAAGCTCGGTAGATAACGTCAAAAGGCGCAGGCGTATTAAATCGGCCTGCATTGGGGATAGATGATGTTCCTGCCACTGTTCTGGTGTCACAACAAACAGGGCCAAAAGGCCCTGATTATCGTCTTGAGAGTCACTAACCGCTCGAATGGCGTCAATTAGTGCTGTGTTATCCAGTGTACGTAAATCTCTACGAAACCAAATTAAACCTCTCATAGACCCTCCTTTACAAGCTGTAACGTAAGCGTAATTCTTGAGGGTGTGGGTCTAGGAACTTTTGATTTTGTAAATATTCATCTGGGTACAGAGACAGGTAGTGCTTGATCAAAGTTAACGGGCTCAGTAGCGGCAGTAGACCTTCGCGGTATTCGTCTATCACCTTGCGTAACTCTTGCCTCTCTTGTGACGAAAGCCATTTCTTGAAATAGCCTTGAATATGCATCAATACGTTAGAGTTATTCTTACGACTGGCGCGGTTGGTTAATGCTTCCATAAACTTTAAACGGTACAGCTGATAAAACTCAGCCGAGTCATAGTCAGCAACTCGAGCCACTAACTGTCCAAGTTCCTTGTAGGAGTCAGGATGATGAGCCATGAGGGTAAGTTTGTAACGTGAATGAAAAGCAACAATCTTCCCTGACGTTGGTTGATCACCCATACAGTCGTAAAAGTCTCTCAAACTAAAAATTCGGGAAATAAAGTTTTCCTTGAGTACAGGATCATTTAGACGACCGTCCTCTTCGACAGGCAACCAAGGCATCTCTTTCATCAAAATATCGGTATACATACCAATACCCTCTTTCGATGCGCCGGCTTTGGAATACACCTTCACTCGTTCCATACCACACGTTGGAGATTTAGCGCAGACGATGTAGCCACACAACTCTTGTTCTTTGAGACCCTCTACCGTGCTCTTTGAAAATGCGATCATCCCATCGGTGTAATCTTTAGTCGCGTCTTTCGTCTCCACCAGCGAAATACGCTCTTCGTTTGTAACCAGACGAATGGTAGGGCGAGGAACGGTCATTCCCATACCCACCTCCGGGCAAACCGGTACAAAATTAAAAAAAGGTGCAAGTTCTTTAGTAACAAACTTGCTGATCTTGTGACCACTATCGAAACGGACTTTTTCTCCCAATACACAAGCGCTTATGCCAATTTGAATCTGCGTATTTTCGGATTGTTCTGTGAATGCATCTGTCATCTTCATTCCTTGAGTACTGACTGAGAAGTGAATTGTTAACGTATCATTAAATGTTACGCAACAAATAGAGCAAACGAGTAAATCTGTTTAAAAAAATGTTCGTTGTCCAAAAATTAGGTAAAATCAGTCTAATTTCCTGAATGTAGTATTGACCGTGTCTGACAACCTATCGCCAGAATTGCTTGCCCTTAATTTTTGCAAAAATCCCTTGTGTGCAGATTTTGGTTCTCTTAACACTGCTAATTACTCCCTGTCTACAGGATCCCAAAACCCACAAATAGCATGCATTCACTGTCATTCTATTTCTCCCATAATTTGGCCTACCGAATTAAGCAACGAAGTCACCGAGCAACTTGAGCACAACAACCGTGGATTAACAGCATGCACTGGTGAAGACTGTATGAATGTTGGCTTAAACGTTCAGTTACACCCTAATCGTTATTACGCCTTTGGTTTTAGCGGAGATAAGCAACGTTATCGTTGTAAGAGTTGCCAAAAAACTGTCGTGGACCGATTTTCTGTAGAGAACCCAAACTTGAAGACTCACGTAACGATACTAGCGTTATTATTAACTGGGTTTAGCCTCAAAGAAATTGCAGCTAAATTGAAGATTCAGGCCAAAACATTAAATGATCATATTAAAACCATGGCTATTATTTGCCGTCAAAAATCTTCAGTGTTTGATCATCACTGGCAAAATAAAGGACAACTATTTCTCTTAGGTAGTGACTGGAGTTTCTTGCAACCCAAGAGCCATAATGGTGTGCTTTGGGTATGTACTGGTGATCTTGACTCCCACTATATTGCTCAGCAGTCTTTAAACCTCAGTGAACAAAAAATCACGACAAATCATCGTTTCATTGGTAGGGACTTCGTAGCAAGTATCAACACAGCAGCAACAGCACCGAAAACCAAAGCGTTGAAAGATATCACTGAGTCTTTAAGTGTTGCTCATCAAGAGCGCACTCATCGCAATAACCCTTTGCATAACCAAACACAGATTAACTACCCAGCCAAATCTAGCTTGGTTTCCCCCATCTATTGTACTTCGGCCCACTATTTGCAGCTAAACCAAGCCCTTGAGAACAAAGAGCAAGTCGTGCTCAGTATGAGCTTTGAACCCATGCTTGCCGATGCCGCCATGTTGAGCTTTAACGCGTTGCGTCAAAAACAATCATTTGATCTTCTCTACCAAATTGAAGACGAAAATTGGCTAGAAGGTAAAACGGGCAGTAAACCACAGCTTTTTAAATTCGATGGCTCCGTTGAACCTTGGTCGCTTTCAGAACAGTGGCACTTGAGAGGAAAAGCCGATCAACGTGCAATATGTCAGTTAGTAGAGAGTAACCTTACGCAAAAGCAGGCACACCAACTCCCTAAGTTGTCACCTATCACCCAATACATGGCTCGTTTTCATGCCATGTTTAAAAGCAGCGTGAATGAACCAAGAAGAAAAAGACGTCCTGAAGGGTTGCTGCCATTACTTGATATCTATCGAGCTTGGAATAATTTGTGCCACCAAGAGAATCCAGGCGAAACACCTGCGGTAAACGCTGGCATTTCGGAAAAACCACTGTCACTAGACCAATTGCTTCAGTAATTAAGCGCTAACCGATAAGCAGCATGGCAATACCGCCAATAGCAACTAACGTGCCGTAAACTGATCGTTTAGAAATCGTTAATCCCTTCATTTTATAGATCACTAGCATGAATAAAGGGCTGGTTGCGATCAATGTCTGCGCTATCGCAGGGTTAGCATGTTTTAACGCGACTTGTTGTAACCATAGAGCGAAAAATGTGCCTACAGCAATTGCCGCTAACAAATATAGCTTGTCGGGTTTAGGCATACCTTTACCTAAACGAATCAAACTTGAAAAAGGTTTTTTTTCTACAAACGGAATGATCATAGCCACTGCCAGCACCCCTATCGATAATCGAAGTAGCGCGCCGACAAGCGGATCAATGTCTCCAGCAACAAGCGCGAAGTGAGAAATCACCACCCCACTTGCTTGGCAAACACTGGCCAATAATCCAAAGCCGATCCCAGAACGAGAAATGTCGCCTCGGTTTGCTGAGGGCTGAAGCATCACCGATGTCACTGCTACCGTCGTTACAATCACACCAAGCCAGTTGAAGACACTCAATCCTAAACCTAAAAATAATAACGCTAACAAGCCCGATAGCGGAGGTGCCAACGACTCAAGTAGCAAAGTATTGTTCGGACCGATACGTTTCAAGGAGGCGAAATAGGCACTGTCACCAATGGCAATCCCTATCACTCCTGATATTCCTAGAATAAGAGCATGTTGTTGAGATATCTCAATACTTGCTTGAGGTAAGAAGGGCAACACCACTAGCATCATCGCAGACGCAACAATACCTTTGATTATATTCAACTGTAAGGCACTGAAACGATGGCTAAACTGACCATAAATCCAAGTTGCCATTGCCCACACAATTGCTGCGCTAAGTGCAGCCATTTCACCTATATAATTCAACCCTTCGCCTCTAACATGTCGAACCAATCATCCGACACCTACATTAATGTTGTAATCCATCGTACGAAAAAAGCTCATACAATCAATAAAGTAGTTGTATTTATACATATAAAGACTGAAAATAAAATAACAATATTCGAACAAGCGTTACAAGGAAGAAACATGATGCTCGACTACATTGCCTTAGGGCTGTTGGTGTTTGTCGCTCTCGTTCTTTTTTATGGGATCATCGTAATTCACGATATACCTTATGAGATTGCGAAGAAAAGAAACCACCCTCACCAAGACGCTATACACGTTACTGGCTGGATAAGCCTATTCACTCTGCATACTTTATGGCCATTTCTATGGATATGGGCAACATTGTGGCGTGAAGACCGTGGTTGGGGTATGAATCAGATCAAGAAAGAACAGTCTGATCTTCATCACGATATTACGCAATTAAATCAAAAGGTTCAGGAACTGACTCATCAAGTAGAGCAGCTGAAAGAAACGAAAAAAACGGCTCCTATATCAGCAACTGTTGATAACAAACCGACTAAAAGTGAAGGAGACGCGTAATGGATTTACTATTAATACTCACGTACACCGCCTTCTGTGTCGCTATATTCAAAATCTTCAACATACCACTTAATAAGTGGAGTGTTCCAACAGCAGTACTAGGCGGTATTGTGCTCATCGGTACATTGATACTACTGATGAACTACAACCATCCATTTACGCAAATTGGACGACAAGTCTACAACACGACTCCAATCGTACCGACTGTTCGAGGTCGTGTCGTTGAGGTGAATGTAAAGCCCGACACTTTCATCGTAAAAGGCGAAGCGTTATTCACAATCGAATCAGAACCTTTTAGAGCAAAGTTACTCGGTAAAAAAGCCGATTTAGCAGCAGCAGAGCAAGCTGTATTTCAGTTAGAGTCCGAGTACAAAGCCGCACAGTCTGAGGTCCATAGGGCAAGAGCTGAGCGTGACAGAGTAAAAAGAGAGTTTAATCGTTATAACGCAGGCTATAAAAAGGGCGCATTTACTGCGCAACAAGTTGATACTCGTCGCCAAAACTTAAAAGGTGCGGAAGCTGATCTAGAAGCAGAAATTGCAATGGAAAACAGTGCTCGCGTTGCTTTTGAATCCGAGGTCGATGGTGAAAACACGACCGTAGCACGCTTGAAAGCTGAAGTTGCCCAAGCACAATTTGATCTCGATGAAACAGTGGTCAGAGCCCCAACTAATGGCTATGTTACTCAGTTAATCTTGCGTCCTGGACAAATGGCGGTACCTTTACCGCTCGCACCTTCAATGGTATTCATTCATGCCGAAGAATATGACTACATAGGTGCATTCCGTCAAAACTCACTGCAGCGACTAGAGCCCGGTTTTGAAGCTGAGTTCATGTTCCCTAGCCTTCCGGGTAAAGTGTTCAAAGGTGAGGTGATAAACGTCATCCCAGCAATGGCCGAAGGTGAAATACAGGCTTCAGGTAAATTACTAGGAACCCAATCTCTTAACGCTCAAGGACGTGCACTGGTCAAACTACGTATGATCGATGATGTCTCTCAGTATCATTTGCCACTAGGAACATCCGTTGAAGTTGCCGTTTACTCTGACAGTTTCCATCACGTTTCTATTATGAGAAAAATTCTGATTCGAATGAAGAGTTGGCAAAACTATTTATACTTAGATCACTAACTCTAGGTGCAAAAAGAATACAAATCCCGGCCAAATTGAGCCGGGATTTTTATAACTCTGAGTTGAATGCTCCTGTGCAAGCTACAAGCTACAAGCTACAAGCTACAAGCTACAAGCTACAAGCTACAAGCTACAAGCTACAAGCTAATTATCCATTACTAGTATTGGATTCAAGCTCTACCCCAATTGAAATATCGGACTTCGTTGCCTTCCGTGGGTTTGGCAGGGATATTCAGCGATAGAATAAGTGATACTCCTGCCATTACAGCACCAATCACAAACACTAGCGCAGGAGAAGTTAACCAAATCACACCAAAAGTCACAGGAATCACCACAGCGGCAATATGATTAATGGTAAAGCTGACTCCAGCGGTCGAAGCCATATCGGCTGGATCCGCTATCTTCTGAAAGTAGGTTTTGATAGCCAATGCTAGAGCAAAGAACAAGTGGTCAATGACATACAGTGCCGCTGCCCACTCAGCTGATTGAACAAAGGCATAACCTAAGAACACGCCAATTAAGCCAACATATTCAAAGACTAGTGCTTTTCGCTCGCCTACTACGCCAATAAAACGACCAATTTTCTTCGCAAATAAGAAGTTAAATAGATAGTTTATCAAAAACAATAACGTGACATCGGCTGCTGAATAGCCAAATTTCTCAACCATCAAAAACCCAGCAAACACCGTGAATATTTGCCTGCGAGCCCCGCTCATGAAGGTGAGAGCGTAATAAAGCCAATAGCGTTTTCTTAATACCAGTTTCTTATTTTGAACGGTATCTGTTTTAAACTGCGGAAAGCCAATTGTCATCAGAGCCACTAACACAAGAGCTGCCCCGCCCGTAATGGCATAGACCACTATGTAATCGAGTTTAAACACCTCTAACATAACCCACAAAGCGCCGTAGGTGATCAATGAGGCCAGAGCGCCAATAGAGATCATTTTACCCAGCATCTCCGGCGCTTCGTCTTTAGATAACCATTGTAACGAGAGTGATTGTTTCAAGGTTTCAAAGTAGTGAAAGCCTGTCGACATCAATAAAGTCGTTAACAACAAGCCCGTTACACTTGGAAAAAACCCAGTAAGAAACGTGCCTAGACTTAGCATAAACAGCGACACCAACATGAATTTTTGTTCTCTAATGAACAAAAGCACAAATACCACTGTAAACGCTAAAAACCCTGGAATTTCACGAACACTTTGCAGTAAACCGATATCCGCACCATCAAAATTAGCGCGTTCAATAACAAAGTTATTCAATAGCGCCATCCAGCTTGAAAAAGCGACGGGAACTACAATCGAAATTAAGATTAAAAAGTTCTGTCGTGTTTGCCACGATTTATGCTGTGTCACGCCGATGAGTCCTCAAATTTGTCTGCGTATCCTTTTGGTGGAGGTGTCCACCCTCTTTCAGAGCGAGTATGGTTATCACTGCGATCTGAGCCCATAGCGTCACGTATTTTATCTTCCAACTCAACAAAAAGTTTAATGAAGTTGTTGTCAAAGCGCTCGCCTTCAGCGTCATCGAGCCAAGCATGATATAACTTATCTGAGCTTTCTTTCTCTACCTTGATGTAGGAATTACGTTGCTGTTCGATTTGGAAAGGATGGAACCCCATACAACGAAGCGCTACTGTCCCGACTTCCAATGCAGAATGGAAGGTTTCACTCTCTATATGATTGGCGCCAGCCTGACGGAGTTGGTAAGAATGCCCACGGTCAAATGCACGTGCTATCACCTTCACATGTGGGTAGGTATGTCTTACATACTTCACTAACTCAAGAGACGCCTCTTCATTATCGATCGCCACTACAAGCGCTTTGGCATGTTCAATACCAGCGGTATGTAATAAGTCCGGTTTGGTAGCATCCCCAAAATAGGTTTTTGTGCCAATTTTTCTGAGGTTAGCAACTTGAGTGACTTGATGGTCAAGGACTATGGTTTCAACGCCATTATTCACCAGCAAGCGATTGACGATCTGACCAAAACGACCCACACCAGCAATAATTACCGTACCCTGCTCATCAATGACATCCGCTTCTTCGTCCTGATTGCTCGCTTTCTCATACTTAGGCAGAATCACCTTATCGTAGAAAATAAACAAAGCCGGCGTCAGGAACATTGAAAGTGCAACCACCAGCGACAAAGTGGTCGCTATATCGGCTGGTAGCACGTTGTTTTGCATTGTGAAGCTAAGTAGTACAAAGCCAAATTCACCGGCTTGCGCCAAGCTCAAGGCGAACAACCAACGGTTAACACCTTTGATCTTAAAGGCGATAGCCAGTGCCCAAAGCACAAGGCCTTTGAGCAGCATCAGTCCAAGTGTTAGACCGATAATGACAAAGAAATCACTGAATAATACAGTAAAGTCGATACCGGCACCCACAGTGATAAAGAACAAACCAAGTAATAAACCCTTGAACGGCTCAATATTCGATTCCAGTTCATGCCGGAATTCACTGTTGGCCAATACCACACCCGCAAGGAAGGTACCTAAAGCAGGTGAAAGGCCCACAAGCCCCATCAACGCGGCAATACCAATGACCAACATCAACGCTGTTGCGGTAAATATTTCTCGAAGCCCAGACGCCGCCACGAATCTAAACAACGGTCGACTGGCAAAATGCCCCCCTACAACAACAATAGCTATCGATGCGGTTATCACCAATCCATAAGCCCAACCAGGAAGTCCTGCTACCAAACTTAACTCTGGGTGATGATCAGCACTTTCACCTACTGCCGTCTGAGCCAGTTCTACGAGTTCAGGAAGAGCCAGTAGAGGTATGAAAGCCAACATCGGAATCACTGCAATGTCTTGGAATAACAGTACGGAAAAGGCATTTTGACCGCCTTCTGTCTTAGTGAGCCCCTTTTCATTAAAGGTCTGCAAAACAATAGCGGTAGAAGAAAGTGAGAATATAAGGCCGATCGCTAAGGCTATTTGCCACTGCATGTCTAGGACTAATGCAATACCCATGACTATGCCAACCGTTCCAGCGACTTGAATGCCACCCAGCCCCATAAGGCGGTTACGCATATTCCACAGCATCTTAGGTTCTAGCTCTAAACCCACAAGGAATAACATCATCACTACGCCAAATTCAGCAAAGTGTTGAATAGTGGTGGTTTCTTCACCGACAAGACCGGCGATGGGTCCAATAACCACCCCCGCAATGAGATAGCCAAGCACAGAGCCAAGCCCTAGACGCTTGGCAATGGGAACAGCAATAACGGCAGCAAACAGATAGATAAACGCTTGTAAAAAGTAACCTGTCATGACAACGCTCCCTTAATCACAGCTTCCAAATTGCCGCTAATTTGCGGTAAAGAGGTTGCGAGGTTTTCATCCACTCTTCCTGCCACTAGTGCTTCTAGCAATTGCTTCCAGCTTGTGACATGTTCCTGAACTCTGCCTTCTTCTAGCGCTGTTCGTGAACCAAATAACACAAACGGAGCCCAATAGTTCATGCCCGTTAATGCTGCGGTTTGCTCAATCGGATGTAGCAACTCCCGAATGGTATAGTGATTGTAGCCATCGGTTTGGTAAGCATCTTCCTTACCCCCTGCCGTTATGGCACAGAAAAATTGTTTGCCTTGTATCGCCGTGCCTTCATGTCCGTAGGCAAAGCCATACTCTAGCACTAAGTCTTGCCACTCTTTGAGAATTGAAGGCGTGGAGTACCAGTACAAAGGAAACTGGAAAATAATGACGTCATGATCCAACAAACGCTGCTGTTCGCGTTCAATATCAATGTCGTATTTAGGATACTCACTATATAAGTCAACACAGGTAATGCCTTGAACCTTTTTTGCCGCTTTGTATAAAGCAATATTGACCTCTGAACGAGATTGAGAAGGGTGGGCAAATAACAACAATACTCTTTTGCTAGTCAATGGGGAGTCTTGACCGCTTGTTTGTTCACTCATTAGTAATCCTTTAAATTTCTTGCAGTTAGCCTGTTAAGGCTAATAGTAGAACATCGATTACACAATTGGCTCGAACAAACAAAAAACACTCAATTAACAGCATTTGCGCAACCCTGTAAAACCATCGCGTTAACAAAGTTATTTCATCTGCCTGTCTAAACAGTGATCTAATTCAAGCTATTGTTTTCATTTCAGGTTTAGGCTAGGTGAGTCTAGTTATCTTTGTTACTTGGCTTTGTTTTACAATTCGTTAAATCTAGTCAAACAACAAGGAATACGGTTTAAGTTAACTAATCATCTGCAAGGAGTCGCAGTGAAGTCTTTCTCGTCTATGTTGTGTGTGGCGCTAGTATCTCTTTTCGTCTCCCCTGTCGCCTTTTCATCCACCAGTCATGCGATGCCGGACCTGACGCAATCAGGTGTCGGATCTGCCGCTCTCGTTATCTTTGCACTGGCCTATTGTCTTGTAATGGGAGAAGAAGTTCTCAAATTACGAAAATCTAAGCCTGTATTGCTTGCCGCAGGGCTTATATGGATATTGATTGGCTTTACCTTCCAGCGCTTAGGCCAGATAGATGTGGCTAAATCAGCATTAGATCATAACCTACTTGAATACTCAGAATTATTGCTTTTCTTGCTGGTTGCGATGACTTATATCAGTGCGATGGAAGAGCGTCGCTTATTTGATGCCCTGCAAGCATGGATGGTAGGAAAAGGCTTTAATCTTCGCTCTTTATTCTGGCTAACTGGCATCCTTTCTTTCTTTATTTCGCCAATCGCCGATAACCTGACTACCGCCTTATTAATGTGCGCTGTCGTAATGAAGGTGGGTGGTACCAACTACAAATTCATTAATATCGCCTGTGTCAATATTGTTATTGCAGCAAACGCAGGGGGCGCATTTAGCCCATTTGGTGATATTACAACCCTAATGGTTTGGCAGGCAGGTCACGTAGAATTTATGCAATTTTTGACGCTGTTTGCACCCTCTGTAGTTAATTACATAGTGCCAGCAACGATCATGTCGTTCTTTGTACCGAAGACGAAGCCAGATGCTGTACATGAACACGTTGAATTAAAACGTGGTGCCAGACGTATCGTAGCGCTATTTATCTTAACCATCGCAACCGCTGTCGCTTTCCACGGCTTACTGCACTTCCCACCCGTTATTGGCATGATGATGGGACTGGCTTATCTGCAATTTTTTGGTTTTTATCTTCGCAAAACCCTACCTCGCTCTTTGGCAAAAAAACGAGCTGAAGCAGAGGCTCATCACGATAAAGCGGCTTTAAAACGTCTGGGCTCTGTGGTCCCATTCGATGTATTTAGGCGAGTTTCTCATGCCGAGTGGGACACTCTACTGTTCTTCTATGGCGTCGTAATGTGTGTGGGCGGCTTAAGTCTACTGGGTTATCTTGGGCTAGTTTCAGAGATCATGTACACCCAATGGGATCCTATTTGGGCAAACGTCATGGTCGGAATATTGTCAGCAATAGTCGATAACATTCCTGTTATGTTTGCCATTTTGACCATGCAGCCTGAGCTATCAATGGGCAACTGGTTATTGGTGACCTTAACCGCGGGTGTGGGAGGCAGCTTATTGTCTATCGGCTCAGCCGCTGGTGTTGCATTAATGGGAGCCGCACATGGCAAATATACCTTCTTTGGCCACCTAAAATGGATGCCGATCATTGCCCTTGGTTATGCGGCAAGTATCGTCACTCACCTATGGGTTAATGGTCATCTATTCTGAAATCGGACGCAAAATTGATCTGTGTCAAGGGCGTGTAGCACGCAATATGTGTAACTATCCGCTTCATGAATAGATAAAGAAGTAATTCCATGACACAAGTAGATCAAAATCGTTTAGTAGAAAACTTTCTACAACTGGTAAAAATTGACAGCGAATCAGGTAATGAAAAAGAAGTCGCCATTGAAATCGAATCACAGCTTAAACAACTTGGCTTTGACGTAGAGCGCCTTGCAGTACCTGAAACTCTGTCCAATGGCTTTAACATCTATGCCAAATTACCAGGCAAACTAGACGGTAGCATCGTACTAAGCTGTCATATGGATACGGTAACTCCAGGTAACGGCATTGAGCCAGTAATCAAAGACGGCATCATTAGCTCGGCGGGTGACACTATTCTTGGTGGTGATGATAAGTCGGGCATTGCTGCGATTATCGAAGCAATCAAAGCCCTTCAAGAAAACGGCGTTGAGCACAAGACTATCGAGATAGCGTTCACTGTTTTTGAAGAAGGTGGTCTGCACGGCTCAAAACAATTCGATTGCAGCAAAATCGAATCTGAAATGGGTATTGTTTTAGATTCAGGCGGTCCTATTGGCACCATCATTGCTGTCGCTCCGGGTCAGCAAAACCTCAAAGTAAACATCACAGGTAAGCCTGCTCACGCCGGTTTAGCACCAGAGCAAGGCATCAATGCACTTACGGTTGCTTCTGATGCAATCGCCAACATGAACCTGTCTCGTATCGATGAAGAAACCACCGCCAATATCGGCGTGGTTAAAGGCGGCCAAGCAACCAACATCGTAATGCCAACTCTATACATCGAAGCAGAAGCACGTTCTCTTGATGAAGAAAAACTCGCGAAGCAAGTCGCTCATATGGTTGAAACCTTTGAAGCAGCAGCAAGCAAGCATGGCGCTGAAGTAGAGATCGTTTCGACTCGTGCATACAACCCGTTCCAGATCCCGGCATCACACCCTCACATCCAAACGGTAAAAGATGTATTCACACAACTGGATATCGAGCCTATCGTGACGTCAACGGGTGGCGGTAGTGATGCCAACATTTTTGCTGAAAAAGGCTTAACTATCGTTAACTTATCTACCGGTATGGCGAAGGTACACACAACTGAAGAATATATCGCTATCGAAGATATGCGTAAGATTTCTCTGTTCTTGATGAGTTACTTAGCAAAGTAACGTGCCAGTCTAGGACATAACTTATACCAAACATATCGTCGTCCCCGACAGCTTTTATCGGGGACCTTTCGATTGCGTTGCCTAGAAACAGATTCTCGATAAAAGCACTCGAGAATGACGCATACCATAGACCTTAACTGGTGTTCAAGAGAAAGGCTACAAGCGTGCTTTCATAAGCAAATTAGTTTAAATCGGCTGTTAGATTTTTGGTAAGTATTGCAACTTATGCCAAACAAACCGTCGTTCCCGAAGGCTTTTATCGGGAACCTTTCGATTGCGTTGCGTAGAAACAGATTCTCGATAAAAGCACTCGAGAATGACGCATACCATAGACCTTAACTTGTGATCAAGAGAAAGGTTACAAGCGTGCTTTCATACACAAGTTAGATTAAATCGGCTGTTAGATTTTTGGTAAGTATTGCAACTTATGCCAAACAAACCGTCGTTCCCGAAGGCTTTTATCGGGAACCTTTCGATTGTATTGCGTAGAAACAGATTCTCGATAAAAGCACTCGAGAATGACGCATATCGCAGAGCTTAACTAGTGTTCAAGAGACAGGCTATGAGCCTAAGCTTCATACACAAGCTAGATTAAATCGACTGTTAGGTTTTTGGTAAATATTGCAACTTATGCCAAATAAACCGTCGTCCCCGAGCGCTTTTATCGGGGACCTGCTTCTATAAAAGCTCCAGATACTCATTCTGCGTGCACCCTTAGATCCCAGCTAAAAACATGCTCGAATAACAATAAAAACCCTTCTGAAGACTGAGAGCTTAAACCTGACAGCTTTCTAGTATCAGCTGAAAGTTATAATTCCATTCCCCCTACCTGTCATTTCCCTTACAATAACAATTATTAATGGACTTGGCTTCAAAACTATCTTTATGAATTACTTCACCAATTTCCTCAAAGGAATGGCAATGGGTGCAGCGGATGTTGTACCTGGTGTTTCTGGCGGCACCATCGCATTCATCACTGGCATCTACGATACTCTATTAGAAAGCATTCGCCGCGTTAACCCATCACTTATTGGCATACTGCGTTCAAAAGGCATCAAAGGTGCGTTCGAGCACATTAATGGCCTATTCTTGATCTCTCTTTTTGCTGGCATTTTTACTAGTTTACTCACGCTTGCCAAACTTATTTCTTGGCTGTTAGTAACACACCCTATCCCATTGTGGTCCTTTTTCTTTGGTCTGATCTTAGTGTCTGTTTGGCATATCATGCGCCAAATAAAATCGTTTGAGTTGAGTAAGTGGACAGGTTTCGCCTTAGGGATTGCACTCGCCTTTGCCATCACAGTGCTCAACCCTCTTAACCTAGAGCCTACTCTTCTCAATATTGTTTTATCCGGTGCTATCGCTATTTGCGCCATGATTCTGCCTGGTATCTCAGGAAGCTTCATTCTGCTATTAATTGGCATGTACGGACCTGTGTTAGGCGCGCTAAAGGGTTTAGATATAACATTTCTTCTGTTATTTATGAGTGGATGTTTGATCGGGTTATTAAGCTTTTCTCACCTGTTATCTTGGTTATTGACGCGCTTTCGAGACATCACTTTAATGTTTTTGGTTGGTTTAATGGTAGGCACACTACCAAAAATTTGGCCATGGAAAGAAACATTAACTTGGCGCACGAACTCAAGTGGCGAACAAGTACCACTGCTGCAAGAAAACCTCATGCCTCACAATTTTGAGTCGATTACTGGTACACCATCACAAACTGCACTGGCAGTGGTAATGATGTTGGTTGCGATTGGTCTAGTATTGGCTTTAGAGAAATTCGCTGAAGACAAATAATGAACAACATTTTCAAAGGCCTAGCTTTCATACTTGCTCTTGGACTAGGCTATTTTGCTAAGGATATCTACCAAGCGATTCCAATATCCTTAACAAGTGAAAAGCAAAAATCGAATATTGAATATTGCCAACTTTCTACCTCTATTTGCACGATAAATAATGCAAGCATAGTACTGGAGCAAGACGTTATTTCGCCGATGCAACCAACGTCTATTGAGGTAATCTGGCCTGAAAATAATGATGATCAGCTTTGGATAGAACTTGAGGGCAAAGAAATGTCCATGGGTGTCGCTAAGTTTGTACTCAGCAAACAAGGCAATGGCACTTTTTCTGGTTCTTTATTGCTGCCAGTTTGCCACAGCGATTCAATGACATGGATTGGCTCTATTCAATCTTCAAACGGAACACTTCCCATCTCAGTAAGGATGCAAAGATGAGCAAAAGCTGGACACTCACTATGATTGTCGCAGTCGCCTTAGGTTTCGGCGTTAAATCATATTTAGATGCACAAGACCAAAAGCAAGTTCAAGAACAAACCGAGCGTGCTGATCACCCATTAGTTACCGGCGCCAACGAAGAGCAAAAACCGCTCTTTAATCCAAATGATCCACGTATCAATGTGGTTTATTTTGGTTTCACACGCTGTCCTGATGTATGCCCTACTTCTCTTGCAATGCTCAGCGCAGCATTACACCAAATTCCCGAAGATTCGTTGGCAATGATTCGCCCTATCTTAATCACTTTAGACCCAGAACGAGACTCTGGTGATGATGTCCATCAATACGCCCAGTACTTTCACGAGAACTTTGAGGGATACCGAGCAGCGCCTGAAACACTTGAGGCTTTGGCAAATAAGTATGGTGTTATCTATATCAAAACAGAACTTGAAGGCTCAGCTCTCGAATATACCGTTGACCATAGCTCCTACTTTTATTTTCTCGCACCTGATGGTACAGAAATAACGAAGGTGCAACATACTCTTACCCCTGCGCCACTTGTTAAAGCTATTAATGACATCACAATGGAGATGCAACCATGACAACTCGCTTTCTTACTTTCATCCTAGTGCTACTTTCGCCCTTTACGTATGCTAGCAATGTAGTCTCTGTTTCAGGTGCATACGCTAAAGAAACGCCGCCAACCTCCACCACCAGCGCAATCTTCTTGACCATCAACAATCCAGCGGCAGAAGGCCGAGCCCTTGTTTCAGCAAAAACACCTGCCGCCGAGGTTACAGAGTTACATACCCATGCTATGCAAGATGGCGTGATGAAAATGCGAAAACTCGACAAAATAGAGCTTCCAGGGAAAACGGACACAGAGCTTAAGCCACATAGCTTACACATCATGCTATTTGGTATTAAAGAGCCATTAAAAGAAGGCATGGTTATTCCTCTGACACTTACTTTTGATACTGGTCGTGTGCTAAACCTATCAGTACCCGTCAAAAAGATGATGATGCACTAATGAACTTACAACACCTCGGCTGGCAACCGTTTTTCCAACAACAGCTCACTCTTGATGATTATGAAGATTCCGTAGTTGCTCGCATCTCGGCCCACCATCGCTCAGGTTATCAGTTGATAACAGAACAAGGTGAAGTGTCTCTGCCAATGCATGAGTCACTCCCCTCAATGACTGTGGGTGACTGGGTGTTACTGAATCATGAACAGCAGTTCCAAAGGCGCTTAGAAAGAAGCTCTGTGTTTTCAAGAAAAGCTGCCGGTTCAAAACTCGCAGAGCAATACATCGCGGCAAATATCGATACGGTATTTATCGTGATGTCCTTAAATGATGACTTCAACCTCAGCCGCGTTGAGCGCTATCTTGCACTAACTAATGAAGCACAAGTTGAAGCCGTCATTGTACTAACCAAATCCGATCTATGTGACGATGCTGAGGCACTAAAACAACAAGTTCAGTCTCTAGATCCAATGCTTATGATAGAAACGGTCAATGCGCTTGAGTTTGATAGCGTTCAGGCATTGACTGGGTGGTGTAAAACAGGAAAAACGGTCGCCTTTCTCGGTTCATCTGGTGTGGGCAAGTCGACTCTAGTCAATACACTGCTCCAAACTGAAGCTCAGAAAACCGGAGCCATTCGCGATGACGACAGTAAAGGACGACACACTACGACAGGGCGGACTATTCATCCTATGCCAAGTGGTGGCGTGCTTCTTGATACCCCTGGAATGCGCGAGTTGCAACTCGCCAATGTAGCCCAAGGGATCAGTGAAACCTTCTCGGATGTAGAAGAAATTGCGTCACAATGTCGCTTCTCTGATTGTTCGCATCAAAACGAACCCGGTTGCGAAATTCAAAAGGCGCTGCAGTCCGGTGTGCTAGACGATCGCCGTTTGAACAACTACCTGAAATTACAACGAGAGCAAGCTCGCAACAGCGCCTCTCTTGCTGAATTACGCTCCCATGATAAGCAACTGGGTAAAATGTACCGCTCTGTGCAGAGTGAGAGCCGAGCGAGGAAGAATAAGTAAGCAACACTTACTATTGCTTCGAGCGCGTCATATTGGAAGACGCGCAGTATAGAAACTCGGCGTCTATGAAAGCCTGCCATTGCTCTCTCTAAGATCCTGAATCAAGTTCAGGATGACACGTTTCTGGTCACCTAACTACAAACTCGCAACTCACCGTCATACTGGAAAATACATAGTGTTTATCCAGTACCTTGGAGTCTACGAAAGCCCGCCATAGGCACTCTCTAAGGTCCTGAATCGGGTTCAGGATAACGAGGGGCGGGCCGTCTACCAGCAATCTAATCCCCTCCGTCATACTGGAAAATACGCAGTATTTATCCAGTAACTTGGAGCCTACGAAAACCCGTCATAGGCACGCTCTAAGTTCCTAAATCGGGCTCGAGGTAACGCGGCTTATTTACCGACTAAGCAACAATAACCTTTAGCAGGTATATCAAACTCTAAATAACCATCAACAGGAAAAATAGCCTGCTCTTGCACAAGATCAAACATGCTTTCATCCCAACGGATACGAATAGACTTCGGCCTGTCAGACTTATTAATAGCCACTAAACCACGCTCTCCACGACTAAACAGCAGATGATCATCACTGGCTTCCAATACCACCATACGAGCACCATGCACGTAATTGTGGAACTCGATGAGCGTTTTCATACGCGGATCCTGCCAGGCGTTCATCCAACGAGGGTTACCTTCACAATCAAGAATGCCACTGGTATTGAGATCGGTGTACACCAATGGCACACCTCCGTCACGACAAAGCACGTAACAATACCCGAGCCATTCATGCTCTTCAGGCATAATCAAACCTTGAAACACATCATTGTTTGGAATATCGTGAGTAATGGCGAAAGTAATAGCCCGCTGACGCTTCAAGGCTTCACCAAAGTTATAAGGATCTATCAGCGCTGACATACGCCCCTTTGCTTGGAACGCTTGCAACACGGTATTAAACAGAGGAAAATCGTAAGCACCAAGCTTTGTTTTCTTCAGGTATGGCTTAAGAAAAATCTCATACTCTTGCTTAGTTGCACCACCATCAGTAATGATCTCACCAAAAATGTGCACACCTTCCGTGATCTTTTTAGTCCACACTCTACGCAGTTGCTCAATAGAGATATGTTTTGCCGCATCAATTCGAAAGCCCTTCACACCCATAGCTTTCATCGCCAATAAATAGGCTTGTTGCTGCTCAATTACATGCTCACAATCACGCAGTGTAGGTAAACCAGGATCGTGAGGCCCACCATTAATTCGCCCATTCTGCACTTGCCATTTATCTTGCCAATCCTCAATACCAAATGCTTCAACAAAGTCATCTTCAGTAAACAGAGGTTCGTTCAAGTCACCAAATAACTTCAGAGATTCATAGTATTCGGCATCTTTAGCATATTCCTCTAACTCTTGCAGGCTAGGATATTGCAAGTCTGAACGTAAGTAGGACTCGTTTGCCATGTGATTGAACACAACATCGATATACACTCTGATGCCAAAATCATTAAGACAAGACATCATCGTTTGAAAATCGAGGGTATTACCCAACTCATTGTCGATGATTCGATAATCTTGCGGCTGATAACGCTGCCACCAAGCGGTGCCCTTTTCATGTTTCAACGACTTCATTGGCGGTGAAACCAAAACTGTTTTATAGCCTAACTGGCTGATCTGCTGAGCCTGCTCAGCAATCTGTTGATATGGCCAATCAAATGCATGCAAAATCACATCAGTGGCGAGTGTTGATTCTTTATCTTGAATAATGGGGTTTTTCATAAAACACCTTTAACAACTTAGGCTGCTATTTCAGCCGATACCCATACCCTACAAGATGCATGCCATATCTAGAATCATCCTAATCCGAGTAATCATAGGATGAATGAATGGTTTAGCAGGGTGGAGCTATAATCTGTCAGTAGCTTGCCAAGTATGAGGTTAAGGCTTAGTTAGTATAAAAATCTGTTTATTGACTAATCTTACAAATTAAAATTCAATGTACCACCTGTAAATCAGATGATGATATCGCAGTAGTGTGACAACAATATGTTGAGGAAATTACGTTAAGTAACAAAGACGTTTGTTAGGTTTTGACCTCGCTCTCATATGGGGAGAATGGCGTTAACGCCAAGGCGCTTTTAAGGTCGGTTTTTTATTCCTAGGATCGGTAGCAGGTTTGCCTCCCAGCATTAATCCGAGGTAATACATGTGGGCTGTGAACTCATCAACTCCATCATCGATACAGATTTTCTCGAACAACTTGTCAGCCACTTCTTTCTGGTTTGCTGGGAGGTGTTGGCACCGCAGTATCTGATATAGGGCGTCATGAACCAGCGAAGCACGCATGTTTCTTGAAGTATCGACTACAGGGCCAGATGGTCCATCCCAAGCATATCCAGAACGCACGGTAAGCACCCCATCAAGACTTAGACCAATAAACTCCATATCTACTGTTTTTCCCGGAAAAATATCAATATTAATAGTAAAGTCCTCAGCTAATTGATACTTATAACCCGATCGATACAAAATAGTGTCCGACATACTGTTTTACCTTCCAACAAAAATCTTACCTATAAATTTAGTGTAATTACCGCCGCATCTTTTTAGATTTATGATTAGAAAATAGACAATTTAAAGTTTCGTGATTCAGCTCTAATTTTCAATTTGTGTCTATAATGTGAACACTCAATACAAAGGAGCACTACAATGATTCGATTTGTCTGCCTATTGTTATCGACACTGACCTTCACAGCTTCAGCCAATGAACTAATGAAACTTTATATCTCGGAAGAAGATTGGGAATACAACGATTTGGTTGTTTCTGTCAAAGGTTACAAAGTGCCAACTCGGGCTGCATTTAGAGGTTGGATACTGATGAATCAAGCTCAAAAACCCGTTAAAGAGATAGCAGACCAAATGCTAGCTTCGGGTATTACCGAAGTGCCAATGAAAACAATGCCAATGCACTTAGTATTGTTGCAAGGAACAAACTGGGCCATGAATGGCACTTCAGTATTTACATTACCTGATAACAAACAAGTCCCTAATATGGTTAGAACGGTTAAGTTCATTCAAGAGCATGTTGAGCCAGTACTTGGGCCTCTAGTGCCTGTTTCTGGAGATAGAGACCAATATTATAACGAAACCTCTGGTGGCGCTTCACGTAGCCAGCATTTGAATTTTTGCGCGCTTGATTTAGTGCCAATTAACGATCTAAGCCGAGAAGAGTTGCATAAAAAGCTTTGGAGTATTTACAAAAGTGTCGGTAAAGAAAACAAAATGGGCATGGGGCTGTATTCGGGCGTGCGATTTCATATAGACACTTGTGGGTATAGAAATTGGTAAAAATCAGCTGTCAGATGCTTAATATCAGCTATCAGCTAGAATACGTGTCATTCCCGCATGATGTTAGCGGGAATCTCTCTAACCTATAGATCCCCGATAAAAGCCCTCGGGGATGACGCCAATAAGCTTTACGCGGAATGCGGAGAGTTATAAGAAAAGTCATTCCCGCAGACTCTAGCGGGAATCTCTCCAATCTATAGATCCTCGATAAAAGCGCTCGGGGATGACGCAAATAAGCTTTAAGCGGAATGCAGTGAGTTGTAAGAAAAAGTCATTCCCGCAGGCTTTTAGCGGGATTCTCTCCAATCTATAGATCCTCGATAAAAGCCCTCGGGGATGACGCAAATAAGCTTTAAGCAGAATGTGGTAAGTTGTAAGAAAAAGTAATTCCCGCAGGCTCTTAGCTGGCATCTCTCCAATCTATAGATCCCCGATAAAAGCACTCGGGAATGACGCCAATAAGCTTTAAGTGGAATATGGTGCGTTGGAAGAAAAAGTCATTCCCGCAGGCTCTTAGCGGGAATCTCTCTAACTTATAGATCCCCGATAAAAGCGCTCGAGGATGACTGCTAATAAGCTTTACGCGGAATGCGGTGAGTTGTAAGAAAAAGTCATTCCCGCAGGCTTTTAGCGGGAATCTCTCCAATCTATAGATCCTCGATAAAAGCACTCGAGGATGACTGCTAATAAGCTTTACGCGGAATGCGGTGAGTTGTAAGAAAAAGTCATTCCCGAAGGCTCTTAGCGGGAATCTCTCCACCCTATAGATCCTCGATAAAAGCACTCGAGGATGACAGCAGATAAGCTTTAAGCAGAATATGGTAAGTTATAAGAAAAAGTAATTCCCGCAGGCTCTTAGCGGGAATCTCTCCAACCTATAGATCCTCGATAAAAGCACTCGAGCATGACTGCAAATAGGCTTTACGCGGAATGCGGTTAGTTGCAAAAAGTCATTCCCGCAGGCTCTTAGCGGGAATCTCTCCAACCTATAGATCCCCGATAAAAGCACTCGGGGATGACGCAAATAAACTTTAAGCGGAATGCAGTGAGTTGTAAGTAAAAGTCATTCCCGCAGGCTCTTAGCGGGAATCTCTCCACCTACAGATCCTCGATAAAAGCACTCGAGGATGACAATGTTTAAACATCTGATGGCTGAAAGCTTGAAGCTGATAGTTGGCAGTTGCTTCCCTTAAGCAATATCCAAGTATTTATGCGTTTGCACTGACAAGCGCCAGTTGTTGGCAATACACGTATCAATACACAGTTTTGTCGCTCTAGGTTTTTGGCTAATAGGTTGCAGTAGAACCTCAACTCCATCTTGAAGTTTGCTCACTTCAAGCAAAGATTTGAGATCGTCAATATCAGACTCCTTCCCTACCGGATGCTTAACCTCATTAGCACGAGACATTGCACTTGGCTCTATTGGAAGTTTGCCCTTCATGCCAATCTTTGGTGACACCGTTACCCAAGTATTCGGTGTTGCCAGCACTTCAAACGTGCCGCTCGTTTCTATTTGGCAACGATAACCGTTTGCTTCTAATTTTGTAGTCAAAGGCAACAGGTCATACTGACATGGCTCTCCACCTGTAATAACTACATGTTTTGCTGAGTACTGCTCAAGACAATAAGCCACCAGCACCGCTTCACTAGTACTACACCAACGCTCATCATCACCCTGCTTTAGTAAAACAGTTTTAAGGTCGGTTTCATCTTCAAGGTTCACATCCCAAGTTTGTTTGGTATCACACCAAGCACACCCAACTGGACATCCCTGCAAACGAATAAAGATTGAAGGCACTCCCGTAAAGAAGCCTTCCCCTTGTATCGTTTCAAACATCTCATTGATTTTAAGCACGTTATTCACCTGTGTAGATACAACCGGCAGTGCAGGTCTCTTTAATTTCTACTTTACTTATAAGTGGCAATAACGGCTTAGTCTGTTCAAACACCCATTTTGCCAGCACTTCGCTAGTCGGGTTTTCAAGACCTTCGATATCGTTAAGATAATGATGATCAAGGCGATCATAGATTGGCTTAAACTTCTCTTTTACATCACTAAAATCGATAATCCAGCCCGTATGAGCATCCACCTCACCTTTAAGGTAAAGGCGGACCAAGAATGAGTGTCCATGCAAACGACCACACTTATGCCCCGCAGGAACGTGAGGCAATTTATGGGCAGCTTCAAACATAAACTCTTTGTAGATTTCGGTAGTCATAGTGTTCTTCTGTACGTTGGGTCTAAATAGACCTAAAAGAGAAAGTCACGGATTGTAGCAAGTTTAGCCCAAACCCCCAACGAAAACTGAAGTTGCAACCAAAAGAAAAGGCAGAGCTTTCGCTCTGCCTTCATTAGGTATTCTATAAAAGAAAATTATAGATAGTATCGAACACCTAGAGCGTACTTGTCATCACCATCATCGGCGTAATCATCACCCAAATCGATCTGGTAACCTGCGTAACCCATAAATTTTCCAGTAAAGTTGTATTCCACCTGCAATGCCATTTGGCTAAACACAGTTTTACTATCGTCATCGTTTTCATGAGATTCATAGTTCAAAGAGAAGTTCAGACTATTGGCTAGTGCAAATGCTGCAATTGCTTCAATACTATACGAATCATATGCACCAGCCTGACCGACAGCATTTCGGAAAGAGTCACCCATTTCATATACAGCTGCTATAAACAATCCATCACCATATGTGCCGTATTTAGCTGAAACTAGATTACCCATCGCGTCATCATTTGAGCCGCTAACCGAGCCTGTAGTGAAAGCATAACCTACGAAAATACCACCTAGATCAACAGACAAACCTAATTGACCGCGGTTGCCGTAATCAGTACCACCTTCGCTATTATCACCCTGCCAACCAGCACCTAAGTTGAAGTCTAAGTTGTCACCAAAGTTGAAGGTTTTTCGGTACGATATCATTCTCTCTGCACGACCAGTACCTAGCTCATAGCCGTTAACGTATAAGAAGTCATTGGCAAACGCGATTGGCATATCTGCAATTCCGCCGACATCGTAGTAAGGCGACCATTGCGTACCACCAACACCACGACCCCAAGTTTCATGCGTGACGCCGATGTAACCTAAACGAGTAGAGAACGAGTTATCTCCGCCTTCTAGCGTATTAACACTCCACTCACCCTTTACATCTGCACTCCAACCATGACCTAAATCTTGCGTCGCATTGATGTTGATACGAGGCGAGATTGACTGTACTTCAAGTTCATCGTCATCATCGTTACCGATACCCATTGAGATGTGACCGCCTACAGAAAACGTAGAACCACCGCTATTATACAATTCCACTGCCAGAGCCTGACCGCTAAAAGCCATACCGGCAATTACACTTGCTAATACTGTCTTTTTCATAATGTCTTTCCATTTACCTATGTGTATAAAAAGTTGTGTTAGAAACACAGTAAATGTCGTACTACTCAATCGACTTATTTTTTATTATTAGCAAATGGCTTATCGCTCATTTGCTCAAAGTAACTTTCAGAAGGAAATATATTTTCATCCCTCCTTTAGTCTTAAACCATCAATTTGTGGCTTAGTCCTAAAAATCACCTTTTGTAACAGCGTAGTAATGAATTTTTAATAAACCAAATAAAAAGCGTGCATAGATCACATTATAAGTATCTTACTGAATGATTTATGCTCAAAACAAGAGTATTGCTAGCTTCTAGAGGATCTATTGCCCTCTGCTCAGTCATATATTGGTGTTTTTTTGAGCTCAGAATATATAGTTTTCTTGATGATACTTGTGATTGATATATTGAGGAATTTAGGTAGAAAAATATGTATTTCTATAGATTACACGTCGAGCTGACTCATAGTGTGTGTCAATAAGGGAAGTCACATTCGAATAATCATTTTAAACATTGAAAGGGAGCAATTGATACGTTTGTAGTAGAGGACAATATAGAAGGTTTTATTCATCCAGTGAATTGATAGTTGTATTTAATTTAATATAACGGAAGTATTGCTGTGTTTACGAGTACTACGGTGGTTAGGAAACCTAACATCCGTCATCCTGAACTTGATTCAGGATCTTAGAGAGTACCCATGGCAGGCTTTCGTAAACACTAAGATACTGGATAAACACTGCGTATTTTCCAGTATGACGCAGATTATTGAGTTCTTTGTAGGCTCTAATGAAAACAATGTAACTGGATAAATCCGTTATTTATAACCGACACCCATTAAAACAGGCATACTTGTGCCATCTTTCATCTCGATCTCAAAAGGAATAGAGATCTCAATATCGCTAAAGCCTGCTTGATGAAGTATCGAGTGAGCAGACTCTTGGGTAAGCCCCTCAGCGTCATCTTCATTCAACCAGTCCCAATGAACAAATATCCCTTGCTCATCAAGTAAAGAGTAAATGATAGTCGCGGCTTCCTTGAAATCAGAGACAAAGCCGCATACCGATGAAGCGATAACAAGATCAAACTGTTTTCTAAACGCTGGGTGCTGCGCCACTAAGCCACGAGTGAGCTCATCGACTACCGGTTCTACATTCGCTAGAGTTTTCTTGTCCAACTCTTCGATCATAGATTCAGAAGCATCTAGAGCAACAACACTACGTGCAAACGGCGCGATTCTTTGACTTAACAAGCCAGTACCACAACCAAAATCTAAAATATTTGCGCCTTTAAGTGAGTGAAGCGCTTGAAGCTCTGCGAAAACTAGATCTGAGAATTGAGCAGTTGCCGGGTCGTTTTCCCACTCAGCAGCATATTCATCCCAATTGTGCACCATCTGACTATCCATCCTAAAGTTTGTTGCTTAAGCTGAGTAAAGCAAATCTTGATAAAAAAAGATACAAAATTGCATTTAATACAAAGAGATATTGGGCTTCGATCATGTGTCGCTTGATTTTTCGGCACCCAATCAGTTAATTTGAAAGCCTACACGTTCTGAAAAGAGTAACAATGAACCTTTCCCACATAGAAGCCTTCGTGCAAGTCGCTCAGCATGGTTCCGTATCGGAAGCGGCTCGACAACTAGATTGCAATCGTACCAAGCTCAGCATGGCAATCAAAGCCCTAGAGAAAGAGTTAGATACAGAATTGTTTATTCGCAGTGGTAACAACCTCGAATTATCAGAAGCGGGAAAAGCCATATTCAAAAACTGTGAATCCATGTTGGTGACTGCATCTCGCATTAAACAAACCTGCAAACATATACGCGGTGACTTCACAGCTGAAGTATGGATAGCTCGAGACGACGCCATTCCAGATGAAATATGGCAAGCACTCTCTCACCGACTCAATGACAAATACCCTGCCACCACTTTTAATATCATACTGGCTTCTAGTGGAGATCTCTCAAACTTAGTAGAAACCAAACAAGTGGATTTTGCTTTTGGCGTGGACTACGAGCGCGTAGACGACCCTAGAATAGAGTTTACCCCCATTGGCAAGATCAGAATGATGTCGGTATGCAATTCAGATCACTCCTTGAGTAAACAACGTCGTGTCTCCGATGAACAACTGCGCAACGCTATGCAGGTTACTCTTGCTTACCTCAATGAGAAAGACAACCCAGAGTTACTGCCCTTTTCTCTCAAGCATATTGGTTTTTCAAGCTTTGATTATATTCTCAGCACCATTCAAACCGAATCTGCGTGGGGAGTGCTACCAGAACCCCTGATTCGTCATTTACTGAGAGATGAAACTCTATCCGTAATAAAGCATACCTACGGACTCACTCAAGAAGAGTTCTGCATGTTTTCTTCAACAGGCATGGAAGCACACCCAGGTATGGTTTGGCTATGTGACAAACTCAGCGACTACTTGTTTGATTTTTAATCACCTCAGTGAGCGTCAAAATAAGTGACACAGAGGGGGCGGCATAAGCATCTGATATATAAGAATAAAAAACAGCAACAGTAAAACTGCCACTCTGAACGGACAAACTTTGATTGAAAGCTGACTGTCACTAACAAACAATGAGCATAGTTAATATTTAAAAAGGCTCATCATGAGTGGCAGGAAAAATATCTCCGAACGTCGCATTCTTATCTATTCAGCCCTGCTAACACTTGGCTTTGCCGTAGGTGGCATTGTGTTGGGTAATTGGGTTGGCTCTATGGTCATCATTTTCGATGGCGCATATTCTCTAGTGAGCTTAGCGTTAACTTTATTGTCACTGCTAGCTGCTACGTTAATGGCACGTCCAAACAGTAAACGTTTTCCACATGGATTAGCGGCGCTTGAACCTATCGTCATTGCAATTAAAGCGGCTGTGATTTTAGGCTTAGTTTGCATCTCCATCTACTCAGCTATTATCTCAGTATTTGAAGGGGGTCGAGAAATCGATACCTCAGTCGCAACCCTTTTTGGTCTAATCAACGTAATCGGTTGTGCGTTTGGTTGGGCACTTGTTGCCAACAAAAATAAAAAGTTAGGCTCAGGACTCATTGCCGCAGAAATTAAACAATGGCAAATGGACACGCTTATCAGTGTGGCCGTACTTTTAGGCTTTGTTGTTGCTTGGCTATTGCTACAAACCTCTTTAAGCGCATACGCCGTATACGCCGACCCAGTAATGATGTTGTTAATGGCTGGGTACTTTTTGAAAGTACCGGCTGTAATGCTTAAAGAAGCCTTATCAGAGCTACTTCACATGTCTGCAAATAACAGTTTATGTAATGAAGTTCATCAATGCGTCACCGAAGTCCCATCTAATAACGCAGTTGATTTAACGGTTTCATCGGTCACCAAAGTGGGTAACGAACTGCGTATCGATATTGATATGCACATAGAAGAGCAGATTAAAATAGCACCTAAAGATATAGAAATAACTCGTAATCAACTAGCGAAGAAACTCAAGCACCTACCGTACAAATGCCAGCTCAATTTAAGCTTGGTTGTGTAAGTTAATACCAAGATGTTAGTTGTTCTGGTCAACTCCAACAGGACACTTTCTTTAGAAAACTTTCATAGTTAACCTGCGACATATCATTGTTCACCGAATGTAGCCTTTCGAAGTGTAGTACCTCATTTAGGCTGAAAGATCTTGCTTATATGTGCTCAAGTCGGTTGATGAACTTTAAATAGCCAATCGTACTCTAGGCTCTCGAAGAATAGTTCAACCACAGCATTATCTCAGCACGCACCTACATCACCCATACTGGCTCTTATACCGAACACTTGCAGAAGCTCACGGTATTTCTTACTCGTATATTGGAAGCGTCAATCACTGTGAAAGACTAGCCCTTTGCGTGGTAGCCTTAAGTTATAAGCGTTAATCAATGCCTCGCTGATTATATCTGTCGTCATTTGTTTGTCGAAATGCCAACCAACTATCCGGCTGGAGTACAAATCCATGATGGTAGCTAAATACATCCAGCCCTCCCAAGTTTTAAAGTAGGTCAGATCACCAGCCCGAACTTGGTTAAGAGCCAATTTTTGTTCACCAAATTATCATCGACAGCACCACTGTGCTTGTGTTTGGTTGTCACCTTATAAACAACTCGCTGAACTACTTTCAAGCCAAGCTTACTTATTATTGACCTTACCCGGTGACGCCCAGCGGCAAAGCCCTCTGCACGAAGCTTCTTTGTCATTTCTCGATTTACAAGGATCTCTCGACTTTTCTCGAAGAATCTTTTAACTCGACGATAAAGGTATTAGGTTTCTACTGTAATTAATTTAGCTGGTCGTTGGAGCCAGTCATAATAGCCTAAACGACTGACTTTCATTACCTTGCTGAACTAGATAGTTGGATATCGAGCTGACTTGCTTTGATGAAGTTACACTTTACTTCATTTCTTTCTCAAAGAAGTCTGAAGTCTTTTTTAGAGTTTCTTGAGTTCATCACGCTCATCATATCAATGAAGATCTGGCTGAGAAACTAAGAGAGCGTCGATGTTTACGGCCAAGCTTTTGTGCATAGATAGGATCTAAAGTGTGCTCCGAATCGATAAAGACACATGTTTCACCTTCACGTTGAACTGTCGCAATCAACTTTAAAGTAATTATTGTTTTACCCGATGATTCAGGGCCGTACATTAATATGAAACTTAATTTCCTGTTACGTATTGAGCACTCCTGATTCTCAATCACTTGTTCCATGATTGCCACTCATGGAAAATGCAGAGTAGTAGATTGTGTAACATTTTTTCTTTCCCTCGAATATGAGGTTCTAGGAATTTTACCTGCAAAGCTATAATCGAATTCTATGACTTGCTACACTGCTTCGCCAGTTGTTAAATCGCCTAACAACTCTCTATAAGCGTGGAACTTATTGCAAGATGGTTACAGAACAAATCTAAGTCAGCTACTTGGTAATACGAATGAGTCAGTTTTGGCTTTCTTCAAGACAAAAGCACAGGCTAACCCAATCATCATTGCAGGCCAGAGCGTCAACATACGAGTGATTAATGACGCAATAATAGCAATATCATTGTCGACTCCCATCTGAGTCAAAAGCCAAATCATTCCAACCTCTGTCACTCCGATTCCACTAGGGATCAATGACGCGGCACCAATTAACAAACTCAGGCAATATATACTTACTGCCATTGCCATCGTAATTTCTATGCCGAACCCTCGTAATATTAGGAATAAAATCAAACCTTGAACTGTCCAGGCTAAGAGTGTGTACAGTAGACTTCTTAAAGCCACTGGCAGTCGCCACAAATCACGCAGTATCTTAATTGGCTCAAACCAAGGTTTACTTAAAGCCAAATTAAGCAATACGTTTAGCCCTGGAACAACAATGAAAGGCAAGAGGAGCATTGCAATTGATAATAAACTAAAGGCAAGATTGAAATGTTCAATAAGAAAATAAGTGCCTAATAGTAAAACGACAAGAACATCAAGTAATCGCTCTGACACAAAGCTTAGAAACGTGTATCGAAATGGAACACCTAATTCATCAAGGTGTGTTCCTCTCATTAACTCTCCGGCTTTAGCGGGTGATGCTGTAAAAGCGAAGCCTGAAAGATAAATGACGATATGCCGATTTATCGAAGCCTCTTGTTCTGTAAGGCGCATATACCCTAACCAACGAAGAGAGCGGCAAGAATAGCTCACCCCAGCAAAAACTAAGCACAATATCACCAATCCTACTGAAAGCGACTGTAAAGAGTCTAGTGCAACACCAATATCTGATGAGTGCTTCCACGCAATGTAAATAACAAAGCCCAGAGCCAACCATAAATACAGACGTTTCAATCGCTGAATATAAACGTTGCTGCTCATAAGCTGTATTTAATTACATTAAGCAAAACGTGAACAAATAATGTACAAACCAAGCTGAAGCAATACCAGTGACGATACCTGCTAAAACCTCAAGGCGAGTATGCCCCATTCGCTCTCTTAAAGGTTTTTCTACTTTATCTTTGTTCAACACATTAATGGCTTTAGCGTGTTTACTCACTTGCTGCCTTAAACTACTTGCATCGAGTATGACAATAAATGCAAGCGCTAAAGCGACAACTAAAGCAGGTTCTTGAAGCCCTTCATTAAAAGCAATAATCGCTGCGGCACTGCTTACGATACTACTATGATTGCTTGGCATGCCACCGTAGCCAATCAAATCAAAAGCTAAACGTTTTGCTCGAATTGTATTAATGGCAAACTTTGCACAGCCTGCCACTAACCACGCAAGAAAAGGCGTAATAAGGTAGCTCAGATCCATAACGTTCTCCTTTTTTAAACCGTTAATGAATAGAAACAAGCGACAACCCATCCGAGAATGGTTAATTGGAGCCAACGGTCGGTAAACAAGGTATCTGTTGGTGATTCACCTGAATCTTTTGACTCTACAATAAACCAATAACGGTATATGCCAAATAAAACGAATGGAATGGTATACACCATATCTGGCTTATCTGAAAGAACAAATAAGCTATAGAATAAGATGGCACAAATCGCTGACATTTCAGCATATTTATCAACAAGTTCAACTGTGTAATGCTGCAATACACTTCGAGCCTTTTTACCACTTTGCATCAACTCTTGTCGCCTTTTTATCGATGCCAGAAAAAGTGCTAGAGAAAGCGTAGTAATAAACATCCAAGAAGAAAGTGGTACGTCTAAAGAAACTGCACCAGCATACACTCGCAAAACAAAACCTGTCGCTATCGTAAAAATATCTAATACAGGTTGATGTTTAAGGTAGAAAGTATATGCCACATTTAGTAGTAAGTACGCTGCAACTACCGCTACTACTTTAGGGTAAACCAAAGCTGATAGTGCTACGACACCATACAAAACAACCATCAAAATTCGAGCTTGTGGTTTACTCACTTCGCCTGATGCTAGCGGTCTTGATTTAGATTTAACAGCGTGCTTTCTATCATTTTCAATGTCGTTATAGTCATTTAACACATAAGTTGCTGATGACGCTAAACAGAAAATAATAAAGGCAGATAGAGTATGCTGAACTGACTGTATATCAGTGAATAATCCTGAGAAAAGCAAAGGCGCAAAAACAAAGGCGTTTTTCACCCACTGCTTAGGTCGCATAAGACGTATTACTGAAGGTAAACTGAACATTTTAATTCTTCTTAATATTATCTAGGCAAAAACCAGGCAAAAACCAGGCAAAAACCAGGCAAAAACCAGGCAAAAAGATATACTGATAGTTTTCGAAAATCAATATATATATAATGACTAAAAGTATGCTTTATGTCGCTTTTGCTATCGTAGCGACCATCGTGAATCTTTTCACACAAGAAATAACATCAACCCTTTTTCAGTATGAGTATGAAATCATTGTCAGTATGTTCACAGGCACGCTGGCTGGCTTGGCCGTTAAATACTTGCTAGATAAGAAGTTTATTTTTAAGTTTGAAACTAAAAGTCAGAAACAAGATGTAACTACCTTCTTTTTCTATAGCTTAATGGGCGTGATTACTACTATCCTGTTTTGGATTACGGAATATACCTTTGACCTTTGGTTTGACACCAAAACGATGCGCTATGTAGGCGCTGTGATAGGGCTAAGTATTGGCTACATCACTAAGTACTACTTAGATAAAAAATATGTATTTATAGAGCGTTAGAATGAAAAAAATAACAAGCTGGGGGAAATACCCACTCATTGATGCCAAAATCAACACACCTTCAACAAGTCAAGAGCTAGTGAATGAAATGCAAAGCGGAATAGCACGAGGCTTAGGTCGTAGCTATGGTGACAGTGCACTTTCAGAAAATATCGTAGTCAGTGACCAGCTAAATCATTTTATCTCTTTTGATGAAGATACAGGGGTTGTCCGCTGTGAAGCTGGTGTTTCACTTGATGAAATCTTAACAAACTTTGTCCCTAGAGGCTGGTTCCTATCCGTCACACCCGGAACCAAGTTTGTTACCGTTGGTGGCGCTATTGCCAGTGATGTTCACGGAAAAAATCACCACCTTGTAGGTAGTTTTAGTGATCACGTGACTTCGTTAACCCTCATCACTAATGAGCAAGAAATCACTTGCTCAAGAGAAGATAACCCTGACTTGTTTCACGCTACCTGTGGCGGAATGGGATTAACTGGCATTATCACGGAGGCAGCATTCAAATTGAAACCGATAACCAGTGCCTACATTAATCAAAAAGTAGTTAAAGCTAAAAACCTTGAAACCGCTTTAGCACTATTTGAACAATATAAAGATGTGACCTATTCGGTTGCGTGGATTGATTGCCTATCTACAGGCGATAACCTAGGTCGTTCATTGCTGATGCTAGGTGAGCACGCTGATAAAGGCACACTGACCACGCATAAAGACGGCTTATTAAATATACCGTGTGATATGCCTTCCTTTTTGTTGAACAAATACACCATACAGGCATTTAACTCAGTTTATTATAACAAGCAACTGAAACAAGAAGTAAACAATACTGTTCACTATGACCCATTCTTCTATCCACTTGATGGTATAAACAACTGGAACCGTATGTACGGTGGCAATGGCTTTACGCAATACCAATTTGTTATCCCTAAAGAAGCAGGCAAAGAAGGTCTGACCCAAATTCTTGCTGCTATTGCCGAATCAAAGCAAGGGTCCTTCCTTGCCGTATTAAAGGTGTTTGGTGAAGGTAACAAAAACCACTTATCTTTTCCAATGGAAGGCTATACATTAGCGCTTGATTTCAAACTAAACGACAAGCTATTTGCTTTACTCGACCGCTTAGATATCATCGTGAGAAAATACGAAGGGCGTTTGTATCTATCTAAAGATGTCAGGATGTCAGAAGATATGTTTAAGGCTGGGTACCCTCAATGGAAAGAGTTCCAAGCATTAAGAAAAGAATATAGCGTAGATATACTGTATCACTCGCTCCAGTCCAAACGGATAGGATTATAAATATCGTGCAAAACATTATTATTATTGGCGCAACATCAGCAATGGCAAAAGAAGTTGCCAAGCTATACGCCACAGAAAAAGCAAATCTATATCTCATTGCTAGAGATACTTCAAAACTTGACACCATTAAACAAGACTTGACGGTAAGAGGTGCAAATACAGTTCATACAGCACCGTTTGATGCGAATCAGTTTAACTCACATCCAGCGCTTATTGAACAAGCATTCAATGCTTTAGGTCGTGTTGATGTGTTGCTTGTCGCTCACGGAAGCCTGCCTAATCAAGAGCTTTGCAAAACTGATTCAATGAAAGCTATTGAAGAGTTAAATACTAATGGAGTAAGTGTTATTTCACTTCTCACTCACGCAGCCATAAAAATGGAACAGCAAAAATCAGGAAACATCACCGTTATCACCAGCGTTGCAGGCGACAGAGGTCGTCAGTCAAATTACGTTTACGGCGCAGCAAAAGGTATGGTTTCTACTTTCTTGCAGGGTCTGGATCAGAGACTCAGTAAATCAGGCGTTCATATTCTAGATATCAAACCCGGATTTGTTGATACGCCAATGACTGCGGAGTTTGATAAAAGTGTATTGTGGGCAAAACCTGATAAAGTTGCAAAAATAATCACGAACAGAATAAGAAAAAGAAGTTCTTTATCTTACACTCCGTTTTTTTGGTTTTTTATTATGAAAATAATCAGGTTCATTCCACAATTTATTTTCAACAAAATTAAATTATAACACTGTTCAATTTAAGTATTTTATATTTACAGACATTAAAAACACTGGGCTATAATTAAACATAACGCTTAAGTATAACCATCAGTAGGGTACGTTTCATGAACTTCGCTTACTTTTGATAGATGAAATCAATAAAATCACCTTATTGTTTAAAGTGCAACCACTGATCTACAGTGATCAAGTAAATATTACATTAATTCAAGATTATATTATAGGAGTGTTGGTTTGTGAGTAATTATTTTAAGGTTTTTTTAAGTTTAACTATATGGGTTTCATTATTTATATCAGCATATATTTTTTCTAGATTTACGGTAGATGATGCATTCATATCATGGAGGTATGGTTATAATTTAGTTCATTCAGGTTACTTTAACTATAACCCTACAAATTTAGACCTTACTCAAGCATATACTAATCCTATATATGCATTGATGAGTATTTTCCCCGCAATTTTAAATATTGATGTGGTTGTGTTTTTTAAAGTTATCTCACTTCTGATGTGTATGTTTTTTGTTGTGTATTTATATAGAAAGCATGGGGTGAAGTATGGTGCTATTATTTTCATGGCAATACCTGCAACCATGCTCCATATTTCCTCCGGTTTGGAAACTTTCCTTTTTACTATACTTTTAATTGTTTTATACGACTGCTTAAGAGATAAAAATATCAAGTTATCTATTGTAGTGGTTTCATTGTTATTTCTGGTTAGACCAGAGAGTTTTATTTTATCTATTCTAGTGCCTATATATTACATGACTGAAAAAGAGGGTAGTGCTAATCCTTTTGTTAAAATTAAAAGTATTTTCAGAAGTAAAAACATTAAAAATTATTATCCTTTAGTCCTTGTTATAATACTTTTTTTGATTCTTTCACTTCATAATCTTTATTTTGGATCTTGGTTGCCAAATACTTTTTATATTAAAAGTGTTAACAATGAAGTTGTCACTTCAAAAGCTATCGACTTTTTTATTTGGTGCATCCCTGCTTTATTTTTCACATTATTTCTAATTAAAAATGAAAATACATCATTATTTTATGTTTTCTTTTTTCTATTTCTTGCGATGAGTATTAATTACTCTATGTCTACATTGCAAATGGATTATGCGAGTCGCTTCTTTTTTCACATTTACTCACCTTTATATTTTATTTTATTAATTGAATCAAAACATAGTAAAGTCGTCGGTAATAAAGAAAGAAGCAATGCACTTTTTGATGTTAATTGTTTCTCTTTATTATGCCTATCAGTTTTTATGGTTTTCTTTTATATACAATGCAAACCTGCTGAATTACGCAGTTTGTCTGAGTATTACCCTCGGTTAAAAACCTCTCATGCACAAATAGGTTATTCTATTCAAGATTCGGGCGCAAAATCCATGGTATTTAGTGATGCAGGAGTAGCCGCATTCAACTCAGAGATAAATGCGCTAGACAATATTGGCTTGGGAAGTACTATGGTAGCTAAATATGGAGTTAATGATAGAGTTTTAAACGCTTACAATCCTAGTATTGTGGTTTTTAAATCGCGACCTGCAACTGGAATTAGGCTAAAAGAAAATTATCAAACGGAAATATACAAGTGGGTTGAAGAAAATGAATTAATCCAAGTTTGTCAAGTTTATTTTAATTCATCGTATTCTATGCTTGTTTATGCTAAGCCTAATTTGAATATTACGAAATTACAGGATGTTTGCAAGAAAAGTAATTATAATCTAAATGGGAGTGACGAAGTATTTAAAAATTATTTACTTGTACCGCCTTGGCATTTTTGGAACAACGACAGGTTAATCTAAGTATTACCCCGTATTCAATTTAGAACTGTGCCACTCTTAACTCTCAAGTCATCTGCTGTCATTTAATTAAAAGAGACGGCAGATGACTTGAAACATAAATGTTTTTCGGACGACAAGGGAACGGTTGTAGAGGTTTGTTTAGACCTTGTTGATCAAGTCAACCTGAAAGTAGATCTCTTCCATAACTCACCCTTATCGTTTCTAGCAGACATTCCTTGCCCTATGACTTTGCTCATAAGTTAATTTTCCTATTAATAGTTGTAGTCATTCTTATTTTTTCTAGGGCAAGTGACTAAACATTGCGGTGCAATGAGCTTGACTTCAAGCTCAAGGCTTTGGAATTCTCTGGCGAAATAGTTAGAACTACCACTCGTTTCCATCACCACTGTTACTGGTTCAATATTTGAAAAGAACTTAAGCACAGCGCTACGCTTCATCTGCTTTTTCTTAGTGATTTTTCCATGTGATGTAAGAGATACTGCATAAAAAACATTCTTGACAATATCTAATCCAATCGTCATGGTTTCCATGTGACTACCCTTATTCAGATGATTATTTGTTCATTCTCATCTTGGCGCATTGTGACGCCGTTTCAATGAGTCGATCCATTTCATTATATTCGAGGTCTCTTATCGGGCATCTACTTAACTCAATAATCAAAATAAATACTACTCACAAACCCCTACGTCACAAGTATCTATACTTGCAATATCTCCCGCTCTAATTTAAAGTTGCATTTAAATTACACCTTTAAGGCTTTGGCTATGCTAAACATCACAGATAAAGCACAAGAAGAAGCAATTACTCCGTTGCTTCGACTTGGCTTTCGCCCTTTTTTCTTACTTGGCGCTCTGTATGCGTTTATTGCCATTCCAGTGTGGATATACGCTTTTCAAAACGGGCAGCCAGAAGCATTAAGCGCGCCTGCCCTATGGTGGCATGCCCATGAAATGTTGTTTGGTTTTGCTATGGCTATCGTTGCAGGCTTTGTGCTCACTGCTGTACAAAATTGGACTGGAGTTAACGGTACGAAAAGTACTCGACTCGGCATCATAGTGGCGCTTTGGTTCGCTCCTCGTATTCTATTTTGGACACCCGCACCTTTCTGGCTTATTTCTGTGATTGAGAGCTTATTCTTGTTAGCAGTTGCCTACGAGGTAGGTACTCGAGTCTTTAAGTCTAAAGGCTGGAGAAATCTATTCTTTGTTCCTTTGTTCGCTCTAGCTATCTTCGCCAACTTTGCCAGTTACGCCACGATTACTGGTGTTGCACCCTTTACTTCAAGTGCAGTATGGCAAGCGATGCTTTGGTGGTTCATGCTGCTGCTATCGGTTATGGGCGGACGAGTGATTCCGTTCTTCACCTCTCGTAAATTTAACTTTGATAAACCTCAGCCACTATTATGGGTAGAAGTTGCGGGAAATCTTCCGCTTGTTTTGCTTTTCATCTTAAGCTTTTTCCCACTCACTCTAAGTGAATTGGAAACACCGCTATTTATCTGGGCGGGAGTATTTCAATTGGTGAAAGTATTGAGGTGGAAACCATGGAAGACCATCAGTGAACCCTTAGTCTGGGCTCTACACGCTTCTTATGCCTGTATTCCTGCATACCTATTGCTCAAAGGACTAACAACCAATGCATGGCTTGCACACACCTCTTTGCACTTGTTTGCTATCGGTGCTCTTTCAGGGCTTATCTTAGCCATGATAACTCGCGTCACCATGGGACATACTGGCCGAAATATTTATCAGGGTCCTAGAATGGGTGTCGCATTTGCCGCATTGATACTCTCTGCTTTAGTCAGAAGCGTTGGCGTTGGCTTATATCCAGAATACACTATGCAACTGCTCGACGTTGCGACCGTGTTATGGATGATTAGCTTTGGTTTATACTTGTTTAAGTTTGCTAAAATGCTAGTAACGCCAAGGGCTGATGGACACCCTGGGTAGACGCTCTGCTTAATTATTCCAGGACCTAAATAATCATCTCTTAAACACATTTAACGGAGTCTTTAAATAGGAGACTCCGTCACTGTCTGGTTTAGGAAAGCGCCCACCACGAATATTAATCTGCACGGCAGGTAAAATTAAAGCCGGCATGGCCAACGTTACATCACGCTCATTTCGCATCGCTACAAACTCGGATTTAGCACTCCCTTCATGCACATGGATGTTACTCTTTCTCTGCTCTGCAACTGTCGTCTTATATAAGCATTCTCGCCCGTTTGGGCCATAGTCATGACACATATACAGCTCAGTGTCGGAAGGTAGTTCAAGTAACTTCTGTATTGAGGTGAACAATAACTCAGCATCGCCACCAGGAAAGTCACAACGCGCCGTACCCATATCGGGCATAAAGATAGTGTCTCCGACAAATGCAACCGCTTCGTTGACCACATAAGTAACGCATGATGGTGTATGCCCCGGTGTGTGCATAACCCGAATATTCGATTCTCCCAATGGAATCATCTCACCATCTGCCAGAAGACGATTAAATTGACGGCCATCTGTGGAAAATTCTTCTTCTAAACCAAACATCTGCTTGAACACCAACTGGACTACCGTCACTTCTTTCCCTGTCGCTATTGCCGCTCCCAAACGATCTCTTAGATAACTGGCAGCGCTTAAATGATCGGCATGAACATGTGTCTCTAAAATCCACTGCACTAGTAAGTTTTCTTGTTCAGCATATTTCAGGATATCATCAGCGAAGTGCGTTGAAGTTACCCCTGCAGCAGCGTCGTAATCAAGTACAGAGTCAATAATCGCACTCGATCTTGTCGCATTATCAGTGACAAGATAGCTATAAGTATTTGAACTATCGTGGAAAAAGCTTTTGATAGTGACTTGATTCATTACGTTCGCCTTCACATTAACAAATGCTAATCAAAGACTAGGAGCCTACTTGTTATTTCGCAAAGATCTAATTAATAACGTTTAGGAATAACGAGGAATACTAGATAAACAATACAGAGGAAATAGAAACAAGTGCCACAGCAAAGCTAGGACACTTGTAAGGAAGTGTGGGATTGACTAGCGGCGCGCGAGTTCAACAAAGTTTTGTTTAACCTGATCGCTCTTCATAATACGACCATGGCCAAGACCTTTGGTGGAAACTAAGGTGACTTTTTCCATCTCACCTGCAGCGCGCTTTGATACATCAAAACTGGTAAAGCGATCACCTTCATCATGCACAATAACCGTTGCATGCGCTCGAAGTTTCAGTTTTCCATAAGGGTCAATGGTATGGATAGGGTAATGATACTCACTGCTCACCTCTTCGACGACTTCCTCAAACAGCTTCATCGAATAACCAGAACGCTTAACACTGCCAAACAAGTTTTCTAGGTATTCAAGCACTGGCGCTATTAACAACAACGGACAATCTACCGCCTTTTGATGTTTACACTCGACGGTAGAGGCTGTACCCATACTGTGAGCAATGATCCCATCAACTTCATCGACACTGTCCAAGATTGCCTCTAAACCCTGCACAAAAGCGGGAATATGGCCATAAGCACCCCCACTAGTACCGTGGGCAGGCTGATCGTAAGCAAGGGCCGTAAAGCCAGATTGAGCCATAAACTCCATTAGAGGAAAAAACTGGTTGGCAGTGCCTGACCACCCATGATTGAGTACCCACAATGGTCCTGAACCTAATGTATAAGTAGTTAAGTCACCATGTGCAGATTTAACCACACCCTTTACTAAACCTTTAGGCTCTGGGTTCTTAGGTTTACTGCGAACAGGAGTGAGCAACAGTTGTCGAGCAATTTTACGCGCATGCTTAGGTGCAATTTTATGGTGCACACGAGTACCCACATTCACCAAAGATCGGCGTAGATTGAATTTCTTAGAAGTGTTGAAGTAGATCTTATCGCTCATGTTCGTCCGTGATTCGCAACTGTAGAGCCGTTACTCTAACATAGGCGGCAGGAGCAAAGTCAACTAACGAGAAGCTTGTTTTATCCACTAATCTTTTTGCCGTAAGTCACGCGCGAGTATTAGTGCTAAACCAAAAATCTGCAAAAACAGCGCAATATTCTTGTAGCGACTAATTTGCATATCGTTTAGTGAGGTCATTTCTAACAAAGAAATGTTATTGAGGTAATACTTATCAATGAGATCACGTTGCTGATTTTGTTCTTGCTCTAGCATCAGTGACAAGGTTTGTAGGTTATTTATAGAAAGCTCTGGCACAGGTTTACCTGTCCACACCTCTATCTGCTTTGCCAGTTCAGAATTTACCGCTAAGTTACTGTCATTGTGGCCAAGCACCACCAGCAGTGTTTCTTTTTTTCTTTCTAGGTTTTCAACGCGGTTCCAAGCCAGCTGTATTGAACGTAAATTATTGTTTTGCCCCTCATAGAGGCTGGCATTTTTTCGTGCTAAGTCATCCAATATTTGGCTAGAGATCACTATCGCCATGACGTTAAGGAGCAGACCTAAAAAAACCAGCAACCATGCCGGTGGCCAATCAAATTTCATTCCTCTCCTCCTTAAGAACAATCATCCCATCATTAAGAAAATGCCTGTACTACATTCAGCGTTGCAAGCAGTCCAATAACCCCAAACGTGCTCAGCATACCAAAAACCCGCCCTTTCATTTTTTGGTTCAATACAGCAAATCCGTGAGATAACCGCCCTACCACTAACAATGTCCCCAAGATGTGAATAGACCACTCTGGTGCGCCATTTAACTCGGCGAGCATCAATAACAATAGTCCAATAGGAATATATTCGGTGGCATTACTGTGAGCACCGCGTGCAATAGTCAAATCATCAATCTGTCCATCGGCGTGAGATACACGGTGCTTGCGACGCTGTTTAATCACTTGAACCGACAGATAACAGATCCAAACGGCCAAGATAGCTGCATACAAAGAGGTGATCATAAGACTCCATTCTCAAAACATTAGTTAGTGTGATCTTAGAAGATTTAAACGCTTTCTTCCGAAAAAAGAAAGCCCGGCGATTTGCCGGGCTTAATTTTGGTAATTCTATATAACGTTAAGGTTACTTAACTTTCTTATAGAAAACTGTCGATAGCGGCGGTAGAACCATGTGCAAAGATTGTTCCAATCCTTGGCTCTCCACTTTTTCTGTTGATAGCGTGCTTGGGATTCCAATATTCGCGCCATTGTATTGAGCATCATCGGTATTCAATAGCAGCTCATATTCTGACTCGTTTGGTACGCCTAAGCGGAAATCGTGATGAGGTACTGGCGTAAAGTTAGATACAACCAATACACGCTCGCCATTTTCATCCATACGCTCATGCGCAAGAACGCTTGCTTCAGCTTCATCTTGCAAACGCCACTCAAAACCACGTGGATCGTAATCAAGATCATGAAGCGCTGACTCTTGCTTGTACAACTTGTTCAGGTCGCGAGTTAGGTTCAGTACGCCTTGATGACGCTCATAATCCAATAGGAACCATTGAAGTTGATCATCGTGGTTCCACTCAGCCGTTTGGCCAAACTCTGCGCCCATGAAGTTAAGCTTCTTACCCGGCTGTGCATACATGTAACCCATGTAAGCACGTAGATTAGCGGTTTTTTGCCACTCATCACCTGGCATCTTATCGTGAATCGCACCCTTACCGTACACCACTTCATCGTGAGATAAAGACAGCACGTAGTTTTCACTGTGTGCATACATCAACGGGAATGTGATGGTGTTATGGTGGTATTTACGGTGGATAGGATCTTGCTGAATGTAAGACAAACTGTCGTGCATCCAACCCATGTTCCACTTAAAGCCAAAGCCTAAACCGCCCAAGAATGTTGGTGCAGATACGCCAGGGAATGCCGTAGATTCTTCCGCAATTGTCATTGCGTTCGGGAAGTGTTTGTACACTTCTTCGTTCATCCACTTCAGGGTCGCGATCGCATCGTAGTTCTCGTTACCACCGTCTTGGTTCGGGATCCATTGGTCATGGCTGCGTGAGTAATCTAAGTACAACATTGAAGCAACGGCATCCACACGAATACCATCAATATGGTAATGCTCAAACCAGAACAGTGCATTAGATACCATGAATCGACGAACATGCTCACGACCTAGGTCATAGATGAACGAGTTCCAATCTTGGTGCCAGCCACGACGTGGGTCTGGATCGTGGTACAAAGGCGTACCATCAAAGTTAGCCAAGCCATGATCATCTGATGGGAAGTGCGCTGGAACCCAGTCAAGCACAACGCCAAGACCGGCTTGGTGACACTGATCCACAAAGAATTTGAAGTCATCAGGCGAGCCAAAACGGCTTGTCGGTGCAAACAGACCAATTGGCTGGTAACCCCAAGAGCCGTAGAATGGATGCTCAGAAATAGGCATAAGCTCTACGTGAGAGTACCCAAGATCCACAAGGTATGGGATCAGCTCTGCTGCAAGTTCACGATAATTTAAAAATTCACCTTCTGCATTGCGCTTCCAAGAACCTGCATGAAGTTCATAGAATGCTAGTGCTTCTTTGCGCTTTTCCGTTACCGGACGAGTTTGCCATGCACTATCTTGCCATTGGTATTTGTTCTGATCGTAAGTCACAGAAGCAAAAGAGGGATATTGCTCGTGCTGGAAGCCCCACGGGTCTTGCTTGTGTGGCAAGCTTTCGCCATGTGGTCCTTTTAACTCGTATTTGTATTGAGAGCCTTCGACCAATTCAGGAATAAACAAGCCCCAAATACCGTAATCAAGGCGCTGCATTGGATGACGGCGACCATCCCAGTCGTTGAAGTTACCAATGATGCTTACCGCTTGCGCATGGGGTGCATAAACAAGGAAGCGAGTACCAGAGATCGTCTTACCGTCGCGCTCGAGAGTCACGAATTGTGAGCCCATATGCTTGTACATCTCTTTTGGAGCGTGCAAGTTTTCAAACTCTTCGTACAGTGAGTGGTACTGGTATGGGTCGTCAATGATTTGCTCAACGTCTCCCCAATGAACGGCCAGTTTGTAATGAGTAAAAGTGAGATCACGCTCTTCAGTCAGAACGAATGCATCCATTTCATCACGCACAAGTTCGATGCGCTTCTTACCAAGAATAACTTCTACACGGCTTGCGCCCGGCATCCAAACGGTAAGGTAACGACCTTTTTCTCTAACAAATGGGCCTAATACTGAAAACGGGTCAGTAAGTGCTGCCTGACTCAACTTTTGATAAGCAGTTTTGAATTTGTCCTGAGGCTTCTCCACGCCCTATCTCCTTTGATAATTAATTCTTATTTATAATTTTTATCAGTGAAAGCACCCTGCCCTCACCCTAGCCATATTTCTTACGTTAGCGGTCTATTGCCACTAAACTAATTGTTCAGATTAACATACTTATTTGACGGTATGTTGAAAGTCGTAATAGTGATGAAAAGCAACACTATCAGCTTGTCTCTAGATCACTAGTCAAGCTCTGCGGTATGCGTCATTCTCGAGTGTTTTTATCGGGAATCTGTTTCTACTCAACACAATCGAAAGGTCCCCGATAAAAACCTACGGGGACGACGATGTATTTGGTATAAGTTTTCAATGCTTACTAAGAGCCTAACCGCCGATTTAATCTAACTTTTATATAAAGCTCAGGCTACCAGCCTATCCCTTATTCATAAATCAAGCTCTGCCGTATACGTCATTCCCGAGTGTTTTTATCGGGAATCTGTTTCTGCTTGACGCAATCGAAAGGTCCCCGATAAAAACCTTCGGGGACGACGATCTGTTTGGCATAAGTTTTCAATGCTCACCAAAAACCTAACCGTCGATTTAATCTATCATGTGTATAAAAGCCATGCTATCAGCCTGTCTCTTGGTCACAAATTAAGCTCTGCAGTATGCGTCATTCCCGAGTGTTTTTATCGGGAATCTGTTTCTGCTCAATGCAATCGAAAGGTCCCCGATAAAAACCTTCGGGGACGACGATGTGTTTGGCATAAGTTTTCATTGCTTACCAAGAACCTAACAGCCGATTTAACCTAACTTGTGTATAAAAGTCTGGCTATCAGCTATCAGCTATCAGCTATCAGCTATCAGCTATCAGCTATCAGCTATCAGCTATCAGCTATCAGCTATCAGCTAGAATATAAAAACAGCCTCATGCGAGAAAGCAACGCTTATACAGCACGTTAGTACGCATGCTTGATACAAAAACAAAAATGCCCGCTGAAGCGCGGGCATTTCAGTTCGCGGTGAACTGTAACAAAATTACGAAAATGAAAGTTTGAGCCATGCCTAGTTTTTAGGCATCAAACCCTCAATTGTCATTTTTTGGAAGCTTGATCACGAACTTCTGTTAAACGTTTTGCTATGTGATTGACTTCTTCACGACCAAACATATCTTCAAGGTTCACAGACAGTTTACGACGCCAGTTCGGGTATTCTTCAACTGTACCAGGGATGTTCACTGGTTTTTCCATTTCTAACCAATCTTCTAACTGTACGCTAAGTAGAGCAGAAGAACCGGCTGCGACATGAAGTTGAAGACCTTCAGCAAGGTAGCGATCCATAGGAACCCACTCTGCGTTCTCACCAATACCCGTTGCCAAGAACTGTGGGTTATTTTCACGAATTGTGTTCAAAATACCCTGCTTGCACTCTAGGCGGTCATCAAATAGACCGGCAAGTTGCTCTTCATTTGGATACAAGCCTAGCTCTGCGCCTAGTTTAAGGTCATCACAGTGCCAGAAACCGCGTAGCGTTGGCATGTCATGAGTACATAACGCTGACATAGACTGCTCTGCGTAATCCGTTGGCTGAATGAAGCTGCCATCTTCGTGATTTTCAAAGAAGAAAATCTTGTAAGAATGAACGCCTGCATCACGCAAAATATCAACGATTTCGTCCGGCACAGTACCTAAGTCTTCACCAATAACAGAACATTGGAAACGGTGAGATTCTAGAGCAAGAATGGCAAGCATATCCTGCACAGGGTAGTACATGTACGCACCCTTAGTCGCATTCTCTCCTTTTGGAATCCACCAAAGGCGTAGAAGACCTAATACGTGGTCGATACGCAATGCGCCACAGTGTTTCATATTCGCACGCAATAGCTTAACAAATGCATCGTAGCCTGTTGCTTGCAGCACTTCAGGGTTAAGCGGTGGCAAACCCCAGTTTTGACCAAGTGGACCCAGTACATCCGGCGGAGCACCGATACTTGCATCTAAAATCAGGTTGCCGTCATCAGCCCATGTTTCAGAGCCAGAATCCGCAACACCTACAGCAAGGTCACGATACAGACCAAGGGTCATCCCCTTCTCTTCTGCTAATGCTTGAGCTTCGTTGATCTGTGTATCTGCAATCCACTGCAGGTACATGTACAGTTCAACCAAGTCTTTATGATCTTTGATAAACTTCTGAGAACCTGCGCTATCAAAGCGGCGGTATTTCTCAGGGAATACAGGCCAACCCCACATGTGCTCATCGGCATCACGCAGTGTTTTGTGCATTGCATCGAACGCAGCTTGATGAAGCAGACTTTCACCACCTTCTTCAACAAAGCTCAAGAATGCTTGTGCACGCTCTGTGTTTTTATCTAGGTGACGAGACTTAAATTCAGTAAATAGAAGTGGCAATACCGCCATCTTCAAATCAGATACTTCGCTGTAGTTAACGTGTTGAATTTCACGCGCTTTTTGCAGGCGCTGTTGGAATTCTGTGCTACCTACTTTCTGCTGAGCTTCCACACTTAGTGCAAATTCCGGTACTGAACTCACATCAATGTACATGATGTTCAACCAGCGGCGAGAAGATGGGCTGTAAGGGCTAGCACCTTCTGGATTTGCTGGGAACAACGAGTGAATTGGGTTTAGACCCACGAAATCACCGCCACGAGCTGCGATATCACCCACTAGTTGTTTTAGATCGCCAAAGTCACCGATACCCCAGTTATGAGGAGTGCGTAGGGTATAAAGCTGAACGCTTGGACCCCACAGTTTTTTACCGTTTTCAATATCACTTTGTTTGAAGCACGCCTTAGGCGTAACGATCAGTGTCATCTCATAAGGCGCTTTACGACGCTTACGAGTCACGATCAGCTTGTGGTAACCCCACTTAATTTCAGCTGGCAATGCAAAGACTAGTGAGCCACCCTCTTTACGCTCATCTCTTACGATTTGAGACTGCAGGTAGCCTTCAAGAACCTCGCCTTGCTCTGTTTCTAAACGCCATGCAAACTCGCTTTCACGAGCGCTCACGCCTAGGTTTAGTTCCACTTCTACTGGCTCGTCATCACGAACCACCAGCACTGGCGCTAATACGTCTTTCTTGTGTTTTTTCTCAGCTGATTTAAGCAGTGCTTCGTCACTACTCGTATCATAACCGAGTGCTGCTAGTAAGCGTTCAATGGTTTCATCTTCAACGCTTGCTTGGTCTCCCCAAGCACTGACATAGCTATCGGCAATACGAGCCATTTCAGCGACTTTTTTTAGTGCGGATTGTTCTTTCATCGCTCTCTCCGAAGACGAAACACGCCTTCAAACAAAATAATATTTTTATAAAAAGCTGTTAGCTTTAAGCTGCAAGCTATCAGAGGTATCGTCATCCTAATGAAAATCAGGATCTTAGAAAGCACATTAATAAGTCCTGTACTTACTAAGGTCCTAGATATTTGCTATGCAAATTCCAGGATGACGACAGAGTGCAAGAGTGAGAATAATTTCCCACCCTTGCTATTTGATTAACGCTTAACTGGTTCTAGTTTCCAGATATTGTTCACGTAATCACGGATTGAACGGTCAGAACTGAACTTGCCCACTAGAGCCGTGTTCAAAATTGCTTTCTTCGCCCAACCAGCTTGGTCTTTGTACTGCTCGCCCATATCTTCGTGAGCTTTCACGTAAGATGCGAAATCAGCAAGACATAGGTACGGGTCGCCACCGTCTAGTAAGCTATCAAATGTTGCACGTAGCTTACCTGGTTCACCTGGAGTGAACTCTTCACCCAACAGAAGATCCATAGACGCTTTCAGTAGGTGGTCCGCATTGTAGTAGTCAAATGGGTTGTAACCACGAGCACGAGTCTCGTTCACACCGTCAACGTCTAGACCAAAGATGTAGATGTTCTCATCGCCTACTTCTTCGCGGATTTCAACGTTCGCGCCGTCCATTGTACCGATAGTGAGTGCGCCGTTAAGAGCCATCTTCATGTTACCGGTACCCGATGCTTCTTTACCTGCGGTAGAGATTTGCTCAGAAACGTCAGATGCAGGAATGATGATTTCTGCGAGGCTAACACGGTAGTCTGGCATGAATACCACTTTCAGCTTGTTGCCGATGCGAGAATCGTTGTTGATCTTCTCTGCAATTTTGTTGGTTGCGTAGATGATCTCTTTCGCTAGGTGGTAACCAGGAGCGGCTTTTGCTGCGAAGAACACTACGCGAGGCACCATATCAAACTCTGGATCGTTCAGTAGACGATGGTACAGAGACAAGATGTGTAGCAAGTTTAGATGCTGACGCTTGTACTCGTGCAGACGCTTGATTTGCACGTCAAAGATAGCATTGGTATCAAGTTCGATATCCATGTTCTCTTTAACCCACTCAGCAAGACGCTGTTTGTTCTCTTTCTTAACAGCCATGTATTCTTTCTGGAATGCTTTATCGTCCGCAAATTTAGCGATATCAGACAATTGATCCAAGTTAGCTGGCCATTGGTCACCAATCTTCTCTGTGATAAGAGCCGATAGACCTGGGTTACAGAATTTCAACCAACGACGTGGTGTCACACCGTTTGTTACGTTATGAAGACGCGTTGGGTAAAGCTCGTTGAACTCAGGGAATAGGTCTTTTTTAACCAATGCTGAGTGAAGTGCTGCTACGCCGTTAACTGCGTAAGAACCTACAACACATAGGTTTGCCATGCGAACCATGCGATGGAAACCTTCTTGGATGATAGAAAGCTTACGTTGCTTCTCTACATCGCCAGGCCACTTAGCACGAACTTCTACTAGGAATTCGTGGTTAATGCGGTAGATGATTTCCATATGACGAGGAAGTAGACGCTGGATAAGCGACTCAGACCAAGTCTCTAGTGCTTCAGGAAGCAATGTGTGGTTAGTGTAAGCAAACGTCTTCGTTGAGATAGACCAAGCTTTATCCCAACCAAAGCCTTTCTCATCAACAAGAATACGCATCAGTTCTGGGATAGCGACAGTTGGGTGCGTGTCGTTTAGCTGGATTGTTTCATACTTAGGAAGATCAACCAGTGCGTGACCTGCTGCTTCGTGGCGACGTAGAATATCGCGAATCGACGCTGCAGAGTGGAAGTACTGCTGCATTAGGCGCAGTGTCTTACCTTTTTCGTGGTTGTCGTTCGGGTATAGAACTTTAGTAATGTTGCCCGCATCGATTAGTGAGTGCTGAGCTTCAAAGTAATCGCCGTTGTTAAAGCTTTCTAGAGAGAAAGGTGCGATTGCTTGACATTCCCATAAGCGAAGTGGGTAAACCGTATTTGACTCGTAACCTACGATTGGCAAGTCCCAAGGCATTGCACGTACAGACATACCAGGAACCCAGCGACGTTTTTCTTCGCCATTTTCCATGTAAGTTTCAACATTACCGTAGAAACCAATCTCTTGAGCGATCTCAGGGCGTACTAGCTCCCATGGGTAGCCTTCAATGCCACGCCATGCATCAGGTGCTTCTTGTTGTGCACCGTCTTTAAATGATTGCTTGAATAGACCATATTCATAGTGCAGGCCGTAGCCCACTGTTGGGAATTCTTGAGCGGCACATGAATCCATGAAACATGCAGCTAAACGTCCAAGACCACCGTTACCAAGTGATGGGTCACGCTCTTCTTCTAGAAGATCAGTTAGGTTGAAACCAAGTTCACCCATTGCATCAGTCACTTGCTCGTAAAGACCCATGCTGATCAAGTTGTTGCCCGTTAAACGGCCAATAAGGAATTCTAGAGATAGGTAGTTAACGCTTTTTGCGTTTTTGATTTTCTCGTCTGATTCAGTTTGAAGTAGATCAAGGGTAGTGAATTCAGCTAGGGCTTGACCCATTGCTAGATACCATTGACGAGTAGATGCATTCTCTTCAGTCGTTGCGTAAGTCGCAGTAAGGTGTTTTTTGACGCTTGCTTGAAATTGTGTTTTGTCGAACTTTTTTTGTTGAGCTGGTTTCATAAAGGAACTCTCATCGTTTTAGTAATTTCTATCTGTAGTCATCATCCGTTAACGCTGACAATGCTTCATCCTCCCATCAAGGGGGAGTATTAGGAGGAGTATTTGGGGCGTAGGGGGGGAGAGAGAATTCAGTTGTTGAGCCAGATCCCACAATAAGGGGCTGACCCCATACAAGGCGAGACAATGATCACACTGACATGCAATCTCAAGCCTATAGAGTCACCAATAGTGTGAGCAAACAAATTATTGGTATTACAAAAAACGTGAAATCAGTCACGCGAAAAACCGGTACATTGAATGATTCCATCAGTAACCCTGTGCAAGACCAATCGAACGGACCTCTCAAAACCTAGGGATAGTCGATCTCCATCACAAATCTAAGGCGTAGAAAGCAGAAATAGAGGACACCCAAACTAATTCCGAGCAGGATCAGAGAAAAGAACGAATGTTCCCTCTAGAGATGCCCGATAAGAGCACTCGGGCATGACGACAAGTATGAATATCTCGCCTAGATGCTCTATTGAGAAATAAAACAATATCATTTCCAAGCGCTTTTACCGAGGAACTGAACAAACGTCATCCCCGAGAGCTTTTATCGGGGAACTAAACAAACGTCATTCCCGAGTGCTTTTATCGGGGAACTAAACAAACATCATCCCCAAGCGCTTTTATCGGGGAACTGAACAAACGTCATCCCCGAGTGCTTTTATCGGGGAACTAAATAAACGTCATCCCCGAGCGCTTTTATCGGGGAACTAAACAAACATCATTCCCAAGCGCTTTTATCGGGGAACTGAACAACGTCATCCCCGAACGCTTTTATCGGGGAACTAAACAAACGTCATCCCCGAGTGCTTTTATCGGGGAACTGAACAAACGTCATCCCCGAGCGCTTTTATCGGGGAACTAAACAACGTCATTCCCGAGTGCTTTTATCGGCGAACTGAACAACGTCATCCCCGAGTGCTTTTATCGGGGAACTAGCATTTAAAGAACAGGTAAGTAACCATGTGGATCCCATCAAAACTGACTCGCCCTGGACGCCTTCACAACGCTATCGTACGTCCTCGTGTTTTGGATTTACTCCAACAAGCCCCTTTCTATAAGTTAGTATTACTTCGCTCCCCAGCAGGTTATGGCAAGACCACAATGGCGGCACAATGGCTGTCCGACAAAGCCCACGTAGGTTGGTATAACCTAGACGAGAGTGATAACGACAGTTACCGCTTTATCAACTACTTCATTCAGGCGCTTAACAAAGCGACTGATAATGCCTGCACTAACTCGCAAGCTTTAATAGAAAAAAGGCAGTACTCGTCTGTATATACCTTGTTTGGTGAAATCTTTGGTGAGTTGACCAACAACGTACACGAAACCTATTTAGTACTAGATGATTATCACTTCATCAATAATGAAGAAATCCACGAGGCGATGCGCTTCTTTATCAAGCATATGCCAGATAATTTAACTGTAGTTGTCACTAGCCGCTCTAATCCACCACTAAGCACGGCTAACCTTCGTGTTCGAGATCTTATGATTGAGATAGACGATGATCTACTCGCCTTTGATAAGGAAGAGACCACGCGTTTCTTTAATATGCGCATGAAGGAAGAAATTGACGATACTACTGCCAACGATCTGCGCACTTATGCGGAAGGCTGGCCATCAGCCATGCAGTTGATCGCAGTACAAGCATTACAACAAAACAAACCTATTCAGCAAGCGCTGCAAAACATCAGCGAATTTAATCACACTCATTTGTGGGATTACCTTGTTGAGGAGGTCTTCGATTTCGTTGACCGTGACACCAAAGAATTTTTAATGCAGTGTTCAGTACTGGACAACTTTAGCGATCAGTTGATCATTGACGTCACTGGTCGTGAAGATGCCTTGAGTATGCTGGACAACCTTAACAAGTACGGTTTGTTCCTAAGCACATCTGCAAGTGAGAATGGCTGGTATCGCTTCCATAACCTATTCAGCGAGTTCCTTACTCATCAACGTTATACTCATCTACCACAACAAGAAGTCACACTGCAAACCGCGGCGGCTGAATCGTGGTTGAGACAAGACCGTCCTATCCAAGCACTTGTGCATGCACAACGCGCTAAAGACGCAGAATTGTGCGCAAACATCATGCAAGAACATGGTTGGAAGATGTTTAATAGTGGTGAATTAACGACACTAGAAAAAGCCATTGCAGAACTGGACACTGATCAACTGTATAAAACCGCAAAGCTACCGCTACTAAGAGCGTGGCTTGCGCAAAGCCAACATCGATTTAATACCGTTGGCGACCTGCTCGCTGAAGCAAAACTAGAACTTGATAAGCGAGACATTGCGCTATCAATGAAAGAGCAAGGCCAAGTAAGAGCACTAAGAGCTCAAGTGGCAATCAATCAGGGTAAGCCAGAAGAAGCGCTGCGACTAGCAGAGCTAGCTTTAAGTCAGATCGATAACAATGATTTTAGAAGTCGTATCGTTGGCACTTCTGTCATTGGCGAGGTGAACCATGTATTAGGTCGCCTTGACCGAGCGCTACCGATGATGCAACAAACAGAGAAGCTCGCTCGCCAATATCAAGTTTTCCACCATGTTCTATGGGCACTGATCCAACAAAGCGAGATTTTGATTGCACAAGGCTATATTCAAGCCGCCTACGAACTGCAAGACCAAGCGTTCAAAGTTATCGAAGAACACCACTTCCAACAGGTACCTTTGCATGAGCATCTGCTGAGAACACGCGCTCAAATTCAATGGTGCTGGAACCGTCTAGATGACGCAGAACTTTCTGCTTACAAAGGTATTGATGTACTGGCCAATCAGCCAAGTGGTCACCTTCACAGCTATTCAATGTTAGTGCGTGTAGCAATGGGCCGAGGAGAACTCGATAAAGCCGGCCGTTTTGTCAAAAACATTGAAGCGTTATTAGCAGAATCAAATTATCACATCGATTGGTCGGCAAATGCCTCATTCTCGCAAATCCAATACTGGCAAGCGGCGAAAGATATCACCGCAATCCATAACTGGTTAATTCAAACTGAAACACCAACGGATGCCACCAACCACTTTAATCAACTACAACTACGCAATATCGCTCGCGCACAAATTGCCTGCGACATGTTAGAAGAAGCCCAAGATACTGTTGCCTTCTTACAAGAGCAAGCAAACACCCACGGCTTAATCACCGACATCAACCGCAACCTAGTTGTAGAAACGGTCCTCAACATCAAACTAGACAACGAAATCACCGCCAGCGAAAAACTAAAAACCGCACTGAGCATGACTAACCAAACCGGTATGCTAGGTAATTTCATTGTCGATGGCGCAACAATCAATAAACTTCTAGAGAAACTGGTCAACAAAGGACACCTAGGCGACCTAGAACGACACCGAGCACTACAACTTCTAAAAGAAATCGGCAACAAACAACGCAGCCGCGCCGTGCACTTCGACGAAGAGTTCGTTAACCAATTAGTAAACCACCCCAACATCCCAGAACTGATTCGCACCAGTCCCCTCACCCAACGTGAATGGCAAGTACTCAATCTCATCTACTCAGGGTTTAGCAATGAACAGATTGCTCAGGAACTTGATGTGGCAGGCACTACGATCAAGACGCACATTCGTAATTTGTATCAGAAGCTGAATATTGCGAATAGAAAAGAAGCGATTGAGACTGCTGAGAATTTGTTGAGATTAATGGGATACTAATGTGGGAATTGACATAGGTTTAACATTAAATCTTTGTCTTTCCACAATAATCAGCAACCGCTATACTAACGTCTAAATACTGAATAGAGACCTTTCCGTTGTTTTCACTTTCTCTCTACATTGAACTCATCTTTACATTCTTCTTTTCGCTCACAGCTTTATTTTTTATGCGTAAATTCGCCCTAAATGTAGGCTTAGTTGACAAACCAAACGCGAGAAAGTTACACGTAGGTGCAGTGCCACTGGTGGGTGGTCTATCAATTTGCATCTCTATTCTTTATTTTCTTTTTAATCATCCAGATATCATTATACGTACCGACTTATATGCTGCCTCAATAGTGATATTGGTAGCAGTCGGGGCCCTCGACGACAAATATGACATTAATTTCAAATTACGATTCTTAGTTCAAGGCGCTCTTTCTATAGCGATGATGGGGCTAGGAAAGATCGAACTGTCTACTGCGGGAAATATAATAGGCACAGGCCCGATACTGCTGGGATGGATAGGCTATATTGTTACCGTATTTGCGGTAGTTGGAGCAATTAATGCTTTCAACATGGTAGACGGGATTGATGGTCTTTTAGGCGCTCTATCAAGTGTTACGTTTGGCGGTCTCGGATATCTAATGTACTACTACGGACAATATGATTTAGCATATCTATGCCTAGTACTCATAGTAATTATTTTCCCATATATTTTATTGAATCTAGGTGCGTTTGGTCGAAAAAGGCGTGTATTCATGGGTGATGCAGGAAGCATGCTTATAGGGTTTACAGTGATTTGGTTACTCCTCCTATCGAGTCAAGAAAATAGACCTCTAATGCGCCCTGTAACTGCATTATGGCTTATAGCAGTTCCTCTAATGGACATGGCGGCAATAATGATAAGACGAATCAGAAGAGGGGACTCCCCTTTCAAGCCAGATAGAGAGCACTTGCATCATATATTTCAGCGAATAGGATTCAGCTCCAGAGCCACATTGCTAATAATAACTACAATATCAACCATATACGCTATAGTGGGAATTATTGGCGAAATATATCAAGTTCCCGAGTACATCATGTTCTATACTTTCCTAGTCTGTTTCGCCGTTTACCTAATATCTTTAATGAGAATTTGGATAATTACCAAACAGTTAAAAGGATTAATAGATAAATTATCCCGCTGAATACCAGTGTATTCGTCGAAATAATTTATCACTGCAGAAATTGCTATTAATTTATCACATCATTATAAACTCGCAATGTCTCTAAAGACATATTATGTCTTGAAAAGTTATTTTCAAAATAATTTATTATTTCTTCTCGATCATAATGATGTTCAGCTACCTGTATAATCTTCTCAGCTAGATCTTCAGGACTGGACACTTTACTGATCTTACCAGTTATCTCGCTTGAATTAACCCAAGGAACACCTGAACCAGGAATATCACAACACACTATAGGTTTACCTTGACTCATGGCTTCTAACTGCACTACTCCAAACGCTTCAGCCTTATCAACAGATGGTAAAACAAATAAATCGCAGGCTTGATAGTAACTATTTAACTCTGATTCTGGTATTTTACCTACCAATTCAATTTTTCCTTCTAGACCTAGATTTTTTATTTCAGATTTATATGAATCTGTTAGTGGACCACCACCACCCAATAAAACAATGTAATCATCAGGCAAATATTGGCAAGATTTAATTAATACGTCGAATCCTTTGTAACCAACATGACGACCGAGTGCAAAAACCACTTTCTTATCTTTATATTTGTTTTTCAAGTTAGCTGTCACATCTAGGTTCTCATCGCGCATGTTTTTGTCTATTCCTATTGGAACGACATCAACCTTATTAACAAAGTTCCTCAGGTCCTTGCTCCCCTCTAAGTAAGGTAAGCTAGTTACGATAATTCTATTACTTTTAGATAGTAATAAATGCTGGAAAGGAAAATGAAGGATTTTTAACCATTTCTGTTTAACTATATCGCTGTGCCAATGCACCACAACTGAGCCTTTAGGAGGTAAAACAGCCAAACAGAAACAAGCTATGGGATTCGGTACATGTACATGAACTACGTCGTATTTGTTTCTCACCCTTATCCAATGGTATGGAAAACTCAATGAAACATCTGTACTTGCAAACTTAAAAATACTAGAGCTCTTTATTATATTTGTCTTGCAACTAACATCGATCTTTTCTGTTGTGTTAGTTTCAGAAAAAGCTAAGACATCTACCCGTTCTACCTCGAGTGATTTTGCTTGTTCCTCGACTAAGTCTTTAACAACGGTTTCGATTCCGCCCATAAAAGGGAAATACAACTTACTAACATGAAGAATTTTCATCATTCCCTCTGCCTTTTTTCGTTAACAAACGTGGATTTTTACATTTATAGTCAAAATCTATATGGTAAAGCTCATCAATAGATTTTTCTTTTAAATCCATAATTACTTTTTTACCAGAAGAAGCTACAACAAGCCCTGCCTTGATATGACCGGAAACAACACTTCCAGCTAGAATATTAACATTATACTCAACATGAGTGCCGGGATTTATCAATACTCTTGATGCAATATATACACCATCATCTATTTTAATTGAGTTTAACGATATGTATCTCTTCGACCCGTACTCTTGATGCAGAAACCCATGAGTCCAAAACTGAGAGTCACGCCCCCCAACGACACAATTTGAACCAAATACTATCGAACAAGAAACATCAAAATAATGCTTTGACGTAATCTTAGTAAAATCACCTAAATGAAAGAAAGACTTTTCGGGAATCACACTAGTGCCGCCATTTTTAATTTGGACAAAATTAGATATAACAGAACCCTCTTCCTGTGTTAAACAAAAATCTCCAGAAAAGACATTAAAATGGCCTATGTTTGTGTTTTTATGGACATTTATTTCAACCCCACTACCGTAATAACTAAAACTACCTAGCTTTGATTTTTCCCCGACTTTAATAAATTTGCCAAAAAATAGCAAAAATCCAATAGATGCGTCCTGTGCGACATCACAACCAAATAAACGCAATATCCAATTCTTAAATCTACAAGGAGGAACGATTAAAACTAGAATAAACAGAAAATACTTTTTTAAGATAGTCATTTCTTATGGTCTCTTGAAGTAGTTAATACGTGAGAGGAAATTACTATCACGAAAATAATGCCGAATTGTAGTAAACCTAAACCTGTATATAAAAAGTTCTCGATTGGTGAAAGAATAACCACAGAAGCAATTACTATATGTAAGCAACTATAATATCTTTGCTTAAAATATATTGATAAAAAAATCAATAATAAAGTATAAAATGAGATGCAAAAATAGAGTCCGAAATCAGAAATTAGTGAGTAGTTAAATGTTTTGTAAACTCCATATCTCGAGTCAATTTCTCTGATTTTTTCTTCATAGTCACACTTCAAAACAGGACAAAATTGGTTCTTCAATCTAAGTAAATTTGGATCCGAAAGGTTTAAATTTTGTGACTTCAAATAATGCGAAAACTCTCCCGTAGAGTGATATAAGTAATGAGATAAAAATATCGCAGCACTAACAATATCGGGTTTATCTACATCCAAAATATCCTGTCTAATTCCTACGACTTGAGTAGAAATAGTGTGTTTCAGGTGATTATTCCAATCCAGAGATTCTCCTTGTGAAGATTTATTCTGAGTCGTTATCATGAATACAGGAATAAACAATAAAACGAATACACAAATTCTTTTTGCTGAAGTTTTTATACTGTTACTTGAAAAAGAAATCAGCATCGCTATAAGAAGTATATAAACAGGTATCATTCTCATAGAGAGAAAAAGTAGATCGACTATCAGAAGAGATATTGATAATACATAAAATATTAAGTTAAACTTGTACTTAATACCGCAAATAATAATCAATATGAAAGCAGGATAGAAAAATATCGATAAAAAGCTATACCAACCACCTCCTGATAGAGATTCCATGTTTCTAACAGCATACACACTACCTGTATCTATTAATGCTTTTATATACGCTGATCTACTAGTCAATTTTCCAATCAGACCAATACACCAAAAAATAATAATAATATTTATGTCAGGCAGTTTAATATTTACATTTCGCTGCATGAAAAAAAATGAAATTATTAACACTGGAGCGTAACATAATAACAAAACGATCAAATCGGTTAAGTCTATATCAACTATAACCAATGCATGAAACAAGCTAACTAGAAAAAAAGATAATGATATTATCATCGTTCCTCTAGCTAGATTTATTTTAGAAATGTGTTCCGATTTTTCATATAACTTTATTTTCATTCGTAAAATCTACTATAGCATTAACGACCAATTTTGCATTATTAGTCAAATCTATATCCTGAATGAATTGACAATAGTATTGGTCCACAACACCTACAGGCATTGATTTAGATAAATTTTCAAGTGACTTATTCTTTATTTCAGCATCTTGAGGATTAATGTTTACAATGTCTTGTAAATCCAAATCATGGCTAAAATAGAAAACATTTGGAAATGATGCATACCAAGCGGTACCAAAATATACTACTGGTTTATTACAATTTACTGCTTCCCAACCTACAGTTCCATTAATCGTAGCGACAAAGCGAGAAATATCAATTAACTTTGAAGACTGAATATCTTCACTAACGAAAAGGAGATTCTCAATTGAAGCAATTCGGTTAAACCAATTGTTACCTCGATACCTTGATTTTTGTTTTGGATTTTCTTTAACTAATATCTTATAATCATCTGGAAGAAAACGGGATAATTCCTCTAGAGCAAGTAATTGATCATCATAATTTTTACCTAAAGATGACGTTGTCAGTTCAGGTTGTAGATGTAAAGGAAAATATACATAGTTATTATCATTATTTAGATCATCAAATTTAGCTTTGAAAAGACTTTGAAATCTTTTGTTATAATGATAGTCATTAAAAATTTCAATAGCTTTTAATAAGCGATGATTAAGCGTTCCTTTGTGATTCAAAACTTTAAATAATTTATTTAGCCTGACTGCAGCCTTTTTTATACGAACAAGTATAATTTCACTTATAGAAGAAAACCCCTTAACACCTTTCATATATGTTAAACCTTGATTTTTGTAATCATCTAAGGTCACTACTGGATAATTAGAGTTCGCATTAATTGAGCCTAAACTCTCAAGCTTATCCATAATATAAAATCTATTGGTAAATATAGATTGGTGTGTGATAACAACATCAATATTCAGTTTGTTTGCTATCTTTTCAATTACTAGATCTACACCTTCATGAGGAATATTTGCAAAGTATACTAGCTCTATATCTTTAGTTATTAAATATTCTAAAAAATAGTTTTGGTATAGAATAAACTCATTTTTCATTTCTGGTAAGTTGTTATAAAAACTACCACGCCTTGATAAATGTTGAAGAAATTCCAAAAAGACTTCGTTCGATAATAGCGATTTATGTGGTGAGCTAAGTTGAACACATGCAGTGCCAAGTAACATCTGTGAATAGTTATCGATAGTGTGTACACTATAACCTCTATGAGAAAACTCATCTTTGATGAAACTACCAAGTTCATTTCCATGACCTATAACCAGTATATTTTTCATCTTCTACAAACAACCTCTCTAAAGAAAATAATAGTATTCACTACCATGTACACAACAAATATAAACGAAAGTGATAGCGACACCACTATCACAATATCCCTATTAGGAAGATACACCTTACAGACATAAGCGACAATCATCGATAAGAACATGAGGAACACCCTTACAAATAAGACTTCCTTATCTAATCTCATTGAATATATCACTTGATGAGACATCATAGCAAAAGTGAAGCTAATTGCTAGAACTAATATATAATGTAGATAGTTTATATTATCAATATACTCTTGATTATCAATCCAATTAAGCAGGTATGGTGAAACAACATATAAAGATAAAGCCATAATTAAACTAAATGATAACGTTTTGAAGACTAATTCTTTGACACTATTTAAAAATTTTTTGGTATTGTTGTTTGCATAACTTCTAGTTAGATCTCTCAAAGAAAATGGGAATACTGTAGCAGCAATAAAACTCTGAATCGACATACCCATTCCGATGAATAGTACATATGAAGCTAAGGCTTCTTTAGTTCCAAATTTCCCAATTATTACACGATCAAATGAAAGTGCTAACTTAATAAATAATGCTGACAGTATGTAAATAACTGCGATTTTCATCCCTTTTATATACCAACTTCTCGGAGGTACGTTTACTTTAAAGAAAGACATTGATAAATCTAAATACTTAATTCCAATAATAATGGATAGTAATGCAGTGAAAATCCAAATTGAGTAAATCCAAAAGAGATCTTTAAAATCATCTGATATCACCATTAATAATAAAGATAAGGTAGGCCACAGTCCAGACCGTACAAAAAACACAAAAGTAGATTTATCTATCTTATTCAAAGCAATTAAAAACCTTCCTATATCCTGAGAAATAAGCTCCAAAAATGTCACTAATAACAGTAACACAACTATTTCATAACTCAGTTCGAGATCATTTGACCAAAATGACATAAACACAAGAACAAATATAGCGAAAATAGCAAGAACAAGCTTGACGTGTCCTTTAATTAAACTCATAAACATATCGGGATAGTTTATTATTTCTCTTTGCGTATAAGTATAGAATTCGAATCCACACAAAAAAACAAATAGCGCTAAGTATCCATTGAACAAACCATAATTTGCCACATCTAAGATACTTAGGTTTTTTGCAACAAATATTATAAAAATCATCTTTATGAATAATGAATAGCCACGTAAGATATAATTTTTCATTTAATAAGGTTTCTGACTATCTATAACAAGATTAAACGCAAATACTATACGGTCTAAGTTACTTTCCTTTAACACCTCTGGTGCATGAATAATATCCCCTATTTTACCGACATAACTAGTTGATATTAATTCTTGCATTAGTTTACGTTTATCAATTTCAGTAGTTGATGACTGATGTTCAATATCATCAACAGTGGGTATTCTATAATTATTTGTAAATTTATTAGTTAAAGGGAAAACGGGGCTATAACAGACTTTGTTAGAAAGAATTGCTTCTATATTAATAGTTCCCGTTGGAGAAAAAAATGTATTGAAATAAGGGAATATATCATCCATTTTGATATCATGACTTAAAGCGACAACATTTGTATTAGATCGAATGGTATCTACTAAATCTTGATTAACTTCATACTTTGATTTTGGATTAGGTTTTATGTAAACTATTTTGTTCTGTTTAGCTAATTTATCAATCAATTCAGCTTGATTATTATAACCATTACCCCAAACATCTAAATTTGATTCTGGTTGAAGTTGAAGTGGATACAATATAGCGTATTTATCTATATCACCTATTTTTTTTACAGCAATATTTTCATATTTTTCTCTAAAGATTGTCTTCTCTTTATCCTTAGCTATCTTAACTGATATCTTGGGTGTGTTATACTTCTCTTTAAACCATAATATAGATAAAATATTATATAAAGTATTTTTTAAAAGCCTGAATCGTTTATTAATTTGAGTTAATTTATTGCCAACTAACATATAGTCTGGAGCTACATTTCTAGTTGTAATTTGTTCAATTGTTTCTTTTACTTTATTTTCAGACCATGTTTCTCCAGAACCCATAAATGGATTTAGAGTATCATGTTTGTAAAAACAAAATCTACCAGCAGGATAGCGACAAGTTGTAGGATGGAGATAAAGAAGATTTTTAGCTAATGCCTGTTTTGCTAATAGTATCTCATGAAAAAGTGTTACTTCACCGAAAATAACTGATGGCTTTATACTATCAAGAAGTGATGATAGTTTTTCATCATAATATTTATAGTGAGCCGTATCTTGATTATAGATATAGCTATGCCGATCAATATTTTCTAACCAATCATATTCGTTGGTATGAACCATATCATCATCTTTAGGTATTTCTAGATAATGAACAACCCCAGTATTAGGAGAAAATAGAGGATTTTGAACAATCCAATGGATTTCTATTTTTGAACTATCTAACCGGTTAGCTATTGCTTCCCATAAAGGCGTTTTAAATTTATTCTCGACGAATATTATTTTAATCATTATATGACAGCCAATATAATTACGTTTAAATAAAAAATTCACAAGACATAGCATCATCTATGCTATATCAATAAAGTAAAAACAAATTCTAGTGTTCTATATTGGCGTCAATATGTTCACTTTTTAAGGCTGTACCTCTAGCAAGATCTTCATTCATAACTTGCCCAATGACTTTATCTATGTACTTAGGTGCCAATCCAAAACCTGGACGTATACTTCGCACATGTTCATCAGTTAGAGTGTCGCCAGCCTTTATGTCTTTAACAATGTATAAAGAACGACGAAATTTTACATTTCCTTTTTCAGCTTCAGTACGCTCATAGTTAACTTTACCCAATGATTGCCAAGCCGTATTTGTATCTTCACACAGTGCTTTCAGTTCCTTAGGCTCAAGAGAAAAGCTATCATCGGGTCCCCCACCTTGACGGTCCAACGTAACATGCTTTTCGATCAAACAAGCTCCTAGTGCAACTGATGTAACCGCAGTTGCATTGTCGATAGTGTGATCAGATAAGCCAGAAAGAACACCGAAACGTTGTTGCATATCCGAAATAGTACGTAAGTTATATTGGTCTGCAGGTGCTGGGTATCCACTAACACAATGAAGAACAACCAATTCTTGGCAGCCATTATTTTTCGCTACATCAATAGCTTCCTGAATTTCTGCATCATTGGCCATGCCGGTAGACATAATCATTGGCTTACCGGTTTTTGCAACTTTCGCAATTAATGCGTGATCAACCAACTCAAAAGACGCAATCTTATATGCAGGTGCACCAAGTTCTTCTAATAAATCAATCGCGGTAAAGTCAAAAGGGGAACTAAACATCGTAATACCCAACTCTTTGGCTTTTGCAAACAATGAAGCATGCCATTCCCATGGTGTATGTGCCCATTCGTAAAGCTCATACAGGGATTTTCCATCCCAAAGACCACCATGAATCTGAAAATCTTCTTTGTCGCAATCAATAGTAATCGTATCAGCACGATATGTTTGAAGCTTAATAGCGTCTGCTCCAGCACGCTTTGCCTCTTCTATTATTTGAAATGCTTTATTGATGTCGCCATTATGGTTAGCTGAAAGCTCAGCAATAATGTACGGCTTATAGTCTGGACCAATTTTTCGTCCATCAATTTCAATGTAATTCTTAGTCATCAGCTTTCTCCAGACGAACATTGTAGCGAGTATTGTTTATGGTGATAAACGCAGGAAATCGATTAGGATCACACACTCTAAGCAAGTTAAACTGTTGTTCTATTGTTTGCTTAGGATCTAATTCACTGTCGTTTGGTGTGCGTTTTCTATAATAAGATGTTTGTGATTCTTTTTGTGGCTCTGACGTAGCGTCAAAGATATGTTCACTAGCCCAAGTGATTAATTCTAACTCTGCATCAAACAATTTTTTATTGATGTCATCATAAAGCTCTGTACCTTCAAGCAGGATTGTTTTTTTCTGCCATATGTCACCTGTGTCCACTTTATCTTCCGCATCTAATAACGATAACGTGATATAGTCTTTATCGTTTAGAATATCCCAAACATGTGGACTCCAGCCACGGCCTTCCGGCAGATCACTTGCATGCAGAACCAAGCAATATTGGAATAAATCTCGGGTTTGCGCCCTAACTATCTCAGAGCATGATACTAAAAACAGGATATCCCCCGATTCGGACACATCCTTTACACGAGTTACCAATTGAATGTTATGTTTGTGACTATTCGCTTTTTTCCAACTCTCCAAATACGTAAATATTGGGTGATTTACATCACTACAAAGTAGCGTTATATTCATTATTAATACCGTTTATTTTTTCTACTACCCTTCGGGTACCAAGTCCATCGCACAACAAAAAGTTGTTATGCGAATATTCATCCCAATTGTCAATCAAGTTATTGACAGCCGGTGCAAGCTCTTTCTCGATGGTTTCTAAGTCTACCTTGATAGACGAACCACTCTTAACCAGTTGATGACATATATCAACTTGGTTTTCGGCTAAAGGAATAATAACGCTTGGTAATCCTAGGCATGCTCGTTCCCAACTAGTACTGCCAGGTGCACCGATAGCAATATCGTGCTCCAACATTAATCCAGCGATATCGCTACTGAAGATTATATGTTCTGCATTTTTTGATGTGCTGCACCACTGTTGGACAGCGTTAAAATGAGGAGACCTTGCGCTGAGTAACACCGTAAATGACAGTCGTGATTGATTCTTAAGAGCCTTTAACGATCTTAGTGTCGCGTTAGGTGGGTCTATACCGCCCATAGAAACCAACACTTTAACATTAGCCGTTGGACTTACTCGCTTACTAGCTTGCTTACGCAAATTCGAAAACTCGTCACGTAATAATGCATATTGAGTACCTGCCAACACAAGCCCATTAGAATGGTAGTCAGCCGTACGTCGATTTAATGTTTGATCAAGAATAACATCAGCATCATGTTCTCGCATGAGGTCATCAATACTGACGATTTGACAGTGTAGTGAACTTCTTATTTTCTTGTGCCACTGTTTATCGATTGCATAATGATCAGTAACGACCCAATCAGCAGCATCAACGTAGCTCAGAAAATCGCTGGCATCCTCAAGAGGACTGCGCTGAAGCCAAGCAATATAATCTTCTGTACTCTTCGGTAAACTAACACTCTGCGGAGATGTTAAAGAAATAACATCAAAGCCCTGTTGTGTTATGTAGTCTATCATGTCACCTTTCTGTGGAAGACAAGTAAATACGATAGAATATCCTTCCTCTCTTAACACTTTGGCTAAAACAAGGCAACGCATCACGTGACCGCTGCCAATATAGACAGAGGCATCAACTCGAAAAATAAATTTCACAATTAGCTCTTCGACACCAGAGTATACAAAGCTTCAGCAAACTCCCAGTCCTCTGGAGTATCAATATCTTGAACTCGTTTCCTTGGAAGTAATACAACTTGCGAATGAGGTGCAAAAAAGGCTTTCTTCTCTAAGAACGCTTCTTGAGTTCCCCAATAAAATTGACCTGCATCATGAAAAGCTTCTTGTAAATCTTGTGATCTAGACAGTTCATACTGTGACTCAAACATTGACACTTCACCAGACGCAGATAGTTGAATTGCTCGCTGAATCGGAAAAGGAAAACTTGTAGCGCTGAATACGTACTCTGCTCCAGTATCTAGTAATTTTTGCAAACCTCGAGCCAAATCATCACTGGTAACAAAAGGGGCTGTTGCGTACAAGCAACAGATGTTTTCGACTGGCAAACCTTTGTGCACACACCAAGATACTGCATGTCCCATTACATCTTTCGTCGTAGCAAAGTCATCAGAAATATCTGTAGGTCTGATAAAAGGAACTTCCGCTCCAAACTGCTTGGCGACTTCTGCTATCTCATGGTCATCTGTGGAAACCAACACCTTATCAAAACAACCGGACTGTATTGCTGCTTCAATTGAATAGGCAATCATCGGCTTCCCATGAAACAACTTAATGTTCTTTCTCGGTATACGCTTACTGCCACCGCGCGCTGGTATAATTGCGATATTCATTTGCTATGCCTCAAGAATGCCAGATAAAACAGACACTACTGTGTCTTGTTGTTCGTCAGTCATAAGATGAAACATAGGTAATGAGATTGCTTCTTCATAGTAACGCTCTGATTCAGGAAAATCTCCCAAAGAAAAACCTAACTTTTGGTAATAAGGTTGCGTATGTACCGGAATATAGTGAAGATTCACACCAATGCCCTTTTCACGAAGTGCTTCAAATACCTGTTTGTGTGACAACGAAATCTCTTCAAGCTTCAAACGAATCACGTACAAATGAAGACCCGAGTAGGTTTTGTCCAATTGGAACGGAAGAACAATTGGCAATTTAGTCAATAATTCATTGTATCTTTTCGCTAAGCGATGCCTAGCCGATACAAATTCATTAAGCCTAGTCATTTGACTGACACCCAGTGCAGCCTGCAATTCGGTCATTCGATAATTATAGCCCAGCTCAATTTGCTGATAATACCAACCACCGTGCGATTCACCTTCCATCTTATCCGCATCACGAGTAATACCGTGACTACGATACAACTCCATTTTTTCGGCAAGAATCTGATTATTAGTTAGAGCAGCCCCGCCCTCTGCAGTCGTCACAATCTTAACCGGATGAAAACTGAATACGGTAATATCTGAATACTCACAATTACCTATCGGGGCATTATTGTATTCACCGCCAATCGCATGTGAAGCATCTTCAATAATATTGAAGCCATATTTTATCGACAGGTCGTGAATCGCTTTCATATCGCAAGGTTGACCACACAAATGCACCGGAACCACTACTTTAGGCAGTGTGCCATTAGCTTTGGCTTGTTTTAACTTGCTTTCAAGTTTTACCGGGCACATGTTGTAGGTACGAGCATCAATATCGACAAAGTCGACCTTTGCACCACAATACAATCCACAGTTTGCTGATGCGACAAAGGTAACTGGTGTAGTCCAAAGCCTATCACCTTCTCCCAGACCTAGAGCCATACAAGCAATATGTAAAGCCGAGGTAGCACTGTTTACCGCAACAGCATAATTCGAACCAGTATGCCCAGTCAGTGAAGCTTCAAAGGCTGGAACTTGCGGTCCTTGCGTTAAGAAATCAGATTTCAAGACATCAATAACATTATCGATGTCTTGTTGAATAATCTCTTGCTTTCCATAAGGGATCATTTTGATGCTCACACTGTGAAATTAGGATCAACGTGCTCTTTAATCAGATCACGCAAACCTTCGATTGTTTCCCATTCGGTATTTGTACCCGAGTTGTACTTAAAACCAAACGGCACTTTTTCAGCTTTGTGGTGCTCAATGTATTCTTGCTCTTGATACGTGAAAGACACAGAAGGAAGGATCGCATAGTAACGACCTAAATCAATCGTATTCAGTGAGTCTGTATCTGTAATCATCTCTTCATGCAATTTTTCACCTGGGCGAATGCCTACAACCTTCGTTTCGACACCTGGCGCTACAGCTTCTGCAATATCAAGGATTTTGTATGAAGGAATTTTAGGGATAAAAATTTCACCACCCAGGTGGTTTTCAAGTGCGTACATCACCATGTTCACACCATCTTGCAATGAGATATTAAAACGAGTCATTTCTTCATGAGTGATTGGCAACAGGCCTTCATCCTTCTTATTCATGAAGAACGGGATAACAGAGCCTCGAGAACCCATAACGTTTCCATAGCGCACTACACTAAATCGAATGTCTTTAGAGCCTTTGATGTTATTAGCTGCTGTAAATAACTTATCAGAAGCAAGTTTAGTCGCCCCATAAAGGTTTATAGGAGCACACGCCTTATCAGTCGATAATGCAACAACATCTTTTACACCGCACTGTAAAGCAGCTTGAATAACGTTTTCAGCACCATCAATGTTGGTCCGAATACACTCAGTAGGGTTGTATTCAGCAGTATCTACTTGCTTTATTGCTGCAGCATGAATAATGACATCTACACCTTCGCATGCTTGAATCATACGGTTTCTGTCACGCACATCGCCAATAAAGAAGCGAAGCTGAGGAAAGTCTTTGGTTGGATACTGTTGCTTAATCTCAAACTGCTTTAACTCATCGCGTGAGTAAATGATTATCTTCTTAACATTTTCATAGCGTTCTAGTATTGTTTTAATAAACTGCTTACCAAAAGAACCCGTACCGCCAGTTATTAAAACTGTTTTATGATTTAACATGTTTTTCTCTCTAAATTTAATCCGTATGTTAGCCTTAAAACTTTAGCTAAACACTATACTTGCAACCATAAATTCAGTAGCATCTAATATAGTACATACAACAATGATAAATGTACTCACACCCGATTCTAGCCGTGAACAATTCGTAGAATATCCCTGACTGTATCTCATAACTCTAAGCTATTCTGAACTCTACAAACCAATCTGAACCACAAAAGGTACTTGCGATAAGTAACCGTAAAGGTATTAAGAAAATTGTATACTAGTTTGTATGTAAGTTCGATAAATCATGTAGCCTTTTAGTTTAACTGGCTAAATTTTAGCTGCTTTCTACAGATTTTTTTTGCACGCGTAATTAAGCACGACTTTGATCCAGTGAAAAACTGACGGTAAATTAACGATGAACTGAGTAGCTTTCAGATGCTTGTTCATATCGACGCGGTACATGCAGTTAGTACAGGGGTAAAATTGGTCAGAAAACTACACTAAGTTTAGGGATTATTGTCTATGCCGAGAAGGAAAGTGGGGTAAATAGGTGGTATTTTGTTATATATTCAAATGATAAAACGAATGCTGTAAGGTAGATAAGTACGAGGTTTAAGCACCACCACTTGCCTATCCACGCCAGAGCCATCAGAGTTAATGGTATGTAAAGAAGGGCACGTTTCCTATCTGTGCCCTACTTTGGTTTTACCACAACACAATATCTAGGTTTTTCACTTTATCCAGTACTGATAGAACAATATCACTTGCTTGTTGCATCGTGTCAGCTTCAGCATAGCAACGTAACTCAGGCGCATTACCAGAAGGTCTAAGATGTACTATCACTCCACTTGTCAAAGTCATTCGCAAACCATCCGTAATATCAACGTCCACCACTGATTCATCAAAGCCTAAGCTCTTTATTAACGTTTCTGGAGCATCAATACCATGAGCCAAAATAGCCAAGCTTTTTTCAGTAGCAAAATTTTGAATTCGATCGCTATGGCTAAACCTTTGCGGTAAATCACTCACTAAATTAGCAATAGTGATGTTTTTAGCCGCTGATAACAGCATCAATGCTGGTAGAACAGCATCCCTTGTAGGTAATCCTTTTAATGCTTTACCATTAACTTCAATATCAGCGCCTAATAAGAATCCGCCGTTGGCTTCAAACCCAGCTATGCGGGTATATTTTTCAGATAAAATATCAAACTCCGCGATCACGTACGGAGATCCAATTTTAGTCTTGGATACCGCCTTAAAGGTCTTAGATTTCTCGATAATGGTATTACAACTTACAGGAATGGCGAGCGCTTCAATTCTCATTTCCTGAGCACACAATAAGCCAAGAATATCCCCACGTAACCAGTCACCATTTTCATCAGCAACCAATGGGCGGTCTCCATCCCCATCTGTAGAGAAAATGAAATCCAACTTATGTTCTACCGACCATATCTTCGCCTTTGCTTTATCAGCATCAGATACCGCTTCAGTATCAATCGGAACAAATTCATCACTACGCTCTAAAGAAATCACTTCTGCACCGAGAGACTCAAAAAGCGTAGAGTAAATATCGCGGCCAGCGCTTGAATGCTCATAGATGCCAATACGCTTATCCGATAACATGTCATCGTTGAACAAAGAAGTGTAGCGATTAGCATATTTTTCTGCCGCAGACGAACACATGTTTAACTCAGGTAACTCTAATATCGATGCGAATTGCACGTTCGCTGTTAGGATAGCTTGTTCATCCGCTTTACTAATCTCACCATCTGGACGATAAAACTTTAATCCGTTTCGGTCGAAAGGAATATGGCTACCAGTAACCATTATACATGGGATACCATCCTGCATCGCACTGTAGGCTAGTGCAGGTGTCGGTATCACGCCATAATAGAGAACCTCCATACCTAACTGCTTAATGGCGCCTACAACCGATTTAGCCATCATTGGACTACTAGGGCGATTATCAATGGCAACCGCTACTTGACGGAAGGAAAAGCGGTCTTGAAGCCCTGAAAGAAATGCATGTGTAAACGCAGCACAGGTGTCAGTTGTAAACTGTTCAACCAATCCTCTAGCGCCACTTGTTCCAAATTGCACGCCAGAGCTCTTAATAACTTCTGAGCTAATTAACACTTGTTCCTCACTTAGCCAGACGGCCATACTTATCTTCGAAGCGAACGATATCGTCCTCACCCAAATAACTTCCCGTTTGAACTTCTATCATTTCCAATGGGATCTTCCCAGGGTTCTCAAGTGCATGAACTGTCCCTAATGGGATATAGGTTGATTGGTCTTCCGAAACTAACATCGTTTTCTCACCATTAGTTACTTTGGCAGTACCTGAAACCACAACCCAATGCTCGGCTCGATGATGATGCATTTGAATAGAAAGCTTTTCGCCTGGATTAACGGTAATTCGTTTAACATGATCGCGGACGCCATAATCCACAGAATCATACTTACCCCAAGGGCGATACACTTCACGATGGAACTTGTGTTCGGTTCTACCTTCACTTTTTAGGTGATTAACTACTGCTTTTACATCTTGAACTTGCGACTTATCAGCAACTAAAATGGCATCTTTGGTTTCAACAATGATGAGATCATTTACACCTACCGTTGCAATTAGTTTATTTTCTGAATGCAAATAATTCCTTTTAGAACACACAGCAACAACGTCCCCTTTAATCGCATTTTGATTGTGGTCTTTGCTCGATACTTCCCACAACGCCCCCCAAGAACCAACATCACTCCACCCTGCTTTCATCGGAACAACGGTAGCCTTAGTCGTTTTCTCCATTACCGCATAATCAATAGAATCACTCGGGCACGCTTCAAAAGCCGCCTGATTTATGCGTATAAAATCCAAATCTGATTGAGCATTAGCTAGTGAACGCTCACATGCTTCGTATATTTCAGGGCTGTGTTGCTTCAATTCCTTTAAATATAGAGACGCTTTGAACATAAAGAGTCCACTATTCCAATAGTAATCTCCAGACTCCACATAACTTTTAGCTACATCAAGACTTGGTTTTTCAACAAAACTGTCTACTTTAAAGCCTAAACTATCCTCGCCCTGAGGTTGACCCCGCTTAATGTAACCGTAGCCTGTCTCAGGTGACTCAGGAACTATGCCAAATGTAACTAATTGATCATCTCTAGCAAATGTTTCGCCCGTTTCAATAGCCCCTGCGAAAGCGCTAATGTCTTCGATAAAATGATCTGCAGCTAACACCAACAAAACAGGGTCTGCATCTACTTCTTCCTTCAACGCTTGAAAAGCAGCTAAAGCAATCGCTGGAGCAGTATTTCTTCCAACAGGTTCCAAGATAATGCCTGAATGAGAAAACCCCCCAGTACGGATTTGTTCTGCTGCAATAAACCGGTGTTCGTCATTACAAATTACCATCGGAGACTTATGCTCAAAACCCGACAGCCTTGAAAAAGTTTGTTGTAGCATTGAAACATCATCAGAAAGCTTTAAGAATTGTTTAGGGTATAATTCTCTAGAAAGGGGCCATAGGCGACTGCCACTGCCGCCTGCCATTATTATTGGATAAATCATAAATACTCTTTTTTTGATAATTGTACTTTGACGGATGACGACCCAAAGTAACATACTTGCTTGTGATAATAAGCTATTACTCAATAACAACAAAGACTCAATGAAGCAGTTTTATATTAGCACATTCATATTTTGTAGAAATACCCGATTTCAGGTGATTATTGGGTCATTAATAGAATGATTTAGAAGAGAAAACTACCAGCCCAGTGGTTCGATTTTTTTACCAAAAAATCAATCAGCAATACCATGAATTATCAACGTACGTCGTCTATCAACTCATCACTCATACACTACTTCATCCAAATACCGTAAATAAGCATTACGCAATCTCAGAGTATTACGTTCAAAGTAATTCGGATTCAGGCGTGATCGATTCAAGTACTGTCTATCAAGATTGTGGTAATTGTTAGCAGTTTGACCAAGCCCTGTGTTCAACTGATTATGCGATTCCCCAACACGTGTCTGTACGCCAAAGTTCCACTCGCTCACGCCGCGTACAGTCAAATAATCAGGCTTCATGCCGCGCCATACCGTGAACGGTATTGATACATTAAGGGTAACAAACTGCTCTGATTCGCTGTTTAGGTAAGACGCGTCTAGTCGCGTATCTCCAAGCCAGTGACTGGTGGTTGCTCTAACGCCTTGATCGCCGCCCCAAAACTCGCCGCCTTCCACTAGCATCTGCCAGTTCCACTGCGCGACCGACAAGCGATAGTGAGCAAGTAACGGCGTACGAGCATCAACATCGATGCTATCTTTTTCTTCAAAGTAACCGACTTCAAAGCCGAGGTTATGCATGCCACTTTGACTGTACCACTGCGTTTCATTTTGGCCGCCGTAATAATCACTTCGTATTAAGCCGGCGCTGAATAACGTCATAGTATCTAACGGTAAACGAAACGCTTGATGCACTAAAGCGCGATCAACTTCATTTTCCAACGCATCGTATTCAAAATAACCATCATCGTAATCATCGCTGTTGGCGATAGGCAAAATGTGCCTGACATCAATTGCAGCGCCTTTCCAAAGCGGCGTATACAAGTTGGTTCCAAGACCTATGGAATAGTCAAAAAAGCCGTATTCCGTTGCAACCGCGTAGTTCATGACTGGCGAGAAAATCAGCTCACTGTACCCAAAGCCATCATTAGTGGTTTCGTAGCGCCACGTCGTTTGTTCAAGCTTTGCCACAAGATCATGATTGGCAAATTGGGTCTGAGTACACTTGCTGCCATTTTCGAGAAATTCTCGATAGCAGTTTAGCTCGGTATTAATGGCAAGCATTGGGATCTTGTTTTGAATCAGTATTAACTCTACGTTTTGCGCCCTGCCAGTCACTCCTGGTAGTTCAGAGAACACCCCTTCACCCGCGTGAGCGGAAATGATGCCCAGTGCAACGCCGGCCCCATCCATGGTGTTGTGCTGATAGCGTTTATTTTCTAACGCCACCACCAACGTATTCAGGTTTGACCCTACGCGAATGTTCACAAAGCCCTCTTGTTCTAGCTTTCCGATGAGTTGCGTCAGGCTGCTCGCCTCACTTTTGGACAGCTCAGTAGTAACTTGAGAGGTAGAGTCTGGCTTTATGTCTGAGTATTTTTGCCTAGTAAAGGTATCACCAAAGAAGGGAACCGAAGCACTGACGCCCCATAGGGTTTGGTCTTGATTGTCGTGCCCAGAATACAATTGATACTGCGCCGCAACTTGAGCGCCATAAGGGAGCATATCTCTTGGAGTCATAACGCGAACTGCCGCGTTGAACTCTTGTGCGTCGTACTCGCCTGCCAATTGCACAAAATCAAAGGGTTGCCACTCGGCTCCCGCAAACGGCCCGTCAAGCACACCTAAGCTCAGATCCGATTTACCGTACCCACCGCTAAGACGCAGATTAAAGGCGTCGATTTCGGTATCTGCGACCACAAAGTAAGCGTCAAAGTTGCTTGCCGCCCCGCCAATATCTTGCGCACCAAAGGCTAAGTTAAAGCCGGCTAAATCTTCTAGGTAAGGAAGCTGAAATTTAGCCGATGCAGAGAGATCTCGTATGCCACAATCAGATTCAAAGTAAGTATTGCAATTATACGTCTTGGTGACGATGCGTCCGCCCACCTCCAAATGAGGCAATACGCCAGCATTCACATACCAACTGTCCAGCTCCGCGATGCTGCCGCGATAGGGCACACCCTGGCCAAATGCCGCGCTGCCTCTGCCTGTTTCTAGAGTTTGGGCATTAGGGGTAAATATCAAGCCACTAAAGCCTTGCTGAGAAGGGAGAATGTCCACACTCGCCGCTGAAGCGCCACTGAAGACGAGAATAGAGCCCACGATCAATCGATGTGAAGTAAATTTGTACAAAAGAACATCCATATTCTATCTGTAATCCATGTAAAACCACCATAACCAACTGATAACATTAAGACAATGCACTTTAATGAAAATCGAACAATATTCCTTAATGCTGTGGGCTAGCGCATTGTTGTCAAACGAAGAATTGAGGAAACGACGAGCCATCATCTTCGACCTAGCCACTCGTCACCAGTTAACGTGTGAAACACCCCAATATGGCGCTTGATGTAGAAACCAATTACCCTTTACTACGTATTTCTCGTAAGTTGATTGGCCTTTGCCACAATTTGCCTTAAAACGAACATCGAAGTGTGAGAAAATCGCGCCAATGTTGGCAAAATAAAAATAATCCAAAGGAAGAATTATGAAAATAGCGATTGCCGGTACAGGCTATGTTGGTCTGTCCAACGCGGTATTACTCGCGCAGCATCATGAAGTCGTGGCTGTGGATATCATCCCAGAGAAAGTCGAACTGCTGAACAACAAGAAATCACCGATTGTTGATGCTGAGATAGAACAGTTCCTTTCAGAGAAAGCGCTGAACTTTACCGCTACGCTAGACAAAGAACAGGCTTATAAAGATGCTAAGTATGTTGTCATCGCCACGCCTACTGACTACGATCCACAAACGAACTACTTCAATACTTCATCGGTTGAAACCGTGATTAAACAAGTCATAGAAATCAATCCAGATGCTGTGATGATCATCAAATCCACGGTTCCAGTAGGTTATACGGCTCGCATCAAAGAAGAGCTTGGCTGCAAAAACCTCATCTTCTCTCCAGAGTTTTTGCGTGAAGGTCGCGCGCTGTACGACAACTTGCACCCATCTCGTATTATCGTGGGTGAGCGCAGTGAGCGTGCAAAGGTATTTGCAGACCTATTGCTCGAAGGCGCAGAGAAAACCGACATTGACGTTCTGTTTACCGATTCAACCGAAGCCGAAGCAGTTAAGCTATTCTCAAACACCTACCTAGCGCTTCGCGTCGCATACTTTAACGAATTGGACTCTTACGCTGAAGCCCACGGTCTTGACTCACGTCAGATCATTGAAGGTGTCGGCTTAGATCCTCGTATTGGTAACCACTACAACAACCCGTCATTTGGTTACGGCGGTTACTGTCTACCAAAAGACACCAAGCAGTTGCTTGCTAACTATGAAGAAGTGCCAAACAACATTATTGGCGCGATTGTGGATGCTAACCGCACGCGTAAAGACTTCGTTGCGGACTCTATCTTAAACCGCAATCCAAAAGTGGTGGGGATCTATCGTCTTATCATGAAGGCTGGCTCTGATAACTTCCGTGCATCATCAATTCAAGGCATCATGAAGCGATTGAAAGCAAAAGGCATTGAGGTTGTGGTGTATGAACCGGTTCTTCAAGAAGACCACTTCTTCCATTCACGTAACATCCGCGATCTAGAAGAATTCAAACAAGTTTCTGATGTGATCGTATCTAACCGTATGGTTGAAGACATCAAAGACGTTGAAGCGAAAGTGTACACTCGCGACCTGTTCGGTAGTGATTAACGTTACCGCATAGGAAGCCAGCCGAACTTCCTCAATATCACACCAAGCCCTAGCTACATTGCTAGGGCTTTTCGTTTCATAGCTGATCAGTATTGGTCTCATAACTCCCTAAAGCCCACTGAAAAAAATTCTTGGGCCTATTGGGGAGACTTCACCCAAATAAAAACTCCCGCCACAATAACACCCTGTGCCACCCTAAGTATATCAAGCTATATTGAGCACATATCTTGTACTTCGACCACCAGCATCAGTCCTCTTTAGACACCCTATTTCTACCAAATAAGCAAGGTGCCGAGTTGCGGTTGGCTTGCTGACCTTTGCAACCTTATGGTACTGACTGTTATTTATCCCTTCGGGAAAATCGCCATCTACTAGTCGATTAAGTATTTTGGTTTGTTCAGATGAGAGCTTTGTCTGATCAACTTTCCTCCAATAATTGGTTTCTGTATAGTCAGCTCAATCTCATTTAAGACATCAGCGAACGTTTCATTGAGGACTTTACAAAACCACACTATCCACTCAGTGATATCAAGGTCACCTTTTTGGGTTTGTTCGAGTATTTCATAATAGCTTTTGCGATTGGCCATGACCCCCACAGACATGGCATAAAAACGAACCGATTGCTTATCGGCCTGGGCCAATGCCAAATCGGTCAGAAGGCGAGTGATACGCCCATTGCCATCATCAAGCGGATGCAAGGTAACAAACCAAAGATGCGTGATGGCAGCTCTTAATAGAGGGTCTACAAGGGCATCCGTTCTAGACGTGCTAAACCATTCTACGAATTGATCCAATTCCACTTCCAGCACCGTTCGTGGTGGTGCTTCAAAATGGACATTCGGTCTATCAATACATCCTGACACGACTTGCATTGGCGCATCCCCTCGCCACTTTCCGCCTACCACGGGATTGAACAACGTATACCCACTCGGAAACAGTTTCTCATGCCAATATAATATACGCTCTAACGTCAGAGGCTCTTCTAGACGCTCGATAGCATCTAACATGATGTCCGCTAGGCCATCGGTTTGCTCAGTGGTTGGAAACGGTTTTTCTTCCGACACCCCAAGCTTATTCGCGAGTGAGGAGCGAACCGTAAACGCATTCAATTTTTCACCTTCAATCGCACTTGAATGAACGATGTTGGCTAGCAATGTATCGAGCATACTTTGTTTATGGTCGAGCGACTGAGTCGACATCTTTCCCAACAATATCCCTTGGTTCAACCTGGTCTCACGCAAAATAGGCTCAATACGCTCCCTATCCCATTGAAACGCAGGCCAGTTCGGTTGTTCCCATATCCACATATCTGACTCTCTGATTCGTTTACCCACCTTATTCTAATCACATTATGATTTGAATAAGGTGGGTAAACGAATCAATAATCATAAATCCACTGTATATAAAAGTCATGAATACGGAGTGAGACACTTTTTTAACAGATCAACCGTCTCAAAAAGGATCTCTATTTTATGATGGTCAGGTAATCCATTGATTTAGAGGGATTTAACATGCATTTTCAAGGATCAAAGCGAAAGTTAGAGTTATTGGAATGGATTAGAGGCTCCAACATAAGCTGTTGATTTAAATGCATTTATATCGAGCACCCAGAATGGGATGAGACACTTTTTGCTCCGAAATCGTCGTTTTGAGACAGTTTCACTCGCAGTTCAAAGACCTCAGTGATTCGAATCCACCAGATCATCTAATCACAATATGATTCGAATAGACTTCATAATCACATCATCACACCGCTCAATACTTTCCGATCTACTGTCATAGAAATTACAGTAACTCTATTTACATTAGGTTTACTCAACACAGATAAATAGAAAAAGTCACACTACACGGATAAATAGAAAAAGTCACACTACACGGATACTGCTCTCTCATTTAAATCAATCTAAAATCTGGGGTCAATTGAGACCAGTGCTTTCTGAGTGCAATTTTATGCTCATCCAGCATGGGTAATGTTTCGAGCGTATCAGGCCAATAGCTTCGAGCTCTCTCAAGAACATCTAAAAGATGGGGCTTTATCGCAATCCAAGGCGCACCGGTTTTTTCAGCCCATCGCTTGAAATCATCCAAAGAAATATCAAACCAATTCTTGGTGCCTGATAGGTTAAGGGCAAGGCTATCACCAGCTATATAAGGAGATGAAAATACCACATCGTAGAGTGGTGACAAACTTGGAGATCTCTGATCAGAGTATATCAGCGTCCAGTTTTTCAAGTGCGCATCGCCATTTCCCAACAATATATTGATGAGAAGTCGTCTGGCGAATTGCTGAATATTCTTCAAACGTTGATTGCTGTATTGATAAACTATCCTACCAAGTTGCTCGTAATTGACGCGTTGATATTTATCTGCAGGATACAAACCGAATACCTGAGCAAAATCCTCGGTGTGGATACGCCCAATGTCACTCCGATCAAAACGTTTTATCCCATACGCGTATTGCTCATCAGGTAACCTGATACTCGGCATCCCCTCCAGTTCTTTCATTTCAATCAATCGAACCTCTGGTACCTCAGCTCCCACCATTTCAGCGAGTTTCATACAGCTAAATTCGTTCAGCGGAACACCACGGTGGATCGATGAGGGTGTTTTGATGATCCACATATCCCCAGAAAACTCTTTATCAATGTGGTAACGTCCATCTCTAAATGATGACGAAAACTTCATCTGTACCCCAGCAAGAGAAAACTTACTATTGGCATGTCTCACATTGATCTGTTGAGGCTCAGTCGATAATCGTTGCTCTAGTGCCCAGTTTGGAACGTCACCTGCAGCTATTGGCGTAGCAATAATTGCTCCAGGTAAATTCGCTCCCATATACGCTAATAGTAAAAATTCATTATTAACATGACACTGAAGTGCCTTAGCAGTGAGTTCTCTCAATGCCCCCTCTGGGAGCAGATTAGACAACACTGGTGGGATTTTATCTGTTCGAATTTGTGATTTACTCAGATAATCAGGGTCAAATAATTGCCTAAGAGTAAATACCTGACGCGCCTGCGGAGATATCGCTATGAAGTCAGGGTCGAAGGTAAGGATGTTTTTCCCACCAGCATAATGCGCGATGACACCCACACGATTGCCGTGTAAATAAATAGCAAGGCCTTCCACTTTCTCTAGTGGTTTGTTCATACCTCGTCCTCAGAGTTGAACCAGAAGCTAAGATCATCAGAGTCGTCTTTTAACTCATCGTTCTTTGCATGGTTGCCAGTAGACTCGGTAAGGGTAGAAGTGACCTTTTTACCCCTTGGGACAATCGAAAGTTCTAAATCTAGTCCTTCTAAAACCCTCAGTAAGGTCGACAATCTAACGTCACTACCAGATTCGATGCGCTGATACTGTTGCTGCTTCATACCGATGCGCATGTACATGTCTTTTTGTTCAATTCCCAACGTTTTACGTTGTGCAACAAGCAGCTCAGCTATGTCATCAATCGTCTTCATCCAACCCTCAAACAGCTTAATTATTGTACATTAAATCATTAACAGCATATTAGTTGTTTATTTAAACACTTACAACTCTTTAGTTGTTAATTTGCATCCATACAACTTTTTAGTTGTTTATAATGAAAGAACCACTTTCGCACTGTACTCAATCTTGAAGGGTTTACCGGGACTTTACACTGAAATTTTGTCGTATCAGAAATTCAATTAGATAAGCAGGTCAATTGTTCACTATGGCTGTAAGTTAATTAACAAAGGCCTAGGGCGTTAAAAATAGATTACGGTAAAACACGTTGGAGATGGTTTAGACAATTCAAGAGCATTCGTAGAGCTCTTAACCCAGTTTTGGCTGATTCTCTCAGGTCTGTGTTAAGCGAATCCACCAGCTAATCTAATCACCAGGTGATGCGAATAGGCATTCTAATCACATCCCCCCTAATCTCGAACCATCGGCCTTTTAAGAGCGGTAGAGGTCTCTTTTATTGATCTAATAATTTGTTTTATGACTCCCCGACGGAAGACCCTAACAGATAAATAGACAAAGACGAATTGACAATAGCCCCTCCAACCCGCCTGTGGACAGCAAGCTTTAACGTAACGTGACTAGTCAGAATAATTGCATGAACGCACTACCATTTCTGCAGTTCTCGAAGAGCAACCATAAAATTCAGTTGCTCAACGCATTGCAGAAACGGCTGCGCAGCGGTGTACTGATGAAAGCTGCGGTTAGTTTGATATGACACCATAGAGACGATGGAAATAAAAAGCACAAACACTGGGACTGCGATATGTAAAAACGACCATAAAGAGCCACAATGTGACGCTCGATCCTATCAGCCCGCCAGGCATTAAAGTTTTAAAGTTGGTAACTCATCCAATTGCTCCTTGAAATGGTTTGCCCTTTGACGTACCACCGCGGCATAGCGCTCCAAGTACTCAACCTGCTCGAGGCTTGGGTTATCATAAGTCTCAATAGCCGGTTGTATTTGAGCTAATACAACTTTAACTAACCGTTCTAATGTTCGCTGTAGCAAGGGCTTGGCGATGCCACATTCCTCAGCAAACTCCAACAGCTGATAAGCATTCACTTCCGCTGGATTAAATTCATCCCCAAAGGCCATCGCCAGATCTTGCTCGAACTCTGGATACATGGCGACATTGACTAGGTCATACAACGGGGTGGGCTGCAAACCATCGAACGAGACAAAGAAACTGAAGTTCTTTCCGTGAGAATCTGCATTCCCAACCAATAAGTTAAACAAAGCCCACTCCAAAAGACTTAGCTTTGCTTGTGCAGGATTGGCAAAATGATCGCTTAATTCAAATAGACGCACAAAACTCACACCATCACGAATATGTGCGACGTCTCTTTGTGTTCCAAGGTTACGCTCATACTTATAGTCGACACCCAAGTTGGTCGCTTGGCAGCCATCGATAACGTGACGCCGGCGAACGACATCACCAAAGCGACGCCTATCAAATCGCTCTACAAGTAACGAGGGATACTCTCCAAAATAGCGCATGGATACCTCGGCAACATCAAGCCCTACAAATTTCGCGAGGGTCATGGTCACGAATTCATTTAGCACCAAATGGCGTTGATTTGACTTTTCAAATTTGATGATGTGCGTTGAACACAGATCGCCATCAGCAAGGCCGATTTGGTCGTCCATACACAAAACATTCAGTTTTGATTGAACGCCTGCCACAGAAAGTCTTGGACGACCATCCCACACCTCAAGATGCTCATACGCCCCATCCGACAAACGAGTGATAATCTCGGCATCTTCGATAGGTCGAAATTGAGTTTGCTCAGTGTCTCTTTCGCCCTCCGGTACAAATAGCATGGCACCAGATGCGTCATAGCCAATGCCGCCGACCAACCGGAATATATTGCTTCGCGTTACGCCTAGATACTCAATCAGGTGATCAAGCCCTTGGTTTTCTGGCAATAGATTCTGCAAGTATTTACGAATGGACAGTGACAAAATGGGGGCGCCAAAGGGCAAGTGCGGAGAGAGAGGAAAGCCTTGTTCTTGCCATTCATCGGTATAAGTTAAGCTCAACTCACTCGCCTCACCCAACTTCAACTTCCCGACCAGGTTCTCGCCATACAGAATATCCAAGGTATATGGATCAGACCCACTCATCGCCTTCCCCCCCTAGTCTTTTTCTTGAGCCTTTTATTACCGAGCCTGAAAGGCTATCGTCATCACGCATACCGGACCAAGGTTCAATGCACAACTTCACGCCCATCGCTACAATGACCTGCATCAGCGAGGACACCTTAACATCGCTACTGCCCTTCTCGATATTAATGAATGTTTGCTTGGCAACGCCACTCAAACTGGCGGCGTCCGCCAGTGTAATGCCGGCTTGCGTTCGTCTCGCCTTCACGGCCTGCCCCAATAACGGCAATGAAAACGGACGGTTTAGATCGGGAGTGGATGAAGCCTTGACCTTTCTCGCCATAGTGCGCCCTTAACTATTAAGTCTGCCCAAGTGAACTTTTTATAACTATCAGGCCTGTTATAGCCTAAAAGTCTAGTGGAGTGTACTTTAAAAGAAAGCTGCAACCTTGACACTATAAAAGTCTAGCTTAATAGACTTTTATACGGATTGCACGACAATATGACGTATAAGTCTATTGCAGTAGGATTAATTTATGATACCTCCCCCTAAAAACCCAAAAAGGTCACAAATCATAAAGCCGCGCTTAAGATAAGAAAATGTGAGTTGAATCTATGTTGTCGAAGACTCTTGCTATCGTTAAGTGTTGTATCAGTTCAACCGCTATTTGCATATTTACTTGTGGATGTTCATTTTATGCGACTTCATCACCTTTCATCTTGAAAAATGAATTCATCAAATTGAAATGAATTTTAATGAAAGCACAGAGGTGGCGTCGTGAAACAGTTAGAGCACATCAACAACCCAGCTCCCTGGTCATACCCTCGCGAAGACTTGGCTCGCCATATCGGCACTATGTGTCAAGACACTCTATTTTCTCAGATGGCTTATCTGGGGAGCCGACGCATAGGAAAGACTCACTTCTTACTACATGATTTAAGTCCATATCTATTCGATAAGGGGCTTACGCCAATTTACATAAACATGTGGAGCAATAAGAATGCACCGCAAAACGAGATCATGAGTCAACTGCTGGCCGCTAATAACAAGCTTTCGCAAGAGGGTGCGATAAAGCGTATCCTGAATACTGAGATTGAGCAGATGGCAATTGACGCAGGATTTGGCAAAATCGGATTTAAATTCACCCCAAGACCAACTACAGTTCAAGAGCCTTCGTAGAGATCTCAATTGGAAGCAAAGCTGAGGCCACCCAACTGTTTTTGTGAGGCTTAAAGTGCTTGTTAATTTTTCCCATTCAACTTTTTGATGACGTCTGTCATTCTATAAAGTGCCGAGCAGATTTTTACCATGAACTTTTAGAGACTAATTTTGTCGCTTAGATGTGCTATTTGTATCTATCTGAAATTAAGATCGCTCAATCTACTCGTTCTGCATTTAAAGGATACGCCATGACCCCAGGCCTTAAAAGAATAATCACAATCAACAGCAAACCTCATGGGCACCTACTCAGCGAATTCGACTTTAACGGCAGCACACGAGTCACCGGCTCAAATGGTGCGGGAAAAACAAGTCTACTCAAGCTCATTCCGTTCTTCTTTGGAGCCGACAGAAAAAGTATTATTGGGGGAGCAGCCCACCCATTCACCAAGTGGTACCTACCCAACACCAACAGCTATATTATCTTCGAGTACGTGACTAATCGAACTCAACTGGCTCATGTGATTATTACCAAGGAACCGAACAAAGCCGGTGAAATGTCTTATCGATTCGTTGATGGACCATTCATTAACTCAGTCATCATCAAAGACTCAGAAAGCGGGCTGTCTCAGGCAATCCCTTCCAATGAACTTATTCAAAGCTTACTTGATCACTCACTGAACTACAGTAAAGCAATCACAAGCATCAGCACCTATCGAAGCATCATTCAAAACCTTAATAGCAGTTCTTGGCCTCGCGAGTTTACACCTTACTCTCTATGCTCGGGCACTCGTAATATTAAGCATGTCGAGAAGATCTCCATCGCGCTATTACAGGGTGAATTTAGCATGGAGAACAGCAAGCGACTGCTGATTGAAATTATCGGCATGCAAGACAATGACATCAAGCTGGGTATCAACCTTGAACAAGTTGAGTCATGGTGCAATGACTACCAAGGCATCTCCTCATTTGCAAAATACGAGCAAGATTTTGCCGACGTTGTGAGGAATAACAATGTCATCATTGCCAACTCAACCTATTTATTTGAAGCAAGAAAAGAGTTTGCAGACCGCAGTGAAATCATTAGGTCTGAGGTCTTACCCCAACTTACAGCCGAGAAAAACCGCCTAGAGGTTGAGCGCGAAAAAGCGCTTTTACAACTTCAGGAATTACACGCCGAAGAGGTTGAACTCCAGTCAACCAGTAAGATAAAAGCTCGCACTCTGATCCAAGCCCTCTCATATAATGATGAACAAAAAAATAGTTACATTGACCAAGGCATGGCCGAGATAGCAACGGATTTCAGCAGTCTGTCTAAGAAGCGTGAAGAACTTAGGCACCGACAGGGTCACTTTAATAAATTAGAAATCGAAATCGATAATATCGATGACCACTTCACTAAAATCGAGATGACCCTATCCAGAACCAAACAAACCACCATCAATGATATTGAGAACGACCTCCGAGACAAAGAGCGCGCTTATGAATCTGAAAAAGCGACCCTGGGTGATACGCATAACGCCGAGAAGGAGCAACTTAATAAAGTAGCTTCAAAAAAGTCAGATAGCATCAGAAAGAGCAAAGAGGCGCTATTAAGTTTGCGCGGTTCCTTACGTTCAAGCTTAGAAAACCCAGCTGCTAACGAGAAGCTAATTCAAGAACTTGAAAAGCTTGAAGAACTAAAGGCTGACAGCCAACAAGCCTTTTCGAACCATCAAAAAGACCTCATTTCGGTTGGTAAACAAGAGGCCAAAGAGCGCTCTGAGACAGATTCTCTGCTCACCAAAATTGCAGAAGCAAATAAATCAATAGAATCTTTAGAATCGGAGATTGAACGTCTCAGTAAACTGCTCGACCCTTCCTCAGAAACTCTAGTCGCATTCCTAAATGAGCATTCACCAAACTGGGAAAACCAACCTATTGGGAAGATTCTAAATCCAGATATTTTGCTTGATACACGTATGAAACCAGAACTGTGCCAGGAGTCTGACTTGCTCTTTGGGATAGGTATTGAAACAGGCCACCTACCCCCTTCTAGCTTTACAACTGTAGAAATGCAAGAAAGACTCACTAAGCAGGTTCGCGAGTGTGACAGGCTCATACAAGAACGTGACAACCTAAATACCAATGCCACCAAGCTGAAAAAAACATTAAAGGAAACCAGAGCTCGCCTTTCGCAGGTGCAAACAGCATGCGATCAGTCTGAGAAAGACGTTGAGTTACACACCCAGAACATCGAAAGCAAGAAGGTCGAGATCTTACAAAGCAAAGAGCAGAACCGTATTGCTGCGGAGAAAGCATTCTCAGTCAACGAAACAGACATAAAACAGATAGAAACTGAGCTTTCCGAAATCGCATCTCAACTGCAAACCAATCTTGAGGTGGAGAATAACACTCATTTGGAACTCAAATCTGATTTGGATACCACCTTCGAGCAAGAGAAAGAGACACTACTAGCTCAAAAACGGTCAGCCATCGCCACTTATGACAACAGCCTGGCGTTATTGAAAAAAGAAATCAAAGCAAGACGTGACAAAGCGGGTATTAGCGATGAATTGTTTAAAGAGTACAAGCAAGAAATCAAGGCATTAGAAGTCAAAATCGAAACCTTAGAAAACTCAGAGGATGACATTCGAGACTACCACGCATGGCAACGCACTCAAGAAACCGTCATTGCGGAGCAGCGCCAAGAGGTCAAGGTCCTCCATGAGACGTTGCAGACTTCTGAGCACACCAGTGCAAAACTGCAGTCTGAAATCACCAAAGTCAGACGTGAGTTCAAATCCCAACTTGATGAGGTGAAGGCCCAAGAGAAATTTGAAGACACTAACTTGAATCGTTTTGAAAGTTGCATCCAAAAAATTGATCTGCAATTTGTAGAAAGTGACCTTGGCGATCTCGAATTCAGTTTCTCCGGCGACTACACCACACTGGTACACTCCACCTTAGCTAAACTAGAAGACATTCGGACCCTAAAAACCACTCGCAGCCGGCAAATTCATAAGCTTGAAGAAATCACTCGATCATGGGGTACTGGTGAACTGCTTACTTTCTGGCAATCTTCAATTGCCTCAAATGAGCAGGGCTCAGACAACAGCAAGATTGCCGTATTGGATCGGATCATTACCGAGGTTCTACCTACGGTTACTCAAACGGTCATTACTCAAAGCATGAATATCGGCTCTATGATTTCTAACTTCCGCGATGGCCTTAAGACTATAGAGCAACTGATCAAAGCCGAGGGGCGGCGTATTACAAGTGAGGTTCGTAAGTTCAATGACTTTGAAATCATCGACTCAATTGAAATCACCATCAACTCAACTCTAAAGCGCCTAGCCGGTTGGCAAGATATTGACGATTTCGCCAAGATTTTTAGCGAGTATGACAGTACAACCAAACAACACTTACCGCCACTAAAATTCTACCGGGCCCTACAGACGGCCAGTACGCATATCGGTCAATCAAATAATCATGACATTGCTGATCTATTTGAAATCCAATTCGATATTACGGAGAACGGAACCGCCAAAATCGCTCGCACAAACCATGAGATGAAGCACCTTAGCTCTAACGGTACCAACCTATTAATCCAAACGCTCCTGTATACAGCGATGATCAACAGTCAGCGCACCGAGAATAACGTGAGTGTTTGTTTCCCTATTGATGAAGCCGACAAATTGGCTAGCCAAAATCTAGAGAAGCTAGTGGCACTACTGCGTGAGTCGAACATCAATATGGTGGCCGCGATGCCGAATGGCACACCACAAACCACCAGCTTATTCGATAATCTCTACCAAATTAGCAAGCGCGGTATCATCACTAACAAGCCCTCACCCACTGAGTTGCAAAAGGCTATCTTAAAAACACAATCTAGCGAGGTGATGTAATGAATCTGGCGAACACTTTACAGCTTCTTTTGTCTGGCACACACATCTGCCAATGGGGTCATCCACGAGCCCATAGCTACATCATCAATGATCGTCAGAATGTTGAGCTTGGATTGGGCTTTCATGACTTACGACTCATTGAAAGCGAGCGAAGCGGAGCCTTCTATGCCGTCTATAAGAAGATCAACGCTCAAACATCAGCGGCCATCCGAAAACAGCAGAGTGAGATTCATAGTGCGATACGTCCAATTGTGGGTTTGATGTCTCTGATAAGTGAAACCACAGGCACCGACTCTATCATTTCGGCAGGACACGAAATCATCCCTGCTCGGTTCTCAACTTACATCACCAACTCAAGCTCAAGCCAAGAAAAGCTATCGACCATCTGCAAACATCCATCGGTAAAACAACGGAAAAAACTCATTAGCACAATCGATGATAAAGTCCGCTCTGTCTTTGATTTTCTAATCAGAACCGGACTGATAACCCTTAGCCATAAGGAAAGAGAGATCTATGTCGTCACGGGAAAAATTGATTATATTTATGCCGTTTTAGAGTTTCTTGATGAGCGATACGATGTGGTTGCCAAAGCTGAGATAAAACCCACTCAACAGGGGTTATTTTAGTCATGGACAACTCTAGACATAACGGCGGTATTGAAGAGCTTTTGCGACTCATACACAGTGCCCGCAATACATTAATCACTGCATTTAACGAGAAAAGCATTCAGGAATCTCCCGATAATTCAGGCGATATTCTAAAGCTGGTTCAAGCACGAGCATTAATTCGAACTCGTGAAGGCTATCGAATTAACCCTAAACTGGCGACGTTCATCCACCATTATTTAGATACCGAAACCTCTCGCTACCTAAATACTGAGCACGCAGCTCGCATACCTCAAATACGCGAACTGGCGACAGAGTACCTAGACGCCAAATATCAGAGCAACGGGTACAACAAACGCTCTGAAACCGCACTATTTGAAGAACTTGAAGCCATTGTTTATGAGCTAATCACCGACCTTATAGATGCGAAAAGTCGACTTCATTCTCGTGTGGTACAGGACTTTGGTTATGCGCAAACATTAGAAGCCAAAGCGATCGAGAACCAAAGAACACTGACGCAGGCCACTCAACTTGTTCTATCCCTAAAAGAATTCACTACATCTATGCTGACTGAGATTGCTGCCGATGACCGCAAACTCACCGAGTTACTTTGTCTTGAGCTACCCAAGCGAATTTCAGAATGTCAGGCCGATCTAGAATTAACTATCGACAAACTGCGCTCCCACCTACTGACCTTTAGGGTAAAGCAAAGGGATAAAAAACTCGTCCATGCGTTTGATGCCTTTTTTACGACAGAACATGCTTTTGCGCTCGACATAGATGACGCTTTCTCCGAGGTGGCTTGTGAGAAGACGGTTGATGCCAAACACTTCCTAATCACGCCAGTACCCATTTACGCCCATGCGAACCTCACCGACTATGCGTTTGAGGATACCCTAGACACTATTGCTCAACAGGTATTAGAAACGCCAATTGAATTTGATATCCCAGAGGCCGAGACTAGCATTGCCGAACCGCAACATCTCACTATTAAAGTAGAACCAGAAGAAAGTGACCCGCTAAGCGATGCCTGCGACTCACTCTTGGCACACTGCGTCCTCAATAATGAAGAAATATCCGCTGCGGTATACTTTGAGCAGCACATTCGCCACTCGCTTGATATCAGCAAAGACGCATGGCTATTCATGCTTCTGAGTTACCACAATTCGTTAACCGAGGAGCACTCGAAGTTGGTTGGGTGTACACCGATAGGCAATTACTACCTTAATAATCAGCTGGGCAACCTTCATATCACCGACATAGCAGTCCGCCCATTATGATCACAAAATCTCTAACCAAGCGAGATCTTAATCGCCTCAACTCACTCAAGAACTACCAAAATGGCCACACGCTTCAACGCACCGGCATCTTTAAGACACTGCATGAAGATTTAGGTATTGGTAAAGCGACAGGGGCGAAACTCATACTGTCACGAACGGATATCAATCGGATACGAGAACTTTATCTCCAGCACAGCAACATTGATGTCTTTGAGGATATCGATTTGGCGACACGCACCAAAGCCACTCAACACTTTCAAAACGAGAAGCTATCTTCGCACCAAGTTAAATCGACTTTCTTATCCGTATACCCATTGACTCAAGAGGCGTTCAAACTAAATGAACAACATATAGTGGTACCTAAAGGTGCGTTCATCTCCATTCCGCTAGACCATATTAGAAATGCACAGGCCTCAACATTCATATTGGTCGAGAACTTCGAAACCTTTATCGATCTGAAGAAAGCCAATTTTGACTTTGATACTTTTCCAACAGACACCCTAGTTGCCTATCGAGGTGACAAAGATTTTAGTATCGTCATGTCCCATATCAAGCAAGCCCTACCAACCTGCCGCCTTGTCGGGTTCTTTGATTGTGATCCCCAAGGGTTTAGTATGGCTCGCGCTTCCAAGTGTGACTCTATACTGACACCAAACACTGACCTGGCTACGTTTAAGCGTCTAGGACAGACAGACTTATTTGATCGCCAGTACGCCACCCTAAAAGATGATGGGGTTTTCGGTAATGTTTATAAGCTAATGATTGAAGGCCAATGCGGAGTAGTCCAGGAAGCATTAATTCAGCACCAGATACCTTTGTATCTCGTCCCAATAAGGAGGTCTTAAGGAACTGATGCAAAACTTGGTGACTACCTAAGGCAATGTCAATCTCCATAAATCGCTTATCCTTAAACGGCTAACTTGGCTCAACTATTAGCCACAAATGACTAAAAAAAGAACAAGCGAGCAAGCCAATTAACTGACAGCAGTTGTTTTTGAAGCGGTTGCATTGAGCCCAGTAAAGATCGGGTCTCGAACCTCCTCATTAATATCGGTAGGTAGATTCTGTGCTACTGTGTCAATTACTGCATCTTTGGTATCGGCAAACTCCTGCAGAAGGGCATTGAGTTCCGGGATCTTTAATCCAACTTCTCTCGCGGTATGCCCGAAATGACGAGGAAGCACCTTTGCCCGGCGATACTCTCTACCACTCGAGCCCTTATGACTCATAGATAATAGATGTCAAAATGGCTTGAAGCGCCTAGACTGAACCGGCACTCCCCGAACACACAGGGACTGTTCGGTGATGTCACAAACGAATTCTTTAACCGAACAACTCTGAATGAGATCCACATCGAACCAAGATCAATTCTTTTTCATCCCAATTCACATCCCAGATCAACAAAAAATCGGGTTGGATATGGCATTCCATGTGAGGCTTCCAGTTCCCTTGCAACAAGTGCGGTTTGTATTCACTCGGAACTGTGCCTGTTTTTATCAAATGATTATCAATCAATTCTTTCAATAACGCGGTGTTGTAACGAGTGTTCTTAGAGGCTCGTTTTAGGTCTTTTTTAAAAGACGTCTTCACTCTAATTTTTAGCACAATCACTGCCCAGTACATCATTAAACAAGTCATCAGACGAGTCATAACGATCATCAGTAACACTCTCCTGCATCGCTTTTAAAGTCTCTTGATTAGGAACTTTCAACTCCACAGGGAACTCATGACGCAACTTCACCTGACTAAGAAAAATTCGGATAGCATCGGACATACTCATCCCAAGCTCAGCCAAAATTTCCTCTGACTCGTGTTTCAATTGGCTCGATACTCTGGCTCTGACCATTTCCGTCTTCATATATTGTACCTCATATGTGCTACATTATTTACACTATAGCAAAAAGCTTACTCAGTTACGAGGACAACCCCCTCCTTAAGGGAGTAGATTCGACAACACTGGTGTGATTTTATCTGTTTGAATTTGTGACTTACTAAGACAATCTGAATAAAATAATTGTCTGAGGATAAACAGTGGGCGTGTTTGCGGAGATATCACTATGAAGTCAGGGGCTAAGGTAAGGATGTTTTTCCCACCAGCATAATGCGCGATAGGCCGCATGTTGCTTGCTCATGTATAATGGTATCTCAGCGCTACGATGGTTAACGTGTCATTTGAAAATGTGTATCCCACTCGATGCTCACTCGTAATCCTCCTTGACCAGTAACCAGAAAGATTCTCTTTAAGTCGTTCAGGTTTACCTATGCCTTCCGAAGGAGTGCGCTTTGCATCTTTTATAAGCATATTAATACGCTTAACAATCTTCTTATCATGGCTTATCCAGTATTGATAATCATCCCACCCATGATCTGTAAAACAGATCAACATGCTACTCTTCCTCACCAAGAACTATGTCTCTTGGGCTGGCCAACCCTTGTTCTGCCTGAGCGATAGAATCCATTAATCTAGCAGCATTCTTTGGGTTAGACATGAGATGGATGGTTTCCTTCCAACCATTAAACTCCGATTCGCTCATCATCACTACGTTTTCAGAATCACGACGATGTATAGTGACAGAATCGCAGTCATTAATCATTTTGTCACACACCCTTTAGGTTCGCGCGCACTTCAGAATAATTCATCACGGTCACATCAACGTCCTCCTCTCTAGAGTTTTCATTATGTCCCGTATTCAATTAAGTCCAAGTTGTGTTGTACGTTGATTCGTCATATCACGCCTATAAATAACGATAAGCCAAAACAATTGTTTGGCACTTGTGATTACGATGTACGTCAGTCCCCCCAAAAAAGTCTATTCGTCTACAAACAAAGCCCGGCTTAGTAAATTAGCCTAATGGAACACCAAGGTATGTGTATGAGGATGTCTACCTTAGGTACTCTCTTAACCCAGATTCCCCCTAATTTTGGAAATAAAAAACCTCATATAAAATGAAAATGTTCAGCAATATTGTGGAGGGACTATGAAACACAAAAGCTTGAAGTTAAATGAACAAATAGCGCGTGAACGTTGGGAAAAATTTCTCACTGTATTACCCATGTACACACCCCTGAAGGGCGATCTGCTCACCATGGCAGCATTAGATCTGTCTTTGGGGCCCAACCCGATACTCCCACACTTCTGCGATAAACGAGTTTTGGGGTTTCATTCTCTGGCGGAGCAAGAAACGTTAATGATCATTGCCGATAAACTCTGGCAGTTTTGGAAATTTGATCCTCATGTTATGAAAGCACTGAGGCAATACGCGAACGTCTGCGTACATCAAACCACCGATTTACTCGACGACGCCGCTTTACACCATAAAATACAGGGGTTTGGTCTTATTAAGTACTACTACTGCACCACCCTAGTAGATGAGTTAGAAGATAAGAGCGCACTCTGGGAGCGACACTGCAGACTTACACGTTTTCGCCTCTGGGCGGAGCATCTGAACTTTGCTTACATGCCACTAGACTTTCAATACAACCTTGCAGGGATTACCTTTATATAATCGGCTACTTCAAAAACCCGCCCGATGTCGATTGGCCTTTCATTATTCGAATGGGGACTCTGTTCCAATTAACGGTCTGAGTCCTTAAGCATTTGTTAAATGGAGTCGCTATACAATAGATCTCGAGTGAACCAGGCACTTACCCCTCAGCGCTTAAATAAGGGTCAGCCTTCGAGACGACCATGGATAATCAACAGCAACAAGACTTTAATGTACTCTACTCACTACCAAGCGATCAATTTGCTAGATAAAGACGCATTAGGATTATGTAAGACTCTGATAAAGTATCGACCGGGCGACGCCAATCCTTACTTGTTAGTTGTCCAACCTCAAAGCCAGTGCTAACATTTGTACACACAGAAGGTATGGGGTGCATTATGGACACTAGAATTCAGTTTCGCGTTGATGAAAAAACAAAGCGACTAGCCCAACAAATGGCAGAGAGCCAAGGCAGAACAATAAGTGATGCTTGTCGCGAACTGACTGAGCAACTGGCCAACCAGCAGAGAAAGGCTTTATCTCACGACGCATGGTTAACTGAACAAGTAAACCTAGCTTTTGAGAAGTTTGACTCAGGAAAAGCCACTTTTGTTGACCACGAATCAGCCAAGTCTCGTTTGGCAGAGCGCAAAGCTAAGATACGAAACCGAGATAAATTATGATTTTGTGGGAAGAAGAATCTCTTAATGATCGTGAAAAGATCTTTGAGTTTCTTTACGACTTCAACCCCGAAGCCGCTGATAAAACCGATGATATCATCGAAGCAAAAGTTGAGAACCTTTTAGTGCAACCTCAAATGGGGGGCCAGCGAGAGGGAATTAGAGGGCGATTGCTCATAATTTCAGAAATTTCAATGATCGTATTTTTCTGGATTGAAGATGACATCATTCGCATTATGCGAGTGCTTCACCAAAAGCAAAAGTTTCCAATGGACTGACTATTTCGACTCGGCAACTAACGCGAGATTGATGGGCAGACAACCGATACGTTGGCTAGCTTAAACCCTGAGTCTACAAAATCTAGAAGTGCTCTCAATAACATAGGGAAACTACATGTGACCATCTGAGCAATAGTAATGGCTAAATCACTGAATCGAGGAGGCCTCCCACGTTTACTTTGTTGTTTCCACTCGCTCATGACTTCTTCATTAATTGAGAACGTCACTTAACCACCGTTGATCAGAGTTTTGGTGTACTATTTCCAGTTAGTTGTATCCATTGTAATCGCACCAAACTCCTATGCCCAACCTTGGGTAAAACGTTTGAGCGTTAAATGTAAGGCAATTTCCCACAATTGCGTACGCTCTCACGTGGTGGTTCACTTCCAACAAGTAAGTTAATGCACTAGTTAAACTGAACTTCCTAACTCCTTTTGGTTAAATCCAAGTCACCACACCTATAGTTACCTAAGAAGTGATTAGACCAAATCTGATTTCGCAAATGCTTGGGCACAGCGATACGCAATTATTGTTTAAGGTGCGTGCGCCTTATGTCGCTAATGCTTCGCGAAATGATGGTAGTGCGTTTAATGAGTTGATGAGTAAGGAAGGGCTTTAGCGTTCTTTTAATGGCTCAGTTGGAAACTCGAATCGACAACCTGAGATGCCACTATGCCAAGTTAGTTGCACCTCGGAAGGGTTAAACACTAGCTCTAACCATTAAGTAAAATATGGTTCATTTTTGGTGATTTATTGTTACTTATGCTTTTAAAAGCTCTTTAATGAGCTTTGCCACTCCATAAAGTACCTTATATGAACTTTTTTATAAGAAATTTTATTAAGAAGGCCAATTATGACACACGCCTTCTTTACATAGCCCTTAAAAGAGCCTAAATTAAAAACATTATAATATAAAGGTCACATAAGACCTTCAGTGTGGTGATGATAATGAATCCAAAAGTGTTACAACTACGCGATGAGGTGAACTCGCTTGAAACTCATATGCATTCTGTTCTTCAAAATCTATTGCACAGTGTTGAAGATTCCATCGACCGACCAATATCGACTTATCCCATCTACGATAAAAATAGTTTGGTCGCTGATATGCAACAGCGAAAAAAAGCGATTTCGTTAGAAGAACTAGAATTGCAAACAGATATTTCCAGTTCAACGATAAAGCGCATGCTTAAAGATCCTAGCAAAACATCGCTAGATAACTTTTTAGCTGTGGCTAACGAATTAGGCATGAAAATATGGATAGAAAAGTAAAAGTTCTGTTGTATGGAAAATTGTGCGGCGTGCTGTCTCAAAATGTGCATGGATTTACATTTGAGTACGATGCTTCTTATAAGGGGCGAAGCTTGTCATTGAGCATGCCATTAAAAGAAAAACGATTTGAAAGCAAAGAGCTACATCCATTTTTTCTAAGCCTTGCTCCAGAAGGTTGGCTGAAAAAACGTTATTCTGAGTTACAAAAAATTGATGACAATGATCCTCTAGGTATGCTTTTGTCTAACGGCAAAAACTTACTTGGAGCAGTGCAACTGATGAGGTTAGAAGAGCATGTATCCTAGTAACAAAAGCCTTATCAGCTTAGCGAGTCTTAATGACTTGAATCGTGAACAAGAGGAATATAAGAAGGGTGAAGTAAAAGCTTTGCTTGGTGCAAGCAAGTATAAAATGCGTTTGCCTTTTACACGTGAAGAGTTTATTCATGAGCTGCCCAAGAAACAGAAAGGGATGAGTATTTCTGGCTATCAGCCAAAGTTATCGTTAGCAATTAACAATGAAAATGAGCTCGGTGTTGTGGAAGATAAGGCTTTATTTATTCTCAAGCCTTCTCCCGCAGAATTTCCGTTCTTGGCGGAAAATGAGCATGCCACGATGTTAGTTATGAAAGCGCTTGGGTTTGATCTTCCTGCGTTTGGCTTAGTTCGATTCAGTGATCAGGACGAAGACAGTGAGCGGGCTTTTATTATTAGACGTTATGACCGTTTAAGAGAAGGCGAAGAAGCTATTCATCAAGAGCAACTGGATGCGGCAATGAATGTCAGTGAAAAGTACGGGAAGATAAAGGATGATGATGAGGGCTACATTAGCTATGAACAAGCCTGTAAATTTCTAATTTCGAGTGTAGACAGTAGCTTATCCTTCAAAAGGGAGCTGTTTAATCGGGTACTAACAGCGTACTATCTTGGTAACAATGACTTCCATTTGCGGAATCTTGGCTTACTTTTGCCTGAGAAAGGCTATGCTCAGCTAGCCCCTATTTATGATTATGTATCTATAGCCCCGTACCCAGACTACATTGCCAATGAAACTTCATTAGCATTGCCGCTATTAGCAAACGAAGAAGGAGACAATGGGAATACCAGCGACTATACATCGCATTGTACCTATACAGGCTATGATTTTCTGACGTTTGCGAACAATATTGGAATTAGCCCCAAACTAGCTAGAAAGTTGATCGAACAGCTTTGTGCGAGGGCTGATGAAATTAAAGATATCTACAGGAATAGTTTTATGCCCAAAGCGGATATCATGAAGGTGATTAAATGGATTGATAGTCGTCATAATTACTTAAATCAATTTGAACACGTAGACATTGTCTAATTTGTACTAATTCACCATAGTTCAACGGCCTATCATTGATTGAAAAGCTGCTCTACCGTGCTCATTGGCAAAAACATACGAATGCGCCCATTGTGCTCGCACAATACTTCAAATCCGAACTTTGCACAGAATGTTTGAGCAGCAGATGAAAGACAATCGACAACAATAGCGTACGCTCTCATGTGGTGATTCACTTCCCACAAGTAATTTAATGCGCGAATTAAACTGATCTTCCCAAGTCCTGAACCATGAAATTCTTTGTGCACAGCTAATTGAGCTAATAAAAAAACCGGAACTGGATATCTAGGTAGTTTCTTTGCTCGCTGTATTGGCAGTGTTTCTCGGCTAATAGAGCTTGCCGCAACACTATAAAATGCACAAATTGCATGTTTTTGATTGAGCAAAGGTTGAGCACTTGGCAGAACCATCGTTCGGCTGATACCCGCTTGCATGTGTTTTGCTGCTTGAGTTTTGATGAACGTATTAAGCTCTAGCTCTCCACAATCGAATGAATTGCGGTCGTGCTTTAACATACTCAGTTCTACAAACTCTTTACTCCAACTCACTTGATGCCACTCTCATTTGTCAATTTGGCTGCTTCGAGCAATGATCGATTCGGCGCTCTTGCTTTTTCACATGCGACTATAAACTCGTCAAAAACACTATCTTTAACAACAATACTTTCATGCTCTTCAATAACGTGAGTCGCGTCTTCATCCATAAGCCTGACTACATACTCAGTAAGACTTTTTAAACCAAGTAACGCTGATGCCTTTTCAGCTTTTGCCTTAATCTCTTCATCTAGGCGAATATCTAAACGTGCAGTTGCCATAACCTCTCCTTTGTACGGATATATTCCGTAATGCATAAGATTATAGAGCAAATATAGATCGCATTCAATTTGTACGGATAAATTACGGAATAACTTTTTGTAAGCTACAAATTACTAGATTTAAAAATGTAGTCATCAACAAAATTGGCACGAAAGCAATAACGAGAGTTCTCAGTCATTGATATCGGTCCTTGGCACCCTCTCCATCAAATTCTAAAAGTTAATTCTCTAGGAACTACTCAGCGATAACATAGCCGCTCACAGAGCTTCTAAGGTGGTTAAGCAACCACCTTATCTATTTGCTAACGCCTAATTTCTGCTGAATATTGGGTGATTTATTCACCCTGACGACAGTTCCATTCGCCTTTAAATCTAGCTCACCTTTTCTCTCCACTGCTATTGCTGAAGAGTAGTCACGGTCGCTGACTAGACCACAACGAGTACAGGTGAAACTTCTATCCCTTAATGTCAGCTTTCACATAGGTTGTTTTTTCCATGCGATTAAGGTGTTGAGTAAGTCACGCTGCATAGTCATTTCCCGCCAATTAAGATTGTTAACGGGCTATGCTATAACTCGAATTACACTTTTATAGCCTTTGGGATTCTGGGATTCTGGGATTCTGGGATTCTGGGATTCTGGGATTCTGGGATTCACATCATCGCCTTGGCCAACGCGCAAACTAAATCTAAAAGTAGGATATAAATCCAATTATATTGAGTGAAATGGGAATATAGTCCCACATTTAACTTAATGGAGTTGCTTAAATCTCAAGGTGGGATTATATTCCCAGTAATGATTAAGTAATGGGAATATAGTCCCCTAGATTGGTGATATGGCTAAGCGTAATTTGCACAATGTACTGTTTCCAAAGCAGCGCAAAATCCTGACTCATTTTGGTGAAGACTTGCTGTTGGCGATGAAACGACGTGGTTTTACAAAAAAGCTGCTGTGTGAACGTACTGGATTTGATCATAAAACGGTGAACAAAGTCTTCGCAGGTGATCCTGGCGTTGCCATAGGCACTTACTTAAAGGTTATGGCCGTTCTTGGCATGGAGAGTAATTTTGCAGAAGTGGCCGCCCATGATGAGGTGGGTATCAAGCTGCAAAATATAAAATTACTGGAAGGTTCAAGATGAGCCGTGACATCGTTGAAGTCTATGCCGACTGGCTGCCAATGGAAGCGCCTTTGCTAATAGGGAAGCTTGCTTACAGCGATTCAAGCCGGGGGGGCGTGTTTAGTTTTGCCTACGATAAAGCATTTTTAACTTCAGCCTATCGCTTGCAAATTGATCCAATCCTGACGCTTCACTCCGGTGAACTCTACAACGATGAAGCCGATAAAAACTTTCGTGGATTTCTCGATTCATCGCCTGATAGATGGGGGCGTATTTTAATGCAACGGCGTGCGGCCATTGAAGTGCGCAAGGGTATTCGTGCAACAAGTCGATTAAACGAGCTGGATTACCTGCTGGGCGTGCATGACTCATACCGGATGGGTGGTATTCGATTTAAGCGAGCAGGCTCGGATGCTTTCTTAGATGACAACTCTGAGTTTGCTGCGCCGCCAATGGCTTCTCTGCGAGAGCTAGAGCACGCAGCAATGCAGATTGAAAAAGACGATAACATCGACAGTGACGAGTATTACCGCTGGTTGAAAATGCTGATTTCTCCAGGCTCATCATTAGGCGGTGCAAGGCCCAAGGCTTGTGTGACAGATGAGCAAGGCCACTTGTGGATTGCTAAGTTTCCTAACTCAAATGATACTCATGACGTGGGGGCGTGGGAGATGGTCTGTTATGAATTGGCGTTGGCGGCAGGTGTTGACATGTTTCCCAGTCAGATTAGACGGTTTTCCTCCGGGCATCATACCTTTTTAACAAAACGATTTGATCGCGCCGGTGATCAGCGACTGCATTTTTCATCGGCCATGACACAGCTTCAATACTATGATGGTGAACAATCTCAAGGTGCCAGCTACTTAGAAATTGCTGAATTTATTTCCAATTCTGGTGCGCAAACCGAAGCTGATTTAGCACAGTTATGGCGACGTATCGTGTTTAATATTGCGGTGTCCAACACGGATGATCACCTGCGTAACCATGGGTTTTTATTAACAAAGAATGGTTGGAAGTTATCACCCGCTTATGATTTAAACCCGATAGTGGGTAGGCATGGCCTGCATCTGAATATTACCGATGCAGACAACGCCTTAGATTACCAATTAGCGTTTGACGTGAAAGACTTTTTCCGACTTTCGCAAACCCAAGCGACGCAAATTTACGATGAAGTATTAATTGCGGTTAAGCAATGGCAAACCGTTGCTAAACAGCTAGGGATCAGCCGAGCCGAGCAAGCTATGAAGCAATCGGCGTTCAACGCTTAATGAGTAAGTGACATTATATTTTCATTTTTTGTGAGTGAACTACTCAGCGACAGCATAGCCTCTTTCTAGTTCACAATTAAGGCTCTTTCCTTTGCCTTAGATAAGGCCTTAACAAACCAGTAAAAAGAGAAGCAAAGCCAAAACTTATACAGCCCTACTCTCTACCCCTGATTTTGGAAACAAACATTCACTGATATTTTGGTATTACGCCTTGTTCAAAGACTGTCTTTGATGCAAGTGCTTAATCCAATCAACTGACCAAGGAGAGTGCCGTGGGGCAACTCATCGCACAACAAAAACGCAATCGTACCAATAACAGTGGTGGGGTTGGACCTGATGCGCAGTGCATTGCCACCACTCAGGCGATTGCGCTGCATAGAATTCATCGCAAAGGCGATTCTGATACGGTTCGTAAACGCAAAGTTGCGTGCTTTCTCATTTGGTGGATTATCCGAAATTGGCTTGTTCTGTCGAACCTCAAGCTAGCACTTGATGACTGCTCATCGCACTCATCAAGTGATTGTTTGCGCCCACTGAGTTATAGACCAACGATGCACATGAGATTTCTTTGTCAGTCACTTTTGCTTCTCAATAAAAATGGCCGCATCAAATATTTTAATTAATGGTGCTAAATCTAACTCTACGCCAGCGACATTCGCATCAATCCAATCTTGCTGTGAAATATGTGGCCACTGAATATCATAACCAAGCAAAAATATTAACTCTTCGAAGAAAAATCGTAATGTTCGTCCATTGCCTTCTCTAAACGGGTGAAGCAAGTTTAACTCACAAAACAAGTCAGCGAGTGCTGGTATCAAGGTTGATGGGGTCTGGTTATCTAGTCCAGGGATTGAACCAAATAGTTTTTACCTTCTGGTTCTATTCGAGTGATTGTACAAAATCGAGTATTTCCTTTAGAAATATCTACCTCACGTATTTTTCCAGCCGATTCAAATATATTTTGAAACAACTGGTGGTGTAATGACTTAAAATGACTGAAGTCTAATTGGTTCAGTTGGGTTATTTCACTGCAATACTCTAAATACCTTTCGGTTGTCAACGCAGTCTCAGCATCAGCAAGTTCATCAGCATCACGAATATTCAGCTTGTTAATTAGAATATCCGTCCCCGTATAGCAGTACTTGTCGTGCTTGGCTCCGTATTTATCTCGCATACTTACGTTTTAGCTCAGCAATAGTTTGTTTTTTTGTTTTTTCTTTTAGCGTGAGCCCTTCGTAGCTTAAGCTAATTCGAAAATTCTCTAGGTTAGGGGTGAACTTATCGTTACGCCGTGTCGAATTGGAAGTCGCTGGCATCATCACTCTCCTTTGTGAAACTCATCCCTAAATTGTGCATGACGAAATGATTGCTGTCATTTTATAAACCTGAGCAGTGCGTACCTTTCCTGGAGGCTGATCAGCGCATAAAGAAATTCTCTACTACATTCTACCAAGATATCAAACACAGTTAGATTCAGGTAGGTCGCTTGCCAATCAATTAGTAAGAGTTTTCGTCGCTCCCCCAATTCCCCAGTTTGGCAATTGACCGCCGCACCTAAGATCATCTAACTGTACCAAGATCACTCATGAGCAAGTTGCTCTCAATCTATATCAGAGTGTTGAACGATTTAGATTTATCTACGAGTGCCAAACCATAAATTCGAAGATATAGCAGATAAAAAACAAGATAATCTAAAAAGTACTTTCTTATAACCAAGGCTGCCACCTATTTTCTAAATAACAAAATCCCCTCAAAGCCTTATACCACAAGGACTAACACCTTCACCCATTTTTCAAAACCCTCTCTTTACCCCGATTTTGGAAATAAAAATTCACTGATATTTTGGTATTAGGCCTTGCTCAAAGACTGTCCGTCTTTGGTGCAAACGCCTAATCCAATCAGCTGACCAAGGAGGGTGTCATGGGTCAATTCATCGCACAACAAAAACGCAATCGTGCCAATAATAGTGGTGGTGTTGCACCTGATGCGCAGCGCATTGCTACGACACTGGCGATTGCACTGCATCGAATTCATCGCAAGGGCGATTCTGATACGGTTCGTAAACGCAAAGTCGTTACGTTTATGACTTGGTGGCTGACGCATGAGCTGATTAATAGTGACAACATTGCGCAGCTTCCAAAGCTCACGCGCGTGACTGGCAAAGCGCAGTGTGAGGGGCATACGCTAAGGCCGGTGCGCACCAACAATGTCACTCGAGTGGAATACGCTCTCTGCTATCTCCATAAGGGTGGCACTGAATATTTATGGCAGCCCATTCCGGATGCGTTTAATGCGCTATTTGTGGACGCCTTGTCATCCAGCTCTTGTGCATTGCTCACGGATAAACAGCATCAAGCGCTTTGCAAGGACCTGTCTCGCAAGTGGAAAACGCTGGGGAAGCTCGCCCATTACCCTCGCGTGAGAAAAGATCGCTTGTTTCGCTATTGGATGCACATGGGGCAAAGCGATTCTAAATTGTCCACCATTGCAAAAAGCGTGATACTACCGCGTCATCAAGACCACCATCATCAAGCGAAATCGTACCAACGAGAAACCAGCGATCAGATACGCTATAAGATATTTGAGGCGCACAATCGTTATTTCAAACGCATCACGGATGCGATCCATCTGTATGAGTTAACGGAGTTCTTTGTCTTTGCGTTTAAGCCAGAGACAAAGAAACCGGATTATCTAAAACACAGCGGCACCATTGCGCAACTTGAGCGAGTGCAAACCAACGGCACCTATGTGTATAAACCCATTGCGCCCATTGTGATGGGTTCTGACAGAGCGCTGTCGGTGGACGATACACGGCAATTTTTTCATGTGCTCGCCGATAGCGTCAGTGAGGCGTATCGCACTGTGTCGACGCCAGAGGGGCTCAGACACTATTACAATCTGCGTACCTATCAAATCACGTTTCAGTTTTTAATCCTGACCGGCGTGAGGCCCACGCATGCCATTTCAATAGACGCGAGCCAGTGTTATGACTGCCGCCACGCCATGGTGTTCGACAAAGGGCGCTATCGCACTGTGTGGCTATGTGATTTCTTCTCACAGGCCCTTAAAGCGTACTTGGCTTTGCAACACGTTGTGTGTCTGCACCTATCACTGACCCCAAACACCTCGTGTCTTTGGTACCTGCTGGATGAGAATTTCAAGGCGCAGCCGCTCACCGCCAAAACCGTTCGACTGGCTATGCAGTCGTTTTCACCCGATGCGTCTGTGGTGCCTTATCAGCTTCGCCATACCTTTGCACAAATGGCGTTGACCGCAACCCTGCCTGCTCTATCCACGCAACTGATCGACCGCTTAATGGGGCACAGTGAGTTTGGTGAGCACCTAGGCAATGAGCACCGCTTTCCAGCGAGCCAGCACATCGCCCAAGACCACTTGAATCGGCTTGCCCATCAGCTAGGGCTCGATTCGCCTAGCGCGTTCAGAAACACCCTAAACCAAAGCACATCTCACACCTGCGAGGCCCGTCATGAAGATTAAAAGATTAACCGTGAGCCATATTCAAGATCACCTTCATAACATGGGTATGGAGGCGCTAGATAGCGCTCACTATGACACGATCATTGAGCAGATTGCGCTCTATAGCGACACCTCTCGTGTGCTCACTCAAGCCTCGCTTGAACCCATTCAAGCGACTATCAAGAGCACCTTTGGGGGACGTCAACGCCTGCTAAAGCGCGCGCTCAATCATGTGTTGCTCTATCTTGAGCAAGTGTGCCAATGGCAACTGCCAGAGCAAAAGGCGCATGTGTATCGAGATCAGAAGCATCAGTGGTTGGTGCAGGTGATGAAGCATGCCCAATTAGGCGGTGCATTATTTGGGCACTATCAACGTGCGCCTTGGGCCGAGCGCGTCAAAACTCTATTGGCGTGTGAGCTCATCTCACTGCTCGCCATCGAAGTGGCTCCACTTCCTTTGGCGACGTGGCTGGCCGTGCTGCGCCGTGACCGTAGTAATGGCAAGGGGAAGGGGAAGGGCAAAAAAACTCGCATCGAAGTCATCGACGATAGGCTCACACTGACTCTTTGGCACCCTATCAAGCACAAACGACAACTGCCTAGCTTTGCGCGCTACGCTTTAACGCCTGTCGCGTACGTGGCACTGCAGCACTATTGGCGACGCAGACAACCTTCGCACCGCGTCTCTGAGCCCGCCTTGTTAGCGGGCCTTGATGACATGGTGCGTGCGCTGGTGCCTGGCAATCCACTGCTCGCACGCACTTATGCTAAGCCCATAACAGCGAGACAGTGGCATTTAGCGATGCAGGCCATTTGGCATTGCGAACATCAGTATCCGCCAGAGCTGCTCCTTGATATGGCAGTGCCGAGTCGTCACTGCGCGTTTCATCCGGTGCTGCCCAGCAAGGCGCATATCCGAGAGGCGTTAAAACAGCTGTATGTGTTGCCTCGCCATGCCAATTCTAATGGGTCTGTGCCCAGTGCGAGCAAACGCGGCGCACAGTGGCCCCATCGTGCCTTGTTAAAACGGTTAAACGATGAGCCAAGGGCGAGTCTTAAGGCGCAGCTCGCCGCAGAGTCGCCGATAGAATGGCCCTTCAATGACGTTGTGCCCACCTTGCTGTATCTGTTTACCCGTGAGTTGATTGTGCTGGGCGGCGCAACGTGCCGTCAGCTGCGTCATTCCACTTTAGTCAAATACACGAGCATTTATTCGAAGCTGCCCCGCCCGATGTCGTACCTTGAGGCGAGCGATCCTCATAAACTCGATGATTGGGCCAACACTGCGTTCGAGTCACAAGAGAATGAGGCGATGCAATGGCTAGTGTATAACTTTCTTCGCTTTGTGTCGCAGCAAGCGCTGACCGACCATTTGGATGTCAGTCAGTTTGAGTGCCCTACCCTGCCAATGAATGTCGATGCCTATAGGCTGCGAACCGATCACGTGCATCACGCGGCGCATCGTCTTCTGGAAAGTCACCAGGGTACTCATTTGCAACGCTTGTGCAGCGCAGTGGCATTGCTGCTTGGTTTTTACGGTGCACTTCGCCGCGGAGAAGTGCTTAGGCTGCGCCTGCAAGATGTGATGCGCCCCTCGGCCACCGGTACGCAATTTCGCCTGCATATTACGCAAACCAATGAGGGAAAAACCAAGAACAGGCAATCGCGGTTTGTGTTCGTGGTCATGCCTGAAAGCGCAGCCAATTTAGTGGCACTTCTGATTCAAATCAAGCAGTCTTGCGCGCCGCACACCCCACTTATTGGCTTTGAGGGGGAAACCTTGAGCTCAATGCAGCGACATTACCTGTATCCGGTGACGCAAGTGCTCAAAGCGCTGTATGGCAATCAGGTGCGTTTTCATCACCTTCGCCATTCCGGGGCGCACCTTTTGTTTTTGCAAGGAATAAGCCTTGCGTGCGACTTTCACTCGCATGCCCATTGCGATGGCATGAGTGAAGAGCTGCTGACCAAGGAGGCGTGTGACGCCCGCTTTGAGTTTTGGCTCGAAGACAAACCGTTCTCGCAGGTGAACGATGGCATTTTGCTGGATGTGATGAGTGATCAGCTCGGTCATCGTTATTACGCGACGACTCGCCAGAGTTACCTGCACGGCGCGGAGTGGCTTCCTGAATGCTTCTCTCACCCCAAAGCGTATAAAATTTGCGCACTGCAAGCCCTATTAGGCAAACACACTGCGGCCCATTTACTGTCACACCCCAAGGTAGCGAAGCAGCTTGGTTCAGCGCCGAACGGGCAGGATGTCGTGACGCTGAGCCAGAACATGCTGTACGACGCGCTGCTGACGACTCCCTCTGGGCGACGCCTTCGTTACTACACTGCGCCCGATACGTCCGTCATTTACGGCAGTAACGAATTGGTCAGAGAGTGGGACAATCGCGCGCAGTATGCCCCTTATCAAACCCATTACGCCAGCGCTCGCGCGAAAGGGGTAACCGCGCTTGACTGGCAAACCCGTGAGCTGCTTATTGCCCTTCAAGACGGCAGTGAGCGCTTTAGCGACATCAGTGTGTTTTGGCAGCGCTGCGGCCAGCATCGTTCGTTTGGGCTCTCAAACCGACAGCGCACCGCGCTGTGCGAGCTTGGCCCAATCACTGTGACAGGGGCACGCACCTTTTCAGTGAGCTTTGCGTGCAATCAAAAAAACAGTGAGGCCTTTAACGCGCTGTTTCGCAGCCATTTATTCGCGTGTTGTTATGTGTCGTTTCATCTGGCGCAAAACCGAAAGCAAAGTCCAGAGCGAAAGCTTGCGCTGATTAAAAGGCGTTACGCCAGAGGCTCTGAGCCCATTACGGTAGAGACCGTGCCTTGTGGCAGCAGCCGCTTTACCGTGAGCTTCACCTTCACGTTACACAGTCCATTGCTGTTTGACTTCATCATTCACTCTCTTACTTAAGGTAGTCTTATGCTTACGTTTCAATACCAGTATCACGCGCAGCTTAAAGCGTTTGTGGAATCCCTTGATATCAAGAGCCCTGAAAGTGGCGTCACCTTTGTGGTGGTTCGCAAGGCGGGCACTTTGATCCTCATTGCGGGCTGTGCGTCACACCTGCATATGATCACCTTGCCTATTGAGGAGGAGTGCAGCCTGAAAACCGGCAAATTCACCATCAATGCCAGCTTGTTTAAAATGTTTTGCCAGCCACTGTTTGAGAACCGTACCCGAGCGGAGTCCATTCATCTGAATGTGGAGTATCAAAACCGCCGACTTCCCATGCTGACCATGATGGTGAACCAGACAACCTGGCGTGATGCGCAGGCCATACCGGCCAATGACACCCATCTTGAGCTGTTAACGACTGTGCAAAGCGCAGGGTTTGAGCTTGTCTCAAAGTGCTGGCTTGAAAGCGCCCTCAATCACACCCTCGCTCACCCCGCACTGTCACTCTTTAGGCTCAATCATCGCAAGGAGCAATTGGAAATCATCAGCAAGCAGACGCTGCATACCTTCGACGTGCCGTATCAGAATAACCCCAGTATTGATCTGCAGCTGGATAGCGCCAGTGTCGCGGGGTTAAAAACGCTGTGTCGCCACTCTCGCGCCCACGGCATTTATGTGTGCGTCGATAGCGAGGTGGCGTATTTCTCCGATGAGATCACCACTATATGTTTTGCGCTTCGCTTTGATGAGGCGGATATCAAGGCCAAGCCCATTCACTACCGCGTGGAGTCGACATTTAGCGTGCATGCGGGCGAACTCATGGGTGAGCTCACCGCGCACAGCAAAGTCGATACTCTGCATCAGCAAAACCAAACCTCGCTGTATGTGTCGCCAGAGGGCATTTTGATTGGCAGTGCCACCGATAAAGAAGCCTGTCATAGGCTGTTTGAAAACAAAGTCCCGTCAAACGATGCGCCGCTGCTCTATAGCCTGAGAGCCACTGAGTTTAAACAGGCGCTATCGCAGTACAGAAAGCTCTCCACCAGAGAGGTGTTTCTGCAAGTGTTGCTTGGCCCTGATGGCAGTCGTGTATTGGGGCTGTATAAAGACACCGGCGCCGAGCACCCTTATTCGACGGTGGCGATTGAGTTAAGTCCGCAAGGGTTAGCGTCCATTGAGGAGACCATTGAGTACCATCAAAGCATGAAACCGGCGCAAGGGGATCTGTTTAGCGACTTTAACGATTAATAATAAAAACAATGGCTTAGTGTCGATTTTGGAAATAAAAATGCGGTGTTAGGCTAGAGGTAAAATAAGAAAATAAGCAGGAGGGCTATGTAAAAGAGAAAGCGAAAAGTAAAAAATGAAAAGAGAAAGAACGCAGTTGGAGAGAAGTGGCGGCCACCACTTCCCTCCGCACCGGCTGCACAGTCTTTAAACCAAGCTCAGCCGATGGAGAAATTCTAACGAATGCCATCGGTTTAGGGTAGCACTTAATTGATGGAGGCCACTATGGCTCACATTCGTATCCGTCCTAATGGACGCATTCAGTTTGATATACACCTTTATGGGGTGCGTTTTCGCGAAGGCACCAAGATGATGGCAACGCCGAGTAACCTTGCCAAAGCCAAAGCGATGCTCAAACGCATGAACGCGGAGATAGACTTAAATTGCTTTGAGTACCGCGACTATTTTCCGCACAGCAAAAAGGTCGCAAAATTCGAGCTTTTGCAACGCGGTAAGCATCCTGACCGTTTGTACCCTTTCTTTGAAGACTTCGCGCAAGAGTGGTATCAGCGCCAAATCCCTAAGTGGAAGTCCAGCTATCAAAACACTATGCGAAACATTCTGGAGCGTTACTTGATACCCGAGTTTGGCAATACACTGATGAGTGATTTTACGCTCGCCAAGGTGGACTTTTATCGTAACCAATTGATGGAAGAAACCAAGCCTGATGGAACAAGACGACTGTCGAACCGCCGCATTAACAGCATTTTGTGGCCAATCATTGCCATGGTGGGGCTTGCAGCGGATGAATATCAATTTGAATACCCACTTCGTCGCTATCGCGCACTAAAGGAAGAAAAAGCCAATTCAAAACCGCTTACCATTGCCGAGGTGAAACGCTTTTTAGCTGCGGTGGAAGAAAAGTGGAGAGATTACTTTATCTTACGCTTTTGGACAGGCATGCGCAGTTGTGAGGTGCATGGGCTTTTATGGAAGTATGTGGATTTTGAGCATCGCCTCATTCAGGTGAGACATAACTATGTCAATGGTGAGTTGTGTGATGTAAAAACACCTAAATCCAGACGTGACTTAAAGATGTGTGATGCGTTGTATGAAGCACTGAAACGTCAACAAGCACGCTGTGATACTGACAGTGACTATGTGTTTACCAATGACAAAGGACTGCCTTTAGATACTCATTGGATAAGCAAAGGCGTTTGGTATCCAACGCTGAAAAAAGCAGGGCTTGCCAAGCGCAGAGCCTATGAAACGCGTCACACAGCAGCTGTGCTTCATATTGCTGCGCTCGAAAACCCTCTTTATATTTCACAGATGCTTGGGCACAGCGATACGCAACTATTGTTCAACGTGTATGCGCCTTATGTCGCTAATGCTTCACGAAATGATGGCAGTGCGTTTAATGAATTGATGAATCAAGAAGGTCTTTAGTCATAATCGACTGGTACGAAACCTTACATCATAAAATATGGCAACTCGCCAAAGCGTAGTTGCCATTTTTAATTCGATACTCAACCGTTCAGAGCAAAGCTACTTGTTGTAGAACTTACGATACCAAGTAATAAACTCAGCCACGCCCTCTTTCACAGAGACTTGAGGCTTATAACCAGTTGCTTCAAACAAATCGACGGTATCCGCATAAGTTTGATACACATCGCCTGGTTGCATTTCGCGGAAATTCTTCTTCGCTTCAATGCCTAACTCATCTTCAATGGCTTTCACAAAGTCCATCAGTTTGATCGGTGAACCGTGACCAATGTTGTACACCGAGTAAGGTGCAGAACTGGTTGCAGGTGATCCTGCTTCTACCGTCCATTCGTTATCACGAGTAGGGACGACATCGGCAATACGCACGATCCCTTCAACAATATCGTCTACGTGGGTGAAATCGCGCCACATATCGCCATTGTTATTAATATCAATGGTGTCGCCGTCCAAAATCTTCTTGGTGAAAATGAAAGGTGCCATATCAGGGCGCCCCCATGAGCCATACACAGTAAAGAAACGAAGACCCGTTGTTGGGATGTCATAAAGATGCGAATAACTGTGAGCCATTAACTCATTAGACTTCTTAGTTGCGGCGTACAGTGATACAGGGTGATCCACTGAATCAAACGTTGCAAAAGGCGTTTTCGCATTCAGGCCGTACACGCTGCTTGATGACGCATACACCAAGTGCTGAACCTTGTTATGACGACAGCCTTCAAGAATGTTCAAATGCCCTACTAGGTTAGAATCTGCATACGCATGAGGATTTTGAATCGAGTAACGCACACCAGCTTGGGCCGCAAGGTGAATGACTTGATCAAATTGCTCTGTTTTAAACAGCGTTGCAACTGCATCGCGATCAGCGATATCAAGCTCTACCAAGGTAAAGTTGGCATGCTGAATTCGCTCTATACGAGCCAGTTTAAGATTCACATCATAGTAATCATTCATGTTATCCACACCGATAACTGAATTACCTTTTGCGGTTAACTGCTCAACAACAGCGCTACCAATAAAACCGGCTGCGCCAGTCACTAAATATTTCATACTCAACTCTTAATCTGAACCAAATAAATCGCGGGTGTATACCTTGCTTTCCACATCCGCTAACTCTTCCACCATACGGTTGGACACAATTACATCTGACATAGCTTTAAATTCAGCGAGATCTTTAATTACTGCAGAATGAAAAAACTCTTTTTCTTCAAGCACTGGCTCATACACGATGACCTCAGTGCCTTTCGCTTTCAATCGCTTCATGATCCCTTGAATAGAAGACGCGCGGAAGTTATCCGAACCTGCTTTCATGATCAAACGGTAGATACCGACACGCTCAGGGTTACGCTTGAGAATTGAATCTGCAATAAAGTCTTTACGAGTCGTGTTAGCATCAACGATCGCGCCGATGATATTATTTGGCACATCGGCGTAGTTTGCTCGAAGCTGCTTGGTATCTTTTGGTAAACAGTAACCACCATAGCCAAACGATGGGTTGTTGTAGTGACTACCAATACGAGGGTCCAAACCCACACTTTCAATAATCTGGCGAGAATCTAGGTCATGTGCTTCTGCGTAAGAATCAAGCTCATTGAAGTACGCTACTCGAAGCGCGAGATAGGTGTTAGAAAACAGTTTTACAGCCTCAGCTTCAGTCGAATCCGTGAAGAGCACTTCAATACTCTCTTTCTCTGCCCCTTCAACCAATAAGTTCGCGAAGATTTGAGCTCTTTCAGAACGCTCACCAACGATTATGCGTGATGGATGCAAGTTATCGTAGAGTGCACGACCTTCTCTTAAAAACTCAGGAGAGAAGATAAGATTCTCACAGCCTAGTTTTTCTTTGATACGAGCCGTATATCCCACAGGAACGGTGGATTTAATCACCATCACAGCGTAAGGATTAATTCCCATTACCTGCTTAATAACAGTTTCTACAGACGAGGTATTAAAGTAGTTCGTTTCTACATCGTAATCTGTGGGTGTTGCAATAACAACGAAGTCTGCATTCTTATAAGCCGACTCGACATCTAAAGTAGCAGTAAAGGAAAGCGATTTATTTGCGAGAAAGTCTTCAATCTCCGCATCTACAATAGGAGAAATTTTATTGTTGAGTCGTTTTACTTTCTCTTCGACAATATCGACAGCAACCACATTGTGATGTTGTGCGAGTAACATCGCATTTGATAGGCCAACATAGCCCGTACCGGCTACCGCAATTTTCATGACTGATTTATCTCAATATTAAAAAACATAAGCTAATATCTCAACATATATAGATTTCGCTTTGGGAAAATGAATCGAACTTACGTTCAGCTAACTTGTATTACTATTTCCTTACAAATCCAATATACCAAGGCATAGCAATTGAAATACCCTCTTGGATTCTATAAGTTCCCAAGTATCCTAGCTTAGACTTTGCTTTAGAGACATTAGCCTGAGAGTGCCTTACATCACCCGCTCTGAAGTCACGGTATATGAGTTCACCTTGAACTGTAATGTTATTCTCAGTCAGGGCTGAGTTAATCGCACCGTAGAGTTCATTTAGCGTAGTTCTATCACCAACAGCTACGTTATAAACCTCATCTTTAGAGTCATCATTAGCAGTTGCAGCTAAAATATTCATTTCGACGACATTATCGATAAAGCAAAAATCTCGACTGGTCTCTCCGTCACCATTAACGAAAACGTCCTCACCGTTTATCATAGCTGCCGTCCATTTTGGAATAACTGCAGCATATGCGCCATTAGGATCTTGTCGCGGGCCGAAAACGTTAAAGTAACGTAAACCGATAGCTTTAAAGCCATAAGTTTTCGCAAATACACTTGCATAGAGCTCATTCACATACTTAGTCACAGCATAAGGAGAAAGAGGGTTACCTATGTTCTCTTCAACCTTAGGTAGTGCAGGGTGATCGCCATAAGTAGAGCTACTAGCCGCGTAAGTGAAACTTTTTACACCTTGTTCTTTAGCCGCAGTCAGCATATTGATAAAGCCAGTAATATTAGCGGCATTAGTAGTAATTGGGTCAGCGATAGAGCGTGGCACACTGCCAAGTGCCGCTTGGTGAAGAACGTAATCTACGCCAGTCAAAGCTTTCTCACAATCTTGGTAATTGCGGATATCACCTTCAATAAAAGTGAAGTTTTCCCACTTATCACCCGATACCTTACCTTTAACTTCATCCAAGTTGTACTGATGCCCTGTCGCGAAATTGTCGAGCCCCACTACTTTCTGATTAAGCTTTAACAACTTTTCTAGCAAGTTTGAGCCTATAAACCCCGCAACTCCAGTTACCAACCAAGTTTTTGGCTCTTGCGAAAGTTCTTGTTGAATTTGTTCAAATTTAGTCATAACTGTTCCAAGTAAATAAAAAGGCAGAGTTCAACTCTGCCCATAGGTACTCATGATAGATGTTAAAGACGCATATCAACGCTTTCTTTGTCCAACACGTACTTTAGATCATAAAGTACATGATTCTCTTTACCGTACGCACGGATCTCTTCGGCGCCCGCATGCTTAAATTCATCATGGGCAACGGCTAGAATGATGCCGTCATAATGATCCGATTTAGCCGTCTTCTCAACCGTTAGTCCGTATTCGTGTTGGGCTTCTTCATTCGAGCACCACGGATCAACAATATCAACATTGATATTGTACTCTGCCAACTCTTCAACGATATCAACAACGCGAGTGTTGCGTAGGTCTGGGCAGTTTTCTTTGAAAGTCAGGCCCATAACAAGCACATTAGCACCTTCAATATGGATGCGCTTTTTCAGCATCTTTTTCACAAGCTCAGAAACTACGTAGCGACCCATACCATCGTTCAAGCGGCGCCCCGCCAGTATCATCTCAGGGTGGTAGCCTACACTTTGAGCCTTGTGGGTCAGGTAATAAGGGTCTACGCCAATGCAATGGCCACCTACAAGACCAGGACGGAATGGCAAGAAGTTCCACTTTGTTCCTGCCGCTTCAAGAACCTCTAAGGTATCGATGCCAAGTTTGTTAAAAATAATAGAAAGTTCATTGATCAGAGCAATGTTCACATCGCGCTGTGTATTTTCAATAACCTTAGCAGCTTCTGCAACCTTAATAGACGACGCCTTGTGCGTCCCAGCAACAATGATCTTCTTGTAAAGTTGGTCTACAAACTCAGCCACTTCATCGTTTGAACCACTCGTTACTTTCAAGATGTTGGTCACACGATGCTCTTTATCACCTGGGTTAATTCGTTCAGGTGAGTAACCAGCAAAGAAATCTTTGTTGAAAGTAAGACCAGAAACTTTCTCTACAAAAGGAATACAGGTTTCTTCAGTCGCTCCCGGATAAACCGTAGATTCATAGATGATCACGTCACCCTTTTTGATAACTGTCCCTAAAGCTTCTGACGCCTTTACAAGAGGTGTTAGATCAGGTTGTTTATGTTCATCAATAGGAGTAGGAACTGTTACGATATAAACGTTCGCTGACGCTAAATCGCTTAGATTTGCTGTATAAGAAAGTTGCGCGGCTTCTTTTAATTCTTCGGAGCTACACTCTAGAGTAGAATCAACTCCATTACAAAGCTCGTTTACTCGCTCCTGATTAATATCAAAGCCAATAGTGTTACGTTGTTTACCAAATTCCACTGCAAGTGGTAAACCGACATAGCCTAAACCGATGATTGCTATTTTTGCATCACTAATACTAAGGTTCATGTTTTTTCTCTTTGAATAAAAGTATGACTAGCGCCATATTAATTAACTTAAAATCTGTAATCTAAATATAGTTGAATGCATCAACTGTTAACCGTATCCTTAACCACAATCAGTCCTCGTGCAATCTTCTCATTCCAAACCAAGTCGTTAATATCGTCAGTCGGATTGAATTGAAGTGGCAATTCCAAAAGCAGCTCACGAATCTTCTGATGTTGGTAATCATGACTCGCTTGATCCAGCTTATCCAAGTAAGCAATAAACTCTTTATAAGGAATATAGACTTCATTGGCTCGCTTGATTTGGCTGTGCTCAGTATCGAGTTCTTCTTCACCTACAAGAAGTTCTTCGTAAAGCTTCTCGCCAGGGCGAAGGCCTGTAAAGGTAATTTCTACATCACCGTATGGCTCTTGCTCGTTTTTAGGAACTAAACCTGACAGACGAATCAGGTTTTCGGCTAGGTCTACAATCTTAACCGGCTCGCCCATATCAAGAACAAACACATCTCCACCCTCCGCCATTGCGCCTGCCTGTATTACCAACTGCGACGCTTCCGGAATAGTCATGAAATAACGAGTAATGTCTTTATGAGTAATAGTGATAGGCCCCCCTTCTGCAATTTGCTTCTTAAACAGGGGAACTACCGAACCAGATGAACCCAGAACGTTACCGAAACGCACCATACTAAAACGAGTGGGCAAGCTCTCACTTTTACATTTCTGTGCGATAGCTTGAATGGCAAGTTCAGCCAAGCGTTTAGATGCGCCCATTACATTGGTTGGCCTTACCGCTTTATCAGTAGATATGAGTACGAATGTTTCTACACCAGACTGCAGCGCGGCCTTAGCTGTGTAATAGGTGCCAAACACATTGTTGCGAACACCTTCAACCACGTTGAATTCAACCATAGGAACGTGCTTGTATGCAGCTGCATGGTAAATAGTCTGAACACTAAAGGCCCGCATGGTTTTTTCGAGTCGATTAATTCTTTGGACCGACCCCAGCAGTGGGACGATACGAACGGTTAAATCGTTCTTTGTAGCGTATTCTTGCAATTCTTTATCGATGCTATATAGAGCAAGTTCTGTTAGCTCAAAAAGTACTAGTGTTTTGGGATTGTTATTTAAAACTTGGCGGCAAATTTCCGAACCAATAGAACCCCCAGCGCCTGTTACCATCACCACCTTACCTTCAATATCTTGAGTCAGCATATCTTTGCGCGGTGGAACAGGATCTCGACCAAGTAAATCCTCAACAGGTACTTCTCGTACTGATTGAATCTCTTGATCATCTTTTAGCATCTCTTCTATTGTGGGAACAGAAAGTACCTCTATCGTTAAAGGTAAAAGAGTATCAATAATCTTTTTGCGCTGCGCTCGACTGACTCTAGGAAGAGCAAGCAACACACGTTGAATTCGGTCTTGGTCAATCACAGCTTGTGCCTTATCGAAGCTGTATACAGGAAGCCCCTGAATCACCGAACCTTGCAGTGCTTTCTCATCATCAATAAAACCACAAACGCGATTCTCTTCGCTGGTTTTAAGTCCAGAAGCTAATTGACGTCCTGCGGAACCTGCACCATAGATCAACACCCTTCCCTTATTAATGTTAGAGACGTAATCTACGACAATTGCTCGCATCAACAATCGGCCACCGGCACAGAATAAAGTAAGCAGACCTGCATAAATAAAAGGAATTGACCTCGGTACAAAACCGCCAATGAGATAGCCAACTAGGATTAAAGCTAGAGAAGAACCCAAACTACCAACAATGACTTGAGAAATAACCTGCACGGTCATATAACGCAGCATAGCACGATACAGGCCTAAACATGCGAATATAGCAATTGTCAAAAATACTGTGGAGAACACCGTCAGAATAGCGGTATCAAAAACAGTTTCTGATATTTCTGCAGGAGCCTCACCCAATCTGATCCAGTACGCTAGAGCTAACGCACTTGTTACAGCAAAAGAATCAATAACAATACTAATAATTTGCTTTGAAAACCGAGGAAGTTGAAATAAACCCGTTAGAAAATTCTTCATAAATTTAAGCCAAATAAGTTCTGTGTTATCTTAATACAAATAGAGCTCCCTAGGACTGGCTACCCATTCAACTAGAGGATATTTATTATTTTGAAGTAGCCACACCGTTGTGATGTGGCCTAACCGATCTTTATTTTTGTGCTTGAGCAAATACTTCATCTAACACGTTGCATGTTAGAGCTATTTCTTCACTGCTAAGAGTTGGATGAACCAAGAACATCAAACTCGTTTTACCCAATTCAACCGCATTTTTGAGCCTTTGTTCTGGTCTCCAAGGAGTATTATCAAACGCCTTTTCTAAGTATACCTCAGAACAACTACCTTGATAAGCGGGAACACCACGCTTCACTATTTCGTCGACAATCCTATCTCGAGTCCAACCATCCGCCAGAAACTCACTGTTAACAAACAGATAGTGCTTATATGCTGCATGAGAGATATAGTCGGGAACTTTCACCGTGCGAACGATATTAAATTTCACTGCAATTTCATCAATAATGGCACTATTGGACTGACGAGCACGAGTCCATTCTTGCATTCGGTTCAATTGAATACGACCAATAGCACCTTGCATTTCAGTCATTCGCCAGTTGGTACCGAAGGATTCATGTAACCAACGAAAGCCAGGGGCATGTTCTCGCTCATAAACGGCTTCATAAGACTTTCCATGATCTTTATATGACCACATCTTCCGCCACAGTGATTCATCATTGCATGTCACCATACCACCTTCGCCCCCCGTAGTCATAATTTTATCTTGACAGAAAGACCATGCCCCAATATGACCGATGGTACCGACTCCGCGTCCCTTGTATTTAGCACCGTGGGCTTGTGCACAATCCTCTATCACGTAAAAACCATGTTTTTTCGACAATGCCATAATTGCATCCATCTCGGCGGGCATTCCCGCTAGATGCACAACAATAACGGCTTTGGTTTGTGATGTGAGAACAGCATTAATAGATTCTGCAGTAATAGCCTGACTATTTAAATCTACATCGGCAAATACTGGAGAAGCTCCTGACGTTACTATAGATGAAGCAGAAGCAAGGAAGGTTCTTGGTGTTGTAATCACCTCATCGCCTTCACCAACACCAAGAGCCTTTAACGCGATGTCCAAAGCGAGGGTGCCATTACCTAAAGCAATAGCAAAATTGCTACCTGCCCACGTTGCAAACTCTTTTTCAAACTCTCGGCATTCTTTGCCAGTCCAATAATTAACTTTGTTGGACAGTAGAACTCGACTAACTGCCTTCGACTCTTCTTCGGTAAAAGAGGGCCAGGGAGAAAAAGATGTATTAAGCATGTATAAAAGTCCTATGATTTCCCGAATAATGGGAGTTATTTTTTAGTTAGGATACGGGCGGGAGAGCCTACCACTGTACAACGGTTTTTGACGTTATTGATGACGGTTGAGCCTGCACCAACAACCACTTGTGAGCCTACAGTAATCATTTGTTTAATCTGAGAACCTACACCGACCCAAGAGCAGTTTCCAATTTCGACACCACCCGCAATATTTGCTCCAGGGCTAATATGTACGCCATGACCAACGTTGCAATCGTGATCGATAGTTGCACCTGTATTTACAATGCAAGCATCGCCTACTATTGTAAATGGATTAATAACAGCACCCGCAATTACAACGGTTCCAATACCAATCTTCGCGTACTTACTTACTATCGCACTTGGATGCAGTAAAGGTTGAAATTTAGCTCCAATCCGTTGCAGATCCATCTGTATTCGCATCCTTTGTAAATTATTACCAATCGCAACGACAACCAAGTCGTATTCTGCAACTGAAGCCATCAGACTTTTCTTATCACCTGCAATTGACCAATTTTCTAAGTGTTTTATTTCTGGCCAAGCATCATCGAATAGTACTATGTTTTCGTAGCCATTTAATTCTGCTATTTCAGCCACTACCTTTCCATGTCCTCCCGCACCAAATATTGCACATCTATTCATGAGGCTCACCTTTAAAAGGCTCGACGGTTACGTGGCCTTCCGCAGAGATATCGTCTTTCCGAAGAACTTTTATGACTGTCAAGATCAATATCTTTACATCAAGAGCAAAGGACTGGTTTTCGACATACCAAGCATCGTATTCAAATTTTTGCTCCCAACTAATTGCGTTGCGACCATTTACTTGTGCCCACCCTGTGATTCCGGGGCGAACATTATGGCGAATAGCTTGACGATCGTTGTATAAAGGTAAGTACTCCATTAGTAACGGCCTAGGGCCAACTAGACTCATATCTCCCTTTAATACTGATATCAGCCCGGGCAATTCATCTAAGCTAGTTGATCTTAATTTCATTCCGAATTTGGTCAACCGGTCAGAGTCTGGAAGTTGATTTCCCTTTTGGTCAAAAGCATCCTTCATACTTCGAAATTTAATCATTGTGAATGGTTTTCCGCCAAGTCCTGGACGTTGTTGCTTGAATAGAAATGGACTTCCTAGATGAAAAAACACGACGAGGGATATACCCAATAGTAATGGAAGTAGCAAAATAATAGCGATCAGTGAAATTACAATATCGAACAAGCGTTTCAATTTTCAATCTCCATACCCAAAAGCATTTGTTTATTAACAATTTCAACGTCAAATTTTTGTTCGACCATCTCACGAGACGCCTTACCCATAGAGACAATCCTATCAGGTGACTCGATGAAGAAGACCATAGCATCATAGATGGACACGGAATCTTTCACTGGAACCAAAAATCCATTTACCCCATTCCTTACAGTTTCTCTACACCCAGGAGCATCAGTAGTAATTATTGGTCTACCCATTGCCATTGCCTCAAGAACTGTTCTGGGTAGCCCCTCACGATACGAAGGAAGAACATAGACAGAAGAGTTGGATATTGCAGTTTGAACCTCACTTTTCTTACCCAAAAATTCAATATAACCATTTGAAATCCAATCATCTAACTCCTGTTGCTCAATGGCGTCAGGATTTTCGTCAATCCAACCCACCAAGCGACAAACGGATTCGGGATGAGTCTTCTTGAGTTTTTTTGCAGCTGAAGCGTATTCACGAACCCCCTTATCCCCAAGAAGTCGTGCAATCAGTAAAAAATCGCATACATCAGGTAGAGGAGTTACGTCAAACAGGCTAGTATCTACTCCTGACCCATTAACGACAATCGAATCACCGATCCTACTATTTAGACCCAAAGACGAAAACAAATCTCTATCATCAGGATTTTGATAAAAAACTTTATCATTAAAACTCAAAGCTAACTTATACAGAAAATGTAATAGCTTTTGTACAGCCCTTCGTTTACCACTTGCTTCTCCAGTGAACGCATAACCCAAACCAGTAATTAAAGAATAACACGCTTGCACTCGAGCTATTTTTGCCGCAATAGAACCATAAATCACGGGCTTGATAGTGTATGAGAGTACTTTATCAGGCTTAACCTTACTTAATACTTTCGTAATCTCTAATAAAGAATTTAAATCCTTTAATGGGTTTAAGCCTGTCCGTTCTAATCTTACTTGATGTACTACAATAGAACGCTTTTCCAAAGCATCGAGAATAAAGCGCTGCATTTTTGGAGCAATGACATGCACCTCATATCCACCTAATTTGAGAGCTTCAATAAGAGAACCACGAAAAGACAAGATAGAGTCAGGATAGCTAGCTATCAATACGAATACTTTTTTTCTCATAAAACCTCTAAATTCTATCTTTTATTTTGTACGCAACCCAACACACTGCTTCATTATTTTTGAAACTCTTCGCCATTGAGTCTGGACGCTATATTTATTCTGTACTGCGGTTCTTCCGTTCTCACCAAGACTTAGACGTAAATGTCGGTCATTAAGTAACTCAGACAAAGCAGTGAACCAACCACACTCATCCTCAACTAAACTTCCGCTTTTGCTACCATTTACTATGTCAAAGTTAACACCGACATTAGATGCTACTACCGGTATTCCGCACGCCATGTACTGAATCAACTTGTATCCGCATTTTCCTCTTTCCCAAGGACCGTCTGTTAGAGGCATTATCCCGATATCCATTTGTTGGATGCGTTCGACCTCGGTAGACTCACTCCAAGGAAACAACTTAATCGCGATGCCTGGCATGCTATTTACAGTTTCTTTCGTTGCTCCAACCAAATGAAGCTCAAAGTCAAAATTCTTAGACAACCTAACGAACACAGGAAGCAAATCAATTATATATTTTTGAGTTGTCGGAGATCCGATCCAGCCGACGACTAAGTCTGGACTAGCTTTTCTTTTTACCGAGTACTTAAGGATGTCCACAACGGTAGGAATCAACTGTATATTCCGAGCATTAGCATCAATAGCTCTTTGTTCGAGATAATTATTACCAACAATTGTAATTGAAGAAAGAGCCATAACATCATCGATCTTTCGTCTCAACAAGCGTATTATTAACGGATTATTAGACAAGTCATAATTGTGGAAAATAGCATCATCATAGTCAACAATAATTCTACAACCAAAACTTCGGAGAATCTTTTCAAAAACTGACGGGATATATGGAAAAAGTTCCTTCTCTATCCAAAGTATGTCATATCGGCAGCATGTAAATAACGTTAAAATCCTATTAAAATATAGTTTAATTACCGAAAGCTTACTAATATAACCTCCACTATAGAGTGTATTTAAATAAGAGCAATCAAAAAGAGGAGATACCACAAAACTAAACCCATCTTTTTCTAGAAAAGGAATATATTGATGGGTTCTCAATCTACTACTAGCACCAAGGCGACTGTACTTTGATAGAATTAAGACGTTAATGGTGGACATGTTAGTTCATTCCTTCTTTTTTGAAAATAAATTACTGGCATCACATACATCCACTGGAATGATATAGACATAATATAAGGGTTACTATTTGCTACAATTAACATTGCAATTAGGGATAAAGCGAATGCAAAATCTAAATGATTCGCGTGATTCAGTTTTATCAACTGAGCCGCGATTGTAAGAGAATATAGAAATGGAAGTAGGTAAATAAACAACCCTAGAAAACCAACATGATAAAAGGTAGAAAAGAGCATTAATTCATAACGCCAAGGGTGGTTACTATTCCTAATAACCTCAGCAGGAATACCATGTCCAATGCCTAGTCCATAGCTTACATTGATCCCTTCTAGAAGAGCAAAAAACTGTTCTACACGTTCACTTCCGCCTCCAGATAGTATCTTTTCAATCAAGCGACTAATAATCGAAACATCTATATCCAGATAAAAATATGATATTAATGTTAGAAAAGGAACAAGCAAAGAAAAAACAATAAATATATGCTTTCTTGATTTATAAAAAATAAAAACAGACAATGAAAAAAGGTAAATACTGAGTAACGCTCCGCGACCTGAGTAATATGCCACAAGTCCAACCAAAACCGCTAAAAAAAACATAACCCAAGAATTAACTTTAGTTAACATTACGAAAAGAAATGGAACTGAAAATATGAAAGTACCAAACACATGCATTGTCATACCTGCTCCAGAAGAGTCAACGGTCGAATTCGCAAACTCCTCTGATATAAACAATGAAACAGCATGAGGACCATAATTCTTAAATAAAAAATAAAACGCATATACAGAAAAACATGCTAAAAATAGTAGAAAAGCTCCAAACTTAAGTAAAACTTTATATTCCATATTTTCGAATAGTGCGATACACACAATTATCCATAAAAATGGAAAGATAATGTAAACTACCGTATTTAAATAGACAGACTCGACTGATGCTCCATTAATAACACCCACAATAAAGTAAATAACGGTAATCAGCAATGTCATGCCGTATAAAACGAAAATCTTTTTATAGTATAGGAATACATTCCAATGTAACAAAGACATTAGAAAAGATAAACCAATAAATGCAACAAATAGAGGTCTAATGCTATTTGGTAAAACAAAAGATAGAAAAAATAGTATAGATACAGTAAACCTATATATATTAATTATCATTTTTACACCATAATAAAACTTTAGCAAACTGTCGAGTCCAAAGTAATTTGAACCTAACAAACAAAACAAATCTCGAAACAAAGCTTTTCAGAGAATTGTTTCTCTCACCTAAATTTCCGGCCCCTATAGCATTATTTGAATGTTGTCGGTATAACATAGTAGGTACATTTAAAATTGAAATATTTCCTTTTAAACTAGCCAGACTAACCAACCACCAATCATGCATAAGTGCAGCGGCAGGTATTGGCAATGAAATATCAAGTAAAGCGCGATTAACTAGCATAGTGCATCCTGGTGAAATATTGCGATATAGAGGTTTTCCTCTATATACTCCTAGTTTATCAAACGGGTACGATCTTAACGCAAACATAGAGTCTTGAAGTAAGTTAAGTTTATCGTCTACAATCCTCACATCGGTACATACTAAAAGAGGCCGACCTTCATCTTTTAACAACGCTTCATTGAGTGTTGCTTCAATTTTCCTTGGAAGCCAGACGTCATCTTGATCGCATAGCATCACGTATTCACTTTTAGTGAGCGAAAGACCATGAGAAAAATTATTCTTCGCTCCATGAAAACCTGATTCATTAACGAAGTAATCTACTTTTTCAAATGAAATTATCTTTTGGTATATAGTATCGTCAATAGTAGGAGAATCGTTTACTATAATTATTCTTGATATTCGTGAATAGTAAGTTTGATTTATTATGGAATTTAACTGCTCAATAATATAATGATTAGGCTTATAAATAGCCATCACGATCTCAATGGTACTTGAATTAGAAATATTCATTTTTCCTATGCGCTTAATCATAAATAACACTCAAAATTAACAGCTAAATTGCTCAATATCTTTTATTTTGCAAAAAAAAAACTTCCCAAAGTCGATTTACAATTTTTGCTATTATATTATTAGAGGCGTTTTTTTTAAGATGTGGATGATAGTAAAAGTATTTGTTTACAAAACGTCCATCATGCTTTCCAAGACAATAAACCTCTAACCCTGTTTTGAAGCATGAATAGGTCAAAGATAACTGGTCTCTTTTAACGCCACGAGAAAACTCGTCCCACCATAATTTCATTGTATTATTTACAAGGCTGGTGTTTTTTCTAACAATGATATTCGCCTCATATAATGCCTTACTTTTAAACCCTTGTTCTTTATAGCGAGTCATCTGGTTATCAACGTTAAAAAAATAGTCATAACCTCTCCTCTTGAGATCATCTGCCTCTTCGTAAACAGAAGACCTTTGAGGATGTCTGTATAAAGCTAGCTCATATTTACTTTGCGACACTTGGTTTATCAGAGGTTTAATCTCACTTTTAACTTCTATATTCGAATCAACATATATTGTCATATCGTAGTCACTAAAAAGTAAGCTAGGCTGTATTTTGAACTTTCGATTAAAAGTAACGTTCGACTCCTTTGCCTCTTTGTCAATAACTATCAATTTCCAACCTTTTGGAGTCTCTCTAACTCTATCACTGATCAAAAATGCTTCTATGTCACTGCTTAGTGTTATTGAATTTAACTCATCGTATTCCCCGGCTAATACCGTATACAGCGCAATTTTTTTTCTCATAATTAATACTTTTGATTTTTTGAATTTGAATTTGAATTTGAATTTGAATTTGAATTTTCCGATATTAACACAGTACTTAAGAAATAATACAATCTTATCAATAATTCAAAAATATATACGGTCAATACGGATATAAGAAACACCTGAAAATCGTCAATGCTAATGACTATTAATATGCTCATACATACGAAATGATAAATAGTTGTGTAGTTAATCGCCGCAAAATACTGACGTCTATGACCAAAAGCGTTTAAGTAGTTTCTAGCTATCGTTTGAGAACACGACAGAAGTAAAGGAACAACAAATAAAATTGATATTAAATCCTTATATTCTCTGTCTATATTAAAGTAATCTAGAGAGATGAAGTTAAACAGTAACACTGATAATACTAAACTAGATAACCCATACCCTATAAGTGTAAGAAGCACATAGATAAATTGTTTGATATTTTTATTTCTTACAAATTTTGGGTATACTAAGCTATTAACAATACCGATTGGAATAGTTAAAACAGAAACTATTTTCATTGCAAAGTCATATACTACTACCATTTCATATGAAATAAGATGTCCAAGTACTAATATTGTTGTTTTGTCTTTTATTGAAATAAAAAATGTCGAATAAAACAAATCAAAACCTTGCCGAAAATAATAGTAAAGTGTTCTAAACCTGAATCTGGTTAGTCGAATACCTTCGACAAAAACAAAATGATAAATGTAAATCACTGATAATAATATAGCACTCATCGCATACAGCCACCCTAACATATATGAGTCGCTCTTTGATTTTACAACTGAAAATACGCCAATCAAAAATATTATACGGGTAATCAATCGAATAAATACTGTTACTTTTACGTTTTCCATTCCGATATAATACCAGTCATTTGCAAAAACATACTGAAGTAAGCAAAGACTAAGTATAAGAGAAAGCTCTCTGTCTTCAGAATAATTATAAGCATATACAAGAAATATAGTAGAAACACAACATAGAAGTATTAATTTAATATAGATAGCGTTTGACACTATCTCATTTATTTTATTTTTATCACGCCTATTTAGGGATACTAACTTTACACCATTCAACTCAAAACCGTAGTTGATTACAACCGAGAATATTGTTATCAAACTTAGTTCGTAAATTACGGACCCATAACTACCTAGTCCCAGAACTTTAATCAAATATGGATAAGTTAAAAGTGGGATTAAAATATCTATAACCCTAGCGAAAGTGACTAAAGTCATGTCATTTAATAGTTTCTTGTTTACTTTCAACAAACCAATTATTCGCCCAAGCATCTTTTAATTGTACCTTTCATTTTATAAATTAACGTTCAAAATTAAATGCAATTTTTGTATGTTAATGTCATATCATAAATATAAACCATTAACTTAAACCTTTTTAATTTATGAATAAAATTTGAATAATAAGTATCCAATAGGAAATGTCAAGAAAGACGACCATGGTACTTGGTGATTTCTAAATGTATATTTGGTCATCACGCAAATAGAAGTTCCTTTCAAAACACTGGTCGTTTTTATTATCTCTTTACAATCATCTAAAGCTTTGCTTGAGAGAGAAAAATCAAATTTTTAGTTAACGTATATCTTATTATTAGATTCAAATCTATCGTGATTTACCTATCATAACGTAGATTTCTCAGTAAACCTATTGGTTTTAAGGTCTCTCGATTAAGTCCATGTCTAGTCAGTAATATCTTCCTGATTATTTTTTCTTCTCTATTTCTATAATTGCTATTCTTGAATTTCGTGGTGGTAATTCTTCTCTAACTGTTCTTTAAAAAATATGTTCGTTGCTTTTATATCACTTCCAAAATTATTTATGAAGAGAAACAATCTATAATTTTAGCATTAAGTTTTATAAAACATGAACAAGGCAATATATCATAAGCAAAGAAAGTTGCGTTCAGTTTGAACCTTTACTTTGGAAATTATCTCTAAATCAGTTAAATATATAGCTTAAATAACACTTTATTCTATTAAGATATATTTAGTTCATTTAAATTAACACCGTTCTCGTCCTTCTCTGATAGAAAAACGCCCTTTTCGGATAGTGGCCACTTTATATTGATACTAGGGCAATTCCACTTAATCGACAACTCAGCACTTGGGTTATAATAATCAGTACACTTGTAAACGAACTCGGCTTCTTCACTAGTAACATAAAACCCGTGAGCAAACCCTTCTGGAATCCATAATTGACGCTTATTCTCCTCAGATAGGTATACACCAACCCAACTACCGAACGTTGGGGAATCTATGCGAATATCTACCGCGACATCAAATACTTCACCAGAGATAACTCGTACCAACTTGCCCTGGGTGTTTTCTGTTTGATAATGTAAACCTCTAAGTATTCCTTTTGATGATTTAGAATGGTTGTCCTGAACAAATTGGGTTGGTTTACCTACAACTAATTCTTCGAACTTCTTTTGCTGCCAAGTTTCCATAAAGAAACCACGTTCATCACCGAACACTGACGGTTCGATTATCTTAACATCAGGGATATCTGTACCAATGACTTTCATGTGTTAATTCCTGTACTATGAAATATATTTAAGGGTGGACTTTCAATTACTTGATGACATACAAAATATAAGCACCTTAGAGTTGGTTATCGCTTATTTGATTTATACTCGCGTCAAGCTTTAACCAAATAGCAATGTGTCTCGTTTACACATAATCATGACTAAATTAAAATACTCCTACTTATGAAGGAAAGTATCTAAAGCACGTTTTATAGAACCTTAACTAGCAGCACTGATAAGTTTAATTAATAACAAAAGTTAATGAATTACTATAACAAGTCACTCACTTTGAACAACTCTTATTCTACCCATATTCGACTCTTAAAAAACATTGTCGACTAAATCAAAAAAATTACTAAACGATTAAAATCTAATACATTTATTATCTATAATTTAATCTATGTGTATAGAAATCAAAAATTGATGCTAATAAATACTGAGCCTGGCTATATATGCGCATAATTCAATCAGAACCATTAATGGAAAAAATATTAAAAATAACCAACCCAAATACACACCAAAGAAAAAGAACAATAGTAGATACCAATGGTATGTTTGATTCAAAAAATGGTGTCAAAAGAAATATCAAAAATAATAATGAGCATCCAATCCCTGCGACAGAAATACATTTCCTTATACGTGTATTGGAAAGCTTATATGCTGCTAAAGAGGTAACAAGATATGCAAAACTAGCTCCAACAGATGATATATCTACAAACCAAAACAAAGCATTTCTACCAAAAAAAGGAACTATCATAGAAATTAAGGATACAAAGATTATTACTTCTCTAAAACCACACCTCTTAGTAAAGTGGCTAGGGACCATCGCTGCTGTTAAACGTGTAGAGGTCATAAAAAAGCCGTTCAAACCAGATAGCACCGCACCGAACATAGCTAAACCTACAATGATAAGAGCTACAGGCCCCATGAGATTGTATACAGCATCACCAGTAGCCCATGCATGAGCATTCAAAGACTCATTGGGTAAACCAAATGCAGTAACAACATTGATCGCGTTATACACAAAACCGCCAAATATTACGGCGACTAAGGCCATTAATGAGGCTGTTTTGGCATTTACTTTTGATTCGCTGCTAACCTGGGCAACTGTATCAAAACCAATGAATGCCCAAGGAGCAAACGAAATAATTTTTATAACTGAATTTATGTCTAAATTACCATAGTTTGACTCGAAATTTTCGTAATGAACAGGTGAGGACACCGTCAACGTACCGATAAACAAAATAACTACACAAACCAATAGGATAAATACCATAGTATTTTGCATTGTTGACGAAAAGTTTAAACCTCTTAACTGCACGTAACAAAAAAAGAATATTGCAGTTAGTGAAATAATAAGATCGTTCAAGTAAACGGGAAATTCTACAATAGTATACAACAGCAATCCCTTTGAATAAAAAGGTAATACCTTTTCAAACACCATAGGTATCGCAGTAGCGTTCAATGGAATGATAGAAACGTAAGCTAATAATAAAACCCACCCTGTTGAAAAGCCAACTTTATTGCCGAACTCTTCCCTCGCGAATGTATACTCTCCACCTTTACTTCGATATTTACTCATCAAAACAGAGTAATTACTTTCAATAATCGCAATCATAACAATTGCAACAGAAAATCCAATCAAGGTATTTAATACGCCTGCGTTATTCAAGAAGAAGGTCCCCGGAAGCATAAATGCCCCCCAACCTATAACTGACCCTAATGCAATAGTAAATAATTCGATTTTTCCAATATTTTTCATAAAGTTGCTATTTTAGTGGTTAGATAAATATGCCGGTTTCTCTAATAATACTCTATTAATAACTCCCATTCCTTTCGGGGTGAAAGCACTATTACTAAACTACAGCGAAATATTTGACATCAAGAGTTAATCCTTGATCAGTTTTCAAATTTTCCAATATTTCCCCCATTCTATATCGAATTCACTTGGTATTATCTTTGCGTACCCGCGGTTGGGTGCGAAAGTTAACTCGCCGAAGTATACATCATTGTTGATTGTATATAAGTCTACTCTTACATAGTCAAAATCTACAGAGAGTGACCTAGAAATAGATAATAACTCTGATAAGTTGTCTGGTTTCAGATGAACTATCGATGATTTTTTATTCAAATAAACAACATCTAATTCATTCCATTCAGTATCATATATGTCATTTGTTGTATGAGAGCTATTCGCCACTTGTATGAATTTTGCCTCACCATGAAAACAGTGAATTTTTATGTCAGACGGCAACTCTCCCTTGTCTAACATTAATTTTTCGATAATGATTCTTGGTTGGATGTTCGAGTAGTGGCGCTCTCTTGATTCGCAACCATAGTCATGTTGCATTGACAACCATAACTTCTTTTTTATCTCAAGTATATAATCTTCTTTACTACTTTTTTCGACAATAAATACCGTGCCACTATCATGTGTTGTTTTAATTACATATTCATCAGGCAACGACTTAAAATCTATTTGCTCAATATTATCGTATACTCCAATTAAAGGTATGAGTTTGCAATTAGATTTTTTGGAGACAAATTTTCTAACCTCATACTTGTCCGAGCATTCAGCGTATATTATATCCTTAGGCAATTGATTTAGTTTTCGCCATTGAATTTTTTCGCTGAACGAAACTGGGTTTTCAACGTTTAACTTATAGCCAAATTCATTTTCAAATCGAATCTTAAAGTCCGAATAATCACTTTTAATCATTGATTTTAATCGATGCTTGATTTTTCTCAACCTTGGATACGCTTTAGTTCCTTTGATTCTAATAATAATTTTTTCTTTAGTTTTCATATTTTAATGCCTAGAATTATATGCATGAAATCCCATATTATAACTATATCATTCAACTTACGATCAGTGATATCTTTGAGTTATAATGCTTCTGTTCCATTTTGATAATGACAATTTTATTAAGGGCAAGATTAGGTAAACCTTGCCCGTAAGGAATAGAGAAAGATAAGTATTGTTTCGATACCCTCTAATAACTTAAAACTTGCTCCTACCGTCATTAGAAACGCTATATTGCGAACAGCTGTGAAATTCTCACTACTTTATTCACGCCGATTACGACAACTAACTACATTTATACCAACATCAAGTAGCAAATATATTAAGCCTTAAATGTCCAACGAACTAGTGTTCGTTCTAGCATCGCTTTTGCGCTTTGCTAAACTGATGAAGTGTACAACTTACATAGTTTCTGAGGCGAGCATCCTTATTGATGGGCGTTGTTGATCAATTCCAATGACAGAGCGCACTGCTCCTAGGCGCACTGGCATTTCATGTTGCTTCACGTCGAACAGGCATTCCTAGGTCTATGACTTTGTTCATTGCTTTGATGCCAGCCAGGATCTCACCCACCTGTGCATTGTATTTGCGACAGCTCACTTTACTGCTTATGAGCTGCTTGTAACGATACATTGCTGTCTCAGAGAGTGACCTTTGATGATAGTCATTTTCAACTTTCCACTCAGGCAACTTATCGGCTTGTAGAGCCATGACGGCAGCATTTCTTGGGTGGTCTTTTTCCCACAATGCAGCATTGGAACGAGGCGGTATCGCTGGCTTAATCCCTTTACGTTTAAGCACTTCATGGCATCTTTTCGTATCATAGGCACCATCCGCAGATACTCGGTCAATTTTGCGGCGCAATGGGTTCAGTAACGTGGGCAGAACTTCATTGTCGCCAACTGAAACCGTGCTAACTACTGCTCTGATAACTTCATGAGTGTCAGTATCGACTGCGAGATGTAACTTGCGCCAAGTTCTACGCTTCGCTACCCCGTGTTTTCGCGCTTTCCATTCACCTTCGCCAAAGACTTTAAGGCCAGTGGAGTCAATAGCAATGTGGGCGATTGAGCCGCGACTTTGCTTTCGGTAATTAACTTCTACCGTCTTCGCTCGCTTGCTAATACACGAGTAGGTGGGAGACCTAAGAGGAGCGCCCATTAACTCGAAAACGGAGTTTACGAAGCCTTCTAGCGACCGTAGCGAAAGGTTAAAAACGCCTTTAAGCATAAGCGCCGTTTCGATAGAGACATCGCTAAACTGATTGCTTCTGCCACGGCCACCATGGTGCTCAGTACTGTACCAAGTGTCTTTCGCGGAATCGTCTACCCAAAACGTAATGGAACCACGGTTGACCAAGGCTTTATTGTACTCAGACCAGTTGATGATTTTGTGCTTCGACTTACCCACTACGCTTTCCCAAATGTTGTCTTCTGTTTGATCAGATCGTCAAACTTAGGAAAAGTTCAGCTCATTTAGGAAACAACGCCAATCAAAGTTATCAATATCCTCCCAAACTTCAGCACTGGATATAGCTGCAGTCCCCATTAAAAACATGAGTTTGTGAGGGAGTGTTTTTCTTTTCACTCTTATCCTGTATTGTAAATGACCGAAATAAGCTTAAAAAGACTTGTTTCCTTCATGGTCGCTCCCCTTTTAAAGAAGTATTTGATCACCTCAGCAAATGGTCGTCTAAACGCATCTAAACTTAGCTACAAATCTGCGAGTAGAAAGTAAATTTAGTCAATATTCGATGTAACTTTGAGTCTTTTAAAATAAGTCAGTTTCATTAACACGCCCTAAACAGGTACAACTCGGACCAGTTTCACCTGCGTATTTTCTGTTGAGTAGTGCAAACCTCAAGCTACCCTTCTTTAGAGTTAGGTTAATTATCCTACCCAAATTGAGTAGACTTGTCTGTTACCAACTCTTCATACTTTTTTGTTGCAAAGTTCCTATAAATAAAACAACTCACACTAAAGACAGAAAGATCAATAATCGTTACATCAGGAGTATCGGTATCAATAACTTTCATATATTAACTCGTGTACTGTTTGATATTGTTAAGTGCACACCGCCAATCACTTGGATTCAGTTTAAATATTGTTTTTATCTTCGAGCAGTTCATCTTTGAATTTGCTGGACGTGCTGCGGGAGTCGGGTACATTTCAGTCGAAATCGCGGTAAGCTCGGGAGTTTTTAGTAAGCCTTGGTTTTCAGCATGTTTGAAGATTTCTTCAGCAAACCCATACCAATTCACATGAGGAACCCCTGAGAAATGATAAACACCGTAGTGGCTTGGATTGTCATCTATATATAATTGATTCATCATGGCGATTAAAGAGCCTGCGATGTCACCCGCGTAAGTCGGTCCACCGTATTGGTCGCCAACGATGGTCAGTGTATCTCGGCCTTTCCCTATGCGAAGCATTGATTTGACAAAATTGTTGCCATGCTCTCCAAAGACCCAAGCGGTTCTCAAAACGATGTGCTTGTCATTTGCCTTTGATAGAGCAATCTCACCTGCTAACTTACTTTTTCCATAGACACCCAATGGTCCAGTTTCATCATCTTCAACGTATTCACCTTCTTTGTTGCCTGGAAAAACGTAATCAGTGGAGATATGCAGAATTGTTGCGTCAACCAACTTAGCTGCTTCAGCTAGATAAAGAGGCCCATCGCGGTTAATCGCGTATGAAAGGTCGACTTCTTCTTCAGCTTTATCTACAGCGGTATGTGCGGCCGCATTAATAATGAAGTTAGGCTTAAATTCCTCTACTGTTTGAAACACAGCATCACGGTCAGTAATGTCTAGGTCTGTTCGGTCTACAGCAAGTAGCTCAACTTTATTTTTGAGCTGTTTCACTAGGCAGTGACCCACTTGGCCATTACATCCTGTCACTAATACGCGCATTACTCAGCGTCCCTCACAAGTCTCATAAGATACTGGCCATATTCATTTTTCATCATAGGTTGTGCAAGCGAAGTTAATTGTTCTTTAGATAGCCAACCGTTGCTGAACGCAATCTCTTCCAAGCAAGCCACTTTTAAGCCTTGCACGTTTTCGATAGTCTGCACAAAAGAAGAAGCCTCGTGCAAAGACTCGTGAGTACCAGTATCCAACCAAGCAAAGCCACGCCCCAGCAGCTCAACGTTTAGAGAACCATCGTTTAAGTACATTTCATTGAGAGTAGTAACCTCAAGCTCACCACGCTCAGAGGGGGTCACTTGTTTTGCCATCTCGACCACACGGTTGTCATAGAAGTACAACCCCGTTACTGCATAGTTAGATTTGGGCACTTTAGGTTTTTCTTCAATCGACACTGCACGCATGTTGTCATCAAATTCGACCACACCAAAGCGCTCAGGGTCTTTAACTTGATAACCAAATACCGTCGCACCTTGTTCTTTGCTTGCTGCACGCTTTAGTGCGTCACTAAAGTGTTGGCCGTAAAAGATGTTGTCCCCCAGTACCAGACAACAGTTGTCATCACCGATGAACTCTTCGCCAATTAGGAACGCTTGCGCGAGACCATCTGGACTCGGCTGCACTGCATATTCAAGGTTGATACCGTAATCCGAGCCATCTCCAAGTAGGCGTTTGAAACTGTCGCTATCTTCTGGTGTGGTAATAATCAGAATGTCACGAATGCCAGCCAACATGAGTGTAGAAATTGGGTAATACACCATTGGTTTATCGTAAAGTGGCAACAACTGTTTCGACACACCACGAGTAATTGGATACAGACGTGTACCAGAACCACCAGCTAAAACAATCCCTTTCATAATTATTTCACTCCTAAACGCTCGCCTGCGTAAGAACCATCAATTACGCGACTCCACCACTCTTTATTATTCAGATACCACTCTACTGTCTTACGAATACCTGACTCAAACGTCTCTTCTGGCGTCCAACCCAATTCACGCTCAATCTTCGATGCGTCGATGGCATAACGAACATCGTGTCCAGGACGGTCAGTGACATAAGTAATCAGGTCTTCGTAGTGAGAAACGCCTTCAGGCTTATTAGGCACTAAGTCTTCTAATAGCGCACAAATGGTTTTAACTACTTCAATGTTCGCTTTTTCATTGTGACCACCAATGTTATAGGTCTCTCCTACAATGCCCTCTGTAACCACTTTGTAAAGTGCACGCGCATGGTCTTCAACAAACAACCAGTCACGAATCTGCATGCCGTCGCCATACACTGGCAGAGGCTTTCCATCCAAAGCATTGAGAATCATCAACGGAATGAGTTTTTCAGGGAAGTGGTAAGGACCGTAATTGTTTGAGCAATTGGTGACAATTGTTGGTAGTCCGTAAGTTCGAAGCCAAGCACGTACTAAATGGTCACTGGACGCTTTTGAGGCGGAATAAGGGCTCGATGGTTCGTAAGATGTTGTTTCTGTGAATAGGTCATCAGTTCCTTCAAGGTCACCGTACACTTCATCGGTAGAGATGTGGTGGAAACGAAAGGCTTGTTTCTTATCTTCGTCGAGAGCGTTCCAGTATGCGCGAGTGGCTTCGAGAAGCGTGTAGGTACCAACAATGTTAGTTTCAACGAAAGGAGCTGCACCGTCAATCGAGCGGTCTACATGCGACTCTGCCGCAAGGTGCATTACTGCGTCTGGTTTATGCTCAGAAAAAATTCTATCTAGATCAACACGGTTACAGATGTCTACTTGCTCAAATGCATAACGCTCATTTGAATCTACTTCTCGTAGCGACTCTAAATTGCCAGCATAAGTTAATACATCAACATTAACTACACTGTCCGATGTATTTTTTATGATGTGACGAATTACCGCTGAACCTATAAATCCAGCGCCACCAGTGACGAGTATTTTCATTTTATTCTCTTTATTTTTGTTCATGAATATCTCTAAGAGTTTAAAGATACATTAATTACACTTTATTTTATGAATGAAAAACGACTCGATTTTTCATAAGCCATGAGACACTTTTCAGCCATTTTGAGACAGTCCATTGTGGGCAATCCCTTATAAAACCTTGGTTTGCTACTTTTCCAAAAACTGCCCCAATAGGTCCATAAAAATATCTATCTCTATGCAGCTTAGGGCTTTGAGTGTCTGACACGTATCTAGCCGAGTTTTTGTGCATCATTATTATTGGAGACCGTTGTAGCTAAGGTCCCAGATATTTGCTAAGCAAATTCTGGGATGACGTAGACCCTCAAACTCTGGGATTACACAAACTCGCAAACTCTGGGCTACACAGACACGAAGGATGACGAACAAGATAAAGCTGGGTGTGCCTTACCTACACTTTAGCGCTGTTTACTCAATAAACTTACGCATCACTCTTGTATGCATAATTGTAGTAACCATAGGTGTAGTAACTAGACGCTGTTTTCTCTACTGCGTTGAGAATAACGCCCTTAGTTTCAACACCGGCTTGTTCTAGTCGGTCGCTGGCCACTTCGAGTTCTTTCGTTGATGTTAAGGCGAATCGGGATACCATTAATGTAGTACCACTGTGGCGACCGACGATTGCTGCATCTGTTACAGCAAGTACTGGTGGTGTATCGATTAGAACGATGTCGTAGTTTTCACTCGCCCATTCAATTAACTCGGTAAATCTTGCATGCATCAATAGCTCTGATGGATTTGGTGGTGTTTTACCTTTAGAGATAAAATCTAGATTATCAAGCACAGAAGTATGAAGCGCTTCTTTAACGCTTTTGCTACCTACTAAGATTTCAGACAGACCCAAATTATGAGGAAGCTTTGCACTAGCACCAATATGCCCTTTACGCATATCCGCATCGATAATGAGTGCTTTTTGTCCACTACTTGCGATAACTGCTGCAAAGTTAGTTGAAACAAAAGACTTACCAATATCCGGCGATGGACCCGTAATCATAATAACGTTGTTTTTCGCTTCCATCATAGCGAAATGAAGGCTCGTACGAAGTGAACGTAATGCTTCAATAGCTAGATCTGCTGGGTTAATCTCCGTTAACAGAGCATCCTGAACAGGTATTGCCTTTTTCGCTTTCTTTAACTTTTGTATCTGCTTGTTTAATTTCTCTTGTTGCTCTGATCTAGGAATCGTCGCATATACAGACAAGCCAATTTCTTCGATTTGGTCAGGGCTTTCAACACCACGATGGAATGCCGCGCGAAGAAGCACAAATGCCACACTCAACATACCGCCTAATAGCGTTGCCAAAACAGCAATCAGCGGTTTTTTAGGTTTTACTGCTATACCATTAGACTCTGCTTTATCCAAGATACGAACGTTACCTACAGTACTTGCTTTAACAATCGCCAGTTCTTGTGATTTGTTTAGAAGTTGAACGTAAATTTCTTGGTTCACTTGAACATCACGCGTTAGACGTAACACCTCACGTTGAGTTTTAGGAAGCTTTTTGATTTGACCTTCTAATCTGCGCTTTTGCGCTAGTAACGTTTTACGTTTTTCCAATACTGCAATATAAGCAGGATGCTGTTTAGTAAAGCGCTGAGCAAGTTCACTTTCTTTAAAAGTTAATTCATTGAGTTGAGACTCTAACTCAACCATTACTTTCAACGTAGATTGTGCTTCTAGACCTAAATCAACAGACTCATTGTCTTGACGGTATTGATTTAGAGCATCCTCATTGATTGTGAGTTGGTCTTTTATCTCAGGAAGCTTATCTTTCAGGAAGTCCAAGCTGTTTTCTGCTTCAGCCGCATTTCTATCAACATTCTGCAAAAAGTAATTAGTTGCAACGTCATTGAGTAAGTCAATGTTTTGGCTAGCGTCTGGACCTTCAAACCCGAAGGAAAGAATACCTGATTGCTTGCCTCGTTCAGAAACGGTAAGGCCTGCAGAAAGCCAGTTAATAGCGCTTAATTTAGAACGCTTTGCAAGATTAAATTCTTGGTCCTGCGGTCCATCTAAGTAAGATACGAAAATAGAGAATGGCGTTTGTTCATTATTGATAGACTCATCTGATGATTTAGCTAACTCACCAACTTTACCCTTCAGTACCAACGTATCATTGAGATCGAATAGTGAGTACTCACCCGTTTGCGGGTTATTCAGCGTAAGTGTATAACCGCCAGCTTCTGCGTAGTCAGGAATGTCAAAACGCTCTACTTTAATATGCGCTTCATTTCCTAAGCGTGTTGCAAGCCCTTTACCAATAACAGGAAGATAATTTGGCTGTGCAACAGTCGTTAAATTGAACTTATCAACCGTCTTACCCAATACCATACGAGATTTAATAATCTCGATTTCAGTTGCCGCATTAGACTCTTGTGCAAACATGTCGCTTAAGCCTTCACTTAACACCGGCATGCCACTATTTTTTTGCTCCACCTGCACTAAAGCATCGGCTTTGTAGATTGGTGTCGCCAATAACGCATACGTCACACCTAGAGCAGCAAAGACAAAAGTAGTAAAGATGATGATCCATTTACCATCAAGTAATAGACCTAGCAATTTACCTAAGTCTATTACGTCTGGTTGTGGTGGCTGTTGAGAGCGCTGTGAACGAGTATTTTGGGTCATATAATTTAATGGTTCTGGGATTTATTAATAGGGGTCAGCTATCAGCTATCAGCTATCAGCTATCAGCTACAAGTTTTAAGATTGAAGCTAGCAACTAGCAACTAGCAACTAGCAACTAGCAACTAGCAACTAGCAATTACAATTTTTTTAGAGGCGCTTGAGCCATTCTTTGGCTGATTTATCAATCAACTCATATACATGTTCAAACGCTTCAAAGCTTTGTTTATATGGATCTGGGATTTCTTTGTTTAACCAGTGTCCATACAACATCGTTTTACCGCGTGCAGCTGGGGCAAGTTTAGTAATAGCATCAATATGCCCTTTTTCCATAACAAGAATAAGGTCATTATCAGCAATCATTTTAGTTGTTATTTGGCGAGCTGCATGCTCAGTTAAGTCTACATCATGTAATGCTGACACTTTGACCGAGTTCTCATCTGCCGGCTTATCGACAAGCGCACCTAAACCAGCGGAAGTTATTGTCTTGGCAGGTAATGCTTGCTTTAAAATTTCTTCGCCAATTGGACTGCGACATATATTACCAATGCAGACCACTAAGATATTATTAAACATTGTATCACTTCGCTACGTTGGCAAATTACCAGTTACGGACTCGGTTAACGAACTCACTACCATCATTCAATGCAGTAATCGTCGGCAACAATTGACGAACAACACGGTTATATTGTTCGATTGGTGCAGCGGTGACATAAACAACATCGTATGCTTCTAGCTCAAACTCAGTGCCTGTCACTAGGGCAGTCGCATCACTAATATCTAACTGATAAACATTAGCGACGATATGTTCTGGTCTTGGTTGCTTGCCTTGTTTTGCCAGTTCTTGCTTCTCAGCTTCAAGCTCTTTTCTTTCGTCTTCACTCAGTGATTGGTCTCGAACCTGTGCTAAATATTCTTCGTGTTGCTTATCGCGCTGGCCACTACGGAAAACGAACACACCCGTCGCATTAGCTGCTAATTCATTGATGCCACCGACTTCACTCAATGCTTCAGTAAGGGTCATGCCTGAACGATCAATCTTCAACTGTGTTGGATTATTGACTTCACCTAGCACAAATACTTTTTGTGCATCATTTCGAGGAACATGGATAATATCCCCTTTTTGCAACAAGCGGTTTTCGGTCAAATCACCATTTTGCATTAAATCATGCAAAGACAGTGTCTCCGCCTTACCATCACGCGTAAGGGTAACGTTACGCCAGTCTGCATCCGAGGTTAGGCCACCAGCTTGATTGATAGCATCTAAGAAAGTAAGGGGCACGTTAGTAAGCGGCTGATAGCCTGGCTGGCGAATCTCACCCGTTACATACGCTTTTTGGGAACGGAAACCAGCAATGTTAACGTCAACCTGTGGGCTCTCAATGTAACGAGCTAAGCGGTGGGAGATTTCTTTACGTACTTCTGTAACCGTTCTATCCGCAACTTTTACAAACCCAATGTATGGATAGAAAATTGTTCCATCAGCATGCACCCAGTGACCCGCATCTTGCGCACTACGGTAAGAACCCGCAGGAATCGTTAGTTCAGGATGATCCCATATAGTGATATTAAGAATATCACCAGGACCAATGACGTACTCATAGTTTGCAATCTCTGCATCAAGAGCAGGGTTACTACGAGAATGAGCCTCTACATTAAAATCGGCAGCAAAACGGCTAACAAACGATGGCGATAAAGGATAAACGTTAACCACGTTGACTGGTGTTTCAGCTAATTCTTGTTCAGACATTTGAGATTCGTCTGGAGAGGTGTTGTAAATTTGCTTATCACCAAGATCAACCGTTGACCCCGGCATAGTACAACCCGATATGGCAAGCATTGTTGCTAACGGCAACACCGTTTTAAAATGAAGTTTCATAAGAAGGAGTATAAGTTCTTTTTGAGTGAGCGGTATTCTACACGATTTGCGCAATTTGGATACGCTACCGCCCAGAGGATTATTCGAAATTCCACGATTCGATGTTGTTTAGATTTGAGGTTAACCCCCACTAATTATGCACCCAATGCAAAAGATTGCATTTGGGCGGGGATTTAACACTCTTAAGCGATGCAAATCCTTGATCCGCATCACATTTAAATTCGTATTGATGAGCTTTATGGTACCTTGTACCTTTAATTCATTCAACTAATTCATAACGCTTATCTGTAAGTTTTAGCTATAAACAAAATGCTAAAAAATCGATAACAGAGCCCACATTAAAAACTAACAACAAATGATAGCCAAATATGATTTCCAATTCATATTCCATCTGATGGACGTGGCGTAAAATGACAGATTATTTTTACAACTTAATGAATAGCATCGCTGAATAATACTTTCGAGGTAGAACAATAACTCTAAAAACATCAATATATCAAATTATTTTGTAAAATATCAAAAAAATATAAGCCTAATGATGCATAAGGTTTAATTTAGATCAAATTGATATTTTCAAACATCATCATTATGTAACAAATTGAAATTAATACTAAATATGTTTTGCTCATCATTAGTTGTGGCTAATTTGTATATGGCAGGTAGTAAGCTTGATTTGATTGGGACTGTTCTGGTTTTCGAGACGATATTTAACAACAATCGTCTTGAGAAGAAGTATCATTTCGTCTAAATGGCGGAAATTGATAACAATATTCCTGTTGTGGCGCATCAGCGGCATTTGATGATGACAAGTGACGATTGGCTGAAGAGATCCTCGATAGGAGCACTCGAGGATGACGTTTTTTATTCCAGGGGGAGTGATTCAGTAAAAAGTACTTCAGTTTTGGATGAGCTAACTATACCTAACGACAAAGCAACTCCACTAAGTCGTCGTCTCCGAGGGTTTTTATCGGAGACCTTTTCAACTGAAGAACGATTAGATCCTCGATAAGAGCGCTCGAGGATGACGTCTTTTATTCCAGGGTGTGTGATTCACTAAAAAGGGCTTTAGTCTCGAATGCACACAAATATATCCAAGAACAAACAACTCCACCAAGTCGTCGTCTCCGAATTTTTTTATCGGAGATCTTTTCTACTGATGAACGATTAGATCCTCGATAAGAGCGCTCGAGGATGACGTCTTTTTTATTCCGGGGGAGTTATTCAGTAAAAAGTACTTGAGTTTCGGATGAGCCAAATATACCCAAGGACAAAGCCCCCGACCAAGTCGTCGTCTCCGAGTTTTTTTATCGGAGACCTTTTCTACTGATGAACAATTAGATCCTTGATAAAAGCACTCGAGGATGACGTCTTTTTAGTGATATCTCTAATTTCCCTATACTTTATCGCTGCAAACCTATCCTTTAAAACCTTTAGTTATAACTATTGTCTTTTTATGCTTTGAGCATAAACATAAACAATCCACTACCACCACCCAGGTTAAACTATTGATATTTATAGCTTAATTTTCAATTCAGCCATAAGAAACCTTCTCTTAGTCCTTACTCGCCTATCTTAGACTGTTTGATTATGAGTCAAATGCTCTGTTTGTTGTTAGTTTTCTAGCACACCGAAACAATAGGGATAGAACTTTCGACTATGGATACAGCCAGACTTACTCACTTAAAGGCTCTAGAAGCTGAATCAATTCAAATCTTCCGTGAAGTGACCGCTGAGTTTGAGAACCCAGTAATGCTTTACTCTATCGGTAAAGACTCTTCGGTATTATTACATTTAGCTCGAAAAGCTTTCTACCCAGCGAAAGTTCCGTTTCCCCTTCTGCACGTCGACACGAACTGGAAATTCAAGCAAATGATTGAGTTTCGAGATGAACTGGCAGACAAATATGAACTCGATCTTATCGTCCACAAAAACCAACGCGGTTTAGACATGGACATCAGCCCTTTTACTCACGGTAGCGCTAAGCATACCGACATCATGAAAACTGAATCCTTAAAACAAGCACTGGATGAACACGGTTTCGATGCCGCCTTCGGTGGTGCACGCCGAGATGAAGAAAAGTCACGCGCTAAAGAGCGTGTCTATTCATTCCGCGACCAAAACCATCGTTGGGATCCAAAGAATCAACGCCCAGAACTTTGGCAAGTTTATAACGCCCGAGTCGACAAAGGTGAAAGTATCCGTGTCTTCCCGCTATCAAACTGGACTGAGCTTGATATCTGGCAATACATCTATCTAGAAAACATCGACATGGTGCCTCTGTACTTTGCTAAAGAACGTCCTGTCGTTGAACGCGATGGCACCTTAATTATGGTTGATGATGAACGTATGCCTCTTGAGCCAGGTGAAACCCCAGAAATGAAGAAGGTTCGTTTTAGAACTTTAGGTTGTTATCCGCTGACGGGGGCTATTGAATCGCAGGCCGAGACTTTGCCTGAGATTATTCAGGAAATGCTTTTAACTGCCACTTCTGAAAGACAAGGACGAGTAATTGATAATGATTCTTCTGGGTCGATGGAGAAGAAGAAGATGGAGGGGTATTTTTAGCGGAAGCTACAAAGTGAGAGCTACGAGTTTTTAGCTGCAAGCTACGAGATAAGAAGTAAAGACTAAAAACTAGAAGCTAGAAGCTAGAAGCTAGAAGCTAGAAGCTAGAAAATTTAATCATTTTTTCAAACCTTGCAACTTCTTCATTTAGCCAAGCTTTGTGAGTGTAGGCGGTGAAGATGAATTTTGAAAAATTGGCTGTATGGAAGCGATCTGTCAGGTTATCGGCGGATATTTACATGGAAACAAAGTGCCTTAAAGACTTTGGATTTCGTGACCAGTTAACACGTTCTGGTTTATCTGTACCTAGCAATATTGCTGAGGGTATGACTCGTTCTAGCCCCAGAGAAAAGATTCGGTTTTTAGATATTAGTCGCTCGTCTCTTGCTGAGGCAAAAACGCAGATAATAATAGGCTACAAAATCAATTATCTATCAAAACACAAAGTTGAAGTTTGGCTACAAGAAACCGACGAATTGTCCGCGATGATTACAGGACTGATGAATAAGCTAAATGCTACTAACTAGAAGCTTGAAGCTAACAGCTAGTAGCTATAAAGGGAGTTAGAATGAACACAATTTCAAATTTGCTTTCAGTCGATGTGGAAGCGTATCTAAAGCAACACGAAAACAAAGATCTGCTGCGTTTTATCACTTGTGGCAGTGTGGACGATGGTAAATCAACCTTGATTGGTCGTTTGCTGTATGACAATCAAATGATTTTTGAAGATCAGCTTTTGGCCATTCAAAAAGACTCAAAGAAGTACAACACTACAGATCAAGAGTTTGACTTAGCGTTGCTCGTTGATGGATTGCAGTCTGAACGAGAGCAAGGTATTACTATCGACGTTGCTTATCGCTATTTCACTACTGACCAACGCAAATTCATTATTGCAGATACTCCAGGGCATGAGCAGTACACTCGCAACATGGCAACGGGTGCTTCAACGTCTGATCTCGCTATCATTTTGATTGATGCGCGACACGGCGTCCAAACCCAAACTCGTCGCCACTCCTTTATCTGTTCTTTGCTTGGCATTAAGCACGCCATTATCGCCGTCAATAAGATGGATACCGTGGACTTTAGCCAGCAGCGTTATCAATCTATCAAGAAAGAGTATCGCGAATTTGCCAAGGAATTGAATTTCGAAAGCATTCAATTTGTTCCTGTGTCTGCCTTGCACGGCGATAATGTGGTATTTCCGAGCAAAAATATGAGTTGGTACCCTGGCTCTACGTTAATGCGTTTACTTAACTCGGCTAAAACTAATAAAACAAAAGAAGAAGGCGAATTTAGATTCCCGGTTCAATATGTTAACCGCCCTAATTTAGATTTTCGTGGCTTTTGTGGCACGGTTGTATCAGGAGAGATTCGTGTTGGTGATCGCATTCAGGTATTGCCATCAGGCAAAGAGAGTAAAGTTAAATCGATAGTAACATTCGATGGCGACTTAACCTCTTCATATGCAGGACAAGCGGTTACGCTCACTTTGGAAGATGAAGTCGATATTAGCCGTGGTGACATTTTAGTGCGCCCCGATCAACAGCCACATTATTCCAATGCCGTTTCATCGAATGTCGTGTGGATGAATGAAGATGCTTTGCAACTCAACCGTGAATACCTGATAAAAGTCGGCACTAAAACAGTGACCGGACAGGTTTCTAAGATTGAGCACCGCGTCGATGTTAACAGCATGCAAAAGCTAGAGGCTAATCAGTTAAACCTAAACGAGATCGGTCTGTGTCACCTCAATCTTAATGAAAAAGTAGTGTTTGACGCCTATGACAGCAATCGTATTACCGGCGCGTTCATCATCATCGATCGACTGACTAATGCTACTGTCGGTGCAGGTATGATTGAAGGCGCTCTAGAGAGTAAGCGTCAATCTGGTCATGAATATTCTGAATTTGAGCTTGAGCTAAATCAGTTGGTTCGCAAGCATTTCCCACATTGGGATGCTAAAGACTTGCTTAGCAAGGGCTAAACAATGGGCATTAGCTTGCAAAGTGGAATTGTATTGGTGGTATTCATTACCACCATCATTGCACTCATTCGCTTTCAGAAACATCCAGCGCGTGTGTTTGGGCTAGCGCTGCTGGTACTTTTCTCTTTGGATCTCGTCTCTAGCGAACAAGTGATTAACGCAGGTTCTAACCAGGGCTTGCTCACTCTGATATTGCTAATGCTGTGCTCTATTGCTCTCGAAAAGACGCGCGTACTGAGGATTATGGCGCAGTACGTTATCCGCCCGAGTTACGGTACAACCTTTGCTCGATTATTTGGCTTTACTGTCGTGTTCTCTGCATTTCTAAACAATACGGCTGTTGTATCTAGCTTATTGTCCCCAATACGCAATAACCCACATCACAGTGCGACCAAGCTACTTTTACCGTTATCTTACGCGGCAATATTGGGGGGCACACTCACGCTTATCGGCACCTCCACTAACCTGATAGTGAACAGCCTTCTTATTGATACTGACCTGCCGCCGTTGGCATTTTTTGATTTTACAGCGGTTGGACTATGCGTCGTGGTGGCATGTGGCCTGGTTTTAACTCTGTTATTGAGATTTCTGCCTAGTTCCGAAACCAATACGCCTGTCAGCGACAGTTACTTTATTGAAGCCAGTGTTTCAGCTGGCTCCACGCTAATTGGTAAAGATATAAACCAGAACGGCTTGCGTCATATGGAGTCATTGTTTCTTATTGAAATGGAGCGTGACGGAAACATAATCAGCCCTGTATCCCCTAGCGAAATACTGCAAAAAAACGACCGACTCTTTTTCAACGGTGATGTATCGAAGGTATCTCAGCTCAAGCATTACAATGGACTTGAAATATTCGCTGATAAAGAGGGCTTAGCGTCGCACAGTTTTGTTGAAGCTATATTGCTACCACAAAGTCGCTTAGTTAATCGCTCACTCAAAGAGTGCAATTTCAGACAAACCTTCAACGCTGGTGTTGTCGCCATAAAGCGCAATGGCGTACGCTTATCTGGTAAGTTGGGAGAAGTAAAACTTAAAGCTGGGGACTACTTAGTTTTGACCGCAGGTGAGCCGCCTTCACTGGCACCAAGCTTTCAAAAACACTTTATATTACTCAGTGATATCGCAGTCGAAAATAAGATTCAGGGGATTGGTGAAAAAGCGACGTTGCTTGGATTTGTCGTTGCTCTTTTCGCTGCTTCATTAGGTTTGGTGTCACTGTTCAAGGCAATGCTACTGTTATTTGGCGTATTACTATGCTTTGGCGTACTTAATATAAACGATGTAACTCAACGTTTTCCCTATCACATATGGCTTATCATCACCTCTGCCATTGTGATGTCCTTTGCAATTCAAAATAGTGGATTATTCGAACACTTAGAGTATTTGCTAACACAGAACAACCTTACATTAAGCCCACATTTGGCTTTGGTGTTTGTATTTTTATCTACATTATTACTGACCGAGCTGGTCACCAACAATGCAGCGGCTGCTGTCACATTCCCGATCGCTTACTCTCTTGCTCTGAGTCTAGACGCGAACCCTATTGCATTTGTGATGGCTGTCGCTTTCGGCGCGAGCGCGAGTTTTATTAGCCCATATGGTTATCAAACGAACTTGATGGTGTTTAATGCTGGGCAGTACAAGTTGTCAGATTTTGTAAAAATTGGCGCTCCGATCAGTGTGATTTATAGTTTTACTGCGATATTTGCGATTGAGCACTTTTTTGGGTTGTAGGAGAATTGAGAGCTATCAGCTAAAAAGTATCGTCATTCTCGCGAAAGTGGGAATCTAATTGGTAGCTAAGCACAAAGATCCCCGATAAAAGCGCTCGGGGATGACAAGAAACCATACTGGGAACACTAAAGATATTTAGCGTAACCCTAGACGTCATTCTCGCGACGGTGGGAATCTAATTGGTAGCTATGCACAAAGATCCCCGATTAAAGCGATTGGGGATGACAAGAAACAATACTGGGAAGACTAAAGACATTTAGCGTAACCCTAGACGTCATTTCCACGAAGGCGGGAATCTAATCGGTAGCTATGCACAAAGATCCCCGACAAGAGCACTCGGGGATGACGAAAAACAACACAGGGAAGACTAAAGGCAATAGCCTCACTCTAACCGTCATTCCCGCGAAGGCGGGAATCTAATCGGTAGCTAGGTGCAGAGATCCCCGATAAGAGCACTCGGGGATGACAAGAAACAATACAGGGAAGACTAAAGACAATAGCGCCACTCTAACCGTCATTCCCGCGCAGGCGGGAATCTAATCGGTAGCTAGGTACAAAGATCCCCGATTAAAGCGATTGGGGATGACAGAAAACAATACTGGGAACACTAAAGACATTTAGCGTCACCCTAACCGTCATTCCCGCGAAGGCGGGAATCTAATCGGTAGCTAGGTGCAGAGATCCCCGATAAGAGCACTCGGGGATGACAAGAAACAATACAGGGAAGACTAAAGACAATAGCGCCACTCTAACCGTCATTCCCGCGCAGGCGGGAATCTAATTGGTAGTTATGTACAAAGATCCCCGATAAAAGCGCTTGGGGATGACAGGAAACAATACAGGGAACACTAAAGACATTTAGCGTCACCCTAACCGTCATTTCCACGAAGGCGGGAATCTAATCGGTAGCTAGGTACAAAGATCCCCGATACAAGCACTCGGGAATGACGGTAAAAATACATTATCAAAGGCACTTCTAACACATAAGGAAATACAAAAAACATGGGAAACCAAAACATAGTATGGCATCTGGCATCGGTTACCCCAGAGCAGCGCCAGCAACTAAAGGGGCATAAGCCTGCAGTATTATGGTTCACTGGGCTTAGTGGGTCGGGGAAATCAACCATAGCCAATGCCGTTGAATTGAAATTGAATCAACTCTCTATACACAGCTATTTACTAGATGGTGACAATGTACGTCATGGCCTTAACCGTGACTTGGGGTTTTCAGACCAAGATCGAGTTGAAAATATTCGACGTATTGGTGAAGTGGCTAAGTTGTTCGTTGACTCAGGTAGTTTAGTGCTAACGGCTTTCATCTCCCCTTTTATCGCAGATCGAGAACAGGTTCGCGCGCTTTTACCTAAAGATGAGTTCATTGAAGTGTTCGTCGATACTCCAATCGAAACATGCGAGTTGCGCGATCCAAAAGGTCTGTATAAAAAAGCTCGCAAAGGCGAGATAGAGCATTTTACTGGCCTAACATCAGACTATGAAGCTCCGCAGTCAGCGGAAATCCATTTAAAAACGGATCAAAATTCAATTGAAGAAAGTGCCGAGCAAGTTGTTCAATACCTAAGAGATAACGGCTATGTCTAAACAACCTACGCATTATGACGTGTTTAACGGGGATGCTGACGGAATTTGTTCTCTGTTGCAACTTCGACTAAATACCCCAAAAAACTCGACACTCATTACTGGAGTAAAGCGAGATATTCAGCTAATACAACAAGTTGACGAACAGCAAGATGTTACTTCAGCAACGGTGTTAGATATCTCTATGAAGACAAACCAATCAGCCTTGCAATCTTTATTAGATAGAGAAGTGGACGTATTCTACTGCGACCATCATAGAACTGGGAACGTCCCAATCTCACCCTATTTAAAATCTCTTTTAGATGCCTCGTCAGACGTTTGCACGAGCCTACTCATAAACCTGTACCTCAATAACTATTACTATTTATGGGCCTGTGTTGGTGCCTTTGGTGACAATTTATCAGAACAAGCTACTGATTTAGCTTTGGAACACAGCGTGGCCAGTGAAGACATTGATTTTCTCAAACAACTAGGGACACTGATCAACTACAACGCTTACGGTAGTTCGATAGAAGATCTTCATTTCCATCCTAAAGCTTTATTTGAGTCGCTATTAAAATACCCAAACCCACTGCTCCTCAGAAACAAAAACAATGGTGTGTTTGATCAGCTAAAAGCAGGGTTTGATAACGACTGGAGTCATGTTAAATCTATTCCAGCAACCTACTCTTCTCAAAATATCGAAGTATATCAACTTCCCAACGAGGCATGGGCAAGGCGTATAAGTGGCACATACGGAAACTGGCTCGCCAATGAGCATCCGAACAAGGCCTTTGCTGTTTTAACGGCAAATTCTTCTGATGAGTCTTATACCGTTAGCGTTAGAAGCCCACTAACGAATAGAGAAGGTGCAGACGATGTTTGCTCACAGTTTGCAACGGGTGGCGGTAGGAAAGCCGCAGCTGGGATTAATGCGTTGCCTGAAAAAATGATTGACCTGTTTATTGAAAAGATGGAAGAACAGTTTGGCTATTAAAAAACACATACGTTACAAATGACATTACATTCCTTTTCTAAACAGAACGATTTTAATCGTCTTCAATAGAATATAGATATCGAGGTTGATATTTAAGTTTTTAATGTAGTAAAGGTCGAAACCTAGCTTCTTTGAAGTTGCTTCATTGGAGTCAGTGTAACCTTGTTCTATCTGAGCCCATCCTGTAATACCTGGTTTTATAGTATGACGATAACTATAAAATGGGATACTGTCCTGAAATGTTTTAGCCAACCCTGGTTGCTCCGGTCTCGGACCGATAAGCGCCATTTCTCCTTTGAGTACATTAAACAATTGAGGAACTTCGTCCAGGCGGCTTTTTCTTAAAAAATGCCCCAATGTATCTACTCTGTGTAACTCACTAGTAGCAAATGACTCGTCAGTCTCTTCATCGGAAGACATAGTCCGAAATTTATACATAGTAAAAGTTTTACCTCGATAGCCTATGCGCTTCTGCTTGTATAAAATAGGTTCTTCAGGGCTGTTAAACTTAATCACAAAAGCTGTCACTGCTGCAAGAAATAGTGAAATGGGAGCAGCCACAATCACAAATAATGACTCTAATACATACTTAACCTTAATATAGGTAGGGCTTGGGCTAAAAAGAGTGATACTTATAGGGTTAAGATTCTCCGTATTAACCTGTTTAGAGAGTCGCTCTATCAACAAGTCTGCATGGTAAATAGGAATATCATGTAAGCTGCATTCTGCTAGTAATCTAGAATCATTCTGATTAAGCGGTTGATGGAAGTCAGATACAACACCCAACTTAATATCATTAACTTGTGTAGCATCTGTTGTATCTATCAATTTAATACTTGAAAACGGGGCAAATCGTAATGAGTCAACCGTACTAAATCTATAAAGGATTAACTCCATATTCTTAGTCTGAAAGAATCTAAAGATGATAAACCAAGCAAACGTAAACCCAAAACCCGTAAGTAACACCGGCCTTGAGTAATCAATACGCATAAATGCAATAGCGGCAATATGAACACAATAACAACCGAGTAACACTGCGATCACTGGGTATCTCTTGCGTTTCAGTATTGACGGTATCGGCGGAGGAATCAGCAACAAGCTAATGTAAAAGCAGGCCACCACACCAATAGAACTATTGGTAATACTGATTTGTGGCTCGGCGTACACTATCCCGCCCCAAACCTGAACGACTACGATAACGATAGCAATGGCTAAGCCATGCATTAGTGATATTTTGCTAAAGCGCATCTTCCTTGATTAACTTTTAACATCTGATAGTAAGAGTGTAATGAGCTAATCTAGTGTTTGACAGCTTTTTTGTTGCATCAAAGTCACAAATGTATTGGTTCGTAGTTGGATTTCGATTTAATTATCAAATTAACATTAATTCGTCATTTCACCTCATTGCCGAGCTTGTTAAGATGAGAGGACTGTTACTGAGTTTTGCAAAAGGGATCGCCAGCTAAATGAAGGACATAGATGTCATAATGGCGACATATAATGGAGAAGCTTATATAACTGAGCAACTTCAGAGTATTGTCGACTGTAGAGGCTTCGATAAGCGTGTTAATCGCATAATCATCTCAGATGATGGCTCTACTGATGGAACTAAAAATATCGTAAAAGAATTCAAAAGCGAGGCTATAGAATTCTATTTAAACAAAGGTAAAAAAGGCGTTATTAGTAATTTCAATAATGCAGCTGATCAGTCAAACGCTAAGTACGTCGTTTTTTCGGATCAAGATGATGTTTGGCTCAAAAACAAAATAGATATCCTCTATAAAGGCATAACTGAGCTTGAACGTGAAGACGAATCAAAGCCTTGTCTATTTTTTACTGATTTAGAGGTAGTGGGGCAAAGCCTTGAACCTATTGCTACATCATTCTGGAAGCACCAAAAACTAGATCCAAGAATGACAGAATCTTTTTCATCTATTTTGGTCCAAAATATGACCCCTGGTTGTGCGATTATCGTTAACCGCGCACTTTTAGACATAGCATTTCCCTGCCCTGTTGATGCTGTTATGCATGATTGGTGGTTGTTACTGTGTGCGAAGACTTTTGGTAAAACCGGATTTAGCGAGAGTCAAACCGTTAAATATAGGCAGCATGACTTAAATACAGTTGGTGCAAAAAAAAGTACGTTCCTCAAAAATGTATCTAGGGTGCTAAGAGATCCTACGGATAGGTTCGATAAAATCGTCCAACAGTCGACTTTACTCGCAATGTTAATGCCCGTTAACCATGAATATATTAGCTTAATTGAGAAATTTAGTAATATAAGAGCACTTTCGATTTCGTCAAGATTATCGCTTTATCTAAGTATAGTGAGCCCTTTTCAATCTTTTGAGCGAAAAATAGCGCTCTTAACCCGCCTAATGGTTATGAAGTAAATGTTATCTATATCGATTGTCACATATAACAACTCTATTGAATCGCTAAATAAATGCTTGAGTAGTTTTATAAATTCATCATTGATAGATATAGTGTGTATATATGAAAATAGTGAAGTTCCTTGTTTACAACAAGAAGAGGTGGTTAAAAAGCACACTAAAGTGATTTACTGTTCTGACAAGCGTAATCTTGGATATGGTTTCGGACATAATCAAGCATTTAGACTATGCCATGAAAAAGTACATTCTAAGTACCACTTGGTTATGAATCTTGATGTTGAAGTTAGCATAGAAACCATAAACACCTTAGTTTCTTATATGGAAACATCTCCAAATACACTTCATTGCATGCCAAAAGTGCTTAACTCTAACTTAAGCATCCAACACGCATGCAAAAGACTTCCTTCTCCTTTAAATCTAATCACAAGACGATTTTTCCCATCATTCTTCAATCGCATTTCCATTCAGAAACAGTACGAGTTGCGTAGTTATGATTATTCATATGTTCTCAACTGCCCTTATCTATCGGGGTGCTTCATGTTACTTCGCTCAAGAACTTTCGAACAAGTAGGCATGTTTGACACTCGCTTTTTTATGTACCCCGAAGATATCGACTTAACCCGTCGTTTACATCAAATTGGAAAAACGGAATGCTATCCTTTTGTCTCTATTATCCATCATCACGAACAAGCTTCATATAGTTCATGGCGTATGACATGGGTACACGTAAGATCAATGATAAAATATTTTAATAAGTGGGGCTGGGTTTTGGATAGTGAACGGCGTAGATCCAATACACGAATTGAAGAGACTATTAGTCTTAATTCTCCTAAAAACTAATGCAATTTACCTTTCACTCCAAGTAATCCGTGATAGATCCCTTTAAGACTATAGCCTAGCTTTTCAAATTTATTACGTTCAAATAGCAGTATAGAAATCAACGAGTAGATTCCAATATAAACATCATAAAGTATCCAGTTAGGAAAAGTCCGATAGAACTCCCGATACATAAATATTGTATTTCTAGCAATATAATATCGCCTAAAACCACTATGATTGAGTGTACGTACCTTATTCCCCAGTAGGTTTTTTACTTCAGGGTTACCGAGGTTATGTAATAACTTGGCTTGACTACTAAAAGCTATTTTATATCCTGATTGAATCAGTTTTAAACTCAAAAAGCTATCCACATAATCAATAAAATATTCAGTAGGAAATCCTCCAACCACCTTAATTTTAGGGATAGAAGTCAAACAACCAGAAGTAATCGCCAAGATTAAATCATCCCTATCTCTATACGACATATCAGTAAGTTCAAAATATATTTTTTTGTTATTTATTAATAACTTACTTATCTTTCGTGGGTTACTACTATCTACCACTGTCGGTGTAAGCAATGCTACATTTTCACGCGATACTAAATTATTAAGTGAAGTACACAATTGGTAGATAAAATCATGCGTAGGTTCCGAATCTTGGTCCATAGTGACCGCCCAATCAAAGCCATTGTTGCTCGCGATTTCAATACCTCTATTGAGTGAATATGCTATTCCTGAATTCTCTTCATTTCTATATAAAGTTACCTTTTTATTAAGTGAACATATCGTTAATATCTCTAACGATATAGGCATCTTTGACCCATCATCAACAATAATAATAGAGTTTACTTGTTTGCTCATTGTTTCAATATTTCTTATCAGAGCCTGATTCGGTTCATAAGTAGTAAATACTGCAATTACATCTAATGGCTTTAACATTCTTCTTTTATTCTCGCCTGTAAGCCAAATTGCATATACTGAATATCCTGACCAAAAATAAAAATTGGGATACTGTATTTTAATATGCTCTTAATCCAACTTATTGATTTTTCCTTATCTCCATATATACTATTTATACCTTTTATTCTTATAATTTCAAAGTGATTTCTTTCAAGTAATGTCAATATGCTTTTTTGGGTAAAAAACCGTAAATGCGTTCTATCTAGAATTCCACTGTCTTTATATTCCCAATCTTTAAAAACTAGCATTTCTTTAAGATGAGAGATATGCCTTATATTTGGGATAGAAGCGACTAAGCAACCATCCTTCTTAAGTTTTTTCCTAAAATATTTAAATAATTCATCTGTATTTTCAACATGCTCAATAATATCATTGCATACAATTACGTCAAAATATCTGTCTGGCAATTCTTTTTCTATATTTGGAAATAGCCCTTCTAGAAAATTAGCTCTACTATTTTTATCTCTTCCTAGAGCAATCGCGTCGGCATCTGGTTCTACACCCCAATACTCAACAAATTGGTTTAAGTTCTTAGAAAACTCTCCTTCACCACACCCTATCTCAAGAACTGTTTTATATATTTCGGGCATAAACTCAAGCATGTCATCTCTACCAGAACTACGATATCCTTGCGGAACGGATGTAACAACCTTATTTTCCTTCATTCGGTAGCATACTCCTTGAAACAATCACCAAAATAATACAATCAATTAGACTTCTTAAGACCCATACTATTGCAACGCCAATTACCCCGTATTGTTTGATAGCATAAGTTAGTAATATCAAATATGGGAACAATTCGCACAAATGAATAATTGCGGTTGTTTTTGAATAACCGGCTGCTAATAATTTCATAAAAGGGATCTGTGCAATAGCATTAAAAACTAGGCCAATACATAATATGTTAAAAATTGTTGTCGATAATTCTGTGGATTTATCACTAATAACTAAATTTAAGAATGAATCAGAATAAACAATCAGTAAAAACAAAAAAGGAACAACCCCGACTATAATTGATTGATATCCAAGCCTAGTACTTCTATGGCCGTCAATCGATATTCTTGCCATTAACACGAAGAATACTCTTGAAATAGCCGTTGGAATAATAGCAATTTTTATGGCCAATTCAGATACAGCAAGATATTGCTCAGCAATTTCCAAACCAAACTCACCAGATACAAAGAATCGATCAAAATAAACCATTACAGGCCCGATAATACTACTAATGGTGAGCCATCCACCAAACTTGATCATTCCTCCTACTTTGGTTTTTGAAAATTGCTTTCTCTCTATTAGCTTAGGTCCAGAACAATAATAATAAATAAAACTCAATGTTACGTACTTACCAATGCAAAATACTATTAATAATGTATACAAATCACCATAAATAAGTAATATCGTGATTAATAGCAATGCCTCTAGCATCGAACTTACAAGTTTTATTTTGAGAATTGCCCCATACCTTAGTGACCCTTCTAGATATGCATAAAATAGTTGGTTCAATAAAATAGCTGGCAGAGCAAAAGCTGATATCTTTACTCCTATTACAACCGAGCTAGATAGACTAAAAAAAAGCTGTGCAACTTGCGATCCTATCAGTAGGATCAAGGTCCCTAGTAGACCTAAACCTAACATAGTATAAAAACCTGAAGCTAACGTGATCTTCGTTTCTCTCTCATCGCTATGCTCAGAAGAAAACTGTTTAATTAACGCTCGAGACATACCTAATTCTAATAAACCGCTGTAACCCAAAGTTGTCATTATTATCAAGTAAGTGCCAAAATCACCCGCAACAAGATAACGAGCGCTTAAAGCCAATACCAATATCGGAAATAGTGCAGGAAGCACCATTGAAAGAAAGCTCATGAAGCTGTATTTGAAAAACTTCATAGAAAACGTTGTGTTTCTGTTTATGCGACTAAATACCATTCAACATACTATTTTGAGCAACAAACGCTTCAAGGGTGATAGCAGTTTGGTCTTTTATAGAAAGCTCAGGCGGAACGACTATACTCGGCCACTCGACACTAATGCTTGGATCGTCCCAAGCAATACTCACCTCTGCTTCTGGATTATAATAATCGGTGCATTTATAAACGAATTCAGCTTCTTCACTTGTAACGTAAAAACCATGAGCAAAGCCTTCGGGAACCCATAGTTGTCGTTTGTTTTCTGCTGACAGGTACTCTCCTATCCATTGCCCAAAGGTTGGTGAGTTTTTTCTTAGGTCAACCGCTACATCAAACACTTCTCCTAATATGACCCGTACTAGCTTTCCCTGCGTATTTTCAGTTTGAATATGTAAACCACGTAGAGTCCCATATTTTGATTTAGAATGGTTGTCTTGAACAAACTGTGTCGGTTTTCCGGTTACCTGCTCTTCAAATCTCTCTTGATGCCAAGTCTCCATGAAAAAACCGCGATCATCTTCATGGACTGTTGGTTCTATAATTTTTACGTCAGCAATAGCGGTATCTATGACCTTCATTGTTACTCCATGTACTTACTGATATCGTTCAGTGCACTTTTCCAGTCGCTAGGCTTTATTCTGAACTGTTGGTAAATCTTGTCACAACATAGGCGAGAGTTACTAGGTCTCTTGGCTTTTGTTTGGTATTGATGAGCAGCTATTCCTTTAATTTCCATACTACCAGTAATATCACTTTTGATAGCTTGTTTAAATACAGTATCAGCAAAACCTCGCCAAGTGACTACTGGCAAACCCGCCAAGTGATACAGGCCATAACCTAAATTTCCTTGCTCCAACGAATCAATAATAGAGAGTAGAGCTTCTGCGAGGTCTCCAGCATAAGTAGGGCCTCCGAACTGGTCATCTACTATTGATAGCTCCTGGTGGGTTAAGCCAAGCCTCAACATAGTTTTTACGAAATTATTCCCATATTCACTAAATACCCATGAAGTACGAACAATAATATGTTTCGAATGGGATTCAGCAATGGCTAATTCCCCTTCTAGTTTACTCTTGCCGTAAACACTTAAAGGCTCAGGAGTATCAAACTCAGTATAGGGCCCAATCTTTCTTCCAGAGTACACATAATCTGTAGAAAGGTGCAGCATTACCGCATCAATTTTCTGAGAGCCAAGAGCCAAATTACGAGCTCCATCTCGATTAATAGAAAAACATTTACTTGATTCATCTTCCGCTTTATCTACCAAAGTGTAAGCCGCTGCATTTATTACATATTGGGGCTTAATATCCTGAAGTGCTTTCAGTACAGCGTCGTGATCTGTGATGTCTAGTTGTCTCTTATTTTGAGCAACTACATCCCAGTTTTCTGGCATTCGTTCCATTAAGCTACGTCCAACTTGGCCATCACAGCCAGTCACTAAAACTCGCAACCTAAACCTCTTTTGCAATTTTAGCCAAATATTGGCCATAATCATTCTTTGCCATTGGCTTTGACAACTCCAATACCTGCTCTCTAGTAAGCCAACCATGCCTAAGTGAGATTTCTTCCAAACAAGCGACCTTAAGACCTTGTACATTCTCTATTGTTTGTACAAAAGATGACGCTTCATGCAAACTTTCGTGAGTCCCTGTATCAAGCCAGGCAAAACCACGTCCTAATATTTCCACCTTCAAACTACCGTCTTGAAGGTATAATTCATTGATATCTGTGATTTCTAACTCGCCTCTAGCTGAAGGTTTGATCTTTTTGGCAAATTCCACAACACGATTGTCGTAAAAATACAGGCCTGTAATGGCACAGTTCGATTTAGGACTCTTAGGTTTTTCCTCGATTGAAATAGCTTTGTGTTGATGATCAAATTCCACAACACCAAATCGTTCAGGATCCTTCACTTGATATCCAAATATCGTTGCGCCTCTCTCTCTATCATAGGCATTTTGCAATGCTTCAGTAAACCTTTGACCATAGAAGATATTATCACCAAGTATCAAACAGCAGTTGTCATCTCCAATAAAATCCTCTGCAATAAGAAATGCTTGAGCTATACCTTCTGGCTTCGCTTGGACTGCATATGTCAGTGCTATCCCAAAATCAGTACCATCACCTAATAGACGCTTAAAATTATCTTTGTCTTCTGGCGTGGCAATTATCAAAACATCACGAATACCCGCTAACATTAAAACTGATAATGGGTAGTAAATCATTGGTTTGTTATATAGCGGTAAAAGCTGTTTTGAAACGCCTCTTGTTATTGGATATAAACGAGTTCCTGAGCCACCCGCAAGCACGATTCCTTTCATAGAGTTACTGTCCTTGACCTAAACGCTCTCTAGAGTATGAACCATCTAAAACTCGGCTCCACCATTTGTGATTCTGTAAATGCCACATTACAGTTTTTCGAAGTCCTGACTCGAAAGTTTCTTCGGGCTTCCATCCTAGTTCTCGTTCAATTTTAGAAGCATCAATAGCGTAACGAAGATCGTGACCTGGTCGATCTTCAACAAATGTGATCAATGAGCGAAAACCTGAGATATTCCAAGTGTCGTTGTTTTGAGTGATTAATGGGCTCAAATCTTCTAAGAGGTCACAGATAGTTTGGACTACGTCGATATTAGTCTTTTCGTTGTGTCCACCTATGTTGTACGTTTCACCCACTTGGCCTTGTGTTGCCACTAAATATAACGCCCTAGCATGATCCTCCACATGCAACCAATCTCTCACTTGCATGCCGTTTCCATATACAGGTAATAGTTTTCCTTCCAACGCATTGAGTATAACCAAAGGAATTAGCTTCTCTGGGAATTGAAACGGTCCGTAGTTATTCGAGCAGTTTGTAACTATGGTTGGTAACCCGTAGGTTCTGAGCCACGCCCTAACAAGGTGGTCGCTAGAGGCTTTCGAAGCAGAATATGGGCTTGATGGGAGATAAGAAGTCGTTTCTGTAAATAGTTGCTCAGGGGCCTCAAGGTCTCCGTAAACTTCATCTGTAGAGATATGGTGGAATCTGAAGTTTTTCTTCTTTCCCTCTTCAAGCTCATTCCAGTAACTTCGAGCTACTTCTAGCAGTGTATAAGTCCCAACTATATTGGTATGAATAAAATCAGCAGGACCATCAATAGAGCGATCAACGTGTGATTCAGCAGCTAAGTGCATGACTACATCGGGTTGGTGAAGAGAAAATACTCGGTCTAGTTGTGGCCTATCACAGATATCAATCTGTTCGAAAATATACCTTGGGTTATTATCAAAACCAGTAAGCGATTCTAAATTACCCGCGTAGGTAAGCTTGTCAACATTGACTAGAGTGTCTGAAGTATTATCAATAATATGGCGTATTACAGCAGAGCCAATAAAGCCCGCCCCACCTGTGATAAGAAATTTCAATCAATATTCCTTTTGTCGAAAATTTCAGTTTGTTCAATTATATAGACTTCTAAGTGATCATACTCACAAAAAAGGGACAATCCATTCATTGTGCAGAAGTCAGTAGGTTTTGTTTGCTAATGCGGAGAGAATCAAATAAAAGCGAACAACTGCAATATAAACGTAGCGATTGCCACCTAAAGCATACGCAACATCTCCGACTCACTAAGCCAAGCGTTTTCATAATCTTAGTCACGCGGTATCGACTCAAATTAGTGAAGCGTTTAGCGAAGTTACCTAAGAGACACCGCCCTCTTCAAGTCTTTTGTCGAAGTCCCTTCAACGAATATACTATTAAAATCGTTGGTAAACCTTAACGTATTACTCAACATTGATAATCTCCTTTCACTTCTGCGGCACATAATAATCGTCTCGCGCTTGGAGAAGTTTAACGAACGTGGTTTTGCGTTTATGTAACTGCTCAAGGTTCGCTTTATATTCGGTAAATACCCCAAGTGCTCTAGGGTTGGATTTTATCTGTTCATAAATTTTGTCTAGTCTTTTATCTGCCCAGTGGTAGTTTGCCTTAGTGCCCATTTGGATATCACGAGAAATGCTGGTATCCAATAGATTCAACGCATAGTCAGTCTCATCTATCAACAAAGCTAATCCCAACTGTTCAACAGCCGGAGTGCCATGATTTTGAGCTATATAAGGCTTGCCCTTCTCTGGCTGTGAAAAATGCAGATAAAACAAGATAAGTACCTGTTCTATTTCTGACTCGAAAGCACTATTTATGGCTAAATCGAGACAACGTATAAGTGACTGTTCAATTTCTTGTCTATGGTGGGACAAGTCAATGTGTAATTGTTCGCAACTTTTAACCAAGTGCTGCCACACTTCACAACTGGGCTTGGATTCAAAGTTTGCAATGGCTTTTTGCCAAACTTGTTCTTCATCGCCTAAGGCATGCAAAACCTGTAGCTCCATTTCATTCCAACGTTGTTGGTCGAAATCACCAGATATTTTCTGCTTAGCACGAAGTAACCAATCTTCAGCATCCAGTTCTTCATCGTGTTTTAAACAGATCTTCGCTAGTTGCAAATAGTCATCACAATCTTTGGCGATTAGCGCCTTATATTTTACCTCTTCTTGCCATGACGTAGCGCCATTTATCAATATGCGGATGAGCAACCGTCTATTATCATTCGTCAGTTTTACGTTTGACTCTAGTTTGGACTGGCACAGAGAAAGGACTAAACCACGAGTTTGGGCATCATTTTCTATAGCTTGCTGAAGCACCTCCGCGTACATCTCACTACTATTAAGTAGCTCATTTACCAACCACTTGGCTTTCTGGTTATTGTCCCAGGTGATGTCACTATAGCTTTGCTTGAAGCTTTCCCTAATGCTGTGCTCTAGATCCAAGCGATATCCATAAGAATCGTCTATTTGGTATAAAACTGATCCCAATCGATTCATCAATGCGCCAAAGAAATCTATCTTTGCGTCAGGCTCTAGGGATTTCGCTATATCTAATGGCGCTTGAAGCTTTTCTGTCGCATTTTGAAAGTAATTTGCTACCTTTTGATAATCCCAAATAGAGCGCTTTGGTAAAGCTTTCGTAATGAGCTTTTTCAGCTCTTTTTCAGAAGGAGGGTTTAAAGAAAGCTCCATCTTTTGATACCAAATGGTACGCAATGTTTCATCTTGCTCTATCACCTCAAGCAAAGATTGAAGCAATTCTGGTTTCGACTTTTTACTTAACCAGTTTTCGAGGGTAGGATGTTTTTTTGAAGAGCCTTGTTCATAAATTATTGCTAATGCGACCATATGCTTACAAATAGCTTGGTAGTCAGCAGCGGGACAAGTACAACTGCCATGTAAATGAGCCCCGCTATCTAAAGCTACGTTATATCGATGAGTACCCAGCACCTCTCCAACCACTGTTGAACCCTTCACTGACACATTGACCACTTTGCTTTTATTAACAAGTGCCACTCCACGCTTAATTATTTTTTCGTCTACGGCCGATTTGATTCGTTCTACTAACAACAACTAATGTGTTTCCTAATTCAGGGTGTATGAAAAGAGAAGTTAGATTCCTTCAGAGGATGAGTGTTTCGTTAGTATCAGTAATCCATCTGACGCTAAGCCGCGAACTCTTTTTAACCTATTGGCTACAAATGCCAGTTCAACTTGTTGTTTAATCTTAGAAAATGCGTTTCTATATTATGAATGCCAAGTGCCGATAGTCAAATATGAGGTAGGTAGCATGAGAGGAAAATTAAATTATTAGCTTAAGTATGAGGTCGTCATTTAATGGAATAAAAACTTAGAACAGATCCCCATATAAGTCTCTCCACTGCGAGTTAAATTTGTTCACTAAGTGCTCTTTCCAAGCTCTATTCCACTTCTTAAGCTGCTTTTCTCTTAAGATTGCAGATTCCATTGAGTCATGCATTTCATAATAAACTAGGATAGAAGCGTTATATTGGTACGTAAACCCTTCTACAACCTTATTTTTGTGTTGCCAAACTCTTCCAAGCAAATTAGACGTCACACCAATATAAAGAACGTTTCTGTTATTTGATGAGAGTATATAGACGCAAGGATGCTTGCTCATGTTGGAAGTATCCTTGTCATTTTTTGGTACTCTTATTGAGCTGTGGAGCTAAGTAGGTTCCCGATAGAAGCGCTCGGGAACGACGGTTTATGTTCAATGGCAATACATCTAATCGCAGACTCTATATCGATATAGCAGAGCGTAATCTTGTCATCCTCGAGTGCTCTTATCGAGGATCTCAACGCCTATTGAACTCATTAGGTTCCCGATAGGAGCGCTCGGGAACGACAGTTTATGGTTAATGGCAATACATCTAATCGCAGACTATATATCGATCTAACAGAGCGTAATCTTGTCATCCTCGAGTGCTCTTATCGAGGATCTCAACGCCTATTGAAATCACTAGGTTCCCGATAGGAGCACTCGGGAACGACAGTTTATGGTTAATGACAATAAAGCTAATCTCAAACTTATATATCGATATAGCAGAGCATAATCTTGTCATCCTCGAGTGCTCTTATCGAGGATCTCAACGCTTATTGAAATCATTAGGTTCCCGATAGGAGCACTCGGGAACGACAGTTTATGGCCAATGGCAATAAAGTAAATCCCAAATTATATATCGTTCTAAACGAATGTGACCTTGTCATCCTCGAGTGCTCTTATCGAGGATCTCAACGCCTATTGAACTCATTAGGTTCCCGATAGGAGCGCTCGGGAACGACAGTTTATGGTTAATGGCAATAAAGCTAACCTCAAACTTTATATCGATATAGCAGAGCCTAACCTTGTCACCTCCGAATGCTTTTATCGGGGGTCTTTTTAAACAGCAATTGCTTTCAATATCTTTAAACAAACTCGAATAAATCATCCCATTTAGGATTGTTCGTCGTTATTAGTTTCCTCAAGTCGATCTCAGGTAACATAGTCAACTCTTGTTCGCGAGTACGCGCATCTATTACGTTGTCGAATTGTTCCACATACACCAATTTTTGCTCGAAGATTGTAAGCCCTAGGTGATCGGTTGTTCGCTTTTTATGTAGCCAAACCTTTGACTGCAGGTGCTCTGTTTGGCCTATATAAAGCAAAGCGTCGTTGACTGAGCTCAGTATATAGACACTGAACTGTTGAGTTACGGAGTAGATGTGCTTTAAAACTGGATTTGAATTTTCTTCGAATTGCGCTTGAGCAGATTGAGTTTTCACGTCTAAGTCCTTTTCTTTTTTACTGAGACTCTAAAAGTAAGAGCAGACCGTGATAATTCGAATTTTTGTGTAGCACCCTTGGATCTACTTCCAGCAATCTCATACTTTTGGACATACACGTTCCTAAGATCCTGAATCACGTTCAGGATGACGCTACTGTGAAGCCTCACTCCCCCTCCCTTTTTCCAAAAACGAATAATTACTTCCCAAGATGAACACTATTCATCATACAAATAGGAGGTTACATTTATTGCCACGTATTGCATTCCATCGCTATCAACATCCATATACTATGCGCCACTTTGCGCACACTTAGGAAACGTTCGATGAAAGTTTTAAAACTCGCATTGTTGGGTATAGGCGTTGCTTCTCTTAGCGCTTGCTCGCAATTGCACCATGTACAACTTAGTGATATTGACCAGACGCAAGGTGAACTTACACCTATCAGCATCAAGGTGAACGAATTGGGATTTGATGCCGCAGGAACCGCGCGCATTGGTTCTAAAGTTGCAACTAGCGAACGTGCTTCGGAAAATATGGAGATTGTCGCAACTGTTCTTGCATTGATGAACATGGGGCCGACTACTGGCAACCCCGTCTACAACGACGCCTATGCTGACCAAATCATGCAGCAAGTCGATGCTCAATGCCCAACTCATAACCTTACCGGCTTAACATCTGTTCGCGAATCAACTAATTTCGGCACCATCAGTGGCGAGGTGGTTCGAGTTGACGGTTTCTGTATCAAGTAGGAATTCATACCATGTTTAAAAAAGCACTTTTATTAGCCATTGCGGCTGCATCACTTTCAGGCTGTGTAGGTCTAAATACTGTCTCTCTCACTTCTGTACCAGCCCAACGCGATCAGGCCGTTACCGCTTCGGCATCTGACTGGAACTTCATTGGTATTAACTTTAATAACGACATTGTTGATGAAGCAGTCACCAACCTTAAGCAGCAATGTACTGGCGGGAAAATTGAAGGCGTAATGACCAAGCATCAAACCACTGGTTACGTGCTGTTCTTCAAGCGTGAAATCATCGCAACTGGTTACTGCAATAAGGCGTAATGATGAAAAAGCTAATTCTTCTATTGCCGTTTTTTTTAGCTGCTTGTAGCAGTAGCGTTCATATGTCTCAGGTGAGTAATGACCCAAGCGTTCATCTGAACAACCCGCAGACAGTTGAGGTAGAAACCTCTCAAACTGTGGTGATGGGGTTTGCCTTTGATACAGACTATGTTGACGACGCTTACGCTCAAGTAATGCAGCAGTGTCCAACCGGCGCCTCAATGGTGAATGTTGAGTATGTAACCGACCATGGTTTTCTACATTGGACCAACATCATCCGAATGAAAGCTCTTTGTTCAAAATAACTTTGCCTAAACACTGAGAGTTTTCTCGCACCGTTTCGTTTAGGCACACATTGATTCCATCGCACTAAGTAAGGATAGGCTTTATGATTACCAACGAGCTAGATAGCGCAATGCCAGAGTTAGAGTTGTCGCAACTGCATTACTCTACTGATAAAACACTAAAGAGTGTTTGGCTAAAAGCTCGGCTTTTTGTATTGAGTAAAGTCTACCATTCCACATTTACCCGCATTGCCTCACTAACGAGCAATGAGTTATTTAGAAATGCAGTAGAACAAAAACCTCGTCTTCTTGAAAAAGCGCTAAAGCCTTATTTGTTTGTCGATACTCCTGTTGCAGAACGAATGAAGCTGATCGAACAACACTTCAATCTACTTAATTCAACCTTCGGTAGTTCGTTCAAACAAGCGTTTGGTGAAGGTGGTTTACCACTGATTGACTTAGCCGATTCAAAGGGCAATCAATTTACCCTGATTATCTTTGATGGTGAGATGCGTGAAGGTTCACTTGGTCTTCGTCTTATTAACGATCTTGGTCAGACAATTTACTCAATTACCTTCAATCTATCCACCAGCCCAGTAAAAACCATGCACATAGGGGCATTGAAAGGCCCAAGTGATCAAGTCGAAGATCGTAATCAAGTGATTAAAACTCTCACTCGTTCTTTCCACGGACTTCGCCCTAAAGCGCTAATGGTAGAACTAGCCTTAATGTTTGGGAAGTCGCTAGGTGTGACTGAATTTATTGGGGTGTCTAATAAAGGTCACATCTATCAGGCACTTCGTTATAAAGGCTCCAAGAATAAAGCGGTAACCTTTGATTATGACGAGCTGTGGGCAGAATATGGCGCGGAACAAAGTGACAAATATCGTTATGAGATCCCAGCTTTTCCTGAACGTAAAGACCCTTCTGCCTTGAAGAAGAACAAGCGTCGTTTGTATACGAAGCGATACGCTTGGCTCGATGAGATGGAAGTGGAGTTAGATAAGAAAGTTCAAGGGATTAAAAGTACTACGGTTGAGTTGTGAGTGAGGGTTGTGCCCTAGTATTTTAGACACGTAGAAGACGTAGGCTTTTCGTATCTAAGGCCCTGACTTTCGTCAGGGTGACGTTTTGATAAAGCCTTGCACTCTATAAATAGTCATACTGGAAACTACGCAGTAGTTATCCAGTAACTTAGAGACGTACAATACTCAGCCTTTTCACACCTAAGATCCTGAATCAAGTTCAGGATGACGGTTATTTAGGCTTTTGTGCGTGGAGTCTAGCGCAACAATTGCTCACAAAGTCTCATAAAGATCATTCCATTTAGGATTCATCTCATCAATCAAAGCATCCTTCCAGGCGCGCCGCCAAAACTTTAGTCTCTTTTCCTTTTCGATTGCGTGCTCCATATCATCGTGAACTTCATAGTAGACTAAACGAGTGACGTGATAGCGAGAGGTAAAACTAGGGAAGTAATGACTTTTGTGTTGCCACACTCTGCCTTTTAGGTTGCTTGTAACACCAATATACAGAACTTTTCGGTTTATAGAGCTAAGAATATAGACGCAGGGAGCTTTCACTAGATTCCCTCACATGAATGATTTCTTTGAGGTTAGATGAGAAAGCTTGGTCGAGATTAATAGGAGGTCTGTTCTTCGTATGAGGTCGAAAAAGTGCATGCTTTTGTAATGCTTGGACTACCTCGTCATACAGGAAGCAATGAAGTAGTTATTCTGTATCTTGATACGCACATTACTCAGCCTTTTCGTACCTAAGATCCTGAATCAAGTTCAGGATGACGACTCTTCGAGCTTTAGTACTTGGGTTAGAGTTCAATTCAGCTAAAAACCTAGCCCTAAACCCACGTCATACTAGAAAACACAAAGTGTTTACCCTGTATCTTTGGCCGTATAATACTCAGCCTTTTCGTACCTAGGATCCTGAATCAAGTTCAGGATGACGACACTTCGAGCTTTGGTACTTTAGGTGAAGTTAAATTCAGCTGAAAACCTAACCCTCAACCCACGTCATACTGGAAAACACACAGTGTTTATCCAGTATCTTCGGACGCACGAGTACACCCTAACCTACAAAACTCAAATCAACCGCTTGATAGTATTTGTTTTTAAGGATCTTTCCTTCCTTAATCATTACACCGTCTTTAGCTATCGAATCTTGGTTACAAAACACTATGTATTTGTCATTTTTCAATTTGTAATCAGCGCTGACGCCTTTTTCAGAGTACACTTCAACGGTTTCTTTTGCCTGTTGCTCATCAAGCGCGGCTTTACTCATGTTGCTCGAATGTACTGCATCCCAGCATTGCTCGAATGGGATATCTAGTGTATTCGCTACATTCAAAAGTACATCAACTTGGCGTGCAATAGTCGTATCATTTAACGCTTCATGACCCGCATGCACAGCGCGACCAACGGCAACATAGACCGTATCGGTAATAGCATCGGCCTGGTCTTCTTTGTTGGTTGCGCGCGCTAGTTCGGTCAACTCTTCTATCATTAAGTTTGAGTGCAGGTGGCATAGCTTGTCGCTTTCAATACCTGTGTTGATAGGCAGATTAAAAAGTTGGCGAAACTCAACGATGTCTTGATAAAGCTTATTCCAAAGCTCAGGCGTTAGTAGGGTGAAGGTTGAGAAGAATTCTTTATGTGCAGTCACGAGGGTATCCAAAAATGAAAGTGATTAACAAAATAAAAGACGCAGAGAACCGTCCAATTTAACAAGGATACCATAGACATACAGACAAGACTTCTTAATCCGCAACAGGCTTTTTCAGCTCAAAGTCATCACTTTAGCACCGATTAATTGCATATTAAGCTACTAAGTCTAATGTAATGCACTAGACTTCATACTTGTAATCTAAATAACCATAAAAACAAATACTTATGGAAAGATGTAAGATCACGTATTACATTTGTATAACAGAACGAATCTTCGCGGAAATTGGAATTCAGTGAACGGTGAACAATACATGTCCAATCATATAAGCGCATTACAATCCAAAACAAAAACGATTGTAAGAGTTATCCCCTCATCCCTGCTCATCAACTTATTATCGTTGGCTATTCCCTTAGTGGTATTGCAGATATACGACAGGATATTACCTAATCAGAGCTACGGTACGGCATTTCTTCTCATTGCTGGTGCCAGTATCGCAATTTTATTAGACGCCTTTCTTCGCTATGTGCGTACTTGGATGCTAGGTGCTGCGGCAGTAAATACTGAGCACGCCACCTATCAGGTAATCGTTGATAAATTGAATCAAGCAACTTCGAAACAGATCAAGCAGCTTAGCCCAGGGGCTTTACAAGAGAGTCTCAAAGGCGTTGGACTGATCAAAGATTTCTACTCCGGTGGTTTTGTTAGTGGCCTTATTGACGTGCCTTTTGCCATTATATTTTTGCTGTTAGTCAGTTATGTTGGAGGAAGCCTTGTTTTTGTTCCAATTGTAGTTTGGGCTATCACTTTCGCTTTTGTGTGGCTATTTACTCAAAAATCCAGTGAGCATGCAAAAAACGCGGCCTATTCCGAACAAGACCGTATGAATTTCTTGATCATCGCCTTTTCTTTTCTTGATGGAATCAAGAAGCAAGCCGTCGAATCTAAAGCCTTTCAACGCTTTCGTGCTCTCAACAAAAGTCGCACTCTTTCACTAGCGGAATCAGAACGAAAAGTTGCTGTAGCACAAGAACTGATACAGATAGCCGCTATGGGCACCTCTGTTGCGGTAGTCCTAATTGGCAGTCTCAGCGTGTTAGATGGAAGCTTAACAACAGGTGGTCTTGCTGCTTGTTCTATATTATCGGGACGCGCAGTCGCGCCGCTAAGCGCATTGATGGGACTTCGTCTTAAGTACAGCTCATTTATGGTAGCAAATGAGTCACTCACACAGTTGATTGATAACCTCAAGCGTGATCAAATTGACATCCAACCATTACCTTTTTATGAATCATTGATCGCCGAAGATGTTGAGTTTGAGCGGTTTCAGCAGAAATACCACTACTCCTTTGCGCTATCAAAAGGTCAAATGTTAAATTTCGCTCACAGTGAACTTGATATCGCAGGGCATGCGAGTACTGTTATCGCTGGAAACGAACAGCCCACTAATGGCGTGTTTAAATGGAATGATGAGGTGGTCGACAACGAACATTATGCGTGGCGACGACAGTTTAGTTATGTCCCCGCAAATCCAGAGCTAATATCTGGCTCTTTAATTGATAATGTATGTGGCTTTGACAAGTCAAGGCTAGAGGAAGCCCATCTACTTGCTGATGCATTAGGGTTGAATAAAATAGTATCTGAGCTTGCCGAGGGAATGGAAACCAAAATAGGCTTTCAGCTAGGTACTAAGTTAAGCCGTGGCGCAATCAAACTCGTCGGCTTAACCGCTCAGTTAGCTAAAAGTACGCCTATAGTTGTGCTCGACCACCCGGAAAAAGACCTCGATATTGATGCAGTAAATAGACTCAAATCTGTCATAGCGTACTACTTGTCCAAAGGACGTACTTTTATCATTAATACTGAAAATACAGCCTTACTAGAATTGTCTAACCAAACAATAAATATCAGCGAGGTGGAGCACGTATCATGAATAAAGAACTGATACAGTCAATGCATCGCACTCTTGATGCCATGGAAGTTGAACCGAGTGTCCAACATTTTGCCAACGAATGGATTTCTACTAACGTAATAACCAACAGTGCCGATATATTTGATTTACTCGACCGTTTGATGATTCCTTATGGTGTGTATAGTGCCAATGATAAACTCCACAAACATGAGCATATTGTTGCCATCAAATTCTCCGGAGATGAAGCCATTACTTGTAAGTACACCCTCGACGGTTACTTTGAGTATGATGGTGAACAGTTTATTGAAACAAAGAAGAACAATCAGATATCCGACCTTGTGATTCTTATCTATGGTCCTCCTTTAGAGAAGAACGACCCCGATTGGCTAGCCAACAAGTTAAAACGTTTTAAGCCTATTATTCCAAAAATTTTACTCATTAGTTTAATCGCCAATATTTTTGCCTTAGCTATTCCTTTTATCACTATGTCTGTATATGACCATGTTATTGGCGGAGACGCAGGGCATGAGGTCATTGGAATTGCAGTCGGTGCATTTTTATTGTTTAGCATGATGATGCTATTAAAAGTCATACGTAGCCAGCTATTGACCACAATTGCCAACCGTATTAGCCGTGAAGTCTCTGAGTCTATAATGCAAAAACTGCTATTCACTTCTTTGATGCAAAATAGACAAGCGTCAACATCAATGCTCATAAATAGACTTTCAACCGCGGAAAGCTTGAAAGGTATTGTTCAAGGGCCTCTTGGTGGCGCACTGTTTGACCTGCCGTTTGTCATTATATTCATCATTGCGATTGGCATATTAGGTGGATGGTTAGTCATAGTGCCTATCATTTCATTGTTGCTTTACTTTGTGCTTGCCCAGCGAAGCCAGAAACAACGATCGATAATGAATAACCAACAAACTATTTCAGGGACATCTCGCAGCACTCTTCTAGTTGAGTTGAACAGTAAGCTCAATTATCTTCGCTCTAGCCAAGTATTGCCTTTTTGGATGAATCGATTTGACAAAGCAAGTACATTAGCTTCGAAAAGCAGCTTTAATCAGCTTGGGCATCAAGCTAAGTACACTTCGATTTACTATGCTATTGGGCTACTCTCTACTCTTGCAGTTATAGGGTTAGGTGTCGATCTGATTTTTATACAATCCCTTACCCCTGGTGGTTTAATTGCCACTATGATGCTGATATCACGTGTCACCAGCCCTGCGCAAATGATGTGCAACAGCTACGCACGATTGCATCAAACTAAGCAGGCAAAGGCGCAAATTAACCAATCCATAAACCAGAAAGGAGAAGGCTCTTTTTCTTTTCAGCACCATCATCTTCCTCCGGCAGCACCAAGCTTAGAACTCGACCAAGTAACATTACGATTTCCAAATCAACTCAAACCTGCTCTTTCAGGTATCTCATTCTCTGTTGAACCTGGTCAAGTAGTTGCAGTGACAGGGCCAATGTCATCAGGAAAAACCACTTTACTCGAGGTCATAGCCAATCTGGTTAGCCCACAAAGTGGTGTCGTCAAAGTCAATGGGCGCAACCTCACTCAATATGATCCGCAACTGCTTCGTAAATGGTTAGGGTACTACTCTGATCTTCCTGAAATGCTACCTATTTCAATTCGTGACTTTGTTGCTGATAACAGAGCTGTAAACGATGACGCCATTATTGCCGCCTTTGAAGTTATTGGAGGAAAGCAGTGGCTTGAGTGTTTAGATTCGGGCATTGATACACGCTTAGATGAGATAGAGTCTATGTCTCACCCATTGTCGAATTTTGAGGCAAGTATTCTGACTCAGGCAAAATTACTTTGCCAACCCTATCCACTCGCACTATTAGATAGCCCTAGTTCATCAATGAAGGACCAAAAAGGGTTCATACAATGGGTCGAAAGTTGTCGTGGCACTAGTACTATTATTTTCACTTCACACGATGCAGAGCTTATAAAGATCGCAGACCAAGTTGTAGTACTGGATTCAGGTAGCGTGAGTTATGCCGGACCACTTCCAGACAAAAGCCCGACTGACACCGTAGAGGAACAATAATGAGTAGACAAGCTATCGAAGTCATTGAGTCTGGTGTTACTAGACGTTTATTAACCCTTAGTACTTTACTCATCGGCATGTGTATTATTCTATTTGTATGTTGGACTGTGTTAACGAAAGTTGATGAGATTGCCAAGGCAAAAGGAGCGGTTATTCCCGAAGGAGAGCGCCAGGTTCTACAAAGCGAGATTGGTGGTAAGTTAAAAAAGGTGTTTGTTAAACGAGGACAATTAGTAGAGATTGGCGATCCTATTGTCGAATTTGACGCTACATTCCAAACTACAGCTCTCGAAGAGCTAAAAGCCGAGCAAGCAAGTTTAATTATGAGCATAGAGCGTATGTCTTCGCTTATCGATGAACGCAAGCCAGACTTTTCTAAATTTGAGGATAAATATCCCGAAGTGGTCGCAGAACAAAGAGCTCAACTCGCCGCAACCATTGCAAACTACTACCAAAAGCGCGTGGTACTCGAGAAAGAAAGTGAACGCATTGCAGAAGAACTGAATGGGGTTAAACGAAGGGTTCCTGCGAAAAAGCGTCAATACAACTCTTCAAACCAGGAACTTGAAATCCTGTTAAAAGGCCAAAAATCTGGAAGCGTCTCACGAGTAAGAGTGCTCGAAATGCGTCAAACTCTTGCCTCTATTGAAAGTGAACTTGAAGATGCGAAAAGTAAACGTTCAGTGCTAATAAAGCAGGCTGAGTCCAACAAAAGTAAGATTAATCAATTACTTGCCGAAGGGAAACTAGAAGTCAGCAGAAAGAAATCTGAGGCCGTTTCTAAATTATCGTCACTAAATGCCCGTGTACGTTCCGGTGAAGCGAAATTAAATAATACCGTTGTCACATCCCCAGTTAAAGGTTTAGTGCAAAGCCTACCAACTACACGCACAGGCGGCGTTATTCAGCCTGGTGGTACCATTGTTGAATTGGTGCCTATTGATGGCAAAGCCGCATTCAAAGCGAAGCTTTCCCCACGAGATATTGGCTTTGTAACTGAAGGCCAACCTGCCAGAGTTAAAATAGATGCATTCGATTACAGTCGCTTTGGTGCGCTAAAAGGCAAAGTCACAGCCATTTCTCCAACCACTAGCCAAACTGAGCGAGGAGAAATCTATTACGATGTATTTATCGAGGTTGAGCAGGCTTACTTTAGAGATAACCCTGAGAAGTTTTCTATTTTACCGGGTATGACAGGTGAGGTTGATATCACTACCGGTGAAAAAACTGTATTTCAATACCTTTGGAAGCCAATTTACACCAATGTTAGCCGAGCATTTGGCGAGCGGTAGTGATGTATACTTATTGATTTGAAAGGAAAACAGCGCCAATTTGCGCTGTTTTTTTATATGCAGTTATTGCATTTTAGTTCAATGGTAACAGGTCGCATGTTACTGCTCCTAAAATAGGCGTGACCAATGCAACCCATTGATTTGATGCTGTATTTAGGCCACCATACGAAGCATCGCATGTTACGATATCCGAGCCACTACGAGATAAATTGATTTCAATATCACTTTGGCTTTGATCTAACACCAACTCGGCTGAGATAGCTTTCACTACCACACCTGTTTTACCTAACCCAACTTGTTCAGCACCACTGTAAGTAACCTTAATATCATAAGGTTGAATTTCAGCAATATCGGCTGCATTAAAGACATACACGGAATATTCATTGGTACTTGCGGTTGATGTGGGGGGCTTATCTACAGCCAATTCATAAACTGGTGGTACAGATTTGGAATCACCGATAGCAAAGATCAACTGTTTACCTGTTCTGCTTTCTACTTGTAGAGATTGCGTTACTTTCGCTAGCTCAGTTTCGTCGTCATCTTCTTCGTATTCCAAATAATACTCTAAGACGTATAAAGGGCTTTCTTCACTATCCCTTATAGACAGGAATGACGAATCACCAAACAAATAATTCGGTAGCTCTATTTCAGTATCTAATTCGCCATCAACTGGATGAGAGTATTCAATCTCAACCTCTAAAGATTTATATATAGGGTCATTTATCCCTAAGCCTTGATCAACCAAGTTAATAACTTGAAACGAGAGCGTATTAACATCGTTATTTGGTTCTTCACCGCCACCATCACTACCGCCGCAAGCGGAAAGCAGTAACGATGATGTCAGTACACTTAACAATTTAATCTTCATAGGTAACGTCCTTATTTCATACCTTTATTAACTATGGTCCATGTAGTCATTTGGGTCAAAATGATGATCTATTGTTGGTTCTTCATGTTGGTGCTTATCATGTTCATCAACCGATGTATCTTCATCATTTACAAGGCTATTACCTAACTCATCTAGATGAGCTTCACTTCCAGTTAAATGGTCAGCCTGAGCTAAAATCAAATCCATGTCACTTGGAGCTGCTTGATCAACACTTTCAGAGCTATCACCTTTTTCAATACCTAATTGAGCCAAGTAGTGTTGCGCTCCACTCTGGTGCTCATGCGCATCGCTAGCTAAAGATTCAAGCGTGATGGTTGGTGAATCTTCAACTCCAGAATCAAACCCTGGTTCATCGTAAGCCACACCTGTAGGTGGCGGAGGCGGTGGTGCAGGATGACTAATCGCAGGTGTCACATCCATACCCACCATATGGGTAGAAACTGTGTTGTGACCACTGTGTCCATGAATATACGTTATATCTAAGTTCACTTTTACATCCACATTTGAAGAGTGAACATCATGGTAAAGAACTTGGAATACATCATGATGCTCTTCAGATGTGGTTGACCCAACCCAATGAGTGCCACCTTGCGTTTTTTGACCTGCTGTTGGAGCTTGGCTATACACATAGTCGACCTTACCGGTGTGCGGGTCTATAGTAAGGGTTCCGTATTGACCGTGTAAACTCAATACACTATGACCATGCCCGTCAGAAATCCCCCAACCGCTGCCTAATTGTGGATTGAGCTGCTGCAGCAATGGGGGAGCTACCAACACTCCGGTCATGTGAGAACCAAGTCCCCCTCCACCAGTGGGCTGCGGCGGCGTTTTAAACCCTAACATTGGTACTTGGTTGGAAGAGTCTTCTACAAATAGTGGGCTGTTCGTTGATACATGGTTACCTGCGTTATCACTTACGCTTGCGGAAACATCGTTAACACCACCATGTAATGCTTGAACATCAGCCGAGCTCAACTGAGTTGACCATGCGCCATGTTGAACTTGCGCTTGATGGTGCTGACCTGCAATCGTAACAGTGACAAACTGGCCATCTTCTACGCCATTAACCGAACCTGAAATAGTTAACGAGTGGTTTTTCTCAGTGGCATCTACAATGTTGTCTGATGCTATAGGGTTCACCGTGATGCTTGCATCAGTATCTATTTTGATATCCAAAACCGATGATACCGCAGGGGTTACTGAAGCCGGTGCTAATGCTTTAGCTGATATGTGGTGGCTTCCATCACTCAATGTTGAAAGTGACGCACTATAATCCCCATTTGCATCAGAAATCGCATGTCCTACGGCAGTCGAACCATCATAAAGGGTTACTTTCGAAAATGGGATTGCTGTAGTGCCACTTATGGTCGGTGTATTATCATTAGTAACATCATCCGAGTGCGAAATCCCACTATCGCTTGCTGCGGTTAAATCTACCGTGACACTATTGGTGGGCGCGACATTACTGCCGCTAGGCATGCTAGGTTGGCTGGTCGTAATGGTTGGCACATTAGGTACTGTAGTACTAATAGTTGGTTGGTTACCAGTGCTTGCCGTCACTTGCCCGTTTGCGTCAAATGTGATGAATTTAGAAGCTTCTCCACCATGGTTATCTGCTACTTTGACTTCGAATACGTCTAAACCATGATAGGTTTTAGTCGCCGTGTTGTAACTCATACCGGCAACGGTTCCATTCGGAGTATAAGAGTATGCACCGGAGTCGGGGTCTACCGTTAGGTCGCCAAATTGACCATGTGAAGTAACCACTGAAAATGAATGCGTATCTTGGGTATCAACATCAGTTTCAGTTAATTTACCCGTAGTGGGTGTCGATTGCTGTACTGCCAGTGTAGGCTGATCATTGGTTCCAAACACCGTAACAGTTAGTGTATGCGTACCACTGCCATCAAGTGAAGAAACAACAATTTTCTCTTCAAAAGATTCACCAGCACCTAAACTTTGAACAATACCGCCCCTATTATCAATTTGATAATCCCAGTGACCATCTTGTTGTATATGGAAAACGCCACCGTGAGCGGTTGTAATATCTTGCGTCTGAAGGCCACTTTCTCCATGATCATGATCGAGTACATCAAGACGCCCCCCTGCATGTAACATGTTGGGGTAAAAAGTAATGTTATGATCTTCCTGTACGCTCTGTGTAGAAGGAGAAGACTGAGGCATAGCATCGACAATAATTGCAGTGTCTTGTTCACCATTAATTGTAATTTTAACCGGTAGCACTTGGCCATCACTAGTGGTTACATTAAAGGTGTCTGTCAATGTTTCTCCTGGTTTAAGTGATTCAACCAACTTCTGATAACGGTGATTTTGAGATGCTGAGTTGAGTTTAAATTCATAGGAGCCATCTTGCCAAACAGTCAATGCTCCATAGTCATGAGAGCCGTGATAGACATCAAAATCAAAATGAGAGTTGCTTGAATCAATATCTGAAATCTGAAAATTCCCCCGCACAGCTTGATGATGAGCTCCAATGTACCCACTTCCAATTGCTTCAGTTTCGGTAATATCGAGATCTGCAACCGTTACCTTTGCAAGGTCATCAGTACCATGCACAACGATTGTCAAATTTTCTGTACTAGAAGCATTCTGTTCATCAGTGACTGTTACCGGAATAGTAATAGTCTGATCTTGTCCTGCACCAAGGTGCTGATATGAGGAGTGAGATGGGTCAAAAGTGTAGCTTCCATCAGCATTAAAGGTAAGACCATCTACTTGATTTGCAATACCGTAGGAGAGATGCGTATTATAATCTTGGTCAGTTGCCTGCATTTGCCCTTTTAGAGACATGCCATCTTCTGTGACAGAATGTGTTTGTGCAGTGAGAAGGGGCGCGTCATTAGTTCCGTGTACCGTTATAGTAATATCGTGTGTTGTTCCATCAGCAGATCGAACTTGATAGACTACATGTTCAACATCTCCTTCATGAAGATACTGCAGAGCACTATTGGCAACTTCATAGCCCCAATTACCTTGAGCAGTTATGTGTAACTGACCATGGAAAGGATCGTGAATTGCTTTTTCACCTAGCTGACTCCACTGAAAATGGTCTTGTCCAGCATCGGGATCTGTGACTGAAAGAGTTCCGGATACTGCAACGGGGTGTGCCGAACTATGTCCAACATTCTGATCTTCAGTAATAGAATCTTTATCATCACCAGTAATAATCGCAGCATCTTCTGTCCCTTGTACATTTACCTGTATATGCTGGGTCGCTTTTGAACCATCACTTGAAATGGCGACAACATCGAACCCTTCAGCTTTATTATCTGAGCCTCTAAGTTGGTTAGCTTTACTTGGATCTAAATCATAATGCCAAGAACCATCACGATTTACCGACAACGTGCCATAAGCACCTACGGAATTTTGCGCCTCAAAATGCACCGTATCATCAGTATCTAAATCATGGGCTTGTAAGGTTCCAGAAATGGTGGTTTTACTATCTTCAACTGCAGTACCTTGTGTGGCTGTTGTGGCTGCAGGCGTATCGATGATCACATGATCATCTGTACCACGAATCGTCGCAGTAATTGGAATTCGGGTACCATCTGCCGTTATCAAGGTCATTGAGTCCGTTAAGCTCTGTCCATCTTTTAGACCTTGAATTTCACTGTGGTTATTATCGGCGACATAACGCCATTTATTATGGCCATCTGTGCTATGAGTAGTAACAAAGCTGCCATGAGAGCCTTGAAGAGATAGTGCGAAATCTGCTGGAACCTGATGTATCACACCATTAACTTCAATTTGAACAATATTAGCTTCAGCGCTGCTATCTACATCGATCGTATCAAGGTTGGTCCATGGAGAAGCGAGCTCATGAGAAGCAGGACGTGAAATGTTATCTTCAGTGACTGTAGCAGATGAGAACTGGCTAGCTAGGCTGGATGCATCATTGACTGCTGTTAGAGTGGTGTTTGCACCTGTATGCGTGATACCACCGTGAGCATCTGTAACATCGTAAGAAAAATTAACTTGTCCGTTGTAGTTGGCATCGGGATGGAAGGTAAAAGTTCCATCTTGGTTATCGACGATCTTGCCGTGATCAGCAACTAAATTAGCAACGTCTAATTGACCTATATCGTTATGATCGATATCTGTTGCATTCGCTAATAGGTCAGCCTTGCTTAATTGAATATCAGTATCTTCTGAACCTGGTGCTAATTGAACTTGCGCTGAAACAATCGGCGCATCATTAGTGCCCTGCACTGTTACTGTTAATAACTGGCTTGCAGTACCATCAAGAGAATGCACGGTATGAGTTTCCGTAAACGATTCACCGGCACCTAACTTTTGAACTTCATCTAATGAATTATCAATAGTGTAGTTCCAGCCTCCATCAGCGCTAATGTTGAAATGCCCTTGGTGCGCGGTATTGATGACTTCAGCTTGTAGGTAAGATTGATCATGGTCTGGATCGACTACTTGTAAACGACCGCCTGCATATAAGTGCGTAGGGCTGGCGTTTACAAAATGATCTTCGGTAACGGTTTGACTAGCCGATAATAAATTAGGCAACGGTACATTAATGTGTGCATTACTGTCTTCGCCCGTTACTCTCACCATTACTGTCAATGTTTGACCATCAGAGGTTTTTATTTCATATGGGAAATCTATTGATTCTCCCGAATGTAAACCGCCAACTAGATCATCCGCATGGCGGTTGAGTGCACCTTGTAATCTAAATTGATAAGAACCGTCAGGCCAAATTTCAAACGCACCTGGTGCATAACCTTGTCCTAGATATTGGCCACTAAATACAAATTGAGTATTGTCGCCGGTATCAGGGTCGACTAACTGCAACTTGCCACCGTAACCGTGTTGTGCACTATCAAGAGCTTGTGTCTCAGTCATCTGAATGACATTTGAAGCTAGTGTTGCTTTGTCATCAGCCCCAACCATAGTGATCGTCGCAGTAGCAGAAGTTTGCCCACCATGATTGTCATCAATCATGTAGTGCACAACGATATCTGCTTTTTCTCCAGCACTCAGGTGCTGGAATATCTTCGCATGACTATCGATGATAAGTGAATGCCCATCTTTAGCGATCGTTACACCTTGCGGCAACCCTCCTGAACTCCCTTCAAAAGAAGCTTGGATTTGGCTAATAGATAGTGTGTCACCATCAACATCTGTCGCTCCGGCGAGCAAGTTTACAGCGTGATGCGTATCTGTATCCTCTGTTAATGAATCAATAACAGGGACGTTGTCAGGACTATCATTAACCGCGGCTAGTGTTGTAGTGGCGCCCGTATGTGTAATGCCTCCATGATTATCTTTCACATCATAAGTAAAATGTACATCACCGTTATAATCTTTCTCCGGTGTAAATGAGAAACTCCCATCAGGGTTAACAGCAATTGAGCCATGATCGGGGTGAAGATTTTCAATCGTCAATAGTCCTACATCATTATTATCAACATCAACCGTATTTTGTAATAGTTGTGCAACTGTAATGGTTTGGCGTGTATCTTCGGTGCCGGCGTTAAGTTGCACTTCTGATGAGCAATACGGGCGGTCATTACTACCATGAATAGTAATAACAATATCGTGCGGTGTACCGTCTATAGAATGGACCGTGATGGTATCCGTTAACGTTTCACCGTCACCAAGTTGGTCAATTGCAGTACCTCTGGTAGTTGGTCTTCCACCAATATGGCTAACGCTGCCAGCATCGGCAACGTAATGCCAACTGCCATCCGTGTTTAAAATTAAATCGCCGTATGTACCGTGATAGTTATACGCATTAGTATGGGGAGGAAAGCCTTGTTCGCCGGTGTCTGGGTCAATTACAGTTAATTGACCATCAGCATATAGCACGCTGTTTCCGAGTGTCGCCATACCCGAATGGGCATGATCCGGTGACATGTTATCGCCTGCTGTTTTCTCAGTTACTGACCCTGTATCAACACCTTGAATAACAGCCGCATCCCCTACCGCGTTCACAGTAAGCATCATGCCAGAGATGCCAGCTTTGCCAGTGTTAGGGTCTAGAGCTTGCGCTCCATGATTGTCCATCACCGCATAGGTAAAAGTTGCCTGACCATTGAAGTCTTTCTCTGGTGTGTAAATAACGCTTTTGCCATCTGGTGAGACAACTGCAGTTCCGTGATCAACGTGTAATTGCTCTATATGAAGCGTATCACCATGATCTATATCTTTTCCTACCCACATGAAACGTTCAATTGGAATGCTTACCGCTTTGTCTTCATCGGTCGTAATTGGGTGAGGGCCACCACTTAAGTTTCCGTAACCAGAGAAAATAAGTTCAGGGTTATCATTGGTCCCATGAAGGGTAATGGTGATACGCTGTTTTGTACCATCCACCGTCGAAACTTCATAAACAATGTCTTTTGTTTCCCCCTCCGCCATACCTTGTACAAGGCTGTTGTTAACAGAAAAATACCAAGAACCACTATCTGAAATGATTAAACCATTGTGATTGAGATTATATGGGTCATCAATTTTAGTGACCGATATAAAGCGTGCTTCTCCTCCATCAGGATCAATCACATGAAGTTGTCCCTGCAACTCTAATTGAGTGTGATATTGGTCAAGCTTATCTTCGGTTATGTCTCCTGTGTGCTGACCTGATATTTGAGCTGCATCCGCCACACCTTGCAATTGCATCGTTGCTCCGGTAGCAGTTGCTCCACCATGCGCATCTTTTACATCATAGGTAAAATGCACTTGTCCGTAATAATCTGGATCTGGTGTAAAGGTAAAAGAACCATCTGCATTAGTTGCAATAGAGCCATGGTCTGCATGCAGGTTCGCAATGCCTAATCTACCTGCATCATTAGCATCGACATCTACTGTGTTTTTAAGTAATTCAGCAACTGTAATGGTCTGCGCTGTATCTTCCTTACCGCTATTTAGCTGTACTTCCGACAAGCAGTAAGGGCGATCGTTGTCGCCATGAATTGTGATGACAATGTCATGTGTAGTGCCGTCCTTAGTAGAGACTGTTACGGTATCGATAAGGGTCTCCCCTTCACCAAGTTTATCGATCTCTGTACCTCTTGAAGACAGTGCGCCACCGACGGTTCTGATGCGCCCTGTATCTGCATAGTAATCCCAGTGACCACTCTCCGTCAGATGGAGATCACCATACTTACCTGCATATTCATAACCTTGCCCATGTGTCTCAAATACAGACTCACCACTGTCAGGATCTATGATGGTCAACTGACCGTGAGCACCAATGGTTGTATGACTCAGAATCGCCATTCCTGGTTGTGCGTAATTCGGTGACATGTCCACACCGGAAGTCTGCTCCGAGACGTCCCCAGTATCTACTCCACCTACTACTGCAGCATTATTGGCTCCCGTAATTGTAATGGTTAAAGGTTGAGTACTGGACGCATGATGCTCATCCGTTACCGTAACAGGAATAGTCAGCGTTTTTGTCACGCCAGAAGGAATAGATTGATAAGTCGCGTGGCTTGGATCAAACGAGTAACTACCGTCTGAGTTGAAAATAAGACCATCAACACTTGGTGTGGTGTATGTAAGCACTGCACCTGTGTCTATATCTTGCCCCTGCATCTGTCCTTGCATTAAGGCGCCTCCCTCCGTTACAGAGTGAGACTGTGCACTTATGGTTGGTGTGTCATTAGTGCCATGAACGGTAAATTTCATGGTGTATGTCGTACCATCAACGGAATGGATCACGACAGAATCTTGCTTCGTATCCCCAGCAGCAAGGCCTTGGATGTTTCGGTTGTCTAGCGTGTAGGTGTAGGTACCATCTTGGCTTAACACCACATGGCCACCCATTTTGGTGTCGTAGCCGATTCCCATATAGGTTTGTGGCCCGATATTAGGATCAAATTGAGCTTCACCCGCATCAGGATCTTGAATGTTCAATTTACCATCGTAGTGAAGCATATAATGGGTATCAATATACCCTCTATCTTCAGTGACTCCCCTTACATCGAGATCCGGTTGTGCATCAGTAATAACTGCGTTGTCTGGACTTGCCGCAAGATTAAATCGTGCCTGCGTATTTGTCGAACCGCCATGACCATCTTGAACACTGTAGGTTAAGTGAACTTCACCGTTATAGTCTTTGTCTGGTGTAAAGGTATAGGTACCATTGTGGTTATCCACTAGCGAGCCATGATTAGCTTGCAGATTGGTGACAGTTAACACATCTCCAGAATCGACATCCGTCGCATGAGTTAATAGATCTGAGGCTGTGATAGTAACGGATTTATCTTCTAGGCCATCAGTGAGCTGAGTCCAAGCAGAGATTACAGGTTTGTCATTGGTGCCCGATACACCTACTGTAATAGTTTGTTGTACAGCATTACCCGATGAATCTGTTGCCGTAACGGTAAAGATTTCTTGTGCTTTTTGGCCTTCACTAAGCGCGTCCGTCGCGGGATTGCTGTTGTTTAACTGATAATGCCATTGACCATGTTGATCGACGGTCAAATCACCATAAGTACCTTGTCCCTGAGCTACAGCCCATGTCAGCGTATCTCCGGTATCAGGATCCGTTGCTACTAAATTTCCTGTAGCCGTTGGTGAGCCGACAGTACTAGCACCAGCTTCGATCACATCTCCTGTTGTAGTACCAGAAATAACAGGTAGATCATTGGTGCCGTTAATGGTCACTTTGACGGTGGATTGCGTACCGTCTACTGACGATACCGTGAAGGTTTCCTCTACTTTATCGCCGACATTTAAGCTGTTAAACGCTCTGTTCGCGGTAAACGTCCAATGACCGTTTGCATCAATAGCAAAGTCACCGTTGGTGCCTGAGGTTGTGCTCGGCGTAAACGTATTGTCTGGACTGTCCACGTCAGTACTGGTGAGCGTGCCTGCTGTGGTAATCGCGGTATCGGTTTCATCTACAGCAACAGTAGCTGAGCTCACCGTCGCACTGTCATTGGTGCCATTAATGGTCACTTTCACGGTTGATTGGGTACCATCTACCGACGATACGGTGAAGGTTTCAGTAACTTTGTCGCCGACATTTAAACTGTTAAACGCACTGTTCGCGCTAAACGTCCAATGACCGCTTGCATCAATGCTAAAGTCACCGTTAGTACCAGCAACACTGCTTGGCGTAAACGCATTATCAGTATTATCCGCATCGGTACTGGTCAGCGTACCTGCAGTGGTGATCGCAGAGTCCGTTTCATCTACAGCAACCGTAGCTGAGCTCACCGTTGCACTGTCATTGGTGCCATTAATGGTCACTTTCACGGTTGATTGGGTACCATCTACCGACGATACGGTGAAGGTTTCAGTAACTTTGTCGCCGACATTTAAACTGTTAAACGCACTGTTCGCGGTAAACGTCCAATGACCGCTTGCATCAATAGCAAAATCACCGTTGGTGCCCGTGATCGCATCGGGTGTAAATGCATTATCGGTATTATCGACATCGGTGCTAGTTAGCGTACCTGCAGTGGTGATCGCAGAGTCCGCTTCATCTACCGCAACCGTTGCCGAGCTCACCGTTGCACTGTCATTAGTGCCGTTAATGGTCACTTTGACGGTGGATTGCGTACCATCTACTGACGATACCGTGAAGGTTTCCTCTACTTTATCGCCGACATTTAAGCTGTTAAACGCTCTGTTCGCGGTAAACGTCCAATGACCGTTTGCATCAATAGCAAAATCACCGTTGGTGCCCGTGATCACATCGGGTGTAAATGCATTATCGGTATTATCGACATCGGTGCTAGTTAGCGTACCTGCAGTGGTGATCGTGGAATCCGTTTCATCTACCGCAACCGTTGCTGAGCTCACCGTCGCACTGTCATTGGTGCCATTAATGGTCACCGTGACTTGTGAAGGCGTGCCATCTACTGAGGTGACATTAAAGGTTTCAGTGACTTTGTCGCCGACATTTAAACTGTTAAACGCGCTGTTCGCGGTAAATGTCCAATGACCGTTTGCATCAATGCTAAAGTCACCGTTAGTACCCGTGATCGCATCGGGTGTAAATGCATTATCTGGATTATCGACATCGGTACTGGTGAGTGTGCCCGACGTTGAAATAGCAGCATCTTTTTCATCCACTGCAACACTTGCTGAACTAACCGTTGCTTGATCGTTCGTACCATTCACCGTAATAGTGATTTGATGTGGGGTGCCATCTGCCGAGTGCACCGTGATGGTATCAGTTGCTGTCTTACCTTGGCTTAATGCTTGAACCGTTGGATTCGTGTTATCTAAATCGTACGTCCAACTACCGTCTTTATTGATATGCAGTGAGCCAAGAGCACCAACTAAGTCTCCAGCTTGAAAATGGTCTTGTCCCGCATCAAGATCAGTGACTGTCAATTGACCAGCAGTGTGTAGGTGTGTGTCTTCTGTTGTAACTCCAGTATCAACACCACCGATAAATGCATTATCGTCAGTACCGTCGATCAGAAGTGTTATTGGCTGTTCGGTACCATCAACAGTATGAACCATTAAGGTTTCTAACAGTGATGAGCCCGATGTTAACGCCTGAACCACAGATTGAGAGTTATCGACCAAGTATTGCCAATGCCCATGACTATCAATGGTTAATATTCCATATTTACCCTGAACTGTTTCTGGCTTCAAAGCACTTTCATCGTGATCTTGATCGACGGTCGTAATCTGGCCTCCTACTGATAAAAGCCCCTGACTATCCACATTATGGTCTTCAGTAACACCACCAGAAATGTCACCTGATATGGTTGGCTTTTCATTTTGTCCAGATACAGGAATACCGATTGCAACATGTCTTCCATCGGTCATTTGGACACTAAAATGATCGACTGCTGCCTCTTTACCTTGAAGCGTGATGTAGGCTATGAGCTTTGGATTTAGTTCATAGGTATACGTACCATCTGGTTTAATCGTTAGAGAGCCATATTTCCCCTGAATCACTTCAGGTACATAATTGGGTACCGTAGGGGGTTGCGAATGAGTTGCTGTTGCATTTTGATGGTCATCAACATGAGATGTGCCGACTGCCACAGTAGCGGGAGTAATAGCCACAGGTCGAGAGTAAACAGGAGAATGATGAAAGTGGTGTCCCGACGTAGCGTGATTTACAACAGAATCAGCATGAGTATCTTGTGCTTCATGATGAGAAGCCGTGGAAGGGATAACTGAACTATTTGTTGCTGGTTCATTCGCATGACTCGTCTCTTTTAATCCACCTAAATGAGTACCCTTAGAGCTTGAATCATCGGTTTCCAATCGCTCACTTTCATGTTCAGCAGCCTTAAGTTTGAAGCTAGGAAGAATAATTGCGAGCATCGATGCCAACGGAACGTAAACTTGGCGAGCTTTACGGCGCTTTTTGATACTTACCCTTTTTTGAGGTGCTACAGACTCTGATTTCTTCTGATCGCCTGAATATTTTTCTTTCTGTTTTGCTTCAATTTTTTTATTCTTCATCTGCTCAACTGACTTTTAGACGCTCATTTAAAAATACTAGTCTAATTTCAGTGAGTTACTATCTCCTGCTGCGCTATTTTTTTTAGCCTAGGATTTAGTCGTATAGATAGAAAATTGTTTAAAAGAAACATCAACTAAGATAATTGAGCCAGTGTTCGAGATAACCCTATTAATATTGCAAGCGATTGATTTGATCAGCTAGGCAGATTAATACTCCCTTAGAGTGTGTAACTAGCAAGTTGCATATTAAGTTTTATCAGACATTTTGTGAAAGATAACCCGTTTTCTACTTTGTGCTCTTTAAGATCATGGCTCAAGCCAAGATGACATTTTTTTAGAAATAACACCAACTCTATAGAAAGAAATAAAATCTGTCTTTCCATATATTGCAATATTCGTGACTCATTTTGTTATTACACACTTTAGTGAACTCTATCTCTTCGGAAGTAGATACTGTGTTACCTAAGGTCCTGACTTCCGTCAGAACCTTTGCGCTAGATTATGTCCACTCCTCTACCCATGGTTATCCGTCCAATCATGATGATCAACCGTCGGATCATCGTGTAGGTGAAGTTCATCATGATGTTTGTGACCATTATCTGCAGAATTTGCATCCGCACTACCAGTATCAGCAACTACTAGTCCATGCTCATCCAACACCGGAGCATTGTCCGAATTCAAACCCAAATCCAAGTCCTGTGGTTGCGATTGAGCACCCAATTGATGCTGAGGCTCAGTGACACCTAATTGATTTAGATACGCTTGTGCTCCTGTATGAGCATCTTGGTTTGATGCTAAGGCTTCAAGGGTTATTGCCTCCACTGGTGTATCTTGAATTGATTCGTCAGCAGATACGACTGGTGCTGGAGACGGTGCTGGCTGTGATACTTGTGGAGCTACATTCAGTATAGCCGTGGCTGGGGTAGATAGACCACCTAGATCAGACACCGTGTACCCGAGCTGAATATCACCTGTATATCCGTGCTCTGGAGTAAGAGTCCAAGTACCATCCTGATTATCCGTTATGACCGCGTGTTGTGCGGTTATTTGTGAAATATCGAGCTCTGCATGAGTATTATCCGCATCATGAACATTTAACAGTAAGTCTGCTTTAGATAAGATCACTGGCGTATCTTCTTGTGTATGCAAACTAACACTACTCGTTACGGTTGGAGCATCATTTTCACCTGAGATAGTCACTTCAAGCGGGTAGGTAGTTCCATCTTTTGTCGTAACCATGACTGTATCAATGAGCGTTTCACCATCTTTAAGCCCCTGTACCGCAGCATTATGTTGACCTGTTAGCACATATTTCCACTGTCCTGACTCCATGATCTCAAACTGACCGTACTGACCTTGAAGGCCTGCTTGAGCATTAAACAATTCCTCAGAAGCCCCATCGGCATCGGTAATCAATAGATTTCCAGCAGCAACACTAAAAGAGGAATGCTCACGAACCATCGCAGGAGAACCAACGGTAATGTGTGCTGGATCATTAACTGCAGTTACATGAAGCGTTGCAGTTTGAACTCCAGATTCAGCATGACCGTCACCAACCTTGTAATCGAAGTGTGCATCACCATTAAAATTACTCGCTGGATGGAAAACTAAATGCCCGATTCTACCTGCCGGTATGCTCTGACCTGCTCTAACCACCTGCCCGTTTAGAAGTAATTGGCCATCACTGGCATCAGGGACAGAGGTAATGATTACCTCCGATAACTTGTCAGCGCTATCCGCATCATGGAAACCAAAATAGCCTTTTCTAAAGGTTAAATCTGTATCCTCATCGGTACGTCGAACAAGCGCTTGGCTGATCATTGGTGCATCATTGGTACCAGTAATGGTAATGGTAATATCCTGAGTATCCCCACCCAATGAACGCACTCGATAGGTAACAGTATCAGTTTCACCTGCACCAAGTTTCTGTATATGGGCGTTAGGCACCGAATAAGTCCAAGCACCAGACTGATCAAGGCTCAAGGTGCCACCATATGGGTCATGGACCGCGTGAACATTGCGATTAGTAGCAAAGCCACCTTCACCAGCATCAGGGTCTCTCACACTAAGAACACCAGTTGTGAAAACCGTATGGTCTGCGTCACCTTGTACAGCAACGTCCTCTTGAACATTACCTGAAGTATCCCCACTGAACATGCCAGGATCATTGACCGGATCAACGGTAAAGGTCGCAGTTGCGGTAGCTTTAGCTCCATAGCTATCGACAACCTCATAGGTAACCGTTACATCACCATTGAAGTTACTTGCCGGATTGAATACTAGGTTGCCGTTACTATCCAACGAGACAGTGCCAGTTGCAGATGGAACACTTGGGTTCTCGATATGCAAAACATCGGTAGTATCTACGTCACTTGCGTTGGCTAACAAGTCCGCTTTAGTAATGGTTAAGCCTTGGTCTTCTGTCCCATGACCACTAAGTGTTAGTGTGCCAGATACCGTTGGTCCATCGTTGGTACCATTGATAGTTATAGTAATTACTTGCTGAGTGCCATCTTTCGATTCTACTGTAACCGTATCTGTCATACTGTCACCAGCACCCAAGCTCTGCACCTCTGGCTTACGATTATCTATATAATAATTCCAGTTACCATCAGGATCTATCTCTAACTTTCCTCCAAGTGCAGAAGTGTACGGGGCTAAATTAGGATGAGTTGATACACTAATCAAAGTTTTGTAGTCAAATCCAGACTCACCAGCATCAGGGTCAGTAGCTACCAAGTGGCCCCGAGCCTGAATCATATAAGCATAATTACCTTGAACGGGTGCATGAACATTTGAGTCCTCCGTTACTGAACCAGTCACATCACCAGTAATCACAGCCGCATTGTTGGAACCCACAATATCCACGCTCACCTGATGGAGTGTCCCATCAACAGATTCAACGGTAAACATTTCAGTTACTGTTTGACCATGAGGAATAGCTTCAATCGCATCTGGATCATCAACGTGATATTGCCAATGACCATCGGCAGTGATTGATAGATGGCCATAAGCAGTCTGCTGTAACCCTGTGCCGGCTTGGGTGCTATCAGGGGCAATGTTTTGTTCAGCAGCAAAGCTATTTTCATCATGATCAGGGTCGCTAACGCGCAAGTGTTCCACTTGCGTAACTGTTGTTGCAGATATACTTGGCCCATCGGTTACCGTCGTATGGCTTGAACCAGAGATATTTGCGGCATCATTTGTACCTGTAAGATGAATAACTAGCTTTTGAGATGTACTGTCACCGTGGTTGTCGCGAGCCACTATTGGAATTTCAATATCCTTGGTTTCACCATCTTGTAACGAATTGTATGCATGAGGATCAAAGGTATAGCTACCATCAGGATTCAGTGTGAAGCCAGCAACCGACGAACCTTGCAAATGATAGGTTGTTAGTTGCCCTTGGAGGTTATCACTGTCGACATCAGACGACGTAAGTTGCCCATTAACCACACCATCATCTTCATTGGCATTAATCTCAGCAATCTGATTAAGAACAGGGACATCATTTGTCCCCGTCACAGTAATAACCAGGTTCTTGATATGACTAGCACCACCATGGTTGTCCTCAACAACCACAGGGATAGTCAGTATTTCCTGCTGACCTTGAGCAAGATGCTCAAAGCTTGAATCTTTCATATCCAATGTATAAGAACCATCAGTATTCAAAGTGAAACCAGCATGGATATAACTCGTTTTAAAGGTCAATATATCTGCTGGGTTATCTGACGTGCGAGCGCCTTGAGCATCAATATCTGTAGCACTTAACTGACCGGATACAGTGTTACCACCCTCTGTGCCATTCCTAGCTGTGATCGCCTGAAGTACAGGGTTATCGTTATCACCTTTAATATCGACGGTTAGGTCGTAGTGTGTTCCATCTTGCGATGTTATCTGAAAGTGCTCAACAAACTTACCGCCTTCGCTAAGTTGCTGCACACCAGGTTTGTCGCCGCGAGTGAGCACGTAATTCCAGTTGCCGTCCTTATCTAGCTGAAGATAACCAAACTGACCACCGATATGACTGTTCGCATGGAAGCTTTCTTCATTGTGTCCGTCTACATCAGTAATACCCAATTGACCATGAGCGGTTGCCTTGCGATCTTCTTCAACAAAGTCTGGATGTGGGTTAGTAATAACTGCCGGATCGTTGGTTGGAGTTACCACGATCGCAGCTTGAGCCGTAGCCTTTGCTCCAGATGAGTCTGTTACTTCATAGGTAACATGAACAGTGCCATGGAAATTTGGATCTTTTGGTACAAACTGATACCCACCAGTTACAGCCTTAAATGTACCGTATTGAGCATCACCAGAGACCAAAGTTGGAGTGCCAGTCAGATGCAGTACATCCTGGTCAGTAGCAATGTCTGGATCCTTGATATGATCAAGAAACTCTTGCTCCGTAAATACACGTGTAGGTTTAGGTGTCGAAGTAGTTGACTCAGTTACAGACCCTAATCTGAAGTCCGCAGCAACTGGATTATCGTTTACCGCAGTCACAGGAAGAGTCGCACTGACAGTTCTCACTTGGGAGTGAGGCATACCATCGGTAACCTCAAACGTGAAGTGGAGGTCGCCATGTTGGTCCTGTTTAGAGGTAAAGATGAATTCATCCTGACCGTTATCTTGCACTGATACAGGTGCTCCACCTGATCCTGTGATTTTCACATGTGTAACATGCAAAGTATCACCATCAGGATCCGTTGCACCTGCAAGCGTTAGTAACTCTTGTGTCGATACTCTGTGAGTAACAAAGTCCTCTTTTTGAGCTGCTAAGTGTATATCTGTATCGGTCACTTCTGGCGGTCTATTATGACCAACAACCGTTAAAGTGATTTCTTGAGTATCTGTACCTCCATGCCCATCAGTAACCTCAATCGGCACCCTAAACACTCGGGTTTGACCTGGGGGAATGGTACCAAAGTGAGCACTATCAGGGGTGAAGGTGTAACCGCCATGACCATTCACAGTCAATCCAGCTAGATGGCCATGCCCATCTAAAAATTCTTTGGGCAGAATTTGTCCTTGACCGTCAGTTGGCACTCCAGCTTTATAAGCTAATAGTAGCTCATCACCATTATCAATATCCCTTGCTGTAACTTGACCAACTACATGGGTAGTATCAACCTCAGCAATATCAGTGCCTGAAATCATCTGATTTTGAGCATTCTCTATATGCTGAGCTACATGTGTGATCTCTGGGTCATCATTGGTACCAGTGATAGTCACTACAAGGGTTGTAGGTGCTGCGTTTGGCCCTCTTACCGTGAAGGTTTCAGTGGCTGTTTCGCCTACTGCCAATTTATTGATTGGATCCGTCGGACTGTTGTGTTGATTCAGATGATATTCCCAACCACCATTGGGCTGTAACTTCAAATAACCATACGCTGGCGAGCCATCACCGTGCGCATTAGGCTGCAAATGGTTAGCGCCATACACATCATCGTGGTTGTGATGAGTACCTGACACGTGTACTTGATGGATCGTACCGATGACGTTGTCTCTACCCTCAGCAATCTGAATGTTGTAGATGTCCTGTTCGAATTTATCTACATCCGGTGGAGGCGTAGTTGTAGTTGTACCTTGATTATTATTACCACCATTGGATGGATTTTGTGGGGGCAACTGTGGCGGAACATGACGAGCAACCTCAAAGGAGGTATGCATTGGTGTTGATGCAATTCCATCGGTAACTGTGTAGTCGATTTCTACTCTACCAGTGAAGTGTGCCGCAGGGATAAAGTCGTACCCACCGTTACCATCTTGCTTCAAAGTGCCGACACTTGGATCATGTAAGTGAACATCGGTGAGTTTATGTCCTGCACCTGTGGCGGAAAGTTTACCGATCGTTAGCTTATCTCCAGTATCAGGATCTGTAGCTCTATCCAGAAACATCTTATCGTCGAAGTGAGCCGTTGGATGACTCACTAAATTACCTTGGGAATCATCAACATACAAATTAGGTAATGGAGCGCCGGTAGCTTCCGGCGCATCATTCGTACCGGTAACTCGAATCTCGACGGTATCCTTGACCGATGCACCACTTGAATCAGTGATTGTCACAACCGCTTTTACTAACTCGACTATACCTTCTCGAAGATGGTTATAGGCCGTAGCAGTTGGATCAAAGGTATAGACACCAGTATCAGGATCAATGGTGAAACCTGGCACAGGTGTGTCCATAGTGAAATGCAACACATCGCTCGTATCCTTGTCAGATACATGCAACTTACCAATTACTGGGTGTCCATCTTCGATAGCAGCAACTCTATCTACTTGCGTTACCTCTGGAACCTCATTCTTACCAGTAATATCAATATTAATAGTGTGAGGAGTACCATCAGCAGATCGGAATATGACTGTATCTAGCATGTGCTCGCCTGCACCTAACGCAAGCACTGCAGGATCTTTATCATTTAATGTGTAGTGCCAATGACCACTTCTATCGATTGATGCAAAGCCATGAGTTCCAGGAATTGAGCTTGTCGCCCTAAAATGATCTTCGTCTTTGTCCGGATCCGTTACGGTTAGATAGCCTTCAGCATGCAAATCACTACCATCTGTCACACTCAAATCTTCAGGTTTTGTTGTGTCTGTGACGATCAGTGCAGGATCTGGCAATGGATTCACATGTAAAGTTGCGTGAGCGCTAGGTGTTTGCCCATGCTCTGCCGTTTGAATGTCTGCTCCGGAATATCCATCCGAAACAGTAAAGCTAAATCTAATATCATGACCAAATTTATGACTATTCCAGTTCGGTGCTGGAGTAAACAACCAACCACCGTTCGGATCTTTGGTTAACTGACCAGCACCCTGTGTATTTAATTGAAGAGACGTAATATGCAAATCACTGTTCGGGTTATCTATATCCGCTGTATTTGCTAGTAGTTGCGCTTCACTAATGTGGATAGCTTGAGAATCCTCATCTATCTGCGGCAACCCGACATTTTTGACATTTGGTGCGTCATCTACAGGATTAACATGAATATAGCCACGTTCTGTAACCACCCCTCCATGGTTATCATCAATTTTAAAGACAATCGGTACATCACCATTAAAGGTATCTGAGTTCTGGTTATGAGCTGGAATAAATTCAAATCGTCCCATACCATGGTCGACCAATCGGCCATATTTAGGGTCTACCGTTGGGTTAAATACATCGAGTTTATCCTGTTCAACATCTAGGATTTGAAGAAGCGGATTCCCCCAAGTTGCATCTGCTTTACCCAAGGTGAATCTGATTGCGCCATCTTCATCCACATGTAGTGGTGCTACTTGATTTACAGTTGGGTTATCGTTTTGACCATTAACCGTAAAGTGCATGTGTTGCTGATCGTGTGCACCGTGGTTATCAGTAACCGTAACCAGAACATCAACCTTAGCGTTCTGACCCACTTGCAAATGCTGATAAATCTGAGCGCTCGCATCAAATACGAAGTGACCATCATTATCTAAGGTTAAGCCAGCATCTTTAGCCGAAACGGTAGTTTCATGGCCATGTTCATCCGTTACTTTAACAAGCGTGTCAAAGGTATAGGTATCGCCTGATGGGTGACTTGCATCTTTATGATCATCGACATCATTGAAGAAGATCTTCCCTGATATCTGGCTATCTTCATCGACTGATAGTTGGGGTTGGTGAGCATTACCACCAGAACTGCGCATCCCTTGCTGAGAGCTATACTGCCCTGGATTATTCTCAACCTTCAATACTGTGAGATGCGGTTTGTCGTTTGTACCTTCAATGGTAAGGTGCAGAGTCTGCTGAGTCGTGCCGCCATGTTTATCATGCACCGTTACTAAAACATCTTCAGTCATGGACTCTCCTACAGAGAGATGCTGAAGAATACGAGCATCCGTATGGACTGTAATTTGTCCTGAGTGAGAGTCTATATCTATCCAACGCGGGTGGCTGTTTCGAGTGTCTAAGTGGTCATCAATACTGTAGGTCAGGTCAATATCATCAACATCACTTACGTGCGGTAACGCTACTGTTTGAATGTGTTTATTCTGGCCCGCTTTTCGTTCATCTTCATGAAATGTTACTGGAGCATATGCAGCAAGCACAGGATCATCATTGGTTCCGTGAACGGTAACAGTAACTTCTTGTTCTACAGGCTTACCTGATGAGTCGGTAACCAATACCGTGAAGACCTCGGTAGGGTTCTGACTGTTTTGAAGCTTTTGTGTATCCGGATCTGAATTGTCTAGCTGGTAGTTCCAATGGCCATTCTGGTCGATGGTGAAAGTACCATACTTACCAACACGAGTCTCTGTCCCAGTAGTCGCACCATCAACAGACCAACTCAACGTACCGTCGTTGTTGTCGTAGTCGGTGGCAGTAAGATCTCCAGCAATGCTTGGAGTACCAGCATTCGCATTTGCAGTGCCTCCCGCCTCAGTTACAGCACCTGTATGGGTGCCGCTGATAACAGGAACGTCATTGGAGCCCGTTACCGTTATCACTACCGTATGCTTGACAGGTATGCCTGATGAGTCGGTATCAGTTACCTCGAAGGTATCCTTGACCACTTCATTTTCATTAAGCCTGTCTGCTGGGCCACCTTTAGAGTTGTCTAGAGTGTACTCCCAGCGTCCCGTACGAGCATTAATTACCAATGAACCATATGCACCTTGTCCAGTAGTCACTGCCCAGTGAGCAGGGTCGCTTTTATCCGTCTCTTGAGCATCCAAGGTGCCAGATATACTTGGTGTCCCAGTTTCTGCGCTCGGATGGCGATGACCATCAGGATGAGAGCCCGCCTCTACAACCTTTCCCGTATCTCCAGTATTCGCAATAACTGGCAGGTCGTTAGTACCATTGATGGTGATCACTACCTGATGCTCTGTACCGTCTACACTGTGCACTATGATGGTATCTACAAGCGAATCAGTCGCTTTTAGCGCTTGAACATCGTGCTGATTATTGTCGGCTTCATAATGCCAATGACCATGTTCATCCACAGTCAGAGAGCCGTATTGACCGTTAATTGTGCCAGCCTGGAAGTGGTCTTCTCTACTATCAACATCAGTAACAGATAGATCGCCACTTGCATGAAGTTGATCTTGAGTATTGAGAGCTTTATCTTCAGTTAAGGTCGCAGTGTCCTGACCTGTGATATGTGCTTGGTCGTTGCTGCCGGTAACATTTACGGTGATCTGATGGTCAGCAGTCAGACCTTGGCTGTCAGTGGCCCTTACAGTAAAGGTTTCAGTTACATGCTGACCATTGGCCAATGCCTGAGTTACAGTTCGGCTATTGTCTAACGTATAAGTCCACAGCCCCTGAGCGTTGACCGTCAGATGTCCATAGACACCATCACCAGCAACGTGCCCACCAACTGGATTGATAATACTCCAAGCTTGTGTATCACCACTATCCACATCCGTTCCGGTTAAGTGTCCAGTAGCTGTTGCAGAACCCGAAATAGGTTGACCCGTAGCGGTAGTCCCTGCCTCAACCACTTTGCCTGTATCAGTATCACTGCCGTGCATTGAAATGACAGGTCTGTCATTGGTTCCAGTTACCGTCACAAGAATATCTTGGGTAGTGGTACCACCCTTGTTATCTGTCACTAGAACATGCAATGTTTCAGTATGAGTCTCACCAAGAGCTAAGGCTTGTACTTTAAGGTTGCTGTTATCCAGTGTGTAAGTCCACCCTCCAGAGCTCGGATTTAATGTGAACGTACCGTATTGTCCATGTAAATTATTACTAGCAGAGTACTGAAGAGTTGCGTGCTGGTCGGTGTCAGTTGCGGTTACCTGACCGCGTACAAATAAAACATCGTCTTCCTTGACCGCTTCCGCTTGCGGGTTACTAGTAATCACCGGAACGTCATTGGTCCCTTGCACATCAACTGTGACTTTCTGAGTAACCTTAGCTCCATGCTCATCAGTAACGGTAACCAACATATGCTCTTGATAATGCTCACCCTCTCCGAGTAACTGAGAGGCCGCATTATTAAGAGAGTAGTGCCAAGCACCACTGGTTTTATCTAAAGTAAATACGCCATATTTCCCTTGTAGGCTATCAGGCGTATAGGTAAGTACCGCCCCTTTATCTACATCGGTCGCTATTACCTGTCCACCCGTGTCCAGAGCGTGGTCTTCTGTAACTGAACCTGTCTGTGCTTGGCTGGTAATTACAGGCCTATCATTGGTGCCTTCTACCTCAACTGTCACCTGCTGAGTAGTCTGAGCTCCATGTTCATCGGTAACTGTTACAAGTAAAGTTTCAGTATGGCGCTCACCTTGAGCAAGATCTTGGTGATTCTGATTGTCCAGTGTGTAAGTCCACGTGCCAGAACTCTTGTTAAGGGTAAATGAGCCGTACTGCCCCTGAAGATTGTCCGGCGTATAAGTCAGCACTGCACCTTTGTCGACATCTGTCGCAGTCACTTGCCCACGAGCAAATAAGACATCATCTTCTTTGACTGCCTCTGCTTGAGCTTGACTTGTAATAGTCGGTCTATCGTTGGTGCCTGATACCTCTACCGTCACTTGCTGTGTGGTTGTTGCCCCGTACTCATCGGTGACCGTAACCAACAAGGTTTCAGTGCGCTTCTCACCCTGAGCAAGGTTTTGATGATGTTGATTATCAAGTGTGTAGGTCCAGGTGCCAGAGTTCGCGTTTAAAGTAAAACTGCCGTATTGGCCTTGGAGATTATCAGGGGAATAGGTAAGAACCGCTCCATTATCCACATCAGATGCTGTAACCTGCCCCCTAGTGAACAGTGTGCCATCTTCATCAACTGAACCCGTTTGTGCTGTACTCGTTATTACGGGTTTATCGTTGGTGCCCTCAACGGTTACTACTACGTTTTGTGTGGTCGTAGCTCCTTTATCATCTGTAACGGTTACATGCAGTGTTTCTGTGTGAGACTCTCCCAATGCCAACGCCTGATGAGCCGCATTGTCTAATTTGTAATGCCATACGCCAGAGCTTGGATTTAAGGTAAAATTTCCATATGTCCCAGTCATCTCACCTTGTGGTGCCGAATAAGTTAATACGGCTCCATGGTCTACATCGCTAGCCGTTACTTGCCCTGTTGCTGTTAGTACATCATCTTCTTTAACTGTCTCTGCTTGAGCTGAGCTGGTAATGACAGGTTTGTCATTAGTTCCCTCGACCTCTACGGTCACCTGTTGAGTAGTCTGAGCTCCATGTTCATCGGTAACTGTTACAAGTAAAGTTTCAGTATGGCGCTCACCCTCAGCTAGTGCTTGGTGTGCAGCATTATCTAGTTTATAGGTCCAAGCCCCTGAGCGTTTGTTGAGAGTAAAAGACCCATATTGCCCTTGTAGGCTATCCGGGGTGTAAGTTAAAACAGCGTGGTTATCTACATCAGATGCAGCTACTTGCCCACGTACAAATAAGGTTGCGTCTTCTTTAACAGAACTTGTTTGTGCTTGGCTGGTAATTACAGGACTATCATTGGTGCCTTCTACCTCAACTGTCACCTGCTGAGTAGTCTTAGCACCATGTTCATCGGTAACTGTTACAAGTAAAGTTTCAATATGACGCTCACCTTGAGCAAGATCTTGGTGGTTCTGATTGTCCAGAATGTAAGTCCACGTACCCGAACTTGAATTCAACGTGAAGACACCGTACTGGCCATGAAGGTTATCCGGTGAATAAGTTAGCACGGCTCCCCTATCTACATCAGATGCAGTCACTTGACCACTAGCCCTAAGAACATCATCTTCTTTTACCGCACCAGTTTGTACTTGGCTGGTAATTACAGGACTATCATTGGTACCTTCTACCTCAACAGTCACTTGCTGAGTAGTTTTTGCACCATGTTCGTCGGTAACTGTAACCAGTAGTGTCTCAGTATGATGCTCACCTTGAGCAAGGTCTTGATGATTCTGGTTGTCCAGAGTATAAGTCCACGTACCCGAGCTTTTATTAAGGGTAAATGAGCCATATTGCCCTTTCAGATTATCAGGGGTATAGGTAAGTACAGCATGATGATCTACGTCGGTTGCTACAACCTGACCACGCACAAATAGCACATCATCCTCTTTAATCGTTTCGCTTTGTGCACCGCTTGTAATTACTGGCCTATCATTGGTTCCAGTAACTTCGACTCTAACCTCTTGAGTCACTTTTGCACCGTGCTCGTCGGTTACCGTAACCAACATAACCTCGGTGTGATGTTCACCAAGGGCTAGATCTTGATGAGCACTGTTGTCCAACTTATAAGTCCAAGTGCCCGCCCCTGAATTCAGGGTAAAACTGCCATATTTTCCTTGTAAGCTATTAGGGGTATAAGTAAGCACAGCACCATGGTCAATATCTGTCGCGGTTACCTGACCACGCACAAATAGCACATCATCCTCTTTGACTGCGCCGGTTTGAGCCTGGCTTGTTATTACTGGCTTATCATTGGTGCCTTCAACAGTAATCGTGACCGTCTGAGTGGCCTTTGCTCCATGCTCATCAGTTACGGTAACCAACATTGCTTCGGTATGAGACTCGCCCAGAGCAAGTGCCTGATGAGCGTTGTTGTCTAGCTTATAGGTCCATCGACCTGAACTAGAACTTAGAGCAAACGAACCATACTGCCCTTGGATATTATCAGGGGTGTAGGTCAGAAAAGCCCCGTGGTCCACATCCGACGCCGTTACCCGACCATTAACAGCCAAAACATCATCTTCTTTGACTGCGCCAATTTGTAGTTGACTAGTAATCACCGGTTTATCGTTAGTGCCCTCAACATCAACCGTGACCGTCTGAGTGGTCTTTGCACCATGTTCATCCGTTACTGTGACTAACATGGTCTCAGTATGATGTTCACCTTGTGCTAGAGCCTGATGACCTTGATTGTCTAACGTGTATGTCCATTTACCCGTCGAAGGGTTGAGGGTAAATTGACCATATTGACCCTGGGTATTATCAGGGGTGTAAGTCAGCAAAGCGCCATGATCGACATCTGAAGCAGTAACTTGTCCATCTACGAATAAAGTACCGTCTTCTTTGGTTGCCCCAGCCTGAGCATGACTAGTGATAACAGGAATATCATTGGTACCCCGCACAGTTACCGTAATATCTTGTTGTACAGATACACGGGCGGCACTGGTCACTGTTACATGTAAAATTTCAGTGTGAGTTTCGCCCTGAGCAAGGTTTTGGTGATGGCTGTTGTCAAGAATATAACTCCACTCACCCGTGTCTTTGTTTAAGGTAAATTCTCCATATAAACCATGCAAATTATCTGGGCTGAACGTTAGTGGCATGCCCTTTTGAGCACTGTGAATATCAAGAGTTCCTGATACCGCTAATGTTGTATCTTCAACTACCGTGCCAGATTCAGGAACTCCTACAACAGGTGGCGTTAGATAAGAATAATCCTTGTGCCCACCAGTATGTGATGCAATCACAGGAATTGGAGTAATACTTGTTTGTCCATAGTTATTGGCTAACGTTCCAACTAAAGGCGTAACTGGTTTTCCGTAATGATTGTCATGTGTAAAGTGATGATTACCATTGTTCTCTGTATGATGTATTGGCTCGTATTCTCCACCCGCAATGTACGGAGTAGGCTCGGGATGAACGATATGTTCACCTTTGCTTTCAATCGGCGTGTAGGCTTCATGTTGGGGATTCCCAGCGTATTCTGTATGAGATATTTCAGACTCTAAACCCTCCTCTGCGGAGGTAGAACCCACATGATATGAGGGTAAAACAAATGCTACAGTTGAAGGACGTGGTACATAAACTCGAGGAATTACGAAGCGACGTGCTTTACGCGCCTTTTTCTGTTCACTGCTTTTCTTTGATACTTCAGTAGCTTGCTTGTTTTTGTCTTCGTTCGCCATCTAATACATCACCCACAATCATACATAAACAAAAGTATGGTCCATTACTACGAATTTGATGAATAAATCATAAAAAAAATGCTTTCATCACCAATCATGTTCTTTAGGTACTTTTTAGATGCAACTCCCTGATTAATATATTGAACTCCTTAGGTTCAATTTATTAATTCTTTGCCTAAAATCTAGAAAATAAGGACATGATTGTGTACGCGAAGGTACATTGGACATACTGCTGACTAACTACTGTATAAAAAAAGGGACTGATACACAGTCCCCTTTTTTACAAACTAATTTTTACATATATGAAAACAAGCGCTAATTAACCGTATAAATAGCAATCTATACCTTATCAGCCTTACCCGCAGGACCGGCTAATTTAGCCAATAACTTGTCTATGACAAAAGGCTTCTGCTCTTTGTCTTCTGCTGTTTCTTTTCGACGAACGGCATCTCGAACCATCATGGCTCCTAGCCAGCGTGCAGGCTCTGGAGGAAAGTACCCTCTGGGACCCCCCGTTAGCGCACAAACTGCATAGTTGTTATTTTCACCAAGCACCATCGAAGATAAAATTTTCCCACCAATACGTGTCTGAGCTACACCATTGCCTGAATAGCCTAAGCCATAAAACACATTGCTTTGTTGCTTGATGTTGCCAAAGAACGGAAAGCCGGTCGTAGAGCGGTCAGAGCCTCCGGTCCAATTTGCTGTAATCTGCTCTTGTCCGATGGTAGGGAAAAGGGTATCAAATGAATGTTTTAATAAGCCCAAGTACTTTGATTGTTGGTTAAACATTGGCTCGACTTGGTTATTAAAGGAAAACTGATTCCCTCCTTTGCCTAGCATCAAACGTCCATCAACCGTATCTCGATAGTAATGTACAAAAATACGCGAATCGACCACCGTTGCACCGTTGGCTAACTTAGCCTGTTTCAGCTTTTCTGGGCTTGGCTTAGTGATCACCATATCGGATGAAACCACCACAATACTGTTCTTAAACGTCTTAAACTGCTCTACCATCCAAGCATTGAGGGCTAATACGACCTTCTTTGCTATGACTACGCCTTGCTTAGTGACAACCTTTGCCGGTGCACCATATTCCAATTTAGTCATCTCGGTGTTTTCATAAATTTCGACACCAAGCTGCAGCGCGACTTTTCGCAACCCTCGGGCCAATAAAGCGGGTTGAACACTGCCCGCCGCTTCAGAAAAGTAGCCCTCTATGTGCTTATGAGAACCTGTATTCTCTTTTAACTCATCACTACTGGCTCTGCGCCAACTATTTACCCCAACAGCTTCCAATTTCTCTACTGTTGGACTCATCGAGCCTTTCTGTGCGGTGTTAGTGGCAGTGTAATAAGTGCCATGGCGACGAAGACCTGCATCAATATCGTGCTCTTTACAAAAGGCTTCAATCTCATAAATGACCTGCTCGGACTCTTGCACAAGAAACTTTGCTTGTTGCTCACCAAACAGTTTTACCATAGACGAGTATTTTGTTGCCCAAGTCAGCATGCAACCGCCATTCACACCGGATGCACCCGATCCGCAAAAGCGTTTTTCTAATACAACTACTTTGGTTTCTGGCGATTTTTGTTTGAGCATAATCGCGGTCCATAGACCCGTATAACCACCGCCAACAATACAGACATCAGCTTCGATATCATGTTGTAAAGGGCTAGGCTCTTCCCAATTTTCCTTTTGTTTGGCTTCTGCAATCCAATGACAAGGATGAGTTTTTTCACTCATGACACACCTGCTTTTGAGTTATTTTTGTACAATACGCCGAATTTTAGGCGTGAGAATTTAACCCAGAGCTTTTGTCTGGGTTGTGTAAAAAGTTAAATGATAAAAATGTGGTTATTCGAACCACGTCATCCTGACGAAAGTCAGGACCTTAGTGAGCACTTAGCTAGATTGGACAATGGCTAACTTCGGTTCTCTCTAAGATCCTGGATAACTGCTTTGCAGCTTCCAGGATGACGATGGAGGTAATGGAGTGCGAGTGGAGAGACAACGTTATCGATCCCTCTCCACTCGCATCAAACCTCGCCTGAACTACCGAGTTCACATCATTCGAATAAAACTTCATCCAAACCACCGTGTCTGCATCATTCGAACAAAACCTCACCTGTACCACTGCCTCATCCTGACGAAAGTCAGGATCTTAGTGAGCACTTAGTTAAATTAAGTAATGGCCAAGTTCAGCACTCTCTAAGATCCTGGATATCTGCTTTGCATCTTCCAGGATGACGATGTAGTCATGGCTAGCGAACTTCACCACCTAGCAACTAACTCACCGCTCCAACTTAGCAAACGACTCGATACAAATTGCATCATGACGCCAGCATTCGATATCACAGTCAACAAGGTTACCGTGTTGGTCGTAGTTCAAGCGCTCTACCATCATTGCGGGACTGCCTGACGTGGCGCGAAGCGCGGTTGCTGTTTGCCCTAGCAATGAGGTGGTGCTAACACGATAGCGGGTCTCTAAGTACTCAATGCCGAAGTGCTCTTTGTAAAGTTCGGTGAGTGATTGAGACAAATCATGATCAAGAAGATTTGGCACTATTTCAGGCCGAATATAGTTAATCACATACACCACAGGTCTATCTTCAAGGTAACGAACACGCTCTACCTGAATGACATCTGAAAACGGTGGCAAATCAAGCAACTCAGAAGCCTGCTTAGTCGCCATCACGTTCTTAGACAACGCCAGTTCTGTTCTTGGTATACGATTTTGCTGTAACGCCATGTTATTAAAGTTAAGAGTTCGGGTTGGGTCATAGCGCAATGGCGCAGGAGAAATAAACCAACCACGGCGATCTTCTCGATAAATCTTCCCTTCGGCTTCAAGCAATGACAGTGCTTCTCGTAAAGTGACTCGCGTGGTATCAAACGATTCAGCTAATTTGCGCTCAGAAGGCAGTTTTTGTCTTGCGCTCAGTAAGCCTGACTCAATTTGTTCAACGATAACGTCTTTAATTTTTACGTACTGCACGGAGTTTCCTTTTCGTTCGTTACAAGCTTATCGCTTACGCCAGGCTTGAGTTTTCTTTCCTAGCACTTTGTCTAGTACGACATGCACCAGTTTAGCGGTTGCTGCCGAAATCATGATCATCACGGCCATTGCTGCGGCTGCGCCTGTTTGCCCAGTATCATCCATATTCAACACCGAAACAGAAGCAGGAATAGTATTCGTAGAATACAAGAATACTACTGCAGAGGTCGTGGTTAAAGCATTGATAAATAGGTATGTTGCAATATCGAGGATAGCAGGTAGGCAGACAGGTAGCGTCACCTTAAAGAACAGCTTGTATTGGGGTAATTTCACCGATGCCGCTGTAGACTCTATTTCGGCAGGTATCTGCTTAAGTGAAGTAACAGCCGTCATGTGTCCAACAGTGTAGTAATGCACCACTGTATTCACCACCAAGAATGCCATAGTGCCATACATAACATTTAACGGGTTATTTGCATCATTGAAATAAAAGATATAACCCAAGCCAAGTACCATCCCCGGCACCGCCATTGGTACCACACTTAGCATCTGCATAGCTTGACGCAACGGAGCAAACGCTCGCCCCTTCTCAATACAGTACGCACCGATAAAGATAATCACTGTACCAATTAATGCGGTCCAACCGGCTAGGGTCAATGAGTTAAAGTAAGGGCTCCATCCGTAAGTACTTAGCTCACTAAAGTTATAGTTATTTAGGGTCAGCGCTTTATTCCAAGGCCAGAATGTGACAAATGAACCGTACACTGCCATGCCCAAAACACCCAACACTGCGATACAAATTACAATGCAGTAAACAAGGCAGGCATTATCACGAAGCTTGTTTGGTGTTGGTTCATACGCAACCGAGCGAGTATCGAATAGACTTTTTTGTTTCTTTTGTACCCAACGATCCACAGCAAATGCAAGCAGCGCAGGCAACAATAGTAAAATACTGGTCACCGCACCCATCGCAAAGTTCTGTTGTCCTACTACTTGCTTAAATATGTCGGTAGCCAAAACGTTGTAGCTACCGCCAATGACCTTAGGAACACCAAAGTCACATACCACTAAGGTAAAAACTACAATTAGGGTGCTGATAAGGCCGTACTTTGCAGCAGGGAGAGTCACCATGAAAAATGTCTTTAGTGGTGATGTTTTAAGAGCTCTCGCCGCTTCATAAAGCCTTGCATCAGAAGTGCGAAGTGAGGTAGTCAAAATCATCAACGCATGAGGGAAGGTCCAAAACACCAGTCCCATAGTGATACCAATCAAACCATAAACTGACTGACCTCCAAGCCAATCCTTAAGCACGCCTTGATTGCCAAACAAGAAGATCAAACTGATAGCGGGCAGTAGCGATGGCGCTAATATTGGGGCCATGCCCAACACCTGAAATAGCGTCTTAAATGGCATACATGATCGTGTCAACGCAAAGGCGTAACCAAACGCCAGCACACCCACAATCACCATGACCAAAAAACCAACGGTTAATGTGTTAGTCAGGGAATACCACAGACTTGGTGATGAGAAGTAAGTGATAAAGTTCTCAAGGCCTACAAACTCACCACTAGAGTTCTGTACACTCTTGGTCAGCATCGCCCACAGTGGCATCAAGATGAACACCAACATGAAGAGCGATAGGACACCCAAAATCCCCAACAACATAAGGTTGTCACGACTCAGTTTCTTGGTCCAAAACGTCCAAATATTGGCACTAGGCACCTTTGTCGGTACAGGATTATGATCCATTGCACTTGTACTCATGACTAGGCTGCCTCTTGCACGGTTTTGTTAGCGAGTGGGTAGGCATGCATATGCTTAGTGACAAACTCAAGATAGCGTATTTCATGAACCTTTAAATTCAGTTTTCTCGCTTCCCTAACTGGTACATCAACACCAATCAGTGGTAACTCAGGATGGCCATAGATACGGCAATCCACACGCATATAAGCTCCTTGGAATTCCAGCATTTCAATCATTACTGTGAGTGAGTTATGGTTGGATTCACTAAAAAACAGACTTTCTGGTCTTAAGGCCAATTCAAACTTGTCGCCCAGAGCTTCAGCAACCACTTTGTTTTGCATGAACTTGGCACACTCAACATCGATCAAATGATCATGCACCACCACTTGAGTGTCACTCACTTTTTTCGCTTCCAAAAAGTTCATGCTACCCACGAATTCAGCAACAAAGCGAGTGACTGGTTTCTCATAGATCTCTTGCGGTGTACCCACCTGTTCAATCACCCCGTGATTCATGACCACAATACGATCAGCCATAGAAAGGGCTTCTTCCTGATCGTGAGTCACCATAATGGTCGTGATACCCAACTTACGTTGCAAGAGACAGATTTCCTCACGAAGGTGAGTACGTACTTTCGCATCCAGCGCTGACAGCGGTTCATCTAATAGCAATAACCCCGGAGACAGAGCAAGTGCACGCGCTAAGGCAATACGCTGCTGCTGACCGCCAGATAACTGACTAGGGTATTTGTTACCTGAAGTGGGCAGGCCAATGGTGTCTAACCATTGATTCACCGTTTCTTCAGCCTCAGATTTACTAGAACCTTGATTGCGCAGACCGATCGCAATGTTGTCTGAAACGGTCAGATTGGGGAACAGTGCATAGGACTGGAACACGATCCCAAAGTCACGCTTTTCAGGTGGCAAGAATGTAATATCTTGATCTGCTTGTTCAATCTGACCGTAAGTTGGCAAGTCTAAACCTGCGATTGCGCGCAGTAAGGTTGTTTTTCCACAGCCAGAAGGACCAAGGAAGCAAACAAACTCACCCTTGTTAATGCTCAATGAAATGTCTTTAAGTGCAGTGAATTGACCGAATTGCTTCACTACATTATTAATCTGTAAATAGGTTTGATTGGTATCCATAACACCCTCCAAATGGTATATACCAACTTTAGATTTATTGCATGACAGCCAGATTACACTTAGGTAGACAAATTATGACAATTTCGATAGTCCGGTATGAACGGAAAATAGGGTGCTGGATGTTTGGTTCTAGGTCGACATTGTAAAAACATAGGCTAATCAAACCGTCGCCCCCGAGTGCTCCTATCGGGGACCTTTTCAATCGAACTGCATAAACACAGATGCCCGATAGAAGCACTCGGGCATGACCAGGGACCTTAAGCTCGGCCGCACTCATGGGATGCACTGATAGTTGATGGCTCGATTTTCATAAACGAATTTGGTTAGCTCTGGGCACAGGGCCATAGGTAGACATTGAAAAAATACACCAAACAAGCTGTCGTCCCCGAGTGCTCCTATCGGGGACCTCTTCAATCGAACTGCATAAACACAGATGCCCGATAAAAGCACTCGTGCATGACCAAGGCTCTTAAGCTCAGCTGTACTCAAGGGACACATTGCCAGCGGCTAGCGGCTAGCGGCTAGCGGCTAGATTCTCAAATATATGCACGTAATGCATAGATTAATCCACTTTTTATCATTTGCTTCATGCGTGCTCTATCCTTAGTATTCGCGCCTTCAATTTCGAACAACCTTTACCTATGTTCTCACAATCTTTGACCGCACAATTAATACGCTGGGCTCTTGCGCTTAGCGTCAGTTTGCTAGCGGTACATAACTGCCAACCCATGCTAGATGTGCTCGCAGAGCAAGCTATGGCTGCAGGTTGCCACCAGCATGATTCTATAGAAAGTCACATGCACGCTGAACATCATCAACACCATCACTAGGAGCCACACATGAGCATTTTTCGTTTCCCACCTATCGTGTGGATAGGGATTGGTATATTGATCATCAGTCTCGGTATCAGACAGTCGTTTGGTATCTTCATGATGCCAATCTCAGACTATTTTGATACCGGCCGTGAATTTTTCAGCCTAGCTATCGCACTGCAAAATCTGCTTTTTGGAATGTTCCAACCTTTTGTTGGTATGGCCGCTGATAAATGGGGGGCTAAACGCATTATTGTCATGGGTGCTTTGGCCTACGGCTTAGGCCTATTTTTGACCTCAATTACGACGTCTACAGCCGTGGTGTACTTATCATTAGGTGCATTAGTTGGGCTTGGGTTGAGTGCGACTAGCTATGTGATCATTTTGGGAGTAGTCGCGAAAGTGGTTCCTGCACAACATGCCGCGAAAGCATTTGGTTTGACTACCGCTGCAGGGTCTTTTGGTATGTTTGCCATGATTCCAGGTGCACAGGCTATGCTTGCTAACTTCGGTTGGCAGGGTGCAATGCAGGGGTTTGCCATGCTATGTACTTTAATTATTGCCTTTGTTGTCTTTATGAAAAGCAACAAGAAAGCTAAAGTCACCAACGCTCAAGAACCGAAACATCATGATGACATCACTCTAAAAGAGGCGCTAAAAGAGGCATTCTCACACAAGGGATATTGGCTAATTCACCTAGGTTTCTTTGTGTGTGGTTTTCACGTGATGTTTATCGCGACTCACTTGCCAAGCTACCTAGCAGATAAAAACCTGCCGGCAACTAGCGCGGCTATGGCTCTCGCTTATGTTGGTATATTCAACATCTTTGGCTCATATTTTTGGGGCATGATGGCGGATAAATTCGATAAACGACACATTAGCTTCGTTCTATATCTGCTTCGCGCAGCCATCATTGCTGCGTTTGTGACACTGCCCATTACCGAGTTCAGCGCGACGATATTTGGAGGTGCGATTGGCTTCGTTTGGCTAGGAACCGTGCCTTTAACTTCAGGTTTAGTACGTCAGATTTTCGGTCCGCAGTACATGTCGACACTTTATGGGTTAGTATTCTTTAGTCATCAAATCGGCAGTTTCTTGGGTGCTTGGGTTGGCGGTAGCATTTATGATCACTACGGTTCATACGAACCCATCTGGTGGTCTACCGTTGCCTTGGCTCTGCTAGCTGCAATTGTACACTTACCGATCAATGCAACGCCTATTGATCGCAGGGTTACGGTGGAGAATTGAGATAGGTTAAACATGTGCACTGCGTCATCTTGGAAATTGCAAAGCAACTATCCAGGGCCTTAGAGAGTGAAAGTTCAAACTCTATGCGCCCTAAGAACCTGATTTTCATCAGGATGACGGGGTGGTAAATACAAAGTTCATAACCACGTCATCCTGGAAGTTGCAAAGCAACTATCCAGGACCTTAGTGAGTACAAATTCAAACCATGTGCATCCTAAGAACCTGATTTTCATCAGGATGACGGGGTGGTAAATACAAAGTTCATAACCACGTCATCCTGGAAGTTGCAAAGAAACTATCTAGGACCTTAGTGAGTGCAAATTCAATCTATGTGCACCCTAAGGTCCTGATTTTCATCAGGATGACGAGGTGGTAAATACAAAGTTCATCGCCACGTCATCCTGGAAGTTGCAAAGCAACTATCCAGGATCTTAGTGAGTGCAAATTCAAACTCTGTGCACCCTAAGATCCTGATTTTCATCAGGATGACGGGGTGGCAAATACAAGGTTCACCCCGACGTCACCGAAAAGCACGAATTACTTCGCTTCCGACTTGCCGTCAAATTTATCAGACCATGTTCTTAGTACGTCTGAGCGCTCGTTGCCCATGCGTGCGAAGTCCATTTTAGCCATTTTCTGTTGTACGTTAGGGAAGTTAGCGATGGTTGCTTCTACGTCTTTGTGCCCTACAACTGGGTACATTTCAATGTAAAGCTCATTGGCTTCTTTTGAGATAGACCAATCCACGACACGCTTAGCAGCGTCAGATGGATTCACTATGCCTACTGCCTCTGATTCCCAGCCAATACCTGCAGGAGTAATTACATCTAACGGCGCTCCTTGTGTTTTCAGCTTTGCGCCGCGACTTGCCATAGAAATACCGATAGCAACTTCACCCATTCCTGCTTCTACACATGGTTTAGAACCAGAATGCGTGTAATGAGCAATATTCTGGTGAAGGTCTTTCATGTATGCCCAACCTTTATCTTCACCCATGTTTTGTAGCCATGCCGATACCTGCATGTAACCCGTGCCTGATGACGCAGGGTTTGGCATTGCGATTTGGCCTTTGTAAACAGGGTTGGTTAGATCTTCCCAAGACGTTGGTTTTGGCAGGTCAAGTTGCTTAGCTACTGCTTCGTTGAAGCACACAGCATTAAAGAATGCATCATTACCGTACCATGCTTGCTCACTTTGAGGGTCATTCAACTCAACACGTAACTTGTCTAGTCCGTTTGGCGTATATGGTTTAAGAATGCCTTCTTCTTTCAATAGAGCCATTGAAGAACCAGCAAGTCCCCACACTACTTCCGCTTGTGGATTATTCTTCTCAGCCAATAACTTGGCAGTCATGATGCCCGTTGAATCACGAACCCATTTAATTTGGATATCTGGGTTAGTTTTCTCAAACGCATTTTTGTATTTAGCAAGAATGTCAGCTTCAAATGCGGTGTAAACCGTCACTTCCGTTGCTGCAAATGCATTGGTTGCCAGTGTCGCTACTAGTGCTGCTAGAGAGCCCTTAATAAAACGGTTTTTCATCTACTTATTCCTTAAATATTGATGGTCTGTACCAGATAACGGAAGCTAGGTTAGAGCGCTTTGATTACGGTTAAATGAACAAAAAATGGCATTTATAAGACGGAATAGAACAATGATTGTCATTTTGAGTCGTTAGATGAAGGTTTTATGAAACCTGCTTATTGCCTATTTACCCATCGATAGTGGTCTTGTTATGGTGCACACATAAATTGGTATAGTCCAAAAGAGATGAGAACATGCAAAATGAATATCTATTGCTGACACCTGGCCCTCTATCAACTTCTGAAACCGTTCGTGAGGCAATGCTTAAAGACTGGTGTACTTGGGATGACGAGTACAATAAAGAGATCGTTGAGGTCATTCGCCGAAAGTTGGTCACACTAGCAACAAAGAGTGCCGGTTATACCAGCGTATTAATGCAAGGCAGTGGTACAGCCTCTGTTGAAGCAACTATCGGCTCCGCTATCCCTAATGATGGCAAGCTATTAGTGGTAGACAATGGCGCTTATGGCGCGCGAATGGCAGAAATTGCCGACTACCTTAATATTGCCTGTGAAGTATTAGCGCCAGGAGAGACTAGCCAACCCTCAGTTCAAGCGGTTGAGGAGCAGCTTCAACGCGATAGCGACATCACCCACCTTGCGGTTGTTCATTGTGAAACCACAACAGGAATATTGAACCCAATCAATGAGTTAATCACTATTGCTAAGCGCTATAACAAAGTAGTCATTCTTGATGCTATGTCTAGTTTCGGTGGAATCACGATGGATATTGGCGAGATGGGAGTCGACTTTATGATCAGCTCAGCCAATAAGTGTATTCAAGGCGTGCCCGGATTTGGTTTCGTTATTGCAAAGCAAAGTGAACTGGAGAAATGTAGCGGACAGGCACGCTCGTTAAGCTTAGATCTTTATGCCCAATGGAAGTGCATGCAAGACAATCACGGTAAATGGCGATTCACTTCACCGACTCACACCGTGCGTGCCTTTTATCAAGCATTACTTGAGCTTGAATCCGAAGGAGGCATTGAGGCTCGTGAAGCTCGCTATACAGAAAACCAGCGAACATTAGTACAAGGTATGCGCTCTCTTGGCTTTACTCCCTTGTTAAATGAGGAACTTCATTCACCCATCATTACCTCATTCTACTCACCCACGCATAGTGACTACCAGTTCAAAGAGTTCTATAACCAATTAAAAAATCTTGGCTTTGTTATCTACCCAGGCAAAGTCTCTAATGCCGATTGCTTTCGTATTGGAAATATAGGTGAAGTCTATCCGTCAGACATCAAACGCTTAATCGGCGCTGTTAAGAAAAGCATGTACTGGGAGATAGTGAAATGACTGATACAGCCACCATGAAACCTACACACTTTCGAAGTGAAGGGGATGTTAACACTACCCCTGCACGTATTTTGTGGAATGAATCTTTACAGCATGATCCCACTCAGGCCCTTCTAAAACGAGATTCTGAGGTATTTCTACATCAAGCGATGTCGACACCCTGCCTTGATTCATTAGAAAGTGCTGATGGCATCTATCTAGAAGACACGCATGGCAAAAGGTATATGGATTTTCACGGTAATAACGTCCACCAGCTTGGCCATGGTCACCCAGCCGTACTTAACGCCATCAGCGAACAATTGACAAAATTGCCTTTCTCTCCACGTCGCTTTACCAACGAAACCGCCATCACCTGCGCCGAAAAACTGGCACAGATTTGTGGTGGCGAGCTAAATCGAGTTCTGTTCGCACCCGGCGGCACTTCTGTTGTGGGTATGGCGCTAAAGTTGGCTCGTCACATTACTAGCAATTTCAAAGTGGTATCGCTGTGGGACTCTTTTCATGGCGCCTCTTTAGACGCTATATCTGTGGGCGGAGAAGCTTGCTTTAGGGAAGGTATGGGCCCGTTGATGTCAGGCGTAGAGCGTATCCCACCTGCGGTATCCTATCGAGGAGCCTTGCCATCTCAAGATGGTAGCGATGTACATTATGCGGACTATTTAGAATACGTTATTGAAAAAGAAGGTGGCATTGGCGCTTTCATTGCAGAGGCGGTGCGTAACACAGATGTACAAGTGCCGAGTAAAGCCTATTGGAAGCGGGTGAGAGAAATATGCGACAAGCACAATGTCATGCTCATCATCGACGATATTCCTAATGGAATGGGACGCAGCGGCGAATGGTTTACCCACCAAGCCTACGATATTGAACCGGATATTCTGTGTATTGGCAAAGGCCTTGGTGGCGGTGTAGTGCCAATTGCAGCCATGGTAACAAAAGACAAATACAACACGGCGGCGCAAGTGTCCCTTGGGCACTATACACATGAAAAAAGTCCTATCGGTTGCGCTGCAGCTCTTGCCACCATGCAAACCATTGAACAAGACAAACTATTGGAAAAAGTACGTCTCGATAGCTTGTATGTTAAAGCCGAACTTGAACGCATGAAAGCGCACTATCCAATAATTGGAGATGTTCGAGGTATTGGACTTCTTTGGGGGGTAGAGCTAGTCACAAATCATGTCACTAAAGAGCGGGCATTCGACGAAGCCGAAGCCGTTTTATATCAATGTTTGAATGATGGACTGAGCTTTAAGGTCTCTCAAGGCAACGTAATCCAGCTGAGCCCGCCGCTGATTATTTCTCGTCAAGAACTCTCGAATGCACTTCAAATATTTGAAAGTGCGATTGCTAAAGTATGTAAGGATTTTAACTATGTCTAACTCATCTATTTCACCAGTCCAAGCCGTTATCTTCGATTGGGCTGGCACCATTGTAGATTTTGGTTCATTCGCACCAACCAGCATCTTTGTTGAAGCATTCAAGAAAGAATATGACTTCGACCTAACCTTAGGAGAAGCCCGTGAGCCGATGGGGCTTGGAAAGTGGGATCATATTCAAGCAGTAGGTCGCCTTCCATCAGTAAACACTCGTTGGATCGAGCGATTTGGACAGCCTATGGGCACACAAGATATCGATAAGATCTATCAAACCTTCATGCCATTACAGAAGGCAAAAGTAGCAGACCACGCAGCGCCGATCCCTCATGCACTTGATGTTGTTCAAGCGCTTAAGGACAAGAAAATTAAGATTGGCTCATGTTCAGGCTATCCACGACAAGTCATGGATATACTGGTTACTGCAGCTTCAGATTACGGCTATCAGCCTGATTGCGTTGTGGCAACTGATGATCTTGCGCAAGGTGGTCGTCCGGCACCATTTATGGCACTGAAAAACGTCATTGAACTGGGCGTTAGCGACGTTCGCACTTGTATCAAAGTTGATGACGCCGCACCGGGCATTGATGAAGGCCACAATGCAGGTATGTGGACTGTTGGCTTGTTACTGTCGGGTAATGAAGCAGGCTTAACACTTCAACAATACCTAGATGCAGATGAAGCAACACTGCAAGCAGGTCGTGACAAAGCCCGCGCTAAGCTAGGAAAAAGTAAGCCCCACTACTTAATTGATACGATTGCTGATTTCCCTGAGGTTGTCGCCGATATTGAGCGTAGATTGTTGGCAGGCGAAAGACCATAGGTATAGGGGCTATTACGCACCTTCATTTCCGAGCGTTCTTATCGGGAATCTATTTATATTCTCCAGATGAAAAGGTCCCCGATAAAACACTTCGGGGACGACGAGCGCAAGAAACAACACATCGGCACAAGTCATTCCCGAACGCTTCTATCGGGAATCTGTATTCTGCAAATCCAAGGAGGTCCCCGATAAACACTTCAGAGACGACGAACGTAGCAGACAATACATCGGCACGAGTCATTCCCGAGCGCTTCTATTGGGGATCTGTTTTCTGAAAATCCAAGAAGGTCCCCGATAAAACACTTCGGGGACGACGAGCGTAGGAAACAATACATCGGCATGAGTCATTCCCGAGCGCTTCTATCGGGAATCTGTGTTCTGCAAGTCCAAGGAGGTCCCCGATAAAACACTTCGGGGACGACGAGCGCAGGAAACAACACATCGGCACGAGTCATTCCCGAGCGCTTCTATCGGGAATCTGTGTTCTGCAAGTCCAAGGAGGTCTCCGATAAAACACTTCGGGGACGACGAGCGTAGGAAACAATACATCGGCACGAGTCATTCCCGAGCGCTTCTATCGGGAATCTATTTTCTGAAAATTCAAGAAGGTCCCCGATAAAACACTTCGGGAACGACGAGCACAAGAAACAACACATCAGCACGACGTAAACACTGGCACTTTACGATATGTTTAATTTCCACTAACATGGAAATATTAACTGGAGATCCCAATGCAATTAGAACACGTCGCAAAAGCCCTGAAAGAACTCGGTCACCCTACTCGTCTCTCAATTTATAAACAGGTAGTGCGTGCCGGTCATAAAGGGATTCCTGTCGGTGATATTCAGCAGGTGTTGAACATCCCAGGTTCTACTTTGTCACATCATATCTCTAGCCTTTCTTCGGCAAACCTCATCACCCAGCGCCGTGAAGGGCGCACTCTTTACTGCCTAGCTCAGTACGAAAATCTTAATAGTGTTATCGATTTCCTACAAAACGAATGTTGCATCGACGAATGTGAGTAAACTTTAACCTGAATACTTTCAATTAGTTATTGTTTTTCACTCTTTTATTTCTATATTTATCGAAATAAAAGCTTGACTCATTTCGTTACATTTCTATAATTCCAATATATTCGAAATATAGAGTTTACCATTATGAACAACGAAATAATGACTATGGCGCAAGAAGCCGGTCACATGTTTTTATTCTTAGCGGCAGAATTAACTGTGCTATTTCTTGCCATCAGCTACTTAGTTGGCGTATTGCAAGAATTTATTACACCGGAGAAGATCCAATCGATCCTGAGCTCGAAAAACGGCAAAGGGTATTTTGTTGCTGCCCTTCTTGGCTCAATTACTCCTTTCTGCTCATGTTCAACTATCCCATTTTTGAAAGGTTTGTTGCGCGCTAGAGCTGGCTTTGGACCTATGATGGTGTTCTTGTTTGCAAGTCCGCTACTTAACCCAGTGATCATTGGATTATTTGTAGTGACATTTGGCTGGCAGGTTGCACTATTCTATTTTGCAATCGCAATGACAGTATCTGTTGTAGCGGGTTATGTACTTGAAAAGTTGGGTTTTGAAAGATACGTTCGCGAAGAAGCGTATCAAACTGATACTTCAACAAGCTCTTGCGGCACTAGCTGTGATGACACGCCAAAAGCTTCAACTTGTGGTGAATCAAAGCCAGCAACTAGCTGCTGTGAACCAAAGCCAGTAACAAGCTGTTGCGATTCATCTGAAGAGAAAGTTGAAGTGAAAACTAACTGTGATGGCACGTTAGCAGTAGAAAAAGTAGAGCCAAGCCGTTGGGTTCGTATTTGGAATTCGACTTGGAAAGATTTTAAGCAAGTACTGCCTTACCTAATGTTAGGTATCTTTATTGGCTCATTTATCTACGGGTTTATTCCAACAGATTTAATCGCTAAATATGCCGGTGAAAACGTATGGTACGCCATTCCAGTAGCTGCAGTTATCGGTATCCCACTTTACATACGTGCGGAAGCGGTAATCCCTCTTAGCGCCGCGCTGGTTAAGAAAGGCATGGCACTAGGTTCGGTAATGGCGTTGATCATCGGCTCTGCAGGCGCAAGTTTGACTGAAGTGATCTTGCTTAAGTCTATCTTCAAGAACCAAATGATTGCGGCATTCTTGACGGTAATCCTAGGCATGGCAATGGGCGCAGGTGTTTTGTATAGCTACCTATTTTAAGCCGGATACGCGTTATCCAATCCACCGCGTCATCCTGATGAAAATCAGGACCTTAGGATGCGCTTAATTTAGATAATCACCCACCAAGATCCTGGATAGTTGCTGTGCAACTTCCAGGATGACATTTTAACTTTCGAGTTACTTACGACGAGCCTTCTTAGCCGCCTTGCTCTTCTTTCTATCTTTAGCCTTTTTAACACCCGCCTTACGACCAACATTACCTTCAACGCCAAAGCCCCCTTTTTTAAGTAGCGCTTTTCCTTCTGTAGAGTTCATATAGGTTCGTGCTTGAGCATCACCTTCATTGGCTGCCTCTTGCAACATCTGACGCAGCGGCATCGGCGTTTTCACTGAACGCATTTCTTTAAACAGATCAATCGAGCGTAATGCAACCACTGACTTGATATGTGCAACCTTTGTTGAGTCATCCGTTTGCGCCACTGCTCGGTCAAAAATCTTAATTAAAAACTCTTGATGCCCTTCAGCCTGTCCGATCACATCAATCAGTTGAGCTTCCACTTCCAAAGCAATTGGTAAATCCTTATAAGACTCAACCATCAAATCGGCGCTCTCTTGAACGGACACCCTTTTACATACGGCTTTATTATCTGAAATAAACGCCGCATAACCTTTGAAAAAATTCAACGCTGGAGCTTTCTTTGCTTCTGCCTCTATCAAACCGGAGCGCAGTGAACGTAGTGCGACTTCATCTTGTGAATCTGCTTCATAGCGTTTAATTTTCTCAAACAAATCTAGGGTTAGAGAGGCTTTATGCTTAGCCTTTAGACCTTGCTGAATAAACTCTAAATACGTTTCATTATCTAGCTTGTAGGCTACTGAAAGCATAATCGATAAAGCTTCGTGATTGCCCTTCATCGCAGCTTCCGATAGATAATCGAATCCTAATCTCGATTCTTCAATATTAGTGAGATATAGACCAAATCCGAGAAATGCCTCTCCTTCTTTGTCGTATTGAAGCGCTTTTTTGTAGAGATCTTTGATCTGTTGTGAGGTCTTATCCACTAGATGCTTTTGGGCATAAGCGTTAGCAAGTAGTAACCACGTACTTGTACATCCCTGAAGAATCGCTTTATCTGACCAATACTTCACATCGAGTTGCCAGTTAGCGCGCTGTTGTTTACTAGCAAACTCCTTGGAGGAAAGCTTATCTAAAAAATGCTTGGCTATGCTGTAGCTTGATTGGTAACTACCACTTAAAGCAAAAGCAACTGAATCCGCTAGCTCGAGGGAATGATTCTCTTGCCATTCTGGCATCTGATTGTGATCAATGTTCAAAACCTTACCCGCCACATACTTGGCTATTTCATGCATCCCTTGCATAAGCTCGCACATACGTGAATGTGACAAGGTAATTTGCGCCACAAAGTGACCATGACTTTCGCTGATGTGGACTGATTGATTACCTAAATGACGCAGAGTGTTCATACTTTCAATCACCCAATCATCAACTTTTCCAGAAGCCTCAAGCTGCTTAATTTTATTAATTAAATCACCTGAAACTGGTGGTTTAAGACCATAAAATCGCCCTAGTTCATGGCATGCGAGCTCAACAAATAAGCGCATTTTTACCAAACTGGATTGAGAGTCAGAAGTGGCATACTTTTCAGCTTGTATCGCTTGGATATATAACTCATTTAGTTCGATCTGCAAAAAAGTGTAGTTATCGACTGACTGGGTCGTGAATAGTGAAACGTGTTGAGTTTGGGACATTATTTAAGCCTTTTATTTAATTATTTGCGGTAATAATAACCAGATAGGCGACAAATAATGTCTCGTAACACAGATGTGTATTTTATAAGCAGATCAATATTGGGTTTTACCTAAGGTCTTGAATCATGTTCGGGATTACGGTTGTCATAACGCATTGTGCCTGTAGGATAGTAAGCTGTTAAATTTCTTCACCCAAGGATGATTGTGAGCTGGATTCTCTTCACTTTTTTGGCGGCCTTTAGTCAAGCATGGCGCAATGCATTTCAGAGTCAATTGAGTAAGACTCTCAATGTAGCTGGGGTAACACTGGCACGTTTTCTTTGGGCAAGTCCGCTAGCCCTCATTTATCTTGTAGCGCTTTATCAATGGCAACCCACCGATTTACCCACGTTCACTGGTCACTCTTGGTTTTTCTTGATTGGCGCCGCCATCATGCAGATAGTTGCAACTGCGCTTATGGTAGTCCTATTTAAGCAGAAGAATTTTGCTATTGGTGCTGGGTTAGCTAAGTCTGAAGCCCCTGTTTCCGCCTTTCTAGGGGTGCTGTTCTTCGGCACAAGCTTGACGTTTCTTGGTTGGATAGGGGTATTAGTCGGCGGTATCGCTGTATTGATACTCAGTTGCCCGCAAGGCTTTCGAAGCATATCTATCAATACCGCGGCATTAGGATTGGCCTGCAGCAGTGCCTTTGCTCTTACCTCTCTTTGGGTACGAGAAGCTAGCCTCAGCTTATCATTGCCGTTTCCCCACCGCGCTGCTTGGGTATTATTTATCGTTATCTTGCTACAAACCATACTGCTGACAAGTTACCTATTGCTGAAAGATAGAGAAACCCTAAAGCAAATGCTTGCCAAGCCAAAACTCGTAGTCATGACCAGTGTCGCTAGTTTTGTTGGCTCTTTCGGCTGGTTTAGTGCCATGTCACTGCAAGCCGTGCCTTATGTAAAGACACTGGGACAAGTGGAGATCTTTTTTACTATGTTGGTTTCATTCTTCTACTTGAAAGAAAGTATCCCAAGAAAGGACATTGTTGCGCTATTACTGGTTGCGGTAGCTGCTGGGTTGGTGATGTGGCAGTAGATTGGACCAGATGTTTATAAAGGCAACCGTCTTCCCTGAAATGTTTAATCAGAGTCCTTTTTATTACATCGTTCATAACTAGATTCCCGATAGGAGCGATCGGGAATGACCCGCCCTTTAAAGTCAGTGGGCTAAAAATCTCCACGCCATTTCTGGAGTAAATGGTCATACAGCCAAAGGGGATATTGAGTCCAAGCTATGGAAATACATCCGTCGTCCCCGAAGTGTTTTATCGGGGACCTTTGAACTGCATTGTTAACAAGTAGATTCCCGATAGAAGCGCTCGGGAATGACCCACCCTTTATAGTCAATGGACTAAAAATCTCCACGCCATTTCTGGAGTAAATGGTCATACAGCTAAAGGGGAGATTGAATCCAAAATATGGAAATACATCCCTCGCCCTTGAAGTGTTTTATCGGGGATCTTTGAACTGTATTGTTAACAAGTAGATTCCCGATAGGAGCTCTCGGGAATGACTCACCCTTTGAAGTCAGTGCGCTAAAAATCTCCACGCCATTTCTGGAGTAAATGGTCATACAACTAAAGGGGATATTGAGTCCAAGCTATGGAAATGCATCCGTCGTCCCCGAAGTGTTTTATCGGGGACCTTTGAACTGCATTGTTAACAAGTAGATTCTCGATAAGAGTGCTTCGGAAAGACGCACTGTTTAAAATAATTTCGAAGCCAATAATTAACAGCTTGTCACTCAAAGCTGATAGCTTTATATAACCGTTTGAATCAAACTAATAACACTTTCACCCGCACATTCACCATGTTGCTCTAACTTGGCTTGTATATCTTGTGCGTGGTATTTCTTTGAGTCATAAAGAATAACAGCCGTTTTATCACCGCTCTGTAAATTATGGACTTCACCATACTCTGTGTAGCGAACCGCACCCACCATAATATAGATATCATTTGAGGATTCAGATACATCAAGCAAGCTTTGTATAACATGCAATGCGCCTTCATCACTTTGAGTGGCTATTTGGCTGTTAATCCACTGCACCAATTGATCATAGAAGACGGTGTACTCAGTCAAAGCCGTATCTTTACCGGTCAGATTCCAAATACCTTCGCGACAATGAAAGCCGCAGAGCCGAAAATGCTCTAAGCCACTATCAAACTGATCAAGTATGACCTCCTCTGTAGCCAATCCTTTGGATGCCTGTCCCCAGTTTTTCTTCTGAGCTAACTTCTTAGCTTTGCAGTTTCTATAGGTTGCATCATTAGCAATCGTCATTGCATGGGGTGTCAATTGAATAGCACGACCGAGCAAGGGTTTGCTAACGGAAAATCTAACCGCTAATTCAGGTTCCATCTGCACCAAAGCATCTTCATCATTAGGCAATAAAAGGGAATCCGATGAATAGGGGTCTACACGTAAATAATCCTCCTTGGCATCAAATACGTAAATTGGAAACAAAGCGCGAGGTTTGTCTGATTTATCGCTTACTTCAAGTGCGGTAATCTCTCCGGTTTGGTCGAGGTGACCCGCACTATTACCTGCAATACCAAATCCGGTAAGGCGTTGATGAGTTTTCATATCAAGCTTCTGTAAGGTCTGAGGTAGCTAATAGCTGGACCATATCCACCAGACAATTAAGAGCAACGCTGACATCTTGTTCATTCACTTGCTCTCGAGGGTTGTGGCTAATACCTTTCTCGCAGCGCACAAATAGCATCCCAATATCCGTGATGTTAGCCATCACCATAGCATCGTGGCCTGCTCCGCTTGGTAAAAGGCACGCCTCTTTGCCCGTTTGTTGTTTTACAACCATGCCCCACTGCTGTTGCAATTGAGGATGACAAGGCACAGCACTTGCCTGATAGGTCATTTCAGACGATAGTTTCAGTTGACGGCGCTGAGCGATCTGTTCAAGCTGAAAGTGAAGTTCACTGCACGCTACTTCTAAATCACCTTGTACTGCACTGCGAGTATCAAGAGAGAATGTCACCTCACCAGGAATGACGTTTACCGCACTAGGCTTCACATCACACTTACCTACAGTAGCAACCACATTATGCTCTAAACCATAGGTCTCTACGGCACTTATCATCTCGGCAACACCACATAGCGCGTCCATACGCAAAGCATGTGGCACTGTGCCAGCGTGACCCGCCATACCCTTAACTGAAAAGTAATAGCGCTTGGCTCCGGCAATACCCGTCACTACTCCAACAGGCAAATTGAGTTCTTCCAATACAGGTCCTTGCTCAATATGCACTTCAAGATACGCTTTTACCTCCTCTGCTACACGTGCATCCTTTCCGGCTAATTCTGGGGACAAACCGAAGCTCAACATCGCCTCACCCATAGCTGTATTCTGGTCATCTTTGATGTCCAGCCATGCAGGCTGAAAGCAACCTGCCACTGCGCTTGATCCGATAAGCGTGGTATTAAAGCGCACGCCCTCTTCATCAGCAAAGGCCACTAAGTCCACATGAAACGGCAGGTCGACACCGCTGAGTTGCTCTAGCGCTTCAAGTCCAAGCAAGATGCCTAAATTGCCATCGTATTTTCCCGCATTAACCACAGTATCACTGTGAGATCCTATGATAATTGTCGACTGTGTTGGATTTGCTGAGGTTTTTCTTCCCCACTGATTTCCAACACTGTCCTGCCAAACCTCTAGCCCGGCATTAATCATCCAATCAGACAATTGCTGATGGGCTTGCTTGTGCTCTTTAGTAAGATAAGCTCGAGTTAACCCTTCTTCCATCGCACTAAATTGGGCCATTTTATCGGCTCTTTGTAATATTTTTTCGCCGCTACCTTGCGTCATTGTTCACATTCCTTATTGGCTGTAGTGACCCATGGCTGCAACTACCGCTTGCCCCGCAATGATCTTCGCTTTGTGCTTGATTAAAATAGATTCCAATGCAGCAAGAGTAGTCAATACACACTCTTGACGAGCATTGAAACCCATTGTGCCAATACGCCAAATCTTGCCATGTAGCGGGCCAAATGAAGTGCCGATCTCAATGCCAAAGCGATGCAGTAATTCAAGACGAATTTTCTCACCATCAATGCCTTGCGGAATATAGACTCCTACTACGTTGTTCATTTTAAATTGCGGATTACCAAACAGCTCCAATCCCATAGCACGTAGGCCTGATGCCATTGCGTCACCCGCTATTTTATGACGTGCAACCACTTGGTCCGCTCCTTCCTCTAAGAACAGACGTGCACACTCGCGTGCGGCATACAGCATACTTGTCGCTTCAGTATGGTGGTTAAGGCGCTCAGGCCCCCAGTAGCCCATCACCATAGCAAGGTCGAAGTAATTTGATTGAATCATCGCCTCGTCACCAGCGACATGGTGGTCAGCTCGGATCCCAGCTTCAATGTGCTTGCGGCGATTAATCACCTCGGCACAACGATCGCTTAACGTAATTGGCGCACTGCCCGACGGGCCTCCCAAGCACTTTTGCAAACCCACAGACACAGCATCAAGGTGCCATTCATCGGTTTTAAGGTGGTTACCCGCTACCGAAGCCGTAGCGTCACAATAGAACAGCACATCGTAGCGTTGGCAGATCTCTCCCATCTGTTTTAGAGGCTGATTCATCGTTGTAGAGGTATCCCCTTGTACCGTCGCTAAAAGCTTAGGTTGAAACTCTTTAATGGCTTTCTCTATTGCCTCTGGCGGGCACACTTCACCCCATTCGATATCAATAGTTTTGACCTTTGCCCCTACACGCTGGGCTATTTCACACAACAGATGACCAAAGCGACCAATCACAGGGATTAGCACTTTATCACCCGGTTGTAATATAGAGACCAATACTGCCTCGATGCCAGAGCGCGCCGTACCGTCCACCAGCATAGTCTGCTGATTCTGAGTTTGAAATACACCACGATACAACTGCTGAACTTGATTCATGTAACCCGTCATAACCGGATCGTATTGACCAATCAAAGAAGACGAAAGTGCCTGATGAACCCTAGGGTAAGCATTGATTGGACCCGGTCCCATCAGCATTCGTTGTGGCGGGTTTAGAGTTTCAAAAGTGGTGTTATTGGTCATGTGTTTCTCCAAGAAAATAAGTTCCATCACTACGAGGATCGCTGGTTGCAGACGCCTCCCCTTGTGGATTCAATACAACGGCACCGGCGTGGCCCATTAATTCATTGTGGTCAGTTACGGCGGTCACATCGTGTCCCATAAGGGTCAAGTCCGCGGAATACTGTTGGTAGAGTGTTTGTTCCAGTCTTAGATTATTAGTGGAGTCACCCCAGGTTCTACCCAATAGCCATCGAGGCTCTGTAATAGATTGAGAAAGGGTTTTACCTTGATAAAGGTAACGACTGAACAAACAAGCTTGAGTTTGAGGTTGACCCTCGCCTCCCATGGTTCCGTACACCATACGCCGACCATCGATAAGTTCGACATACGCAGGGTTTAGAGTATGAAAGGGCTTCTTTCCTGGTTGCAAGGCATTGTGGTGTGACGGGTCTAAAGAGAAGCTCTGACTACGAATATTCCACAGGACTCCCGTTTCTGGCAGCACCACCCCAGAACCAAATTCCCAATAGATACTTTGGATGAAGCTCACCATAGTGCCGTATTGATCCGTAGCACCCATCCAAATGGTATCGCCAGGCTTGGCAACGTGAGGCCACGGCTGTGCTTGCGTAGCAGAAATACCAGACACACATTGCTGGATCACCTCGTCGGTAAGCAAAGATTGCAAAGGCTGCTCAAGATAAGATTCATCGGTGACAACACGATCACGAATAATGAATGCCTGCTTAGTCGCTTCAACCAGCAGATGTATGTGGTGAATCTCTTGCTGAGCTTGGCTAGCAAGCTTGTCGTAGATTGCCAAGATGAGTAACGAGGCAACTCCTTGAGTGGGTGCGCCGAAGTTAAACAGCTTGCCTTTTGAAATGTTCACATTCAGAGGCGGTAATACTTTCGCCTGATGCTGATTAAGATCCTCAATAGAAATTGGACTGCCTGCCTTTTTGAGATCTGATGCTATCCGATTTGCAGTCTCGCCACGGTAAAAGTCATCAAGTCCATGTTCAATCAAGGCTGTGAATGTCGAGGCCAAAGCAGGGTTCTTGACGGTGTCGCCAACGGATAGAGGCTGACCTTTCTTTAGGTATAATTTGGCAAACTCTTCATCACGGCCTAGGCGTTGTAAGGTTTTCTCACTCGCGTTCACTAAGCTTTGCGTCACGCGAATGCCATTTTTGGCAGCATCGACCGCCGGTAACAGCAACTGCTGTAATGAGCAGTCACCTCCATTGAGTTGCAGGGCTTTATCCCAGCCAGATACAGTACCAGCCATAGTAATAGCAGATGCTCCGCCACTTTCTGGTAGCTGTTTGCCTTGACCTCGGTAAGCGTCAGGATTAACCGACAGGCTAGCCGCGCCACAGGCATCTATGGCAACAGGCGTTTCACCTTTTTTGCAAATCAGCCAAAAACCGTCACCACCAATGCTGTTCATATGTGGGTATTGCACAGCCACCATAGCAGCCGCAGCTACCATTGCCTCACTTGCTGTGCCTCCTGCGTCCAGTATCGACTGTCCAACTTTGGCGGCTTCTGAATGTGGCGCAGTAAAGGCAGTTTGAAAACTCATGCCCATTCTCCTTCAAGCATTCGCTCTGCCGTCGCAATTAGCGTTGATTCACTATTCGCAAGCCCCATCAAAGACATCCCCGTTGGGCCTTCAATCATCCCAGGCATAGGTAGGTGCAACTGAGGAATACCTGCAAGACCAGCAATAGAGGTTAATCCCATAAGCTCGGTTCGATATTGAGCAAGAGATGAGTCGCTTGTGTTTAGCTTTGGTGGCCCCATTGGTGTGGTAGGCAATAACCAAGCACCCTTTAACATACTGATATTATTAACTAACGCATCAGTAAAGCTCGCCTGCTCACTCTTAGCGGACAGATAGTCATCTTCGCTGATAGTTCGAGCCCATTTCACTCGCTGCATAATCCTTGGGTCTAAGCTCTCACCATGTTGGCTAAGCCATTGCTCATGAGTTTGAATAATCTCGTAGCCCTGAATAGTACGGAACATCAGACTTAGAGAGTTCAGGTTTAAACCAATGTCAGCCAAAAAGCGTACTGGTTTAATGCTAATACCCGCACTTTCACACCATTTAACCAGCATTTGATGGCGCTCTTTACTCAAGAACTGAGCGAGGTCCTGATCAAGATATAAGGTATCGACTCTCTCAACTTGTTGACGGTCTTGGTTTAAAGCACTAAAGACCGTCTTCATCGTCGTAAGGTTACGAGTAAACACCCCTGCAGTATCAAAGCTCGAAGACAGTTCAAAGCAGTGCTCAAGAGTGAGCGAACCTAATGTAGGCCTAAGACCATACAAACCACAGTAACTGGCAGGCACGCGTACCGAGCCACCTGTATCAGTACCGATGGCAAAGTCAGCATGCCCAAGGGCTACGGCCACTGCACTGCCACTCGAAGATCCACCGGGAATGCAGTCAGGGGCAAGCGGATTCAATGGCATGCCGTAGTGAACGTTAGTACCATTTAGGCTATAGGCAAGCTCATCAGTTTGAACTCGACCCACGCAACTTGCTCCCTGCTTAAGCAACGTTTCGATAATTGGCGATGTACTTTTCGCTACTGGGTGCGTCGCAAGCCACGTTGGGTTTCCTACACCGGTAGTAAAGCCTTCGACATCAAATAAGTCTTTAAATACAAAGCTAGTGCCATCAAGCACCCCTTGATTGATGGGGGCTAATCCAAGAGGGCCTTGCTGACAATAGAGGCTGGTATCGTGTTGACGTATATTCATCATGCCTCCATCACTTCGCCATGACGGCGAGATCTTGCTCTGCACTCTTCGCGTAACGATTTGCCATTACCGCGCAGTAAAAAATCTGAATTGGGTGATACAGCATGATAGGTAATAAAATCATGCCTAGAGATGGGTCCGAACCAAAGATTACCGCTGCCATTGGAACCCCTGCAGCGAGGGTTTTCTTGGTACCGCAAAATACCGCAGCTACTTCATCTTCATGACTAAAAGCACTCTTGCGTGCCCCCCACTGGAAAAAATGGATCATCACCATCAATACCACAATACAAACAGCAATGGTGGTGGCTAACATAGCAATAGAGAATGTATGCCAAATGCCATTTGCCACAGAATCACAGAACGCATTGTAAACAATCAGCAAGATGACGTACTTATCGACTTTGTTGACCACAGCTTTGTGTTTTTCAGCAAACGCCAGTAGCAACAGACGCGCCAGTTGACCTGCTAGCATTGGCAAAAGCAGTAACTTTGCGATCGAGACTACTGAATCCATCAGGTTGAGTTCTGCCCCTTCAAAACCCATGAACAATTGAATTAAAAATGGCGTGATCAAAACACCGATAATGCTAGAAAGAGACGCATTGAAAATAGCGCCTGGTACATTTCCCTTGCCCACACTGGTCATGGCTACAGACGAAGAAACGGTACTTGGCAATACGAATAGGTAACAGAAGCCAAATGCAAGGGCCGCTGGCATATAAGCTAGAAACAAGTCACCAAAGATTACCCACAATAAGGGGTAACAAATGAAAGTGGCTGATTGGATAAATAGGTGCAGACGCCAATTACTTAAGCCCGCTTTGATAGCACTTGGCGCTAAGCCTAAACCGTGTAAAAAGAATACAATGGCAACTCCAATTCCTGTCAGCTTTTCTAGATGAATCGCTCCTCCGCTTTTACCAAGATCGGGTGTTATAGTCGCCAGAGCAATGGCAAGTACCATACCTACTAGAAACCATTCTTTTTTTAACTTACTTACTATGTTCATTGTTGAAATTACTTCTTTAGTTTATTCAAGTTCATCGAGTTGAGAGTAGTGGGAACTGACCTTGCCACTGACCTTGACCGCTTCAGCCCCTAAATGGCGATACACTTTGTTCACTAAATAAGAGATCAAGCTCATTGGCGCTGCATAACTATCTAACGGGTTCTGATTGTTCATATGACAAATCAAGTAATGAGAAACACTAGGAATGTATTTTTGTCCTGACTGATCGGTGATCAGCAAAGTGTCATGTTCTGCTAACGAGTCTAAAATTTTGGAAAAATGACTCACACGCCGGCGAATACCGATAACAATGACAAAATCCTCATCAGTAATTGAGGCAATATCCTCACCGATGGTTTGCCCTGGCGTCGGTAGCAATTCAACATTGCCACGGCACTGCATCAACTGCTGTCTAAAATGCAGTGCCAAAGGATAACTATTGCGATAGCCAATGATTTTGATCCGTTTAGCCGATGACAGTTTCTCGGTAAGATCCGTCAAGTCCATTTCACCCAACTGTGCCCATAGTTGTTCAAGAGAAAGAAGCTCTTGCTGCAGTTCTTTCTCTTCCATTGGCGCAGTAATAACAGGAGTGCCTTTGTCACGCTCATTCAATAGTTCATTACGCAGCGCGACATGGTCCTCATAACCCAGCTTGCGAATAAATCGGCTGACACTGGCCTTCGATACCTCACACGCTTCAGCAATCTCATTGGTTGATAGCATCAAGATCTTTTCAGGGTTGAGCTGCAGGTAATCGGCTAAGCGACGATTGCTTTTAGTCAGCTCTGAATAGTGCCTTGTAATTCGTTCACTTAACGGGTTACTGATGGGACTCATTGAGCGCTCCTATAAATAAAATGGTTTAGCGTACTGCAGACAAAAAGCCTTGTAACTCAGGCGTTTGAGGATTAGCAAATACTTGACTGCTTTCCCCTGTTTCCCATACTTTTCCCTCATTCATAAACACTACCTTGTCACCTACATCGCGAGCAAAGTTCATTTCATGAGTGACTAAAATAAGGGTCATTCCTTCCGCTTTCAGTTGCTCTAGAACCTTGAGCACTTCTCCAACAAGTTCTGGATCAAGTGCCGATGTAATCTCGTCACATAGCAGTACCTTAGGGTTCATAGCCAGTGAGCGAGCAATGGCTACACGCTGCTGCTGACCACCAGAAAGATTACCGGGGTAGGCATCAAACTTGTCAGCAAGTCCGACTTTTTCAAGCAACTCTTTTGCTATCTCTCGACACTCTTGGTAGCTTTTCTTTAGCACTAGCTTAGGTGCGAGCATAACGTTCTCTCCCACAGTTTTGTGCGGAAAGAGATTGAAGTTTTGAAATACCATGCCAACACTGCGACTAAGAAGTCTCAGTTTGTAATCGTCATCTTCTACTGACTGGCTATCAACAATAATTACGCCTTCTTCGTAGGTCTCAAGGCCATTCATGCAGCGTAATAACGTACTTTTCCCTGAGCCACTACGACCAATAATTGAGATAACTTCACCCGCATTAATCTTTAGATCTACACCTTTTAATACGTGGTTTTCGCCATAGTATTTATGGACTTTTTCAACACTAACGAGTGACATGATTTTTACTCTCCAAGTAGCGAGCTAATAAAGACAGAGGAAAACAGATAACAAAGTAAAGCAGTGCCACAAAAGCAAACACCTTGAATGGTTGGAAAGTCGCATTGTTTAGCATGGTTCCAGCCTTGGTTAATTCGACAAAACCAATTATCGATGCCAGTGCTGTACCTTTAACGATCTGAACTGAGAATCCAACAGTCGGGGCAATTGCCATGCGCATAGCTTGAGGCGCAATGATATAGCGCATACTCTGCAAGTAAGTGAGCCCGAGTGTGCGACAAGCTTCCCACTGACCTTTTGGTAAGGCGTCAATACATCCGCGCCAGATATCATGGAAAAATGCACTACTAAATAAGGTCAGCGATAGAATGGCAGCAGACCAAGCACTCACTTCTATTCCGACTAAAGACAAACCAAAGAAAGTAAGGAACAACTGCATCAAGAGTGGCGTACCTTGGAAGATCTCCACATACACTTGGATGAGGCGAGTAAACACCACATTGCGCGTGCTACGCAAAAAAGTCAGCAGAGCACCTAATAAGCCACCACCCACAAAGGCGATAAGAGATAATAAGATAGTCCAACGTGCGGCTAGTAAAAGGTTGCGTAAAATATCCCAATCAGAGAATTGCATCATGTTTGGGCTCTCCTATAACGATGGGTTTTTGAAGCTTGCCTGTTTCACCATGGCAAACACTTGACGCATAAGCATGGATAACATCAAGTAAATCAATGCAGTCACTAGGTATGCCTCGAAGCTTAAAAAGCTTCTCGACTGAGCAAAGTTGGCTGCAAATGTCAGCTCTTCCACTGAAATCTGCGAGACAACAGCTGAGCCTAGCATCACGATGATGCATTGGCTGGTGATCGCCGGATAGACGCGCTGATAAGCCGGTGGCAAGATAATATGCATAAAGGTTTGGCGGTTGGTCAGACCTAATACCCGACCGGCCTCCCATTGTCCCTTAGGTGCTGCTTCAATCCCAGATCGTATAATCTCTGCACTGTATGCACCTAGGTTGATCACCATAGCAATACAACCCGCCTCCCAAGCAGTTAACTTCAAACCAATGGCTGGTAAACCGAAGAAAATAAAGAACAGCTGCACAATAAATGGCGTATTTCGAATAACCTCTATATAGCTAGCGCTAAGAAAACGTAGCCAACGATAGCTATTGATGCGTCCTGCGGCACACAAGGTTCCCAGTAACAGACCACCCAACGTAGAAATGGTCGTTAACTTAATCGTGGCCCAAGCTCCGGTTAGGAGTTGGGGCACATACGGAGCAAGACCTGCAATATCAAGTTGATAGCTCATTAACAGGTTCCTAATTAAGCGCCAAGAGAAGCTGGGAATGGTGCCTTAAGCCATTTCTGAGAAATGTTTTCTAGCTCTCCCTGTATTTTTGCTTGTTTGATAAGAACATTGATTTCATCTAGCAGCTCAGTGTCACCTTTCTTAATGCCGATGTAGCATGGAGAATCCTTCAACATAAACTTCACTTGAGGCGCTTTAGCTGGACTTCGGTTGGCGATTTCAGTCACGACTAAGTTACCTGTAGCAATCAAGCTTACTTGACCTGATAGGTATGCAGATAGTGTTGCGTTGTTATCTTCGTAGCGTTTTAGCGTTGTGCCCTTAGGTGCTAGGTTGCTCAGCTCGATGTCTTCAACAGAGCCACGTGTTACGCCAACCGTTTTACCCGCTAATTCTTCTGGAGTAGATACCGTTTCAGCATTACTACCAAACACACCAAGGAAGAAAGGCGCATAGGCATCAGTAAAGTCGATCGCTCTTTCACGCTCAGGGTTTTTACCAAGGCTAGAAATCACCAGGTCAACTTTACGTGTTTGTAGGTAAGGAATACGGTTAGCACTGGTTACTGGCACCAGTTCAAGCTTTACTTCCATTTGATCGGCTAGGTACTGCGCCATATCGATATCATAACCCTGTGGTTGAAGGTTGATATTCACAGAACCAAATGGAGGAAAGTCTTGCGGCACTGCCACCTTTAACACGCCACTCTCTTTAATAGCATCTAATTGATTAGCACTGGCTACTTGCGCGCTCAGCAGTAAAGATGCGGTCAAAACGGTTTTGAGTACTGCCTTAAATACTTTGGTAGAAACGTTCATATGGTATTTCCTTATAGAGAAATGAAACAATTGGAACAACTAATTAAGTTATTGCAACGAACGTGCCAAAAGTGAAAAATACTTATCAAAGCTAAGAAATCAGGGGCCTAACAGCATTTATAGGTGAGAGTTAATTTGTTGAAATGAAACGAGAATTGATTTATTTGGTGCAATGCTTGCGCCATAACGACGCAATGGGAGGAATTTGGTTGTATCTAAGATCCTAGATAGTTGCGCTGCAACTTCTAGGATGACGACGTGTGAGTTAGTGACGTGCTAAACAGCAGCACACGTTGCGCCAATTACAGCAACGTCACTCTGGAAAGCTTGAAAGGACTTATGTTGTGCACTGGTGAGTTCAGTTGTCTCTAAGATCCTAGATAATTGCGCTGCAACTTCTAGGATGACGACGTGTGAGTTAGTACCGTGCTAAACAGCAGTATACGTTACGCCAATTACAGCAACGTCATTCTGGAAAGCTCAAAGAGCTTATCCAGAACCTTAGAGAATACAGAATTCAATTAGGCACACCGTAAAGCAAGATTAACCCAAATGCGCCCTAAGCGCAGCCACAGCCTGCTTGGTTGATTCAAACGCAAACCCATTCAAATCTATCTCATTCAAAGGCATCCAGCTCAGACTTTCAACATCGTCATCCGCGACAATTTGTGCGTCATCATCAAGCGTTACAATAAACACCATATCGCAGGTTGTGTAGACCACGTTTTTATAAGGGTAAACATTAGGAAAAGAAGTGAGATATTGAGATGAATTCGGTTCTACACCGATTTCTTCTTTTAGCTCGCGGTTTAACGCCGTTTCAGCACTTTCGCCGGGGTCTACATATCCACCGGGTAAGTCCCATTGCCCTTTGCCGGGTTCGCGCGAACGAGTGGCAACTAGGAGTAGCGTTTCTGAATCGGCGTTTTGCTTGATGACTGCTGCCATCACAGCCGCCGCCATATTTTGAAAGTAGGTGAAGTCGCACTCGCGACAGTTAAACTGGTTTTTGATCGTGGCTAAGCTCTTAACTCCGCACTTAGGGCAGTAAAGCATTGTTTGGCACCTAGATTGAATACATGGAATTGCTTCACTTTATTATTCATAGCAAGGGTTTACAATCGACCAAATGTTGCAAACCCGTCGTTTCTGACTTCTTTTACAGTCAACCTATTCACCTCACAACGCTTATTACTGTATATTCCGCTCACATCATAATAACTTCAATTACTGATTGGTCACTCTAGGTAGTGATGCGTTTATGGTAGCTCAGTTGATGTACAGCTATTATTGAAGGATAAGCCTTCAAAATTTGGCAGTGCTTCATACCCCTAAACAGGCTTTTGGCCGTATTGTCGTAATAGGTAAAGAATATGTACTCAATTTTTGATATCTACAAAATAGGTGTCGGTCCTTCTAGCTCTCATACCAATGGTCCTATGCTTGCTGGGTATCATTTTACTCAACTTATTCAGAAAGATGTGGCGAAGATAACCCGCGTCCAGGTGGATTTATACGGCTCGCTATCTCTTACGGGGAAAGGTCACCACACGGATCGAGCTTCGATTCTTGGTCTACTTGGCAATCGCCCTGACACCATCAAAATCTCTAGTGCCAACGCTGAAATGCGCAGTGCGATTAGTGATGGGAAAATGAATATATCCGGTCATCACCTGATTAATTTTGATTACGACAAAGACATTCTGTTCCATACCGATAACCTACCACTGCATGAAAATGGCATGACGATCTCTGCATTCGATGCTGTAGGCACACGTATTGGTTTTGAGACTTACTACTCTATTGGTGGCGGTTTTATTGCAACAGAAGATGAATTGCAACACGGCAAAAAGACCCAGGATATCTCGGTAGAGTTTCCTTTCTCAAGTGCCGATGAAATGCTTGCGCAAGCTGAGAAAAACGGCTTAAGCCTTGGTGGTATGGTACTTCGTAATGAACTAGCCTTCCAAGATACTGCGGTTATCAATGCCAAAGCAGATCAAATCTGGAAAGTCATGCGCTTGTGTATGGAGCGTGGCTTTGAAACCGAGGGTATCCTAGATGGCGGGCTCAACGTGACGCGCCGTGCACCTAACTTGCTAAAAAAACTAGAAGCGAATGCCTTAGTTGAAAACGATCCTATGGAGATCTTGGATTGGATAAACCTATTTGCTTTTGCGGTAAGTGAAGAAAATGCGGCAGGAGGGCAGGTGGTCACCTCACCAACCAATGGTGCAGCTGGCGTTATTCCTGCGGTACTCATGTACTACAATCGCTTCATCAAGGAGCTCGATACCAAGCAACTTAAAGACTTTATGGCGGTTTCTGGTGCTATCGGTATTTTATACAAAACCAATGCTTCAATCTCTGGCGCCGAGGTCGGTTGTCAAGGTGAAGTGGGTGTATCTTCGTCAATGGCTGCTGCGGGTTTAACAGCGCTGCGTGGTGGTAGTAACGAACAGATCTGTATTGCCGCTGAGATTGCAATGGAGCATTCGCTAGGTATGACATGTGACCCTATCGGTGGACTGGTTCAGGTACCTTGTATCGAGCGGAACGCTATGGGTGCGATGAAGGCAATCAATGCGTCTCGCATGGCACTTAAGCGTTCAAGTAAGTGCTTGATTTCTCTGGATGATGTTATCGATACCATGTATCAGACAGGTAAAGATATGAACAAAAAATACCGTGAAACATCATTAGGTGGATTAGCAATGATTCACCTTGCTCCGCCATGTGAGTAATTGTTTCTGTTTGTTGGTTAATCCGTGAGAGAAAGGCATGTTAGTTTTACTAATGTGCCTTTTTAGGATTCTTTTAGTACTTTTCGATTAATACCAATCACACTAAGTAAGTGATCAGAAATAGCGTAGGAAAAATGCTCGAGGACAAGGCAGAATTCTTTGATAAGCAGTTGTTCTACAATCAAAAATTCTAACACAGTCATAGAGTATTTTAACAAGCTAGGATGACCAGTTATTTAGTACGATTGGTATAAGTAGATGCCCGATAAAACACTTCGGGCATGACGACTTTTGACTGGGTCACCTCCGCGTGTATAACCATGTCATCTCCGAGTGTACAACCACGTCATCTCCGAGGGCTCTTATCGGAGATCTAGAAATTTGCCTTGCGAAACCAATGCCAAACTGTAAGTCCGAAAGCAAAAAAAAGGGAAAGCCATAAGACTTTCCCTAAATGCAAAGCAAATATCAAAACAAGTTATCGATTCGATGCCCAAGCATATATTAACTCCAGCGCTACTGTTGCTCCTGCCAGAGCTGTCATATCGGCGTGGTCGTACGCAGGAGAAACCTCTACTACATCCATACCAACGATATTCAGCCCAGCCAAGCCACGCAGAATCTTTAACACTTTGTCTGAATTTAGCCCTCCGCATACAGGAGTCCCTGTACCCGGTGCAAATGCTGGATCTAGACAATCGATATCAAAGGTCACGTACACGGGTTTATCACCAATCACCTCACGAATTTGAGCGACAACCTCATCAGCGCTTTTATCGTTCGCTTGCATAGCATTAATGACATTGAAACCGTGGTCTTGCTGCTCATACTCTGTGCGAATACCAATCTGCACTGAATGCTGAGGAGAGATCAGTCCTTCATTTGGCGCGTGATAAAACATGGTGCCGTGATCATACGCACTGCCATGCGCATAAGTATCGGTATGAGCATCAAAATGAATCAATGCCATTTGACCGTAATGCTTCGCATACGCACGCAATATTGGCAACGTAATGAAGTGATCTCCACCCAATGCCAGCATTGTTTTGCCACTTTTGAGGATTTCATCGGTAGCCGCTTCTAAACGATTGGTAAAGCCTTCGGCATCACCACTGTCGAATACCAAATCACCAGCATCAATCACCTTAGCGCGATCAAATACATTGAAATCCCAAGGGAACTTTTTGCCTTCCCATACAAGATTGACCGATGCTCTGCGTATCGCGTCAGGTCCCATACGTGCGCCCGGTCTTCCCGAAGTGGCTAAGTCTAGCGGTACTCCTAATACCACTAAATCAGCCTCTGCAGTCACAGGATCACGCAGATAAGGTCTACGCAAAAAACTCATAGAATTTGAGTATAGAGAATAATCAGTTTTAGTAAACAAATCATTCATTTAGAAATCCTCTAAGTAGGTGTACCCCATTAGGCCACCTTCTAATTCTTCTAACACTTGTTGCTGCTCATCAGCGTCTACACGTTGAGCGACTAAATCGCGATAGTTATCGCGAATCTTATCTACATCGATGTGAACATAGCGCATCATGTCTTCAACACTATCCCCTTCATCGACACGCTCGATGATCGACTCACCATTTTCATTTACCGTGACAACTGCGCTGTGAGTATCACCAAACAAATTATGCATATCACCCAGAATCTCTTGATACGCTCCCACTAAGAAAAAGCCCATCAAGTAAGGTTTATCCTTATCCCAAGCAGGTACTGGCAAGGTTTTTTCAATGCCTTGACCTTCAACGTATTGCTCAATCGCCCCATCTGAATCACAGGTAATGTCTAACATAACCGCTCGGCGATCTTCCACGTTCTCCAGCCCGGATAGAGGCAAAACAGGGAATACCTGATCTATGCCCCATACATCCGGTAGAGACTGGAATAGCGAAAAGTTAACAAAAAACTTATCTGCTAAACGCTCACTCAACTCATCCATAATTGGACGATGAAAACGGTTTTTGTTGCTCATCTGACGACTCAATTCAAAGCAGATTCGAAGGGAAAGTTGCTCTGCCCATGCTCGTTGTTCTAGGTTTAAGACCCCTGTCGCGAACTGGGAATGTACCTCAGCTAAATCACTCTGAGTGTCGTTGTAGATCTCGATTAAAGCACGCGCGTCACTGCCATCTTGTAGGCTTTCCCAATTACGCCACATATTTTGTAGTAGCGTTGGAGCAAGTTGCTGTGGAGCATCAACTGCTTCAGGGTAATACGCCTCAGTACCAATCACGTTGGTAATCAATACCGCGTGATGCGCCGTTAAAGAGCGTCCAGATTCAGAGATAATCGTCGGAACGGGTTGCTCATACTGCTGACATACATCCCCTACAGTACTTACAATGTTACGCGCGTACTCAATCAAGCCATAGTTCATCGAGCTAGAAGACTGACTGCGTGTACCGTCATAGTCCACTGCCAAACCGCCCCCAATATCGAAGTACTTGATACCGGCACCCATTGCTCGCAATTCACAATAAAAACGAGCTGACTCATTTACACCGTTGCGGATGTCACGGATATTCGCCATCTGTGAACCAAGGTGGAAATGAACCAGTTGTAATACATCCAGTAGGTCTTCTTTCTTCAATCGCTCAATCACCGACAATACCTGAGAAGCTGCCAAACCAAATTTAGACTTCTCGCCACCACTGGATTGCCACTTACCTGCCCCTTGGGATGCAAGGCGAATACGAAGACCAAGGCGAGGTGTCACGCCTAAGTCTTTTGCTTCTTTGAGTACCAGATCGAGCTCAGAGAGTTTCTCAAGTACGATAAATACCTTGTGTCCGAGCTTCTCGCCAATAAGAGCTAAACGAATGTATTCTCGATCTTTGTAGCCATTGCATACAATCACTGAGCTCGCTTTTTGCGCCAATGCCAATACTGCGAGTAATTCAGGCTTACTGCCCGCCTCTAATCCTAACTGTTTAGTTTCAAGCTGAGCTTGGCTCTCTAGGATCTCATCGACCACTTCTTTCTGCTGGTTTACCTTAATTGGGTAGACCAGCAAGTAATTATTTGGGTATTGATATTCTGCTATCGCTTGATTAAACGCCTGGCAAATACCGTGCACACGTTGATGTAAAATTTGAGGAAACCTTACTAGAACAGGCAGGTTAAGTTGTTTTTTCTCTAATTGAGAAACAATATTACTCAACGGTACTTGGTGTGCATTGTCACTGCGCGGTGATACATACACCTCACCTTGGTTATCAATACCGTAGAAGCCTTGGCTCCAGTAATGAACGTTGTAATCCGCACGAACACGGTCAAGTTTAGAAAGTTTTTCCACGTCAGATCTCACAAAGACAAGAGGAAGGACAAATGACCCAGAACAACCTGAAGCCAAACCTAACACGGGTTCATTCGGTTTCGTTTCACCGCCGTGCGGGGCGCATTAACGGATAAAATGACGGTGGTGTCTAACAAAAGAATTTTGTCGTGAGGATAAATCGTGGCGATACCTTCTGTTAAGACAAAAGGAACAAGGGTAGTGGAGGGTTTGCGTCTTCAATATAGATAAATTTGGTAGGAGGTCTACTTGGCTTTCGGTGTGCTTAGATCCCCGATAAAAGCACTCGGGGATGACGACTGTGTGGATAAGTGAGCATCATATAGCTGCGTCGTTCTCGCATGTTGTTAGCGGGAACCTTGTGCGTGCTAGATCCCCGATAAAAGCGCTCGGGGATGACGACTGTGTCACATATCTACGTCGTTCCACATGTCGTTAGCGGGGACCTTGTGTGTGGTAGATCCCCGATAAAATCGCTCGGGGATGACGTCTGTGCGGATAAGTGAGCATCACATAGCTGCATCGGTCCCGCATGTTGTTAGCGGGGACCTTGTGCGTGCTAGATCCACGATAAAAGCGCTCGGGGATGACGACTGTGCGGATAAGTGAGTGTCACATAGCTGCGTCGTTCCCGCATGTTGTTAGCGGGAACCTTGTGCGTGCTAGATCCCCGATAAAAGTGCTCGGGGATGACGTCTGTACGGATAAGTGAGTGTCACATTGCAACGTCGTTCTCGCATGTTGTTAGCGGGGACCTTGTGTGTGGTATATCCACGATAAAAGCACTCGGGGATGACGACTGTGCGGATAAGTGAGTGTCACATATCTACGTCGTTCCACATGTCGTTAGCGGGGACCTTGTGCGTGCTAGATCCTCGATAAAATCGCTCGGGGATGACGTCTGTGTGAATAAGTGAGTGTCACATATCTACGTCGTTCTCGCATGTTGTTAGCGGGGACCTTGTGCGTGCTAGATCCCCGATAAAATCGCTCGGGGATGACGACTGTGTGGATAAGTGAGCATCACATAGCTGCGTCGTTCCCGCATGTTGTAAGCGGGGACCTTTTGAGTGCTATATCCCCGATAAAAGCACTCGAGGATGACGACTGTGCAGATAAGTGAGTGTCACATAGCTGCGTCGTTCCCGCATGTTGTTAGCGGGAACCTTATGCGTGCTAGATCCCCGATAAAAGCGCTCGGGGATGACGACTGTGTGGATAAGTGAGCATCACGTAGTTGTGTCGTTCCCGCATGTTGTTAGCGGGAACCTTTTGAGTGCTAGATCCTCGATAGGAGTACTCTGGGATGATGTTACGATAAGCTTAGTTGAATTAGTTCAGACTAACTCAGCCCAGTAATATTACCATCTTCATCAATATCAAGATTCATAAAGGCTGGTTTATCTGGTAACCCCGGCATGGTCATTACATTGCCACAAAGTGCATAAACAAAACCGGCACCCGCACATAGTTTTAGCTCGCGAATGGGTACGTCAAATTGAGTCGGAGCCCCTTTAACGTTGCCATCCGTTGAGATCGACATCGGTGTCTTCGCCATGCAGATAGCTAGGTTGTCAAAACCAAGTGACTTGTACTGTGCCAATTGAGCTTTAGCTTTATCACTCAAGGTGATTGATGCCGCGCCATAACCTACCTCAGTGACTGCCATGATCTTCTCTTCTAGTGTCTGAGATATCTGATAAAGAGGTTTAAATTGAGCAGGCGTTTGACACTGAGAAACGACTTTAGATGCAAGTTCAGCTGCTCCTGCACCGCCTTGTGCGAATGCTTCACATACAGCCACTTCAACAGAAGAAGGGAGCGCCTCAACCATTTGTTTTAGTTTCGCTAACTCTTCTTCACTGTCTTGTGGGAAGCGGTTGATAGCAACAACCGCTGGCACGCCGTACTTTACTACGTTCTCAATATGCCATTTTAGATTGGCAAATCCAGCTTCTAGAGCAGCGCTGTCTTTATCAAACATGCTGTCTGGAATTGGTTGACCCGGCTTTAGATTGTAAAGGCCAGAATTTGCCTTCAAGCCACGAAGCGTTGCCACAACTACTGCGCAATCTGGCGCTTTGCCAGAAGCTTGTGCTTTGATGTTGCACGCTTTCTCAAAGCCCATATCTGAGCCAAAGCCACCTTCCGTCACCGTGTAATCAGCAAGCTTAGTTGCGATGTTATCGGCAATGATTGAAGAGTTGCCATGGGCAATATTTGCAAAAGGTCCAGCGTGAATAAGCGTTGGAATACCCTCTAGGGTTTGCATCATGGTTGGCTCAATAGCCTCACGCATGCTTACGGTCATCGCGCCCGCCACACCCAAATCTTCAGTAGTCACTGCCTTACCATCAAGATTGTAGCCAATCACTATCTTGCCAATACGACGACGCAAGTCTTGCAGGTCACTCGCTAGGGCAAGTACCGCCATAAGTTCAGATGCAGCTGAGATATCAAAGCCATCTTCACGCTCGTAACCATTGATGGTCTTGCCTTCATCATTCATGCCTACAGTAATTTTGCGCAGTGCTCGGTCATTATGGTCAATTACACGCTTCCATACGATGCTTTGAGAGTCGATACGAAGCGCCGTTAGGCCAGAGCGTGCTTCAAAGTCTTCGTAGCCATTACGCTGTTCATGATAGATGCGAGCGTCAATCGCCGCAGATGCGAGGTTATGAGCGGCAGTAACCGCATGAATGTCACCGGTAAGGTGCAGGTTTAACTCTTCCATTGGTGCAACTTGCGAGTAACCACCACCAGCTGCGCCACCTTTAACGCCAAATACAGGTCCCATAGAAGGTTGTCTGATACACGCCATCACAGATTGACCGATTTTGAATAGACCTTGCGCTAAACCAATCGCAGTCACCGTTTTACCTTCCCCAAGAGGGGTTGGAGTGATCGCAGTAACAACGACTAACTTACCTGTTTTTTTGTTTTCTAGGCGCTTAAGCGCTTTAAGAGAAACCTTGGCTTTATGTTGACCATGAGTTTGAATCTCATCAGCATGCAAACCTACAGCAGTAGCTACATCAGCAATAGGGCGTAATGGGGTAGAACGAGAGATTTCAATATCCGACAGCATGGCTTCCTCAGGGAGATAAAAGAGACAATCTGATTTTTGCGGGGATAATAAAGAAATTTGATAATAAGTAAAGTGCAAACGTTTGCGTCGAATGAAAAACGAACATTCCAATTATGCAAGGATGGTTAAATGCAAAGTAGGATAATTATAAACTGCTTTTATTTTAATACCTTAGCAATCCAAGCACGAATTCCTGACTCTGATCCGGTAAATCCTTTCAAAATGTTGCTCCCTTTATAGAAGGACTCATTCCATTCACAACGCAATTCATCGGCAGAAACCGAGGTAAACGAAACCAGTAATTGACTGGCTTCTGTTGCGTAGTCATTCGCCAGTGAGTAGTCCATACCTAGCTCTCCTTGTACAAATAACCAAAGATGCATAGTGACCCAAAATTCCATCACCAATGGAGATTTGAAAGCCGCAGCGTGTTTACCCTCTAAAGACTCATCGATCACACTCTGCATGGCCTGTAGGCTCTCTTGCTGAGCATTCAACTGATGCAATAGTTTTTCATGATGCAGAGTAAACAAACCGAGTAACAACTGGAGGTCAGTGTGTTGCGAATGCTTCAACTTTGAACGTTCAAACAATGGTGAGAGTTTTTCACATAGCTGGTCAAATTGCGATGCATCGACATTTACAGAAACTGATTTTGTGGGTAGTTCAAAACCAGCCGCATGAACAGCATTGAATAAAGCGTTAGGTGTTGTCATAAGGTGCAAGGATTGGGTGAAAACGCTAACGATACCTCATCTCTATGATTGTGCCTATGACATCCATGAATTTCGTATCACCTTATACCCGTCGTAGTAAATTAAAGCCTGCACAGGTTCAGACTTTGAGTTGAGGTTGATGAGTTCAAGAGCACACTCGAATCACGTTCATGACTTGTCTGGTGGTAATCAATACCTGTCTTACCACTCAAAGCAGTGCTTTGCTTGGTATCAATTTGCCAAGTAAATTGACTCTGTTATCGATTTGATAGAGCATTGAGACTTATTATCAAATACCAATGAATCAGAAAAGGTCACAATGAAATTTATCAGGATTGTTCTAGGAAAGATTATCTTGTTGCTCAACTTTATCTTCACACCACGCGGAGTCAAAAGGTCTGAAGAAGCACAGCAAGCGGCCAATGATAAAGCCAATGATTTAACACTGTATCAGTTTGAGGCTTGCCCATTTTGCGTGAAAGTCCGCCGTGAAATGAAGCGTCAATCAGTTGATGTCGCTTTAAAAGATGCGAAACATGATGAAGTGGCTCGCGAAGAACTGATGACCGGTGGTGGCCGCGTTAAAGTGCCATGTCTAAAGATCACGCAACAAGGTAACGACACTTGGATGTATGAATCTAAAGATATCGTCGCGTATTTACAGAAAGAATTTGCGTAACCTTTAAATCAATATCTTTGTTCAAAGCGCCCTGATACCTATCATGGGCGCACTGTAGCCACTACACAGTAAACTCGCCTACCCCACCTAATTTGAATGCAGTGTTATGTTAGATAGACGATGAACACCAATAAATAGCGCCCACGCTTAACCTAACTTCCCATAGATATACGCCAGTTCCGCTACCGTCTTGGATGAGAATTTCTTTAATAGATTAGCCCTGTGTACTTCAACTGTTCTCACTGCAATACACAGCTCATCGGCAATACGCATGTTCCGTTTGCCTTCCACGATCAACCTTAAGATGTCTTGCTCTCTTTGCGTTAGAGAGTCATACGCACTTTGTGCTGATGATATCTCGAGGTTTGCCAACGATTGAACTAAGCCTTGGCGGATAGCTTGACAAAGCTCATCACCCTTAACCGGTTTTTGAAAGAAATTAACCGCTCCTGATTGGAGAGCATCCACAGCCATTGGTACATCGCCATGTCCCGTTAAATAAATAACGGCTAATGGGCTTCGAGCTTGTTTTAAAATCTGGTGAACCTGTTGCCCACGTAAGTTGGGCATGCGGCTATCAAGAATGACACAACCCGCTAGCTGATTATCGACACCCTCTAAGAATGCTTGACCATCCTCAAAATCATTAACCGTAAAACCGTGCTCTTCTAGCATAAAGCTCAAAGACTCTCTCACTGATTCGTCGTCATCTACTACATGTACCGGAAGTAACTCAATTTGCTCGTTCATTTAATCATGTTGCTCCATATTGAGTGTATTATTGGCAGACATTTTATTTGGCAAAATCATCGTTACGCAGCAGCCGTTTGTTTTGTTTGATTCAATCAAAAAATCACCTTGATGCATCTCCATGACATCGCGACAGATACTCAGCCCCAAACCCAAGCCATCACTTTTTGTACTGACGAAGGCCTCTGTAGGGTGCTCTTGTTGAAGTCCTATTCCATTATCACAAATTATCACCCTTACCTCTGATTCTAAATACTCAGTCTGAATAGTAATTTGCGCTTGATATTCATCGACATTGCTTTCAGCTAGGGCCGTGCATGCCTCAATCGCATTATTGATAACATTCACTAATACCTGCTGTACACCCACGGAGTCTATAGTGACGGTTCGCTCAGGACCTTGGGTGGTTCGAGTAAAGCTCACCGATTGTTTTTGTAGTCGATAGTTGAGTAACTCAATAGTATCCGTAATTAACCGCTCAAGATCACACAACGTCATCTGTACACTGCGTTTTTTGATCAAATTTCGCAGGCGGCGAACGATAGCGTCCGCTCGTTCTACCTGTGCTTGAATCTTCTGCATAACCGGCACAATATCTTGATGGGGACGTTGTTTTTGCAAGCGTAACATTCCACCTTCGCTGTAATTACGGATTGCGGCTAACGGTTGATTAATTTCATGTGCAATGCTGCTTCCAAGCTCACTGACTATCATCAAACGCTGTGAGTGCTCTAGCATCTCACTCTTTTCTTTTAACCTCAGTAAGGTCTCTTCTAGCTCTCTTTTACTTTTGCTAAATCGATACTCTAACCAAAAGTGATAAGCATTGAGTACAATCACAAATAAGAATAGTGCCCAACCCCACTCCTGATGTGAGCGAAGCCAGCGAAACCCTTCTTGCCACCAGGGCTGCTGTAACGGGTGCAAATCCATCGCCTGATACAATTTATCGATAGATAAAAGGCTAATAGGAGAAGTCCATCCTGAAGATCTCGCCGCTTGCGCAGCCTGGCTCGTTTCAGGCATAGCCAGTAGTACCTGACTGACTTTTTTTGCGAGCTCCCCGGAGGCAATACTGGTTTTTGCAAGTGACCAGTTAGGATAAAAAGAAGTAGACACCTGACATGGAATGGGGGGAGATGGCTTTGCGTTCAGTACATGGTAATCTTGTATATCGATTAACCCTTCTTTACTCATCGCCTCCAGTAAGCAGGCAGGCACGACCGCAGCCTCAACAATACCATCACGCAGTTGGTACAAACTGGCATCCACAGGAAATCCAAGATAACGCACTTCTGAATAAAATCTATTCGGGTTGATTCCTTGCTCAATCACTTCATAGCGTAAGGTGAGATACCCACCAAAAGCACGTTCAGAAACTGCAGCCATAGGAAGGCCTGAAACATCTTCAATAGATTGATAAGGTGACTCTGCTCTCACCACGAGCGCCGAGCTGATACTGGAGTTGGTATTAATAGGTGACTTGCTTGAAAGGGTGGCTATCCAAGAGAGTGAATATTGGCGCCCCAATCGAACCGCTTGTCCAGGATTAGTCAGAATAAATCCCATACTCTGTTGCTCTACCACCTTACCCATATCATTCAAATTTAAAGGATGAAGCACAAAATGAGCTTCAGGAATCTTTTGGTTGAGTAAATCAATGGTCGGACGCCAACGTCTCTCAGCATACAGATGTCCACGAACAGCCAACACTGCAATATCAACCTGCTGTTTCGGTGTGGTTTTCTCAAAATCAGGGGATGATTGGGCAAAAGTATTGAGCGGCATTAGGCTCAGTATCGACAGTAAAAAAAAGTGAAGCATACTCAATATTTTCATAGTGGACAGATTGACGATTCCTTATCGGTTAAGTTCCAGCATATCATTTCGGTAGCTAAATCCATTTATTGATTTAAATCAATTTTAATTCTGGTATGTGGAAATCCACAATATCAAACAGCCACTACTTTATCGACAATGCGAGCACGCTTTAAACAATCTTAGCAGGTCCATTATGGATTCTACGAAACGTCGATTTCTCAGTGCCCTTACCGCAGGTGCCGCACTGATCCCTGTAGCAGGAATAGGCACAGCTACTGCCGCTCCTATTATACGAAACAACAATGAGCCCGATCGCAAAGGTCAGGTTGGTAAACGCTACGCAATGGTGGTCGACTTACGTAAATGTGTTGGCTGTCAAGCATGTACCGTCGGTTGCAGTATCGAGAACCAAACACCTATCGGTCAATTTCGTACCACAGTGAAGCAATACGAGGTAAAGCTCGATGATGGAACTACAGCTACTGAGGAAGTGAAATCCTTCATGCTACCTAGGCTCTGTAATCATTGTGAAAATCCGCCGTGTGTCGCCGTATGCCCAGTGCAAGCAACCTTCCAGCGAGAAGACGGTATTGTCATGGTCGATAACAGTCGCTGCGTTGCTTGCGCTTATTGCGTTCAAGCATGCCCATACGATGCTCGTTTTATCAATGAATCTACTCTCACAGCAGATAAATGTACCTTCTGTGCTCACCGCCTCGAAGAGGGACTATTACCTGCGTGTGTAGAAACCTGCGTAGGAGGTGCTCGAGTAATTGGGGATCTTAATGATCCTAATAGTGAAATTCGTCGCTTAATGGCTGAAAACAAAGATGACATCAAGGTACTTAAGCCAGAGCAAAACACTAAGCCTCACGTCTTTTATATCGGCATGAACGAACGCTTTACTTCTCAAATTGAAGGAAAAGCCGCCATCTATGAACCTACAGGAGAAAAAGTATGATCATCACTGAAGTACTGGTTCCTTCTCAAGCAGTTGCTTGGCTTCCTTGGGCTGTACAATATTTTTTCTACATTGGTTCAGCGTATGCAGCCGCAATTTTATTCTTGATTGCTTTGGTTTTTTCAGAGCACACCAGTCACCGTATGCGTTCTGCTTTTGCACTAACTATGGCTATCGGGGCTATAGTAGGCCCACTAGCATTAACGGGTGATCTCCATCAACCGGGCCGCGCTTGGCATTTCTATACACATTTGACTCCTTGGTCCTGGATGTCACTAGGCTCTTTGTTCTTGCCCGTATTTTCTGCCACGACTATTGCTGCAGCATGGCTGTATTTGCGCGCTGATTTGATCCGTTTGCAACAACACCCATCCAAGGTATTCCAACTACTGTCCAAACTTTCTCTCGGTGATTGGAAAACGAGTAAAAACCAGATGCTAATCTCAGCAAGTATTGCCGTGTTATCGGGGCTGTCAATTGCGCTTTATACTGGCGCTGAGATTGCGGTGGTACAAGCAAGGTCACTGTGGCACCAACCCGCTTCACCCATCATCTGGTTTGTGACTGCATTCTTTGGCGCAGTAGGCTTTAGTCTGTTAATTACACTGCTAATTCCAACACGCTCATCCGATACTCTCTCTAATGGAGATCGTCATCTACTAAAAAGAACCACATCAATCTGCTCGGTGTTGTCATTGTTGGTACTGTTTATTTGGGCCGCTGGTAATCAAAGTTTTTCTTTGTTTGATAGCAACCAATGGTTGCTCCGCCTTTCGGCACTTTTTGCAATGATTATCTGTTGCTTTGTAGTGGCGTTTTGCACATTGAGAACAAGTTCTAAACGAAGATTTGGCTTGGCCATTTTGTCAATGATCACTCTTGCCACCGCATGGGCTGTTCGTTGGGTCACTATGATTGACGTTCAAACCATTCCAAAGTTTGATCTTGGACCCTACCCTTACGAGTTACCTATGGGTGGCAGTGGCTTACTAGGTATCTTCGGTATGTTTGGACTATGGATGGCCTTAGCTCTACTCGGTTCTGAGTTGGTGCAAACTGAACAACAGTCTTCATCTCAGTCGTTACTTTCTGAACAATAATCTAAGAGGATTTCATCATGGATAACAAACGTCGCCAGTTTTTGAAATCTGGTCTTGCAGTAGGTGGTATAGGTGCCTTTGCTGCAGGTTACGCTTCTACAACTAAACATATGGTTGAAGGTGCTATCGAAGGAACGGCAGGAGAAAAAACCAAAAGTATTCACAATGGCAATTCGCTTGAGCCTGAATACAAGGTGAGCAAAAGTGGAAACTTGATCCCTAATCCTAACCAGCGCGTTGCACCTTCTATGTGTTTTGGTTGTTGGACTCTTTGTGGCCTGCGAGTTCGTGTGGACAATCGTAATGATGAAATACTGCGAGTGTCAGGAAACCCATATCATCCGCTCTCTCACCAACAACACATTCCTTATCAAACGCCTGTTAAGGATGCTTACCTAGGATTGACTGGAGAGTCAGGCCTCGAGGGCCGCTCAACGGCCTGTGCTCGTGGTAACGGCATGTTAGAGATCCGTAATAGCCCGTATCGCATCACTCAACCACTTAAACGTGTGGGTAAACGTGGTGAAGGCAAGTGGGAACCTATTAGCTACGAACAACTAGTCAAAGAAGTCGTTCAAGGCGGAGACCTATTTGGAGAAGGGCATGTTGAAGGTTTGGCCTCTATCCGAGACTTAAACTCACCTATAGATGCAAAAAACCCAGAGTATGGACCTAAAGCAAACCAACTACTCATGACCAATGGTACTAATGAAGGGCGTGATGATATCTTCAAACGTTTTGCATTCAACAGCTTCGGTACTCGTAACTTTGCTAATCACGGCTCTTACTGTGGCTATGCATTTCGTGCGGGGAGTGGTGCATTCATGAATGACCTCAATAAATTTGCTCATCTAAAACCTGACTTTGACAATGCCGAATTCATTATTTTTATCGGAATGTCACCCGCTCAAGCCGGCAATCCATTCAAGCGTCAAGCACGTCAACTTGCAAAGGCGCGTACCGATGGTCATCTTGAATATACGATAGTGACACCAAGTTTGCCTGCAGGGTCTTCAAGCTTGGCCGCAGGTGATACGAATCGTTGGTTACCCATCAAGCCTGGTACCGATTCTGCTTTGGTGCTTGGAATGATTCAATGGATCATCGAAAACCAACGCTACAACAAGACTTTCTTAGCTCAGCCTGGACCAAAAGCAATGGCAAACGCGGGAACGGCACACTGGTGTAATGCAACTCACCTAGTGATCAGTGATGAGTCACACCCTAGATACGGTAAATTCCTACGCGCCTCTGAAGCAGGAATGACCTTTGAAGGTGAAGCATTATCGGATTCTGATCCCTATGTAATTGTAAATTCGCAAAACGGTGAACTCGGCCTACATAGCCAAGCAGGAGAAGCCAAACTATTTGTAGACCAAGAAATCATCTTAGATTCAGGTCAAACAGTACGTGTTAAGTCTTCACTGCAGCGTTTAAAAGAAGAGGCGTTCAAATACGACCTGAATTTTTACAGCAAACAATGCGATATCCCTGTTGAAGAGATTATTTCGTTGGCAAAACGTTTTACCAGCCATGGTACAAAAGCGGTCGTAGATACTCATGGTGGCAACATGCACACCAACGGCTTCTATAATGCATTCACCATCATGATGCTCAATGCACTGATCGGAAATATTAACCTGAAGGGAGGTGCAATGGCTCAAGCTGGCGGTTACCCTACTTCAGCTAATGGTCCGCGTTATGATTTCACTAAGTTTGAAGGCAAAGTTGCGCCTAAAGGAGTATTCCTGTCGCGCAGTAAATTCCCATACGAAAAAACCAGTGAATACAAACGCCGAATCGCAGCAGGGCAATCCCCATACCCAACGCGTGCGCCTTGGTATCCTATCTCTGCTCCGCTCCTTACCGAGCACCTTACCGCAGCAATAGATGGCTACCCTTATCGCGTTAAGGCATGGATCAATCACATGGGAAACCCTATTTACGGCATCCCTGGATTAAAGAACCTCCTTGAAGAGAAACTAAAAGATCCCAAGCAACTTGGCTTGATAGTTTCGGTCGATGCATTCATTAATGAAACCAGCGCACTGTCTGATTACATAGTGCCAGATACCGTCACTTATGAAAGTTGGGGAATGGCAGTTCCTTGGCATGATGTGCCGGTAAAAGCGGTTACAGCGCGCTGGCCTATCGTAGAAGCACGTACAGAAAAAACCACTGATGGTAGGCACATTTGTTTAGAAAACTTCCTTATTGATCTTGCCAAAGAGATGAAGCTTGGTGGCTTTGGAGATAAAGCGATTAAGTCTAGTGACGGATCATGGCACAGTATTCATAGCGCAGAGGACTATTACCTTCGAGCTGCGGCCAACTTAGCTTATGTCAAAGGCGGTGTTCCTGAGGTAACAGCAGAAGATATCGCATGGTCTGGGCTTGAACGCCTATTGCCAAGCATGAACAAAGCGCTATCAAACGAAGAAATGAAGCGAGTGGCTTATATTTTTGCGCGAGGTGGCCGCTTTGAAAATGCGACTGAGGCTTATAAAGGCAATCAGATGAAGTATAAATGGACGCAACCGATCGCTATCTGGAATGAGAAAGTAGGCAGCTCTCGTAACACCATGACGGGAGAGTTATACAGTGGTTGCCCGACTTGGTATCCACAAAAACTATCTGATGGGACGCCACTTGAAGAGCAATACCCTAGCAATAAGTGGCCATTTAGTTTGACTAACTTTAAGTCTAACATTCATAGTGCGGTCTCTAACCTATCGCCTAGATTACATTCCGTTAAAGGCGTCAATCCGGTGTATATCCATCCAGAGGATGCGACAAGTGCAGGCATTGAAACCGGTGATGAATTTATCATTGAAACCCCAAGCTCTAGCACTAAAGCCTTGGCTATGGTCGTTTCTGGAATTCGTCGAGGAACCCTTGGTTTTGAACATGGCTTTGGTCATACCGAACTTGGCGAGCGTGCTCACTGGATTGGTGACAAGCAGCAGCCTATCAGAACACGTACTCACGATGGGGTGAACATCAATGATATTGGCTTAATCGACCCAACTCGGGAAGGTAAAGGTGTCATGCTTGACTGGGTAGTGGGCTCTGCTGCACGTCAATCACTTCCAGCTAAGATTCGTAAAGCATAGATATTAAAAAGCCCTTAACCAGTTGGTTAAGGGCTTTTTAAAGGTGGAATTATTCGCTCAACCAGAAAAATAGCAAAACAAATCCAAAAGTATCTTTTAGCTACCGACTTCTATGCTTCTACTGCTAAACAAGCATCAATAACGGCCTTAATGTCCAAGACATGCTTACGCAACATAGCTTGAGCCTCTGCGATCTCTCCTGAACTTAGCATCTGATAGATTCGGCGGTGATCTTCTAGAATCTCACCATATGCGTCCTCTGTACTAGTGAGATGACTGCGAATGGCACCGATGTGGAATTGCACTAGCTCATAGCTTTTCTGTAGTAACGAGTTACCACAATACTTGAAGAAAGATTCATGGAATTCCCCATCAAGTAGCAAAAACGCTTTAAAGTCTTTGTTCTTAAACTTATGTTCCATCTTCACAATGCTAATTTCTAAGCACTCCAAAAATGCTTCCGAGTTGTTTTTCATCGACTCTTCAATTGCAATCGGTTCCATGAAGCTACGGAAGTTACAAAGTTCAATCAGCGACCTCTCATCTGGTCGAAATACAAAACTTCCCTTCTGAGGAATAATATCGATCAATCCTTCTTGCTTAAGGATGAACAAAGCCTCTCTAACTGGTGTTTTACTAACACCAAAGGTCTCGGAAAGAGATGCCTCTGACAGTGGCTGGCCTAACTTAAGCTCACCACTAACGATGGAGTGGCGCAAGTTCTCAGCCACATTTTCTGTCAAACTTTTAGGGCGAGTAATAGCTTTCAATCTCGTTACCTCTTTTCTTAAATTTAGCTCACGTCAGTCTACCCTAATATCATGCGATTCACAGCAACAAATAGAGGATGTCCAGACCTAAAAATAGGCTAAAATCTGCAATTCGTGATAGCGTACAATCTGATACATCACGAATTAAATCAATAAATTAGTAAACACATTGACCAGACAAATCAGATCACAGCCCTAATGCCAACATTATATAAACACTTCCAGACAACACACATAACTGCTGTTTCCCAAATACCGATGACAGTTTGTTGCCTAAACTCAGTCCGGTGCAATACAAAGCAAGACTAGACATGATAAAGCCAAGAGTGTACTGGCCAAAGTCCATCGCACCTGAACCTTCGATAATATGAACGTATCCATGGAAGGCAGAGAGCACAGCTAAGCTACAAACAGCCCACTGGTTGATCGAACGTCCTAACCCTCCAAACAGTAAGAACATGCCAACGCATACGATAGATAAGGTAATCATAGCTTCAAAGAACTGAAGTTTTAAACCGACAACAGCCAACAACGCACCAGCAACTAAGCTCAATGCTAACACCAGCAACACTGCCAACTTGATGTTTCTTTGCTTATTAAAAAAGAAGCTACAAATAAGACCAACACCAAGCATAGCGGCAAGATGGTCCATTCCAGTCAATGGATGAACAAAACCAGAAGCAAACCCTACATCAGAATGACTAGGATGAGCCAATGCCAACCCAGGACACATCAGAAGTGCAAAAATCCCTATCTTTTTCATAAAACTAACCTTGTTACCAATATCATCACTTGAAGAGAAGCTCTTCATTTCAATCATACGACTAACATATCAGATCTCAAGAATTAATTATTAGACTAATTACTCTTTTAAGGAAGCGGATCACACAAACGTTAATCGCTATACCAATAAGCATTTAAACAAGTAGAACAAAACATAAAATAAACATAAAGTATCTAACATATCAGAATTCAAACTTTACTTAAGCGTAAAACTAATAACCCGAAGGTGGAGTAATATATGCACATTCATCTAGATCTCATTGGTGGTATTGCTGGGGATATGTTCACCGCCGCAATACTGGATGCAACCCCCGAACTAAAAAAGCCACTGTTTGATGCTTTAGAGGTGGTTCGAGCGCAAACCCAAGTCAAGTATTGGACTGAAGATGCAATGGACAAAGGCCTTAGCGGTCAACGATTCTATGTTGAAGAAGATCCGCATGCAGAGTCGGACCACCATCACCATCACCATCACCATCATGGTGAGCATAGAAGCTGGAAATCCATTAAAAAGCTATTGTTAGAACTGCCTATTGAAGAGCAGGTAAGACGAAATGCCATCGGCATTTTTGAGCTCCTAGCCCAAGCGGAAGCGGGAATTCATGGTAAGAGTGTTGATGACGTCCACTTTCATGAAGTCGGTGCCTGGGACTGTATTATCGATATATTGTCCGCAAGCTGGCTTATTGAACATACAAAAGCAAGCTCTTGGTCATGTTCCAAAATACCTTGGGGTGGCGGTACGGTTCGCTGTGCTCATGGGGAAATACCAGTGCCAGCGCCAGCAACCCTGACTCTTTTAAAGGGATTTACCGTCTTCGATGATGGCATAAAAGGGGAAAGAGTAACGCCTACTGGTGCGGCTATTTTGGCTTGGTTACGCCCTTCAAGTACAGTTGCTCAGGGCAGTATCTCCAGCGTTGGCTATGGATTCGGGAAACGTAAACTTTCTGATAGAGCAAATCTTCTTCGTGCATCCTTTCTCTCTACCGAGAGCACTACAAGCATAGAATCCCAAGAGATTTGTGTCGTTCAGTTCGATATCGATGATATGACGGGCGAAATGTTGGCGATTGCCAGAGAAAAAATACGTGAGCAACACGGTGTGCACGAAATTACTGAGGCTATTTCTCATGGTAAGAAAAACCGCCATATTAGTACTTTTACCGTTTTGTCCTCTCCATCGCATCAAGATTCTATTGTCGAATTTATCTTTAATAACACCTCTACCATAGGGGCTCGCTATTGGAACTGTATGCGAAAAGTACTTCCCCGCTTGCACCATAGTATTTCTGCGGACGATCAGAACTTTGATGTCAAAACTGTCAGCAGACCCGATGGTTCGATAACAAGCAAGCTTGAATCTGATCATTTAGATAACTCAAACATGAATTACCAATCCCAAACCAAGATTAAATCTGATATAGAGGCGGCTGCGGTCCATGAACACACTCAATCATAAACTCACTAGTTTGGAGCAAACACTTAACGCTTTAGGTAAGATCACGGTGGCTGTTAGCGGCGGCGTAGACAGTATGACTCTGGCATTCGTTGCTCACAGAGTATTGGGCGACAATGCAAAAATGGTGCATTCCATTTCACCGGCAGTTCCCCCTAAAGATACCCAGCGCATACGCGATTTTGCAGCTAAATATCAATGGAATATAACGTTTGTCTCTAGTGGCGAAATCGATACACCGAGCTATCAAAATAACCCCGTTAATCGCTGTTATTACTGTAAAACCTGCTTATACAGCACACTTAAAGCCCTCTCTTTTGGGCAAGTCGTATCTGGTACAAATTTAGACGACCTAGATGACTACCGTCCAGGGCTTATCGCGGCAAAAGAACACCGTATCGTGCACCCATTTGTGGAAGCCAATATAGATAAACAAGAAATTCGTCAGCTGGCTTTACAGCTAGGACTACCAACACTATCAAGCTTGCCCGCGTCTCCCTGTTTGGCAAGTCGAATCGAAACGGGCATCCACATTGATAGCAATAATCTAGGGTTAGTCGACGCGGTAGAGCAGCATCTGCGCTCACGGATAGACAGTACAACCTTGAGATGTCGAGTCAAAAAACAACAGATAGGTATTGAGGTAGATAGTCAAACTTTTGAGAACTTAACTCAGCAAGATATCGACGATTTAAAAAGTGACATTGCACAGATTACCAACAACTTCCGCTCCGACGTTCCCATTCAGTTCATGCCTTATCAAAGAGGTAGTGCTTTTGTAGGAGACAAACAGTGTCAGGCATCATTATAGATTTCGAACGCAAACAGCGTTGCGGTATCGAAGAAGCGATTTTGTGTGAACGCAAAAGTGTCACGCAGATTGAAGAGATCATTGAGCTGGGTCTGGAAAGGCAAGCCCGACTGTTGTTCACTCGATTTAACAAAGAGAAATGGTCTCAACTAGATCCGGTATACCATCAACAACTGGCTTATTGTCCCCTATCAAGTACCGCAATACTTGGGGAACTTGATAAACTGGAAGACCAACAACCACACATCGCGATTGTATCGGGAGGGTCTTCTGATACTGGTGTGTGCCATGAAATACTAACTACGCTCAACTACCATGGGTATGCCGCTCGCCTATTTGAGGATGTGGGCGTGTCAGCGCTTTGGCGTCTGCACGATGCACTTGATGAGATCAACAAAGCGAAAGTCATCATCGCAGTTGCGGGGATGGAAGCGGCCTTGCCAACGGTTTTATCCGGCATGACCAATAGACCTATTATTGCCGTGCCTACCTCGGTGGGCTATGGGGTTTCAGAAGGTGGTCAGCTAGCATTAAATGCATGTTTAGGGAGCTGTGCCGCTGGCTTAATGACCGTCAACATTGATAATGGCTTCGGCGCCGCTTGTGGCGCAATTAAAATGATCAATAGTTTTTCTATGTAAACCGTCCTTTCTCTACGCTAGTACCCTTAAGTGACAACGAGTGAAGCCGTTAAATAACAACAGTTTCACTCATCGTTTTACAGGTTACAGAAACGCAAAGTCTACTGGTACTGGGATCGACTCTTCATTCAAAGGTTGACCCAACTTTCCTGTCGATGGTTCAATCTTGAACGATAAAGTATTGTCCGAGTTCTGATTGCCAACCAGAAGAATATTCCCTGTTGCATCAATATTCATGCCTCTAGGAACGAAAAAAGCAACCCTCTTGCAAAGGTTGCTATTCAAGTTACAAGCGATGTTTTTTATAACCTTCTCTAACTTAGCTTTGCCAAGCTAGCAGTTGTCCTGTCTCATTGAAACGAAACGCTTCTTCCGACTGAATACACTCCGCTTTCTCAAGCATCTCCACTATCGGTTTCAAAGCCTCAGAGACATATATGTTATCCAGATCCAAGGTGTTCTTTATCCAAACAATCTTGGCGTTTTTAATATCGTGGATTGGCGCAGTCTTCAATGCAAATACTATAGCTTCTCTATCATTGCCCATCACCATAGGTATCTTGGCCGTTGCCAAGGTCCCTGCGGTTGCGGCATTGGTGTACATCGCACTAAAGTCGAGCTTCTGCACCAGCTGTCTGGTGGTGATATCCGCCATGCCAATACCCACACCATTGCCGTGGGTGGCTTCTGTTAAAGAAAGTACCACAGTGCTGGAGATATTAGGTCCTTTGAAGCCCGCTACCCCCGAACCAGGCCTGCCTGTCACATTAGGGTCCATACCTTCACCGCTAATGTTCTTGCCAATCTCTTGGATGATTAACACATCAATGTCGGGGATCTGAATGGTGGCAATATTGCGCTTCGCTTTTTCTAGATACTTAGGTTCCAAGGAAAGGATGTCATGCTGCTCAACCACTTCAATATCCATCAGTTCATCGTAAGCATCCTCAACCAAACCAATTGCAAAAGGTACGTTGATTTGTTCCAGCAAGCGTTCGCCCGCTTCTGGTATCACACGATGAAAATTATGGAAGCCATATCGATGCAATGACGATGCCCCGGCATGATTACCCAGCCCAATACACAGCATTTTCAGCAAACCACTCTCGACCTGCCCTTTAAAGTCAGCGTGAGGTTTGATTTTGTTGCACAAGATAATGCCATCCGCCTCCATCGCAATTCTATCCAAATAGAGAGGGACACCATCGGACATGCTAGCAACTTGAACCACTTCCATGGAGGAAACGATGGGCACTCCCATAGACTGCTCAGTGACACCGTAGGTTTCAAGAATCTTAACCTGACCTTCAGCATTGGCTGAGCCATGACTGCCCATAGAAGGTACAACAAAAGGCAGCGCACCATTGGCTTTTAAAAAAGCAATGGTTTGTTGCAACACAGGAATAAGGCCTGAGATTCCACGACTACCAACGGTAATCGCTAGTGACATCCCCTTCAAGCGTTGCGGATTTGGCAGTTTTAACAACTCCTGACTGATCTGTTGTGGAATGTCGTTGAGTCTCTTTCGCTCAAAATGTTGCTTTACCTTCACCATTTTTGGTAATTCACATTCAAAGCCACCATCCAATGTGAATTTGATTTCTTTATCAAACATGTACTATTAACCCTAGCAAAACTAAAACAACAAGAGAGGGCATAGCCCTCCCTAGATAAACATCGACATCTTTAATGATGACTAGTTAGCAGCAACTTTCTTGATGGTGCTCATCCACTCATCGTAAACTTCTGCACCCAGCTTCTCTTTGTACTCTGCACGCACAGGCTCAGTAGCATCGATGAACAGTTGTAACTGCTCAGGGCTCAACGCATTCACTTTAGTGCCAATCTTCTTAAACTCTTCAATTTGCTGACCTTCTTCCGCTGCAACAATCTCTTGTTGGTAGATTTCAGCATCATGCATTGCTTGCTTAATTAGCACTTGGTCTTCAGGAGACAGGCCATGCCAAAACTCTAGATTCATCACCGGGATGTAGAACGTAATAACATGACCCGTCAGGCTTACGTAGTCCTGTACTTCATAAAAGCGTTGTGCGTAGATATGAGCAATTGGGTTCTCTTGACCATCGATAACACCCTGCTGTAAACCAGAGTACACTTCACCAAAGTTCATGGGTGTTGCTGAAGCATTTAGAGAATTAAACGTCTTAACGTGCGCTGGAACCTTCATGGTTCGGATCTTCAGACCTTTCAGATCTTCCGGTGATTCAATAGCACGAGAGCTGTTTGTTACGTGACGAACACCGTTTTCCATCCAACCGATACCTTGCAGGTTCATCGCATTCAGCTTGCTCAGCATCTTGTCACCAGCAGGGCTATGTACCGTATCTAGTGCTGCTTGTTTGCTTGGGTAGATAAATGGTAGCTCGACTACATCAAAAGATGGATCCCAAGAAGAATAAAAAGAAGAAGGAGATACCGCCATTTGTAGCATTCCAGATTGCACGCCCTCAATCATTTCGCGGTCTGGGCCCATTTGTGAATTAGCAAAGATCTGAACTTCAAATTTACCTTCTGACTTTTGCTCAATATCAGTTTTAAACTTCTCTAGGGCACGGTGAAGGTGATAGTTTTCATTAGCTCCATGCCCAATTCTAATTGTGGTCGCTGCCATTACCGAAGTTGATAGTGCCAGCATAGAGACTGCAGTAGCCATAAGTATTTTTTTCATAGTGCTCTCTTAAGAATGTGTAGGGTGATTCATCGTTAGTATCAGTTGTTGGCACAACTGTTATTATGTTTATTTCGCCTGGTGACATGTAACATCTGATATATCACACTCCAGAACTTAATTATTCAATATCCTCCGCTCTCTTGCTGTGAGTGTGGTCACGAAATTCATCAATCAAATGAATCATTATTATTCTAATGAATAAACCACACTAATAGTGTGGTTTATTGAGTGAATGACGTTGTAATTAATTATTATCCGATTAATTCTGTTAAGAATAATGACAAACTAGGAATAAATGTTACCGCTAATAATAGAACCAACATAGAGCATAGGAACGGTATTAATGCCCTTGATATTTTCTCAATACTGACATTAGAAACTTGGCTGGCCACAAATATATTTACACCCAACGGCGGCGTACAGAACCCTATAGCCAGGTTAACCGTAAGGATGACACCAAATACAATCGGGTCAACACCAAGCTGTTTAACAACCGGAAGAAGAATCGGTGTTAATATAATGATTGCCGATATTGTTTCCATAAACATACCGATAATCAACAACATACCGTTGATTAGTAAAAGTAACACAATAGGGTTATCAGACAATCCAACAAGAGTGCTTGCCACTACTGAAGGAATCTGTTCAAAGGTCACCAAGCGTCCAAATGCTGCCGCAAAGACAACCAGAACAAGTATCGTTGCTGAGGTCAGCGTTGAGCGTGCAAATATTTCAGGCAGATCAGAGAACGAAATCTCTTTATAAATGAATAAGCCACAGATAATCGCATATACCACAGCTACTGCACCTGCTTCGGTTGGTGTAAACACACCACCGTAAATACCGCCTAAGATGATGCCAGGAACAATCAAAGCCCAAATGGATTCTTTAAACTGCGCAGCAACACCCGCCCAAGAAAAAGGTGTTGGCTCCACGTCCATAATAGGCAGTTTTCTGACCACGATACGGCTCATTGCCATAAAGGTAAGACCAAACAAAATTCCTGGAACGATACCCGCGAGAAACAGTTTACCGATTGAAACCTCTGCCGATACACCGTAAATGATAAACGGAATACTCGGTGGAATCATTACGCCAATCATACCGGCAGACGCCGTTAGCGCCGAAGAAAAGTCCTTCTTATACCCTTGTTGCGTCATTGATGGAATGATGTTCGAACCAATCGCGGCTACGGTTGCCGGAGCAGAACCTGAAATGGCGGCAAAGAACATAGAAGCAATCACGTTTACATAACAAAGAGATGCACGAATATGCCCAACTAAAGAGTATGCAAAACCAATAATTCTTTTTGATAAACCACCTTTTTGCATCAAGTCACCGGCTAAGATGAAAAGCGGTACAGCAATCAATGGAAAAGAATCCGCACCCGTTACAATCGAACGAGCCATTAAACTTAACGGTGGTGTTCCATCTACAAAACTCATCACAAACAGGGAGCTGATACCCAAGCTCATCGCAATTGGCACACCTAAGATCAGTAAAGCTCCCAGTGCGCAAAATAATATTATTCCAGACATTTAAACCTCTACCGGTGAAGATACTTTTGTTCTATTTACTACATAGAACTGAACAATTCGAAATACAGACAATAATGAACCAACAGGTGCAGATGCATACATAACTGCAATTGGAAGGTTAAGAACTACCGATTTTTGAGATAACACATAAGGTAATGTTATTAACTTATATGACTGATAAGTCATCGTTAATAAGAAGACAACAACCGCAATATCAATAACAATCTCAATAACTTTCTTAATTTTACTCGGTAATAAATCTTGAAAAAAAGTCACCTTCACGTGTTTTCTTTCTTTAAATGCATAAGCAATACCTATCCAAATAAACCAAATGAACGTCCATAACGTTAATTCTTCAGACCAAGATAATGCATTTTGAAATACATACCTCATTATTACCTGCATTGTTATTAATATTACTATTGTTGCTAGAAGTACTGCCCCAATGGCTCCCTCTAAGTTTTCATTTAACCACTTCATCATATTGTACCCGTCAATTAACCCAGCAGAACTGATATATCAGATAACATACACCTCAAAGATGAGTAAAAATACTGAATAACTTATGTATTACGCCAAAATTTTGGGTTTTTAGGGATTGATCACAATTTGAAAGCAAAGGAATATCACTTCAAAAAAACCGCTGATATGTTAGATCTCAGATATCAAGAATTACAACTAGAAGGTAACGAGAAATGACAGCTGAGACCAAATTCAAAGTCTACGTATCAGACTATGACTACCCAGACTTGGATATTGAACGTAGTGTATTGGAGCCAATTGGCGCAGAAGTTATTGGCTTAAAATGCAAAACAGGTATTGGCCTGGGAGAGTTAGCTAAAGATGCAGACGCTATCCTGCAGCAGTACGCAAAAATCCCTAGAACCACTATCGAGCAACTCGATCACTGTAAGATCATTTGTCGTTACGGTATTGGTGTAGACATTCTTGATGTAGAAGCCTGTTACGACCATGACATCAAAGTGTCCAACGTACCTGATTACTGCATCGATGAAGTAGCAGACCACTCTATCTCTCTAGGTTTAACCCTATTTAGACGCATTCCTGCATACAACAAGTTCACACACGAAGGCAATTGGCACTGGGATATCGATGGATTAGTACCTAAGCGTTTCCGCTCTTCTACTTGGGGTCTGATTGGTTTTGGCCGAATTGCACAAAACATCGCTAAGAAAATGACGGCGCTTGGTTTCAAAGTCGTCGCTTATGACCCATATGTTTCAAGCTCTTACATGAATACCTTTAATGTAGAGAAAGTGGATCTAGACACTCTTATCAGCACCTCAGATGTAGTTAACGTGATGTGTCCACATACACCAGAAACGGACCGACTCATTAATGAAGATCGTTTCCGCCAGATGAAATCAAACGCAGTACTCGTTAATGGTGCTCGCGGTAAGGTGGTTGACAACAACGCGCTCTATAAAGCTCTGGTAGAAGGTTGGATTGCATCAGCAGGTCTGGATGATCCAGAAGAAGAGCCTGCGAAGTTAGATAACTGGAACCCTAACGACAACCCAATTTTTGGCTTGGACAACTGTATTGTCACGCCACACGTTGCTTATGTATCGCAAGAAGCATTTCAAGAATGCCGTCGCATTGCAGCTGAAAACGCAAAAGCAGTGCTACTGGGTGGCGAACCTCTTGACCCTGTTGCTCGTATCAAAACCCCTATTTCGGAACAGTAATCATGAGAAATGAAACCATCGCAGCGATCGAAGAGCACAAAGTGTTTGCCATTGTTCGCGGTCTATCTCCGGACAATGTTCGACCAACGATGAAAGTGCTGGTTGAAGGTGGAATCAAACTGGTTGAAGTCACCTTTGATCGTAAGAACGGCGATTCAAATACCTTAGCTGCACTTGATATTTTAGCCACAGATTTTTCTGAGCAGTTGATATTTGGTGCAGGCACAGTCACTACGGTTGAACAAGTTCAGGCGGTAAAAAATCTAGGTGGTCAATTCATCGTATCACCCGACTTCAACCCTGAAGTGATCAAAAAAACAAGAGAACTGGAGATGGTGTCGCTACCTGGCGTGATGACACCGACCGAAGCCGTTCAAGCCGATATCGCAGGAGCTGACTTCATTAAGTTGTTCCCTGGTGGTCTGCTTGGTCCGAGTTATCTAGGCGCACTAAGTGCACCGCTTTCAGATCTCAAATTCATTGCAGTTGGTGGAGTCAACGCAGACAACATCGCAGACTTCGCCAAAGCTGGGGCTATTGGATTCGGCATTGGATCCAACTTAGTCAACAACACCATGGTCGAAAATAAAGAGTTCGACAAAATTTACCAAAACGCTTGTCTGTACAAGCAAGCTATCGAATCAATTAGGAAATAAAAATGGAATACGCAAAGAAAATCATCAACCCTCGTCCAAACATTAACGAAGAACTGATCGCTAAGTGCGCTGAAATGACGGATGTACTGAGTGTGAGTGCGGTATACAGTGATGCGTTCAAACGCGACGGCGTGATGGACCATGAAATCAAGTTCCGTTCAGTGAACAAGCCATTTATCGGTACAGCCCTTACAGTAAAACTTAAGCCAGGCGATATCGTTGACTGCCTACCTATCTTTGACATTGCAAAACCAGGTGATGTTGTCGTTATTGATGCAAACGGTACACCAAACACTTCTATCTGGGGTGGATTGATGTCAGGTCTTGCACGTGCTGCTGGCGTAGCAGGCGCTGTTGTTGACGGTTCTGTTCGTGACACCGATGAGTCAAAGGTTCTAGATTTCCCTGTGGCTTCTCGTTCAGTTTCTCCACGTGCTGCACACTCAGCTGAAACAGGTCGTACTGAGCCAATCGAAATCAACGTTCCTGTTGTTTGTGGTGGCCAAATCGTTAAACCTGGTGATCTAGTTGTAGCAGATGAGCTAGGTGTTACGGTTGTTCCTTACGAGTTCGTTGAGGAAGTTTACCCTGCAGCGAAGCAACTTGCTGAGAACGAGAAGAAAGTTCGTGAAGAGATCCTAAACGGTGCAACAGTAGAGCAACTTCTTTCTAAGTTTGGTCGCATCTAATTCAGCTTTAAGGCTCATCTTCGGGTGGGCCTTTTTTGAGGACTATTCCATTGATCATTACAATAGACACAGGCACTACGAATACTCGCGTGGCGCTTTTCAAAGGTAAGCAACGCGTTGATCAGGTAAAAGCGAATGTCGGTGTTCGTAATACCAGTATCGATGGCAATAATCAGCTATTGATCACCACCATTGCAGAGGCGGTTGTTGAGCTTAAGAGTAAGCACTCATTGCAAGACTCTAACATTCAAGCAATTCTGGCTGCGGGTATGATCACGTCCAACCTTGGACTGCATGAGGTGCCTCACCTAGTTGCCCCCGTTTCTCTTGAAGATTTTGCAACGAACATAAAATCCGTTGTCATTCCTTCAATATCAACGCTCCCTATTCACTTTGTACCTGGTGTAAAAAATCTCGATACCAACAATTTAGAATCAGTGGTAGGTTTGGATATTATGCGCGGTGAAGAAGCGGAAGCACTGGCTATCGCGGATCTATTTGATATCAAACAAGACGCCATCATAGCCTTGCCTGGTTCCCACTCTAAATTTGTGTCCATTGATTCTAAACAAGCCATTCAAGGTTGCTGTACCACCCTTGCTGGTGAACTCAATGCCATCATCACCAGCAATACCATACTCACAAGCTCTTTGGAGAACCGCTTCTCTGATTCAATTTGTGAGACGGCTTTGCTTGAAGGTTATCAAGCAGCCGAACGTTTTGGGATTGGGCATGCACTGTTCCAGATTCGACTTCAAGAGCAATTTGAAGGCAAATCACATGAACAACTGGCCAGTTTCTTAATCGGTGTCATCCTGCATTCTGATATTAAAGCCTTAAGTTCTGCTCCACAGCTCGGCTTTACTTCAGGAATCCCCGTTTACATCGGTGGCACCGGTTTACTTTGCGAAGCAACCGCGCTACTTGTAAAGCATCTATATCCTGAAAACCCCGTTTATCAGTGCAATGACACTCAAGACCTGTCCGCTATCGGTTCAATGTATATTGCTAAGCAAGCAAACATTATTTAATCAGTCAGAATTGTCGCTTGGAGCTTTCCTTAACCTGTTATAGGAAAGTTCCTTTTTTATTGAGAGTCGTAAAATGAAAGCTGTTACTTATTGCCAAGCGTCTGATCGCTTCACACTTCGTGATGTACCGACACCAAAATTGTCCACCGATAACGTATTGATAAAGGTTATCGCCTGTGGGTTGAACCCAGTCGATACCAAGATCCCCTTTTGGCATCATCTCGTTAATGATCTGGACAATGATTTTGTCGTTGGGCTCGATGTGGTCGGAGAGATCATTGAAGTCCCCGCCAAAGAGAGGTCATGGAATGTTGGAGATCAGGTTCTATTTCACGGCAATATGTTCAGCAAATACGGCGGACTAGCTGAATACTGTCTTCAAGACCCTCAAACGCTTACTTTATTGCCCAATGTTGCCATCGACTTTGCAGCCTCGACGCCATGTGCCGGCTGGACAGCCTGGCGAGCTCTGATTGATAAGCTACGTATTCAGGACAAACACTCCATATTAATTACTGGAGGTTCAGGGGGAGTCGGCAGTTTTGCTATTCAACTGGCCAAACACTTTGGGGTTAAAATCATCATAGTGACCTGCTCTCAAGGCAACAGCAACTATGTTAAGCAGCTTGGTGCCACACATGTGATTGATTATCACACGCAAGATGTGGTCAAAGAAGTAATGGCAATCACTTATAATAAAGGTGTCAATGTCGCACTAGATTGTGTTGGTGGTGAGTCAGAACTTTTGTGTGCCAACTCACTTCAATTTGATGGAGAAATGGTGGAGTTAGTCGAGACCGCCGACCTGACTCGCTACCAACAAGCCAAAGCAAGAGGAGTGAGTGTACATCAACTGAGTTTGGGCGCCGGATATAACCACGGCAAATCAGGTCTCAAATCCATACTCAACGCTGGCGAATCCTTCAGCAAACTACTCAATCAGGGTCATATTCAAGCGCCTAAAATTACGACTATTCCCCTAAGTCAGGCTGGAGATAGGTTAGTTGAAATGAGGAACCAACGAACCGTTGGCAAGGTTGTAGTTGAGTTCACAAACAAGTAGTCATTATCCCCCTAGCAAAGGCCTATAAGAAAGCAATGCCTCTTATTTGGGTGACATTGTGGCTAGTCAGGGTTAGATAATATCGAAATCGGTATTGTTAATGTAATTTTCACCGTTATCGCTCTATGGCTGATGGACATCGCTGGGCGCAAAAAATTACTTCTTGTTGGCACTCTAGGTGTGATCGCAGCTCACACTATGATTGGCTTGTTGTTCTTAAATGGTCAAGATTCAGGTATGTTGCTGGTTTTCCTAATGTGTGCATTTGTTGCCTTCTTCGCATTCTCTATGGGACCAATCAAATTTGTTGTGATGAACGAAATCTTCCCGACGAAAGTACGCGGACGTGCCGTAGCAGTGGCAACGATCATGGTTTGGGTATGCCAAGCGTTCTTGAACCAGTTCTTCCCTATGCTTCGTGAAATAATCCCTGTCGGTGCGATCTTCTTGTTCTTTGCCGCGATTCTAATCCCTCAAATTTTGTTCACTTTGAAAGCGATGCCAGAAACTAAAGGTATGTCGCTGGAAGAAATTGAACAGCAGTGGAAAACGCAAGATGAAGAGCCTGAAGGTGAGCTTCAATCCGCTAACTCATAATTAAAACTATAAAGACATCCAAGCAAAGACTTGGATGTCACCTTTCTCGGAAGATATAACGATGAAACAACAAGCCCCTAGACTCAGTTCACGCTTCATGTATACCGCAAGTTATACGTACCCTCATTTCGCACCCGGTTCGACAGAACAAAGCACAGCAAAAGGCATCTCAGTCTATTCTGTTGCACCTAATGGTTCACTTGAGCTCGTGCAAGTTATTGAAACACCTAATCCATCATTCATCACAATTAGCCAAGACCAGACGATGCTCTATTGCGTCAATGAGTTGGGTATTGATGACCGTAAACTAGATGGTATGGTCAGTGCATTTCGTATCGATTCTAAGACAGGCGAACTTACGTTTGTGAACTCTCAACTGACTCATGGCAACTGGCCATGCCATTGCGAAATCGATAGTAGCGGCCGCTATCTAATGAGTAGCAACTACGGCAGCGCCAATTTTGTCACCCATCCAATCAATAGTGATGGAAGTTTAGGTGAACTCAGTTATCAACACATCAACCAAGCCAATGGCAGTGGTGCTGAAGCGAACCGTCAATCGGCTTCTCATCCTCACATGATAACCAACAGCCCATCGGGTAAGTTTGTACTGGGTGTCGATTTAGGTATCGATCAACTCTTGTGCTGGACAATGAGCGAGAATGGCGAACTGAACTCAGCGCCAGTTCCAGTGGCTAACATTGCATCAGGCAATGGTCCAAGACACATGGTTTTCCATCCATCCGAGCAATCGGTGTATGTATTGAGCGAGCTTTCGTCGTCAATCGATGTGTTTCGCTTTGATAAAGAAAGAGGCAGTATGATTTGGCTACAATCCATTTCAACGCTACCAACAGACAACGATTATGTCCGTCCAGAATTTGATCCAACTAACCCAGGCAAAGTTGCGACTGGTGGAAATACCGGTGGTGAGATCTGTATCGATTCAAAAGGAGGATATGTTTATGCCAGCAACAGAGGCATGAACTCAGTGGCGCAATTCCAAGTCTGCCCTGAAACCTTCAAACTTAACGCACTAAACTGGACTCCTACCCAAGGCGACTGCCCTCGTGGCATGGCAGTAGAACCCGATGACCAACACCTATGCGTTGGTAATCAAAACTCAAACAACATTGTAAGATTTGCGATAGACACTACTACAGGATTACTAAGACCCAACCCAACGGTTATTGATGCACCTGTGCCTGTTGATTTTGCTTACGCTGGTTACTAGCTGAATACTTTTATAAATCCCCCCAAGCGAAACCGTGGCCTGTTAATGTGCCCCGCATCAACAGGTCTCACTATCGATTCGAAAAATTACCATGAAGCGCGGTTATTTACGCTCATGTACAAGTGTATGAATAGTACTTCTAACCCTGAAATATCTGCGAGAACCACAAGTCTATAGCTCGTTTTCTCTTTTCTGGACCATTGATTCGCACGAGACCTGCTAGTTTTGCCTGCTCCCAAGAAAGAGTGCCTGTCGCAAGAGCATCTAACACATCCAACTCTGTAATCAGCAATACCTCCTCATCGGTAGGTAAGTTATCCATTCCTGTTATCTGAACATTCGATCCTATAGCAACGTCACTATAATGCCCTTTGATGGCTTCAAATATAGAAAAATCAGCTTTGTTAGGATGCGCTTTCTCAAGTGATGACTTAAAGCTGAATAATCGGAAATGATCGGGCTTATTGATGTTATTCAACTCTCCTGATTGACGTACCTCAATCACACTAGCAAATACATCAAGAGAACCCTCTTCTATTGCCATATTGAAGCCTGTACTTTGATGAAGCCCACACGCTAATGCGGTGGCAGAATATAGACAAAAAGTGGCCACAACAGCGAGTTTTAGCATTTTTCTTTCCTCAAACAAAAGGGACCCTAAGGTCCCTTTTACGTTGACATATGTTGTCTTCAAATCAGGGATTAGCGAACAATCAACATAATGTCTTGCGGCGCCAGTGGCTTATCAAAGTAGCTCATGAACTGACCAAAGCCTTGAATATCACCATTTGCAAAAGCAAACTCACCGCTTTGCAGTTTTTGTCCCATCACCTGCTGGGCATTTGGACCTGCCATTAGGATGTCATTCAAAGTTGCACGAGTCGTATTGATCTCCACATCTGCATTTACGAGAGCCTGCTCATGCAGCTGAGCAATACCATTGCGAATCTCAATAGCGAACGATTCATTGGTATCAGAGAAGTGATACACCAGAGTCATATTTACATCGAGTGTATTCTCAGCAATCAGGGTGGACGTCATCATGTCAAAGATCTGCTTGCTAGGGAGAGCCGTTAATACATCAACAGATGCAAAGCTGATCATATTAGAGAAGTCACGAGTTCCTTCTAGTTCTGCTGCTGCATTAAGCGCCCAGTTACGCCAGTTAATGTTCACTTGATCCGAAGCCCACGCTTTATACGCTGTCGCTTTTAGCTTACGTGCTTCCATATCATCTTTATTTACTGTGATTGGGTAAGACAGTATCTCAGCGGCAAAGGTGTAGTTTTCGGCTTCAATCGCAGCATTAGCTGTCTTCATAATGTTGTCACGACCGCCCATGATCTCAATGAATGCCTTAGCGCGTTGCTCATAAGCCATGGGTTCTAACTGCCACGGGTCGCCTTCAAAGAAGCCGTTGTAGCCTACATAAATCTGGCGCACTGCATGGGCAACCGTACCGTAGTGTTCACCTAACCAAGGATGCTCTGCAAGATGCTTAGGCAGTTTTACTACTTCAACCAATTCATCCGGTGTCATGCCTTTGTTCATGTAGCGAATCGTTTGGTCGTGCGTGTATTGAATTGCATCACGATACGCAGTTAGTACATTGTCGACCGCTTCTTTACCTTCAACAGGGCGACCATGAGAGTTAATCATCACCTCTGTATCAAACTGACGCATAATGTCTATGCCCTTGAACCACATCGATGGATCACGAAACTTCGTACCACGAATGGTGTGAAGATTCGGGAAGTTTTCACCCTGGAGTACTTCCGCCGCGTGCAGGATTTTTTGCTCTGGCAGGTACACCACGATTTCATCTTTGGTTTCAGAAGGTACGTTGACGATTTCTAGCTTAACGCCAGCGATAGTGGTCTCAATTTTGTCTTTGAATACAACATTCGGCTCGATGAACGAGATATCACCCTGCATAAAACGAGGACCAAGGCCGTCGTTTACCGTGCCGTGCTCGCCTTCTTTAACATGCTTAGCACCCGTATATGAAGTACGGTGCCCAAATAGAGTACCTAGGTTAGACGACCAGTTTGCAACCGCTGCTGTTAGGCCTTCTTGAGCAATGATTTGCACTTGTCCCGATGCCACTTCCTCATCATTAGTCCATGCGCGGACTCCTGAGATATGGTCGATGTGGTTATGAGAATAAACGATTGCTTTAACTGGCTTATCGGTGATCTTACGGAACTGTTCTTTGGCCGCTTGCGCCATTTGAACTGACTCACCTGGATCGACAATGATAATACCGTCATCGCCCTCAATCATCACAGGTGTATCAAGACCAAATCCGTATGCGAGATACACATTGTGATCCACTTGAATGACCGCTTGGTCCATTTTACGACCATGCTTGGTCAGCGTTGGGTGTACGTATTCTGACTCTTCTGTGTACGCTAATGTATCACCTGTTTTAGATAATACTTTGATGCGCTCACCCTTACCCCAGAACAGGTTTGATTCATGCTCAAATAACACACCGTCGTTGTAACGTGCATCCATATCAATATTCTGATATTGAGCAGCGTTGCTAGTTTGAAGCTCATGCCCTGTTTTTGATGTCGCCTCTACAGTTGCAGTACTTGCTATAGCATTAGATGCAAAAAGCACAGTCGCTATCGTTGTGGGTAGAACCATTTTTCGAAATGTATTTGTCATAAGGAAGGATACCTAACTCTATTTTTATAATTGAATTCGCGAGGAAATGTTCAAGAACTCATTAAAAATGATCATAGAGCTTAAATACCACTGAATAAACGATGTGTTTTGATATCAAAATATCGTAAATACGATATTATAAGTCGTTAATAATGAGGCTTTCTATGCAAAACGATATCCCTAACTTCAATCTATTAGCTGTATTTGCCGCTGTTATAGAGCAAGGAAGCTTAAGTAAAGCTGCAGAGCAGTTAAATACCAACCAATCGACGGTTAGTACCGCAATGGCCCGACTATCAAAGCAATTGGGACAAGAATTGTATTTACGTAAAGGTAGGGGCATTGAGCCCACCAGCTATGCCAAAAACCTTTATCGGCAAGTACAAGATCCGATCAATCAGCTCAATCAAGTATTCCAATCTTTAGGATCATTTGATCCCGCAACCGCTAAGCGTCAATTTGTCATTACCGCCCCTGAGCATCTGCAATGGGTTCTGATGGATCAATTTGCCAAAACCACGCCAGAAAACATCACTTTAGAGGTGTTTGATCAGCCTTCTGATGAAAGCAAAATGTACGATGATTTGATGAGTCAAAAGGTTGATCTTTTGATTGATATCTTACCATCAAAGCAAGCTAGCATTCGAAGTACCAAACTATTGGGAAATAGCTTTGTGGTGGTTTGTAGCCAAGATCACCCTCGAATACAAGGGAAGCTAACAGCAGAACTTTTTATGCAAGAAAAGCACGCCCTACTGGAACGCAAAAGAAACAGCCTTTATAGCCTAACCCACTACACTAGCATTGACTTATCCAAACGAAATGTGGCCTATCATGGACGTACTCTGTTCAGCAACTTGATGCTCTGCAGCCAAACCGATTGCCTGAGTGTTGTACCCTTGTCTCTCGCACTGCAATTTAAAGACAGATTACAATTACAGGTGTTCACACCGCCGTTTGAGCATACAACTATGAGTACCTATCTGATCTGGCCAAAGAGGCTCGACAATGACCCTGCACATGCATGGCTTAGAGACACTATTTTTACGATTTCGAAGAAAATTCAGGTGTATTTGGACAAATATAAGCTTGAGCATGAATAAATGACAGATACACAAAACCACGCAATAAAGCGTTAATTTTCAAAGCATTGGGATTGGTAAAACAAGAAAAGATATTGGAGCGTGCAGCGGGAATCGAACCCCCATCATCTTATTTTTGTGTGTCGGTGATAAAACGGAAACAAAAAAATGGAAATAGTTGCCGCTGAATTTATTTCACTAACAGGCATCTGTTCGTATAGTAACGTTAGGGGCGTACACTTGAGTATTCGTGTACTGAACATGGCAGTTTACACCTTGCTCATCAGGCAGGCCTGAATACTGATCACTAGTGTATATTCTTATGTGCCCAGGCTTTCCAGCGAGCCATCCACCAGGCTCAAGAATTAAAGCTTCATCCAGATCTACAAATGACTTCACCGATGCTTCATCAACCGCCATGTGACCATTAACAATATAAGCATTTTCAAACCCTTCTCCCAGCCATGAGGCACTGACGAAAGGTTCATTTTCCTTCCCAGCAATTAAAGCTTCAGAATAGACGAGATGGTTTGCATCACCGATTGCAGCTTTTATACCTTGTAGATCAGCAATCGTTGCATCTTTTTGAAGATTAAGATATTTAGGCATGGCGACAACCGCGAGTATTCCCAGTATCACAATGACAACAACGAGTTCTATGAGTGTAAAACCGTGAGTATTATTTCTCGGATAGGTCTGTCTGTTTTCATTAATGGCCATAATCACCTCAAGCTATAAGTACGATTATCAGATCCATTGACATCAAGACGCATTTTAAAATCAACTAACAATAGTGGCTAATGATGAGTAGCAATAACAGGTATGCGCTATGTCAATACCACTCATTAGGAGCGAGTTTTAATCTGTCGTAAGTTTTCTTCTAAAAATATTTCAATTTGACCAAATCTAAGCTGAATAGGTTCTACGTCACAACTCAACAAGCGCCAAACCCGTACTTACTGTGGTGCAGTGGCCAAATGATACTTGGGTGTAGCTGTGTGTTCACTTCGTCGCAACACACAATGGAGCATAAATGAGCCAGCACAGATCTCGCTTGCTCGAAGATGGATAACTTCGAGTTGCGCGTTTTGTAATTTAGTAAAGTATGAATTAACTAAGGTATGGCAGGTAGCTCATTATGACATACTACTTAGTCTCACTATTTCGTTCTGTAATGTCTCTTATTTTAACCGCTGGCACGCCTACACATACTGAGTTATCAGGTAGATCTTTCACCACGACACTCCCTGCTCCAACAACGACATTGTTACCAATCGAGACTCCCGGGCATACCGTGACATTAGCACCTAGCCATACGTCCTTACCTATGGTAACTGGCTTTGCAAATTCGGCCCCGTAGGCACGTTCAACAGGATCCAATGGATGTCCCGGCGATGCAATCACAACGTTTGGTGCCAGTAGGCAATTATCGCCAATGGTGACTGGTGCGCAATCCAAAATTACACATCCATGGTTGGCATAAAAATTGTTTCCCAATCGAATGTTGTAGCCGTAATCACAATAAAAAGGCGGCTCCACCCATGCCTCCGTTTTATAGCCAATAATATTGGACATCAGGGCTTGATGAGTAGCACGATCAGTTGGGCATGTTTGGGATATCTTAAAGCACAACGCCTTCGCTCTGTTGCGATCCGCAACCAACTCAGGATCAGATTGGATATAATCCAACCCTGCAATCATTTTTTGTTTCTCGGTTAGCACGAGATCTCCTTGAGGTATACATGCGAAAGAAAGGCATAACTTTTTAAGGATAAAACTATTGGTCAAATAGCAAAGCTTAAATTGGAGGGCAATACCCTCCCTAGCTCACAGTGGGACAACCATGTTTTTTGACTAGATGTTCCAGATACTAAAATTCGTTTGATTTTCTGTCTGCTTCATAATTTACCGTTAGGTTTAATAAAAAGCTCGCCATGCTCTATCTTATACCGATTTTCCCATTGTCTATTTGTTCAAAATGAGCCTGCTAGGTCAGGCTCATTTATTCATAAGCCTTGGGTTAATGAGTAATAGAAAAACTGGCTTGTTGAACCTTATCTGAAGCCGTTCCTACGAAGACATCGAACATGCCTGATTCGTAGCCCCAACTCATATCTGCACGATAAAATGCGAGATCATCTGTTGAGAGAATGAATGAAATAGTTTTACTTTCACCGGCTTCGAAATGAACTTTTTGAAAGCCTTTTAGTTCTTTTACTGGGCGAGTAATCGAACCCACAAGCTGTCTGGTATAAAGTTGGATAACCTCTTCACCAGCAAAATCTCCAGAGTTAGTCACCTTGACGCTCACTACTAAGTCTTTCTCTGAACTCAAAAAATCTGAACTCAGCTTCATATCTGTATAGTCAAACTGACCATAAGTTAGACCGTGCCCAAAAGCGTATAACGGGGTATTTAGTGAGTCGTCATAACGCGATTTATAATGTTCATGTCGTTGGTTAGGGTTATCCGCTTTATAAGGGCGTCCCGTATTCTTCTCATTATAGTAAATCGGTACTTGACCCACCGAGCGAGGGAATGTCATAGGGAGTTTACCAGACGGTGAATAGTCACCCGACAACACATCAGCAATGGCATGTCCACCAGCGGTTCCCGGATACCAAGCGTGCAAAATAGAATCGACGTTTTCATCTGCCCAACGTAAATCATTTGGTCGACCACTCATCACAACAAGCACCATTGGTTTGCCGAGTTTTTTCAGCGCCTTCATTACCTCTTGTTGATTACCGGGTAACTTGAGCTCGACTCGGCTTGCCGCTTCACCTGACATGCGCTGATCTTCACCCATAACCATGACTATTACGTCAGATTTTTTAGCTGCAGTAATAGCCGCATCAAGATCTGATTGTAGTTGGGGGGCAGCTTTATGGATCCGTGGCACCGTTAATCCCTCTAAAGTATCAAGCTCATCTTGAGTCGATAAGTACTCGTTGCTTGCCCCTTTCGCATAATGAATTTTAATATCGTCGCCATAACGGCTTTTTAAACCATCAAGCACTGAAACTGGGTCACTCTTACGATCTCCAGCAGCTGCCCAATTACCAATCATGTCGGCTCTACTGTCTGCAAGGGGACCTATCAAAGCGATCGAATCAATCTTCTTCATATTGAGTGGTAAAATATCATTATCATTCTTCAATAAAACAAACGACTTTCTAGCTACATCTCTTGCAGCTTCGAGGTTTTCAATACTAAGAATTTCTCGAGCGGCTCTTTCTTTGTCGTTATAACGATATGGATCTTCAAACAATCCTAAACGCCATTTCATTTCAAGTATTGAACGTACCGACTTATCAATCGCTTGCTCTGACACTTTATCTTCCGCGACTAACGACTCTAGATGCTCAATATAAAGCTGCCCAACCATATCCATGTCCGCGCCTGCATTAAATGCAATCTCCGCAGCATGTTTTTCGTCACGAGCATAACCATGAGGCACCAATTCGTTGATGGCAGTATAGTCCGTCACAACAAATCCTTTGAAACCCCACTGGTCGCGAAGCACTTCAGTCAGCAATCGGTGACTGCCAGAAGCAGGTACACCGTTGAGGTCATTAAACGCCGTCATGAACGTACCAACACCCGCATCCACCATAGCTTTAAATGGAGGCATCTGTGTTGTCCAAAGCTCATGTTCTGAGACATCAGTAGTATGGTAGTCACGTCCAGCTTGAGATAATCCATAACCCACAAAGTGCTTTGCCGTTGCCATTACAGTGTCTTCGGCGCTCAAATCCTCACCTTGAAACCCTTGAACACGAGCAACTGCCATGGCGGTCGATAAAAATACGTCTTCTCCTGATGCTTCCGACACTCGCCCCCACCGAGGATCTCTAACCAGATCAGCCATCGGAGCAAACGTCCACATAATGCCATCAGCAGCTGCTTCTTTTGCGGCAAAGCGCGCACTGGCTTTTACCGCATCTAAATCCCATGTGGCGGCTTCGCCAATCGACTGTGGAAAAATCGTTTTGTGGCCATGAATAATGTCGTGCCCGACAATTAGTGGAATACCCATACGCGTTTCTTCTACCGCAATATTTTGTAGATGCCGCCCAAACTCTGCACCGTATGCATTGAAGATTGCACCAACTTGTCCATCTCGGATCTGCTGTTCATAAGACTCATTGATAAATGGACCAGTGGTATTACGAAAACCACTTTGTAAATCAAGCTGACCAATTTTTTCTTTTAGCGTCATTTTCTGAATAAGCTCCTCAACAAACTTATTCATATCCGCTGAATCCTTTTGCCAATGAACGTTAGATGCTGAGCTTTGAGGCTCTACTCGAATAACGTCTTTAAACATTGTTGTACCCGCCATAGCATAACCTTCTAATGATAAACTGAGCGTCAAAACTGTCGCCTTAAATGCTGTTCTCATAATTGTTCCAATCAAACTGATTCAACTAAACATGCTTACAAATCGGGATAAACTGTAATATAGCTGTCGAGCACCTCTGCAAATTGACCTTTCACAGAAAACACATCAACGACAGCAAATCACCGCTCCTGACTCAAGTATTGATAGCACTTTAAACCAACTCGAAACGTTTCGCTAACTAGCAAATAAAACAATGCGATATCACGCATTTTTAATGGCATTTAGACGCAATAAAATGGGATTAAGCTCAATAATAGACGATAGAAACGTTACATTAATCAGCTGTTATTTCAAACGGATTGATTGCGTTCTTCAGTCAATGAAGTTAATGGATCACAAAGTAACTTTACAGGTATGAGCCGAGCAAGTTTCAGTTAATAACGTCGCTTATATTTAGGCTAGGACTAGGTACAAATATCTAGCTAATCTTTGATTTCAGAGCCGTTCGATTGTAGTAATAGTAAAATGTGACCCGATTAAGGCTGACAAAAAACACCCATAATCGCCTTGATCAAACAAACTTTTAAAAGCGTCTAATTCGACAGAAGACAATACACATGAAAAGAGGGGTTGCTGACTCTTAAGCCATTCAAGAAAAGGAAATCCCGTACTCAAATCGCTAAGAATTTAAAGTGAACCCTACAAGTGTAAATAAGTAGGTACGTCTATTTTAGATAGGCTATTGAAGTCGAGTACATCGGGGGTTGGAACATAAACTCGTAGTAATTTTCTTTAAATTTTAGCGAAATAGGTGATCGCTATCTAGACAAGTTAAACGATAAACGCCCACTTCGTTTAAAAATGGGCGTTCATATAATGACATGTAGTTATATTCATCCGACTAGAAAGATATGTTGAGACCCACTCTTCCTTTTAAACCTTCACTATCACCCCAACCTAAATCAGTATGCCTCGTCGCTTGTCTATAGCCAATGTTAGCAATTAACCGTAAATGTCGGTTCAGCTGCATATTGTTATTTATATTTATTTCAGTCGTATCAGAACCCCCCCAATTTAAACCGCTTTCAGCACGTCCCCAACGTAAATTGACTTCAGTGGTAATGTTATTGAAGTGTTTAAGGCGCACAAATGGTTTGATGTTATAGTTTCTGCTTCGAGTATAAATATCGGGTACATTGTCTGCATTATCTAAAGTGCTACCACCATTAATATTCAATCCCCAGTTAAATGACGTTGATTGGCGATAGGTATAATTAACTTCGGCATTGATACGTTGAAAATCTCTATCTTCTTTGATTGTAGGCTTCCAACCATTTTCATCTCGCGCATAACGCTTTCTGTTTAAGTCTTTGTATTCGAGTGTAGAAAAAAAGATGTGTTTACGAAGAGCATACTGCATACCAGGCTTAATTTGCCATTCAGTATTTTCAATACCACTACTACCAGTGCGGCGATAGTATGAAGGCTCGATAAAATAACTAAAATTTGGATTAACCCATTTTGAATAGCGTGGAGCGATTCGGTAGTTAATACTCACACCATCATCTTGATCTAACCCTTTTGTCTCTGCATGCTGTTCGCTCAAAATATAACGTAGCCGCCAATTTTCGGAAATACGAGTTCCACCATCGGCGATAACGAAAACTAAATTACTTCCTTTCCCGTTATACTCGTATACGCTTTCACCATACTCTACACCCGTAAAAAAGCTTGTTCTCATCGGTCCACGAGCTTTACTCACTTTAGGTTGTTCTGGCGGTGCAATCATTGTGTCCTCATCACCGTCCATAACTAACACATCACTAGGGATATCCGCCAAATCCGATAGATCTGCTAAAACTGTTCCAGAGACTAGCAAGGCACTTAACACCACCACACTATACTTTTTGACCATCTATTAACCCTTCACATTATTTTACTTATTTCACAACATAATCAGCCATGCACGCTATCTCGCATTTATGGATTCTTTGTCATAGTGTTCTTTTAATAACGCAAAGATAAACGTTTCGATTGAAGTGTCAATATGCAGACAATAACGCCAATTACACGTAAGTAACTGAATAAAAAGAAATAAATATAACTACTGTGAAATAACCCTAAATAAAAAATCATAGTAATGTGAGCAAACTCTCGTGATATTCGTAAAAAAAGGGCAATACGCCCCTGTTGTTTAGGTAACCATGATAATTTCGCGTATTAATTGGTAGCTACATAGCATTGAAAAAACGAATTGTAACATGATTTTACCGTTATATTTATCGTACCTCTCGTTACACTTACACTCTCTAAATCACATTAAACGACAACAACTCACCGTAAAGCCACCACAGGTCACATTTTATTATTTTTACTCTTGAAAACGAATAATAAAATATATCTAATCAGAAAAAATGAATGAAACGTTTCTATTGATAATAAATGAGTGTGGATTTGTAGTGTAATTTCACCTATTTATAGCGATTTAAGCAGGCATGATTTTGACGAAATATAACTAATACAGCTGCTGTTTAAAGTGTTCTAGGTCAATTAAGAATTAAGGATAAAAAAATGATACAAAAAAAAACCAGTTTGACCCTATTAATCGGGTCAACCCTTATTCTCAGCGGGTGTTTAGACGATAAGTATGACTATGGTGACACTGGCGGGGCAGGTGGTGGTGGTGGTGGTGGCGATACTGGTTTGGCAACCGATTTTGGCCTTAACTTGTATCGCGTCGATGCTGCGGATAACGAAACAAGCTGGCGTCAACCGTTTACGATGACGATGAAAGATTCAACTAGCGACGAAGTTACTGTCGATACAGGTCCTAATGAGAACGGTAACATTACTATTGATAACGTAGACTTTCATGATTTTACTACCATGAACGTTGCCGTAGAAGCTGATGTGATGAGTAACGCAACTGCAAGTATTTCTTTTTCTGCTAATAAGCCGGTGAATACGGTACGCACATATCATGGTTGGGCTAACGGTGATTCAGATCACATAAATTGGAACAAAGGCTCTTTATCTTTTGAAATTCAACCTGAAGCAAGTGTTGATGCCGACGAAGATACATTAACCAGAGCGACTGTCACTCTACGCGATCAGGCTGGTAATAGCCGTTCGGTTGACGTGACTAGTGCCGTTATTGCGACTACAGGAGCACAAGCACTACAAGAAATTAAATTGCCGCTGAGTTGTTTCTTTGATAGTACCGATGTTGATCCTAAAACACTTCAAACTGCAATTGAGTTTGAAACCGAAGGCCCAGTTCGATACAGCTTGGCTAATGTTCGCTGGATGGCTAACTCTATGCCAGATAATTGGGGAGCAATCGAGGTTCAACCTTGTTCAAACTCAGCTCAAATTGAAAGTGACGACATCACTATTCTACGTCATGCGACTAAGATAGATGGTGAAACTGTGATAAATGGTTGGGCCCCGAACGTATCAGCCGTTAATGGCAATGTAGCCCATGCCCAACCTGCAGGTTCACAAGATGACTGGCCCTTGTTCGTAGGTATTAATCATAATAATGAAGGCCATAATCCTGACAACAAAAGCTACTTCATTCATAACGTTTTACTTGATGATAATGAGAAAGTTGATCTGTCTCAATACATGGAGACTGGCGCAGTAGAGTTCTTCCTAGCGTTAAATGCCAATAGTATAGAACCGAGTCATGAAAGCTGGGAAATTGCGTTTAAACTTGATGGAATAATTCCGGAAGGTAGCACTGGAGGAATTTCATCCTTGCCCGTTGGCATCGACATGTCAAATATTTCTCCAGGCGCAATGGTTTACCGAGTTAGCATCCCTATGAAGGACTTGTTCAGCGTAACTTACAATGCAGGACAAGATAATGAGTACACAAAGGTATTGCTGAACGCGTTACAAAATGTCAAAAATTTCGTTAGTTTTGCTCAATCCAAAGAAGACGATGGTCACCATTTTGCCGGTCTTGTGTATTCAATTGCTGAAGTAAAAATCAACAAATTCGGTGAACAAGAAAAGATATTCGAAGAACATTATTTCGGGGATGCACCTGCAGACAACGAGTTGTCTGAAAATGTCTATCTTTACAAGGCCGATAAGCCAAGCGATGTGAAAAAAAGTCCATTCGAGATTCAAATCGAAGATAACAATGGTAACACCGCAGAAATAAATGCAGATGGTCTGGTTGAGCTTGACAATATCTCGATTGAAACTCAAGACCTAGCAGGGTTTGCGCCATTAACGGTAACTGTAACTGGTGAAGAGTCGGCAACACTTCGCTTCACCTCTGAAAAAAGCTGGAACCTTGATGCAACTTACAATACTACTCAAGCGGAAAACGGTGTAATAAGCTTTAGCATTAAGCCACTAGTCGAACAAGGTACTCACGAAGCAATGTTGTTATCGATGAGTAATGCTATTGATAACTATATTACCCCTGTTGATATCAGCAGCGCGGTTGCGGCTTCAAGAGGCTCTAATGAATCACAACAGATCATTGTGCCGATGCACTGTTTCGTAGACCAAGGTCTTGACATTAACAGCGTTAATACAGCCCTATCGTTAGATATCACCGGACAAAGTTCGTTTGAGATAAGCGATGTCGAACTTTATGCAAATGGATTACCCGATAATTGGGCCGTAAGAAACATTCAATCTTGTGACAATCTTTCGTCTCAAACGCAAACCGATGAGATTAACGACGTACGTCGAGTAATGAAGGAGTCGAGCGGTAATGTTAAATATGGTTGGGCACCTGAGCATGGAGTAACCAATCAAGCAGAAACAAACTGGGGCCAACCCGCAGGTTGGGCAGCCGACCACAATCCAATTTTTGCTGGCATAACACATAAAAACAATAGTGGTACTTCTTACTTCACCCACCCTGTTGATATTGATAACTACGACACCGTTGACTTAGCCCAATATATAGAAAATGGAGCGCTAGAATTCTACATGAATTCGTCTGGTACAAGGCCTAATCATGATTGGGTGATGCGTTTTAAATTTGACAGTACAACACCGCAAGGAAGTACAGGCGCTCTTCCAACAAATGTTATTGATCTTAACATGCAGGATTTAGTCCAAGGAGATGCCGTGTATAAAGTAAGCATTCCCCTGAAGAAATTATTTGTAAATGATGATGGCGTTGTTTTATTAAACTCGGTTCAGAATGTAAATAAGGTAACTACATTCGCGATGTCTCCATCAGAGCAAGATAACTTTATTGGCTATGTATTCAGAATGGCAGGCGTCGTCATCAACAAAAATAGTAGTAATGTTGATACTACCATTGACTTAGTTCATCAGCCTTAGCATGCCTAATAATTGCCCTCTATAACCGTACTAACGACCACCTCATCTCGGTGGTCGTATATTCCCTTTACACTGGAAGTTATACCACAATGAAAAAACAGTTGATTAAGCAATGCCTTGCTCTTGCCATCACTTCTACCTTCACTAGCACTGCTTTCGCGCAAAGCGAGGTTGCAAGTCATCATAATGAACCTCGCCAACCTAATGTTTTACTTATTTTCGTTGACGATATCGGTTATGCCGACATGGGATTCCAAAATATCCGTCAGGATGTAGTGACACCCAACATGGATAAGCTTGCCTCTGAAGGTGCGATCCTTTCAGCAGGCTACGTGACAGGCGCTGTGTGTGGTCCATCTCGAGCAGGCCTAGTGACGGGACGCTACCAACAACGCTATGGTTATGTTGATAATATCGGTCCTTACATCCTTGAACCTGGTATTGAGCAAGGTCTCGACTTATCTGCACAAACTTTTGGCGATTTCTTTCAACAAGCTGGCTATACAACGGGCTTTATCGGTAAATCTCATGATGGTGAAGATAAAAAATTCTGGCCGCAAAATCGTGGCTTCGACTACTTCTTTGGTTTTAATAACGGTGCAGCCGACTATTTCGTGACTGGTCGTAACATGCAAAATGCCAAGAAAAATGCGTACTCATCTATCTATAGAAACGATGACCTGATTGCCAATTTTGATGGCTATCTAACGGATGTATTTGCTGATGAAGCGGTGAATTTCATCGATCGACATAAAGATGAGCCTTTCTTTTTATATGTACCATTCAATGCGTCACATGGTCCAATGCAAGCCAAACAGCAAGATCTTGAAAAGTTTGCCTTCATAGAAGATGAAACGCGTCGTAAATTTGTCGCTATGACCTACAACATGGATGTCAACATTGGGAAGATGCTCGACAAACTTGAACAGCATGAACTAATGGAAGACACAATGGTGATCTTTATGTCTGACAATGGAGGTGATCCAAAAGACAATGGTTCTTTCAATACTCCGCTCCGCGGTACTAAGCGAGACCTATGGGATGGTGGAATACGAGTTCCATTTAGCATCACATGGAAAGGTAAAATACCAGCCAATCAAGTGATTGATGAGCCTACTATTGCTCTAGATATCACACCGACTATGCTTGCTGCTGCCAATATTACTTTATCTGAAAAAGACCAGGCTCAGCTTGAGGGCATTAACTTGTTGCCACGTCTAACAGGCACTCAAGAGAAACTTGAAGAGCGATATCTATATTGGCTAACACCAATGCAAGCGGCGGTTCGTGATGATGATTGGAAACTGCTCATTCCTAATATACACGACACTAGGAACCACATGGAGCTCTATAAAATCAGTGAGGATGTGAGCGAATCTATCGATCTCTCAGCACAATTTCCGGAGCAAGTGAAACGCCTCAAAGCTGCATTGGATAATTGGAATGCCGACAACCTGCCCTCTCAATGGGGTTGGCACAAAGAAACGTATAAATTTGACAATAACTGGCGTGGTATTAATCACGATAAATAACAAGCCAAGATAAATAGAAATAGAAATAGAAATATAAATAAGGCACTCATCAGAGTGCCTTATTTATGAGAGCAACCTAAACACTGATTGTTATTGTTGAGTAACTTGATAACTATTCGGATAAAGATCCTTCAGCGTCGGTGCTGACACACACTCTAAAGGCGAGTCATTCCACTCCAATCTTGGTGGGACATCGTATTGGTGTTCGAGTTTTACAATATCTTGCTTAAGCTTATGGATGATCGACAAATACTTTGGGTCATTAATCGCGTTGTTCATCTCAGTAGGATCGCGATCAAGATCATAAAACTCCCATTCATCTATCTGATAATAAAAATGCATTAGCTTGTAGCGATGATCTCGAATGCCATAGTGTCGTGTTACGTCATGCATGGCGGGATACTCATAAAAATGGTAGTACAGTGATGTACGCCATCCGCCCTCTTCCTCTGAAATATGCCCACCATTGAGTAATGGCACCAGAGACTGCCCCTGAATATCGCTCGTTACCGCTATTCCCGCATACTCCAAAAAAGTTGGGGCATAATCGATATTTTGCACCAATTCATTCACTATAGTATTCGGCGCTATTTTATCTGGATATTGTATTAGCAGTGGTGCACGAAAGGACTCTTCATACATAAAGCGCTTATCGAACCAGCCGTGTTCGCCCATGTAAAAACCTTGGTCAGAGGTATAAATCACAATGGTATTATCAACAATGTTATGTCGCTCTAAATAATCGAGTACCTCCCCTACTGACTCATCGACGGATATGATAGTTGCGAGATAGTCTTGGACATAACGCTGGTATTTCCAGATGGCAATATCTTCATCGCTCATATCGGCTTCGTTGTTGTTAAACCAGTCATTGCGATCTTGATATGCAAGATCCCATTGCTCTCTTTGTTCTGGCGTTAATCGTTCAAGCAAAAATGGCCAGATATCTTCTCTCCACTGTGTTTCCCCTACCGCTTTAGTCATCTTAAGATCATGCCCTTCTTGGGCATCACGGTAGATGTTCATTGTTTGCATTGCGGCTGCGGCTCGTCCTTGGTAGGTGTCAAAGTAATTATCAGGTACAGGAAATAGGGTATTTTCAAACGCTCTAGTATGCTGGGGAGCTGGCATCCAGTTTCGATGTGGTGCTTTATGGTGAATTAGCAAAGCAAAGGGCTGCTCGCTGTTTTTTTGCTTAGCTATCCAATTTAGCGACTTTTCCGTGATCAGCTCCGTTGTATAACCGTGCTCACGTTTTACGCCCTGTTTGGTTATAAAGTCAGGGTTATAGTACTCACCCTGATCGTTTAAAAGCTCCCAATGATCAAAATCTAACCCGTCTGGAGTCAGGTTGATATGCCACTTGCCGATACATGCGGTACTATAGCCATGTTCCTTCAATAATCGTGGCCAAGTAGGTTGGTGCCCATCAAATAACTGACCGTTGTGGTTAAAACCATTTTTGTGACCAAACTTTCCCGTCAACATTGCCGCGCGAGAAGGACCGCACAATGAGTTAGTCACAAAAGATTTATCGAAACGTGCACCGTTACGAGCAATACGGTCGATATTAGGCGTCGGGGCTAGATGAGCAATATCACTCTGGTAAGCACTAACAGCCCTTACAGCATGATCATCTGACATAATGTAGATAATGTTTGGTTGTTTTGGGCTTGGTCGAGTTTGATTTTCCATAGATTAACCTCAAAAAAAACCTGCTCGTTGCAAGCAACAGCAGGTTCAAATTCATATAAAATCACGAATTATTTAACTTTTAGGGGGTTGCAGTAAGAATGAAGCCTCTAAAGACGCATTGCTGTCCGGCCCAACATAAAGATCTATACGAGATTCGGTTACTTCAAAGCGCTGTGTTTCCCCGTAATATTCAAGTGACTGATATGGGATCGCTAAGCACACCGTTTTGGTTTCACCAGGACGTAAGTCCACACGTGAAAACGCCTTCAATTCCTTTTCCGGTCGAGTAGTAGTAGCGTTGATCTGCCGCGTATAACACTGCACAACTTCTGTCGCCACATGGTCTCCAATATTTCGCACCTTGATGTGAACCTTTAACGTATCACCCAAAGACAATTCACTATGACTGAGTTCTAAATTACCATACTCAAATTCACCGTAAGTCAATCCATAACCAAACGGGTATAACGGCGTATGTTTTTGGTTTTTGTACGGTTGATATTCTTGGAAATCACGCATTTTACCGAGAGGTTTACGAGCGTAGTAAATCGGAATTTGCCCCGTGGAGCGTGGCACTGACATGGGTAAACGTCCACTAGGAGAAACCGCACCAAACAATATACGTGCCACAGCATGTCCTGTTTCTGTCCCGCTCTGCCAAGCGAACATCAGTGCGTCAGCATACTGCTCAGTCGCCATAGACGGCACAGGGCGTCCCGTACATTGCACTACTACAAGCGGGGTATCTGTTTCACCTATGGCTTGGATAAGCTGTTCTTGACCAGCGGGTAATGTTAAGTCAGCAATATTTCTCGCCTCACCCGTTCGGCGATGACTTTCTCCCGTGCATAAAATCGTCACATCTGCTCGATGGGCACATTCTACCATTTCATCTGTGAAAGCAGCCTCTTCGGTGCAGATTTCAATATTGAGGTTCTGCTGTTCGACGTAGTGTTTAAGCCCTTCATAGATGCTTGTCACATCGTCAGAACGACCATCTAAACACCACGAGCCTAAATGTTGCCGTTTGGTATGAGCGTGAGGGCCAATAACGGCTATCGTGATTCTGTTTTCCTGCTTAGAAGCATTGTTCAATGGTAATATTCCATTGTTTCTTAGCAGTACCATACTTTGCTCTGCCAGTTGTTGTGCTTTTAAAACATGCTCAGGATGGCGTAACACTGACTTGTGACGCTCCTCATCTACATAAGGTTTTTCAAAAAGACCCGCTCTAAATTTGACACTCAGAACTCGACGAGCCGCCTCGTCGATTTTTGCAAGATCCACCTGACCTGATGAGACAAGTTCAGGTAAATGATCTTGATACGCTTCATTGGTCATTGCCATATCAACACCAGCTTCAAGCGCTTTCTTGGCTGCGTTTGTCGCACTTTTGGCAACACCAAAGTACTCTAAATCCGAAATGGATCCCCAATCGCTTACAACTAAACCGCCGAAACCTTGTTGCTGTTTCAACCAGTCTTCAATCAATGGTTTGCTGCCCGAAACCGGGGTGCCACCCAAATCGTTAAATCCGGACATAACCGTCACCACACCCGCTTCTACTGCAGCTTTAAAGGGGGGTAAGTAAACATTGTGTAGAGAGTTATCCGAGATTTCTGTCGTGTCATAATCCCGCCCGCCTTCTGATGCACCATATCCGACAAAGTGCTTTGCACAAGCAACTAAAGAGTCCTCATGTGAAATATCATCACCTTGAAACCCCTTGACTACAGCTTTTGCCATTGCACTGGTTAAAAACGGATCTTCGCCTGCACTTTCAATCACGCGACCCCAACGAGGGTCTCGTACAATGTCCAACATTGGCGCGAACGTCCAATGAATACCGAGCGATGACGCTTCCTTTGCGATACCGCGATAGGCGCTTTCAATCATGTCAGGATTAAACGAAGACGCTTGCGCCAATGGAATAGGAAGTACGGTTTGCTGCCCATAAATCACATCTCTGGCAATAATGAGCGGAATACCCAATCGGCTCTGCTCAACGGCGACTCGCTGAAATTCATTGAGTTGTTTTGGATCAATGCTTTCTCCAGGGGCATTTCCAGCCCATGCAGTATCCGCAAGAATTCTGGATCCCCAACAACCTCGCCTAACACCATCTAAATACGATTCACGATTGGCTTCGTATTCCAACATAGGGCTCTGACAAAGTTGACCAATTTTTTCTTCTATCGTCATTCGAGCTAATAAATCTTCTACTCTTTGTTCAATAGATAAAGCAGTGTCTTGATACGGGTGTACCATATGTACTCCAAAAGATATTTCTGACTGGCAATATTTAGGCACAACCATGAATATGGCTATGCCTATTGTTTAGTCTTGAAAGTAGAGATAATCGGGGAAAGCTTGAATTAAAAATTCTCTCATTTCAGATGCTAACAATTCGTCATTTGAATCCGTGGCACGTTTCAGGAGTAATTCAGCTACCTCCGGAACATATTTGCTATCAAGCTGGACGTACAAGTCAACAAATTGATAAAGCTCTTCATCTGATAATTTTAGAATTAATCTTTCAGGTGCCTTTAGTGCTTCATCATAAAAAGAAGGTGTGATACCAAATGTAACATTATCCCATGCTTCTATAACCTGCTGATAACCACCTAAATAAACCTCATCGATTCTAACTTCTAATTTATTTGTACCTTTCAAAGCCACAACATAATTACCAGATTGCTCTTGCTGTTGAGCAAACTCGAAGTAGCTTTTAGATAAAAAATAAACTTTACCCCATGCAAAAAAGTAAGCAATCAGAATAAAAGAAACAAACAGACCTATGCGCTTTAACTTCATCATTATTTCACCCCTACGCCAGTAAACGCCTTGATAAAGTTTTTCTGCATAAAGAAGAATACAAAAACAACAGGGACAGCAATCATCGTGGTCATCGCCCAAACCTGCTCAAGGTTACCCGCTGGTATGTCTTGTTGGAACTTAAAGAGCGCCATCTGCAAGGTGAGCATTGAATCATCTCGAATATAGAGTAACGGACCCATAAAGTCGTTCCATGCTCCCATGAACGTCAGGATACCAACCGTCGCCATTGCTGGACGCATCATAGGTAACACGACTTTAAAGAAAATACGAAACTCACTCGCACCATCGATTCGCGCCGCTTCTAAATAAGCTTCGTCAACTTGGGTCATGAATTGATACAATAGAAAGATATTATATGCACTGATTGCTCCGGGAATAATAAGCACTCGATACGTATTAATCCAATTCCATTCATACATCATCATATAGACTGGTATCGTAAATAAAATCGCAGGTACCATCATAGAAGATAGAATTAACCTCAACCATACTTGTCGCCCTGGCATATTAGTTTTCGCGATGGCGAACGCCACCATTGCCGATAATAAACAGTTTAATACAGTAACAGAAACGGAAACGAATATTGTATTAAAAAAGATACGTCCAAGATTCACACTATTAAAAATTTCAATATAGCCATTTAAAGACCATGTGGTCGGCAGTGAGTTCGGAGAATGCATAATTTCCGAACCCGGCTTAAACGAGTTAATAATCATAAAGAAAAATGGATAGAGTACGACAATACTAGCAATCGTGAGTGATACATATATCATCACTTTGCCTTTATTCAGTTCTTTCATTCTTTATTACTCCCGTTTGTGATTTTTAACTGAATCATCGTCAATATGAAAATTACGATTGCAAGCAATAATCCAACTGTCGATGCTTCGCCCATTTTCATTTGTTCAAAACCAATTTGGTACAAGTGAAGTACAGGTGTTAAAGCCGAATTATGAGGACCACCTTGCAGATCAAAGTTCATAAATACTTCGGTAAACATCTGTAAACCATTGATAACATTGATCGTAAGAACAAAGATAATCTGTGGTTTAATTAGCGGCAGAATAATCTTAGTAATCTTTCTAGACCATGTTGCGCCGTCAATATCAGCAGCCTCCAACAACGACTTGTTAATACTTGCGATACCACCGAGGAATATGATCATTTGTACACCAAACCACTTCCACGCACTAAACACTGCGATGACTGGCATGGGCAGCCATTTTTCAAACTTCCAGAACACTGGAGAGTCAAGCATTTGAATTTCTAGCATCGTGGATTGAATAGGGCCATTTGGTCCTGCCATAAAGTCAAAAATCAACATGGCAACGGTGACCGAAGTGACTACTGGTATAAACAGTACCGTTCGGAACAACCCAGATAACACGGTCACTTCGTTTAACATCAACGCAGCACCAAGTGCTATCACGAAGCTTAGTGAAATAAATATTGCCTGATTAAAGAAGACATTAAATATCGACTTCCAAAATTTGTAATCTGAGATGGCATTTACCCAGTTACCAATACCAACAAATTCAGTATTTTCAGGATTTAGTATATTAATATCCAAGAAACTATTTTCTAACGATAGAAAAAATGGATATAACATAAAAACAAGAAAGTATGCGACCCAAGGCGACATAAATAGGTAAGACACCCAATAACGTTTAATATTCATAACTATTCCAATATAATAATTGTCAGAGATGTGTTTCACACACTATCTTTTTAATATTGTTTTTACGTCTTCAGCTGCTGCTTTTACGGCCGCTTCAGGTGTCATTTTATCCATAACTACAGACTGGGAATAATATTTAAGTACAATACTAGACACTTCTGATACAGCTGCCGAAGACTCGTTCATCACAACATTATTAAGTTGGTCAACAAACGGCTTTATATCATCTTGTTGAAAGTAAGCATGCGACTGTAAAGAGCCTAACGTTGGAAGGTTCTGCAATTCCATGTTTGCTTTTAGATGATTATCTTCTTCCATCAGTAATTCAATAAGTTGCCAGCTACGTTGTTCAATTAAACGCGTATTCTTAAATACCATTAATGCACGACCATCTAAATTGGAGTAATGCACACCGTCTTCGGACAATGTTGGGATAGGCGCAATACCAACGTCTTTGCCTATTTCCATTGGATAACCTGCGGCATCTTGTAAGTTGGCTTTCCATGCAATGCCATATTGTGGCCACATGCCAATGGTTCTCGAGAAAAAGTTCTGTTCCATCGTCAATGGGGAAAACTGTTGAACCTTTTTCATTGTCTCTAAAAACTGAACCATCGACGCTTCATCTTTATCAAATACTGGATGAGTTCCATATTTATTTAATAGCTGATACTGGCCATCATTAAAATTGTAATAAAGTGGAGACAACATATTCCAGTACCAACCACCCCACGACAAAGCGTCATTCCACAACGCGGCACCATGAACATTAGCGCCATTATCTCTTGGTGGAAGATTACTAATCTTTTCAGCTGCAGATAAAAAGGCATCCCAGGTTTTTGGTGGTGTCTCTGGGTCTAAACCTGCTTCCCTGAATAGATCTTTATTATAAATCATCATCTGAGTCGTAGCATGCCATGGAATATAATAATTCCGGTTGAAATGCTCTGTCATGAATTGAGGTTCAATTCGATCTTTTAATTCTTCAAAACCATCAAATTCATTTAAATACATTAAACGTCCAAGTTTCGCATACCTTGGTACCATATATCCAAAAATACCTGCATAAACATTAGGATAATCACCTGCTGCCATACGTGTTTCTAAATTGGAATCATTGGTCAAAACCAATGTAATATCAGGATAGCGACGTTCATATTCAGGTTTAATTACCTCATTTACAAACGTCATCTGCTCTCCAGACGAAACCATAAATTCAATTCGTTCTTTTGCTACTACTGAAGAAGTGAAAGCGAGCAGCATTATCGTAAGCCAACGGTTTTTCATGTGTTTATCCTCGTAAGGCTATGTAAATCACATCTGAACAATTGCGACATAGCATTGCTATGATTTCTCATAGCAATGACAAAGAACTAAAACGTGTTTTGTTTGAATATTAAATAGAGTCTCTAGCAATATATTTAGTGGGCAATATTGTTACAGGTTCAATATATTCTTCACTATTCATTGCATTAAAAAGAACTTCTACGGATTTAACGCCCATATCAAACTTATCATGAGTAACCGTACTTAACGCAGGTAAACACCTTTCAGATTCTCGAATGTCATCAAAGCCAACAAGCTTCAATTGCTCAGGAATTTTGATCTGTTTTTCATTAGCGGCTTTAATTATTCCGAGGGCCATCTCATCATTACCAGCAAAGATTGAACGAGGTTTCGATTTCTTAGAAAAAAGCTCAAGCGATTTTTCATAAGCATCTTTTTCGGTAAAATCAGAACGAATAATAAGCTCATTATTGAACTTAAGATTGTAAAAACCCAAGGCTGCTATATAGCCATCTAATCGTTTTTGGTTGTCATACGAATCAGTCGGACCGCTCATATAATAAACTTCATCACTTCCACTATCGATTAACTGTTTAGTTGCACTGAATGCCCCACCGAAGTTATCAATCAATATATTATAAATATTAGGAGCGGTTATTTCTCTATCGAGTACAACAATGGGAAGATTGTTTTCCGCGACAGATTTCAAGAATTCATCATCAAATGCATTACTTAATATAATAGCACCATCAATCATCTGATCTTTCAAGTAGCGGTGAGCGGTTGACTCTGCTCCACCAAAAAGACTACAGGCAATTAAGTCATGCCCCATTTCATGCACTTTCTGCTCAATACCCTGAATAAGTTCACTATAAATTGGTCCAAACCAAGAGTTAAAGAACACTCCGATCGCGCCAACATTTTTCTGTCTTAGACGTTTTGCATTGCTGTTTGCCGAGTAATTGAGCCTCTTTGCTACTTCTAGAACGTGTTTCCGTGTTTTTTCACTGATACGGTCACTGTTGTTCATCGCATATGAGACTGTCGAAATTGACACGTTCGCTTCTCTGGCAACATCTTTGATTGTATGTCTCATTTCAGTATTGACCCTTCACTTTAATAGTATCCTTATCTATTTGAATCACTTGCATTTTCTAACTATTTTATAGAAGTATACTGCATTAGATTAATCGTTTCTACTGATCAGTATTAGGCTAAATTCTGGTGAGTAACATTCAAATTCAGGTATATATTTCCCTCACACGAGGTGAGGGGAATATGACCTTACAGCCAAACTGTCAGCTGATTATCACTATTCTGAAGCGTATTGTTTAAAATAGCTTTATCAACAACAGCCCCTCCAGTTCGGTATGGGTTTTCAGTCAAGGACACCGTGATAGTTTGACCATTTAACTCAATTCGTTTCGGAGTAAATTCACCCGATTCCGGTATAATATTCAACTTGCAAGGCTTACCGTAAAGCGTGAAATCTAAACTTACTTTACCCATTGATTTCGCGATAATCGGGTCTAGAACAAGACAATCGTTTTCATAACGAACACCAAGAACGTTGCTGATCACTTGGTTAATGTAAATACCAGGACCACTAGAGTAAATTCTCCATCCACCTTTAACTGCGACATCACCCGATTTTAATTTATCAAAATCACGATAGGCTTCGTAGCGATCGTTGAATTTGCCATCTGAACTTGAAAAGTACGCATTAGATTGACGAATTTCAGCATTAGGCACAGCCTGCTGAATGCCTATAGGAATAATTTTGTACAAGTTTTCTAGTACTTTATCCGCTTTACCCATCTTACAAAGTGCTTCAATAAAACGAATATGAGCATGACAGTATTGCAGACCTACTTCACGGCCAAGGTTTGCAGCTAATTCAGCACGTTTAAAATAGCTCTGTTTACCACCATTATATTCGGCCATTTTTTCCATCAAGCGCACCCCATCAGGATGAACTAAGTTCTCTTCGATAATCTTCATATGACTTTCGGCCATCTCTTTACAGAATGTCTCAGAGATAATAGAACGCGATGCTGGAAGTAAGCGGTACTTGATACCTGTTTTTTCATCTGAAGGGTGTAGAAGATATTCAACTTTATTCACATCTTTGTTTGGTAAATGAATAAAGCCTGCAATTACACCATCTTTAACAAGAAGCTTGTTGTAGTCAGCTTCCATATTAGTTGCGAGTTCACTGATTAAATTAACAAAGTCGCCATATTGTTTATGCGAACTCAATGCTTTTTTCAGTGTCTTTAACGACTGAAGTGTCAAAGGAATTGTCCAACCACTGACCATATTCTCACGCAATGATTGATTCGCTGGTTGCAACGTGTCATCCCAATCACCATCACCATAACAAGACAGGTGAGTCCCAGGTACTAGGTTGTCAAAGATATGCTTAATTTGGCGCTCTACATGGGCAAAGATTGTGTATTTTTCGTTAGTGAATGCGAATCCATTCTCAATGCTTGTGTAAGGTACTTCGCGATTGAGAACATCGATATCACCTGTCGTCGTGATGTAATCGGCAATTGCTTTTAACGGCCAAACCACGATATCGCCATGACAATCTTCTTGTTGAATTTTTGAATATTTATCAAACATAAACCATTGTGGCCAGGTGCCAGTTTCAATGTGTTGATGGCTGTAAATAGTATCAAGTAAATCAATCACGCGATCGTAACGCTGCATAGACATAAACAACTCAAATGGACCTTGGGATACGTCGCGCGTTCCCCAAGCAGCACCAGAATATTGTTCCAATCCATGTGGAGTCGCATAGTGAACCAATGCGTTGTGGGTAAACCACTGCATAGTATCATTCAATTTTTGTGCGTTGTAAGCGTCATTTTCAAACTCAACATGGAACTGATTTAACAAACCACTTTGAGCCTCTTGATAAGCCTTAACTTCAGTATCAAAATCTAATGTTGTTGTATCTAAACCTGTTTGACCATCCAATGTTCCAGAGATAGTTAGGGTCGCTTTATCTGTTACAGAACCTGTAAGTAAAAGATAACGAGTCGACTCTTTACAAACAATCGTAGAAGAGTCAGTGACAAAATCACTTGCAGCAATCACGTATGACATTTCTGGATAGGTAGAACCAACCAGTTCATTGTTACCATCAACGCGGAACGTATTTCCTTCACATGTCACGGTTACATCGTTTTCGTTTTCGTTATTACCCATTAATAACTGGTTGGTAATCACAACATCTAATGCACCTGACAAGCCTTGCGTTTCAATATCAAGTTGAACGGCAGTTTGATTTTGTGAGCTAAAACTAGTCACAATAATGTAGCCGCCTTGGTACTTATAGATCCAGCGGGAAAAGTTAAGACCGGTTTCGTATGCAGATGGCATTGTCAAAACACAGTACTTTTCACCCTCTTTCACCCAAATTCTTTGACCACTAAACTTAAACATATTCAGTGAAGTACGTTCAACACCCAGCAATTTATTGAATGATGTATTGCCTAGAACAATATGCGAGTTGAATACACCATACATACAATGAGTCGAACTCATCACAGCATTTTCAAAATTCTGATTGTTGCCCGTTGACACCATATGGCCGGTTGAACGCTCAAGAAGTCGCTCTTTACCTGCTAGTGTGACATAACGACTTTCGCCTTTCTTGTCACCATAGAAAAACGATAATAGTTGGCCATTATTCTCTTCTGAAAAGCGTGTCTCTTTCGAGAAAAACGTTTCGACTTCAGCTAAAGAAAAATCTTCACCAACAACGCTATTGGATGTGTCTAAATAGAAATTAATCAATGACTGTTCTGATACGTAACTTTCATTGGGTTGAACGTATTCTTCACGAAGACAGTTAAGCGATTTAGCTTTGCTTACATTAGAAAGTGGAAGATCCATACCGAAATCTATATAGAAAACTGACTCTTTAACTTCTGATGCCAACAAACAAATTTTTTCAGTCTGTAAGGCAATATAGCCCATTTCGAACTGAAGTTTATAATTCTCTAGTTGTTGTTGGTACAACGCTTCTGGCTGCGCTTCAAAACGGTAGCTTTTGCCAAAAAACTGATAACCATCCGTCGAATATCCTACAATTTTGTCGGTCAAAGAACCGATTTGAGTGCATGGATTACCCGTACTTTGAGGGAGGTTTTGACGTGAACAAACGACATAGCCTTCATTTTCTGTTTCAAATACTTGATGATCAAGATATTGACTTACATAGCACTCATTACTTTTTACCGCGCCTTCGTCAGCCAATGCTAAATCTTGACCAAAAACAAGATCATACGCTATGTCGGATGCAGAGACGTTCTTAACCTTAGTTGTGAAATACAATTTTTCAGAAACTGGTGAGAAAGAAATGGTGACAGAGGCACAAAAAGAATCTGTTTTGGTTTCCCAAACAACTAATCCATCGTCATTTCGATAAGTACGCATCTCTTTGTTGAAATGCATCAATGGAGTAAATTCAATGGTACCTTCATGGTGAGTACGAAGGTAAATATTGCCTAAAGCACTTTCAAACTCGCTCGGGCTATATAGGTTAAGCATAACCGTACCATGCTTGATGGTATGCAATACGTTGTGCTCTGAGAAATCTAACGTCAGGTGCCCGTTATTGATTGAGTGAAATGAATCAGAAATTGCATGAATCATGTAAAATTACCTACTTGCTAAAATTAAAAATGGGTCTTCGGTTTAGAGAAAAATGTTTTTTTCTGTGACTTTGTCAAACACATGAACTTTATTCATATTCAGTGACACATTGTGTACACTTTGCTTGCATAACAACAGTTCAGGATCAGTTTCCTTACAAATTAGCTGCTCACTATTGAAATTAAGATAAAGGAAAGATTCAGAGCCCATTTCTTCAACTTCCGTAATGTAAGCGTCAAAACTGTTATCTCCTGCTCGCATGGAGAGTTGCTCAGGACGAATCCCCAGATACACCTCTTTACCGACATATTCTCTAAGGCGACTTTGTTTATCTTCAGGGAACGTAAATAAATTTCCGTTTACCTTCGCAACTACACTATTATCAGACCCTTCGATTAACTCACCAGACAGCATGTTCATCGTTGGTGAACCTATAAACTCAGCAACAAACTTGTTGGCAGGTTTATGGTACAAATTCATTGGCGAATCGACTTGCATGATTGCACCTCGATTGAGTACACAGATTCGGTCTCCCATGGTCAATGCTTCGACCTGATCATGAGTCACATAAATCATGGTGGCCGGTTTGCCCGACTTTTTAAGGTCTTCATGCAAGCGGGAAATTCTCATTCGCATAGATACACGTAGTTTTGCATCTAAATTTGATAACGGCTCATCGAAAAGAAAGACTTCTGGTTTTCGCACCATTGCTCTACCTAATGCTACGCGTTGGCACTGGCCACCCGACATTTGACCAGGTTTGCGGTCAAGAAGCTCGGTTATTTCTAGTATGTCAGCTGCTTCATTCACACGTTTCGATATTTCAGCTTTGGCTTTTTTACGAGTTTCCAAGCCAAACGCTAGATTCTCACGTACAGTCATATGTGGATACAGTGCGTAGTTTTGAAACACCATGGCAATACCACGATCTTTTGGCTGTACGTCATTACACAACTTGTCGCCAATGACGAGATCGCCGCTCGAAATACTTTCCAACCCAGCAATCATTCTTAACGTGGTCGATTTAGCGCATCCAGACGGGCCAACTAAAACCATAAACTCTCCATCTTCGATATCGAGAGTGAAGTCATGAACAGCGTGAAAACCACCTTTATAAATCTTATTGATATTTTTGAGTTTAACCTGAGCCATAAGCGTACTCTTCCGGATAATGTTTATAGAAACGTTTCAGCAAATACTATGATTCTAGCTATGCCATGTCAAAAAAAGGTGCGAAATGATGAACTTACATCACACTTTTTTTTCGACGTTTCGTTCAATTCTGCTCTTATCAAACGAGTCATTTAGGATGCATTTCGTAAGGGGAAAATATTAATCAAAATGGAGGGGAAGTCGGTTAATTTTAACGAGAATAAAATTAACTAAAAATTCAATACTCGACCTCTTTGAGTATTGAATTTTTTGTCTTCATTGTTTCGTCATTAAGAAATGTACTATCTGTTAATAAAATTAAACCTCAGTCTGATTTCCAAGGCTAGGTACCGATACCCTAAACCGGTACCTAACGACAACTAAAAGACAATATACAGCGTCCTTTTATAGGCTGATTCTTACACAACCTAGCAGGACTTAAATACGAGTGGCGCTCTGAAAATGTGTCATTCACGAGAGTCTACACTGCTTCGTTGTGGTAGTGCCAACAAGGATCACTTTGTTAGATGCTAACCAGATAGCAAGTGAAGTTACTGCATCTCCTTGTTCAACCTAATATGACTTACAATCGCCTTCTCACTTCGGTTCGATACGCCTTCTTTCTTGTTAAGGCGAAACACCATTCGAAATATGTCTTCATCGGCATCTACTCGACGTCCTGAATAGAAAATCTCACGTTGATTAACATCATACCGGACGACATCTCCTCCTTCCTTACGTCGATAGGTTGGGTCAGTACTTTTTAAAATTTCCACATAAACCCAAAGCTGGGAAACTTCGAAATCTTTCGAGTCGAGATACGCAGAGACAATATATCGAGTGCCAATAGGATCAAACGGATCCAGCGAGTGATCGCGATACACCTTTGTAACGTCATTTAATGGTGCATTTGAGGGCATTATTAGCTGCAGATTGTCCCCATCAATAGCAGAAAAGGCCGCGATGCCATTTTGAATTGTCCAACCTGTATCCCATCCTTCTAGCTTCTTTTCAAACTTTTCAGCCACAAATTCAGAATCGTGAGAAGTCGTCGGCGTGATAAAATCTTTAGCGGTGGAGTCTCTGGCAACAAGACGATCAATAATTCCTATATTGCCCTCGCTGTCTTCCATCTGCTCAATAAGACCATACATTCCAAACACCATATCAGGTATTGCCAACCGCCTTACAACCCAATCAGGATTTTCATTTGAGTAGCGGGTAAGCAATTCGGCACCGATGCTACCGTCAGGTGCGAGCACTCCTTCTTGACCTTTCATTTTCTGTCTAGCACCATCGCGGTATGCAAAATAAGCACCAACAATAGGGGCTGTATTTCCATACATACCAAAACCAAGCACACCTGGAAAATGAACAATAGTATCAGGATGATTGTTGATATTATCAGCACTGTAGCCTTCCGTTTTGGTCGCGCCCGCGGAGAAGACTGTTAAATAGTCAGGGTTATTATCATCTGTCCAGGCAGCGAAATGAGCATAAAAGTGTTTGAAATTCTCCTTCCACCCCTCGCTGTCTCGACGATCCTTAAACAGAATGTGTGCATATTGCTCAACAAAAGATGGGATATTCCATTTAATGACGGGTTCATGACTAAGATACTGAGTTAAATAGTCGTGGTTTTCTCTATCTTTCCACCAATCCTGATAAGAGTAATAAGCCATAGGGTCTTGTGCACTGGCAAGCTCTGACAGAAGATAAGATTCTTGATATGGCGTGATAGTTTCCAATTTTGATGCAGGTGCTGGTCCAAAGTTATAGGCTTGCTGTACTACTTGACCATAACCACGTAGATAATCTGCATAATTCTTCTGGCTGCCAATGATCTTGTTAGCAGCTAATTGAATTGTAGGGTTATCAACGTAATGTTCACGAGCATGAATAGCGGCTTGAACCACTTTACTCGTTGTATAAATTGATGCGAATTTGTCACCACCATGAGCAGTCCCCTCCCCTGTTTCCGTTTCATAATTAGCGTAAAAAAAGCCATCATCCGTTATTTCGGGAATAACACCATCAGGATGTAAACCTGCATGCCGAACTAAGATTTTTTCCACGTCATCTTCAGCTGATTCGTTAAACATTAACTCATGAGTCATCAACATTAGGATAACCCAGCCTGCTGAACCACTGTTTGCTACTGAATAACGATTAACTCCAATGGCAGATTCTTCACCATTGACCCAACCTTGACGCTTACCATCCGGCCAAAGAACTGTTTTAGCAAACACAACATACTGTTGATACTCATCACGCAACCAATCCTGATAACTAAAGCGCAGATCTGTGCTATCTCGGATCACTTGAGCGTCTTCAGCCGCGATAAGGGCTCGACCATCGGCGGTAGTGGCTATATCGCTAGCCAAGTAATACTGGCTATACAACGTCGGACTAACCGAACGTCCTTGACGCAATGTAGAGGTATTAACAAACAGAAGATTACTGTAATCCCCCTGCTCACTGGCTAGATAAAGTCCCCCTTGCAGTTCACTACCAAAGGTTCGACCGAAACTGATAGATTTTAAATCTTCAATATACGCTATTGGCGTTAAGACATTTCCGGGGAGTTTTAGGCGATAGAGCGTATTTGATGAAGCTACGTAAGCCACTTGATCTGCACTGTCGACAGTCATACTAACAAAGGTCAGTTCATCTTCTTCAGTAGATACAGACAAAGTCGATAACAAAATACCCCTTTTATCATTACGCTCAGCTCGATAGCGAAGCAATTGTCCTGCATTTGTTGCTGACCAAAGCTCTCCTTTATGATGCAGTAAGGCAAGGTTGCCATCTGCACCTCCTATTGCCCTATTCTCAACAAAGAGAGATAACGAGTGATTTCCCGTATTGAAACGCAAAATAGCACCATAATTATCGCCGCTGATACCAATAAACAATAATCGGCCTGATGCGGAAAAAGCCAAACTTACAGGCCCATACTGAGAACCAAATAAACTAGTGCCCGTAGGCAAAACAGCCAATAATTCAGCCTCATTAATGAGGGCAACCTGCTTCTGGTTTATGTCCAAAATTTCGATCATATTCGAACTACGATCGGCGACAGCGTATAGCCCTGCATAACGAGCCGCGGCAACGAGGTCAGGTTTACCGCCAGAGTATTCCCAACTTTCAATGAGTACATTATCTTCAATAATAGGAATATCAGGCGTTGGTTGTTGAGGGGAAGAGTCGCCACCACATCCTGCTAGGATCAATAGCAGAAAAAAAAACTTTTTCATTATATTAACGTCACCTTACTTTAGTTTTATTTTGTTAAAATTTTAAGCTCCTCCTACAATTAGTAAGCATCATTAACTAAATTACGGGACGAAACGAAGTTTACTGACAATTTCAACTTATAATTAATAACAACTTCAAGAATGAGCCTCTCGCTCTAAGAAAAACATTAGCGACACTAAACCTCATAGATAAAATAATCACTTCGTCAAACTGCCAAACCACAAACCTATTAATCAAACGCTTTACGAGCGTAAAATTATAACAGTGAACTGATTTGCAAAATAAAATGCGTTGATAGGTTTTAAATAAAACGCATGGATAAGAACATGAGAAATAACTTTCAATAACAATATTATCAGGTAAAAATAAGCACTTGATCGTAATAATAAGAATAACGTGGATTGTGTTAAGAAAAACAATCCATCCGTTATTCTATTAATTTAGAATAATCAATATCTACTCATATATTATTGAATACTCATAATCTTCAGCTATTCCAAACTCTTCAATTTGTTGACGATTACTACCCCAATCCATATGCTGCATTTCAGTTATACCCATCGCATATTGTGGTGTAAATAGCGGGTTTACATCGTCGCAAGTATCTTCATAGTCCACACCATTCCAAGCCACGTCTACACCGTTCTGCGAACAAAACGTTGCAAGCCCATACGAGTATCCCTTACGAAAGAGTTCTAGCTTATCTTTCGGCACCATTTCATTAATTACTAACGCTTTACCTTGTAGTGCTAAATCGTAACCGCGCTGCTCCCAATCATTAGAAGCAACACTGCTACTACTTGTTGAACTACATCCAGCAAGTCCAATAATGCCAATTAGAATAACAAGACTATCCTTAAGTTTCATATGCTCTCCTGATAATGTTGATTCGCTGCATTTAGAGAACTATTGCGAACTAAACCTAAGTCGATACCAACTATGCTTAGCCGCTCTAGAACAATGAGTACAACGCCTTAAGTGGTGACTAACAAGTCACATCAACTAGTGCACTATCACTATAGCAACAAAAATGCGGCTATAAATCGGAGTAATAACTAACTTTTCTTAAACCCATAATACTTGGGATTTTATCAAAACGTTTAATCCCAATACATTCAATAACTTTAAAAGAATATTCTTAAAATAGTAATTAGCAAATTTATGTTTCCTTGCGCAAATTTAATTAGTTCATGGAAACGTTAAAATAGAGTAAGTTCAAAATCGAACTTTAGAAAGCTTAATTACCTCCATTCTACCGCACCAGCATAAAGTGTGATCATTGTAAATTTTACGACACAACACAGCTTTAACTCTAAATTAGCCGATCATAGACCTAATTCCTCACGCTCTCTTTTCATCATGAAAGGATATGGTGCTTTGAAATAGTCAGCAGGGACTTCATATATCACTCTCGCATTGTCGAGCTCATTCATCATTTTATCTTGTACTTCCTTATAATCTGGGTCCCCATAAACGTTGTTAACTTCTTTAGGGTCCATCTTTAAGTCGTACAACTCAAAAATGCCTTTACCTTGCTCTTGAGAGTAGAAATCAATCAACTTGTAACGCTCACTTCTTACACCATCATGGCGTGGCACGTTATGTGCGCCTTCCATGTAGTAGTGGTAGTAAACTACTGGGCGTTCTTCATGCCATTGTGCGTCAGACGTTTCGCCCATCAATACTTTAAGGAACGATTTTCCTTGCATCTCTTCAGGCGCTTTTATGCCTACAGCATCTAAAAAGGTCGGCCCAAAGTCCATATTTTGGATCATCGCTTGTGGACGTTGCTCTGCAGGAATTTTTGCTGGCCAACGAATCATGAATGGCATTTTAAAACCTTCTTCATACATGTAGCGTTTTTCTGCCCAACCATGCTCTCCTATGAAGAAGCTTTGGTCCGAGCTATAAACGACGATAGTATTTTCAGCAAGCCCCGATTCATCAAGGTAGTCAAGAATACGACCTACATTCTCATCAATCGTCATAACTGTCGCCATGTAGTCACGCATGAAGCGTTGGTACATGTACTCCGTTCGAGCTACTTTTAGATCTCGTGGTACATCACCCCAGCGGCGTGCATACATAGGGTCTTTCATTTTTTCCCAGTAATCGACATTGACGTCATCGTAAGCATCATGAAATGCAGCCAACTGCTCTTCATTAAGACGATTGATAAATTGGTCAAAGTGCCATTTTTCATCATTTGTCATGCTCTTAATCCACTCTTTACGAATACGAGCTTTTTCTGGAGTGCTTGAAGCCGGCGGGAATGCATTAATGCCAACAGGTGTCATACCGTAAAGCTGCATCCAAGCATTGTTTGCATGATCGCCTCGTGTAGCATAATCATCAAATAACGTATCAGGTGTCGGGAAGTTATGGTTAATAAAGGTCTTCATATGACGTGCAGGCGGTCGCCTCGGTGTATGGGGCGCTTTATATTGTACCTTCAACAAAAATGGCTTATCTACATCTCTGCTCTCTTCAAGCCAATCTAACGACATATCCGTGATTAAATCCGTCGAGTACCCTTCAATAATCTCAGTATCACCTTTTTGATCAATAAATTCAGGATTGTAATATGTACCCTGCCCACCCGAACCATTTAATACTAGAGAATAGCCAAACTCGTTAATCGGCGTCGGGTGCATGTGCCACTTGCCAATTAAGGCAGTGTCATAGCCACTCTGTTCCATAATTTTAGGGAAAATCACTTGATTAGGATTCCAACGAGATGAGTTATCAATAACGCCATTTTTGTGAGAATGCTTACCCGTCATCACCGATGCACGACTTGGCTGGCAAATGGAATTAGTCACAAAGGCTCGTTCGAAAATCGCACCTTCATCAGCAATTCTGTCAATATTCGGCGTATGGCCCAATGTCGGGTTATAAGAACTGATCGCCTGATTCGCGTGATCATCAGAAAAAATAAATAATATGTTCGGTCTTGCGTCTTCTGCAGCAAAACTTGCCATTGCATTTGATATTAATAATATTCCTATCCCTTTAGAGAGAATAGATCGATTAATATTCATATTTTTCAGCCTATTAAAGATGAGCATAAGTGGGGTGCGTACGAATACACCCCGCTCTGTTATGTTATGTTATTATTTGCTTTATTTGATGTTACTGTTTATTTTGAATTTCACTTTTGGTATTGATTGTTTTCGTTAAAAAATTCAATACCAAGGTGCTCGGGCATTGCAGCCAGCCCAAATAGGAACGTAGAAAAGTCTACCCCTTCAATCCATTCCGCTTTCCATTCTGGTTGGTCATGGCTATAACGCCAAAGAATCTCATAGCCACCTTCTAATTCGAACTTAGCATTAATAGAGTCGTCTCTATATGTCGCGATAAGATCAGACTTTGCTCGTTCATTAAAAGGAAGATAGCCCGCTAAGATATGTGGTGATACCACTAGATTGTCATTGAATTGACGGTCACCTTCAAAGTGGAAGCGATCAACACAATAGCCGTTAGGACATGCACCCGCACCACTTCCCCACTCATATTCCTTAATATTGACGCCTTCAATCTCTACATCTTGCCAAAAAGCGTAATCGGTTTTAGTTGAGCTTATCAATGCCTCTGTAAATTGAGGGTTATTTGAGAAGTCATTTATCAAATAGTTATTAAATAGGAAGTTAAACTGCGACGTGAACCATGTTTCTCCCTCTGAAAGGACCGGAATATTATTGTATTTGGCAACAGGTAGATACTTTGTGGAAGAATACCAAATGTCCCAAAATTTACGTGCGTTCCCAGCGTTTTGGGTCTCTAAGGATGTATCCTTAGCTTGCTGATTTGCAACGGAAGCTACAAGCATGTATTCGTTAAATGCTTTTGTTTTCCACTTTTTAAATGTGCCATCTGTATGCTGAGCTAAATAAATTCTACCTGTTTTTACATCAGCAATATAAGGTGTTAAGTCGGTATTTCGATATAGAAAATCAGCTAATCGTGAAATTTCTTTATTCTCACTAAAGTAGTTTTTAGCAAATTGGGCGCCAAGGATCATAATAGCGCTGTCTACCGGACTCCAATCATCACCTGAAGCTTCACCTGTTTGGGTGTTATAAAAGTGAATAAAGGTATTGGTCGCATTTTGTGGGACAGTGATTGAAGGATCTTCCCCTGCTAGCATACGGAGGGTTTGTAGCGCAAACAGTTCTGCATCAGGTTCCCAACCATTTGCGTGACCGATAGTTAAAGCAATCAAACCCATCCCAGAGTTTGCGATCGAACCTAGATGATCACGATGCCCATTGAGGTGCAATTTATCTTCGTACGAACCGTTATCATTCCTAAGTTGTTGCCAATACGCATATCCACCACGGTATAGGCTTTCAATAATTTCAATATCGGTTTTTTGGTCTGCATTGGACATAGACTGTTGCTTAACATTGTTTGACGCTTGTGCTGAGATGCTAATCGACAGCATCCCCCCAACAACTAAAGCCGCTAACTTCTTTTTCATTTTAGTGATTCCAACTTTAAATAATTTGCATGCCGACACAATATAGACTTGAGGGCGAAGCTTTAAAATTCAGTATAAACGTTTCTATAGGCCTTACAATATGAAATCTAATAGAGTGTGCGCTGAATCACGAGCTACTAAATTGCTAACAATTAGACACAAATTATGTTCTGTATATACCAACCACATACGTTACCAATAACGCACCAGCCTTAATTTCAATATCTATATTACTTTACACCTTGAGGGTATCCAACTTAGTCTATTTGACCTTACAGAGACCGAAAACAAAGGGGAGTTAAGTGTTTTTTATCCAATATTTTTTCAACATAATACTAGAGGAATCGTTACATCCCATACTAATTCAAAGTCACAGTTGTTAAACATTATTGATGAAAAAATAAAGGCTAGATTGTTACGTATTTCTGGTACTAAATAATATGATAGAGGTTGATCAAAATCACACTCATCGACTAGTAGACTTGCATCGACTAAATGAAAAAATATAGAGTAGCAACATAAACGCGAAACGTTTAACTCAAATAAGGTCTTACCCATGAAAAAAATTATTATTACAGCAACTGCTATCACTTCACTTTTTTTGTCAACGAGTGTCTTTGCAAATAACGAACTATCAGAAAATGCGATTAAACACTTCACTAAAGAAACAGAGGCGATGACGGCATTTCTTGACCTTTCACAAAGTCAATCAGACGCGATCCTTGTTGCAAAAATAGATCTTGAAGTCGCAAACCTTAAATTAATAGAGCTATATGGTAGAGGGTCAGATAGACACCTACAGGCACGTAAACCACATTGGCAGGCATATCAAAAAGCCATGACGGCTGTAGTAAGCAAAGAAGACCAAAAACGCTACCAACAATCTAAGTAACCTTTCAACTTCAATTATTTTCAAGCTCGTTATTTTTCTCCTCTAACGGGCTTGTTTACCACATTAGTCGTACTAGAACGCATTTAAAGGACATCGCAATAATGAAACCTACGTTTATAAAGAAAGGTATCGGGTTTGCTATCGCTTCGGTTATCGCTGGAGGCAGTTACGCTGAAACTACTGAAAGCCCAGTTTCCAAAAATCAACAACCGAATGTTGTGCTGATATTCGTTGATGATATCGGATACGCCGATATGGGTTTTCAAAATTTAAGGGATGATATTGTCACTCCGAATATGGATAAAGTGGCAAAAGACGGTGTTGTCTTTTCCGCGGGTTATGTAACAGGCTCCGTATGTGGTCCTTCTCGGGCGGGACTGGTGACTGGGCGATATCAACAGCGATTTGGGTATCACGACAACATTGGCCCGCGCGTTAGAGATAAAAATGTCGAACAAGGTCTTGATTTGTCGGTTAAAACTTTTGGTAACTATTTCCAAGATGCAGGTTATACCACTGGCTACATCGGTAAGTCTCACGACGGCGATGACAAAAAATTCTGGCCTCATAACCGAGGTTTCGATGAGTTTTATGGTTTTAATAACGGTGCTGCAGACTATTTCATAAGTGGTCGAAACGTTGAAAATTCAGAAGAAAGTGCCCATTCATCTATTCATAGGAACGACGAAGTAATAGAAAATTTCGATGGTTACTTAACTGACATATTTGGTGATGAATCGGTTGATTTTATTGATAGACATAAAGATAGTCCATTTTTCCTTTACGTGCCTTTCAACGCCTCACATGGTCCAATGCAGGCGAAACACTCTGATTTGCAAAAGTTTGCTCACATCTCTGACCCCTTGCGCAGGAAATCAGTCGCAATGACCTACAATATGGATGTAAATGTAGGTAAAATTGTCAATAAGCTAGAGCAACATGAGTTGATGGAAAATACAATGATCATCTTCATGTCAGACAATGGTGGCAAGCCAGACAATAACGGTTCAATTAATTCACCACTACGATCAACAAAAGGAACTACATGGGAAGGGGGTATCCGCGTTCCATTTGCGATTTCTTACCGTGGCCATGTCCCAGCGAATCAAGTGATAGATGATCCTGTAGTATCGTTAGATATATTGCCAACAACGCTTGCTATCGCAGGCATTGAAGAAAAAGAAGAGTGGGAGTTAGAAGGTGTAAACCTGATGCCTCGTATGACCGGAAAGGTTGATAAGCTTGAGTCTCGCTATCTCTATTGGTTAACGGCAGCGCGCAGCGCGATCAGAGATGAAAATTGGAAACTGGTTGTACCTAACATTCATGTGCAAAACCCTCGATATGAACTGTATAAAATCAGTGAAGACATCAGCGAATCCAATGACCTATCATCTCAATACCCGGAACAGGTTGAACGTTTAAAAACGGAATTTGAACGTTGGAACGAATATAACGAAGATTCACGCTGGGGTTGGAATAAGGATAGATATCCATACACTAACGGTTGGCGTGGTCGCGAATAAGAAAAATAGAATTAGCTAGATACACTAGCCAATCACCACAGCTAAATATGGTGATTGGCTTTTTGCTATCAAACGGTTGTCACTAGCACCAATTCAAAATAAAAATGTCACTTCAAACGTTCAACTTTATTCTCTGAATCGGTATAGAACAAATGACGAACGTTCAGCACTATAACGTAACGGAACCAATCAATACTCAACATCTCAAACTAAGAATTTGAAAAGGGTCCCCATCCCATTTAACGTCAATCACGATGGATTTTTATAGCTCAATTACCGGATGAGTTAAGGTGCAGATCACAGTCACATTATTGAAAAAAAGCCTAAGGCTAACGTCGCTAGTGACCGTACATCGCTTGAATAGACTATCTATATCTTGTATAAATCACATCAATATAAACGTTTATACTAATTTAGACTTTAATAGTGACTATTCCGTAGTTCACTCTCCAGAAAGCCCTATATAACAGTATTTATACAAAGATAAACGTTACAACTCAAATATGCCTTTCAGCTCCCAAGGAGAAGACATGTCTTCCGTCAATCAATGTCACGTAATGGCAAAACCAAGCAGCTCAGTCTGTAATTTAGATTGTACTTATTGCTTTTATCTAGAGAAAGAGAAGCTTTACCCTGAGCGAAAAAGCCAATGGAAAATGTCGGAAAGTACGCTAGAGATGTATGTTAAACAATACATTGACGCCCAAGACGCTGAACATATTGAATTTGCATGGCAGGGAGGCGAACCGACACTGCTTGGCGTCGATTTTTTCCGCAAAGCAGTTGAATTCCAAAACAAATATAAAAAACATCATCGCATCACTAACGCTTTTCAAACAAACGGTTTACTTCTAAATGATGAATGGTGCCAGTTTTTCAAGCAACACAATTTCTTAATCGGAATATCAATCGACGGACCCGCTCATGTCCATGATCATTATCGCCTTTCGCGCTCAGGCAAACCCAGCCACGCGAAAGTCATGAGTGCTATCAATTTAATGAAACAACACAAAGTCGATTTCAACACTCTGACCGTAATCAATAACGAAAACGCGAAGTACCCAGAGGAAGTGTATGATTTCCTCGTGGATATTGGTTCATCTTATTTGCAATTCATCCCTATTGTTGAGCGCGAAGCAAAAACTGAATCAGAGAATGGATTATATCTAATTAGCCCTGAGCACAAACAAGACTCGAATGTCACATCGTGGTCTGTTGCACCTAGAGCTTACGGCGAATTTCTTAATCGTGTTTTTGATCGCTGGGTGAAAAAGGATGTCGGTAAGATATTCGTCAATACTTTCGATTCAACGTTGGCAACGTGGTGTAACGAACCGTCAGGTATCTGCGTTCAATCAGAGACTTGCGGTCACGCTTTCATCTTAGAGGCCAACGGTGATATGTACAATTGTGATCACTTTGTCTATCCAGAACATAAACTTGGCAACGTGCATCAGTACAGCATTAAAGACATGAACCAAACAGAAAAAGCCTATAAATTCGGTCAAGCGAAAAAAGACACGCTCACCAAACAATGTCAGCAATGTGACTATCGTTTTGCATGCCATGGTGGTTGTCCAAAACACCGCTTCGCGCTTTCTCATTCAGGCCAGCCTGGACATAATTACTTTTGTGAAGGCTATAAAACATTCTTTGAACACACAGAAAAAGACATGAAAACGATGCGTGATCTACTCAGTCGCGGTCGACCTGCATCAGACATCATGTATCTCTATCTTCAACAACAACTGACAACCCACCAATTTAGTGGCGGTCGAAATAGTCCTTGTCGGTGTGGTAGTGGTAAAAAAACAAAACGTTGCTGTGGTTAACTCTCTAGTTTGTTCAAATACGGGCTTTGTTACATAGATTTAAGTAACAAAGCTCCGTCTTAGTAAAGTGATAAACCCGACTCAAAACGCCATTAATGGCATTGGTCGCAAAGACATGTTTTTTAGCATACGCCTCTGGCCTCACGGGTCTGGACATTCACAAACCAAGATTTAGATATCCTCTTTAAACCCTTCAATATCGGCATGCGTAATTTGTCCAAATCCAGGGGGCTGAATCACTTCAAAGCACAAACGGGTACAATGAATAGCTGAAAGTGAACAAGACTTCATACCTCTCCTCCTAACGATAAGAACGAAACAAATACACCGCCATCTCTACAAGTCAGATTTGATACATATCATGAGTAGACATGACACAGCGACGCGTGTTGATATCGGCGTGATTGATACTTTATGCAGTTACTTAGAAATTACTATTGGCGAGTTGCTTGAACATCAAACTGACAATTTTGATAACTAAATCTAATATTGAGCTTATGATTTTGAATCTGAGCTCATTTTGCCGTTTAAAGACTAACTCTGGATACGATTGGACACCGACTCGATTTATAGATACAAGATGAAGTGTTATTGGATCGACAAACGTAAAAAACCACGCAATAAAGCGTTAATTTTCAAAGCATTGAGATTGGTAAAACAAGAAAAGAGATTGGAGCGTGCAGCGGGAATCGAACCCGCATCATCAGCTTGGAAGGCTGAGGTAATAGCCATTATACGATGCACGCACATCGTGTAGACGCAGTTAATATGCCATAATGATGAGAAATTAAAAGCCTTAATTTCACTGTTTATGAGCGTTCGCGCGCTTTTTGCCCTAAATGAACAAAAACCATGCGAACACAAAGCGTTATCTTGTATTTTCTCCGGCCCTAACAACTGTTTTCAAGTATATCGAGCACATCATCTAACTGCTTTAGTATCGTAACTCTATACAAAAAGTTCTCTTTGGGTGGCAGTAAGTCAGGAATCATCACTACATAACAACCTGCATCAAGCCCTGCTTGTACCCCATTGTTAGAATCTTCCAGTACTAAGCATTGATCAGGTTCAAGACCCAGTTGTTGAGCTGCCATTTGATAACAATCAGGATGTGGCTTACCGCGCGTAACGTCTTCTGCTGTAAGAACTAACTCATAATCAGATAGATACTCACTATCACGAAAGTTATGCTGTACCTCTGGCAGATGTGAGGAAGTCACAATAGCCATTTTTGACCCGCGTAGCTTAATCGCATTAAACAAAGCGTCATAGCCAGGCTTATACGCAATGCCTTTCTCTCTCTGCGCATGAAAGTGCTTGTCTCTCACCATGCAATAACGTGTCATATCAATCTTTGAACCAAAGTGCTCTGCGAGAATACGTTCACACTCCGGATCTTGAACGCCGATGAACTGCTGATAAAAGTCATCAGTGATATTCAAACCTTGCTGTTGCGCGGCAAATTGCCAGCTTTTCTTGTATACCGATTCGGTGTCGAAAATGAGGCCATCCATATCAAATAGTACCGCTTGCAACATCTTTCATCCTCTCCATTCTCGGGAAACTCTTCAGCTCATAATACTTTAATCAACAAGTGCTCAACCAAGCATACTTTATCTCACTGTTTTTTATGACATTGTCCAGTAATTGACTATATTTAGGTTTACGGCTCCACCATTGAGCAATGACTCTCTAATGGCAGGCTTGAATTTACATCATCAAGCACTAGAGACGGTGTTAACATTTATAAGCAAAACGGACCATTTAAGGACAATATGGCCCGTCAGCACTGAAATCTCTCTCAATTTAATGGATAAAATAGAATATTATGGATAAAGAGTATGTGACGTATCGCTTCGATGGCTGGGTGTTTACTCCAGACGAAGACAAACTCAATTATCAAGGGGAAACCTTTACTTTAGACAACCGTCTTTCTAAGCTTCTGCACTTTTTTTGCCAGAACCCCAATACGGTATTCTCTCGCAACGAGCTTATCGATGAAGTATGGAACGGTTCCATCCTGACGGATCAGGTCATCACTCAAGCGATATTTGAGCTTCGAAAAACATTAAAAGCCCCGAATAGACATGCGATGGGCTACATAGTCACTGTGCCTAAACGTGGCTATAAATTTGAAATCGAACATATTGAGCAGCAGGTTGATAAACCTAAAGTAGCTGCACCTATTCGCGTAGAAAAAGAACCCGAAGCTCCTGCTCCTGCTCCCGCTAGTGAATCCACTAAGATAGAGGTACTAGAAGCAGAAGAAATTACGCCAGATGCCGAACCTCAAGCAGCGGTAATTGATGAGAAACCTAAGGTTGCAGTCTCCCAAGCATCGACAGCAAAAGCACCTAAAAAATCACCGCTAGTTTACATCCTTGGCATCATCGTACTTGTTCTGGCAGGTATTCTAATTATGCAACCCAATCAGAAAGATGACGTTGTTGCACAAGATCCAGTGACTTCTGACCAGCAACAGATCCACTACCTATCTCTTGAGCCTCGATATATTTTTGTCGACCTAAAAGACGATCTGAAAAACGATCCCTTTACTATCGGCATAATCCGAAAATTGCTGGATTATCTGACTGTCTACAAAGATTACCGCATTGTATTTGATGAAACATACGTACCAAACTCTGCGAATGTCGTTACGTTTACAACAGAGAGCAGCGGTGATAGAAAATCATTGGCGGTGACTTATTTCAATCGTACATCCAACTTTAAGCATCTAGATCGTAGCTACGTTATTGAGCCGTCTACTACTCTGCACTCAACCATTGAAGTCATGCTCGATGATCTTCTTGATGCATTTAAAATAGATATTCCGAAATCCGTCATTGCAGAACAAGTGAGCGAGTTACCTGATAATCAAGCAGCACTTCATCACGTACTAGAGTCACTAGGATATAGCTTGACAGTCAAATATGCAGAAGCCATTGAGAGTGTTGGTCAAGCTTATGAGATTTCCCCAGATAATCACTTAATCGCGTCAGACAAATACATATTTGAACTTGCTAGCATCTTCATTACTGAGCCTTCTAACTCGAAGAGTAAAGTGAAACAGCTCAATCAAACAATGAAGTCACAGCTCATGGCAATGGAACCAAACCCCGAATCTTTTCGGGTCTATGATGCACTGGCGGCCTATTACTTATCTCTCGATGAGCCAAAACGAGCGAAAGAATATCTAGAAAAAATCCCTAACCACCACTTCAGTATCTTTTCGACTGTGCTTTATGCCAAAATTGAAGAAAGCTCAGGTAACACTGCCTCTGCAGAGGAGTACTACTACGAATCTATCCGTGAAGCGGGATCACCCGTCGTGCTTGATTTAGCGAGAAAACTCTTTTTCAACAGCAACCTCAAAGATATCGAGGCTAAGATCCACTCTCACTAGTTCGCAAGCCTCCATATCTCGATCTAGAGATATGGAGGCTTATTCCTAGCTTTTGTAATCGACGGGCTGATAATCAGCTCTATCTCCGCTCTTAGCCCTTTTCTTCATACGCAACGTGCATAACAAAATCGATGGCTTGGTTTGTGATGGTATCAACATTCTTTTCTAGCATTTTTAGAGTGATTGGTGAGTCATCATTCTCCAGTACACCATTGTTATTAACCACAAATAGGCGACGAGCAATGAGCTCTTTGCTTTGATCATCAATTAGGTCAACACTCGCCACTAAACGAATAGAACGGTCTCTTACTCCTGTCGCGTATTTAATCGCACCAATTACCGTACCTACAGGAATCACTTCAGTAACACGTAGGTTTTCTGGCATGTCTTCTATATCATAGAGAGTAAGGCTAATATCCATCGCACGATTAGGCAGCATTTTAGTTTTGTGACTTGGTAGTTTCGAGGCTACACGTTGTGACAGTTTTTCTTGCAAGTTGCTCGCAAACTTTTGTTCTACTCCCTCAGAAACATGAGGATCGACACCCGTCTCATCCACGTCTACTTTTTCGAAGTGAAACTCATTAAAGTCGAATTGGTCGGCTCCTTTGACAATCCAGGACATACCTGCGTTTCCATCTTCAAAACTACTTTCCACAAAGTAATGTTTAGTGTCGATATCTTTCACTTCATCGGTATTCGGTAGTGAACTAGCACAACCCGTAAAAAGTAGTGACAACGGTAAGAATAGGTGATGTAACTTCATATAAACCTCAAGTATTAAAATTCTTTATTTACACCCCCCGTTTATCGCGTTGCTACTAAGGAGTGGTTATGCACGTCAGTGCGTTGAGGTGAAGAATTCTTATGTAATTGAGGCGTCAATAAATCAACAGTTCATAATATTAGATACAAAATCGCTAAAATATATATAAGCTCTTTTAAATCAAAAGCTTATAGCAAAAAACCCTTGAATATGCCACTTAAGATCACGGCCAGTTACCAATCAAAATCTATGAAATTATCATATCTAAATATTTTTATTTGTAAGATAAGGAGAGGCGCATCGAAAAAGGAGGTTAGCGATAACGGAAATGAGCGAGCGACCCAAACTTTATTGAATTCGGATCGCTTGCTTGAAACGCACAACGTAAATAATTAACTCAGCTTAATCAAGGCGCCGCATCAACCTCAACTGCCCGATAATGCTTAGCTTTCAAGTTCAGCCACTCTGGCAAAACCGTACCAATAGAAATGGATGACCAAGTACCAGATAAAACACCGATGAACATTGCGGTCGAGAACCCCGCTAGAGCAGAACCGCCCATCACCCACAATGCACCAACCGTAATCAGAGTGGTACCCGATGTCACCATTGTCCGAGAGAATGTGGCAATAACCGCTTGATCATTCACCCACTTGACACTCTTATTTTGCTTCGCAACGAGCAGTTCACGAATTCTGTCTGCAATAATGATCGAGTCATTCAACGAATAGCCGAGAATCGCCAGAATCGCCGCAAACACCGTTAAATTAAACTCCATCTGAGTAAGCGCGAAGAACCCGAGAACCAATATCACATCATGAAAAAGCGCAAGCAATGAACCACTCGCTAATCGCCATTCAAATCGAAAACAAAGATAGCCCAGTATCGACAAAATTGAGAACATCAATGCTAATCCACCTTGTTCAAATAAGTCTTGTCCTACTTGTGCTCCCACAATGCTATTGCTAACAACTTCAACTTGATCTGAGTAAGACGACAACACTGAGCCTACATTTATTGCCTCTGAACCATCTTCAGGAATCGAGTAGCGAATCACCCAGCGCCCCTCTTCCCCTGCTGAGGTAACACTCACCGACTCGCCCATTTCAGGTTGTAATTGTTTTACTATTTGATTACTCGACACAGATTTATCTAACTGAACTTCAGTTACCATGCCGCCAGTAAAATCTAGCCCAAGGTTTAATCCCTTAATGCCGATTGCTGCTATAGCAATTACCGTAAGCAACACTGAAATGATAGTGGTGAAATAGCGGACCTTACGGATATTATGTTTAAAGAACTTAACCATGATTACACCCTCACTTCACGACGGGCATCTTGGCCCCAAATTAAATTAATCATTGCTCTTGAAGCAAAAACACCGGTGAAGATACTGGTCAATAGACCGAGCCCCAAGGTCAATGCAAAGCCTTGAATCGGCCCATTACCAATTGAATAGAGAATCGCCGCTGTGATCATAGTGGTAACGTTGGCGTCTAAAATGGTAGAGAATGCACTATTAAATCCTGCATCTATAGATTGAGCAAAACTGCGCCCTTCACGCATTTTGTCCTTAATACGTTCAAAAATAATCACGTTAGTATCGACGGCCATACCCACAGTTAATACCAAGCCTGCAATACCCGGAAGAGTAAGAACAGCGCCTGGCAATAACGCGATCAGGCCCAACAAACACAGCATGTTCGTACAAAGTGCAATGTTAGCGACCCACCCAAGACGTCGATACCAAACTGCCATAAACAACAGAGTCATACCCATACCAAAAGCTAAAGCAGCAAAACCATTTTGAATATTTTCAGCACCTAACGAAGCACCAATCGTACGCTCTTCAACTATGGTAACGGGTGCAGTTAAGGAACCAGCTCGCAATAGCATTGCTAACTCTTGTGCCTCTTGCATTGAGCCTGCGCCCGTAATTCTAAACTGACTTCCTAGCTGTGATTGAATAGTCGCTACGCTGATCACTCGCTCACTACGCTCAGTCACTCCTTGCTGAGTGGTTTTATATTCTCGATAGACCGTTGCCATAGGCTTGCCAATATGAGTCGCTGAAAAGTCGCTCATCTTCTTACCACCAGCATGGTCAAGCGTGATGTTAACTTCTGAAAACCCCATTTCGTCCATACCAGAGCGTGCATTGGTAATATGCTCGCCCGTCAGTACCGGTCTTTTCTCAAGAACAACTGAGCGACCGTCATTATCCTTTAATACAAGGTTTTGACTGTTATAGGCTGCGGATGCACCTTTCACTTCATAAAATGCGAGACTCGCAGTTGCACCAATCACATTCTTAGCTTGAGCTGGATCTTGAACACCTGGTAGCTCAATTCGAATATTGTCCGATCCTTGCCTTTGCACTACAGCTTCGGTAATGCCAAGCTCTTCGATTCGACCTCGCATGATCTGCAAATTTTGTTGCACTATCGTGGACTGAAGCTCAGTTCGACGTTGTTCATTCTGCGTCAAAATGAAGCCGTTTGAATCCGTACTAATTTGCCAATCAGGAAACTGAGTGCGTACATATTCCACCATCTGTTGCTGAGCGTTAGAATCGCGCACATTTACATTGATAGCATCACCATTGCTTACTCGGACTTGCACATTCCTAATCGAGTTTTGACGTAGATGTGCCTTGATATCCTCTACTATGCTGGATTGTTGCTCTTGCAATGCTTTATCAACATCAACGTGCAGCAAAAATTGCACACCACCACGAAGATCGAGCCCTAACTTAATAGGATTCATACCCAGATTCGACAGCCACTGCGGCGCTACAGACTGATAAGAGTAGGCAATGGACTCTTCTGAATACTGTTTATTCAAAATAGTGCGTGCGTGAGTTTGATCAGACTCGTTATCAAACAGTAATGAGATCTGGTTATCTTGCTCTGTCGCGGATAAAACCGGTATACCCTGATCTTCTAACGAACGCATTAAAGTCTGAATTGAAGTGTTAAACCCCGTATTTTCAGTACCTTGAATCTGAATTGCAGGCTTCTCGCCAAACCATGTAGGAATAGCGCTAAGTGTGAGAATGACAACTGTCATAATAAGTACGACATATTTCCAAGTGGAATAGCGATTAAGTCGTTTGTTATTTGTTGGTGTTATAGCTTTTTTCTTCATATATAGAGTATCCCTCCGTCCTCAAGGACAGAGCTAAATTAATTAATTTAGATCGACGATAAACACGTATTCCCCTACCAATTTTGTTGGCAAAGGTAGACATCGGATATCGTTAAGTATTCACCGTTAAGTGAACAATAAGGGGATAGTACTTATGAAGAAAACTGGCTGTTCAGTGCAACGTATAAGGCATTGCTATCTTTCCAACCACCCAGCCGATAGGCACTTTTATCATGATGAAATGCAGCGAGATTAGTTTGCCATTTCGCATGAAATGCATATATATCATCATTGATACAATGATCATTAGGGTTGGAGGTATTGCGAGCGTATTCGTTGTCGTTTAGTTCTTGCTTAGGGACGGAGACACTGCGCTGATTTTGCACAATAGCAAAAGTATTGTGCTGCACATGTGAAGTGCTTGTAGGGGTTTCAGATGCGGGAGTCGGTTCTGACTCGAACAACTGGCTATAAGATAATAGTTCGGTGGTAACCCCTTGCGCCTTCTCATCAGACGCAAAGGCTTGCATAGGAGCAAGCGCTGCTACAAGTAGCAGTAGAACTAATCGTCTGATAATAAATAAAGGCATGAAACTCTCATCTGAAATAAATCGAAATGACCATTCGACGAGAGCATCCTAAGCCGATTAAAAGTGACTTACAACTAAAAACATATAAATCTTAATTCATAGTGAATTAGATGAAATTCAACATTACAAAAAGAAGTGGTTACTATCATTTTTTGAAACTAAGAAGGAAGACATTAAGAGCGTATTTGGTTGGCAGAAAATATGGATAAAGCTTTCTTAATCTTACGCTCCTATTCCTATGTAGGAAGCTGTCCATCAAACTGTAGTTTGTACTTTCGTGCAACCCCGTAAAATCAGCGCGTTTTTCAACCTAAATCGAGCTCTACAGTGACCAATTTTCGACATACCACTTTTGCGACACTCTTGTCTTTAAGCGTTTTTCCAACAGTAGCAATAGCCTCTTTTTCCGATCCCGTTGATGGACGTTTTGACATGGGAGACTATCTAGCTAACAACGCGTATGGCTTCTTACCTGTACCTATCATTATTACTGAGCCAGCCGTGGGCTATGGCGGAGGCGTTGCGGGATTATTTCTGCACGAAACCGATGAAGAAAAAGAACGACGTCAAAAAATGGCAAGAGAGTCCCTTGATGGCGGCGCGCAATTAGTCCCTCCAGCGATGACAGCAGTAGCTGCGGCTGGCACTGAGAATGGCACTTGGGTAGTCGCTGCAGGACACAGACGTACCTGGATGGAAGACAGTATTCGTTATATGGGTGGAGGCGCTATTGGTCATGCAAATATCGATATCTACAATGATTTTGGTGGACTACTTCCTCAAGACAAAGCTTTTAAGTTCGATACGGAAACCGATTTTGCAGTGATCATGCAACAAATTCAGTTTCGTCTTCCCAAAACCAACTGGTTGCTTGGCGCGAAACAAACGTGGAGCAAATCTACGTTAGAATCGTCCAACACCTTAGTGGATAAAACTTTGCAGTTCATGGATCTGGATGAAACCAATAACTCAGGTCTGGGCCTAGTGGTCGAGTACGATAGTCGTGACAATATGTTCTTTCCGACCAAAGGTTATTCTCTAAATGCCGATTATATGTGGTATCGAGAAGAGATAGGCGCCGACCACGATTACGATACTTTCTCTATAGAAGGGCAAGCATTTGTTCCGATCGGTGAAAAGTGGATTGTCGCCTTTGCAGCAAGCTATGATGCCCTTAGCACTGATGAGACCATGCTTACTCCTACAGCCAACCCTTATATCGATCTCCGAGGAATATCCTCCTATCGTTATCAGGGTGATCAAGTGGCTACAGCTCAGGCTCAGCTGATGTATCGTATTGATAATCGTTGGACCATTTTAGGATTCTATGGATTAGGCCATACTCGCAATGAGACTACAGGATTGGATCTAGGAAATTGCCCGAGTAACTGTTTTACCTCGAAGACCTCTTCAACCACTGTTGATGCCTATGGTGCGGGTTTTAGATATCAGATCGCTCGCCGTTATGGCTTACATATGGGAGTCGACCTAGGCTTTAGCGATGAAGAGCAAGCGCTCTACTTTACTGTTGGTACCGGGTTCTAGATCTCGTGATAGCCTTTTTACACCGATGTGGCTGTAGTGAAGACGAGCGAGTTCATCAATAGAGAGCGTAAGGGAGGCTTAAATGCATTTTTGTTTTGATGCCTTCCAACTTTTCAATGATAAAAACTCTTACAATCAATAATTTAGATACTCTTCAGTAGCATATTCATTTGGAATGCGAACCAAAACTGTACTAGTGTGAATAGGGTATTAAAATTATAAGAGCAGCTATGAAACGCACTAGCCTTGATGACCTCTATCTCTTTCACAGTGTCGCCAAATACAATTCAATTTCTGACGCTTCAAAACATCTCTCTGTATCCATAGCTACGATCAGCAGAAGGCTTATTGCTTTAGAGGAAGAATTAAATCTCAAACTGTTTAATCGAACTCGTCGCAATCTCACTCTTACCAACGATGGTCAAACGTATTACCAGCAACTGCACGAAATATTTGATAGGTTGGATACTGAGGTAGAACTTCTACGTTATAAGAATTCTAGCCCGGTTGGACACCTCAAAATAGGGTTACCTAGCTTTATCTATGAATACATCCTTTCTGATGCAATCCACCATTTCCATGAATCTTATCCAAAGATCAAGCTGACAATTTCTCCTGTCTACGATAGGAATATCGATATTGATGATGAAATAGATATTGCATTTCGGCTCCACAAGCCTGAATCTCCTGATTTGGTCAGCAAGCGAATCTTATTTTTAGAGCAAGTATTGGTAGCAGCAACTCCAAGCGAGCAGAGTTTTTCTGATTACTCAGAGCTAAAGCAATGGCTCGATAGCAAACAGCTCATTTCGCATTTAGAAGATGCCAAGATTGATTTAATGGATCCAGGGAAGAAAACCTGGCATACATATAACTCTAAAAATCAGAGGCTTACATTGACGATGGGTTCAATGATACTAAGAAACTTGTCACAAAGTGACACCATTGCTTTGTTACCAAAAGCCATGGTCGAACAGCAATTGAATGACAATAAATTATTTGATGTAGCCAAAGACTGGGACAAACCAATACTACCGATAAACATGATATATCGTTCCAGAAAAAATTTGCCCAGCGCACATAGATTGTTTATCGATATGATATCCAACTACTTCACACACTAGGTTCAGCCTTAGTGTTGCGCTCTAGCACGGTTTTTGACAATTGATACACAATAAACATAACAGTAGCAGTAATAATCATGTCATAACCTCTATGATAATAACTGGTGACACTAAAACTATCTGAACTGGTGTACAGGGATATCGGTATCAATGCCGCTCTTAGTATATTGTTCTCAAAATTTACATTATCCAGGCTAGCTACTCTCAAATGAAGGTTAATTGCAAAATACAAGTAAAACCCTGTAAATATCATCAGCACAAATAAAGCCCATAATATATTACCAGTATTAATACACAATAATAAATTAACAAACAGAGCAATAATACAACCACCTACTTGTATAGGGATTATTTCTTTCACATTATTAAGGAAAACTTTATCATTTGCAGAAAATGCACAACTACTAATAACCAATATACAAAATACAGATGTGGAAAAGTCTATTAACAAGAACAAGAGAAGCAATAAACTTACAATAATAATAGAAAATACCTTACTTCTAAATTGAAGTAAATTCAAATTCAATTTCTGGCTACTATCTTTAGTATCTACTGGAAATGCCTTAAATAACAACCAAGCCAAAGGCATTTGAATTAAAACACATTGAACAAGACTGTATAAACTGTGCTCTACTGATATACCATAGCTGCTATTTATTACCCCAAACATATAATAGAATATTATTGTAGGTAAAAATGCCACTTGAAACCAGTATTTCACACGAAAAATAAACACATAGAAAATAATCAATGACATGACAAATATCATTACATTATTACCCCAAAACACTTCAGCTATCAGAGTGCCGGCTATCAAAGAGAATGCTTGTTTCGCATAACGCTTTAACAATGCTTCCACCGAAAAACGGCTCTGCATAGCAATAGGCAAGGCCACTAACACCCCAAATACTGGACTGCTAATGTTGGTTGCCCATGCAAGTAATAGACCTAATGTATAAATTAAGCTGCGTCTTATTACTAGATTATGTCCCGTGTGAAAAGGCTTAATAAACATAGCGTACGAATGCCATAAACTTCATTGTTAATGATGATACCGCATTCCAAAAAGAGTTAGATTGTTCGCTAAGCATCACTGTGGCCTTGGAGCCCGCAATCAAATTTTCAGGTGGTTCGATTATGTTGATTCTTACCGGAAACTGTTCTGAGCGTCTTACCCAACGGTCACTGCTATCCATTTCAGACAGTTGACCTACTTGACCAACACCACCTTGTATCGCTCTATCAACACTTGTCACCAATCCTGAGTATATCTGTCCTGGATAACCATCAAATACAATGGAAACTTTAGACCCAACATGAATTGTAGATAAACCTTTTTCATTGAAGTTAGCTGACAAATACAAAGACTGCTCATCAACAATAATGAGTGAGTTATCTTCGGTCCCGATGTAATCTCCCTTTGTAATTTGTAAATTTGAAATAATTCCACTTCCGCCCGCTCTGACATCCGTTCTGTCGAGATTTACACTCGCTTTTACCAGCGAAGATTTTGCTTTAAGCACTGATGCATTTTTGCCATCTTCACCAATTTCATTTTTTGTTCTAATTATTTCACTTTCGATTTTCTTAATAGCAAAGTAATCTTGTTCTTTTTGATTTTTAGCTGTTTCATAATCATCCGAACTGATGCTTTTTTTCAAAAAAAGCTGTTGGAATCTTTTATAGTGATTAAATGATTTATTATAAGATGATTTTTGTTGAGAAAGGTCTGAACGTTGAATATCTAGTTGGTATTTTAATGACAATAATTCTGTATTAGCTCTCACTAGATCTGCTTTTGAATTAGATAATGCTATCGAATAATCAGTTTTATCAATTGTATAAAGCAGTTCACCTTCTTTAACGTATTCTCCATTTTCAACAAATACATTGGTAACATTACCCAGTACTAGAGGTTTTACATTGATCGCTGACATTTGTACTTGTGACAATGTTGTATATGGCGAGTATATATTAGAGCTGACGCCTATTAATGCTATCAATAGAGCAACAATTATAAATAGTCTTACTAATATCTTTGAAAGAATTATCGCATCTAATTTCATGTAACCAACATATTTTGAAATATTTAATCTTTCTTATTATATTCCTCCTTTAGAAAAACAAAATAGACAATATATTGAACGTCTTTCTCAATTTTGTAAACAAACACTCGATACATAAGAGTGCGTCGTTAGGTTTGAAGTGTACCGGCGTTGCTCACTACCATTTTTGACCACACTCTATCGCAATAAACCTGTGTTAATGGAACAATGAATGATTAGCGCTCCTTTAGAACCCCTTATTCTAGCAAGACGTCAAGCGTGCTCTGGCAAGATAACGATCATTCATACATCAACTCTTTAGCTTTCTTACTATCAAATTCTCTCAAGAATTTACGTGCTTGATAGCGCATAGGGATGATCTTCAGTGTTTGTTCAAATACGGTCACCGCATACACCCAGAAGATTGAAGCATTAAGCACTAACACAACAAAAGCACACAGTGGCAAGGCAATTAACCAGCGAGTCACAAAATTGATATTAAAGACAGCGGTTGTCTTACCTAGTGCACGAAGTACCTGACCATGCACAGTGGTGTAGCCTTGTATTAGGGGCATTAATATATACAACGGGGCAATGACCGCTAATGCTTGATAAGTCGTTTGTGAATGTCCTGGGTAGATTTTATCGATCACCAAACTCAAGATAAAAGAGGCAAAGGCAATAATACCGGAGACAGCGATAGTGACCTTAATACTCAGGCTCACATCAGAGTCCAAAGTATCTAGATGATTGGAACCAATAGCCTGAGAAATAGTAATCGCGGACGATACTGCCCAAGCCAACACAAATTGCGACAGTGCTGACAACCAAGGCGTTATCATCACAACGGCTGCATAGGCCTCAGTGGGCAACTGTGTATACAATAGGTTATAGGCAGCAAGTCCCATAGCTAACACCATCATATTCGCGGCGATAGGAAAGGTCTCTTTAAAGTGAAGAATGACGTTGCGAGCGACGCCTTGAGTAGCCTGATTAAGAGAAAGTTTAGATGTGTTTTGATATTTCAAGCACACCAACAAAAATGTCGTTCTCAGCCCAAGTGCAAAAACAGAACCAAGTGCAGCACCAGAGATACCAATACCAGCAAATTGGCCAAATCCATAGATAAGGTAGTAAGAAACCAAAGCATTGATAGGCATGGTGAGTAGGTAACTCAGCAATGGAAGCTTGGTTTTCCCCATTGCATTAAACAATGCAATCGAAACTTGTGAAACACCTGTCAGTAACAAAGCATACTTGATCACAGATAGATAGGCGTCGATGTCATTATAAAGATGAGTATCGTGACTGATGAGCCTGATCAAAGGCCATTTGAACACGGTTACTAATGTAAAGAACAGTACAGCAACAGATAAATTAATAATAACGCCAGAGAGAAATGACTTAGAGAGTAAGTTCTCTTTTCCGGAACCGAAAGCCCGCGACAATACATTTTGTGAGCCATTAGCTAAAGCATTCTGAACACCTAACATCAAAGCGACTATCGTACTCGCTATACCCATTGCTGCAAGTGAGCCCTCTCCTAATGGAGAAATAAGTAGGGTATCGATCATCAACATGCCTTGCATTAACAAGGCATTAATCGCAATAGGCCATGCCATTTTGATGTTCTTTTTGATGTAGGTACTATTTTTGAACACGGAAAGCCTTTGGGTCTTATATAACGCTATGCTAGTCGGGGAAAATACCGAGATTACCGGCGCAATTCAATCATCAATCTTGAGAAGTTATTTTCTAAGGTTACTGAACGAATAACTCACACTTTGAGTGGATAACCAAAAGTGTTTAGATGGTTCTAAAACGACTTAAGTAACTGCGAATCATAATCTGAAATATCCAGCTGCGCATCATACTGTTTAGCCCACTCATCAAGCTGCGCCTGTGCTTTATTCAAGCTACTCATGGTGATCGTGTTGTCGTCTAGTTGCCACAACTGACGAGAGCCTTGATAGTTAAACTGTAGCGCTAACATTGCATCTTTGTTGCCTTGCTCTGCTGCAGCAAGTAGCTTTCTGTTTTTTCTGTAAATCAGATTCAACTGATGTTTCAGATCCCAAATATAAGCTACTTCGAACATTTTAGGGTGACTCTTTAGCTTGCGTAGCGTCATCCCAACAACGATAGCACTAACAATCACTCCCAATAAATTCCAATGAAAGTGAGAGCCTGACTCTGACGGGAAGATGTAAATCAGTGTCTGAGATAGTGACAAACTTAAAACCGCTAGACTGACAATACAGCCAACAATTACCACGTTTAATCGCGAACGGTATTGCTTTTTATCTATCTCTTTTAACTGCATTTTGGTACCAAGATCTCTGTTTTTGATTAATTGATATCGACCATTGTCAACAGCGGGAAATTATACACGGTTCAATTGCGGTAATAAGGAATATTTGTTCACAATTGCTGTATGAAGTCATGTTCTCGAATGTGGCAACTTCAGAGAAAACCAACAATTGAATGGGGTAAATTAAGCCATTTCAATACGCTGATGCCGCTGAATCTCTTCAGCGGCATCTCTATCAACAGAACAACGATGGAATTAGCTACCAGCGCTAAGCAATCAAAACCTCAACTTTATACGTTTTTCCTTCTTCGAATTCTTCGATCCTATTTGACGATAGTTGCATTCCGTCGACGCTCACCACTGTTTGCGTCACATCTGCTCGCTGAATTGATACTTCAAAGGTTGCCCCACGGAAATGGCGTACGGCGCTAGCGTTCTCCCAATCTGCAGGTAGCTGAGGCTCAATAGATAAACCACGATCATCCCCCTTCAGGCCAAACAAACCTTCAACAATACAGCGATAAACCCAAGAAACCGTGCCGGTGTTAAATAACTGGCTAGAGCGACCTGCCGTTCTTGGGAACTGATAGTACGCACCACGATAGTAGTTAGGGATAAATACCGGAAGCTGGCCACGCTGAACATAATCCGCCTCATCTGGCCCTGTCAGCATCTGCGACATTAGCTTAAATGCGCGATCGGTTTCACCCGCTTGATAAAGGCTGAAGATATAGAAAATCGCCGCGTGATTATAAACGCTGCCATTTTCCGCCGAACCCGGATGCTTTTGCGTTACACGGCCAACATCATCTCGCATTCCTGTAAAGCTTGGCGCTAACATCATCACCCCATAAGGCGTTTCTAGTTGTTGCTCGACTTGTTGAATCATCTTCTGTCGTTTTTCCGCATCTGCCGTATTGGCTAAGATTGCCCAGCTTTGAGGGTTAAGGAAAATACGACCTTCTTCGTCTTTACTGGTGCCAAATACCACGTCATCGTCGGTGATACCACGCGCGTACCAGTCACCATCCCAGATGTGCTTATTCACCGCTTCATTCAGCGCCTCGGCATTACTTCTAAATTCAGCCGCGAGCTCAAGCTCTCCCAGTTGCTGACAAATATCAGACCAAATATTTAGCGCATAAGCTGCAGCCATAGATAACCAGCCTGATACCCCTTTGCCTTTGTAACCCACCATATTCATTGGATCACACCAGTCCCCTTGCGCGATATAGCTCAAGCCTCGATGATCACGCTCGTTGAACAGCCAGCGCATGGCATTGGTAATACGCTCAAAGGCCGTCTTAGATTCAGTACCTTTAAACTGCTGAACGGGTTGGTTAAAGATCGCATAATCATTAGTTTCATCCAGATAAGCACGCAAACAAACGGGGAACCAAATACAGTGATCCGTATGCGGGATCTGATTGATGTATTTAAGTTCGGCTTGTTCGGTCAACAAAATACCATCAGGAATAGCGCCTGACTCCTCCTGCTGGGCGAGCGCATGCAAGAACGCAGCACGAGTCGCATCTGGTTTGATATACACCATGCCCATCGCATCTTGAATGTAGTTGCGTGTCTGTGGATCAGTACTCAGGCGGTTTACATCGCCGTGATAGAACATCTGTCTTGGGAGCCAACTATTCACAAACTCATTCAGTTGAGTATCAGGCGAGTTAATTTCAATACTCCCCTTACCTTGTGCCACATACGCAGAGTATTTCTCTTTCGTGTTCGCAAAGTCAGTATCAACAAAGTAGCGATTGCGCTTGAGCTCAATCTCTACATCATCAAATGCAGGGCCTAACAAGAACCGATAATCTTCTTGCTGTTCTGCATCCAGATCCATTTGATATTGCAACGCTGCTGTAGGTGTCTCATACAACGCATTACCATTGTCCAAAGTGGTTTGCTGAACACCCGTAGGATTGTGCAGACCACCCTCGCCTTCAAACACTTCACGTATGGTTTCATACGATGTTGGTATTCTATCATGAAGAAAATACGTCTTATCTTTCAGGTCTTTATTTTTAAAGTAATCCGCTACTTTTTGATAAGGGGTTACACAGCTAGCCACTACACCACCAAGATCTTCTCGGTATTTCGCAGACTGATTCATCCAGCTCATGTAACCGATTGGAAAATAAGGATAAACGCTAATCTTTCGCGCGCGACCAGAAACGTTTTTCACTTTTAGCTGCCAAAGCTCTACCACATCATCTTGTGGCAAGCTAAGACACAGCTCTACTTCGATGCCTAGATGTTCAATCTGCCATTGGATATCCGACTGCCCCAATGAGAAGCAATACTTATCTAGCTTCGCTCTGACCGGCTCATAAGGGGCTGAGAAGATTTCTCCCGTCTCTTCATCCTTAATGTAAAAGAAGCGTCCAGGATGATGGGCAAAATATGGTTGCTCAGGTTGCATAAAGCTCTTGGCTTCCAGGTTTGGAGCATGCATGTATTTGGCAGGTTCTGGTTGCATAAATTGTGCAGTGGCATAGCCACGACAATTTACCTGAATCATCATCTGCTTGTTCCAAAGAAACCCCGACGCTCTTGGCATCTCCGTTGGGCTTAAAAGTTCTACTCGTTCGCCATTTTGTTTTGTTGTTATCAACATATCATTCAGCCTTTGTAATTATTCTTAAACCGCTTCGCGGGCTTTTAGCTCTATTTGAATGGTTTCGATCTTGTTTGCTGTTAAGTCGTAATAACGCAATGCCCAAATAGCAATAAAGGCAAAGAACGCTGGTACGATAGTTTGTAGATAGACAATGCTGGATAACGACGCGCCATCTTGAATTTCATTGGCAGAGTAGCCAACGATCGCAAGTACCCACAGCACAGTTGCTGAGCCAATAGCACCACCTAGTTTTTGAGAGAAAGTCGCAGCAGAAAAGGTCATTGCTGTTGCACGTCGACCTGTTTTCCATTCATTAAAGTCGGCTGCATCGGCGTACATTGACCATGTGATTGGAGACTTAGGTCCTAGCGCCAAGCTGATCAAGATGTTTAGAACAAACATGGTGATAATCTCAATCGGCAAGTCTGAGCTGTTCATCACCTCACCGTTCGCTAAGGTTTTCTGAATGCTGATTACCGTACCGCGCGCATCGTCAAGGTTAAGCTCTTCACTGCCCTGAGCAACCACAACTTTGTCGCTAAATATCCAGAACGATTTTTGGTGTTCAATCCACTCAATGTGCTCACCCTCACCTGTTGGCTCACCCAATACTTCAGTAGCCGTTAAGGTGATAGCTTCACTTGAAGGTACAGTCACCACCCCCATCGCAGCTGGCTTTGGTACCAATGCAAACACCACACTTAACGAGCCTACGATACCCATCAGAATCATCAACAGCTTAGCTTTGTCTGTTATCTTGCGCGTTAAATATGGTGTCGCTAAACAGCCCACCGCATAAGCCGCCATTTGCAATCCAATGTACGAACCCATTAAGTCAGGACGCTCAACAAAATATTTGAAGTAATAAGTCGCGCTACTACCACGAAATACAATCGTCATCATGATGATCATCGCAAGGGCAAACAATATCAGCCAAGGCTTGTTGTTCATCAGGTCTTTAATATCTGAGAGTGGATTAGTTTTCTGTCCAACTGGCGGTACTACACGTTCTTTAGTGGTATAGAAAGTGATAAAGAAGCACACTGTCGCAACACTCGCATACAGAGCCATTGTTAATTGCCAGCCTCGAGCATCATCGCCATTACCGAAATAGTCGGCTAATTCTGGTGTAAATGCGCCCACTAAAATGCCAGTTGCGTACGCAAAGAAAAAGCGAAGGCCGAACAGCGAGTTTCTCTCTTCTGTATCTGCTGTTATTACACCCGCTAACGAGGAATAAGGGGTGCTTAAGATGGTGTAACACAGCATCATCAACGAGTAAGTACCATATGCCCAGAGAAGCTTTCCGCCCTCTCCCAAATCAGGAGTGCTCATGGTCAGCACTGCTGCGCCTGCCATCGGCAGTGCACCAAGCATTAAGTAAGGTCTAAATTTACCCCAGCGAGAGTTCGTGCGATCAGCAATAGCCCCCATCAATGGGTCGGAGATTGAATCGACGATTCGTGTAACCAAAAACATAGTACCTGCAGCTGCGGCAGATAGACCAAAGATATCGGTGTAGAAGTAAGATAGGTAAGATCCGATAATGATCCAGTAGAAATTGAAGCCTGAGTCCCCTATGGCATAACCTAATTTTTCACGTAGGCTAAGCTTTGCAGTTCTATCTAAAGAGTTCGACATTAATTGTGCCCTATTTGTTATTATATTCCGTCATATTCATATACACGGCTTGTTTGACACTTTAATGTATCCAGTGCTCCATTCTATGGCACAATCTCTCTTGAGCATGTCATAAACTATCAAGCGAGCAATAACGTCGATGGTGTCAAATAAATTCAAATTAGGTAAAAACTCGAAAGAGTTATTTATTTCGCAAGACAACGCGCCACTTTTCGCCAGTCAGAAAATACGAATGGCGGGGGTAACCCATGTATGTGATGAATACCTTTGTTCAAGGAAAAGCCCAGATCATCACACACTGCTGTTTACCTTATCGGGCAATGCTACGGTGGAAAGTGAAGGGCAAATCATAAGCCTAACCGCATCAAGCATGGTGCTTTTGAAACACGATGTTGACTTTGTTTACTACAAAACAGACAGTCACTGGGACTTTGTATGGTTTATTCTTGAGCCAACCTCTAACTGGGCAGGAATGAACTCACTCCCCCTCTCTTTGGGGAAGGGCCACTATAACGATAACTTAAAGTACATGTTGCACTTGCTAACATTGGATGTGCCATTTGAAACTCGAAAGATCCTCAACCAAGACATCCACCGTTATATTCAAAAATCTATCGTTCAATTTGATGCCCCAGATATCGAAGGGCAACTAGAGCGCCTTTTTCTGGAGGTTGATCAGCAACTGCATTTTCCATGGACGACCCAAGTCATGGCAAAAAAACTGCATATTTCCGAGCCCACCTTGCACCGCCTTTGCAAAAATATCTATCAACAAAGCCCTAAACAAAAGGTGATCGAACTCAGAATTAAACGCGCGCAGTTCTTGCTACTGAATACACACTGGCCCCTTGCAGTTATTGCTGAGCAAGTCGGTTATAAAGATGGCTTTGGTTTATCTAAAATGTGTAAAAAGGTCTTAGGCGTCAGCCCTGAAAGCTTAAGACTCATGGCTGAGCAATAGCATCTAACACTGGTAAAATCATACATAACGCTTAGAATGCGGGGTCTAATTAACAGACAACTAGAGCGATTTATATGCTTCGTGATTACACCTTTGATTGCCTTGTCACTATGCCCCGCCATGAACTAGAAGAGTTTGGCGCACGAATGATCAGTAAGATGGTGCCAGAAGACGTAATGAGTGAGCTTTTTACTTTCGATCATGAAGAAGTGGACAGCGAAGAGCGCATGATGTCAGCACGTCTTGATGCAACACTGCGCATGACGGCTATTGCGCTTAGTGAAGTTCAGCAAGCCTTTGATGACTCTGAGAATGCCAAGCAAAACAGCGAAAGAATGACACGCTTAGTGCTTTGGCATTTCTACGCGATTTCATTCAATCTTGAAGAAGCCATCACTCTAGAAACGCACTGTGAGCAGGTTGAGAAAATACTGATTAATCCGCCTCAAGATGCCTTTGGTTGGGTAAAAATACTCACTGAATTGTTACACACCTACGCGAGCATTAATGCAGAGCAGAATCCATAAGACTTCTATTCCTGTCAAAAGTTAGGGTTGCTCAATAGTCACTATTTTACCGTGAAATGTGTAGAAAATGGACTAAAAACCACTCTATCATCAAGATACACAGCATAAGGCATGAACACTAAGTTTATGCCTTTTCTATTTATAACCGGAGTGCCAACTCTAAGTTAGTATTACTAAGATTAGAGCTAAATCTAATTCTTAAACAGCTAAACCAATCATCACACGCAGCTCTTCAAATAATATACTGGTCATCCCCTCTCCCGCGAAAAATAACAGCATAAAAAGCATAAGTTACTCGCGTAGTGAATGAGTGATATTCAAAAAGATAAAAGATGAACTAGCGCACGAAAATTAGGCAACTTTTATGTGCGCTAAGTGGATTATTATTTCGTTTAAATTCTACCTGTTTACTTAGCATCATTAGTTATGAAAGTACCTAGAGATAAAAATAATCTAACGTCACTCCAAAAAGGAAAATGTAGCGGAAGCATGCCTTTCAGGTTTGGGTTAGAGAAAAGGTTCCTCATCGAGAACATGTTGAATCCATTGGGGTTACTGGCTTCTCTCAGGGTAAATAAAAACAAAAATCAATTCTTATTCTCACATGATTATTCATCGTTGATGGATCGTGTCAATCAAACAAGATTGTTGTGATGCTAAAACTTCGCTTAATGTTTCTCTCGTTGAAGCAAACATTACATATAGCGTCAGATTAGGCAGTTGCATTCACTTGTAAATTCCTAACGTTGTCGTTGAGCAATAACTATAAGGGAAAAGAAAATGTCACATGAAAAACACTCAGAGTTAACTCCATACGAGCAATTTAATATCGAGCTTTCAGAAAACTTTCCAGAAGAAGGTATGTCAGCTCGAGCTGCAGAGGCCTTGGTAAGAAGTGAATGTTGGACTGATGCAAACCCAAATTTAAACCTTTCTTCATTTGTTACTACGTTCATGGAACCAGAAGCTGCTGAAATCTTTAAAGACGGCTCTTTCCGCAACTTTGCGGATCCAGATATGTACCCTCACACTAAAGCGACCGAAGAGAAATGCGTAAAATGGTTGCACGAACTGTGGAACGGACCAGCAAATGTTGAAGCATACGGCGCAGCAACTATTGGTTCTTCAGAAGCTTGTATGCTAGCGGGATTAGCTCATAAGTGGAACTGGCGTCAAGCTCGTGAAAAAGCGGGTAAAGATGCCTCTAAGCCAAATATGGTAACTGGTGGTAATGTTCAAATTGTATGGAAGAAATTCTTAAAGTATTTTGACGTTGAGCCACGCATCGTACCTTTGAAGCCAGGTCAATATCGTCTAACCGCGGATCAATTGGACGAGTATGTTGATGAAAACACAATCTGTGTTGTAGGCATCGCAGGCCAAACCTTTACAGGTGAAGATGATGATTTCCAAGCTATTCACGACTGGTTAGACGCCTACGAAGAAAAAACTGGGATCTCAATTCCAATGCACATTGATGCTGCATCAGGTGGATTTGTAAACCCGTTTCTTTACCCTGACTATGAGTGGGACTTCCGTCTTCCTCGCGTACAATCTATCAATGCATCTGGTCACAAATTTGGTTTAGTACCTCCAGGCCTAGGTTGGATCATTTTCCGCGAGCGCGCTGTATTTAATGAAGACCTAGTATTTTACGTGAACTACTTAGGTGGAGAGGCAGCTACTGCAACATTAAACTTCAGTAAAAGTTCAGCTACTGTCCTTGCGCAGTACTATAACTTCATCCGTTTAGGTCGTGAAGGTTACACTCGTATCATGAAACAGACTGTCGAAAATGCTGAATACATTCGTGATCGCTTACTTTCCACCGGAAAATTTAAAATCATGAATGAGACCCAACGTATTCCAGTAGTTGCGTTAACTCTTGATGAGTCGGTAACTAAATATAATGAATTTGATATTTCAAATAAAGTACGTGAGCGCGGCTGGATCCTTTCTGCTTATTCGATGCCTGCCAATGCACAAGAAGTAAATAGCCTTCGCATTGTAGTGAGACCTCATTTAAATAGAGACGCTGCTGAAATATTAGTGCGCGACATTGAAATGGCATGTGACTTTTTAGAAGAGCATGGCGGTAATGCAACACCACCAAAATTGCATGACCTTCATAAAGTCTCATCAGGAAAATGTTAATCACTAAATATTAATAGTAAATAATGGAGAAGAAGCAAACTAAGGTCTGCTTCTTCTTGTTAACTCATCTAGGTGTTGTTACACAATGAACTCAAATAAATTAGTGGGATATATATCCCACCCTCCCAAACACATAATTAGCCTTATATTAGGTCTATTCTTTCTTGTATCTCTGTTCTTTGGCAATGCCTATGCTGCATCTGTCCAGCCAGAGTCATATAGCGGCATTGCATGGGCAATGAATTATTTGGCGCAAAACCCTTTTGCCTACTTATTTTTGACACTATCAATTGGATACCCTTTAGGTCGTATCACTGTTGGAGGCATCTGCTTGGGTGCGACAGCGGGTACACTTGTTACAGGGATCTTAATCGCACTAGCCTCTAGCGCTCTTTATGGAATTACATACAATATTCCTGGTCTAGTTGAAGACATATTCTTGATGTTGTTTATGTACGCTCTTGGCATGCGAGTAGGCCCTCAATTCTTCTCAGGTCTAGCTCGTGGTGGTATTGATTTCCTCGTTATTGGTCTTATTGTCGTATTCTCTAACTTCTTGATTGTATTTTTGGGTGTCAAACTTCTGGATCTAGGTCCGGGTTACGCTGCGGGTATTATCTCTGGCAGCTATACAGTTACAGCCGTAATGGGTGTTGCACAATCAGCAGTAACTAGTGGCGCATTCAAACTGCCTGACGGCGTTACAGCTGACATGGTCGGTGCAAATATGGCAGCTGGCTATGCCATTAGTTATGTGCTGTCGTCAATCTTCATTATCCTTTTAATCAAATATCTACCTAAGATGTTTGGCAGAGATGCGATAGCTGAAGCAAAGATAGCTGAAAGTACATTCACTGCGGGTGAAGATGGTGGTGCATTACCAGGAACGGCCGGCGCATCAACCCTTGGATTTACTGACAAGCAAGTTCGCTCTTACCGCGTTGAGCACAAAGAGTTGGTTGGAAAATCAGTCAGTCAGTTGTATAAAATGAACCCTCACGCTGCAATATTAAAAGTGGTTCGAGGCGAAACGGTCATTGATTCGAAAGAAAACCCTACCATTAAACTGGGTGATATCGTAGGTGTCGCAGGCGACTACAATTTGCTGCTCAAGGAAAGCAGCCAAGTTGGCAATGAAGTCGATGAACCTCGCGCTCGCATGATAGACCTCGAGGTTGCCGATATTCATGTGGGTAAAAGCGAATATGCTGGAAAAACCATTGATGAACTTGGTATAGAAATTGGCTTTGGGGTTTACTTAAAATCCCTGTTCAGAGCTGGCATAGCAATTCCTCATCTGCCTAAAACGGTCATTGAGAAAGGGGACGTTCTTCGATTGGCAGGCCCGGCATGGTGCGTTGATCATGCTGCAGAGGCTTTAAAGTCAGTACCCGTCGTAGAAAGTGCGTATACCGAAGTATCATTCATGTCTTTTGCTCTGTTCATTGGCTTTGTGATTGGCCATGCCAGCGTTGAAATTGCTGGAATTCCATTTGCGCTAGGAACCTCGGCTGGATGTATGCTAATGGGGATCTTAATTTCGTGGATTCGCACTAGAAATCCAAACTTTGGTGGACCGACGAGTGAAGGCGCTCGTGCATTCCTTAACGACATTGGCCTAAGTCTCTTTGTTGCTGTTTTAGCTGCTGGCGTAGGTCCTAAAATCATGTCATCGTTTCAGGGTACAACCGTGCTTTGGATTACAGTGCTTGGTTTGCTAGGCGCATTAGTGCCACCTTTCCTTGCTTGGATATACGGGTATTACTTTAGAAAAATGAACCCTATCATCTTGGCTGGTGCTTGTGCTGGTGGCCGAAATAGTACCCCAGCCCTAAACGGTATACAGGAGCTTTCACAAAGTGGAATCGCGGCAGTTGCCTACCCAGTACCGTACGCACTCACCTCCGCAATAGTCCTTATCTTAGGATACATCGCAATGGTCTTCTCATAGTAGCGACAGTAGCGAGTAAATAAAGCCCTAGTAAACTTTAAAAGTTAATCACTAGGGCTTTTTCTACCAATCATAGTAAGTAAGCCATTTACTTATCGTGATTGGTATTTTTTGTGGTGTACCAAGATAAGAGTAAATTATGAATAACAGTGCCTCTCCACGCATTGCAATCAACGTCATGCGCTCAAGACTTACCGTAGTAGGAGTAAATGTTGCGGTAGTCTCGTTTCAAGTACCTCAACTATTCAAACTAAAAGGTGGCGTAGTCATTCCTGGCATAGACCATTCTATCCACTTTAGAGCGGATATTGCTCTTCTGATGGCTTTGGTATTTTCTTTGCTCGCACTCGTCGCGTTTATTGCATCAACTTCACTAGACGAAGTAGGTTATTGCGATCACTGGTCATTTATTGCTGGGGATCTATTGATGTATCTGGGGCTCGCAAACGCTATAACGGGCTTTATTTCTCCGTTACACCAAACATTTCAAATGGCTTTACAATCGGCTTCCGTACAAGATCTAAACTTAGCCATGCTAGGTTCCATAATTACTGTATTTGGTTCGATCATCTGGTTCGCTACGTTCTATATTGGTCCAATAGTCACTCTCAAACGCTCACCCTTTAGCCGAATGGGTAATCTTGGGTTGTCACTGGGCTATGTAGTACTTTTGCTCATTGTATTCTGGGTATTCCATCAAGCAGTGAATATTGAATTATCTGTCCTATCGAACCAAGAGAAAGTAGTCATTCCTTATTATTATGAGCTATTACAACCTCTGTTGTGGTGATGGCAATTTCTTTTGGAAAAAAGAGTCTGATTGTTACTTGATCGCGGTCAGACACCCATTTTATATCTAATCCTGGACTCCATTCACGAATCTGCATGCAAACCTTCAGAATATCAGAGAACAAAAAACACATAAGGCTGCTCTTCACCTTGTCGTAGCAGTAGACGAAACTCATCGAGTAATGACGTTGAAGATGTGCAAAAATACTATTTTAGGTGCGTTACATCTAGTTACCTTTCCTTGGGGTCATAGGTAATTTGTTTCCTGTGTATGATTCCCATTATTTTCAGTGTGTCCTAAATATTCTTGGCATCTATGTCTATGAATACTCAGTATGTTTTCAATGATGAAAGAAGATGTCCACCTGCTTCAATTTGTTAGAAGTATATTGAAGCTCTGATGCCTCAATATATGCACATTGAAGCAAACGATTGCAACTGGTAGACTCCGCGCTCTTTTTCATTGAACAGTTTACCTATGCAAAATAATCAAGTGTTAACACATTTAAAGGGCCAACCTATTCTTGTGCAAGGAGCCATGGATGTTGAGACGGAGATTCTCATTGCCTCGTTAGATAACCCGATTAAAACCACTATCGCTTCATGGACGTTTTGGCAAGGTGAATACTTTAACTACCCTGTTGTTGTTTCTCGCACTGAGATTGGGCTTGCGAATGCTGCCGCCTCAACAACACTAGCAATCGAGCGCTTCAAACCAGTTTGTATTATTAACCAAGGTACAGCCGGTGGACATGACCCAGAACTTTATCGTGGCGATATTGTTATTGGTGAAAGTAGCTTCAATATGGCGGCGCTAAAGTCAAAGTTCACTGAAAAAGGAAAGGGAATGCATCCTCAAACTTGGGAACGCCTTGGTTATCCAATGCACCTTAGAGAGGATGACAAAGTCATCGAACACGAACAGTTTTTTGCCAACGCTGAACTTGTAAAGTTAGCATTACAGCAATCTGAGCATTACTCACACGGCAAGGTTGTTAAAGGCATTATCGGTACCGCTGATGAATGGAACCGAGAATTGGACAGAATCAACTGGTACCACGAGACATTTGGCACATCAGTAGAAGAGATGGAAACATCCGCTGCTGCCTTAGTTGCGCATGCCTATCAAGTTCCTTTCGTGGGCGTTCGAGTTCTATCAAATACCGACCAACACGAGCAAGATTTTGAGCCTCGTACCGCTATTGATTGCCAGAACTTCACGCTTGACGTCATTAAAGCACTTATCAAAAACGTGCTTTCTTAATCGAACATACATTTTCCTTTAAAGATTCTTTCGGAACACACGATGCACATTTTTATTAGTTTTATCGGTATTTTTTCGCTGCTATTTGTTGCTTATTTAGTATCAGAAAATCGCAAAGCCATTAATTTCCGTACTGTTGGTTATGCTTTTCTAATCCAGTTTATTCTTGGTGGCATTGTCCTCTATTCATCGTTTGGTCAGGCGATCATTCTCTCTTTAGCTAATGGTTTTTCAGCCGTTATTGGTTATAGCAACGAGGGGATAAGCTTCCTGTTTGGCGGCCTTGTTAGTGACAAGATGTATGAGCTATTTGGTGGGGGTGGCTTTGTCGTCGCATTCAAAATTCTACCTGTCATCGTTTTCTTCGCGGCTCTTTCATCCATTCTTTACCACCTGGGCATTATGCAGTTCGTGGTCAAGTGGGTGGGTGGTTTCTTACAGAAACTGCTCAAAACAAGTAAAGCTGAATCAATGTCGGCAAGTGCCAACATCTTCTTAGGCGTGACTGAAGCACCTCTTCTTATCAAGCCGTATATGCCAAAAATGACCCGCTCTGAGCTATTCGCAGTTATGTGTGGCGGCTTAGCTTCGATAGCAGGCACCATGTTGGTGAGCTATGCACAGCTAGGGGTTAAGATGGAGTACCTTCTAGCCGCTTCATTTATGGCAGCACCAGGTGGATTGCTATTCGCCAAGCTTCTTATCCCAGAGACCGAAACATTTAGCGATGAAGATCTTAAAGAGAGTGAAGAGACCAAAGCCTCAAATATCATTGATGCTGCAACCCAAGGCACACTAAGTGGCCTTTATCTTGCTTTCGCTGTTGGCGCGATGCTACTGACCTTTGTCAGCTTGGTAGCTATGTTTAATGGCATGCTAGGTGGTGTTGGCGGTTGGTTTGGTTTTGAAAACCTAAGTCTTGAACTTATCCTTGGTTATCTCTTTGCGCCTATCGCATGGCTTATGGGAGTTTCATGGGATGAAGCTATGCTTGCTGGCTCATTCATTGGACAGAAGATTGTCGTAAACGAGTTCTTTGCATACATCAATCTAGCCCCATACCTATCGGGCGATGCCATTGTTGAAGCCACTGGACTACCAATGACCGAGAAGACTCAAGTAATCATATCGTTCGCACTGTGTGGCTTTGCTAATATTGGTACTGTAGCGATCGCAATCGGCGGCATTGGAGGCATGATCCCAGAACGTCGCGAGCAAATTGCTTCTCTCGGCGCGAAAGCTCTGCTAGCAGGTATTATGTCAAACTTAATGGGTGCAACCATTGCTGGTATTTTTATCGGTCTTGCATAATGTAAGACTTGTTTAAAAACCATTTAATCGAAGAAAAAAATGGGTTATTCACTTTAAAGTGAATAACCCATTTTAAAAAGGAATAGCTCTATAAAGCTACTATTTAAATACGATAGTAGAGCCAACCATGTCTTCTGTTAAGACTGTTAGGTTAGATGCACCAACAGAACCTACCGCTTTAATTAGACCTTGCTCATCTCTTTCCATTGCTGGCTTTTCAGTTGAGATTCCTTGTGGAAGTGGCTCAAGCCCTTGGATTTGACCGTAGAAGATGTTGTTAACATATTCAGAGCCAACCATTTGGAATTTCTCGCCTTCAAACTGTCTGAATGCGTTTGTACCTTCATTTGCGGCAATCGATAAGTTATTTTCAAACACAGTGTCAACCGCTGGGAAGATAGTCTCGACGCGAGCATCATCAGTTAAGCTCACTCGGTGAATAGCGTTGCTCGCAAAAATACCTTGAGTGTTGTTGACTAAAGTATTGTTCTTAACAATCACGTCTTTAGGCGTCCACTGCTTTTGTAGCGTCTTGCCATCAGTCGAATCCTTGCTAAGCACTTCGCCTTTAGTAACATCAATAATACCGGTATTTAGAACAAGAGCACCTCGGTAAGTGCCTTTACCTAAAGTCCCTTCAATGTAGTTATTTTCGATTAAATGATTTTCATCATATATTCTGATGCCACCCGAGTTAGCCGTATTGCCAGGCAAAATAACATTGTTTGTTACTACATTATTGTGACCGTGTCTTAGAGAGATCATGGAAGTACTATTTTTGATCGTATTTCCATCAAATGTGATGCCGCTTGCCTTAACTGAAATCAATTCAATTTCGCCAGAGCCATTTTTACCTACGTAACCACTAATGTTGTCAAAGTAGTTATTTCTTACAACACTTTGAGAGTCAAATAGTGAGTTGTGGCTATCGCCAACGCGGATTGCTTGTCTGTCGTTACGGTTTGTTCTAACCATCTTAGGATCCGAGTTCTCGATCAACTCGATATCCAATGCCGTTAGGTCTTTGAAGATGTTACCTTCAATTAATGTCTTTTCTAGCTTGTCTGAAGTCGCAACCACAAGCATAGCGCCACGCTTGTACTTACCTTCAAAAGTGTTGTTGGTTATTTTGTTGTTCTCTCCACCAACCGTTACCCATCTGATGTTAGGGTATTTACCTTTTTCATCTGCAACGTATTCGTAGTCATTGAACTTGTAAATTACTGAATTATTTAACGTATTGTTTTTGCCGAAGATTCCAAAAACACCCATGATATTTGCATCATGACTTTCTGTACTTAATGTCGCGCCACCATCAGTGAATACCAAGCTTTCAATTAAGTTATCATTGCCCTTGATGATGAACTGAGTCGAACCATTAAAAATAACAGTACCTGACTTTTCAGCTTTAATGGTTACGTTATTTGCATTTAAAGTAACACTACCTAAGTCTTTATAGCGACCTTCTTTAATGCTGATGATATCGCCATCTTTAGCATTTAGAATGCTTTCTCGTAGCTCTAAAACCTCTTGCATTGAAGCTAAAGCTACGCCTTGGTCAACCATGATGAATGTTGGTTGAGTAACTTGCTCTGTACTTGCAAAATTTGAAGTACATCCTGTCAATAGTAGTGAACCTGCGATTAATAGAATTGGTGACTTTTTCATTAGTATCTCTTTAAAGGGTGTTTCGGTTGAGCGAAAGACTAGCAACTTGCATCATATCTAGAAAGTCTCTTTGACCCAGTAATGTCTACTCAAACCAACTTTGTTTACCAATTTGTGGACACCTTCAAATAATTTAATAATACAATTGAACACAAATCGAAATATGCTTGAAAAAGACAGAACATCACGTTAATTGCCTTTTTTGCTCACCGTAGATAAAACAAAAAAACCACTCAAACCATTGTTTTAATTAAAGTTACTAAATATTCATCGTTAATATAAAAGCCTGGTTTACTTTAAAAACAATAAACAACCACTAAAACAATACACAGTTCAAATAAGATTAACACCTCTAAGACCCAGGTTAATTGTAATATTTTATTTCTTTTAGTTGATAACTTAATCGATAGGCTAGTATGACGAACCGCTTAGTCAGGTTCTATATCATATCGGTAGACAGTAGAGCGAGGACAGCAATGCTAGGATCAAAAAAAGGCCTGAATAATCAGGCCTTCTCATCAGCAAATTTAGAGAGTCGTTGCTATTTTACTGGAGCAATATCTTTACTCGGATCAATGCCCTTGTACAGGAACTCAGTAGTTGGTGCATAGTGACGCACTAACACGTTCCACTTTTGACCGTCCTTCAAACCGTCTAAAGGAATATTGTTCGCACCGTATTTTTCTTCATCACACCCAAAATACACAGTGTAAGTACCATCTGCATTTGGTTTCGCTATACCGCTGTTAGCACTTGCATCATCATTGAACATAAAGCCATCTTCGTTATATACAGTAAATGACCAGAAGCCTCTGTTTTTAGGGTCTTCAAATGTCACCGAGTGACACTGCGTAGATTCAAAGTTAGGCGAGTATTGATAGATATTATCTTTGAACGTTGCCCCGCCCCATCCGTAAGCTGCACCTTGGATGCGTTTTTCGGCGGTAGTGTATTCACCCGTACCAAACATCTTCTCTGAGTCAGCAACACCCTCAACAGCGATCTCTGTCAAAATATCTTTCTTCACTGGCTCAAGTTTGGCTGCAAGAGTTGGCAAGTCGTAGCCACCAAAAATCGGGTAATCATCTTTTGAACCTGCTTTGATGACTAGCTTGTCTTGTAGTTTATTAAGCTCTGCGATTTCTTGCTTATCATGAATATTTGGAAGATAAGCTCGCACAACCACGAACATGAATTTTGTCGAGTCTGGCACTTCTAGTGTTTCATCGCCCTTGGTATAAACCATGTCAAAGGTTTGGTGATTTTCATCCGTAAACTGCACCATTACGAAGCGATCACCAAAGTCAGGTAGTGTCAGTGTCGCGCCTTTTTCCGTATCGATTACCGCTGTAGAATAAATAGTGTCGCGGTTCATACGCACGATTGGCTGGTCTTCAGTCAATGGCGGAGTACGGAAGTGTCTCCAGCTATTTACGCCATCTGTCGCTTTTGCTTCAGTTACTGCAAAATACTTAGAGGTTTCAGCTTGAATATAATTGTCTCGGCTAATATTTACTTCCGCAGATGCAATATTCGACATACCTAAGATACTTACCGCAATTGGTGCTAGTAGAAACTTTTTCATCTATTCAATACCTCAATTCTTTCTAAGTAAAATGCAACCACTGTAGATATTTTCAATATTAGCAGTTGATTCAAATGTAATGCTTATCAATGAATTGCAATCATTGTCTCAGCCAGTACGAATGAGTTTATGGCGAACTGCGGGTAATCACAAATTCCTATTCATGATATCAATAATAACCCAGGCGTATATCATACAATATCGATGAGTCGATTTGCGCATATCACAGCTAGCCCAACTGAAAAAGAGTAGAGTATTTGGAATGCTACGGATTGGTTTGATTTAAAAAGGAAGTAAGCACAATGTCTAAGCGGCGCCGTCTGACAGTGACTGATCTTAATTCTTGGATTTAAAGAGCCTAGCTTAACCTAGGCTCTGTGCATTTAAAGTGATCTATCGGTTATGCTCTGCGCTTTTTGAAGGTATGCCACCCTGCACTTAGGATGGTTTTTATTACAACACCGAGTGCGCTTAATTTAGGATCAGTATGCTTACCATCGGCAATACGCCACATTTGGTGCTCGTACCATACCAATCCAACCATCGCCACTTTATCAAGCGCAGGTTTACCCGTAGTAGGGACAGTCAAAGGCATCCCATAGTTAGAATTTTCAATTAACTTGTTTGGGAAGTCAGGATCCACGGCCATGGTTCGTGCAATACCAATAAAGTCAGTCGCCGAAGTGTTTAATGCTTCATTCATCGCTGGCGCAGTTCTAAAGCCCCCCGTAACCACCAGCGGAGTGCTTACCAACTTTCTAACCTTAACCATGTAGTCCATGAAGTAGGCTTCACGTTTTATTGTGCTGGCTTTTACTGGCTCGCTTTTACTCTTAGACCCCATCATTGATGGGCTTTCATAAGTACCACCGGAGATCTCGATGAGGTCGACGCCGTTTGCACTTAAAGACTGCACAACCTGCATCGACTCTTCCTCCGTAAAGCCTCCTTTCATAAAGTCAGCACTGTTTAGCTTGATCCCGACAGGAAAATCATCGCCAACCTCATTACGAATCGCACGATACACTTCCAACACAAATCGAAGTCGATTTTCCAATGAACCGCCCCATTTGTCATCTCGTTGATTGTGACGTGAGGATAGAAACTGACTAACAAGATATCCGTGAGCACCATGAATCTGAACGCCAGTGAAGCCTGCAGATTTTGCAAGTTTGGCACTGGAAGCAAACTTCTCAACAATCTCGTGAATTTCCGCTTCAGTTAATGCACGAGGTGTATTAAAGCCCTTCTCCAAGCCACGGCCCAATGAAATCGCTGAAGGCGCAACAGGTTTATCACAAAGAAACTTGGGAATCTGTTTACCCGGGTGGTTAAGCTGCATCCATATCTGCGAGCCATTTTGCCTTCCAGCATTTGCCCACTCAATAAATTGCGACAAGTCACTTTGCTCATCGAGAACAACATTCTTTGGTTCACCAAGGGCACTTCGATCCACCATGACATTGCCCGTAACACATAAGCCTATCCCCCCTTTAGCCCAACGTTGATATAGCGTTGCTATTCTAGAAGTAGGGTTATGTTGCTTATCTCCAAGCTGCTCACTCATCGCTGATTTAAACAAGCGATTCTTAATGACTTGGCCATTGGAAAGGGTGAAAGGTTTGCTGAGATCGATTGAATTCATGCTTACTTAAACAATTAGATAATCTGGGGATGATGCGCAGTATGCTCTATTTTGTGCAGAGTTCCGAGCATTTAGGGCAAAGAAGCAGTTATGTAATAAACGGTACGGCTTATGGGTACGCAGATTAGAAAAAATTAGCAGATACTAGGAGTGGTTAAATGTTTGAACAAAAGAAAAGTCAGCGAAAGTTTCGCTGACTCGATAGTGGGCGCGCTTTAAAACGAAGCTTAATCTTCTGAACGACGGTCAGCGGCTTTACGTTTGTTACGCTCTACTTGGTTTTCAATGAAACCTTCTAGCTCTTTCTCGCCCCATGCTTGCGCTTGTTCTTCAGTTTCGAAGCCCATTTCTCGCTTAGACACGGTTGTTCTACGAGATGTTACTTGGCGAACAATCTCGGCACACCAGCCATTACGCTTTTCAATAGTGCGAACCGTAAATTTTTTACTATCAGACATATGTAATTCTCTAAAAATCTGTGCATTGCTCGGGTTAAAAATACTCACCCGAGCGCATTGCCAACACAAGCTAGCTTGGTTGAAAACTATAGATGACATCCATAGATAATACCATCTATTGGAAGGGCGCCATTAAAGCACAGAAGCCTGTATAAATGTAATCATTTATCTAAGCCTATTCTTGTATGCTAAAACAAAGAACAAACACCCGATTTCAGATAATAACTGAGCTCTGAATTACGATAAAGCTCAATCTAAATCAACTACGTGCGCTGAAACACCATTACCCTATAACGTCTCAATTGATATCTTTAATCGTTCAAACGATGCCTGAATTTGATCTAAAGGCGAAGCAAAATTCATTCGATAAAAATTCTCATTAGGTTCGCTAAACCAAGTACCTGGTGTTAATGCCAATTTAGCCTGTTGAGTGAGTAAAACTTTTAGTTGTTCAGGCTCTAAACCTAGCCCGGAGAAATCAAACCAAATTTGATTCGTACCCTCAGGGACAAAAGTATTGATTTGAGGCAGTTCATTTGCCATAAACTGCACGATCCAGTCTCGTGTATTTTGCGTGTAGGCCAAGAATGCATCAAACCATTCTTTACCTTGTTGATATGCAGCAATAGTGGCATGGGTGGTAAAAGCGTTGCCATGATCCAATGACATAGCAACCGTAGTCGCCTTTACTTTCTCTCGTAACTCTGTGTTATCACTGTAGATATAGCCATTAGAGATGCTGTTTAACCCAAAGTTTTTGGCTGGGGAACCAATAATAGTTAGGCTATTGTCGTAGTTCAATGATGCCATCGACGTAAAGGTTGAGCCTTCAAATACGATATCGGCATGCACTTCATCACTCACGATCAACACATTATATTTTTTGGCTATTTCGACCATGCTTTGTAATTCGGATTTTGTCCATACTCGACCAACAGGGTTGTGAGGATTACAAAGCAGCACGACTTTTACATCTCCGTCTTTTAACTGACGCTCAAAATCTTTAAAGTCCATCACATAGTGGCCTTCTTCAATCTTCAACGTATTTGCCACAGCTTTACGCCCTGCAGACTCAATTAGGCGGCGAAATTGATGATAAACAGGGGTTTGAATCAAAATACCATCGCCCTCATGGCTAAACTCACGAATCAATAAGGCTATCGCGGTTAATACGCCAGGTACTTGAACAAAGTGATTCGGATTCAAATCTAAGTTATGACGATCTAGATTCCATTTTGAAATGGCCTGGAATACGGTTTCTGAATCGAACTCATAGGAGTAAGATTCCCGACTCACTAATTGTTGCATCGCGTGAGTGATAGGAGAGGCAATAGGAAAGTCCATGTCGGCAATCCAATATGGCGTCACGTCACTGGTACCATAAACTTGGCCAAGCATCTTACTATCGTATTTAATGAATTTATTGTCTATGTCATTACGTTCAGGGGTAGTTTGAAACATCGTCTTTCTCTTATTCTGCTAGATAACATTAAGACGCAGCTTTAAGCAAAAAGACGCAATTTATTTATAATTAATTCAAAGCTAAAGAATCTAAAATCCCTTTACCACTGTGAATGCCTCCCTCATCCTCGCTCGCTGGCTTACTGCGAATAAGATAGCCCGCATATCCATCCATCTCAGTCACAGGTTTGCCATCGAAGTAAGCTGTGAACAAGCCAATTTCGCTAACTAAATCGTCAACCTGAACTTGCACACCATCACGCACCGCAATCGTTGGTACTTCACGAACATGAGGGTACAAACGCTGCATAAATGCCCATGCGTCTAGCTCCTCAGGTTTCAGTTGTTTTAACCGTTCACTAATATCGTCACCAAAGACGCAATGGCCTCCCCCTTCACCTTGATTCTTTAGCACCCACTGTTGTTTATTTGCCTGAGTGTGAAACCAATCCATCGTTTCTTGATTAATAGGCTTCATCTCGGCTAACACACTTTTAACCAGCTGTGCTTCGGCTAGATTCAAGCCCCATCGAGCATATTCTTCCATAGGCATAGTGGTGAGCAACATCTGCATTGTTTTACTGGTGGCAAGTTGCTGACTAAAAGTCGCATTCACTGCCACATGATGCTGTTCAATAAATAGTCGTGTTTGGCTCAATGCATGACAACATATCGCCTCCTCTCGATCGGGAGAGTAGTAATCACAATATTGATAGCCCGCACGAAGGTACACTAAGTCAATCGCACCAACGTCCTCTAGAATTAAGCGATGTCCCTCACCCGTTGAAAGCTGGGTACTGAGTTGTTCAAAGGTGCGTCTTACTGTTCGTATTCCTTGTTTTTGAAGCGCCAATTCCAACAAATGCTGATCATAGACATTATCCTCGTTTGACTGAACAACCATTAAAAAAGTTGGCCTTTTATCCTCGGTATCAAACGCACCCATAGCCTCCAGAGCAAATGTTGATTTCACTTCTCTTGCTGCGTTAGAAATGCCCAGCGCGAGTTGATCCAGTCCATGATTTACTGCTGGTGTTGAACGCTTGTCTTCCAACCAATCGCTATAGGTTTGTGGCCACTGTTGACTTAAAAATGCATGCAATTCTGTCGCTCTTTGTCCGAAGGGAGCCATACCCGCCGCAATTCCATTAAACTCAATCACTTTTGCACCATGTTGGCCGTCTTCCATAAAGTCTGTGCGCATCAATAACAGTGGTTTTCGTTTTGATTTAAAGCGAGCGACAGAGTCACCATGTATTTGTTGATGCAAGAACACTATTCGTTCAAAAAATGGATCTGCTTTGGCAACATCAGCAAGGGCAGACTGCAGAAAGTCATGATCTTCTGAGACATTGTGGATCAGCTTGGTAATGAGAGGGGTAACCTTTAAAAGGTGTTCAAACACATCACTATCCATGTTCATTGGAGCGATACTGAATGGGCAATGTTTTGCTGTCATATCGGCCTGACGAAAAGCAACGCCATGCATCATTGTCCATTCTATTGCTTCTTCAATGATCTGAGAAGCAATCGGGGCACGCAAATTACTCTTCATTATTTCTCCAAGGTTGTTCTACATAAGCATGTAATAGCTTTGATTGATCCGTTCATCTCAAGTGGCTTTTAGCCCATCTTTTTACAAAGTTAAAGTCAGGTTAAATCAACACTTCTTGTTTCGATTAGGATCTTTAGGTGAATACTCAGTGATACCATCTTGACCAATTTCAAAGTCACAACAGGCCATCATTTGCTCCCGAAACTTAATTCGGCTTCTTTGCACTCGGCTCTTTGCCCCTGAGAGCGATAAGCCAAGTTGCTCAGCAATTTCTTTTTGCGAAACTCCTTCTAACTCAGCCAAGCGTAGTGGAGTTCCGTATTTTTCTGGCAATTCATCTATGAGTGGACGCAAACATTCGGCCAACTCATCTCGTGCTTGTTTGCCCGTATCATCCTCTTCAGAAACTAAGTCTTCAGGAAGTTCTTCATAGGGCTGCCGTGCGCGATAAAAATCCATGATAGTGTTGTAGGCAATACGATAAAGCCAACCTTTCAAGCTACCTTTTGATTTCAGTTGGTGAAGGTTACCACTCGCTTTGATGTACACATCTTGCAAAATGTCATCGACGGCATCTACATCATCAATACGTTTTTCAACATAATATCGAAGCTGAGCTTTGTGGTTTTGCCATTCTGATATCATATAAATAGGGCCTCAACATTATGTGGAATTTACGACACTGCCACTAAGACGGTTAGATTGAGAAAAAGACGCAGAATTCCTCGAAAATATGTCACTGATTATAGAATAAGAACATGTTTAACATGACTTTTCTGATGTATCGTTGGGCTAATATTTATAACGACCGCATAGTATTCAACCGAACCTTATGAGAGACACCAGAACTTGAAAGAATATCCGATTGTAATATTCATGAGACGAAGTAGCTTATGTATTACAAAGCCGTCAGTTTACTAACACAGTAGTGGCTAACTTATCAGCCACTACCATCCTTCTTTTAACTCATCAGGGCACTTCAATGTCTAAAGCGGACTCTTCAACTACAACTGAAATAATTGATCACTTTGTGGCACCAAAGTGCCTCGCTCGGCTAGAGATACTGTATCAAGATGATGATATTTTATTGATTAATAAACCGAGTGGTTTATTGAGCTTATCAGGTAAAAACCCGCTCAATTGGGATTCAGTGCATCACCGCTTAGTACACGGTCAAGACGCTAGCAACATAGACAAAGCAACACCTGCATTTGTAGATGCAAAGCTGCCACACAGGTTAGATTTAGGAACGTCTGGAGTTATGGTGGTGGGACTTAATAGTGCAGCATCGAAGCATCTTAATCAGCAATTTCAAGCACGGACGGTACAGAAGCGATATCTGGCTATGTTAGCTGGCTGGGTTGAAGCTGATAGCGGCCAAATATCAGCCCCCATTGCTAAAGACAAAGCATTGTTTCCTCGCGTAAAGATTTGCCACGCTACAGGTAAAAGCGCCATTAGTGACTATCAAGTCATTAGCCGCTTAGCTCATCCTTTTAGAACTTTAGTGCAATACACCCCTATTACTGGCCGCACTCATCAACTCCGAATCCATAGCCTTGAGTTCGGTCACCCTATTTTAGGTTGTGATCTTTATAACTGCGCAGACCTAAGCAATAACGATGAGCGAGATACCAGTCTTGAAACACAAGACTTTTCACAACGATTAATGCTGCATGCCAGCGACATTTACTTTACCCACCCCACTACAGGTGAGTCTTTTCATGGTCATAGCCCAAGTCCATTTTAAGAACAGACTAGGGCATATAGAGCTTTAACACTAGTCAGAGAAAGTATGGCTGTATGCAAGAATGACCTTCTGTTCAGCGCCGTAATCATTGTCCGTGGCGATGCCGAGTAAATTAATCGAGTCTTTCTTGGTAAATTTATATCCGACGCCAGCTCCAAGCCAATAGCCGAAATAATCATCTGAACCTACTGATGCGCCCGCAAATGTAATAACTGTGAATTCTTCTGTAACGGGCTTTAAAGAGAAATAACCAAGGTATCCACCGGTACTGTCGCTTGGATGCAGCACGTAAGGGTTCGATGGATCAAAGTCAGGCTCTCCCTCATTAAGTGGTCTTTCGCCGTCAGTGTAGTTAAAGCCTGCCATCGGGAAAATTTGCCAGCCTGCTGGCTCTATATCAAAGACTGACAGGGGCACGAATGTTCCGACACTGTAGTTGTTGAAGTTAGAGCCATCTTCATACTCACTCTTACCGAAGTTGAAATTGACAATACCGAACTCGAACAGCCATGAACCACCTAGAGTCCACTCTTCACTATCAGGGTGATATCTGAGGTTGATTTTCTGTGCTTCACTTAAACCGATAGAGCCGGATATCGAGTATCCAAACTTATCAGATTCAAAGTTGTAGTCTCCCGCTACACCTAGCTTTGTGACCACGCGAGTTGGGTCATCAACGTGCTTATTTTCGTTGTCGTAAATATCCTTATTAGAGTCTGAGTGATTATTAGTCTCGTCTTCAGACCTGCTAGAAGTATCTGCGAGCACACTTGTGGTATTTAAACCAGCAAAGAGAATAATTAAGCTCGTCGATAATTTACGCATTAGTAGGCTCCTGTGAAGATTCACATTCATATAAAAAATAAAGGGAAGAAGCCAGCGGAAGTTAGGCTCTAGATAGAAACAACTCAGAGAATTGATCAGTCATAGTGTACGGCATCAAACTCGAAGAAACTAATTCTTTGTATTTATATATGGTATTCACTGCAGCTATGTTGTTTTAGGCAGGTAACTGTCGGATCAGATTTGGGGGCTACAAATAAATGAAAAAGAACCAGTAATGAATCAATCGTACTAACCTCAAAACACGATCGTCTCCGAAGGTTTTTATCGGAGACCTTTTCAACGATTGGAGTATTTAGGTCCCCGATAGGAGCACTCGGGGACGACGCTGGGACTTTCGATTAAGCGTAGGTGAATGAAAGAGACACTACGTTGAACTGACCGTTATAACCTCAAACAGACCGTCGTCTCCGAGGTCTTTTATCGGAGACCTTTTCAACGACTGGAGTATTTAGGTCCCCGATAGGAGCGCTCGGGGACGACGTTTTGGTGTTCTAGATTAAGCGTAGGTGAATGAAAGGGACACTACGTTGAACTAACCGTAATAACTCCAAAAACACTGTCGTCTCCGAGGTCTTTTATCGGAGACCTTTTCAACGCTTGGAGTACTAGGTCCCCGATAGGAGCGCTCGGGGACGACGTTTTGGTGCTCTCGATTAAGCGTAGGTGAATGAAAGAGATACTACGTTGAACTAACCGTAATAACTCCAAAAACACTGTCGTCTCCGAGGTCTTTTATCGGAGACCTTTTCAATGCTTGGAGTACTTAGGTCCCCGAGAGGAACACTCGGGGACGACGTTTTGGTGCTCTCGATTAAGCGTAGGTGAATGAAAGAGATACTACGTTGAACTGACCGTTATAACCTCACACAGGCCGTCGTCTCCGAGGTCTTTTATCGGAGACCTTTTCAACGCTTAGAATACTTAGGTCCCCGATAGGAGCACTCGGGGACGACGCTGGGGCTTTCGATTAAGCGTAGGTGAATGAAAGGGACACTACGTTGAACTAACCGTTATAACCTCAAACAGATCGTCGTCTCCGAGGTCTTTTATCGGAGACCTTTTCAATGCTTGGAGTACTTAGGTCCCCGATAAGAGCGCTCGGGGACGACGTTTTGGTGCTCTCGATTAAGCGTAGGTGAATGAAAGAGATACTACGTTGAACTAACCGTTATAACCTCACACAGGCCGTCGTCTCCGAGGTCTTTTATCGGAGACCTTTTCAACGCTTAGAATACTTAGGTCCCCGATAGGAGCGCTCGGGGACGACGTTTTGGTGCTCTCGATTAAGCGTAGGTGAATGAAAGGGACACTACGTTGAACTGACAGTTATAACCTCAAACAGATCGTCGTCTCCGAGGTCTTTTATCGGAGACCTTTTCAACGATTGGAATACTTAGGTCCCCGATAGGAGCACTCGGGGACGACGTTTTGAAGTGCTTTGGATCTCTATGCTGCTTCAATATTTGTGGTCACATAAGGCAACCATGCGTTTTGGTATAATTCTTTTGATTGAAAGCGGTAACGCTTAATTTGCGTACGTTCAATATCGGTAAAGTCCCGTTGTTCAATTGCAGCCAAGCGTTCTATTTTCTGCACTTGCTCATAGATGCTGTGCTCATAGCCATTTTTTACATCTGCAATATCTTTGAGGTGAAGCTGGACCTCTGCAATTATGTTGGTCTTTGGCAGTTGCACTAAAACATTTAAATCTCGATAACCTGATTCAGTTGGCTTTTTGAAGCGGTTTTTCACTTTTACAATCGTCGCTTCACGTTCAAGTGCCTCATAGGCATTCATTAAGCTCGAAATGTCTTTAGCTACTATTGTGGCACGTGCTAAATCTGTGATTCGTTCGGATTTTCCTCCAAGCTCGTACTGCACTTTTTCCTTTGCTCGCTGCTGTGATTTAACACCTGCGAAGTAAGCTTCTGATGAGGTTAATAACGCCGTACTTTTACACAAGGTTTCTAGCTCAGATTGAGCTTGATGCGCCTTACTATAAAGCACGTCAAAGTCGGAATAAGGTTGAAGTGGAGAAACGTCGTGGTTTGGGATGCCGTAAAGCCCACTCAAGCTATGTTTGAATTTAGCTGAGCACACTTGGCCTTGATTGTTGTTCGATCTAGAGTTGTCGTTATTTGGTGCTACTGGGACTGCGGCAAACGCAGGAACACGGGTCAGTACTAACAGAGATAGCACTGCGGCACGCAAGAATAAGCTCATTGGCTCTCCTATTTTGTTTCGACTCAAAAACGGTATCGTAAAAAGACTGAGTAAATACAAAAAAGGTTCTGATTACGATATGGGGATAAGACCGAGAAATCCAATCTCTTTACATTTCTTTTCGTGTCTAAATGTGAATAAAATCACACCATATTTCACAAACTGTTGTTTAGATTAATAAACCTATGAACATCGCCTTTTTGGCAAGACTAAAGCGAAAGTACAAACTACGCCTCTCAAGTATTACCCCATTCAATCCGTTTGTTTCTTGATAGGAACTTCCCTTCTGCCCAATGCCCACATGTCTCACGCCTTTAGATTAGGCTCATTCGCTAAACAAATGATTGTTATACATTAATACTATTTCCAAACTGCATTCTGCCTGTTTATCTTATTTTTAGTGCAACGAATTTCGCAGAAACCAAGCGCACTAAAACAAGAACTGACATCCCTAATACTATAAAAAAGAATGGCTATGAAACTAAAAACAAAAACTCTGTTAACTGCAATTTTGGCAGCCACTGTATCCTCCCACGCATTTGCACAATTAGACCCAAATAAAGCGCCTTCAGAGAACTTCGATTTGAGTCAATGGAAACTCAATGTACCGATTGAAGACACCAAGCCGGAGCGCAAAGGCCAAGTAATGGAAGTCTCTGTAGCCGAGTTAAATGAAGGCTATGTTCATCCAGAGTGGTTCTACACTGATTCACGCACTGGCGCTTTGGTTTTTGTCGCACCGAATAAAGCAATGACAACACCAAACTCAAGCAATGCGCGTTCAGAGTTGCACGCTATGTTGGCTGATAACCCTGAAGTAGGTACTTACGACCCTGCAAATAACTTTGCGGTGGCATCGAACAAAAATATTGAAGCCTACGCCTCTGTTGGCGGTAAATTAAGCGCCGAGGTTTCAGTTGATCATGTGAGTGTCAGCGGCGATCACAGACACAACGATTCTTTCTCAGTAGTTATCGGGCAAATCCATGCTCGCCACAACGAGCCGCTAAAAATCTTCTACCGCAAACTTCCGGATCATGAGTATGGTTCTGTTTACTGGAACTACGAGAACAATGCATTGGGCGATGATTACCATAAGCGCTTAGACATTTCTCATGACGTGTTCGGTAAAGCAAAGCAGCGCTTCGGCCACGAAGACCCGCAAGATGGTGTGAAACTTGGTGAAAAGCTCTCTTATGAGGTGAATGTTGAGGGCGACATTATGCACCTTGAATTTATCAAAGACGCCGATAGCGATAACCCAGTGAAGAAGACGTTCGCAATCAATATCGCAGAGGGCAACTACCTTGGTAACAAATACGATGCTGGCTATGCACAATCACTATTCTTCTACAAAGCAGGCGCATACAACCAATGCAGCACTGGCTCTGTAGGTTGTACCAATAATGGTATGGATGCCGGCGATTACACTCAGGTGAGCTTTTACCGCCTTGAGCTTGACCATGAGTAAGGCTTTTAGCTAATACTCAATTATCGAATACAAGGGATCTCCATTGAGATCCCTAATTCTTTTGACCTAACTCGTGAATACTCCACTCACTCTAGAAAATTGAGGTACCCCCGTAGACTTGCATATTCTAAAGACTAGCTAGTGTTTGAACTGAGTCTCTCTCCACAAGTGTTGGTCGCAGCATAAACTCAACATTACACGGTTTTTTGGACAGTTTTTGCAAGATAAGTTGAACTGCTTCCGATGCCATCTCTTTAAGAGGCATGTTGATTGTCGTTATTCCAGGAGCGATATATTGATTAAAGCTCCAATTATCAAAACCCAGCAATGAAATATCCTCCGGTACTGACATACCGTGTTTACGAAGAGTCTGCATCGCCCCAAAAGCCATTCTATCATTCGAAGCAAACACAGCTGTAAACGCTTTATTTCTTTTAATTATCCGCTCTATCGCTTTAGAACCCGATGCTTCTAAATAATCCCCTTCGCACACCAAATCTTCGTTGTAATCAATGTTGGCGTCTGACAAGGCATTCTTATAACCTTGCAATCTTGCTCTAGCGCCTGCTTTATCCTGCGGCCCTGCAATGCACGCTATTTGAGTATGCCCATTGCTAAGCAAGAATTCCGTAGCAGTACGCCCACCCAATTGATGGTCAATACTGATGCAACTGTCTGCCAGTTCTGGAACATAGTGATTTAAGATAACGAGTGGGACACCTCGCTGTTCGAGTTCCATCAAGAAATCATCATCGAGGGTTAAATTACCAAGTATGATCGCATCGACTCTTCGGCTTAAAAGGTATTCAACCGATTCTTTTTGCTTGTTTGCGTCATCTGAACCTGAGGTGGCGATAATATGATAACCAAATTGACGAAAGCCTTCTTCAACAGACTGAAATAGGCTGGAGTAGATGGGACCGCCCAATTCAGGGACGACAATACCAATGCTGCCGTTGCGGTTTAGGCGTGGTGAAAAGGTAGAAAAGCCTCGTTTGTAGTTGAGCTCTCTGATGGCCTTTTCAACTTTTAGTTTTTTGTCATGGCACACATGGCTAGTGCCATTGATGACTCTTGATACTGTCGCTGCAGAAACGCCAGCACGTTTTGAAACGTCTCGAATTGTCGCCATCGAATGGGTACCTCTATTAAAATAAAAATGCATCCATTGCTAACAGCGTTCTATTCCTCTGTGATTATTAGTATTTGATAAATCACAAGATACGCAATTTAATTATTGACTACTAAATATTTAATTACTACATCATTGAGCCATTTATAAATAAAAGAATGTAACAAAAGTCAACCCACATAATATCTAATTGATGCACCAAATAACTTTTATTATATATCTATAATTTTAGATAATGGGGTTAATATAATTAACCCCATAAACTAATAATCTTTAATTACCACCAAGCCTCAAACATGGCACCAACAGTTAGAGTGTCTTCATCTCTAACATACGTTGGGTCACTGTGATTTATTGTGTACTCGTTATCTGAGTTACCCACGGTTGCGTAGAAGCGCAACATTGGGCGCGCGGTACCCATATCACCGAATGCGATATTTTGTGACAGCGTGGTCTTCCAAGATGAGTTAGTTGCATCAATCTCATCAAAATCAACCACGCTGTAGCCCATCTCTAACCAAGTTGAGTGGGTATCGTTCCATGCATAAGCAGGTCGAACAATGACGTTTGTGTTTACGCGATCTTCTACATCTTTACCTTCAAGTGATTGATATCCTGCTAGATATTCAACCCCCCATTGTTCGGTAAGAGAATAGCGGCCATCAAAGCTAACTAAAAGTGCGGTCTGATCTTCAGCAAGGTCAAACACACTATCTAAGGAGTTGTTTGAATAACGTACAATTAAGTTTTGATTATACATTTCAACTTGACCGACAAGTTGATAAGCACTGCTTGCTGCGTCAACTTCACTGCCTGTTTTTTCGGATGTATTTTTCAAGTCATCTTCAGAAGTAAAACCGTAGTTAGCGTAAAAACTTACGTCCGCTTCGCCTAAAGATATTCCATGAAGCTTAGAGGTCACTGCGTAGCGCCCATTGTCTCCAACAGAAGCACCATCAACTTGACCGACAACTGACATATCAAACATTACGCCACCAAGATCAAGGTTGTAGAAACCACCACCTTGGCCATCGTGCATCATCCAAAAGTAATCATTAAGATCCGTTTGCGGACGTTGATGGAAGTCACGACCAGCCCAAATATAGAGCTCTTCCTGAGATTCAAATAAGTTGGTTGCACCAGCATAAAATTTCTTTAGGCCAACGGCATCACCATCTGCGTCCCCTTGCCAGTGCTCAAGCATTACCTGTACATCCCAAATAGCACCACTATCGCTTTCAAAGAATTTACCAAATTGAAACTCTCCTCCATTATCTTCGTTACCAAGACGACCTGTCGAATTACCCGTGAGCGCACCATCTGTCGTTACTCGTGTTGCATCATCTACAGCATATTGCATGCCGTAACGAGCATAACCCGTAAATACCACACCTTCAGGAACCTCACTTTTTGAAGACAGTACCAATGGCTGTTGATCATCAACATAACTTGATGTGTCTTGTTTAGCTTCTAGTTCAGCCAAACGTTGTTTGAGTTCCTCTAGCTCTGAATCAGCGAGAGCGGGTGCTGCAGCTAAAGTTGCTGCCACAGCTAAAGACACAGGTAAAAACTTAAATTGTTTCATTATTATTCCCAACTTTTAGGATGTGTTTCAGGACGCCGAAAATTATATGGAATGAAACAAGCGAAAATATTGAAGGCATTCACAGCCAATTGCCTTTTATTCGAGGTGAAAAATTGAAAAAACATAAACCCTTTCAATACAGACAGTTAGATAAAGAAAGCTAAAGAATATGCGAGTTCTCAAAAACACCAATGAGATATAGATCGCTTTTTTATGTAAGGCATAAACTTTATTTGCATCGCGAATTGTGAAACAAGATACGAGCATGTAACGTTTCATTGGGGTAATTGGTTGGTTATTTCAGAAAAGCAGGCCATTTAACCCTAAATCCCAAGTAGCTTAATTGTATTTTGAGTCGAGTTAGGTCTGAACCTACCCCTTCAAACATCAGATTTTCACTGAGGTACAGAGATACTGAGACTGAGCAACAGTGGGTCATTACAAATCACAGTTGACCCAGAATTTAATTCAGTCATGCTAAATAGTTGTTAAAATTGATATTAACTGAGTATCCAGAGGCAAAGGAGCAATGCGTTATGGAGAACAGCACAACCAAACTATCGCTAAGAACTATCGAGGCTAAAGACTACCCTGAATTAGCCGCTTTGATGGACTTAGTATTTCACGATGTTGGAGGCGCATGGCCGCGATTCACCATCATGGATTTAATTCATCAGTTTCCAGATGGACAAATCTGCATCGAAGACAATGGTAAAATCATTGGGGCCGCCCTCACCATAAAGGTCGATTACAACCGTTTTTCTCTGCCTCATGTATACACCGATATCATTAACGAAAAAGACATAATCCAAAACAAAGCAACGGGCGACGCCATGTATGGATTAGATGTCTTTGTTCACCCAGATTATCGCGGTTTGCGTTTGGGGCGACGACTGTATGATGCGCGCAAAGAACTATGTCGAACCAAGAACTTTAAGGCCATACTCACCGGAGGCCGTATTCCTTCTTACAACCAGTATGCAGATGAGCTATCGGTGACGGAATACATCAATAAGGTGAAGCGCCGAGAACTCCATGACCCCATTCTTTCGTTTCAACTTGCCAATGACTTTGATGTAAAACGACTGATGCGTAACTACTTGCCTGAGGATGATGCTTCTTTAGGTTACGCTACCTTATTGGAATGGGATAACTTCTTCTATGAGGCCGATATTCAATCGGTTCATGACATAGAAAAGACCTTGGTTCGTATCGGTGTGGTTCAGTGGCAAATGCGAGCGATGCGAGATCTCGATGATTTTATGGATCAAGCGGAGTTTTTCATCTCTTCACTGTCCAACTACAAGGCCGATTTCGCCTTATTCCCAGAGTTTTTCAATGCACCATTAATGGGGTTACAACACGACCAAAACTCGGTAGAGGCGATTCGTTTTCTCGCCAGCTTTAGCGAAGAGATCAAACTTCGAATCTCACAACTGGCAGTGACCTATAACATCAACATTATTGCCGGTAGCGTCCCCGTAGAAGAAGACGGGAAATTATATAATGTGGCTTATCTGTTGCAGCGTGACGGCAATATCAACGAACAATATAAAATTCATATTACACCTCACGAAGAAAAAGACTGGGTCATTGATGGCGGATCTCAAGTAAAAGTCTTTGATACTGACGCAGGCCGCGTGGGCATTCTCATTTGCTACGACAGTGAATTTCCAGAACTTGGCAGGATGATGGCAGATCAAGACGTGCAAATCATCTTTGTTCCGTTTTGGACGGACACGAAAAATGGCTATCAGCGCGTGCGTATTTGCTCGCAAGCTCGAGCCATTGAAAACGAGTGTTATGTGGCGATTGGAGGTAGTGTAGGTAATCTGCCACGCGTCGATAATGTCGATATTCAGTATGCGCAATCAGCGGTATTCTCTCCCTCTGATATCTACTTTCCTCACGATGCTACACTCGCAGAGGCCAACGCCAACACTGAGATGATCATTTTTGCAGATGTTGATTTAACTAAGCTCAAGCAGCTCAACACCGAAGGTTCGGTGACCAATCTGAAACATAGAAGACGGGATGTGTATGGTACATTCAGTGTGACGCATACTGACGAAAACTAGACTTGGACTTATTGATTAAATTATATCAGTTATAAAAAACAGGGGCCTCAATCGAGGCCCCTGTTTATATCTACATGCAGACTGTGAAGTCGAATGTCAGTAAAAAAGTGCTCTACTCTTGGTTGTCACCGACCGTAAATGACTCTTCAATTCTTCGCAGTTCTTCTTGCTCTTTAAGCTTCGCTTCTTCTTGAAGCGCCGCCTTTCTCTCGTTCATTGCTTTCTTTTCTGACTTAGTCAAAAACTTGACTGCTTTCTTATTGGTCAGAGCATACGCGACGACGTCTTCACCCTTTTCACGGCGTTCATTGACGCGTTGAGAGAAACGCTCGTTATCGCGTGCTTTACGTTCAGCTGAACTTAATTTGCTCATATTTCATACCTATATTAAAAATTCGGTGCCTGTTGCTACCTTCAAGTAAACAAATGAGATGTCATTCATATAGCTGATGAGGGCGATTTTAGCATAGATAGTGATGCAAATAGCGATATGCGGATTTGAATACTGCAAGAAAGGAAAGGACCTCAGAGAGAGGGTGAGTCACCTGAGGCCTTCTGGGGATCAGAACTACTACTGTTCTGAGTTTCTCTGCTAAAGAAATCGTTGTTCCCATGAGTAAGTCTTACGTCTAGTTGCTTACTTAGGGAGGCCAACCTGCTGGTAAGAGACAACAAGTCAGCCTATTGACTGATACCAACCTAAGCTATGGGCTCAAGTTGGTAGATGAGCTAAAGCTCTTAATGGCGTACGTGTGAGCCTGTTAGCTCCACAGCACGCAACTGGGCAATGGCTTTTGCTAATTCAAGCTGAGCTTGAGCAAAGTTAATGTCTGCATTGCCTTTATTGATGTTTTCAAGTGCAGCACGTTTTGCTTCTTCTGCGCGAGCACGGTCAATGTCTTTTCCATGCAAGGCAGTATCTGCCAAAACCGTCACTACATCAGGTTGTACTTCCACTAAGCCGCCAGAAACATACAGCACTTGCTCTTTTTGCTTCTCGCCAGTAACGAATACCGTTACCCCTGGCTTAATTTTGCTCAGAAGTGGCGAGTGACCTGGGCGAATACCCAGTTCACCATCAGCACCTGAAACCGCAAGGGCATGTGCAGGCCCTGAAAACAGCGTACCTTCCGCACTTACGATGTTAAGTTGAAATGTATTATCTGTAACTCCGATAGCCATAATGCACCCTGCCTCTTAGATAGATTTTGCTTTTTCAAGCACTTCGTCGATAGAACCACAGTACAAGAATGCTTGTTCTGGAATATCGTCGTATTGGCCTTCTAGCAAGCCTTTAAAGCCTGATAATGTTTCGCTTAGAGGAACGAATACACCTTTCTGACCTGTAAATACTTCGGCTACGTGGTAAGGCTGAGTTAAGAAACGTTCAATCTTACGAGCACGAGATACCGTTTGCTTATCTTCTTGAGAAAGCTCATCCATACCTAGGATTGCGATGATATCTTTAAGCTCTTTATAACGTTGAAGCGTTGTCTGAACTTTTTGTGCGATGTTGTAGTGCTCTTCACCAACAACTAAAGGATCTAGCTGACGTGACGTTGAGTCTAGTGGATCGATTGCTGGATAAAGACCAAGCGCTGCGATGTTACGAGACAGTACAACTGTTGCATCCAAGTGAGCAAAAGTGGTTGCTGGCGATGGGTCAGTCAAGTCATCCGCAGGTACATAAACCGCCTGGATTGAAGTGATCGAGCCTTGTTTAGTTGACGTGATACGCTCTTGAAGCACACCCATCTCTTCAGCCAGTGTTGGCTGGTAACCTACCGCTGAAGGCATACGGCCTAGCAGTGCTGATACCTCAGTACCCGCAAGTGTGTAACGGTAGATGTTATCGATGAAGAGTAGTACGTCACGACCTTCATCACGGAAACGCTCAGCCATAGTAAGACCTGTCAACGCTACACGTAGACGGTTTCCCGGTGGCTCGTTCATTTGGCCATAAACCATGGCCACTTTGTCGAGAACGCCCGCTTCTTTCATCTCGTAGTAGAAGTCATTACCTTCACGAGTACGCTCACCAACACCCGTAAATACAGATAAACCTGAGTGAGCTTTCGCGATGTTGTTGATAAGCTCCATCATGTTTACGGTTTTACCTACACCCGCACCACCAAACAGACCGATTTTACCGCCCTTAGCAAAAGGACAGATAAGGTCGATAACCTTTACACCTGTTTCCAGTAGCTCAGTGCTGTTTGCTTGATCTTCATAAGAAGGTGCTTCGCGGTGAATTTCGTAATTTTCTTTTTGGCCAATCTCACCACATTCATCGATAGGTTGACCTAAGACGTTCATGATACGACCTAGTGTCTCTTCACCTACAGGAACTGTGATTGGAGAGCCGGTGTTCTCAACTTCAAGGCCACGACGAAGACCGTCAGAGGTACCCATCGCGATACAGCGTACGATACCGCCACCCATTTGTTGCTGAACTTCTAACACTAGCGAGCCTACATCGTCGCCTAATACTGTTAATGCGTCATAAACGCGAGGACCGTTATTGTGGCTGAATTCGACATCCACCACCGCACCGATCACTTTTACTATTTTTCCAACACTCATGTCTAAATCCTCAAATTCTTTTCCGAACCCTATACCGCTTGGGCACCTGAGACGATCTCGCTCAGTTCTTGGGTTATGGCAGCCTGACGCGCTTTGTTGTAAACCAACTGTAAGTTGTCAATCAGTTGGCCGGCGTTGTCGGTGGCCGCTTTCATGGCTACCATTCGGGCTGCTTGCTCACACGCAATGCTCTCTACAATGCCTTGGTACACCTGCGATTCAATGTAGCGGTGTAACAATTCAGAGAGAATGTCTTTTGGTGCTTGCTCGTAGATGTAGTCCCAGCGACGTGCTTCTCTTGCATTTGCGTCTGCTTCTACATCTGACGGGTGTGGCAGCAATTGTGCTGTCGTTGGCTCTTGCACCATGGTGTTAACGAACTTGTTGTAAACCAAATACAAACTGTCGATCTTACCTTCGTCATAGTGTTCCAACATCGCGTTTACTGTGCCTAAGATGTCTTCCAATTTTGGAGAGTCACCTAGACCTGCAGTTTGCGCTACGACGTTGCCGCCGCGTTGGAAGAAGCCGATAGCCTTTGAACCGACTAAAGTGGTATCAACCTCTACACCTTTTGCTCGCCACTGTTGCATCTCTTCAAGCACCTTCTTGAACAAGTTATTGTTCAAGCCGCCACATAAGCCGCGGTCAGATGAAATGATGATGTAAGCAACACGCTTTGGCTCACGTTGTTGAAGGTACGGATGTTGGTATTCCAACGAACCCGATGCGACATGAGAGATAACGTGACGCATGTTCTCAGCATATGGGCGAGTTTGCTCCATATGATCTTGAACTTTACGCATCTTACTTGCCGCAACCATCTCCATTGCACTGGTGATTTTTTGAGTGTTACCAACACTGCCTATCTTGGTGCGAATCTCTTTGGTATTTGCCATTATCTGCTCCTATTTGTTTCGATTTCCAGTCAACAAACCGGAGCTTTACAGTGATTTCACTGAAACAAAACCTTTCAGTATTTCGTGTAAACCCGCATCAATTTCGTCGTTGTAGTCACCCGTTGCATTGATTTTCGCCATCAACTCTGGGCTTTGGCTGTTTGCGTAAGCCAACAGCTCTTGCTCGAAATAACCAATCTTAGAAAGCTCTACATCAGACAAGTAACCCTTCTCTGCTGCAAAGATCACGATGGCTTGAGCTGCGACTGACATTGGTGCGTACTGTTTCTGTTTCATCAGTTCAGTTACACGTTCACCATGGTCAAGTTGCTTACGAGTGGTCTCATCCAAATCAGAAGAGAACTGAGCAAATGCCGCCAATTCACGATATTGAGCAAGTGCAGTACGGATACCACCAGACAATTTCTTGATGATCTTACTCTGCGCGGCACCACCTACACGTGATACTGAGATACCTGGGTCAACCGCTGGGCGTAAGCCTGAGTTAAACAACTGAGTTTGCAGGAAGATCTGGCCATCGGTGATTGAGATTACGTTAGTAGGTACGAACGCTGATACGTCACCTGCTTGTGTCTCGATAATAGGTAGAGCAGTCAATGAACCAGTCTTACCTTTCACTTCACCTTTAGTGAATTTTTCTACATACGCTTCGTTTACACGAGCAGCACGTTCTAGAAGGCGTGAGTGGAGGTAGAAAACGTCACCAGGGAATGCTTCACGACCCGGTGGGCGTTTTAGCAGTAGTGAAATCTGGCGGTAGGCAACCGCTTGTTTAGACAAGTCATCGTAAATGATAAGAGCATCTTCGCCACGGTCACGGAAGTATTCGCCCATGGTACAACCTGCATAAGGAGCAAGGTATTGAAGTGCAGCTGATTCAGATGCAGAAGCTACAACTACGATAGTATTCTCTAGCGCACCGTGCTCTTCTAATTTACGCACTACGTTAGCAATGGTTGATGCTTTCTGGCCGATAGCCACATACACACATTTAACGCCAGAATCTTTCTGGTTGATGATGGCATCGATTGCCATCGCAGTTTTACCGGTCTGACGGTCACCGATGATTAGCTCACGCTGACCACGACCGATTGGCACCATAGTATCAACGGCTTTGTAGCCAGTTTGAATTGGTTGATCTACTGATTTACGCTCGATTACACCAGGTGCAATCACTTCTACAGGATCAAGTTGTTCAAAGCTTACTGCGCCTTTACCATCGATTGGCTCACCTAGCGTATTTACCACACGACCAAGTAGACCGTTACCTACAGGCACTTCCAAGATACGACCTGTACCTTTCACTTTCATGCCTTCAGAAAGGTCGGTGTAAGGACCCATGACTACGGCACCTACTGAGTATTGCTCAAGGTTAAGTGCTAGTGCGAACTTGCCACCTGGTAGTTCAATCATCTCGCCTTGCATTACATCTGCAAGTCCGTTAATTGTGATGATGCCATCACGAACAGAGACGATAGTACCTTCGTTGCGAGCTTCAGTGCTCACATTAAATTTCGCGATACGCTCTCTGATCAGATCGCTAATTTCATTTGAATTTAATTGCATATCTGTTACCTATCTCGCGTGAAGTTGACTAGCTAGTCGGGTAATTGATGTGTCTACTGAACCATCAATGATTGTTTCGCCTGCTTGGACGACAATCCCACCCACCATTGTGTTGTCTAGCACTTGCTCTAGTTCAACTCGACGCTCTAATTTCTTCTCAAGTGCGGCAGTAAGTGCCGTAACTTGCTCTTGTGTAAGCGATTCTGAGCTTGTGACAGTGACAGGAATAACACGCTCATGTTCATCCTTAAGTTCGGTAAACAGTTCAAACAACTCTCTTACAACCGAAAGACGACCATTCTCTGCCAGGACTTTAATTAGGTTTACGACGTGTTCGTCTACAAGTCCTTGGCAAACCTCAATAATGATGTTGGCCAGAATTTCAGCTTGCTGTGTGCCTGCACCTTCTGCGGAAGAAATCTCGTTTGCGATGGTTTCTTCTTCTGCCACAGCTACAAGAATTGACAGCATCTGTTGCCACTCTTGTAACTTGTTCTCACTCAAAGCAAAGTCAAACGATGCTTTGGCGTAGGGATGAGCAATAGTTGTGTACTCTGACATATTGCCTCCGCTTAGATTTCGCTTATCAATTGATCAACCAGAGCTCGGTTCGTTGCTGAATCCAGGTTCTTACTAATCAACTTCTGTGCACTTTCAATTACTGCGTCTGCCATTTTCGCCTGAAGTTCTTGACGTAATTTTTGACGCTCGCCTTCTAGTTCGGCTCTACCTTGCTCCAAGATGCGTGCTTTTTCTTGTTCAGCTTCTTGCTGAGCTTGGCTGATGATTTCACTGCGGCGTTTATTGCCTTGTTCCACCATTTCAGTCACATTGCGTTTTGCATCTTCGATGAGTTGAGCACCATTTGCTTTCGCTATCTCTAGCTCTTTCGCTGCATTTTCTGAATGGCGTAAGCCTTCAGCGATTTCTTTTTGGCGCTCGTCTAACATCGCGGTGAGAGGTGGCCATACATATTTCATACATAGCCAAACAAAAATCACGAATGAGATTGCTTGTCCTAGCATGCTTGCATTTAAGTTCATACCTTCCTCACTAAATCTTGATTATTTATAAATCGATCTTTTCAAAGCTTGTTAATTAATGAATTAAGCTACTGCGAAGATGATGTATAGACCGATACCCACACCGATCATCGGTACAGCATCCACAAGACCCATCATGATGAAGAATTGAGTACGAAGCATTGGAGTTAGATCTGGCTGACGTGCAACACCCTCTAGGTATTTACCTGCTAGATTACCGATACCAGATGCGGCACCCGCTGCACCAAGACCAATCAGTAATGCACCTGCTACATATAAAACTGCGCTTACGATATCCATTTGTATCTCCGATATATAAATTTGTTAATTAAATCTGTGTGAATAATTAGTGTTCTTCTGTTGCCATACCTAAGTAGACAATTGTTAGAACCATAAAAATAAATGCTTGTAAGAAAACGATTAATATGTGGAATAGAGCCCATGGAACACTCAGTGCCCATTGCATCCACCAAGGCATTAATGCAATCAGGATAAATATCATTTCACCTGCGTACATATTTCCGAATAATCGTAAACCTAGTGATATTGGTTTAGAAATTAGCGTAATAAGCTCTAAAACAAGGTTAACTGGGTATAACAGCGGATTATCAAATGGTTGAGTTGTTAACTCTTTAATAAACCCCTTCAGTCCTTTATTTTTAAACGTATACGTTAATAGCAGAATAAAGACACCCAGTGCCATCGACATTGGAATATTTACATCCGCTGTCGGTAGATCTCTAAAGTGTGTGAATCCCATTGCTTTAGTAAGCACTGGTACTAAATCGATTGGTAATAAGTCGACTGCATTCATTAACAGCACCCAAACAAAGGTGGTTAATGCCAGTGGACCAATCAATTTATCTTCTGCCTGAAAAATTTCTTTTACTAGATTGTTCACAAACTCAAAGATGACTTCGATAAGACATTGAAAGCGACCCGGAACACCGCTGGTCCCTTTAGTAACAACGTATCGAAAAGCACCGATGAACAGTAAACCTGTTATCCAAGACATCAACATAGAATCTATGTTGAATGCCCAGAAACCATCACCTGTAGTCAAGAAGGTTAAGTGATGCTCTATATACTCGTGAGCGGTAGTAACATTTTCCATACTACGCATACTCCGACTTATTAGAGTTGGTAATAAATGGTGTTAAGAAATACCCAATCATTGTCACTATGTATGCTTCTAGAATTACAGGGTTATCCAAACCGAAGAATCGGAAAGCTAGAATAAACATTACAAAGGTATATATGATTTTTACTACACGACTCATTTGCATAAGATCGCGCAAACTGTAATTTGGGTTTCTTTGTACCTTAAGGCTTGCATATATAAAACCGAACAGCGGTGGTAACATCGCAATAACGATACCTAGTGCTGCAGATTCCATATCTACTTTATTACCGAAAAACACTTCAAATAAAACTACACCGATGGCTAATACTACTTGGCAAAGAATAACTCTTTTTGCAGCAACAAGAATGTCCCCGCTGATTCCATCCAGCCTCATAATAAACCTCGTATTTGGCAGTAACATTAATATAAAAAACAGTCGAAAGTGAACTTGTTCCTAGAAACTGACTCTTGGCTACTCTTTATATTTCCCCACGAAACTAAGCTCTATAAAACTTATTGGCTATCGCTTCGATATGGATAATTTACGCTTAAAGTTCCGTGATCAAAACACCAAATACCGACATCAATCATTCCATTTTTGATAACTGCGTCACTTATTTATGAAAATTAACCAACTAATCCTAGATGCGTTCATTTATGCCCCGTGAAAATGCAACCAAGCGCACAGTGAACTTGATTAATATCAATTTAATTATTTAGTTCTTTAAAGTTGGAAGGTAATTATTCAAAATTGGAATGATATGAATAAAAGAGAAGTTCATTCTCTGGTTATGCATCTTACTTTATTGAAACGGTTGTAATATTAACTACATCTCTCAAAGTACCTTTATCTATTCCCAATATGAAACATGATAGATATATAATACAAATAGTATGCAAGCTATTGATTATTAAAAATTAAATAGAATGTTTATAGGGTGATCTTCTTCATACTGTCATTTTCACTTCGATGATAATATTCAGCCTTACAACACTTAATACTATTAATGCATCACTAGGGTAGTTATATGCACAGCAGTGCCACCTTGAGTTTATCTCAAGAGCAATCATTGGAAAAAATATGTAAACATCTTCTTCAGGAGAACAACTTCCACAATCAAAATGAATTGAGAGAAAGTTTAATTGAAAATGGCTTTGCAGGAATAAGCCAGTCAACGGTTTCACGCCTTCTGACTCAATTAGGCGTTATTAAGATCCCAAATGCTCTTGGCAAAAAGATTTACTGCTTAGCACCCGAAACTAGCGCAATACAATTTGACTCCTCTATAGCCTCTCAAATCGATTCTATTGAAGACAACAAATCCATGATTGTAATAAAGGCAAAACCAGGAAGTGCCCAACTCATCGCTAGACTGATTGATTTTGACGCAGACAAAGCCATATTAGGCTCCATTGCTGGTGATGATACGGTATTGGTCATACCTAGTGACGTAAATAGAATAGATCAGTGTAAAGAGGTCGTCCGAAGCATACTAGCCCTTAACTGATCTTCAACTTGTAAGAAAGCTACGAGCTATAAACAAAAAAAACCTAGAAATGGACTCGCCACTTCTAGGTTTTTTAATCAATACAAGATTTACTTAGCTACATTACCAGCCACATTCAGCGCATCCCATGTACGAGCAAACGGAGGAGCGTAACAGAAATCTAAATACCCCAATTGAGATGTGGTCATCTTAGCCGTAATCGCTACGGCTAAAGCATTAATGCGGCTCACTGCCCCCCTCTTACCTACAATCTCACCACCTAAAAGAACTTTCGTTGTCGGGTGATAGATTAGCTTAACCTTAATGTCTTCTTGGCCCGGATAGTAATCCGTTTGGTTCTTATCTGAAATGACAGAAATCTTATGTTCAATACCTGATTCTTCAGCCAATGCCTGAGTGACACCTGTACATGCCATTTCGTAGTCCAGTACTTTCAGACAAGATGAACCCAAGAAACCTTCTAAGTAGACATCTTTACCCGATAGGTTGTCTGCCATCATGCGAGCTTGCTTGTTCGCCGTTGTTGCAAGGGGCAGGTAAACAGGCTTATTCAAAGCAATATGATGAACCACAGCGCAATCACCTACTGCATAAATATGCTCGTCTGCTGTTTGACCAAACTCATTAACAAGCAAAGCACCCGTTGAATGTTTATCTAGATCAAACATTTCCGTATTTGGCTTAAAGCCTAAGGACATAACGACCACATCTGCAAATACCGAGCCTTTATCCGTGATCACTTCGTAGCCACCTGCATCAGCATCTCGAATAGCTTCTACGCTACAATCGACTCTTAAGTCTGCACCCGCTTCTGTAATGCTTTGCTCAACTGCAGATACCATATCTGCACCAAACTGCCGACTCATTACGCGAGAGGCACGCTCAATGATAGTCACCTTCTTGTTTAAATGGTCAGCGGCGTCAAACACCTCTAGTCCAATAAAGCCAGCACCAATTACGCAGATATTTTGATTTTTTTCTTCGGCAAATGCTGCTTTTACTGCCAAGCCATCTTCTTGGCTAGTCAACGTGAATACATTTTCAGAATTGTATTCACCGAAACTTGGGACGATAGGTCTAGCGCCGGTACAAATGATTAACTTATCGTAATCAATGCGTTTTATCTCACCTTTAGTGCTCACTTCTACTTGCTTACTGTTGCGGTCTATCCCTATGACTTCTGTAGACACTCGAAGATCCAGCCCTGACTTAATAGCCTGTTCCGGCGTACGAGAAATCATTCGCTCAGTATCATCAAACATGCCACCAGCAAAGTAAGGCAGACCACAACCACCAAACGAGATGTACTCACGCTTTTCGATGACCACTACTTCATCACTCGGTTGATTGCGTTTGTATTTTGCAGCAAAGCTCATGCCTGCTGCGTTGCCGCCGATTACCACTATTTTCATGCTAAAACCTTAACTAAAAAGGGTGGCCAATATGGCCACCAAATAGAGAGTATTTCTTTATATTTATTGGAGAAACCGATTAAGCTACTGCTTGCTCTGGCGTCTCTGTACCTTTGGCTATTTCAGAATTGTACACTTCATTGTCTAGAGTGCCGTTCTTCTTAGCCGTCATAACACCAGACAACATAGAGCCTGAGATATTCAACGCAGTACGCGCCATATCAATTAATGCTTCGATTGACACTAAAATTGCCACTATCGTGATATCTAGTCCCATGATAGTCAAGACTGCTACTGCAGCGAAGGTAGCACCACCACCGACACCAGCTATGCCAAATGACGCAATCGCGATAACAGCGACCAGTTGTACGATAAAGCCTAGGTCTACTGGGATACCCATTACTTGTGCTGCCATAATAGCGAGCATTGCTGGGTAGATACCTGCACAGCCATTTTGACCGATACTAGTACCAAATGTAGCGGACATGTTTGCCGTTTCTTCGTCTACACCCAGAGTGCGGTTCTGAGTTTCAACGTTAAGTGGAATCGCTGCCATGCTTGAGCGAGAGCCGAAACCAAATACTAGTACTGGCCAAGACTTCTTCACGAACTTCATTGGTGATAGGCCGGTGATGGAAACCATCGCAAGATGAACTAAGTACATTGCAAAAATTGCTGCGTAACTTGCAACTAGGAAGCGCCCCATCTCTGCCAATGCAAACAAGTCATTGGTCATCATAAACGAAGTCATAAGAGCAAATACGCCGTATGGTGTTAGCTTCAAGATTTCACGAACCATTGACAGCACAACTTCTTTAGCGGCATTGATGAAATCTACGAAGTTTTGCACTTTTTCAGGGCGACGCTTCTTAACCTGTAGGATGCTGTAACCAAGGAACATACCAAACAATACCGTTGATAGCGTTGAAGTTCTTTCAGAACCCGTCAGCATATCGAATATGTTGGTAGGAATGATGGATAGCGCTAGTGCTGCCAAACCATTGCTTGACATGGATTCTTGAGTAGAAATCAGACGGTCGCCACGAGCTTCAATCGCACCGTTGGAACCGATTGAACTCACCATTGCATTCGCATCAATACCAAAGATATAGATACTCGCTATGCCAATAATTGCAGATATTGCACACGTAAACAGCAAGATTCCGATGATTTTTGGAGCAATCTTGGAGAGTGCGCCGGCACCATCTACGTTCATGACTGATGAAACCATAGCCACAAACACTAATGGAATAACAATCATCTGTAGTAACTTGATATAACCTTTACCGAATACAGAGATAAATTCACCAAAACTCGCTATAGCACTGTGGTCAACACCGAGTGAAAGTTGAATAACACCACCAAATAAAAGCCCCCCTACTAATGCGCTTAATACTCGATAGTTAAATGTTTTCTTTTGCTTTTTGAAATTGGAAAGTACTGCGTAAAAACCCAAAAACAGTACAGAAAGTACAATAAATTGGAAACTCATGATTAAATCCTATTTAGTCTATTATTATTTGCGAAACGCTATAGCTTCGACTTCTACAAGGGCATCTTTAGGCAGGCGAGCTGCTTCTACACAAGAACGAGCCGGAGGGTTAGCAGTGCCAAACACTTCGGTATACACTTCGTTAAATTCAGCAAAATTCTCCATATCTGATAGGAAGCAGGTGGTTTTTAAAACGGTTTCAATACTGGCTCCACCGGCTTCTAACACTTCTTTAAGATTGAGTAGCGACTGTCTCGCTTGTTCTTTGATTCCGCCTTCCACAAATTCCATCGTCTCAGGATTTAAGGGCAATTGGCCCGAAGTTAGTACTAACTCTGAATATGCAGTACCTTGAGCATACGGTCCAATTGCTGCTGGAGCATTAGGGGTTGAGATAAGTTGTTTCACGACTTTTCCTTAATTTTATATTTCAATTGTTTCTGATTTGAATTCTCTGAGGAATTTATAAATTGCCTGACGAGTGATTCCAAGCTTCTCTGCTACTTGTGTTGTAGTCTCTTTCAGCTCAAAAATCCCATTATCAAACAGGTGCTTAGTAATGGCTTTATTACGTCCTTTCGAAGTGATGCTTGAATCACCATCCACTTCACGAATGGCTTGTTCAAGTGCTTGATAAATCACGTCACCAGCAGAGGTACTAAAGTGTTCGTTCTCTAAAAAATTGCTTACTGACACATCTGGCATCAGTGTTTTCATGATCTCAGGGAAGGGATGAGACAAGTTCATATTGATACACAGCATGCCAATAGCTTTGCCATTCTCACCAGCCAACACACATGTAGTCGATTTCATCATTGCGCCATCACTTCTCTTAGTGAAGTAGCATTTAGGTGAAACCTCTCCGGTTCGCTCAAACTCGCTCCACATTCGCAGACCGAGATCCGTAATTGGAGAACCGATTTCTCGCCCGGTATGATGCCCATTAACAATTTTTACGACTGAGTTTTCGAGGCTCTCAAAAGAGTGAATCAATACTTCGCAATGTGGACCTATCAAATCTGCAATGGTGTCGGCAATGCGAAAATAGTGTAGAAGGCTATTCTTGTCTTCTTTTGTAAACTGAACTTGTTGTACATTCATTGCTTAGGTTTACTTTCATTAACTCGATAGAAAAAGAATACTCCTATAGTAGTAGATAGCAAAACTCACGAAATATCATTAAGCGCATGATAAATATAGATTTAATTCGATTTATTGATCTAAGACAAAAAATATTAGCGAGTTACCTCACATAAAGCAGCCTCTTTAGGTTTAATTTTATTAACTTCGTCAAGGTTTAAAAATGTAAACTAAGGTTGTGCTAATTGAAATGAAGCAAGCGAAATGTGACCGTGTTCAACGTTGCTTAAATTTAGGGCAGAAAATACGTTAATCAATAACACTCAGTAGGTAACTTTGACAATAAAATAGCTATCAAAGTCATATCGTTAGCCAATTTTCGCCTAAAATAAGGCTACACAGTCAGTTTTTGCCTAGAGGCAAGGAGTTTCAATTAAATGCGCAACAAGCCGTTAGCCTACATCGGTATTGCAACGATCGTTGTTTCCAGCGCCGCGGTGTACTTATTAAGGCAACCCACTTCGCCAGAAACGTACCGTGACGCAGCCACGACGGTAAAGCAAACGTATGAACAGGCACTGTTTACTCTATCTCCCTACAAGCAAGGTCATTTTGGTCTGCGAATGTTTCGTCAAACGCAAGACCCTAAGTACCTAGTCGTAATTCAAGAAGACATCGGCATCATGTCTATCAGACTTAATCAGTTACATTCTGACTTGGATTCTCAGAAAGCGATGAGTCAATACGCTGAGCAGCGACTAGCACAATACCGTAAAGGCAAAGATGAACGTAGCAAAAGGCGACTCGTTGCAACAGAGGATAAACCTGAATATTTTTACTTAGGATTGGACTTGTTGCGATATATGGCTCGAGTTGACGACTACGGTTTAAAGTACAAAGACGATAGGACCCTTCGAAACTACCTTGAACGCTACCCCTTTAACACCCTTTTCACGGACAAAACCATGATAAGAGCATGGGCTGCGCAACTGGCCAATCAAGTATACTGGCTAAAGCAACTAGGAATGGGTGACTACGTCAGTGAATTTACTGCAGCACTGCGCGAAACCTATCCAGATCATGATGACTATCGACTGTCGTTACAGCAATATGAGAACAAACTGTACGGCATGACACATGTCATCATTGCAGACTCTGGTTATTATCAGCGGCTAGTGAACGTTGCAGATCACGCTTGGATATACGACTATTTTAGAAAAAACATCGAAGATATCATCACTTATACCAAGCAAGATGTTATCGCAGAGGTAGGCATCAGTTTTCTTCTTGCAGGACTGGACGATGACCCCGTAGTCTACAAAACACGAGAGGCCATCAGACAGTCTATCGATGAAACTGCAGGGCGCATTCCCTCTGCATCAGGAAACCTCGATTTTAGTTACGGTGAGCATCGAAATGTTTTGGCGATCATGCTACTCGACTGGCAATCTCCAAACCCTGGGCCAAACACAATAACTCACCCGAAAATGTTTGAATCTACGCCTTTTGGCTTGATTAAAGCAACTGAACAATAATACCCATCGTAGTAAATAGTTACGCATAATAAGTGTTGTTTATCAGTGATATATCATTTAGTGATTATTGCTTATATTTTAATTACCGTATAAAGGCTCGGAACAACTGCATGTGTTTACTGATGTGCAGCTTTCTTACATCATTCATTGTTGAGAGCCAAGATGAAACGTTTATTAAGCATACTTCTTTTCACCTCCTTAGTAGGGTGTAATTCTTCTAGTAACGATAACGCGTCACAACAAATCCCACCGACTCACCTGCCCGAGTCCTCTGTTCCAGAAAGACCGACTCCAGATGTCGATTATCCAGAGCACTTACCTGGTGATATGGTTCCAGATAGATTACCGATTGACTGGTATGGAGAGGCATCGTCGCGCTACGGAATGACCATTGAAGATCTAGATGCAGTATGTCGATACAATAACTTCCATCCGCAATTGGCCATTCACATATCCTGTCTTTGGGATAATGAACAACTGACTATCATTTACTATGTATCTCGCCACACTAGCGAACCAGAGCTGCTGTTCGAGCATTCCTTCATTTGGGTAATTAATGACGCTCGAATTGATCATGGCCTAATTTGGCCAATGACCAACCACACAGCAACAGGTTTAGAAGGACGTAATTTACGCGTGAGTTACGATGATGTGAGCCTAAACATTAGAACGGGTTGTGAAGCGGGAGAGTGCACTATCATTAATCATGTGTTGACGCACTTAACAGAAGACAATCGTATTCTATCCAATGGAATTCCGTACAATTACACTACTGATTTTGTTATGGATTCCTACCAAGAGTCAGAGCGCTTTTACTATCGCGCTAACTTTACTGACAGAGAGAATGGTGAGACGTTCAACAATACATTGCATTTGCACGATGATTTCCCACGCCTAATGCATAAGGTGTTGGCCCCTGCATTTGGTTATTAAACGTCTATAAGCTCCAATCAGATAGTGCCGATGGTCATCGGCACTATCTCAGTTCTAAAACTCGATTCTATTACTCAACTCCCCGACTTTCTCTATTGAAACTGTCACCACATCCCCATCATTGAGAGCTTTCGTTCTTCCCGGTGTTCCCATAAAGACAAGATCACCCGGCTTTAGCGTAAAATACTGGCTAAGGTAACTGACAACCTTCGCAGGACTATGAATCATATTCTTAGTCGATTCCTGCTGTACAACCTCTCCATTTAAACGAGTAGTAAGAACGACGTTGTTGTAGTCTACTCCACGCGTTATGGTGGCCCCTATTGGACCAAATCCATCGGACGCTTTCGAACGTAGCCATTGCAAGTCTTTCCCCTGCCAACCTCGCTCAGTAATATCGTTACCAACCGTCACACCAAAGATCGCATCACGAGCTTCTTTCTCAGTGGCGTAACGAATTTCTTTTCCTATCACAAGAACAAGTTCCCCTTCAAAATGCACATTACTGGCACCTTTGGGTACAACAACTGGTTCACCAGACAGTACTAGAGAAGACGGTAACTTAAGAAAAAGTGGTGGTGGCTTGTTCGAAGGTGAGGATAGATGACTGGCAAAATTCATTCCCACCGCGAACACTTTCTCCGGCTCGACGGGCAGCAATAATCTGACGTCCTTTTTCTTTATAGATTGTGTCGACAGGCTGTATTGACCGAAAACATCCCCCTCAATAGGGTAGATATCTTGTTGTTTCAGCTGTCCATAACTAGCTTCATCTTGATACTCATAACGCACAAATTGCTCACTAGTGGCAAATGCCGCTGTGGCGAAACAAAGCCCACTGACAAATAAAATCCAGTTCATATATACCCTCCTATAGACCTCAACTCTACGCAACAACGAAGAATATCGATCATAGTCGAGAATGATAGCGGCTGAGATTATTCACTCGCCAATAAGGTTACCGGTGTTTCGTCCATCAGTTCGTTTACATCACCAAAGGCCAATATTGTTTGATTTATATCGTGAGATACATACAAGAATGCACCCAATATTAACAACACAACAAGTAGTATCGCTATTCCTTGTTTAAACACCAAAATGAAATCTGATTCATAACGCATAAGCACCTCAATCCTTTGAATTTGCTAATGAATACACATGTAATACTAAGCGCTTTTATATTGATGGATTAGCGATGAAAAAAGGTTTTGTGAGGTTCGAGGTGAGCGTAAATAAAAACTGAAGACTGAGTCACTTTTAGCGCAATAAATAAGCCAGTTTGCGTGATCTAGGTATATGCAAACTGGCCAATAAATCCAAGGTTTATTTCTAATCTCTACTATCCAGGTTACTTCGCCGTAACAGGGGTGTAGTTAGATATGACACTACAATCTATAAGTAAGCATGAGTAGTGGAAGGTACTCAGTAACCAAATAACCACCAATACCTGCAAATGCAGCACCAGCGTAATTTAAATATTCTGTTGTACGTTCATTTCTTTCCGCTAATTTGCCTAGTATTACACCAACGAAGTGAATCAATGCAGTTCCAAGTAAAAATCCGGATACGAATAGCTCAGGGTTAGCGATTCGAGGTAGTTCAGAACCATGAGCATAACCATGGAAGATACCGAAGAAACAGCTTCCCAATAACCCTATAATGATAGCCGGCTTATAGCGTGTGAAAATAGCAATACCCAACACAAATACTGAAAGAGCAATGGCGAACTCTGATAAAATAAGTCGCACGCCCATCAATGCAAAGCCAGCGCCACAAACCATCGCTAACATGAAGCAGGCAGGAATTGTCCAAACGTATCGCCCACCCAACCGAGCACTGACAATGCCAACAGATAACATTGCCATCAAGTGATCAATCCCAACAACAGGGTGTAAAATACCCTCAAAAAAGCCCGCATCCATCACACGAACATGCGCATATGCAGGTGCTGATGCCAACAGCAGTAAAGTAGCTAATATTTTCATGTTAATTGGCTGCCAATAAATGGCAGCCATCTCCTTAATTATTTTTGTTGGTTGTGGATAGCTTTGATTTCTTTGTCGCTCAAGGCACGATCCCAAACCATGGCATCAGACATATAACCTTGGAAGTAACGTTCGTTATTGTTGCTACTGTCAGACCACCCCGAAGCAATATTGAATAGGTTTCCGTTGCCATCTGAGTTCCACTTCAGTTCAGCTCCTTTCTCTTCTTCGGCAATTAACTCACCATTTAGATATAGACGAACCATTCGATTGTCATAGGTAGTCACAAGGTGTGACCAAACATCTACATCAGCTGAGTAGTCTGTTGCTCGTAAATAGGTAAACCCTTCATGATCGCCAGCTTCAGCGCGCTCTGCAGCGATACCTGTAGCCCACATGGTTCTTTGGCGAGAGCCTAAACAGAATCCGCTCTTAGTTCTTTCTCCGTTACCCATATAGCAGCCCCAATCACCAATAGAGTCAGGCTTTAGCCACACAGAGAAGGTGATCTGGTCATCGCCTAGCCATTGGTTTGGAGTATCCAATTCCGAGTCCACGGGAGTATATGAAATCTTCGTTTCTTGGTTGTAGCCAGTATGCAGTACAGAACCACGTTCGCTGTCATTAACAAACTCATAGTCACCCTCTACGGTAACAGTCAGTCCATGCTTAGCAATTGTAGGCTCTAGATCGTCTGCTAATGGCAGTTCAATGGTGGCATGCAAGTGTTTAGCTTCAACATCACTGTTGTACACTTCAAATTCTTCTGGATTAGACCAAGCAGACCAACGTTGCATCTCATCTCTGTAGCGACCAATGACGCAGAAGTTGCCCTCTGGAAGTTCGTAGTCTTTGTAAAAGGTATGCTCAGTTCCGATATATAGCTTAGATATATCTTGGTCTTCGTTGCGGTCAATGCCTCTTAGATCTGCATCGCTCTCCGCACCAAAAATGTTCTCAATATCGCGCTTAACATTAAGCTCAGCAGTATTGATCTCACAAGAACTGGTGTATGGGTTTGGCTTTCCAATAACAAACTCAGTACTGAACATATCAGTACCAGCAGTGCTGTAATACTCTGACAGAGCCAATTCCAAAGTATCGTTTTGCATATCAAGCTGTGAAGTCGACAATGATATAGAAGGTTTATCTGGCAATATGCCACTCTTATTCAAACGGAATTCATCCTTTAAAATTGGCGTTGTTAATGGATTAACAACATTGCCAGTAGACCAGGTTTGAATAACTACTTCATCGGTCTCCAAATTAATATCAACCAATTGGAAATTGTGTAATTGCTGAGTTCTGGAAACGTCCGGATAATCGTTTACTGAACCGTGAGCGACCAATTTGTCATAATCAGAAGGGTCATCGACGCGCTTAGTCCAATATTCATCGAAGGATGCGCCACCACTGATCAAGTGATAACCACTATGGTCACGGAAAGTACCTCGAGCATAGTTGTGAGTGTGCGCACCAATGTACATAGCAAACTTATCTGATTTATTCAGCTCCGCGGTATACACACGTTCTACAAGCTCTTCAGCATCACCCTGACCAAGCTCGGAAAGAAGTGGGTGATGTCCTACTGCAAAAATCCAATCAATAGCATCATCTTGATCCGCTGTTTCAACTAGCTCTTTCACCCACTGACCTTGACGAACCATTTCGTCACCAGTCATATTGCTGAGTTTTACTTCAGTGTTCAGCATGACAAACAGAGCGCGCCCTTTTTTGAATGCATAGTATTCTTCAACATGATCGGGAAGTGGCTGGATACCCTGATAATCTAGATGGTCGTACTTAAAGTGTGCGAAATAAAGTGATGCTGTAGGGTCTTGATAATATTCATGATTCCCCAAAGCGGTATAAAAAGGTAATTCACCTGACAAGTACTTCATTTTGCCAAAATGGGTATCCTGATAATCTTGCAAAGTACTTCTATCAACCTGATCACCATTGTTGAGGACCATAGTGGCTGCATGAACTCCCTCTTCTGGGTATTCAGTTTCCAGAACATAACGTGCGCCTTTTACTAGACGGTCTATACGGTCGTCCTCAGCGTATTGGTGGTCTCCAATCACAAGAAAGCGCAGATTTCCTTGTTTATCGTCGCTTGGTGCAGCTACAAAGCTAAATTCTTCAGAGGCGGTATGATCTGTAATTACTCGATAATAATAGGTAGTACCAGGGGTTAGGCCTTCAATGCTCGCTGTATGATAATGATATTGGTAACCAAGGCGCTGTGAATCACCGTATATCTCATTGGTATACAAACCAGGCTTAGGTCCAAACAAAACTTTTGATTCGTTGCCAGCGTCAGTGCGCCAACTCACCACAATACTGTCGTCTTGTGCCGACATTAAATAAGGGTCGTTAATCAGTACATAATTACTCGGGTCAAAAGGGATTCCACTCCCATCCTGAGAATCATTACTTGAACTCGATTTACAGCCTGTTAACGCCAAAGCTAGGGTAACGCTTACTGCCAATACCTTTAAATTGGGGGTTTTCATCATTTCTCCAAAATCCATAGAAACCAATCTGATATAGACCAGATGAATTTAGATGATAATAATTGAAGATTTCATATTGATTGCGCGAATGTGGAATTCATTTAATATTCATACACACACATAAACTGTCACTTACCAGTAACACAAGTCCAGTTTAGCTAAGGCAATAAGATAGGTGTAATACCTCTGTCTATGGTTAAGAAATTCAAACTGACACCCACAAAAAAGGAGCGCCAATGCGCCCCTTACTGAGAGTTTTGACCGAATAGCTTAACTCAATGCATCGCCAGCCTGCTGCAGACTAAATGCGGTCAATGGATCTATTTCACCGACGAGTTTCTCAACTTGTTTAATCGCTTCAATAGAGGTGCTCGATCTTCGATAGCTTAAATATATAGGTCTGTTCCAGTCTTCAATTTGATCTACTTTATGAAGTTGACCGCTGGCTATGAACGGCTCCACAACAGACTTTGGTAGATACGCTGTACCACCTTTTTCTAAGATAAAATCCAAAGCAATACGGCCTGTAGAGGTGCGTAAATACGGGGCTGGTATCTGTGGATGTCGCTCAGCGTGCTCTGATGCGAATTTGGTTCCCCAATCAACATAAACATAGTTCTGTTGGAACACATCTTGTTCTTTGCTAGGTAAGGTTGAAACCATGGTTAATACCAGATCAGCAATTTTACTGCATTCCAACTCGTCAGACTTTAGCGGATCTAATGCAAAGGCCATGTCTAAAGTACGCTCTAACAAGTTTCGGTTTAATTGCTCACGTGACAATGACTCAGCAATAAAGCCATATCCGGAGAAGGAATCAGTGATAACACTCAAGCCGTTTTGTAGATATGCATCCCAGATGTTAGGTGTGCCACCAATAGTCAATTGCAATGCTTTACCGCTGTCTAGAGAGAGTTCAAATTTTGCCTGTTGTAGAGTGTTTACCATAACCTCGGCATACCCTATTAAGCGCTCTCCAGCACTGGTCAATTTAATCGCATTACGGTCTCGAATAAACAGGGTAGTATCAAAGTAGGATTCAAGCTGTTTTATACGAGCACTCACCGCTGCCTGAGTAATATAAAGATTCTCAGACGCGCGGCCAAAATGTCTCTCTCTAGCCACTTCTAAAAAGGTTTTAAATACCTTTACATCCATAACGTTATTCTCTTATTAGGCCCTATATTGTTTTGATTCTGGGCAAGCACCTACTAACACTGTAGACCTACACAATACCGCTAACAAATAGCTTAAGTACATAGTGTTGCACCGTAAATATGAACTTATTCTTTACGACAAATTTCCCTTATCTTGTCGACAAAAATTATTCGCTTACGTTTAAAGAACAATACGACTACATTGCGCGCAAATTAACCGTAACTGTAGGAATCGAAACCATGCGTATTGCAATCTTATCTCGTAATGAATCTTTGTACTCCACTCGTCGCCTTAAAGAAGCAGGTGAAGCGAGGGGACATCAAGTAGATATTATTGATACTCTGCATTGTTATATGGACATTACGAGTAATAGTCCAAAGGTTCGCTACCAAGGTGAAGACTTGCCTCATTACGATGCAGTTATCCCAAGAATTGGATCTTCGATTACCTTTTACGGTACAGCAGTAGTTCGTCAGTTTGAAATGATGGGAACCTTTGCTGTCAACGAATCTGTAGCGATCAGTCGTTCTCGCGACAAATTACGCTCATTGCAGTTGTTATCACGCAAAGGCATTGGTCTACCTCGCACCGGATTTGCTAGCAAACCAGACAACATTCCTGATGTAATCAAGAACGTCGGTGGTGCTCCAGTAGTCATCAAACTTCTGGAAGGTACCCAAGGCATTGGCGTTGTATTAGCAGAAACTAACAAGGCTGCAGAGAGCGTTATTGAAGCGTTTATGGGCCTAAAAGCGAACATCTTAGTTCAAGAGTTCATTGAAGAAGCAAAAGGTGCTGACATTCGTTGCTTCGTAGTAGGCAACAAAGTAATAGCAGCGATGAAACGACAAGCAGGTGAAGGTGAATTCCGCTCGAACTTGCATCGTGGTGGCACAGCGCAACTTGTGCGCTTGACTAAAGAAGAGCGTCAAACTGCGATTAATGCTGCGAAGGTAATGGGACTTAATGTATGTGGTGTAGACATTTTACAATCTAAGAATGGTCCGGTAGTGATGGAAGTAAACTCCTCACCAGGCCTAGAAGGTATCGAAAAAGCAACTGAGCAAGATGTTGCTGGGATGATTTTCGATTTTATTGAAAAAAATGCCAAGCCAAACGCAAACAAAACCAAAGGGAAAGGCTGATGAGTAAGGCACTTACTATTGCCGGTGTAGATATTCTGCCTGGCGAGCAATGCCAGATTGATGTGCCTGTTGCGAAGTTGTATACCGATACAGAACTCTCGCTACCGGTACACATTCAGCGAGGTAAGCGCCAAGGACCAACCGTGTTTGTCAGTGCCGCAGTTCACGGTGATGAGCTAAATGGTATTGAAATCATTAGGCGCTTAATCTCGGCTAACTTAGATGTCATTCGAGGCACCTTAATCTTGGTACCTATGGTGAACGTCTATGGAGTATTAAGCCAGAGCCGTTATTTACCGGATCGCCGCGACCTCAACCGCTGTTTTCCGGGTTCAGAAAAGGGCTCAATGGCCGCGAGATTAGCGCATACTTTGATGGAAAATATTATCAAACACTGTGACTACGGCATTGACCTGCATACTGGTGCGATTCATCGGTCCAATTTGCCACAAATCCGTGCGGATCTCAGTGATGGTGAAACACGCGAACTTGCAGAAATATTTGGTGTCCCAGTACTGTTGAATTCAGTATTGAGAGATGGTTCTTTACGTGAAGCGGCTACTAACAATGGCACTCGAATCTTGCTGTATGAAGCAGGCGAAGCATTACGTTTTGATGACTTATCTATCAACGCCGGTTATCAGGGAGTGCAGAATGTACTCATGAAGCTAGGTTTGATTCGCAAGCGTCGAATCAAACGTAAAATTGAGCCATTTATTGCCAACAAAAGCGAATGGTTACGAGCAAGTGGCAGTGGCTTCGTTAACGAGATGTTCGAGCTTGGAGAGCAAGTTACTGAAGGGCAAACCTTGGCCGAGATACACTCTCCGCTTGGCGAGTTAATCCAAAAAGTGACTTCCACACGTTCTGGCATCATTATTGGCAAGCAGAACATTCCTTTAGTTCAAGAAGGTGATGCTATGTACCACATAGCTTACTTTGGGCAAAATGATGACGGTGTAGCAGAACATATAGAGCTGCTACAAGACACTTTAGGTGAAAGTGATAATGGATAGATTGATAATAGGTAATCTTGAACTGTGTAGCTTACCTGACTTAGGCATTGATGATCTTGAAGTGCGAGTAGATACTGGAGCTAAAACCTCATCGCTACACGCGGACAACATCCGTAAATTTCGTAAAAATGGTAAGCCATACGTAGAGTTTGATCTCCACCCAGACATCTACAACTTAGAGAAAATCATAACCTGTCAGGCTAAGGTAATTGACTCACGTAAGATCAAGTCTTCAAACGGAGAAGCAGAGCAGCGCTGTGTCATTAAGACTTCATTCTGCATTGCTGGCCACTGCTGGCCAATCGAAGTGACGCTAACCAACCGTAAAGATATGTCTTACTTGATGCTGCTAGGGCGTGAAGGTATGGGTAATAAGGTGTACGTTGACCCTAGTCGCGCATTTACGCTAGATACTGAAGATTAAAGCCTCTAATCCAAGATAAAAGAAGGAAGCCATCGCTTCCTTCTTTTGGTCATTAAATCTAAAGTATTTCCTTTGTTGTCATTAATACACTCATCTTTGGAAACACCTTCTCACAACTATGCTGATGGCAAGCAGAGTCCATGTCAGCGATAGCATCTTCTACAATCACGACGTTGTAATCTAATTCAAAGGCTTGTCTAGCCGTCGATTCAACGCCAACACTAGTAGCAATTCCAGTGAGATAGACGTGAGTAATTCCCTGTTGTTTAAGCTGCTCATCTAAGACAGTGTTGGTAAATGCGCCCCACGAGTATTTTGTCAGGCACTTGAATCTAGGCTTATTGCTAAAGCTTTCAATCACGGTTCCCCAAACAGTTTCAGGTGACGCTTGATCACTTTGGGACGCTCTTTGTTGCAACTCGGTGAGCCCCTTTGATCGACCTGCTACGTTAACTATGAAAACCGGCAACTTTGCTCGTTCAAATGCTCCACATAGTTCGAGGCTATTGTTAACCACTGGCGTTGCTACTTCTGTTGGCACTTTATCAACAATGCCTTCTTGTAGGTCGATGACGATAAGTGCTGAATGCTTCTTTATACCCATTAATCGATGCCTTATTGCTACGTATACTAAGAATTAGAATACACCCAGTTCGTGATTTTTGATTGTGAAGCATTCTAATACCAATCGTACTAAATAACTGGTCATCCTAACTTGTTAAATTACTCTATGATTGCGTTAGAATTTTTGATTGTAGAATAACTACTTATCAAAAAATTCCGTCTTGTCCTCGAGCATTTTTCCTACGCTATTTCAGATCACCTACTTAGTTTGATTGGTATAATCAGCTACCTTAACTCCCTATCCCGGTGCAATTGCACCAATTGGAAAATACGCAACTTTCATCTAGAAACACTTTAACCACAATCAGTTTCAAAGCTAATCTTGACTCTATAAAAACATGAATTACACGGCTTATTTTTCACTTAAACAGATGAAATAATCGTTTAATCGTAGAAGTGGCACCGATTGTGCAATGGGTTAGTGATACCCATTTAGTTCCAGAGGAACCCATGAAAAAACTTACTACAGCCCTAATCATTTCATCTCTATTTAGCTTGAACGCCATTGCCCAAGAACTGCCGAATATCACCATTCTAGGAACAGGTGGCACTATTGCGGGCTCTGCAGAGAAATCAACGGATGTAACCGGCTATAAAGCAGGAGAAATTGCGGTATCTACTCTCATTGAAGCGGTTCCGCAAATTGTTGATGTAGCTAACGTAGATGGTATTCAAGTTGCTAATACCAGTAGCTCTAACATCGATAGCAAGATATTGCTTGAGATGGCAAAGACGGCTAACTCTCTATTGCAAAAAGACACCTCAGGCGTGGTCATTACCCACGGCACTGATACCACAGAAGAAACCGCCTTTTTCATGGATCTAGTAAATCAAACCGACAAGCCAATTGTTGTTGTTGGTGCTATGCGCCCAGCAACCGCTATTAGTGCCGATGGCCCAATGAACCTATTGAATGCTGTTAAACTAGCTTCTGATGAGAGTGCTCATGGAAGAGGCACTATGGTGCTTTTGAACGATAATATTGGCGCGGCTTATTACACCTCTAAAACAAGCTCTATCTCTTTAGATACCTTCAAAGCACATGATCAAGGCTTCTTAGGAACCTTCGCCGGAGGCGAGCCTAAGTTCTATTACGAGCCAGCTAAGGTCATGGGGAAACCAACATTTGATGTATCCAAGTTAGAGAGCTTACCTAAAGTGGATATTGTATACAGCTACCAAAATATGGGACCTGAGATCATTGATGCTATCGTAGAATCTGGCGCAGATGGCATTGTGGTTGCGGGCAGTGGTAATGGGTCAGTTCCTTCTGCGGTTCGAGAGAAGATTAGCCAGCTAAACGAAGACGGTTACCCAGTGGTACTTTCTACACGCACAGGCTCTGGCTTTGTCACTGCAAAATCTCACGCTATCGGTTCTGGCGTACTAAATCCACAAAAAGCACGAATCATGTTAATGCTTGCACTGACTGAAACTCAAGATGTGAAAGAGTTACCTGTTTACTTTGGCACACAAAGCTAACCTTAATTATAATCCTCGCCAGCTCTAGGTTTATAGTTAGAGCTGGCTTATTAAGGTTGAGCGCCCTTTTCTCTATTTCACCAACTCAGATTAGTTTCAAATTTCAAAAATGATTGGGCTCTCGCAAAATTTGATGCCTATTCTCAATTGACTCTGTATGAAGGTGATGGCGAAGGTTACATCGATTATCCTAGAGACCAAACATAATGAATTCAACGACAGCCTTAAGGTTGCCGTTATTGTTTAAGAGGCTATATGGACGTTACCTTTACGAGAGTCACCAATCAACAACAAGTAGATGCTATTGTCGACCTAGCGAATATCATATGGACTGAGCACTACACACCCATCATAGGCGCAGAGCAAGTTCACTATATGCTCACTCACATCCACTCGCCTACGACAATCGCGACAGAAGTAAAAGATAAGAACATTCACTATTACCTAATTCATAAGGATGGAAAAACAGCCGGGTATGTTGGTGTAAAACTGCAATCTGACCAGCTGTTTTTAAGCAAGATTTATGTTCTCTCTAGTCAGCGGGGTAACGGTATTGGTGCCCTCTCGATTAGCTTTATCAAGGACCTAGCTAACTCCAACAATTTGAATAAGATTTTTCTTACCGTCAATAAATACAATGCCCACTCCATTGCAGCCTACCAGCGTATAGGTTTTGAAATAACAGAAGAAATCGTCGCCGATATTGGTGGGGGATATGTCATGGATGACTATAAGATGGAGCTAAATCTCTAAAAACTGCAATAAAATCGAAATAAAGAATCATTACTATCAGCGTACGCTGAGGCATAACTACGCCCTCATAGCTATATCATCACTAAGAACATCGTCAAAGAGAGCAAGAAATGGCAAAGCCCCTATATGTATTTGATATGGACGAAACGCTAATCAATGGCGATTGTGCAATGATCTGGAACGAATTTCTCCTTGAGAAAGGCATAGTACAAGACCCTAAGTTTTTGTCTGAAGATCAGCGACTGATGGAGCTCTATTCTCAAGGAAAACTTGATATGGACCAGTACCTTGAGTTTGCAATGGCACCACTGCTTGATATGCAAAAGGAAGATGTTGATACCTTAGTGGATGAATGCGTAGAAACTCAGATTTTGGATCGCCAGTTTGGCGAGTCTAGGGCTTTAATACAGCAGTTAGAAAACGATGGCATCGATATGCTGATCATCTCAGCCACGGTGACATTTATAGTGGAAGCGGTTGCCAGACGTATTGGTATCAAACATTGCTTAGGTATTGATCTTACAGAAAGTAATGGTAGATATACAGCAAAGATAGACGGGATTCCTAGCTACAGAGAAGGTAAGGTTGTCCGCCTTGAACAATGGCTGTCTCAAAACAATCACAGCTACTCAGGCATTCACTTCTATACAGACTCCATCAATGACCTTGCTCTGTGTGAGCATGCCGATTACACCTATCTCATAAACCCTTGCCCTCGCCTTGCAGCGATGCCACAACGAGACAACTGGTCGACTCTCAGCTGGAGTTAATCTAAGCATAAACAAAAACCCCAAGCGTATTGCTTGGGGTCGGTCAGTTAACTATCGGTTAGCTGTACTATTGTCGCTAAATTATCGGTCAACTCAGTCGCAGACACTCCTTGCAGTTCAATAGTGAACGACTCTTCACCTCTTTCGACCGTCAAGAAGGACTGCGTATCATCACCTGTGATAGTACTTTCTAGTTGAGTCAACAAAGCATCAAGATCAATGCTATCTGAAACATCTGAGAATACCTCGCTAAGGTCTAGCTTATCTCCATCGTCAATTGAAAAGTCTATGATAGTGTCAGTCTCATTGAAAACACGTAAATCAGATTGAGTCCATACAAAGGTGTCAGCACCTGTGCCTCCGGTCATAATGTCTTCACCCAAACCGCCAAACAGAATATCGTCCCCAGAGCCGCCAAGTAATAAGTCATCTCCAGAGCCACCGACTAAGATATCATTACCACCTTGTCCGAATAGGATATCGTCATCAGAGCCACCATCTAGAACATCGTCTTTATGTGAATCTAAAGATTGGTCAAATTCATCGGTATTTGCAGAGATGTAATCGAACATATCTTTTGCTTCAACATCAGTTTGGAAAGCACCGGTTTTATCCGCTACATACTGCTGAATGGCTGAGACACCCTGTCCCTGTATATCAGGAAAAGACACTGTATCGCCAAACAGGATGTCAACGCCGTCTCCTGAACTGATAGTGTCTGAACCAGGGTCTAGGGACGTTGCCTTACCTAAGATGGCATCTTTAAGATCATCTACGTCAACGTTAGCATCTACCTGCCCAAAACTATCAAATTTAAGCAATGTGTCTTGGTCAACACCATCACCAAGCCCAATCGCTTCAACCGCTGAGATTGCCGTCAAAATAGCAAAGTAATGCTGACCTTGTTTCACTACCTCGGTGCTATCACTCCAATTATCTTGGAATACAAACTTCTTGCCGTTGCTGTGCAGGCTAAGGTAGCCAACAGTCTCTCCAGTATACGGTGACACTACATTTACTTGGCCATTCTCTACCGAAGACTCGATGACTAGTCGTCCATCCCAACTAACTTCCTGTCCAAGAGCAAAATCGACTGGCAAGATATCAGCAAGGGTAATAACTTCCTTCGTATCTTGGTCATAGCCAATTAAAAACTCTTCAGGAGAAGCATTCTTAAGGCTAGTCGCTCTTGTTGGTTCACCATCTGTAATGAAAAAGGTTTGATTAGTCGCTTCGTTACCCGCCAAAGCTAATGATTCAAACCACTCAATAGCAGTCTCAAACCCTGCTTCGTAGTTAGTTGATGACTCCGCATTAAGTGCGCCAACTTTCTCAGCAAATTCATCTTTTGCGTCTTGGGCTGACATCGTAGACAGATCGATAGACACAACTTGCGTTGCACCGCTCGCAAACTCAGACAACATCACGTTGACCTGGCCAGAATTATCTTCCTTAGCAACATCCACTATTTCATTGAATGCAGCAATTATCTGGGCCTTCGCCTCATCAATAACACCTTTCATACTGCCTGAAGTGTCTAAAATAAATGCTATGTTGTAGTCTTCCCCGGCAACAACTTGGAAGTCTTGCACATCACCAACAATTAACTCATTCGCCTCTGTACCTTGAATGTCGTCGGCACCAAACGAAGCGGTTTGAACTTTGTATTCAGAACTTTCAATAATAAGAGGAAGAGTCGCGCTAGAGGATGCAGTATCTCCAGTGCTGGTTTCCGTGGCAGTAGCAGTAAAGACCACATCATAGTCTCCTGCTTCCGTCACATTCGCTTTTAGTGTGGCAATATCAAGGCCAGTGATATCCACCCAACCGTTAGAATCAACAACGACTTCGTTGCCGTTGATATCTTTAATAATTGTGCCTTCAGGAAGACCTTCTAAAGTTAGCGTTAGCGTCTCGCTGCCATCAGTGTCCGCAAGGCCGGCACTCAAGTCCCATAAGTCTACAAACTCCCCTTCTACACCTTTGGCATCAGACGATTCCAAGATTAGATTATCGACGATAGCACCGTAGCTGTCGGCATCTGTTGCTTGAAGGATCAATCGGTAATCACCCTCTTGATCAGACGGCAAAGTGACTTGGATATTACGCTCCCAAGAGTTGTCCGTTGGGCGGAACTCATACAGGGTCAACGCTTCTTCCATAATTGGATTACCTTGGTCGTCCAATCTCACCCACAATACGTTAAGGTCGCTGTCTCCATCTTCCCAACGACGAGCTGCTGCATCAAAGGTGAAGCTATAGTAACGCCCTTCTTCAACCGAAATATTGGTGTAGATAGAATCATCTCCATCATCGGCCTCTATCTCTAATACTAAATTGCTATCGCTAGCACCAGAACGGTAAGTAGACTCTTGTCCTATTTCAACTTTATTGTCATCGTTCGCGTACCATGTGCCTAATGTGTTGCCACCCAAAACAGCACTGACATCAATATCTGAACTCCAAGTTTTTCCATTAGGAAGAACTGTATCTTGGAAGTTAATTGAAGCCTCTGTACGATCTTGTAAAACTAAAAGGTCAGGCTCATCAACTTTAGGAGTAATATCAATTGTGATTGAAGCTTCTGTACTCTCAGAGCTTCCATCACTTATTGCAAAATCAAACTGTGCGTAATCAGATTTTTGATCGCCGACTCCTGATTCAGAGAAGCCGTCAAAGCCGGATTCATTGGCATCTGGAGTAAATCTCAAACTACCTGCGTCAATGTCCGCTTTTGAGATAGAGTCATTGACACTCACCTCCTGCCAGACATCGTTAATCAACACCTCCAACGTACCATCAGCAGGCAAAGTTTTAATGACAACTGATAGATCTGCATCAGCAGTATCAATATCGCTCGCATTGAACTGGCTCCAGTTGAAAACAATTGCAGTGTCTTCAGTACCGGTGATTGCATTGTTTGAGGTTGTTGGGCTGTCATCTTGCGGCTCAACCGTTACTGTTACTTCAGCGCTGGAGTATTCTTCATTGTCGTCAGTGATGGTATAGCTAATCGTTGCATCACCATTGAAATCTTTAGCAGGAGTGAACACCAACTTACCGTCGACGATTTCTACCGTACCTTGCTCTGCAGGCACTGACGCAGCGGTGATAGTCAACTTGTCGCCATCAATGTCTGTATCGTTCGCAAGAACATCAATCGTAACCGGAGTATCTTCATCCGTTGCCACAGAGTCATCGACTGCAACTGGGCCGTCGTTTTGAGGCGCAACTGCGACTGCCACTTCAGCGCTAGATTCTTTATCACCATCAGTGATGGTGTAGCTAATGGTAACCGTTGTATCTTCATCGGTTGATGTCTGTATCGTTCGCAAGAACATCAATCGTAACTGGAGTATCTTCATCGGTCGCAATACTGTCATTAACAGCAACTGGGCCGTCGTTTTGAGGCGCTACTGCGACTGCCACTTCGGCGCTGGATTCTTTGTTGCCATCAGTAATGGTGTAGCTGATGGTTGCATCACCGTTGAAGTCTTTGGCAGGTGTGAACACCAATTTACCGTCAACGATTTCAACCGTACCCTGGTCAGCCGGAACAGTGGCTGCGGTGATAGTTAAATCATCGCCATCTATGTCCGTATCGTTCACCAACACATCAATCGTAACCGGAGTATCTTCATCGGTCCCAACACTGTCATCAACAGCAATTGGGCCATCATTTTGAGGGGCTACCGCAACGCTCACTTCTGCGCTGGATTCTTTATTGCCATCGGTAATGGTGTAGCTGATGGTTGCATCACCATTGAAGTCTTTGGCTGGTGTGAACACTAACTTACCGTCAACAATCTCGACTGTACCTTGGTCAGCAGGGACAGTGGCCGCAGTGATCGTTAAATCATCGCCATCGATGTCAGTATCGTTCGCTAACACATCAATCGTAACCGGAGTATCTTCATCGGTCGCAATACTGTCATCAACAGCAATTGGACCATCATTTTGAGGTGCTACCGCTACGCTCACTTCGGCGCTAGATTCTTTATTTCCGTCAGTAATGGTGTAACTGATGGTTGCATCACCGTTGAAGTCTTTGGCCGGTGTGAACACCAATTTGCCGTCAACGATTTCAACCGTACCTTGTTCTGCAGGCACTGACGCTTCAGTAATGGTTAATGAGTCACCATCAATGTCCGTATCGTTCGCAAGAACATCAATCGTAACCGGAGTGTCTTCATCCGTTGCTACAGAGTCATCGACTGCAACTGGGCCGTCGTTTTGAGGCGCAACTGCGACTGCCACTTCAGCGCTAGATTCTTTATCACCATCAGTGATGGTGTAGCTGATCGTTGCATCACCATTGAAATCTTTGGCTGGGGTAAACACTAACTTACCGTCGACGATTTCAACCGTACCCTGGTCAGCCGGAACAGTGGCAGCGGTGATGGTCAGTGAGTCACCGTCAATGTCCGTATCGTTCGACAGAACATCAATGGTAACCGGTGTGTCTTCATCCGTTGCCACTGAGTCATCTACTGCAACTGGGCCGTCATTTTGAGGCGCTACCGCTACGCTCACTTCAGCGCTGGATTCTTTATTGCCGTCTGTAATGGTGTAGCTAATGGTTGCATCGCCATTGAAGTCTTTGGCAGGTGTGAACACTAATTTACCGTCTACGATTTCAACCGTACCTTGGTCAGCTGGCACGCTAGCTTCGGTGATAGTTAAATCATCGCCATCAATGTCCGTATCGTTCACTAATACATCAATCGTAACCGGAGTATCTTCATCGGTCCCAACACTGTCATCAACAGCGATTGGACCATCATTTTGAGGTGCTACCGCAACGCTCACTTCAGCGCTGGATTCTTTGTTGCCGTCAGTAATGGTGTAGCTAATGGTCGCATCACCGTTGAAGTCTTTCGCTGGTGTGAACACTAGCTTACCGTCGACGATTTCAACTGTACCTTGGTCAGCAGGGACAGTGGCCGCGGTGATAGTTAAATCATCGCCATCGATGTCTGTATCGTTCGCAAGAACATCAATCGTAACCGGAGTATCTTCATCGGTCGCAATACTGTCATTAACAGCAACTGGGCCGTCGTTTTGAGGCGCTACCGCTACGCTTACTTCAGCGCTAGATTCTTTGTTGCCATCAGTAATGGTGTAGCTGATAGTTGCATCGCCATTAAAGTCTTTGGCAGGAGTGAACACTAACTTGCCGTCGACGATTTCAACTGTACCTTGGTCAGCAGGCACTGATGCAGCCGTGATAGTCAGCTTGTCACCGTCAATGTCCGTATCATTAGCCAGCACATCAATCGTAACCGGAGTATCTTCATCGGTCCCAACACTGTCATCTACAGCAACTGGACCATCATTTTGAGGCGCAACTGCGACTGCCACTTCAGCGCTGGATTCTTTATTGCCATCGGTGATGGTGTAGCTAATGGTTGCATCACCGTTGAAGTCTTTGGCAGGAGTGAACACCAACTTACCGTCAACAATCTCGACTGTACCCTGGTCAGCAGGGACAGTGGCCGCAGTGATAGTTAAATCATCGCCATCAATGTCCGTATCGTTCGCCAGCACATCAATGGTAACCGGAGTATCTTCATCGGTCGCAATACTGTCATTAACAGCAACTGGGCCGTCATTTTGAGGCGCTACCGCTACACTCACTTCAGCGCTGGATTCTTTATTGCCGTCAGTAATGGTGTAGCTAATGGTTGCATCGCCATTGAAGTCTTTGGCAGGTGTAAACACCAACTTGCCGTCAACTATCTCGACCGTACCTTGCTCTGCAGGGACGCTAGCTTCTGTGATAGTCAGCTTGTCACCGTCAATGTCTGTATCATTAGCCAGAACATCAATCGTAACTGGAGTGTCTTCATCCGTTGCCACTGAGTCATCGACTGCAACTGGCCCGTCATTTTGAGGAGCTACCGCAACGCTCACTTCAGCGCTGGATTCTTTGTTGCCGTCAGTAATGGTGTAGCTGATAGTTGCATCGCCGTTGAAGTCTTTGGCTGGTGTGAACACCAACTTGCCGTCAACGATTTCAACTGTACCTTGGTCAGCCGGAACAGTGGCTGCAGTGATAGTTAAATCATCGCCATCAATGTCAGTATCGTTCGCCAGAACATCAATAGTTACCGGAGTGTCTTCATCCGTTGCTACAGCGTCATCTACTGCAACTGGACCATCATTTTGAGGTGCTACCGCTACATTTACTTCAGCGCTGGATTCTTTATTGCCGTCAGTAATGGTGTAGCTGATGGTTGCATCGCCATTGAAGTCTTTGGCAGGTGTGAACACCAACTTGCCGTCAACGATTTCAACTGTACCTTGGTCAGCCGGAACAGTGGCTGCGGTGATAGTTAAATCATCGCCATCAATGTCAGTATCGTTCGCCAGCACATCAATGGTAACCGGTGTGTCTTCATCCGTTGCTACAGAGTCATCGACTGCAACTGGACCATCATTTTGAGGCGCTACTTCGACTGCCACTTCAGCGCTGGATTCTTTGTTGCCGTCAGTAATGGTGTAGCTGATAGTTGCATCGCCATTGAAGTCTTTAGCAGGTGTGAACACTAACTTACCGTCAACGATTTCTACTATACCTTGCTCTACAGGAACAGAAGCATCTGTAATGGTTAGTGAGTCGCCGTCAATGTCCGTATCGTTCGCCAGCACATCAATGGTGATTGGGGTGTCTTCTTCGGTCGCAATATTGTCATCGACAGCCACTGGCGCATCGTTAACAGGAACAACGACTACAATGGCCGTTGCGCTGTCTTCGTTTCCGCTTCCATCTTTGATGGTGTACTCGATCTCGGCTTCACCATTGAAATCTGGAGCGGGCTTGAAATAATAACTACCGTCTGGGTTTTGATGGATGGTTCCCTGGTCTGCCGGCACTGAGATATCGACAATCTCAATATCATCGATATCAACAAAATCGTTTTCTAATAAATCTAGGGAGACGTTCTGATCTTCTAGTGTCTCTAAAAGGTCATCAACAGCAGTGGGTATAACGATTATGTCGTTTTGAGAACCAGAATCACTGTTGGGTGGGAGTATAGTGTTGGCATCAGTGATAAATTGCGTGAAGGCACTTTTTTGTTCTTCGGTAAAATTGTAACTTGAGAAGCCTTCTGTATCGAAAGTCGTCTGCGCAATAGTTTCTGCATTGTCACGTGCAACAGCACCCGTCGAAGTTAGGCTAGAACCCGACTGGTCGCCAGAACTCGGTTCTGAGCCTTCCAATTGGGAAGGGTCATCGCCTTGTTGAACATTATTGATAACACCTTCGGCATTAATATCATTCAAAGCGCCATCTTTGGCCTGAGATATTTTTAGTTCTCTTACAAGGTCCTCAGAGACGGTAATTGCGTTGTTACCCACAGAAAGAACAAGCTCTCCGTTTTGAGGAGTATATCCTTCCGATGCCAACTTTAAATTACCATTTGCGTCGATGATTAACCACGCGTCTCCAAGAATGACTTCTTGAGCAAATGAGATACTATCCATGTCTTCTCCCGCTAAACTTCTTCATTAGCTTTTGTGTATTTAATGTGCAAATCCTTCGCACCTTCGTGAAATTTACCATGCAAGTGTCAATAACTCTATTGTAAATTCTCATTAACAATCGATTTTTTATTAAAATACAGCATGGATACCGGTATTCGTATGAGAACAGGTTATGCGGGTTATAACAGGCTCTGTTAACCATAATTTTGACGAATATTACCTGCAATTACTCTATGGAAAGTTGTTACGAATATTTTGAAAAAAAGAGTCAAACCCATGGTTTTGTGGAGGGGGCAAAAGGAAAGGGAATTAGCTTCGCGAAGATCAAAAAAGCCAGCACTTAAAATGCTGGCTCAAGAAAAATTCCGTTTTGTGTTGTTACGCTAGACTAGCTTCATTTCTTGGATAATATCTGATGCTATTTCTGGCTTTGTGCTTGTGGGCTTTTCGTGAAGATCCGACTTTAATTGCCCTTTACGGTTTCGTAGACCGGCTTCTAGCTTCTTGAGTGCTCCTGCAATGGCTGGATACATTACGTCATTGTTTGACTTTGCTGAAACTCTGACGCCTTCGTAATTGGTAAAAATCTCTACTTCGTGTTCGCCATGTTCTTTAGTGATAATGATGTCGCAACTGATGAGCTGCGGAAAATGACTTGCTACTTTATCAAATTTCCCTTCAATCTCTTTACGTGAATCTTCGGTAATTGATACGTGATGCGTTTGAACATTTATTTTCATTGATTATACCTTTCTTATCACTCTGTAACTTAAACGTAGCAAACGACTGGCACTTCCACCAACAAAACTGAGAGACATCTGTGATTAGCTTCCCTGATATAAAATAATCTTAACTATACCCCTTGAATATCACTTCAATAGACGGAATATGTTTGTCACCGGATATTTTCACTCTCTTTACTTCTATCGATTTCCTTACAAATCACCACCAGTGAAAGTGTAACAAGATACAAATCATCGATACGCTTCACCGATCCTTTCTCTTAATGAGATAAAAATGCACTCGAAGCTCTTAAACTGATCACGCCCTGCAAATTTCGACTATCTTTTGACTCGGTTACTAAAAACTCCACCCCATAAAACCAAGTGAATAGTCATACTATATAAGGGAATCCAGTCACATTCTTGATCATAAAACACCTAAATCTAAATACCAAAATTAACATTGTTTCATCGAAAATAACTTTGTGAAAATACTCCGTAGGTTCATATAAACATTGCTATTTTTTAATCAATAGTTTGCATAGAGAAACGCTAGACCTGCGGAGGGCGTCACAAAATGAACAATTTTGTGAAATGACAATCGTGATTTTTGTGCAATTGTATTACAATAAGCTTTATAAGAATTTTATTTGTTCCCCCAAACACACTTTACGGGAGTTCGTATGAGCAACGACAAAGCGCTTGATGCTATCAGAAAGATGAAGCTTGAGAATGATACCTCAGCTGGCAACTTGGTAGACCTTTTACCAATCGAAGTTCAAAAAAGAGACTTTGACCTTTCTTTCCTAGAAAACCTATCTGAAGCACGTCCACGTCTTCTAGTACAAGGTGCAGACCTAGCTGAATTCAAAGCGAAGGTTAAAGAAGATTCTTCTTTCTGCATGTACAATGATTTCATCAAGAACTCTACTGAGAAGTTCTATGAAACAGCACCATTCGAAGAGCCACAGCCATACCCTGCAGAAACTGTAGGTAAAGCATCTCTTTGGCGTCCTTACTGGCGTCAAATGTACGTTGACTGCCAAATGGCACTTAACGCGACTCGTAACCTAGCAATCGCTGGTGTCGTTAATGAAGACGATGACCTAATTGCTAAAGCTAAAGCTTGGACTCTTAAGCTTGCTTCATACGATCCAGATGGCGTAACGTCTCGTGGCTACAACGATGAAGCGGCTTTCCGTGTAGTTGCTGCTATGGCTTGGGGCTACGACTGGTTAAACGCTCACTTCACTGATGAAGAGCGCGAAATCGTTAAGAATGCACTGATTACTCGTCTAGACGAAATCATGCATCACCTGAAAGTGACAGTTGATCTACTGAACAACCCACTAAACAGCCACGGTGTTCGTTCTATCTCTTCTGCTATCATCCCAACGTGTATCGCGCTTTACCACGATCACCCGAAAGCAGGTGAGTACATCGCATACGCACTAGAATACTACGCAGTACACTACCCACCATGGGGTGGTGAAGACGGCGGTTGGGCTGAAGGTCCTGACTACTGGAACACACAAACAGCATTCCTAGGCGAAGCATTTGACCTATTGAAAGCGTACTGTGGCGTAGACATGTTTAACAAAACATTCTACGAAAACACAGGTGACTTCCCACTATACTGCATGCCTGTTCACTCTAAGCGCGCAAGCTTCTGTGACCAGTCTTCAATCGGTGATTTCCCAGGCCTAAAACTGGCTTACAACATCAAGCACTACGCAGGTGTTAACCAGAAGCCTGAGTACGTTTGGTACTACAACCAACTTAAAGGTCGTGATACTGAAGCGCACACTAAATTCTACAACTTCGGTTGGTGGGACTTCGGCTACGACGATCTTCGCTTCAACATCCTTTGGGATGCGCCAGAAGAGCAAGCACCGTCAAACGATCCATTGTTGAAAGTATTCCCGATCACTGGTTGGGCTGCATTCCACAACAAGATGACTGAGCGTGATAACCATATCCACATGGTATTCAAATGTTCTCCGTTTGGCTCTATCAGCCACTCTCACGGTGACCAAAACGCGTTCACTCTACACGCATTTGGCGAAACTCTAGCTGCAATCACTGGTTACTACGGTGGTTTCGGTGTTGACATGCACACTAAGTGGCGTCGTCAAACGTTCTCTAAGAACCTGCCTCTATTCGGTGGCAAAGGTCAATACGGTGAGAACAAGAACACTGGCTACGAAGGTCACCAAGATCGCTTCTGTATAGAAGCTGGCGGTACAATCTCTGACTACGACACAGAATCTGATGTGAAGATGGTTGAAGGTGATGCAACGGCTTCTTACAAGTACTTCGTTCCTGAAATCGAGTCTTACAAGCGTAAGATCTGGTTCGTTCAAGGTAAAGTATTCGTAATGCAAGACAAGGCTACTCTTTCTGAAGAGAAAGACATGACTTGGCTAATGCATACTACTTTTGCTAACGAAGTCGCTGAGAAAGCATTCACTATCCGTGGTGAGAAAGCACACCTAGACGTGAACTTCATCAACGAGTCTGCTGACAACATCACTTCTGTGAAAAACGTTGAAGGCTTTGGCGAAGTTGACCCATACGAGTACAAGGATCTTGAAATCCACCGTCACGTTGAAGTGGAATTCAAGCCTTCTAAAGAGCACAACATCCTGACTCTTCTAGTTCCTAATAAGAACGAAGGCGAGCAAGTTGTAGTATCTCACAAGCTTGTTGGTAACACGTTAGAACTAACTGTTGATGGCGAGACAGTAACTATCGAGCTGTAATAGCTTGATATAATCCCCCCAAAAACATCTAAATCCCAGAGTGATTCCCCTCATTCTGGGATTTTTTATGCGTCATCTTAAATTCAAACAACTTATCATCTTACCTTCATATTCAATTCCATTATTGAGATTGTAGCTTCTAAAATTTTATATTTACGGAACCCATGGCGAGGAGTAATATTTTCCTATCGGCAGGGACTGCGGAATATCAACTTTAAATAAATTTATAAAGGTGAACGTATGAAAACCCTATCAACGCTATTAATCACAACCCTATTTATCACCCCTGCTGTATTTGCAGCTAATCAAGACGCAACTCAAATCACCGTTCAACAAACCAAAAGTTCATTCATGGACTACAGCAAAAAAACTGGTGGCGGATACACTTTGGAAGACCCTAGTGAAAAAAGCGGTGGTGGCTACACTTGGGAAGACCCAAGCGACAAAACCGGTGGCAACTTTGCTTGGATAGACCCTAGTGAGAAAAGCGGTGGCGGTTACACTTGGGAAGACCCTAGTGACAAAACCGGTGGGAACTTTGTCGGTGACGAAGAGGGTAAACGCAATGGCGGACGCTTCTCATAACCCTGTGTACACGCTTTTCTAAATAAATAAACTCGCACCCTCAGCGTCTGTAATGTATTTTTAAGACAGATACTTACAGACGTTGTATGGAACATGGCACGTAACCTAGATGACTTCTACCTATTCTGTCAGGTAGTAAAACTTGGCAGTATGAAAGCCGCAAGTGAAGAGCTCGAAATTCCACTTTCGACTATCAGTCGACGCATCGCCAACCTAGAAGAGCAGGTAAGATCTCCTCTATTTATCCGCTCTAAAGCTAGCCTCAAACCCACGAATACAGGCAGGCAGTACTACGAACGCCTTTCTTCTCATTTTACTAGCCTTTGTGATGAACTAGAAAACATCAATAGCGATAAAGACGACGTATCTGGGCGAGTAACGATTGATTGTACTGACTTTGTATATCAGTATTTCATTAAAGATAGAATGGAAAGCCTGCTTCGAAAATACCCAAAACTAAAACTAAAATTTATCCCAGCTTCTGATACCTCAGCCTTGGATCCAGATGCCGATATAGGCGTACTAGTGGGTGATCTTCCAGACAGCAACTTAGTTGCAAAAAAGCTAATGTCTATTAAAGTTAGGGTCGTTGCTTCACCCACGTTTTTGACATTGCCTCCCACAACATTATCTCAGCTCAAAGAGATCGACTATGTTGGGCACCTTCAGCATCAATTAATTACCGGCTACAACAAAAATACACATAATCTCGAAACCGTTAAACTTTACCCTAAGATATCCCTAGCCAGCGCAGAATCTGTAGTGCAGATGGCAGAAAATGGCTTAGGGTTCGCATTTGTATCTGAATACTTTGCAGCACAAGCCCTTAAAAATGGTAGCTTGGTAGAGTGGCTGCCAGATTATGATTTCTCTCACCGTGATATATCCTTGGTGTATCGACATAGAACCCGTAAAACTAATGCTCAGCAAGTGGTCATCGACGCTATTCTCGCTGAGTTTAAAGACTATCGGAATCGACTTACTCAACAATAACGACGTAACCATATTTGCCATCAAAAAACCTTAGTAAATGGAAGGATATTCTCTAATGTGAGAGATTTCCTACACTCTTTCTTTGCAAAAGTGTCTATTATTGAAAGTGTTACTAAAGAAACAGGGTGCCGTTATGAAATACAAACATATATTAGTCGCGCTGGAGCTTGCCGAAGACAGCAAGGTGCTTATTGATAGAGCCGCGATTTTGGCCAAAATATTCGATGCCGAGGTTTCGTTTATTCACATCGATGGTTCACATGGAGAGATTTATCCAGATTTGGTAGATATTCAGATGGATGAGCAAGAACCTCCGATAAAACGTGCTTCTCTAGAGCAGTTGAAACAACTCACCGAATATACTGATCAACCTATCAAGCACTTCCTAATTGGTACAGGGGATCTAAGCGATAAGCTACCTGAAACCATAGCAAGTTACGGCTGTGACCTTCTAATTTGTGGACACCACCATGACTTTTGGAGCCGAATTATCTCCTATTCCAAACACCTCATTCACAATTCACCGGTCGATATCTTAGTTGTTCCGTTAGGCCAGAGTAACTAGAGCGTGGTGACTCCACATGGAAAACATCTAACGTAATAGAAATGCTCAACGAATAAAAAGGTCCTCTGAAGCATAAAGCCTAAGAGGGCCTTTCTATTTACATCACATCCAAATTTCGAACTGAAAAACACACAATCACCTAGTGAGACGTCTAACTAGGTGATGAATTGCGCATCACATTGTTAATAACAGCTAAACTCTTTATTAGCAGAGCATTTTTCGCAGTAATCTAACTTTTACACCCAGTCATCGCTGCACTCACTTGTTATCTTGCTCCCCTCTCAGGGAATAATTGCGAGCAAAGGGTTTATACAATGAACTTTCTATTTAGGATGATCACCGGACAGTATCGGCTTATATGGTTATGTGCCATCGCCTACTCCGCACTCTTCAACTTTTCATTTTTTAAGCATTTCACTGATGCCTTTCCTACAAGTGACGGTAATACCGGGTTTTTAATCAGTATTGTCGTGTTTTTGATTGCTGCCCATGCCTTAGTACTTTCTATATTAGGTGGACGACTATTCACCAAGTTAGTGCTTATTATTGGGTTCTTAATTGGCTCAGCTGCAGCGTATTTCTCTTGGACTTACGGCATAGTGGTTGACACCGTCATGCTAAGAAACATCATCGAAACAGACACCAGTGAAGCTTTTGGTCTGCTCTCTGTAGAACTTATCATTGTCATGCTGTTAGGGGCTCTAGTGCCCGCATATCTTGTCTACAAAGCACCTGTCGGTTATCAAAGCATTTTAAAAGAAATTAGAGCGAAGCTTTTCTCTATCATGTTAGCTGTTGTGATGATAGTAGCGGCACTCGTGCCTTATAGCGCGAACTACGCCTCGTTCTTTCGTGAATACAAAAGTGTTAGATTTTACTCTGCTCCACTTTTCCCACTCTATTCCGTTGGTAAATATTTTGGTAAAAGTCATGTCAGTCCTCTAAAACCAGAATCTGAGATGATCAATGTTGCTCCAGATGCCAAAGTAGAACATAGCGATCCAAACCAACACGATCTCATTGTATTGATTGTGGGAGAAACAGGACGCGCCGACCATTTCTCACTTAATGGTTATAAACGCCAAACTAATCCTAGACTAAGCAAACGTAAGGGTGTCATTAGCTTCACACACATGACCAGTTGTGGTACCTCTACCGCTGTATCTGTACCTTGTATGTTCTCGCCTGATCCGAGAGATGAGTTTGACAGTAAGTCGATATACAACAAACTCAATGCTCTAGACACACTACATGAAAATAATGTGGCTGTACTTTGGAGAGATAACAACTCTAATTCTAAAGGTGTCGCTGAACGCGTTGACTATCAATCATTTAAGTCTTCAGATCTAAATACGATTTGCGATCCTGAGTGCCGAGATACCGGAATGTTAGTAGGCCTAGATGATTATGTGGATAAGCATCCAAATCAAGATATAGTTATTGTGCTTCATGCAATGGGCAGTCACGGTCCCGAGTACTTTAAACGCTACCCACAGGTCTTTGAGCAGTTCACTCCTGTATGCAAAAGCAATCAATTAGCTAAGTGTAAAACTGAAGAAATAATTAATGCCTATGACAACACCATGCTTTTTACTGATTTTTTCATCGACAGCAGTATTGATTGGCTAGATCAATATTCAAACCAATACAAAACAGCCCTACTTTACGTCAGCGATCACGGTGAATCTTTAGGAGAAAACGATGTTTACTTACACGGAATGCCGTTTTCCTTTGCTCCAGAAGTACAAAAACACGTCGCCGCAGTTGCTTGGTTAAATGATTCATCAACATTCAAATATCAAGATGTGGTCAAAAACAAAGAAGTCCCATTCACTCAAGACAATTTTTACTGTTCCGTGCTCTCTCTGCTCGACGTAAATACTAAATTTTGTCCTCACGAGAAATCTATTTTCTTTGAGCACTACAAAGCTCAATAGTCGCAGGGCTTCTTAATCTGCAGATTTCATTGAACTCTCAATAAGAGAAGATTAGAAATAGGATTTTTGATGGATTTGATCCGTCATATATGAGTTTATTGATAGCACAGCCTTGATTACACTCACTCGTGAACCTCGCCTAGTATTTGATTAAGCCACAAATATTAGGCAGTTCGACCTACAAAGTTAACGCCTTGAGCGTTTTTGGTTATTTTGACCACCATCTCTTATTGAAAAGTCCACACCTGAGACTCCCTTTGCCCTAGCTAGTTTGCTAGGGCTTTTTTTTGCTTATAGCCGATTTTAGGGGATAGTTTCGGTTAACCCTCCCTATAGAATAAATACAACTTATTCAAATTAAATCAGCAACTTATTAACAATAATCCATTACATATATTGCTTAGTAAATATGAGAGTTGATTTGCATTTTTACTCATCTAAATAAATATCCCGCCTTTCTATTCACTGCATGAATACACACTTACAATGAAATATTTCACTGTACATAAATAAAACTTGTGACAAAGGACTGCTATTACGGATAAAACAGCAATTAATCAGTCTTTGTGAGAGTTAGCTCGAAAATATCCGTTTATTTGTAATATAAGATGACATTGCTTTTACATTGACGGTGTGAATTATTCCACCGGATACACGAATAAAAATCCATAACGATAAGAAAGGAAATCGTAAATGAAAAAGACTCTCGTAACCCTAGTCGCTACCTCGGTTCTTGCCGCTTTCGGCGTTAACGCAAAAACCCTAACGTTAGGTCATGCAATGAACCTAGACAGTGCCGCTCACGCTGGCATGGTTATCTTCGCAGACAAAGTCAAAGAGAAGTCAGATGGAGATATCAATGTTAAGATCTTCCCTAATGGCATGCTAGGATCTGAACGCGACCAAGCAGAACAAGTGGTCACCGGTGCTTTAGACATGGCCAAAATCAATGGCTCATTAGCAGAATCGTTTGAACCAACGTACAAAGCAATTTCTATTCCCTATTTATTCCGCGATTCAAACCACATGCACACCTTCATGCGCAGTGAGTCTGCTGAAAAGTTACTGGCTTCAAGTGCAGGCAAAGGCTTTGTCGGCATTACTTTGTATGACTCTGGCTCACGTAGTTTCTACAGCTCAAAACCTATCAACACACCAGAAGATCTAGCTGGTCTTAAAATCCGCGTACCTGAATCACCAACGATGATGGAAATGGTTCGTCTTCTAGGTGCTCGCGCAACACCAGTGCCATTCACAGAAGTCTATACCGCTCTTCAGCAAGGCGTTATCGATGCTGCTGAGAACAACATTTCGAGCTTAGTTGAGATGAGACACTCTGAAGTAGCTAAATTCTATTCTATGGACCAGCATATGATGACGCCGGATCTCATCATGATCTCTGAAGCTACCTGGGCAAGTCTAAATCCTGAACAGCAAAAAATTGTTAAGGAAGCAGCGATCGAGTCTATGGAAGAAGAAATCAAAATCTGGGCGGCAACTGATGAAAAGAACATGAAGATTGCTAAAGAATCTGGCGTAACCTTCATTGACGTCGACACAAGCAAGTTCCGTGAAAAAGTGCTTCCTATGATTGAGGATGCAAAACAAGACCCTACATTGAAATACTACATCGATTCTATCGAAGCGATGTAATTACCTTTAGCTCTCATTTATTGCCCTCTTTAAAGAGGGCTTATTTTACAGATTTGACGTGGAGGGAAGATGTACTCAGTTTTACGTCAGTTTAAAACAATCCTAGACAAGAGCATTCTCACCTTCTGTGGAATAGCAATCGTCACACTCGTTGTTACCGTGACATGGCAAGTTTTTAGCCGCTATGTACTCAACGATCCAAGTTCTTTTACCGATGAATTAGCGCGCTACACCATGATTTGGTTTGGGCTTGCGGGAGCCAGTTACTTATTTGGTAAAAATGGTCACCTTGCTATCACCTTGTTCATTGGCTCAGTCAAAGCAAAGCATCGCAAATACTATCACGTACTAATTAACTTAGTTTCTGTGGCATTTATCAGCCTAGCTATGGTCAAAGGTGGTCTGCTGCTAATGAGTCGCACTATGATGCAATTCTCTCCAGCACTGCAAATCCCTATGGCTTATGTCTACCTAATCTTGCCGGTTTCAGGAGTCATTATGCTCATCTACCTTGCATTAAATACCGCTGAAGTCTTTGCGCCTACTCAAAATATCAAGGAAGGCCAATAGTATGGATATTTCAATCGGCTTTTGGCTACTGTGTTTATTTCTATTTCTGATCGCATTCAGTGTTCCTATCGCTATAGCCATCGCAATGTCTTCACTCGTGATCATGTGCACTATTTTGCCTACCAATGTCGCTTTCATGACCGCGGGACAAAAAATAGTTACCGGTATCGATAGCTTCAGTTTACTCGCGATTCCCTTTTTTATTCTCGCAGGTAACATTATGAACCGCGGCGGTATCGCATCGCGGCTCGTTCAGTTTGCCAAGATCTTGGTTGGCCGCTTACCGGGCGCATTGTCTCACGTGAACGTACTCGCTAATATGCTGTTTGGTTCAGTATCTGGCTCTGCGGTTGCGGCCGCGGCCGCAGTAGGCAAAACTCTTGAACCAGAGCTTGAAAAAGAAGGCTATGACAAGTCTTACTCAACCGCTGTGAACGTAGCCTCCTGTCCTGCAGGTTTGCTAATTCCACCAAGTAACTCACTCATTGTTTTCTCTGTTGTAAGCGGTGGAACATCAATCGCTGCTCTTTTTATCGCAGGTTATGTCCCGGGTATACTAATGGGCTTAAGCTGCATGGTAGTGGCTTACATCATTGCCAAAAGAAAGGGCTACAAAAGTTCTGCAGTCGAGCTTACGTTGCGTGAAAAGCTCACCATCACATGGCGAGCTATACCTAGCTTAGGCTTAGTTGTTGTAGTCATTGGGGGCATCATTGGCGGCGTCTTTACGGCAACAGAGGGCGCGTGTATCGCCGTACTCTACTCATTTGGTCTGTCTCTTTGTTATCGAACATTAGGTGTCAAAGAGCTCAAAACTATTTGTGTGGAAACGGCAGAAATTACAGGCATCATGCTGTTCTTGATTGGTGCTTCAACCATTATGTCTTGGGCAATGGCCTTTACTGGTCTCCCTAGCATGATCAGTGAGTGGATGCTGTCAATCTCAGACAATCCAATAATCATCTTTATCCTAATGAACATCATTTTGCTCATCGTCGGGATGTTTATGGATTTAACCCCTGCGGTATTGATCTTCACTCCAATATTTATGCCTATTGCAACACAGCTTGGCATGCACCCAATTCACTTTGCAATGATGATGATATTCAACTTGTGTATTGGTATTGCAACGCCGCCGGTGGGCACTGCACTGTTCGTTGGCTGTAGTGTTAGCGGGGCAAGAATCGAGAGTGTCATTCGCTCCATTCTGCCATTCTGCGCCGTGTTGATCGCCACTCTATTGCTAATCACTTTTGTACCAGCGATTAGCTTGGCACTACCGAAAGCATTTGGTTTAATTAACTAGTCTTCGTTTATAAAACCGCACTAACAAAAACGCCTCTTGGCTAAATTAGCCAAGAGGCGTTTTCATTGTCAGTAAGATTTAAGAAAGCAACTTCACTAAGGCTTTACCCACTGCGCTCGCACTAGTCGGGTTTTGCCCGGTGATCACTCGCTCATCAACAATCACCAACTCTTGCCAAGGCTGAACCTTGTTATAACGAGCTGCATTTCTCGCTAAAGATTCTTCTAATAAAAATGGAATATCATTGATAGTGCCAAAATCAATTTCCTCTTCTCGAGTAAAGCCTGTCACTGATTTCGACTGTAACAGTGTTTCACCATTACTTAGCTTAATTGGTAGTAGCGCTCCAGGGCCATGGCATACCGCCGAAATGATGCCGCCAGCTTCATAATGCTTTGCTGCAATGCTGGCAAAATCTTCATTCGTCGCAAGATCTGAAAGCAAACCAAATCCACCTGGATAGAAAATAGCGTCATAATCCTCGATATTCACTGCGGATACTGGAATAGTATTGTTGATGCGGTTCTGAAAGCCGCTGTTAGCTAAAATATCTGCATTCACGCTATCACCCTCAATATCAGTCCCATAAAGAGGAGCTTGACCACCTTGTATAGAGGCAATGTCATAGTCAATACCAGCGGCAAGAAGAACATGCAATGCATGAGTCAACTCTGGTGCGTAAGTGCCATTGGCTTGGTCGGTTTCGCCCAATGTAGCGTGGTTAGTAACGGGAATAAGTATTTTGGTCATTGTCTATCCTTTAGAGCTAGATGGAGTGCTATAGCATTAGAGAGTAGTTGCTAATTCATTGATGAGTCATTGAAATGTGTGTAATTACCCTCAACAATACGTGATCATATTCGTAGAATTGACAACTATTTCCTCTCGCCAATACCTTTAAACCTCAGTACCCTATAACGAAAGATTAGCCAAATGGAATTCTAGCGTGTCCCTACCTCCTTGCCCAAACTGCAGTTCAGAATATGTTTACAAAGATCAGAGCAATCTTGTTTGCCCTGAATGCGCCTATGAATGGAACCCCACTCAAGATGCTATAGAAGCAGAAGCCTCTGCTGTTCGCGATGTTAATGGAAACAAACTGGAGCAGGGTGACAAAGTTACTATCATCAAAGACCTAAAAGTAAAGGGGAGCTCTTCGGTAGTAAAAATTGGTGCGAAAGGAGTAATCAAACGAGTTACCGTTGCTAAAGATCATCAACTGGATTGTAAGATTGAAGGTTGGGGCGAAATATTAATAACGGCTAAATATGTGAAGAAGGCATCAGCAATATAGAAAGTGAATCCACATTAGAAGTGAATTCACTATAAAAGTCGCTAAATCGCTTTAAAAACCCAGTGTATGCTCGTATTTTCACCAAGATCACTTAGTTTGAAATGGCTTCCACAATTGTTTACCAAGCACATTGATTAAAGCCCCTGTCACGATCAAACTGCCACCGATATAAGTCCAAAACGATGGAATCTCATTAAAGACCCAAATACCAATCAGAGCAGAAAAGATAATTTGCACGTAGGAGTAAGCGGAGGCTTTTCCTGCATCTTGAGTTCTCATGGCTTTAGTTAAACCGTATTGACCAATTTGCGCAAAGATACCCACCAGCACGAGCATGGCTGTGATAAAGAGACTTGGCCATACAAAGTCCCCTCCAATCAGAAATATAGAGACGGGCAATGCAATCAATGGGAAATACATTATGATGACGGAACTGTCCTCGGTTTGACTGAGCTTTCTCACGATCACGTAAGCAATAGAACTGCCAAAGGCCCCACACAAAGCAATCATGACGCTAAACATCGGCAGTTCACTATGATCGCCCACTATACTTGGCTGAACCATCGCTACTAAACCAGCCAAGCAGAAAGCAATACATATCATGGTCGATTTCTGAACACGTTCTTTGAGTAGTAGTAAGCCAAGTAAAGCGGTAAATACGGGATGAACATATTGCAAAATGGTGACCTCAGCCAGAGGCAACGTTGTCACTGCGTAAAACACACACATCAAGGCACATGTACCAACAGCACCACGCACAAACAACAATGGTTTATTATTTCCCCATGGTGAAATACCCTTTCGTTTCACATCAATGTAGCTGATGACTAGAGAAACTAGCGCCCTAGCCGCTACAATTTCAAAAACAGGGATGCCATAGTTACCTACATATTTCACACAAGCAGACATCAGCGCAAAACCAAATGCAGATAAAAGCATAAATCTAACCCCAACAGGGATCAGAGAAAAAGTAGAAAAAGGCATAGTACTTACAGACCGAAAGAGAAAGTGAAGAATCATATACTAGATCATGAAAAGCAACCTAGGCGTTTGTGTTGAAAAAAGCACAACGTATAAAATCAGCACTAAATTTAGTCTAGTACTGATTTATTTATAATGGATCGCTACAGCGTTCGGTACAATCTAATGTAGAACCCACCGATAGCTAAACAGACCCCTACAACAGTCAACATTGTGATTGGAACAGTCAGTGAGTAGCTAGGTGTTAAGTACAAAGCACTCATTGTCATTACCATCAAAAAGTTTACACCTAATACTCTTTGAAGCGCCAATGACGGTTGTGACGTCACACGCCATATCAAAAATACATTAATGAAATAGAACGCCCCTAGTTGCCACAATTCTGTAAACGAAGGCATTATCAGTACATATTGAGCTAAGAAAATAGCCGCCCATACCAGAACGCCCATTACCATTTGCCCAAAAAGCTGATTGGGTAAGGTAACCAGTACATTCGCAAATACAGATACCATCATTGGCATCATATAAGAGCCAGGAATAGGGACGTACCACCAGACAGTAAAGCCGGTCAATAAAATACTTAGTGAACGAACAACATTGGCAATACGACCTTCTAATGGCAAATCAAACGCACTGTACTTAATTTTAGGAACCGAATATTTACATTCCATTCTTTCGACCCACAATTGCAATTGATTTCTACCATTCATCGGATTGGAAATCGTATGAGTAAGAATTTCCTCACCTATTTTAATATCGTCTCTTTGAATAGAACGACTGAGTTTCGGCGACTCCACTAAGACTTCCATGAGTTCCATCGCCTGAATGACAACTCGCCATGCGTTGCGTTCATACGACAGTCTGTGACTACCATTTAACGGAAGCTCAAGAATTGCTTTCAAATGACTTAGATTGTTCCTTAGTGATTTATTTGATTTTTCATCCGATACAGATTGGTTCCACGTTATTTCCGCGAGTTTTTGCTTCAGGTTATCCGCTGTCGGAGACAGTAGCTCAAAAAAACTATCTTCTGCTTTTCTCGGCCAAAGCACACTAAACACCAAGCCAAAAACAAATAAACCTAACATTGTTTCTTGGATACGCAGCACGGCAATGTGGAATGTCGTCGCACCATCAAACGACCCCATAGCCGCTATCAGCGCACACACCGTTGCGCCCATAGTGAATGCATAGCCGTATTTCTTATGCGAAGCCATATACACGCAAAAGCAAAGGAATATGGTATACAAAGAGATAAACAAAGCGTGATTTTGCGGAAAATACATCAGTAAGATCATCGCAAAACCAATACCAACAATCGTTCCAAGTAAACGATTCCGAGCTTTTCTAATAGAATGAGAGTAAGTTTCGTTGGCTGCTGCAACAATAACAGTAATTGCAGCCCAATAAGGTTTTTCCCATCCAAACCATAATGCCAAAACAACTGATATCGTTAATGCGAGCGCAACTTTAATCGAGTCCTGCGTTGACCGACTGAACATTGACGCCTCCATCATTTAGACTCACTGCCCTTCATGATCTTAACGGATGCAGTCATACCAATACGCAACTGAACATCATCTGGCACACTTGTCAGCTTTACTTTTACTGGAATTCTTTGTGCCAAGCGAATCCACTCAAAGTTAGGATTAACCACAGGGAGCAAGCTATTGCCTGTGCTTCCATCCTGCATAGAGATGCCATACCCAATACTTGTAATCTGACCTTCTAGAACGTACTCCGAGTGCGATAGCAAGGTCACCAAAGTCTGATTACTATCATCAACACCTTTCAGATCGGTTTCTTTAAAGAAACCTTCAATCCAGAAGCTATGTTCATCAATTAGTGCCACAACAGGTGTATTTGCTGTCACTTGAGAGCCCTGACGAAGCTGTAGATTAGTAATATAACCATCCGTCGGAGCATAGACCTTAGTGAATTGAAGATTCAAAGCAGCCTCTTCGACAGCTGCTTGCATCACTTCCACATTCGCTCTAGCGGTTTCCACCGCATTACCTAAGTTATTGAGAGTCAAAACAGGCACTGCACCCGGCGCTCTTTTTTCTAGGTTGACGGCTCTTCGCTCTTCATCACGAGCTTTTTTTAATAAAGCACTCGCTTGTTTCTGGCTCGCTTTCGCTTTGTTCAGGGCTGCCTGATAAACACTCTGGTCAATTTCAAATAGCAAATCTCCCTTTTTCACTTGGGAGTTGTCTTTGATAAGAACGTTAGTCACTTGCCCTGTCACTCTAGGAGTAACCTCTACGATATAAGCACGAACCTGTCCATCCCGCGTCCACGGATTTGAATCATAGGTAGAATAAAGTGAATAGCCGACACAACTAGCGACGACAACGAAGATTAGGGTTGTGATATAACGCATTACTATGCTTACCTTAAACTAAATACCAAAAACGACTGATGATCCCAGTAATGATCACTACTAGACTCAGTTCAAAAATCGCGGGCACAGCAATATACCGATAAAGACCGATACGATTACCCACATAAGAAAATAATGTTGTTGTGCAATAAGAAATCAGCACCGCCAACAACAAAGGAGGAAAGTACATCTCTCCTAGTACCACTTCACTTGGCATAGGTTTCGACCTCTAGCTCTGTTCAATGGCGCTAAGAATAAATGTCTTTAAGCAACTGCGTTAATCACGATTGACGGATAGAACCCATCATAAAATCAAATATAAGTGCGGGATTTACATTCTTTGAGGGAGGATTAGTGGTCAAGTTTGTTTTTAATTGTTAATGTTTATGTATGAATTTGACCGAATAGAACTCTGTATATGAATTTCAGTCTCGAACAACTGCTTGCCTTCGTCAACGTCTATGAACAACTCTCTTTTAGCAAAGCAGCCGTTAAATTAAACAAACACAGAACTACCATTGGACAGGTCATCACTAACTTGGAAGACCAGTTGGCGGTTACCCTTTTCAACAGAATTGGGCGTTCAGTAGAACCGACTGAAGATGGCCATCTACTTTATCACTACGCAAAGCAAGCCATTGAGCAGGCAAGGACCTTTGATAAGGTTGCACTTAGCCTTGCATACGGTCAGCTAGAAAGTATCAATATCGCCTACTCGAACATTCTGCCTCAAAAAGTACTGGCGGATATTCGCGTGCAATTGGCTAAAGACTTTCCGAATATGCGAGTGAACTTTGAATCTAAGACAAAATCTGAAGTTAAAGAAGGTTTTACCAGTGGTGAATTACACTTTGCCCTAGTGAATATTCACGAAAGTTCAGCAATACATAGCTTAGACTCTACCTTCTTAGGAAACCTTGAGTTTATGCCGTTTGTGAAAAAGGACAGTGAAATAGCAAAACTTCCATCGGACAAAATGCGAACCGCATTACGAAACCAGAGGCAGTTTATTTTAAAAGCGCTTATCCATGATGGGATGAAGGACAAAATATTACTCTCCGCAAATCACGAAGAAATCGACCAACTTTCTTTGATTGTTCAACTTGTACAAGAGGGAATGGGCTGGGCATTGCTTCCTAAATCTCTAATGTCTTCTGACTATGTCAACGCAGATATGCAGTACATTGCCATGGACGAAATGAAGCAAGGCTTTAAATTTGGCTTTTCTCTTTGGAGTCCTCACTCTAAGCAGATTGCAATAGTGAAGAAATCCATACTTGTGGCGATAAATAGCTTCATTGATGAACATATCAAATGAGCCTCAACAGCCTTGATGTGCTATCAAGGCTGTTTTATTTTTCATTTGTGACCTTTTAGAAAGATTCACCATCGCCTACAAAGTATTTCATTAAGATCAGTCTTTATTCCCGAGATATTTAATTCAAACCAACCGTCGTTCCCAAGGTCTTTTATTGGGAACCTTTTGACTTTTATCACTGAAGAGATCCCCGATACAAGACTTCGGGGATGACGATACACAGGCCATTGAGACACATAAGCTAGACTAAGCTCAGCTCAGCATTCAGTCTTCACTACTGCCATTCCACAGCAGCTAAACCCATCGTTGCTCCCAAAGCATTTAATTCAAACCAACCGTCGTTCCCAAGGTCTTTTATTGGGAACCTTTTAACTTCTACCGCTTAAGAGATCCTCGATACAAAACTTCGGGGATGACGATACGCAAACCATTGAGACGCATAAGCTAGACTAAGCTAAGCGAAGCATTCAGTCTTCACTAGTGCCATTCCACAGCAACTAAACCCATCGTTGCTCCCAAAGCATTTAATTCAAACCAACCGTCGTTCCCAAGGTCTTTTATTGGGAACCTTTTGGCTTCTACCGCTTAGGAGATTCCCGATACAAGACTTCGGGGATGACGATACGCAGATCATTGGGACGCATAAGCTAGACTAAGCTCAGCGAAGCATTCAGTCTTCACTACTGCCATTCCACAGCAGCTAAACCCATCGTTGCTCCCAAAGCATTTAATTCAAACCAACCGTCGTTCCCAAGGTCTTTTATTGGGAACCTTTTGGTTTCTACCGCTTAAGAGATCCCCGATACAAGAATTCGGGGATAACGATACGTAGGTCATTGAGCTTAAGGGGTTAAGTTATCGAAAATCACTGTCTAACCGGTAAATACAGGTTCTTCTGGGTACCTAACGAGTGTTTTCTCAGGCCTTGCAAGCATATAAGCTAGAGTCAAAGGTCCAATACGTCCGATGATCATCACCACTACCATAATCAGCTTACCGGGCTCTGAGAGTTGTGCCGTCAAGCCGGCACTAACACCAACGGTTGCAAATGCAGAGATCACCTCAAAAATGACCATTTTGAAAGGAGCCTCTTCGGTAATCATCAGTGCAAACATCGCCAAGAATAGAAGAATACCGCTGACCACGATAATGGCGAGCGAGCGAACAATGGTTTGTGCGCCAATGGTTCGATGAAACAGTACTACGTCTTTCTTCTGTCGCAAAAAGCTCCATGTGGCTACCGCTGCGACCACAAAGGTAGAAACCTTAATTCCTCCCCCCGTTGACGTTGATCCTGCGCCGACCAACATAAGTAACATCATAAACAGCATCGCCGGAGCGGTCAGAGAAGCAAGATCGATACTATTAAAGCCTGCAGTGCGAGCCGTTGCCGATTGGAAGAAAGCCGCTAGCCATTGTTCCGAGGTGGACAGATGACCCAGTGTTGCGCCGTTATTTCGTTCAAGGAGCCAAAACATCAACGTACCAACAATTAGCAAGGTTGGTGTGCCAATCAGCATGATCTTAGTATGCAATTGAAGTTGTCTAAACCCTTTGTGCAAATTAGTCGACAAATCCCCCACGACAGTAAAACCCAAGCCACCTAAAATGAATAATGCCGCCAAACTACTGATAATTACAGGGTCGCCCACAAAGCCAACTAAGCTATTGGAAAACAATGAAAACCCAGCATTATTAAAGGCGGATATAGAATGAAACAGAGCGTAGAACATCCCCGTACTCCATCCCATCTCTGGTACCCACCTAAAGCTCAAGACTAAGAATCCAACAAATTCCGCAACTAAAGCAAATATAATGATCTTTTTGACTAAGCCTCTAAGATTTATTCTTCTATCTTGTCCCAATGCTTCTTTTGCTAGTGCTTGTTGCTGCAAAGACAGCCGCACACCAAACATATATAGCAATACGGCAGACAATGTCATTTGCCCCAGCCCACCAATTTGCATCAGAATCATCAATAAAATCTTTCCATTGAGCGTAAAATGTTGGCCTGTATCCACTACGCCTAGGCCTGTCACGCTAATGGCTGAGGTTGCAGTAAATAGAGCATCTGTCATAGAGAGTCCTGAAACGGAAAAAACAGGTAATGTCAGCAGAACGGCAGAAGGAAGCAAGATCATTAAAAAAGTAAGTACAATTATCTTGGGTTCACCCCCTTTCCCTCCCTTTCTTTCAGGGCCTAGGGTATAAACTCGGCTTTGATGAATTCTTGGGATCATAATGCACGCAATTTTTGAGCAAGTTCAGCCTCAGGGCCGACCACAATGATGACATCACCTATCTCGAGGCTTTTTTCGAAACTAGGTGAAGGAATGACTTCAGGACCTCGTTTTAGAGCAATAACGCTGACCTCTTTTTCACGGCACAAAGACATGTCAGACAAGGACTTTCCAAGTAAGTTTGCGCTGACCACGAGTTCTGTCAATGCTAGGCCACTACCCAACGGGTGGAAGTCTTTAACGCGTTTATCGATCATCTGATTCGCAATACGAATGCCCATTTCCTTCTCCGGCATGATCACTCTATCCGCACCCACCTTAGTCAATATCTTGGCATGAAACTTATCATTGGCCTTTACCCAAACACTCTTACAATGAGCTTCTTTCAGAACCAAAGTAGTTAGGATACTGGCATTAATATCGCTACCTATTGCCACCATCACCATGTCATATTCTTCCAGCTTTAACTCAGCAACCGTTTCTTCTTGGGTACAGTTTGCAACGATCACTTCTGTTGAAAATTCTATTGCGCTCTTAACTCGATCTTCATTTAAATCGACAGCTAATACTTGTGCACCTGCTCGGCTTAATTCTTGACAGACCGATAAGCCGAAACGACCCAGACCTATCACGGCGTACTGCTTTTTCGCTGATCTCATTTATTCCCTCCAATGACAGTGTTTTGGTTAAACAAAAACCACTACGATTTGAAGTATAGTAAACATATGATTTACATAACGAAATATCGAAAAAATAAAATATAGTTATCAAAGTTAGAAGAGAAAAGAAGAAGGTATTTAAGGAGTATTTAAGGAGTATTTACAGTGTAAAGAAGATAAAGCCCCTGCATATAGTTGAACAGGGGGAATGCCTATTTTAGGTTAGACTCTCGCCAGTCTTGCCTGCTTGCCAATCAAGGAATCCAACGCACTTTTGCTAGTTTTAGCGATTTTTTGCATGAATGCGAACTCAGGCTCCATAACGCCCCTAGTTTGCAGCTCCTGCAACATAACCATCCATAGCTTAGCCGTCATCTCAGAGTCAGCCAACGCACGGTGAAAAACACCATCATGTTCAATATTTTTATATCGAACCAAATCACCGAGTTTATGCGTCGGTGCATCTTGATAAAGACGTCTTGCGATCAGCATAGAGCAGGCAAATTGCCCTTGGTATTCTATGCCCAAAGGCAAAAGCTCTGCGTCTAAAAAGCGTTTATCAAAAGAGGCATTGTGCGCCACCATATTGCTCTGGCCAACGAAAGAAGCAAACTCACGCATGACCTCTGCACAACTTGGCGCTGTACGGAGCATATTGTTGGAAATGCCGGTATACCTTTCAATAAAAGAACTAACACGAAAGCCAGGATTCATCAATTGTTGAAAAGTATCTGCAACTTCGCCATTTAGGAGCTTAACCGCACCGATCTCAATAGCTCTGTCGCCCATATTAGGAGACAAGCCTGTAGTTTCGAAATCGAGAACAACAACGGAATTAGCAGATAAAGGCATAAGAACTCTGAGATAGTAGAATGAAAACCGCGATATTCTAACACGTACAGAAACCAGTTTCTTGTGGCTGTTACTTGGAAAGTAAGTCAACAATCAGTAGGGTAGAGAAAAAATACACCCAAGGAAAACCAATGCACGGACATACTTTTATCAACGATGGTTGCTGCTATCAAAATTACACCTTCGAAGCGCCGCTTAATTACAGTGATTCTGAATCAGGAACACTATTTCTTTTCGCTAGAGAAGTTCGCTTAGTGGGTGACGAAAATAGCACTAAACCTTGGTTGATCTTTTTTCAAGGCGGACCCGGTTTCCCTTCCCCTCGCCCTAACGGTCACTCCGGTTGGTTAAAAGCCGCCTTACAGCGATACCGCGTTCTGCTACTCGATCAACGTGGCACCGGTTACAGCAGCGTTATCACCCACCAAACCTTGGCACACCTGAACAGTGAAGAACAAGCCCAGTATTTAACACACTTTAGGGCTGACAATATAGTTCGTGATGCTGAACTCATTCGTGAAAAACTAGGCATAGAAAAGTGGGCTACGCTAGGGCAAAGCTATGGCGGGTTCTGCACATTAGTTTATCTTTCCTTATTTCCAGAAAGCCTACTCCAGTGTTACGTAACCGGTGGGATCCCCTCTATTGATAGACCTATTGATGATGTTTATGAGGCGACATTCAAGCGCACGAAGGACAAAAATAATGCATTCTTCAGGCAGTTTCCATTGGCACAGCAGTTGTGCCAGAAAATCGCTAACCACCTGGTTAATAATGAGGAATTCCTACCTAACGGGCAAAAATTCACTGTTGAGCAATTTCAACAAGTTGGTATTAATTTTGGTGTCAGCGATACCTTCTTACCTATCTATTACCTACTAGAAAATGCATTTGTCACAGCCAATGGCAAAGAATTCCTTAGCTACGAGTTCCTAAATGCAATGCTTTCTGAGCAAGCATTCCAAACCAACCCTATTTATGCCATCTTGCATGAACCTATTTATTGCCAAGGGTTTGCCTCTCAATGGAGCGCGCATCGAGTTCGACAAAAGCATAAACAATTCAATTATCAACCGGGTCAGCCATTTTACTTCACTGGAGAAATGACCTTTCCTTGGATGTTTGAACAATATACCAACCTTCAACCACTTCAAGGCGCCGCTACTCTTCTTTCAGAGAAAAGTGACTGGGGAGATCTCTATAACCAAGGTGTGCTATCAACTAACAAAGTTCCTCTAAGCTGCGCCGTTTATGCCGACGACATGTTTGTTGAGATGGCACTGAGCTGTGAGACACTCAGCAAGATACCAAACTCACAGGCATGGATCACAAATGAATACGAGCACAACGGTTTACGTGCTGATGGAGAGCGTGTTTTAGAGCGATTATTTACCATTGGCGATCAAATCGAAGCGACCTTGGTGTAATTTCTTTTTCTTGGGTAGAAGACTTTATTGCGTTTTCTACCCAAAAATAAAGTAATACAAATTAACGTAAAACTGCGCCTAATTGCTGTAAACTCCTTTCATTCTGATGTTTACTTCGTCACGCAATTGCTACAAATCTAACGATATAAATTGCCCTCGTTCCCCAAAAACTTCTACTCTTACCTCGAATCCATTACCCCGTAGAATTATTTATGGCCTATGCATCTAAACGATTTCTTTTACTCAGTCAGGAGCAGCAGCAAGAAGCACAAAAACGAAAATTATTTATAGAAAAGTACCTTTCTTATGCAGAACCTAGCCAATTTTTAGAGTCTAGGAATTGGGAGCGATTTTGCGAAGATTATTGTCACTCCATGCAAATGAATAGGCCAGATAGAGAAGAATTTGCGAAGTGGTGCTTTGATTACAAAATGTGGCAAGGAGACCTGTTTGTTCTTGCTCCTCAAGTCGAGCAAACAAGTCCATATCAACGTGCAAACTCATAAGCTTTATAAAGGTATGACCCTATATGTCCATAATAGAGACTTATCAACCAATTTGTAACGTCATAGGAATCATGGTGGCGTTTGTTTTAATGTCAGGAATCATTTTAGATAGAGCGACGCGCGTGAGAACACGTAAAAGTAGTAATGAAAGGCAAGAAATAAAAATAGAACGAGATCCTAGAGATTAAAAACCTCATAAAATTAATAAAATACACATCGCCTATTTATCGCCTATAAACTAGTGAATCTAAAAATAACAGGAACAGTATTATTACCTTTGTTCCTGTTATTTTTATAATTGTAAAAAAACATATCACAATAAGAAAAAAAACGCTTCACTTTCGCAATAAAAACCCTTTTAAATCATACTGATGACTGAAAATTACATCAATGTGGACTTATTTGTAATTATTATTTTATTTTGTTAGTAAAGGTTATTTACCATTTTTAACAGTTATATTAATTAAGTTTTGCATTTAATATTAACCTCATCGAACAGCAACAAATTTAATATTAATATGGGATGGGTTAATCATGAAAAAAGTACTAATCGCTACAGCAATTGCAGCTTCAATGGCGTCTTCATTTGCTTTCGCTCAGACACCAGTGATGTTCTCTACCATCGATATGAACGCACCACAAGATAACTCAGTTCAGGGTGTTCGCTTATCAGTATTACACGGCAAGACATCAGAAGTGAAAGGTGTCGACGTTTCTCTATTGGGCATGTCTGAAACAGACCGTACAACAGGCCTAAACTTAAACCTTTGGTTTGGTGCTAACAAAGTGAACCAAGAAATGAAGGGGTTATCTTGGGGTTGGTTTAACTGGAACACAGGTAAAACGACAGGCGTAAACTTGGGTTTAGCAAACATTACTCACAATGTAGAAGGCTTAAACTGGTCAGCGGTTAACTACTCCGATGGTACAACCATGGCAGATGTTGGTTTAGTCAGTCTTTCTAATAAATCAAATATTCAAGTTGGTATCTTCAATAAAACGAAAGACATTGATGGCGTTCAAATTGGTTTGATCAACTGTGCTGACAATGGTTTCTTCAAGTGCTTCCCTATTGTTAACTTTGCTAAGTAGTTAATTAAACCTCTGAGATGATTGTCAAAGATCATCTCAGAACTCTCTCTTATATCTACCAAATTTCTTACTTTCTCAGCACTCATCATTGCCTGAAATATCTCTCCTGTTTCTTAAATATTTCTTTGATTTCATTATGCTTTTTCTTTGAAAAAGAATGATTTATCTACAACACTTATCTTGCTCACTCTGGAACTAGTCCATACAAGGAAGGTAATATGAAGAAAATAACTATTAGTGCAGTAGCAATTGGCTTAACGCTCTCTTTCAATGCCTTGGCAACAAGCGCGCTAGATTCTTTAAATATAGAATCTATCAAACAAAACATGACCACAGAGCAAATTCAAACTGTACTCGATGATTGGAAAACAGAACAACTCTCATTAGTCCCGAATCCAACATTTACACAATCCTCGTCAAAATAGAGAGTTATTATTCGGACAATAGTACGTAGTTTTGTGGGAATTTTCAGTATGAAACCTTAGTCAGTTAGTATACTGTCCTAAACTGATCGTGAAATTCTGATTTACAAAAACGCTTTATGGTGATTTAAACTCAAATACTGCCTAGTGCCTAATATTAACATTAGGCACTGAAAATAATCTAAACGTGGCAGTTTTATCTATCTGAAATAATTTAATTATATGCGCGTGCTAATCTACCTATACCAGTGTATCTGTAATGAGTTGTTTCATTACAAATAAATACTGAATCCCCCGGAGCTAAAATTGTTTGATGACCATTATTTTCAATAGTAACAGCACCATCTATACAGAAAACTATTTCAGCACTACGGGTGTATTCTTCATTCCATTCTTCTCCAGAAGTTAATATATCAAATCGAAAGTCATCAACCGGTATTGGATAGACAAGCTTATTTTTTCTAGAGATCGGCTCTAGTAGCAAACGTTCAGGAAGCATAGAACTAAAGTTTATATTTGCTATGAGTTCATCTCTATCAATATGCTTTTCTGTTAGCCCTGCACGCAAAACGTTATCTGAGTTAGCCATTATTTCTAGCCCTGTCCCTTTTATATATGCATGCGGAGTTTCTGCATGCAGAAACATAGCGTCTCCAGGACAAAGATGGAGAGTGTTTAAAAACAGTGGAGAAAAGACCCCAACATCAAATGGGTACTCAACATGAAATTCCGTACAAAATATCAGTGCGTCTGAGAGTGACTCATTTGTTTGGCTTTTCTCAGAAAATCTCAATAATTCATTGATTGCTTGGCGTCTTTTTTTTTCTTCTAAGTGCATAATAGTCTTAAAAAAATCTTTCAGACCATCATTGTTGGGCCTATTCCTGAAGTCTTTCAAACTTTCAGATAAAGAGGGTAAATCAATTAGAGTAAACATCTGTAAAATATTTTCAATGGGTCGAAAGCCATTGAGCGCTTTATACGGTGTTAAGGCATAAACCAGTTCTGGTTTGTGATTTCGATCTTTGTAGTTTCTATTGCTCGCCCCTAAAGGAATACCTAATGCATTCTCTCGATCATAGCCTGCTTCAGAGTTTATTTTGTTTGGATGCACTTGAATTGACAATGGGGATTTAGCTGATAACACTTTAAAGAGAAAAGGAAGTGTTCCAAATCGTGCTGTTGTATAAGTCCCCAAATTCGCCGTTTTATCTGTATCTATAAAAGTTGACAGTAAAGTATCTGTACCTGCTAATTTCGAGCACCCGTTAGGATGCACTCCCATCCATAATTCAGCTTGAGGTTTAGATTCTGGGTTTGCAATACCAAACAATTCTCGCATGTCATTCTTGCTTCCCCAAGCATAATTGTGAATTTTATTATCTAGAAGGTGTATAGTCATTAAGTTTTCCTGCCATTAAAATAAAGAAGTATTAGTCTTTATTTTAAATTTAATGATCACTGGCATTGCCTATTGTTCACTTGTTTCAAGATTACAAATTGAACCTCTTTCAATAAGTTCAACACCAAGATTTGATCTTATTGGCAGAGAGTGTTTATCTCTTGCTGATTGTATTAATAAGTGAATTGTTGATGCTGCCAGTGTTCGATAATTAGTACTAATGGTGGTGAGTGGCGGATTAGTCATTGATGCAATCTCAATATCATCAAAACCAATAACGGATATATCTTCAGGAACACGGATCCCTCTTGCTGACAGCTCATCTATTAATGAGATTGCCATCATATCGCAAATACAGAAAACAGCGGTGCAATCGTCAAACTCACCTTGTTCAATAAGATAAGGAAGTATTTGACGCGCACCAAAATCCATACCAGCGCTTCGCGACCTAATAGATGCTTGTAATCTTCCGGAAGGATCAACTTCATCTGCACGTTGAACAATATCCAATACATTTTTAGCATAATCAAACTGTAAACCTGATGTTAGAAGAGCTCTTCTAAAACCATCCGTTCTGTCATAGATTGAATGTTTGATTTCAGCTGTCATTATCTTAATGTTTCGATGATTATGCTTGTAGAGTTCACGTGTAGCCATATAGGCGCCTAGCTCATAGTCAGGGGATATACTAGAAACCTTCATTTCTTGGTCTACCCCATTCATTATCACTACTGGAAGATTATGTTTTTGTATCTGATGCAGAAGTTCATAGTTTTCCATTCCCAACATAATAACCGCTTCGCTATTGTTAAGCCTTTCCTCTAACACGCTTGGCGTTTTTATCTGGTTTTTTAGTATCCATTCGATTTGTAGTTCAAGTTTGTTGGCTTCATGCTTTAAACCGTCAACTATTGAACTAAAAAAGCTGCTTGGAGTTGATACATCTTCTTCATCGCTAATAATAGTGATCTTTCGAAAATCTAATGAGAACTCCATTTTTTGCGGTTTCTTCTGATACCCAGAATCTTCCAGCACTGCTTCTACTTTTTGACGAATAGTGTCACTAACCTGAGAGCTTGAGTTGAGAACTCGAGAGACTGTAGTCTTTGATACACCACTCAGTTTGGCTATATCGTCAAGTGTTGTTTTTTTCATGAGAGTTATTCCTTAGAGTGAGAAGCTGATTTATTAATCTAGCACGACACTCCTGATTGTAACGGGAGTCATTTTCAGAAATATTACACAACAAATGACACTGTTTCAATGAAGTGTAGAGCATAACATTAACAATGAGAGCTCTACGTTATTCTATGGAAACTAGTTAGCCAACTGATACCTAAAGCCTAAACGTATTTGATATTCAGTATCATCAAATCGCTCGTTATAGCCCAGATCACCTAGTTCAATAAATGGTTTGAACCGTTCCGTAGCATCATATTGAACGGTTACATTATGCTCTAAAATGTCGTTTTCGCCATTTCGATTATGGTAGTTATCTGTTTTGACATAATATGTCGGGTTGTATTTAATGTTGACACTATCCGTTAAATTATACGATATGTAGAGATCATAACGCTGAGTGCGGTCTCTATCCGTTTCACCGTAGATATCAGTAGAATCGTAAGTGTTAATATTGTAACGAGCTCGTATTGCAGTCGAAAAATCTTTTGTCCATCTACGATCAAATTCGACATACGGATCTACACGTAACCCACTACTATTCCAACTAAACACCGCTCCAGGTTTGATGGCATTCTTACCAAAATAGAAACCTTTGTTAAACTCAGCTTCGTTGTACGAAGATTTAAACTCGCTAAAATCATTACCCATAGAGGCATTAGTCTCTATGCTCCAGTACATACCGCGTAGCATACTATCCTGCTCTGTAACCACTCCCGCGATACGAAACATTTGAAGAAACTGATCACTAGCGGTTCGATATTGGGTACGAGTTACTAGTTGCACCTTTGAGTAATTATCTTGTACTACACCTTCAGTAGCTGCAACAGTAGTTATTGGAGCAAACATACATACAGCTGGAAGTGTTAAAAGTAATTTTTTCATTCTCTTGCTATCCTATATTTAATTTTGATTTTTATTGTTCTTAATTACTGAGTGTTAACTTATTGTCATTCAGCGTCAGTGTTCTAATCCAGTCAGGTCCCTTGACTACCCATTCGTTAATACCCGTCTGTTCAACGGATTGAATTTGCGATCCAACTTCTGAAATGTAAGGTTCATAAACCGCGACGAATGGTTCATCCCATGCATCACCTTTCTGGCGGACCATTAGGGATTTTGTTGGTTTGTTCCAAATATTCTCATCGTAGTAAAAACGTCCAGCTCTATTCGCAGGGCTATCAACAGTGAATACCGTTCTATTGGATGCCTTCGGCATTAGGATATTAATAGCAATATCATCTTCATTTATTTGGGATTGAAAAGTGACCAAAAGTGACTCGGTAATCTCAGTTGACTGTTCATTACTAAAATAGTCATAGCCTTTATGGTTGCCATTCTTGCTAGTTAAAACCTGGCTAGGCTTGAGTGCTCCAGACTTGAGCATACTTTTATCCGCCATGCTGTGGAAAAACCAATCGTGGTACTCGTTATTAGAAGGTTTTGTATTCTTAGATCTAAATACATCAAAGAAAAATGCGGTATCTTCATCTATTCGAACTTGAGCAAGGGTTCGATTTTGAATAGCTTCGGGATAAACCATGCTTGCGTTTACATAGTTGTATGGTGTGACCTCAAGAGAGCCAATATCCGGATATGTGGTATTAACAACCATCTCCTGCTTCTGACCTGTTGGTTCCAATGCGTTAGGTACAACAGCCTCATATCTCAGGTTACCATTTGGTATTACGGTATTGTGTGCAGGTAATTGTGCGTAAAAGTCTTGATGATCCCCCTGCCAATAACTACTTCCACGACCTGGGTCAATAGCTTGAACATGGCCGGCACCGAACAGTTCAATAGCTAAACCGTTAGCTTGCATATGCTTGCCCTTAGTGCCGTAGATAGCTGAACCCAATGATTTATATTTATCATTGTTGTCAACTAAACTACGCTGAAGCACTAAATTAAGCGGTTTAATAAAAGAAATGGTTGGATAGTCAACCTGATGTGTATCAGTTTCGTGAAGCTCACCAATATATTTAGTCAATGCAAAAATGCGGTTATCTATTGTATGCCTGTCGTAATAGCCGCCATCAATTTCACTACCAAGCACACTTGATACATACTTTGCTACTTGCGGGTTTCGTTCGTTATTCCAGGCTAAAATGTTTTCGAGAAGTTTTGCGTTAACTCTTTGGTATGTGCTATTCCCAAGACCATGAGATTGACCTGATGGATACGTTTGCTGCACCTGACTTTGAATTGCGGCAGAAATAGTCGGGCTATCTAAGACTGCAGCACCGCCATCAGTGCTAGATAAAAGTGATGCAATTTCAATAATGTTGCTCGTTGTATCAAATGCATAACTTGGAGCTTCTGGCCACACTCCACTGTCAAGATCATAGCCAGTCTTGATGACCTCATTAACGCCCATTTGATTAATTAAATCTGCATCAAGAACGATAGAAATATAGTACTCACGACCTTTCTTATCTTCATAGTGGTCATTTGGTTTCAATGCCAATCCACCATAAGCAATTTGAATCGCTTGATGTAAGTTCCAGTTACCGTGCGCTTCTCCACCAACAATCACTCTATCGATTATTCGCTTGATACCTTGTTCAACAACAACAGCTTCGTTTTGATCAACGTAATCCCTCAAATAATCGTAGGCAACTGCTATAGATTTAACTATGTCTTCATGAATAACTTCATGTGAAGTAACACCAATTATCCGTGCAGTGGTCTCATTATTATCGATGATCCTTGGCTCATTTTTTTGCGCAAGTCCGGCCATATAAGTCCACAAAATATCCTTTGAAAACTTAGCGTATTTTTCATCATTGGTGATCCAGTAAAGAAAGGCTGCCTCAGAAGCTACTTTCATTATGTTTCTATTAATGATTTCTATTGAGTGCCCTGATTTTTGCGGCTCTACGAGACTTTGAACTCCAGTCACCTTATGCTCAAGGTACAATTTTCCATCTACATCGTTATATGGCCTCAAATCTTCAATACTTGGGGCCTGGTATTCAGTGTTCCAGTCCCTTGAACCAGCAAATCGTGGTGTTGCTATCTCAGCAGAACCCTCCCCTGACACCATTTTTTGATCAGAGATAATTGGAGTCGTGTACTTAGTATCCCAGTTCATCGCTAGGCGAGAATACATCCAGTCTTCTTGTTCTTGAGTCTTCGCAACATATACGTCGACGTCAGACTTCATCTGCTCAAAAACAGAGGAAGCCCAACTGGCATCACTAATCTTGCTCAATACTGCAGGCTTGTCTGTGTCTGAACTTAAAAGCAATGGGCCTGAATTCGCAAAAGTAGTTTGGGAGGCGAGAATAGACGTGCCAAAAAGTAAGGTAACGAGTAGTTTTGGTTTCATGATAATCCTATTAGCTAGGTGACTATTATTGTGTTTTCGATGGGCATGCTATTGGTAGATGAGCTAGAAAACTGTGATATCGATGATAGTAATCAGAAATAGTTCCATTTAATGACTCTTTTTGCGCATCAAGCCTCATTATCCTGAAACGTTTCATCACAACAAGGTAGGAGGCGAGAGGAGATAAATTACAAAAAAGATAAAATCAAGATTTATCGTTGAATAAACCATGATGAACACCATAAAAAACTACATATATGCATAATTAAAACTATTTACAATTTGTTACGTTCAAAAAACCCTCACTCAAGCATGATGTTTTATTTCATAAAATAATGGAACGTTTCATTTATGTGAATCCAATCACGGTATAACAATCGCACTAAAGGCAATAATACTGGCAGTTGAACGCGGCTAGCTTTTAGTGCCGTGCCCATATTAGTTTTGGAGATAACATGCTTAAGCAACTTTTAGAAATTCAAGCTGACATCGTTAGCAACATTGAGCGAAACGCTCCAATTATCGGACTTCGCAATCCAATGATCGGCGCCGGTGCCGAAGACTTCACATGGCTTTATCCGGAGGATTACTTTTGGACCGATTCATTTTGGACCGGAAATCTATGGCTAGCTCACATGCTCACAGGAAAGGATGAACTCAAGAATCTAGCAAGAATGCGTTACGCCCACTTTAAAGACATTCTCGACAAACCTCTTTGGCTGAATCACGATTTAGGATTTGAGTACAGCCTCACAGCTGTTGCTGATTATAAGTTGACAGGAAATAGGAACGCCCGTGAATTGGCATTGAAAGCAGCTGATGCTCTGCGCAGTCGCTTTAATTGGCACGGAAAATACTTAGTCGCTTGGGAGGCTGGTGCTGAAGATACAGCTCATGCCGAGTCAGTGCAGGGAAAAATCATTATTGACTGCATGCAAAATCTATCATTACTAATGTGGGCATGGAAAGAAACCAATGTTCAAGCTTATAGGGATGTTGCTATTGCGCAAGCTGATACAACATTAAAATACATAGTAAGGGATGATTTTAGTACTTATCACACTTTTGATTTTGATACTTCAACTAATAAGCCAATCAAAGGATGCACCCATCAAGGTTATGCCGACGAATCTTGCTGGAGTCGTGGTCAAGCATGGGCTATTCATGGTTTTGCACAAATGGCTTTGTTAACTGGAGATGAGCGATACATCGAAGCAAGTATGAAGCTAGCTGATTATGTTTTTGAACATATAACTCCAGACTTAGTTCCGGTCTGGGATTATTTACTCCCAGAATATGAAATTCAATATAAAGATACCTCTGCTGGTTCGATTACCGCTGCTGGCCTATTTCTTTTAGGTGAAGTATTACGGTCTTCTAACCACATCGAAAAAGCCGTGCATTATGAATCTTTTGGTAGAGATATGCTTTTTGCACTGAGGAAAAAATTTGATATTTCAGCCGTTCCTGATTCGCAAGGCCTTTTGTCAAATGCAGCTTCGCATCTCCCTCAAGCTAATGAAAAAGATCTAGATTATATGGCCAATGCCATGCTTCCGTATGGTGACTATTACTATTTTGAAGCTGTCCTTAGAGCAATGGGACACAAGAAGCTTTTTTGGTAATTAACTCTAGAACTCTACAAGGATAATAATAAATGAATAAAATTACTTCTGCCCTACTCGTCGTTGGTTCACTCACTTTGCTATCTTTCAACGCAAATGCCCGAGTATATAAGTTAGCAACCAACGTACCTTCCGATGGAGCACCAGGGCAATTATTGACTCAATTTGCCGAAGCTGTTGACCATAGAACTGAAGGTCGAGTGTCATTTCGTATTTACTGGAACGGAACTCTGGGTGGCCAAGAGCAATACATTCAGCAAGTACAAAGTGGTGTTATTGATGCAGGCCTAATCAATAGTGGAACACTTGAGAATTTAGTCCCTCAGATTGGCGTATTGAATCTACCTTATATTTTTCGATCGACAGAGGAGTTTGAATCAACAATGACAAACCCAGAGGTGACGCAGTTAATTCAGGAAGCAACTTCCGATCGCAACCTCAACACTTTAGGTTTCCTCAACAATGGTTTTAGAAGCGTTTACACTACTAAAAACGTCCAAAATCTAGACGACCTTAAAGGTTTGAAAATCAGAACGGTTCCTAGTGATACTTATATAAAGACGTTTAGAGCGTTTGGTGCTGTTGCGACACCTATGGATTTTTCAGAAATTTACTCTGCGCTTCAACAAGGAGTAATTGATGGCGCAGAAGGTGGTTTAGGTGCGCTTTGGGAACTCAATTTTGGTGAAGTAACAAAGTATGCAATTCGAACAGAGCATACTCGTTTAACCGATTTTGTTTTGGCTAGTCCACGCTTTACAAAAAGAGTAGGCGAAGCGGACTATCAAATTCTACAAGAGGAATTCGATAAAGTAAGCATCAAGTCGATCAGCTTTATCGAAGAACAAATAACTGAATCTGAAAACATGGCAATGGAAAAAATGAACGTTAAGTTCACTTCCATCGACAAAGATGAACTCATCGAACGCATTGAGCCACTGTATGAAGAAGCGCAAGATGATTCGAACAAGAAAGAGCTGATCAATAAGATTTTAACAATCCAAAACCGAAGCTAACCATATATGACTTAACTGTTCTGTACTCCCTTATCCTTACATATTTAGGGTGAGGGAACACTTACTTCTATCTTGGTATTGAATTATGACTAACTATGCAAATGCATTAAAGCCAGCCCAAAAATTTAATTTTAAACCACTAAAGTTTATAGAAAGCACTGTTGGTCACCTTCTGACCTTATTGCTTGCTTTCATGAGTGTAATGATTGTATATCAGGTATTTTGCCGATATGTTATCGATTCCCCGAGTAATATATCGGAAGAGTTATTACGATATTCACTCATCGTTCTCGGGATTTTAGGTGCTGCGCTTTGCTTTATGAAAGATAAGCACCTTAATCTGCCAATTCTTTCTGATAGGTTGAGCGAACCTAAGAGATCAATGCTGGAAACTGTGAATATCATTCTAAACTTGGTATTAGCTATTACGATCATTGCTGGGGGGTGGTTCGCAGTTCAAAAAAACATAAACCTTACGACTCCTATATTAAAGATTTCAGTTGGTCTTGTTCAATCTGTTCTAGTTGTATCAGGCGTCATTATTGCAACCCATTTACTTCAAAAGTTATTCAAAAAAGTAACCAAATCCAAAGCAGATCTAATCACAGCCGTCACAACAGTCCTAGTATTGGGAGCAATCACTACAGTATTCTTATACTTAAAAGACGTGCCCGCCTTTGATGACTACCTGTATGACAACCTAGAAATGCTGTCATTTTTAGTGCTTTTTGTGACTTTTTTTACTTTTTTGTTTCTCGGTACGCCAATATCAGTCGGGTTAGCAATTTCGGGTCTAATGACTCTCGGACTTCAAATTGATGTGCATAACCTAGTTGCAACGACTGGCGAAAAGCTGTTCAGCGGATTAGACAGTTTTGGATTTCTAGCTTTACCTTTCTTCATTCTTGCTGGCAACATAATGAATCAGGGCGGTATTGCTGAACGTTTGATTACGTTAGCTATGTTATTCGGAAAACGAATTCCTGGTAACCTTTGGCAAACCAATATTGTTGCTAATATGATGTTTGGGTCTTTATCTGGGTCTGCAATTGCTTCCTCCTCTGCTATCGGTGGCATTATGACACCCATGGCTAAGGCCAAAAATTACAATATGCCATTTACTACCGCAGTCAATGCGGCCTCATCGATCTGTGGCATGCTTATCCCACCTACTGGTGTATTCATCGTTTACTCATTGATAACTGGCGGATCTGCATCAATCGCAGCTCTATTCTTAGCTGGTTATGTGCCAGGTATTATAATGGGTGTCAGCGTTATGATTGTTGCATATATTTACGCTCGCAAACATAACTACCCCGTCGACGACACCAACCATACTGCCTATGAGGTGGGCATTATTGTTTGGCGTGCAGTACCAAGCTTATTCCTTATTGTGGTTGTGATTGGAGGGATTATCGGGGGGATTTTTACAGCCATTGAAGCTTCAGGAATCGCAGTGGCTTACAGCTTGGTGCTTTCAATTGTTTATAAAAATATTACATGGAAAAGCCTAGTTAGCATTGTAAGCAACTCAGCAATCAACTCTTCTGTAATTTTGTTTCTGATCGCTTGCTCCGGGCTAATGAGTTGGAGTATGACTTTCGCAAGCATCCCAGACACTATAGGCAACTTTCTCATTCAGATAAGTGATAACAAATATACAATCCTTCTTTTAATAAACTTAACTCTATTGCTCGTCGGTGTATTCATGGATATGTCACCAGCTGTACTTATTTTTACACCGATTCTATATCCAGTAGTTACAGGGCTTGGTATAGACCCTGTTCACTTTGGCATCATTATTGTTTATAACTTATCTATGGGGATAGTAACCCCTCCGGTTGGAACAGTATTATTTGTATCTTGCAATATAGCGGGAGAGAAAATAACCAATGTAATCAAACCATTACTACCAATATTCCTTGTTCAGCTCATAGGTTTACTTCTGATTACTTTCTTCCCTGCCATTAGTTTGACATTACCAAAGTTCTTTGGGCTACTTTAACCCTTTAGGAGATTTATATGTATATTGGATTTGATATTGGCGGGACTAAAATAGAAGCATGTGTTTTAAATGATGCTACTGAAATATTATATAAAGAAAGAGTATCGACACCTCGTAACTATGATGAATTTATCCATACTATTGTCCACTTGGTACACAAAATAGAAACCGAGTTACATATCGATGCCAAAGTTGGCCTCGGCCTTCCGGGTTCCATAAGCCCCATTTCTGGATTGGTCAAGAATGCAAATTGTACATTTCTAAATGGCCATGACCTAAAAGGCGACTTAGAAAGATTCTTATCGCGAGTAATCTCAATCGAAAATGATGCAAATTGTTTCGCATTGTCTGAATCTGTAGACGGAGCAGCAGTCTCAGGGCGTCTAGTCTTTGGTGCTATTCTTGGAACTGGATGTGGTGGTGGATTAATAATAGATAAGCAAATTTGGAGAGGACGCAATGCAATCGCAGGCGAGTGGGGGCATAACTCTTTACCATCGTACAGTTTAGAAAAAGACGGTCCAAGTAGACAATGCTACTGCGGTAAAAGTGATTGTATAGAGCAGTATATTTCCGGAACTGGACTAGAGCTTAGCTATAAACTAGCGACAGGAATTACCTTAGGTGCCAAAGGAATAATTGAACTAGTCAAGCAAGATGAAGAACAAGCCGTACAATGTTATAAGCTGTTTATAGACCAAGCAGCACGAGCATTCTCTCAATTAATCAATGTGATGGACCCTGATGATATAATAATAGGCGGCGGTTTATCTAACTATGATGCAATCTATAACGATATTTCAGTCGCCATACAAAAGTACCTCTTTACTGATGTTGCTACGGTATCAATCAAAAAGGCTAAGTTTGGTGATAGTAGCGGAGTTCGAGGTGCTGCTTGGCTCTCTCGCTCGTAGTAAATTAGCGCAATCTAATCAACACTTTTGAGCTTTCCCTTCGAAAGAGAATAGAATGTAAATTGGCAAGGCGTTTAATTAATATAAAGCAACCGAGGAAAACCTCAGTTGCTTTATATCAGCACAACACAATTAGAATTTCACAAACTCATACAAAGGAAATGCATACGGCGAATTGGACAAAATCATAAGCAAAACGAGATTTTTTACATAGATTCATTCTGGTACGCCTTTAGACAGAAACGTGTCAGATGTTTTACTAAGATAGCAGTCTTTGGATTAGCTGAAGTATTGCCAAGCCTCTAATCGTCTGACCAAAATCACTCATACGTTACAATCCCCACTCTTTTTCGGTCATTGTGTCATCTCTATAATAATGAAATGAGCATGCTCGTCTTTCAGGGTAAACTTTAGTTTCCCTGGTTGAGTGAGCTCTAATGTATCTTGCTCTCCCAAAGAAGGATGACCTTCCACATGCACAGTCCCTTCGATATTGCTTATGTATGCTTGGCGTCCAGGCTTTAGCTCAAACTCTACTTCCGCTTTTTTATCGGTCATCTCTGAGGCGTAGAAATTCACGTCAGAATTAATATAAAGTGGCGATGTGTCCTTATTCTCTGGGTTGCCCACTATATGAAGAAGTTTGTTCTCTCTATCGGCAAGTTCAAAACGTTGGTGGTTGTATCGAACTGGACCTCCGGCTTTATTTGGCATCACCCAAATCTGCAAAAAGCGTACCCAGTCATCGTCCTTATTCAACTCGGAGTGCCAAACGCCAGAGCCAGCAGAAATCGCTTGAACGTGTCCACGGCCAATAGCTTCCTCTTTTTGTGTCACGCTGTCCCAATGAGTCAGTTGACCTCGAACGACATAACTTACAATCTCCATATCTCGGTGTGGATGACGGTCAAAGCCACTATGCGGTTTTACATCGTCATCATTGAATACTCGTAGTGCACCGAAATTCATACGATTAGGGTTGTAGTAGTTCGCGAACGAAAAATGAAAATAGGTATTCGCAGGGTGTAGATCACTGCTCGGTAAATAATGTAAATCAGATTTTTTAATTAGATTAAAGTGTGTGCTCATTTTTAACTCCTTAAACTAAGTTTGATTCGTAGTCTTATGCAAAACGGCATTTAATCTCATTATCTAAAGCCAAGTTACCTGCACCGCTAATGAACAATGAAACAGAGGCAGCCAATAGTGCTAATCCAAACTCATAACCGTTGTTCGCCATAAACAGGCCATTTTCAAAATGAACACTCAATATTGCGACCATCATAGTGAATGCCAATATCAATGCTGCTGGACGGGTTAGTAGGCCAATTAAAATAGCCAGACCACCGAAAAACTCAGCACTGCCCGCTAGTAACGCCATCAAAAAACCAGGGCCTAAGCCGATAGAATCCATCCATTGCCCCGTACCTTCTAATCCGTAACCACCAAACATTCCAAACAGTTTTTGTGCGCCGTGAGCCATAAAGATCAGACCAACAGGCAAGCGTAGAGCCATAGTTGACCAAGTTGCGTTTGACTCAAGTGTTTTATTAATAAGTGGCGTAGACATAATAAGCTCCAATATATTTAAATTTAATGGTCACTGTGTTTGACCAATGGAGCCATTGTATTTAAAGAGTACTACAAAAAATAACGCAAAAATTCGAAGATATAGAACAGTTATTTTGAACTATAGTATTCTTACGCTGTAACAAGCGAGTAGCTGATAAAAGCGATCGCACTTAAGCAATAAATTTGAAATAAGCATCGTTAAGAGCTTTTAAAAAAACTTAATTTGAAGTTGTGATTGTCAGATGAGTGAAAAACCTTAAACCTATGCATTTGCCATCAATGGAGTTGAACAGATGAATTCTCCAATTACGTTGGATGCACTTAAAGTGCTCGATGCCATCGACAGAAAAAAAAGCTTTGCCGGAGCGGCGGATGAGCTGTTTCGAGTCCCGTCGGCTATTTCCTATACCGTCAATAAGCTTGAAGAAGACTTAGGGGTCGCCCTGTATGATAGAACCAAGCGAAAGGCTGAGCTTACCGATATTGGTCGTATGGTATTAGAACAGGGACGGCTTATCTTAACCGCTACAGAAACGCTGACTAACGTGGTAAGGCAATCCGCTAGTGGTTGGGAAGTAGAGTTGCGCATAGGTGTAGACAGCATGCTGAGCTTTCGTCCCCTTTATGATCTTATTGAAGCATTCCAAATGGAACACCCCTGGATAGCAATCAAAGTGGTAGAAGAAGTACTGGGTGGTAGCTGGGATGCATTAACTGCAGACCGTTGCGACTTGGTCATTGGCGCTGCCGGTTCAACGAGTGATTCATCTATTGCTACCTCTCCTCTTGGTACATTAGAGCTCATTTTTGCTGTTTCACCACACCACCCGCTGTGCAAGGCTGTTCAGCCCCTATCTGAGCAAGTGATGAAGGAATACCCCTCGGTGGTGGTCGCAGACAGTTCGAGAACACTAGAAACACGCTCGGCGGGCTTGCTCGATGGACAGTCTCGCATAACTGTTCCTAGCATTTCTAAAAAGATAGAGGCCCAATTACAAGGTCTCGGGGTAGGTTATTTACCGGTTCATCGTATTCAGCAAGAACTGCAATTGGGGCAATTGGTTGCTTTAGAAGTGGAGCGCATTGATCAAAGAGAGCCCGATATACATCTGGCTTGGCATAAAAACAACAAGGGCAAAGCCTTGTCTTGGTTTGTAAAAAAGATCCAATCATTCGAACACAATCTATTCTTAAGTGCTTAAGTTAAAACCTAAACTAAGGTTTTGCGGTTGAATTTAGTTCGGGTAAAAAGCGATTTAATCGCAGCGAGAACCTTGTCGCCTTATCATCTAAGCAAGAGAGGCTTAACAAAGAGTAAACTGTTTCTAGCCTAGCCCTTCGGATAGCGTTTGTTGGGCATTTCTATTTCATCTCTCCAACACAAAGGACAATACTTGAATCGCATATCAATACAGGTGTATTAATGAGCCTAATCTTAGTTATTACGTTAATGGACTCCAACTTGGAATGAGTCAGATACGTGTTGGCGGATAATGAAGTGAGAACATTCAAATAAACCTATGACTGTTGTGACCATGCCCTTATCTGCTTGATTTCATCTTCATCTATATTCAAAGATTGTAGAAATTTTAGGTGTCCTAAAGGTTCCATTTGCTCAAAACGTTTGTGCCAATTAATCATATCCTGCTCATCCATTCCAGACTCCTTGAGTATTTCTGTCCAACGTTCTTTAGTAAGCAAACCTTGGTTAAGAAGTTCAGGCTCTTTAAGTAAGGTCATGATTGAATGTTGCTGCTGACGCAACTTTTTAATCTCTAAATCAAGAGCAGAAAACTGCTGTCTTAATACCGCGTCTTTATCTTGAGGTTGCTGTAAAAGATTCTCTATTTCACTAACGGGAATACCGTAAGAACGATAGGTAAGAATCGTTCGAAACCTTTCAAGTTCTCCTTCTCCATATTGGCGATAACCACTAGATGTTCTCGATGTGGGCGTGAGTAGCCCCCTTCGTTCGTAATAGAGAACGGTTGTTCGAGACACCGCAAGCTGCTCACAAAACTGTTTAATGCTCAACATTTAGGGTTATCCTCATTGGTTATTTGATAGTGAGACCAAATCAATGGAATCAACGCACTAGCAAGAATAATGAATGCGCCAACCATTGACCATAAATCAGGAATTTCAGAAAAGATAACTAAGCCAATAATAAGTGAGTAGATTATCTTTACATACTCGACATTGGCAATGATGTTAGCTTGCGTCCATTTATATGCCGATATACCAACATACTGCGCAAACGAGGAGATGATGCCAACTAGCAGCAGTAACATAAAGTCTTCTATAGTCGGCGTGCGCCATAAATAGAGAGTTGGTATTAGTGCAATTAACCCAATAGCCAGTGCTTGGTATGCCATCAATGTTATCTTCGGCTCACTTTGTGCCACTTTTCTCACACACACTACTGCTACCGCAGCTCCTAGTGCGGCAATCACACCAGATAAAACATAAAGGCTATTGCTTTCAGCAAAAGTAGGTCTAACAACCATCATTACACCGATAAACCCAACTACAATCGTGAAAGTGCGAGTGCTAGTTATCTGCTCTGCCAATACGAAACGTGCTATCAGAGCCACAAAGAGTACCTGTAAGAAACCGAGTGCTATCGCATCAGAAAATGGAATATTACTCACTGTTATAAAACCAAAATACAATGCAATAAAAGCTCCTATTATCCTTAATAGATGAAGGGACAGTTTATTGGGTTTAAGTAACACACCCATATTTTTGCTAATTGCAGGAATGAGCAAAAGCATAAAGATCAATTGCCGAAAGAACAGGATCTGAAAGGTGTCGTAGTCTGCACTGAGTTGTCGAACAAATACCCCTACTATAGTAAACAATGCTGTAGATATAAGGGCAAATGTGATCCCTTTCATTGTCGATGGCAGATGGTCGAAGAGTTGATATATCTTTGACTGGCGTAAGTCTCGTAATGATTGCAACGAAATGTACCTCTTTATTCAGGGGGTATGAGGTTTAACATTCTAAACTCGTTACTTATAGACAGGTCAAATGATGGTAGTCACCTATAGGCATCAATAGTCAACCCTCGCTCTCTCTCATAGGTTTTGGGAGTAAAGCCAAATTAACGTTGCATGTACCATTGGCATCATTGGAAACTTAAAAAATCCGATTTTATTAATGTTCTCAAACGGCATTATCCTCGGGCCACACTATTGCCCAAGGCTCTCACATCAAAGCTTTAGCTCACCCTCATTCGCTCTAGATCATAAAAAGCTGACTTCCTTTCAATAATTCGACTCAAAAGCTCACTATTCACCCAATAAAGGCACATAATTAATAGGGGAATATCCGCAGGGGTAACACAATGAAGAATCCAAAGAATGGTCCTTCTCCGAGTAGAAGACGCTTTTTGCGTGATGCGGCACGCACGGCTATTGGGGTGGGCTCCGTGGCGACACTCCTTGGTATACAGTCCCGGCAAAGCCAAGCTGGTGGTTCCGGTGTACCTATTCGCCCACCAGGAGCACTTCCTGCCGGTGACTTTGAGGCAGCGTGTGTACGATGCGGGCTTTGCGTTCAAGCATGTCCCTACGATACTCTCAAACTTTCTACTCTAATGTCCAAGTCTGCTTCTGGTACACCTTATTTCACTGCGCGAGATATACCATGCGAGATGTGTGACCACATACCTTGCGTTGTTGCCTGTCCGACAGGTGCTCTTGATCCTGCATTAACTAACATCGACGATGCTTTAATGGGAACTGCGGTGCTTATCGATCACGAAACCTGTCTCAATTATCTTGGTTTACGCTGTGATGTCTGTTATCGAGTTTGCCCATTGATCGACGAGGCAATTACCCTTGAATACCAACGAAATAACCGCACGGGTATCCACGCCAAAATGATCCCCACGGTGCATTCAGAGTCATGTACCGGATGTGGTAAGTGTGAACAAGCTTGCGTACTGCCAATAGCAGCAATCAAGGTAGTGCCAACGGAGCTGGCTAAAGGTGAACTAGGCCATCACTACAAATTGGGCTGGAAGGGTGATGAAACCATTCCCGTACCCAGCCTAAAAGAAATGCGGGAGAATAAATAATGGCTAAAAACCTCGCAAAAGATGCTGGTAAAGAAGCAATAGAGGCACTCGGGTGGTGGCAAACACATCGCTTTCTAATCTATCGCCGTTTGTGCCAAATCTCTATTATGGCTTGTTTTATGCTTGGTCCGACACTAGGCATACTTAAAGGAAATCTCTCTTCAAGCTTAGTATTGGATACAATCCCCCTTAGCGATCCACTGATTGTTTTGCAAACCTTAGCAACAGGGCATATTCCTGAAATGACCACCTTCATTGGTGTTGCTATTGTAATCGTGTTTTACGCGATGTTAGCGCCAAGGGTATTTTGTGCTTGGGTATGCCCTTTAAATATGGTGACAGATTTAGCCGCTTGGATGAGACGAAAACTCAACCTAAAAGCCAGCTATCGCTGGCCATCAACTCTTAGGTACTGGCTGATCCCTGTCATTCTTATTGGGAGTGCCATTTCAGGAACCACCTTGTGGGCATGGATAGATCCCGTAGCAACGCTTCATCGTGGACTTGTTTTTGGCATGGGTGCCGGCTGGATCCTCATCGTATTGGTGTTTCTACTGGATCTTGTGCTCGTTGAACACGGATGGTGCGGACATTTGTGTCCCTTAGGCGCAACTTACGGAGTGATTGGAAGCAAGAGCGCACTGCGCATTACCGCAACAAACAGAGAAGCTTGCACGAAATGTATGGATTGTTTCTACGTCTGCCCCGAACCCGAGATTCTAAAGCAGCCTCTGAAAGAAGGGGATCGCAGAGTAATGAGCCAAGATTGCATCAGCTGTGGTCGCTGCATAGAAGTGTGCCCGACTAAGGTATTCGAGTTTAAGTCACGTGGCTCACATCAGGTTCAGGTAAGCACAAAGAGCCCAAGCATTACTAAGTGAGAAGCGAGCACGACACTCGTTAGAATAACTCTTAACGTCTGATAGCTCGGGTTATCTCGTTTCGGCTCAAACATCAAATTAAAGCCGTGAGCCAAGCCTATGCCGATCAATAAGACGACTGGACTGTGATAGGCAAGTAGCCCTAAACCAATAACAACTAACGTTATGACGTTTGATGCCACCAGCGGCAAAGATTTAGGCTGTTTTGAATCAACACATCTTCCCCATACCGCTCCCGCCATAAAAATGGCAATGCCTCCGCTGTATACCAAAAATGTCATCAAGAAATGAAATGAGTAATCATTTACAGAATAACCGTACAGCAGTGGAAGGAAAATGAAGGGAATAAGTCCCATGTAACCGAGAGTAGTCGTCATGTCTTTTGTTACGCATCCAAATCGTAATAGATCAATTACTTACCAGTCTAGTGCACCCACGCCATGTGTAGAAGAAAGTCTGCATCCCTTTTCTACTCAACTACAGTTTACAGTGTAAAAACCTCTTAAAGCGACATGATGAATGATCACTTATTTGACAAAATTGGTATCAATTAACAGCCTCTTTTAAAAGGGAAATTAAATGTCCAACCCGCTGGTGCAACTTCAGAACGCAACGAAGCAGTTTATTGATGGTAAGCAAACACACAGAGTTCTTAACGCCGTTGACTTCTCTCTATGTAGCGGAGAAAGTGTTGCCTTAACCGGAGCCAGTGGCAGCGGTAAAAGCACTCTTCTCAACATTATCGCGGGATTTGAGTTCCTAACCGAAGGCACTCTGTTGATCAATGGTGTAGATGCCAAAACATGGCGCGAACCAAAGTGGAGTTCGTTTCGCCACCAGCAGTTAGGCGTAGTCTTTCAACAGTTTAACCTCCTCACTCCGCTCAATGTCGCGCAGAATATCTCTTTTCCTCTTAGCCTCAACAAACAGAAGTGGAACTCTTGGTGTGATCATCTTGTAGAAAAACTGGAGATTGACACCCTGTTAGACAGGCAGGTCGCATCACTCTCTGGAGGTCAACAGCAGCGCGTTGCTATCGCTAGAGCTTTAGCTCATAAACCATCACTGTTGTTAGCCGATGAACCCACCGGCAATCTAGACCAAAACGCAGGACTGGAGGTTATGCAACTGCTCACGGAGATCGCCTCCGACGGCGACTGCGCGATAGCGTTGGTAACGCACAGCCTTGAATGCGCCGAATTTATGCAAAAACGGTTTCACCTCACCAACGGGCAATTGCATGAATCACACTAGCCACAGACATACATGGGTCGTGTTAAAGCTATTTGTGGCTCACTACCGCCAAGTCCCTCTGCAAGCCGTCGCAATATTGGTAGGGATCATTCTGGCGGTAACCCTGTTCGTGGCGGTTCAAGCCATCAACCTCAATGCCAAACGCAGTTACAGTGAATCAACAGAGCAGCTCAGTGCTCGTGCGCAAAGCCTGATTATCCCCTTATCAGGACAAAACTTCTTACCCGAATCGCTGTACTTCGAACTACGTCAATCTGGACTTAGTTCCTCCCTGCCGGTCATTGAAGGGAAAGTGCGAGATGAGCAAGGTCGCCGCTGGACAGTTCAAGGCAGTGAACTTGTTGCGGCCATTACATCAGGATTACATTACAGTGAAACCCACACGCAAGTCTCTTTGTTTAATGGATCGTTTCCACTGCCTAGGCTATTAGCAGGCGAGCCCATTGTGATGATGAGTAAGACTGAAGCACAACGTAAAGACATTACATCACAAATTACACTCGATGGTGTAACGGTAGAGGTTGTGATATTACCCGATGAATGGCAACTAGGTAGCCGCTTGTTAATGGATATTGGCTTTGCACAACGCCTGCTCAATTCCCCTTCAAAACTCAGTTATATCGCCGTTTTTCAGCCCATCTCAAATACTGCTCCTGATTTCATTGCTGGCAAAGCGCAATGGATCACTAATACGCAAGAAACGGATCTTGACGCTCTTACAGAGAGCTTTCATTTAAATCTCACCGCAATGAGTCTGCTCGCCTTTGTTGTTGGGTTATTCATCGCCTACAACGGTGTAAAATATAGCCTACTGAAGCGCAACCGTTTGTTAGTGCAAATGAGACAATCTGGCACACTCGCCAGTGCAATTTTAACTGGGCTATTACTCGAATTATTCGCACTTGTTGTCATTGGGTCCAGCATTGGCTTCGTTCTAGGAATCCAGCTGAGCCATTGGCTGCACCCAACTGTCGCTCTCACCCTTGAACAGCTATATGGAGCCACACTACTTCCTGGCACGTGGCAATGGCAATGGTGGGGACAAGCTCTGCTGCTCACTTTGACCGCAACATCGATGGCATGCATTCAGCACTTCAGGCAACGCATTAATCAGCCTCTTTCTTCTCATGGCGGTTACTACCAAGCACCAGAAAATAGTAATTCAACCAAGCTGTTTGTACTTGGCTGCTTGTTGTCTATTACCGCACTACTTGGCTTGGGGTTAAGCCAACATTTTCGCTTCACGATGGCATGGCTTGGTCTATTTATTGTCTCTATACCCCTCTACTTACCCAAGGTGCTGCAACAGCTTGCTTTGTGGAGTGAGATACACACACAAGCAGGGCTCATTCAGTACCTTTTTGCTGAGTTAAAAGAGCTCATCGCCCCCTTGTCACTCGCCATGATGGCGCTATTGCTCGCCGTTACCGCCAATATAGGAATGAACACCTTGGTCGGTAGTTTTGAATTTACGTTAAAGCAATGGTTAGAACAGCGATTACATGCCGACATTTATGTCAGCCCATCTCAAAAAGATATGCGCAATGTAGAGAAAAAGCTTGAGGACTTTGATGGCATAAGCACAGTCTATAAACAGTACTACGTTGATGACACAACTCGAAGCACCTCAATAATTCTAGGTACAAAAGATACCGCGACTTTAGAACAAACTATGATATTCAAATCATCCGTCGATGATTTTTGGCAAGGTTTCTATTCTGGCGAACTGGCTGCCATCAGTGAACCAATGGCAATAAAGCTAGATTTAGACTTAGAAGATGAGCTAAAGCTGGATGGACTTCCCAATCATCCCCTGAATGTTGGCGCTATATTTCACGACTATGGTACGCCGAAGGGTGAAGTGCTTATTTCCCCTACTCTCTGGTTTGAACAAGGCTTTACTCCTATTCCAACCAGTTTAGGGGTTAAAGTGAATAGCGATAAAGATAAGGTATACCAGGCATTAAAAGAACAACTACAGCTCCACCCCAATCAGCTCTACGACCAAGCTCAAATCAAATCTATTGCTCTAGACATATTTAGCCGAACATTTTCAGTTACCAGTGCGCTCAATGCCGTGACCTTAATGATTGCGGTCATTGGTTTATTTAGTGCGTGTTATATGTTGCTTGATGCCCGCAAGGCAGCCATTGCTCGACTTTATGCGCTAGGGGTTCGACGCCGAAATTTAATGGCGATGATGATAGGCCAAATAGCCGCTTTAGTAGGATTTACGCTGGTTATAGCATTGCCATTGGGGGCAATTGTTGGCTACGTGCTCACAGACATTGTCACACTGCGTGCCTTTGGTTGGAGTCTAACCTATTTATGGTCTTGGGAAGATGCTGTTGCGGTCTGTGTTATCACTTTGATCGTCGCTGTCGTTGCCACCTTCTTACCTCTGTGGCGCTTAGTAAACCGCCCGGTCGTGAGCAGCCTACAAAGCGAGGTGCTGTGATGCGACATTCAATAATGCTTGTCCTAGCACTATCTTCTGCGTTACTCATAGGTTGTGAGAAAAAAGCGCCCGAAGAAAGCCTAGGGAGCTGGCTAGGACAAAGCGAACAAAACTACACACCAGTAGTAAAGGGAAAAGCGATTACATTTCCCAATGATCATGACGCTCACCCTGACTTTAGGCATGAGTGGTGGTATTTGACTGCCAACCTAACCGATGAGCAAGGCAAAGCTCTCGGTATTCAGTGGACACAATTTCGTGTCGCGGTAGACCCGCAAGAGAAGCCCACAAATGGAAATTGGCACGGCCAGCAAATGTATATGGCACACAGCGCCGTCACCACAGATACTGTCCATTACGCCGATGAAAAATGGTCTCGCGCACATCCTGAATTGGCTGGTGTAGAAAGTACCCCATTTCGAGTATTTATCGACGATTGGCAATGGCGATCATCCACTCAAGATATGTTCCCAGCAACACTCAACGCCAGGTCTAAAGAGTTTAGTTATTCACTCACACTGACAAGCTCAGCACCTTACCAAAAGCAAGGTGTACAAGGCTATAGCGTTAAAAGTTCCGATAATAGTGTTGCCTCTTACTACTACAGTCAACCCTTCATACAGGTTTCAGGTGAGGTCACTATTGATGGTCATCGCCATAACGTAACAGGACAAGGTTGGATAGATAGAGAATGGAGCTCGCAGTTTTTACTAGACAGCCAGCAAGGCTGGGATTGGTTTGCCCTTAGACTCAATAAACAGACCAGTTTAGTGGTCTTTCAATTAAGAGATTCAAGCACAGGCGAGACCAACTATGCCCATGCAAAACTAATGAATGAAGACGGTAGCGGACAAACCTTTTCCCAAGATGAGATAACGCTCAGTGCCAAAGAACACACCAGCATAGAGGGGAGCTCCTACCCCACCATTTGGCACATTCAAATTCCATCGCAACAAATTGATGTATCAGTCACTGCACTCAACCCAATGGCAAAGATGCCCCTCACAGTCCCCTACTGGGAGGGGCCTGTGAACATATCTGGCAGTCATTCGGGCAATGGTTATATGGAACTTACAGGGTATAACTAAGCAGTAACCTCTCATGCTTTACAGTACTGCCGATAACTACTTTTCATCCTTGCCAACCACTTGCTTCCCCGTATCCATTAGTATGTCGACTGGAGATAAGATCACTCCCTTCACTGCTCCTTTAGAGGCTTCCCTACCAAGATCGTGACTCTTATTCAACAGTTCATCTACACTGGCAATTACAATGGGGACGTCTTTACGCAAAGCCTGCGACTCAGTTAACACTGCAGGGATAGTTTGTTCGCGATATTGCTTAGACTCAATTAATAAAGGGGGAATAACGGTCTCTCTATATGCCTGAAGCTCTTTTTGAGTGCTAGGTATTACCGTTTCTCGATATAGGGTTAATTCTTTCTTTACCTGAGGGATTTTTTCATCAATAGACGCGATTGTTTTATTAGAGCTTTCTATGGCCTTGATGGCTTGATCTGCGATTTTCACCATCTCAGGAAGCTGCTGATTCACCGCATCTGCAATGGTTAGCCAATCATCTATCTTTAACTGCCCAGATAACTCGTCTAACTGAGTTACCATCACAGGAAAATGTTCAATAACTTCATCGACTTTGTTGATGACAGAGTGTACGGAATATCCAAGATAAAAAATGGATACTGCCAGCGTAGCCTGAACCCCTGTCGCTATTGCACTTTTCATACTTTTCCCTAGTTTAAAATGCGGTGATTATTTGCTGGTTTTCTAAATTGAAAGACGCTCAATTCACTGTCAATAGAAAGAAGATTAATCATTACACTGAGTGTGCTTGTTCCTTATTCTAGCAAGCACGACTAATGCCCCCCAACCAATCACTTGTAGCAATAGAACAAAGTATTGATGAGTCACCTGAGAAAAGTCCGCCCCCATCTGATTGAGCTTTAAAAAGCCTTGGATAGCGGGTGTGCTTGGGAACAAATTTGATGCCCAAACAAGGGGAGTAGGAATCGACTCTAGCGGCCATATAAAGCCAGCACTAAACACTAGTGGCATGGAACTCATCAACACCAACACAGTCACCAACTCTCTTCGTGGCACTATCATTCCAAGGAATAGACCAATCATGCAGGCAGACAGCAGAAACGGCGTACCAAACATGAACAGTTCGAATGGATTAGCAAGGCGAGATACTGAGTAGAAGTCAAAGCTCCAGCCAAAGTAATAAGCACTCAGCACATAGTAGAAACCCGTAAAGCAGACTACACGTGCCAATAATCGAGCCCATGATTCACGCTTCGCTATAGTTGCCCCTACAATGCCAACACCCATTACCAAAGTTTGTTGTAGTATCAGAACAAACACGGCAGGGACAACATAGTTAACGTATCCGCCTGTCACATTGAAGGTAGGTTTCATGTTCACATCAATAGACGCATGATGTTTAGCTGCGCTCTCGATTGGCTCCCCCTCCATCACTAAGCGAGCTACCTTTGCCTGTGCCGCTAAAGTGCCTCCGGCTCTGGCTAAGCCCTCGACTATAGTGCCGTAAACAAGAAAGTAGGACGCATCCCCAGCAAAGGATAATGTCGGGCTTTTGCCCAACAGCAAATCACGATAGAAATGTTCAGGAATGACAAGCACGCCTCTTACGTCACCATCTAAGAACTGCTGTTTAGCATGCTCAATGGTATATGCCCTTTCTACAATGCGGATTTGAGAGGTTGCATCAACCATTCGCTCTAAGTCGTAACTGACCTTGCTCTTGTCCAAGTTCACAATGGTAATGTGTTGCTCATTAGGCGTCTGATTGGCATACGGTAATGGGTACAAGAACGAGTAGAATACAACCCCTCCAAAGATAGTGAGAACTACCACAGGGTTGGTTAGAATTGCTTTCAACTCTAGCTTGAAGATCTCGCACCAATTCATACTTTGGCCTCTTGTATCTTCTTAGGTGCAAGCTTCATCAATACGAAAATTATAAGCAAGTAACCTAACATTGGAACCAGGTAGTGGAGCGTTTGCATATTGGATGCACCGTAGGATACTTGGCTTACCTGAGCCTCTATATAATGGCTTATAGGTAACAAACTACGCCAAAACTGAGCCAATGTAGTCATATCCGTTACTGGGAATGTAATCCCCATAAAAGCAAACCCTGGGGCAGTAAAGGCGCCAGCGAAGCTCAATGCTCTGGCCGCATCATAGGTAATAAAGAAAAACACACAACCAACAAGGATACAGGCGATAATCGTTGCCAATTGTGCAGCAATCAATACCGTATAACCCCCTTGCATTGGCCATTCAAGCCATGCATAAAACCATAGCAAGTAACCTACACCAAGCAAAAGATAGATCGGTATGTAACAAGACAAGGTCTTCGCCATACAGGTTAAAACCCCTTGCTCAGGCCACTGCTGTAGCAACCCTTCCCGTTTGTGCATAGCTAAGGTCAAAATAGTGCCTACAACAATGACTATTTGCCAAATGGCGGGAATAATTGCTGAGACCAAAAATTGCGCGTAATTGCTGTTGAGATTAAACAGTGGGGTGACCTGAGTGCGTACATTCACTGCTTTCCCCAATGCACTCTTAAGGGTCGCACCTCCAGATGATAGATTCTTTAATGTCTCAATTTGAGCATCAAAGGTGCCAACCGCACGCAATACAGCAGAGTTAACCAACTTACCGACTAAGATGTACTGACTGTTGTAAAACACACTCACTTGAGGAGGGTTTGAAAGATAGATGTCTCGGTCAAAGTCACGAGGGATAACAACATAAGCGTAAATATCACTACCGCTAAGTGCCCTTTTTGCCTCATGCTCACTTTGAAAGTAAGTACTAACCTTCAAGGTATCACTAGCATCTAAGTACCGAACCAAATGTTGCGAAATCAAGCTTTGTTGATGATCAACTATGGCAATAGGCAATGAGCGTGCAATACCTTGCGAGAATATCCACCACACACTAATCGCCACTAGCACTGGTATCCATGTTATGGAGGCAAATAGCCACTTATCTCGGCGTAGTCGCTGCCACTCATCAGCAATAAATCCAAGCATGAGAACTACTCAGTCTCATCTAGTGTCAATACAACACTCATACCGATGCGAAACTGTTCTGGTTCTTCAATCGGGCGAGCTTCCACTTCAAAGGTGCGCAAGTCAAAGCCTTGACTACTGTCTGTCGCTCTCCAGGTTGCAAAATCGCCCATTACAGAAATGTGTGCTATACGAAAGCGAACATCCTTATCCAGTGCAGGTACAAAAGCACTAATTTCAGAACCCTTTTCAAAATGCTGTAGTAGGTCTTCGCGAACGTTAAATACCGCCCATGAATCTTGCGTATCAATCACAGTGACTACAGGGAAGCCTTGCGGCGCCAATTCACCACTGTGGAGTAATACTTGAGATACCTCACCATTAAACCAGCTCTCAATTTGAGTATCAGCGGCATACGCTTCCACTTCAGCTACCGCTCCTGCGGCCATACGCGCTTTTTCACTGGCTGCCTTCTTAGTCTCTGTACGTGCGCCTTCTTGAGCTAAAAGGTACATTTGATAGGCCGCATTTTGAGTATATTTTGCTGCCTGCCATTGAGTGAAGGTTTCATCACGCTTTTGCTCTGCCACTACACCATCTTGATAAAGATTATCGACTCGGCGATAGGTCTTTTCCATTAGCTCAGCAGCCGCCTTAGCTTTTCGCCATTGGTCACGCGATGCGGCAATTTGCTGAACTCTAGCTCCATTTTCAGCTTCTTGTGCCAATGCACCTGCGGCTTCTTGGCCCGCTTTTGCCTGCTCTAATTTAGCCTCAATCTCCGGGCTATATATGGTGAAGATCAGATCGCCTACCTTGATGTTATCACCGCTTTTCACATTGATAGTATCTATGCGCCCCGGCACTTTAGAAGAGATACTGTATTGCTGTGCGGTCATTTGACCCTGAATACGTATTGGCTGTGGCTTGTATGCCTCATAAAAGCCATAACCAACAAGGCCCACAAGGGCAATTGCCACTACTGCAATAGAGGTTTTAGTTGACATTGACTTCTCCTTGGGCGCCTAGCGTTGTTGAGGTTACACTCTTATTTGGACGGCTTTCATATTGACTAAAGGTGTTCATTTTCCCACTTAAAGCAAGTAATTTATTCAGTGAAATTAGATAGTTAAACCTAGCTACATGCTGTTGGGTTTGAATACTGGCTAAATAAAGCTCTGCATCAACCACATCTAAAGAATTGGACAGTCCTTGGCTAAACATTTTTTTACGCAGCCGAAGGTTTTCTTCAGCCAGTTCTATACTGGTTTCCAAGCCTTTTACTTCTTCCATCGATTGCTCAGCCTCTAAATACGTTTTTTGCACCAAAACCGACAAATCTTGTTTTGCTTGAGCACGTAAATGGGTAATTTGTAAAACCGCACTGTGTGCCGCTTCAAGTTGACCCGAACGACCACTTGTTTCTATCAATGGAATACTTACACCTACACCCACAAACCAATCAGGTGTCAGTTGCGCAGCCAATGAATCATCTTCGTAAAGGCTGTAATCACCATAAAGGTAAACATCCGGATAGTATTTACCTTTCTGAACATCCGTCAGCCCTTTAGCTTGCTTCTCTTTGGCATCGAGAATCGAAAGTCCCGGGTATGTGGCAAGCGTTTCATTGGTATAAGCACTGAGTGGGGGAAGGTTTTCATTTATGAACAACGCACTTTTAGGCGTGACCGTTTGAGACTGATTCAATATTTGAGTCAGTGCACTAACCGCAATTTCTAAGTCTCTTTCCGATTTTTTTCGATCGACACGTGCTTTGGCTAAGGATGCATCTGCTTGAAGTTTCTCAACTCGAGCAATTTGCCCTTGCTGCTCCAACTTAGAAGCAAAGTTGGCATGTTGCTCTAAACCCTCTTCAACCGATTGATACGTTTGAACCACCCGTTTAGACAGCACAACACCAAAATAATATTTAGCCAAATCCTCAAATCGAGCTTGGCGGTCCATTTCAAGTTGGGCACGTGCTTCATCGGTTTGTGCAGCAGCAATTGATTGTGCTGAGATGATCTTACCACCAGTGAAAATCGGCCATACCGCCCTAATAGAGGAGGTAAAGACATCTTTCTCTGCAATTGTAGAATAGGAGTTGGCCAAAAATGGAATTGAAATTGGCGGCAAAGCAGTAGGTGTGGTGATACTGTCAGCTAGTTGCTCCCCGCTAAGCGTGACATCATCATCGAGGCGCGTATAGTTTGCATTCAAAGTGACAGATGGAAGGTTTAAACTCTTTTTAGAACTTTGAAGGTTTTGATAGCGGTCGACATTCGCTTGACCTGCAGCCAATGAATTGTTTTGTTGTTGAACCAAATCCCAAGCTTGGGAAAAGGAGACCTCTTGAGCACTTGCTGGGAATGTTAACCCACACGCTAACGCAATAATGATACGTTTATATTTCAACTTCACACTTTTCCTTGTGGTGTTCACACCTCAAAATTAGAGCATATACTCTAATTTATATCAGGTACTAAAACAACGAGACATACAGATATCTGATAAGTGTAGTTCGTTATTGCCCAAACTTACGCCATCAAATAGTGAAAAGGTAGAAATTTCATGCAATTAAACAAACATTGATAACTATATAGCAACGATAGAACGCTGATAACTGCCCATCGAATCTTAAAAGTTAAAGTAGAACCCGACTTCCGTATAGCTCGAATCTTGTATAGGTCGCCCCGGACGTACTCGATATTCACCCTTTGTGTACCTTGCATAAGGCGTAACATAAGGAAGATTTAAACTCACAGATACATCAACGCTGTCCCTCAAACTATCTTCATAAGGATGATCGCCCAATAAAAGATCAAAGTTGTAGCTTACTCCAAGGCTTAACCAGTCTAGAGGGGTATAGTCGACAGCTAACGTGTTGTTCCATTCCGTCTGCTGACTCAACTCGTAAGCAAGAGTGTTGTCACCAACCAAAGCCGGCAGAGCTATATTATGGTGAGGGGCACGATACTGAAGAGAAGTATCTAAATACGCAAACACGTTGTTAGTTAGTACTTTTCCCGCCAAGAAACCAAGGTCGTAGATATGCATTTGATATACCAGTTCATTTCCATCTGATGCCTCGGTAGTTAGCTCATCACCAAACCCATATCGAACGTAAGTCTCAAGATACCAAGTATCAATAATAGTCGAGTAAGAAGCGCCAATTTCAATGTATTTATCTGTATCAATATCAACACTGGTAGAAAATTGCTCTGTGAAATCATAGCCAATGCCAACAACACCCAAGTACTCTCCATCATATTGAGATGCTTGCAGATTAACGCTAATATCCTCGAGAGCTGCTAAGGCATTTGACGAAAAAACAGTACAGATAAAAATAAACAAAAAAGACTTCATTCAAACCCCATCGACAAGAAACAAAAAAGGCTCTCCAGATGACGACCTGTAGAACCTTCCTTAGCGAGAATATGCCTTGGATTATTAGCCGTTAATACGGTGTGCCTGTATTTTGTTCTTCACTCTTTGAGCCTTGCGCTTCAGTTGCTGTTTATCGATGGCATTCATATTTTCTATATGGTCACCATCTACTTTGATTGGTTTTCCATTGATAACCACGTAGTCATTACCGGCGTCACCAGCAACGTAATACGCATTGTAGCCATCAACCTTCACAACCTCAGCAATAACCTTAGTTTCACGAATATTGTCAGGATCATTGATCGTAATAGTGCCTGTACCGTCTGTTTTCATCTCTACTTCAGCAACAGGGGTTCCATTGTTGTAAATCATGTAGATCTTAGTCCCATCGACTTCAGTCCTATATAGCTCACCTCTCCATTGCAACTTAGGGTTCTCTTTTGGCAGATCGTTTTCAAAGCTGCCATCATTTATTGCAATCACATCTTTTGCCGCTTGTACCGCTTCCTTTACTTCATCAATTTTTTCAGTATCGCGAATGGGAGTTTCAGTAGGTGGCAGGGGCGCATCATTGCCGTATTCAGGATCATATCCGTATGCTTCAACCACGTTTTGCACCTTATCTTTAGCCTGCTCCGCACGTGTAGGCTCAGAAGAAGAACAACCTGTAATCACGGTTACAGACACTAAAGCTATCAGAGTTAAAGACTTTTTCATTTTCATTTCCAAACTAGTGTATCGACTTGATGACGCTATTTTGCACAGATATTGAGTTCATAAAAACAAGCCAAAGTACAAACCTGACATTTCAAATATAAATATCTGAATCGATATCATGCTATTTCTCTCTTTGATAGAGGAAGAATAGTTTTTACTCTAGAGACTCTGCTAAAGTGAGACTAACTCGACGAATGGAATAAAAAATGAAGATAGGAATCATTGGTTTAGGTGATATTGCACAGAAGGCATACCTTCCGCACATTACCCAACTATCTGGTATAGAACCGATATTTTGCACTCGCTCACAACAGGTACTAGACGAGCTGCGCCAGCAATACCGAATCAACCAAACGTGCAATGATTATCAACAGTTGCTTGCACTTGGAATCGATGCGGTAATGATTCATGCGGCAACTTCTGCACACGCCACAATAGCTAGATTCTTTCTCGAGCGCGGAGTACCCACGTTTGTTGATAAGCCTTTAGCGGACAACATTAGAGACGTTGAGATGCTTTACGAAATTGCAGTAAAGAACAGCGTCCCCCTTTATGTGGGTTTTAATCGTCGGTACCTACCACTTTATAATCAATACATACCTGAGCTTAAGAGAAATGAATTAGGGGAACTTCGTTCATTACATTGGGAAAAAAACCGATACGATCTTATTGGGGATATTCGCACCTTTATCTTCGATGACTTTATTCATCCCCTTGATAGTGTGAACCTCAATGCTCAATCGACGCTTGATGGCTTACATATTACTCATCAAATGACAGATGAAAAACTCGCACGTATTGATGTGCAATGGCAAACTGGAGAAACATGGCTTCACGCGAGCATGAATCGACAATTTGGCATTACCCGAGAGAGAGTAAGTGCCTGCTATCAAAACAAAGCCTATGAATTCAACTCTTTCGTTTCAGGTAAATGCTGGGAAGAAAACCACGAAATGAATATCAGCCTTAAAGACTGGACACCTATGCTGGAAAGTAAAGGCTTTCATCACATGATGGCTGACTGGATTGAAGTGGTGAGAACAGGGCGGCTAGAAACAAATATTATTGATAGAAATATCGCATCACACCGCCTTGCAGACGCTCTCTGTGAACACGTAACACAGCAAGTATCACGTAAATAAAGGATTATAATCGTGACCATCAAAAACAAGCTTAAGCTGCTACTGGGAACCTTGTTCTTTTTCTCGATAGCCAATATCGGCTTCATCTATTTTCTTGAATCCCGCAGCGAAAACAAACTGCAATGGGTTATCCACACCAATGAAGTCATGCAAACCTCAGGAGAATTGCTCAACGCTATCTCTGATGCAGAGACAGGACAAAGAGGCTATTTTCTCACAGGCCAAAGCTACTACTTAGAGCCTTATTTTCGCTCTCGAGATGAAATTAAATCTATCTGGGGAGAGTTAAAAAGCCTCACCGCTGATAACCAACAACAGCAAGAACTGCTTGATGAGCTCGTTGAGGATATCGACAGCAAGCTTGAAGATTTGGCGACCACTATTAGCCTCTACAATGAGCAACCTGCAGAAGCGATAGAGATGGTTCGTACCAATGTAGGCAAAAAATATATGGATGATATTCGCCGCAATCTGTCCTTGTTTAATAGCGAAGAAAGACGACTTTTAGAAGAGCGTAAAGGTGACTATAGAGAAGCCCGTGCGTATATCACCATGATGATAGTAATCGAAACCATTGTTATGTTATTTCTAGCCTTTTTCACTATAGTCACGGTCAATCGCACGCTGTTTAATCCGCTGACCAAGCTTATGGATGCCACTCAGAAAGTTGAACAAGGAAAGAGGCAAGACGTGGTGGATTACCTTCCTAGGGATGAGATTGGATACCTTATGGGACGCTTCTACAAAATGAGCGAAAGCGTCCACCAGCGCCATTCAGACCTTCACACCAAAGCTCATACAGATGAACTCACGGGTGCCTACAATCGCATTACTCTTTATACCGATATAGAAGAAGCCATCACCTTAAGCTTACTTAACGATCAAGTGGTTGCACTGTGTTTTATTGATATGGACGGATTTAAAGACATCAACGACAAGTTGGGTCATGAGTATGGTGACATATTATTGCAAACCGTAGCCCAAAGGCTCAAAGAAACCGTACGCAACTCAGATAGAGTGTATCGATATGGCGGTGATGAATTTGTTGTATTACTGCCCAAGGTTCGCTTTCAAGAAGATGTTTCACAGATAGTCGGGAATATTGTTAAACGCATTCGCGCTCCAATCACTCACAAAGGACAGCACATAGAGGTGCGGTTTAGCATTGGGGTTTCTATTGCACCTAGCGACACCACAGAGCCTTCAACTTTAGTCGACAATGCGGACAAGGCAATGTATCGCTCAAAACAAGCTAAGCAAGGAAAAATTGAATTGTATAGCGCATAGATACAATACCAATCGTAGTAAATAGCGGATCAGCCTAGCTATCCAGTGCTTTTCCTGCACTATTTCTGATCATTTACTTACTGTGATTGGTATAACGGAAATATAAAGTTTAAAGGTCAGTTCAAGCTGACCTTTTTATTACTGGCGCTAGCCATCAAACGGCCATTCACAGAGCCCATTTAAACACACGAGCTAGAATCAAAACTCGCTGAATTTATACAAAACTTCGTCAATAAACACATTCTAGCCTCTAATAGTTGTATGTATACCAATACATACTTTGACTCTAATTGCAGTTGCAACCATCATAAATAGAGTTACTTTGATCAAGGATACGGACGTTAATGAAAAAGTACGCACTGATTGCCTTCGTTATCGCCTTCTCAGGCTGTGCTTCTTATGTAGGACTGAACTTTGAAGAGCTTTTTGGCCCAGAAAAGGTTCAAGACAGAATGGTCGCTCATGACTTCTCTCAAGCCCAATACTTCATCGATGAGGTTCAACCGATTCTCGACAAGCGCTGTGTGGTTTGCCATGCCTGTTACGACGCACCATGCCAACTAAAACTGACCTCTCCTGAGGGCATAGATCGCGGCGCAACTACCGCATTGGTATATCAAGGTGCTCGTCTGACTGCAACCAATCCCACGCGCTTATATGAAGATGCTCATTCTACTGAAGAGTGGCGAACACACGGGTTTTATCCTGTGCTAAATGAACGCCTGCAACGTAGAGATGCCAACATTGAAGCAGGAGTGATGGCGCAGCTACTGATTCAAAAAGAAGAGTTCCCGTTACCTGACGACGTGATCTTGGACGATGATGATTTTGATTTCAGTCTCGATCGTACCTTTGTTTGCCCTACCTCTGATTCAATTCAAGCATACAAAGAAGAACAGCCGCTCGCAGGTATGCCTTATGGCATGCCTGCTCTTGCCAATGATGAGCAACAAACCCTACTTGCATGGCTGCGCCAAGGAGCTAGCATGTCTAAGCTTCCTCCTTTGACTAAAGAACAGCAGGATGCCGTTGAACAATGGGAAAGCTACTTCAATCAAGATGATCTTAAGCGCCAACTAACTAGTCGCTATATCTATGAGCACTTATTTCTTTCTCATCTTTACTTCTCTGATCACAAGGAGAAGTTATTCTTTAATCTTGTTCGCTCTTCAACGCCTCCAGGTGAGCCTGTCAAACGTATTTCCACTCGCAGACCTTATGGTGACCCAAATGTTGATAGAGTTTACTACCGATTGATTCGCGAGCGCGAAACGATCGTTGATAAGACCCACATGCCGTTTGCACTAAACTCTGAAAGAATGGGTAAGTGGCTGAAATGGTTTGATGAGGAAGACTACACCATCACTAAGCTACCAAGTTATCAGCTAAAAGTGGCATCCAACCCTATAATGGCCTTTGCTGATATTCCGGTGAACTCTCGTTATAGATTCATGCTTGATGAAGCCCAAAATACCATTATGGCCTTTATCAAAGGTCCTGTATGTCGGGGGCAGTTGGCACTCAACGTTATCAACGACCATTTTTGGGTATTCTTTGCCAACCCAGGACAAGTTGATAATAAGATTGCTACGAATTTTCTTCGCTCTCAAGCGGAGAATATGAAGCTACCAGGTCAACTCGACAGCAATACTACTCCACTCTTCAATTGGATAGAGTTTTCTAAGGCACAGTCTATCTATTTGACCGAGAAAACCAATTTTATGAACAACTATTTCAAAAATGGCGAGCATCTAGATATTGATATCGTCTGGGATGGTGGTGCAGAAAAAAATCCTAATGCAGCACTCACCATATTCCGACATTTTGATAGTGCTAGTGTCACCAAAGGCCTCGTTGGCAATCAACCCAAAACAGCATGGGTTATCGATTATTCATTGCTTGAACGAATACATTACCTATTAGTTGCAGGCTTTGATATCTACGGCAATTTCGGTCATCAGCTAATCACGCGTATGTATATGGATTTATTGCGAATTGAAGGTGAAACTAATTTCATTGCCTTATTACCGAAAGAATCACGGCACAAAATTTTGTCTAGCTGGTACGAGGGGCAATCTATTGAATTCACCGACTACCTTACGCGCAATGCTAAGCCGTTCAATCAGGAATCCGGAATTGAATACCGCACTAATGACCCGAAAACGGAGTTACTGACTCTACTCACGGATAGAGTTTCCCCAGTACTCGATAAACGCTACGAATTAACGGATACTCCGCTAAAACGAGACAGTGAGTTAATGCTACAAGAAGTAAGTAGCTTCGTTGGAGGAGGAATCGAGTATTTCCCACAACTGATAACGATCAACATAGAAGCCGATAATGGTCAGCAGCATGTATTTACCTTAGTTCACAGCAATGCGCATACCAACATCTCTAGTTTGTTTAGTGAAGAGGACAGTCGAAAGCCTGAAGCCGATACGTTAACACTAGTGAACGGCATTTTGGGAAGCTACCCCGCGACTTTCTTGAGCCTGCAAGAGCGTGAAATACCAGAACTGGTAAAACGGATCCGGGAGGTAGAAGATGATGACGACTACGAGGAACTACTAGACCGCTTTGCCATCAGGCGCACCGATCTTCGTTTTTGGCCTTTTAGCGACAAGATCCATGCGTGGTATGAAAATGACCAACCGATAGAATATGGCTTACTGGACTACAATCGCTACGAAAATAGATAGCAATCTTCCTGATAGATAAACAAAAACCTGCGCTATGCAGGTTTTTTGTTATGTTTTTTGTGTGACTTTTCTCGGTAACTCGCCACAATCTGTGCCGCTACATACACATAGACTACCGCCATAAAAACACTAACAAGCCGTAACTGATAGTTATCAAAAATGTTGAAATCAACTCTATCCGACTGAACAAACAGCAAAGCAAATGGTGATAGTACAAACTGTGCGATTGAGTTGAATTGAGTGCGGTATATGATGACACCAAGCAATGTACTCATCAAAAATGTCACACTGAAAACCAGTAGCAACTTTGCATCAATATAAGGCTCAAAAACGGCATAAAGAGCATACCCACCTAATGCAATTGAGCATCCTAATAGGTTAGCTACTAAATATTGTTTGCTGTTATTTCTAATAAATGCCAAATCAGGATTGAGCGTCAATACACAAATAGCCACTAGAGCAACGTAGTAGTAAAACAACTCCAGCCAAATAAAAATGAAGGTAGCGGGAAGGAAAATGAGCAACGCCTGCCATTCGTTAGTTGGTTCATGTGCGGTGGCTTCATGATGATGTTCGATAGCCGACATATCTTCGTGTTTATAGAAATAAGCCACTAATTTATCTAACACATAGCAAAGCATCATAGCCAACAATAAGCTGACGACTAAACTTAAAGTAAAAAGAGGCACAATTGAGTGGTCTGCCATCGTGATTGCAGACACCAAAACCACACTTATCACTCTTAGTGCTGTATGCAGTTGATGAGGTTTCTGCTTGTCCCAAAAATGCACCGAGAAAATTGAAGCACCTAATACAGCAACAAACAACGCTGGGGAGATAGGATAAAGAAAGCTAATGCCAAAACCAAAAGCGATACCACTGAACGCTACAAAAAATAAGGTGACATACTCTCGAAGCGGCATCGCTGCCAGTTCATAGAATCGAATGTGTAAACATAGCAATGGAAAAAGAAACGCAAATGGCCATGAGTACACATATAAAATACTGGTAGAAATTGTAAACACTAAGGATAGTTGAGCGATTTTGATACAGGTCGGGTTCTCAAGCATGCACAGCTACCTTCAGTTCGTAAATTTTTCTATACCTAAATATGCTTTTATTTGGACGAGAATTACCCAACACCCAATCATGTTTTATTAAAGTGATACTTAGAAAGTAAAAGGGGAATTCAGAAAATAAACATCAGAATACGACTCAATATCAGTATGTATGCCTCGATGAGATATTTGCCGAATTACGCTGATGGGAGGTTTGTATTCCTTGAAATCTAGGTCAGAAAAATGGCCTTGACCCACTGATATAACAGCGTTATCAGATATGGGTACCTGTTCAAAAGAGGTCACTACAATACATTGATGACCGGAGTTGTGCTTTATGTGAAAAACGTCTTCTGCAGAGGCAGTATTTCCCTGAAAAGTCACCATTAGCAATATGATTTCGCAGTAAGTCATCATGGTCTTCGCTGTGCATCTCATCTAACTCAAAAACTAATGAGATATCCTAAGAGCTGGGCATAGCAAAAACGAGGAAATACAGATTTTCCATTTAGGCGTTTAGACCATTCGGTCATTACTGGTTTCGAATAGCTCTCAGTATTTTATCAAACAGCCATTCAGTTTGTGGATCGTTTCGCTGGGCACGACGACAACTCATCACATAGTTGATATCCATACCCTCAATTTTCGGAATATCAATAATCCGGCAACCCTCCGGCACATTATCAACAGTGGTAAGTCCAAAATGATCCGATTTACGCACAATGTTATGGCTCATGACGGGGTACTCAACTTCAACTTTAGGAATAATGTGGTAGCCAATGTTACTTAATCGTTCAAGCATTCGGTATTTATTGTGATCATTCCACCCAGAGATCTTTAGAACAACCATAGGGTATTTAACTAGCGTTTGAAGATCTTGCGCCGGATGATCATTGCGTACAAAAAATACGGCTTTGTCGTAAACCAGCTCTTTTTGTGCGACCGATTGAGGCAAAGACTCATCAAAATTATGAATTGCAACCGACTTCTCACCATTGATCATTCGCTCTTTAGGGCCTATTCCCCACGGAAGAAATGAAAATTTAGCGTTCGGTGCCTCCTCAATCAGGGAAAGATATAAGTCACCTCCATAGCGGTCCCAAAATAAGGTATGCGCATAGATACTTATGGAGCTGTTTAGGTTTGCGGGTGAGAATTCCTTGTGCTGAACTAAATCCACGTACGCCAATATCTTCTCAAAATTGCCAATATTTGCTTCAACAAAAGCTGTTGGATCAAAGCCTGTCCTTGTTTGAATAAACAAAGGGTCATTTAACTGTGTTTTTAATTTAGCTAGATTTTTGCTAATCGCACCGGAAGTTTTTCCTAAAGATTCAGCCACCAACTTTACATTGCGAAGTTCGTACATTCTCTTTATGACTAGGATATTGTGAATATCAAGATTTAGGCTCATCACCAACTCCGTGTTATTAGGGTAAGGCTAGGGTCTGGCGACCTAGTCATTTTGTTTCACTTTCTGAATTTCCAATTAGTAAATCTTGACTTTCCTCGTCAAGAAAACGTGTTGAACTTATGATGAATCCAGTTGAGAAGCTTACCCTCAAAATGGAAGATGATGGATTTGCTAAGCAGTCTCGCATCGTTCGTTTAAAGTCTGACATCAAAGCTTTAAACGAGAAAGGTACAGACCTAAATTTTTAGAGGTACTCAGCATGAAAAAGATATTCATTAACGCACTTATACTATCAACCATCACTATTTCTTCTGTTTCTTTAGCGAGAAGCGGTAGTACTACTACCGGACCAATTGTCGATTGTAAGATTGGCTTAGACGTTGCTAAAACTACCCGTGTACTGTGCGAACACGCAGATAGAAACGCGAAATAACCTGAGCCTTCAGCTCAAAATACCTGAATGTTACTGTACCTCAATACAAAACCGTACAGTGTGAATTACTAGGGCTGATCTTTCAGCCCAGTGAAATAACGAGCTAGATGTTTAAATATCTCATGTCCACTATGGGTTTATCAATTAGTTGATGAACGCTAACTCGTTTACCTTGTAGATAGTCCTAGACCTATCCTACTTAGTGTTTATTACACTTTTGGCCAACTTGATGTTGGCCTTTTTTTGTTCCAGCGATGATGTTCAACCAAACTGCACTCGATACTGCCTTGGCGTCATTTGTTTGTATTGCTTAAAGAGTCGATTGAAGTTAGCTTGATTGTGATAGCCAACATTCTCAGCAATCAATTGTATAGGTTGCTTCGTCTGCACTAATAATTCTGCAGCATGATTAAGCCGGAACTTCTTTAAGTACTGGCTAAAACTCTCACGAAAATGAGCTTCAAACATGCGATGAATCGAACTTTCACTAGTACATAAATGTTTAGCCAAATCGCCTAAGGTTATTGGTTTGTGATAGTTGCTGTCTATAAAATGGCTTAACTTTTCAATTTTTTCAGCTGTGTGTATTTTATTTGCCTTATGATCTGATGCGCTGTCTCGAGCAAAAGACAGTAAGGTCGTCGCTTGCTTATCCTCAGAGATAATACCAAGCAGCGTAATCAATGAAGCCAGTTGTTCAATGTGAGTGATATTATCCAGTTTGCTCACTACTCGATACACCCGCTCAGCCGTTTCTTTAGAGAGGCAGATCCCCTTTTGAGCACGCTTTAATAACGCCTCTAACTTACGTAATTCAATGCAATTGAACATCATGTTGGCTAGCCATTCTCGTTTAAACCACACACTAATACGTTGTGCTGGCTTATCTTTAGAGTCGGACTGACAATTAAATGCATGTGGTGTATTCGGTGCTATTAGCCACAATGAATTATGTTCCACAACGCCTTCATAATGCCCTATCGACCCTTTACCAGCAGTGTTTCGATGCAGCACCAGTTCATATTCATGGTGATAGTGCCGCTCACACAGCCCTTCACAATTCCAAGTAGCAAGGCATCGCCAAGAAGCTCCTTGGCGCTGAGGTACTTTTTCTAGTTTTACTCTATCCACCACGAACGAACCCCCTTCAATATAGTATTCATTAATGACTGAATAGTACTTAATAATAACAAGAGTAATAGCTATTGATAGAAAAGTACCAATACATGATGAACAAATATTAGTTCTCAGACTCAATAGTCGTACCCTGCTCAAGTCACAACATAGAGGGTTTCGTAGTGGAAAAATATTTAAAATCCATCCAAGAAAGTATTTATCGGACTCGAATGGATTGGGTTGCGCTATTGGTCAAGGGATATGGAGTGCAACACTCTCACCTTTGGAAGCAATTAGGTTATGCGTCTGAAGAACAACTTCAAGGCGAACTCAAAATTGCCGCAATGGAATTGCCCACTGTCTCTACTGTATCTGACAAGTTTGAACAGGATTAAAAAGCCTGAAAGAAACTCCCCTTCTAGCGGTGCTAACTAGTCACTAGCACTGCTAGACCCCTACTTTATATCACTAGGTAATTGTTATGTTTACGTATATTCAACGTTTAGGCAAAGCTCTAATGCTACCGATTGCGACCTTACCCGTCGCAGCATTACTGCTTCGATTTGGTCAACCGGACCTACTCGATATCGCTTTTATCGCCAAAGCTGGAGGCAGCATTTTTGATAATCTGGCTCTAATTTTTGCAGTAGGTATCGCTATCGGGTTATCTGAGGATAATTCAGGTGCTGCGGCTTTATCCGGTCTCGTGGGCTACTTCATTTTAACCGAAGCAACCGTCGCTATTAACCCAGATATTAAGCTGGGATTCTTCGCAGGTATTATATCGGGCATTATTGCCGGTCATGCCTACAACCGATTCTATCAAGTTGCCTTCCCCGATTTTCTTGCCTTTTTCTCCGGAAAGCGACTAGCGCCAATTATGGCTGGCTTGTTTTGTCTTATTGCCGCATTTGTTTGTGGTGAAATATGGCCAACTATCCAAGCCAATATTGATGCGTTTAGTTACTGGATATCAGAAAGTGGCCCTATTGGTCATTTTATTTACGGCATAATGAACCGTGGACTCATTCCATTTGGATTGCATTACTTCCTACATTCTGTGTTCTGGTTCAGTTTAGGAGAGTGCGTACGTGTAAGCTATGAAGTGGCTTCTTCACTGCAGTTCGTTTGCCTCAGTCCAGACATTGTGGCTCCTCTAACCATTGGACAATCGGTGCCCGGAGTAGCTGGTTCAGTTATTACAGAAATCTCTGAAAACGTAGCGCGTGGGGATTTGAATCGATTTTTCTCAGGGGATCCTACTGCTGGAGTTTATATGGCATGGGCATTCCCTATTATGATGGGAGGTTTACCTGGCGCAGCCCTTGCGTTTTACATCGCCACGGCAAAAGAGAAACGCCCACTTGTCGCAGGTTTACTTTGCTCATTGGCGCTAACTTCATTTCTAACAGGTATTACCGAACCCATTGAATTTAGTTTCCTATTTATGGCTCCAGCCCTGTATGTCGTACATGCTGTTATGAGTGGCATCGCGATGATCATAACGAACTCCCTAGGGATTCTGCATGGCTTTGGATTCTCTGCGGGCTTTATTGATTTTGTACTCAATTGGGGCTTAGCTACCAACGCGTGGATGCTAATACCGCTGACAATTGTGTTCTTTTTAGCCTACTTTGCTGTTTTCCTAACATTGATTAAGGTATTCAAACTGCCAATCCCAGAAGCAGAAGAAACAACGAATGAGAAAAAGAATGACTCATTGGAAACTGTCGATGTTGCTGCCTATGTTGAAGCCTTGGGAGGAAAAAACAACATCAAAAGTGTCGACGCATGTATTACGCGCCTAAGGTTACAGGTTGTTGATACTGAGACATTTAACGAAGATAGACTGAAAGCGTTAGGTTCGAAAGGAATCATCAAAGTGGGTAAGTCAGGAGCTCAAGTTGTTCTAGGACCCAAGGCCGAAGTAGTCGCAACTAGCTTGAAGGCAAGCTTGTTCTAACTCTAAAACGGCAAAAATAAAAGCCCCTTAAACCTAAGGGGTAAGGGGCTTTTATACAGTACTACAATGTGGCTTTAAACTGCTCTAGGAGCTCTTTTTGTTGGTCGCTAAGGTTGGTCGGGGTTTTGACATTGATGTTAACCAACAAATTACCCGTGTTTCCTTTTCGATCCGTTGCTCCCTTACCTGTCACTTTAAACTTACGCCCTGTTTGTGTACCAGCAGGGATCTTTAGCTTAAAGCGGCTATCCAGTACCGAAACTTCAACCTCTCCTCCCAAAGCTGCTGTTGTCATATCAACATCGGCTTTATAGATAAGATCGTTGCCATCTCTGTGTAAAAAAGCGTGTTCTCTTATTGAAATGGACAAAAGTAAATCGCCGGCAGGTCCACCATTTAGTCCTAAGCCGCCTTTACCCGAGAAACGGATTTTCTCACCTTCTTTAATACCAGCAGGGATCTTTACATTGATTTTCTTTTGCTCGCCATTTACTGGCAACTCAACTGGAATTTCAGTCCCTTGAATGGCGTCAATGAAATCAACACTTAACTTGAACTCATGATCCTGTCCTTTTCTTGGCACAGGTCCCCTTCGGCCACCTTGAGTTTGCCCGAACATATCTTCAAAGCCGCCAAAGCCTCCGCCATGAAAGCTTTGTCCACCACGGCGAAAAGCACCACCAAAAATATCCTCAAAACCAGCGCCACCAGCATGATTTCCTTGAAAACCGCCACTTTCGAATGCTGCATGGCCAAATTGGTCATACTGTTGACGCTTTTCTTTGTCCGTTAAGACCTCGTAAGCCTCTTTGATTTGTTTGAACTTATCTTCAGCTTCATCGCTAGAGTTTTTATCTGGATGATATTTCATCGCTAAGCGCTTATAGGCTTTTTTAATCTCTTTTTCTGAGGCAACCTTCGAGACGCCTAACACGTTGTAATAGTCTGGTTTAGACATGCGAATCCTCACTCCAATCTTTATATCCACAAAAAGGGCGCTTGAGTTCCCTCTCGCGCCCTTGATATCAGTAATTTTAAATTTTACATAGCGTAATTCAACTGCTCACTATGCTCAATTCATTTAATCGCTGATTATTTCACTTCTTCGAACTCAGCATCAACAACATTATCATCTTGAGGCTGTTGTTGGTTTGCATCAGCATCTTGTGTTTGCTGTGTTTGAGCTTTCTGTTGTGCTATTTCCATTAACTTTTGAGCTGCCGTTATTAGAGCTTGAACTTTAACGTCGATAGCTTCTTTGTTGTCACTAGACTTCACCTCTTCTAGTTCAGTGATAGCCGCTTCGATCTTAGTTTTCTCATCCGCAGGAAGTGCATCGCCCGCTTCTTCGATTTGCTTACGGGTGCCGTGGATCAATTGATCGGCTTGGTTACGAGTCGTCACTAACTCTTCAAACTTCTTATCCGCTTCCTTGTTAGCTTCCGCTTCTTGTACCATTTTCTCGATATCGTCGTCGCTTAGGCCACCGGATGCTTGGATAGTGATCTTCTGTTCTTTACCCGTTTGCTTGTCTTTCGCTGAGACATTCAAGATACCATTGGCATCAATATCAAAAATCACCTCAATCTGTGGCATACCACGTGGCGCAGCTTGGATGCCTTCAAGATTAAACTGCCCAAGCGACTTGTTGTAAGTAGCCTGTTTACGCTCACCTTGAAGAACGTGAATAGTCACTGCACTTTGGTTGTCTTCCGCTGTAGAGAACACTTGATTCGCTTTCGCTGGAATCGTGGTATTTTTCTCAACCAGCTTGGTCATCACGCCACCCATTGTTTCAATACCCAAAGACAATGGCGTTACATCAAGTAGCAGTACATCGTTTACATCACCGGAAAGCACGCCACCTTGAACCGCTGCACCCATTGCTACGGCTTCGTCAGGGTTAACGTCTTTACGTGGCTCTTTACCGAAGAACTCAGTTACCTTAGCTTGAACCATAGGCATACGAGTCTGACCACCTACAAGGATTACGTCAGTAATTTCGCCTACAGATAGGTCAGCATCTGCTAGAGCTACTTTTAGTGGCTCAAGAGAACGTTGAACTAGGTCTTCAACTAGAGATTCTAGTTTCGCACGCGTCACTTTAACGTTCATGTGCTTAGGACCTGTCGCATCTGCAGTAACGTAAGGTAGGTTTACGTCAGTTTGAGTAGTAGAAGAAAGCTCAATCTTCGCTTTTTCTGCTGCTTCTTTAACACGCTGCATTGCTAGTGGATCGTTCTTAAGATCGATACCTTGCTCTTTTTTGAACTCATCAACCAAGTAATTGATCATGCGAGTATCAAAGTCTTCACCACCTAGGTGAGTGTCACCGTTAGTGGCGAGTACTTCAAACGTCTTTTCACCTTCAACTTCGTCAATTTCGATGATAGAAATATCAAAAGTACCACCGCCAAGGTCGTAAACCGCAATCGTACGATCGCCACCTGACTTGTCTAGACCGTATGCTAGAGCTGCAGCTGTTGGTTCGTTGATGATACGTTTAACATCAAGACCAGCAATACGACCCGCATCTTTAGTTGCTTGACGCTGTGCATCATTAAAGTAAGCAGGAACGGTAACAACAGCGCCAGTCACTTCTTCACCAAGGAAGTCTTCTGCCGTTTTCTTCATTTTCTTAAGAACTTCAGCAGATACTTGAGGAGCAGCCATTTTTTGGCCTTTCGCTTCTACCCATGCATCACCGTTGTCAGCCTTAACAATTTTGTAAGGCATGATTTCGATATCACGCTGAACTTCTTTATCTTCAAAACGACGACCGATTAGACGCTTAATTGCAAATAGCGTGTTTTCTGGGTTGGTTACTGCTTGACGTTTCGCAGGCTGGCCAACCAAAGTCTCGCCGTCTGTATAAGCGATTACAGATGCGGTTGTGCGCTCACCTTCCGCATTTTCAATAATACGTGGTGCTTTACCATCTAAAACCGAAACACATGAATTTGTTGTACCTAAATCAATACCAATAATTCTACTCATAATAAATATCTCTCCTATCAAGCATTAGAATAAATAATGCTTAATTGATTTAATTTTTTAACTTTCAGACGCGCACAATTGAATCAATGAGATTTGCGCTTCTGTTAGGATTCCATCGAACAGCATCAGACTCTTGCACCTTCGGTATTCGATTGTTCGAACACAAGGACAATTGCCTAAGGCGTTAAGATCGTTGTTTATTTGTTGATTGAAATCTTACGCGGTTGCGCAGACTCTGGAATTTCACGAACAAGATCAACATGCAACAACCCGTTTTCCATACTTGCGCCTGTTACAAATACATAATCGGCAAGTTGGAATTTTCGTGTAAAGTTTCGCTCAGCAATACCTTGATATACATAATTGGTTTGTACATCACTTGGCTTAAGTTCACCGGATACGATCAGCATATTTTCGTCTTGCGTTATAGACAGTTCGTCTTCTGCAAAACCAGCAACAGCCATTGTTATACGGTAGCTGTGCTCATCTTTTTGTTCGATATTGTATGGAGGATATCCATTGGAGTTAGACGTTTTCTTGTTATTGTTTTCAACAAGGTTTAACAAACGGTCAAAACCAATAGCTTGACGATAAAGAGGGGATAAATCTACGTTTCTCATAATACTATCCTTTTCAAAAGCAATAGTTCTCATTGCATTGGCAACAAGACTGAAACCTTATTCCAAAGCCGGATTAAATGGCATAGTACGGACATAAGTTTCTTGTTAAACATTCCGATCTTTAACAGAAGCAGCGCTACTATTACCGATCGATATTAGTGGCATATCGATTCCCTCGTAAGGCAAATCCAACCACAAACAAACTCCGTTAGGCAGTTCGTGTAAACAATATATGCTTCCGAAGCAATGGTGTCAACATTAAATTAGTTTTTCTAATCTATTATTGCTACTTTCAATAACCAACTGTGGTTTATCAACATACAAAAGACAGAGCGCGCTCAGCTAAACTTTGTCTTTAGGTTTACTGCTCTCCAAGCAAAAAAAAACCACTCTACGTTGTAAAGTGGTTTCTCTAAAAGTTTAACTATAAAGGGCGAGTGCTTAACTGTTTGAAGTTTGCTTAACTGGTGCTTGTTCTTTATTTTCTTTCGGGCTCAATTCAACAACATGTTCTTTCTCAGATGGTTTAGTGTCGCCATTGAATTTTCCACCGCGCTCAATGCTAAGATCATCAGTGTAGATAGTGCCTTTTACCTGGCCATTTTCTAGAATTTCGATTGAGGTTGCATGACATGAACCATCAATAATGCCATTCACAATCACCTTACCTGCAAAGATATCACCGATAACTCGACCTGATTGACTCACGATTAAAGATTGCTCAACACTTACTTGGCCAATGACGGTACCATCAACATGCATGTCACTCTCTAACTTGAATTGGCCTTCGACTTGGCAGCCTTTTGCGATGAGAGTTGTAGCTGATTGCTTGCTCGGTTTTCTATCCTTTTGACCAAAGAGTCCCATCTAATACCTCGTTCTTTTTCAAATAATGTTTCAAAATTTACTGCACTCCATTCGTGGAATGCCAATGGATCCAACGCGCGACCTACAAAACGAATTTCATAGTGAAGATGTGGGCCGGTCGAGAAACCTGTATTGCCTGAATAGGCGATCAGCTGCCCTTTCTCAACAAACTCTCCCGATTTAACCTTAAATTTCTGCAAATGAGAATAAGACGAAGAAAACCCATAAGCATGCTGTAGTCGTAGGAAATTACCAGAACCTGTTTTACTTGGTCTAACTACCTCAACAACACCGTCTGCAGTGGCATAAATCGGAGCCCCTGTATTCACGGCATAATCGATACCACGATGCAGGGTTTTTCTACCTGTCTTAGGGTGAATTCGATAACCATAATGTGAAGAGACTCGCACGTCACCTACAGGGGAACCATTTGGTATATTATTTAGCATGTATAGGCGTACAGATGATGTTACCGCAGCGGCATCAAGGCGACTTTCTAGTTCGCCATCTTTTTCAGCCACTCCAAGTACAACTTCTAAATCCCCTAACCTATCAGAAACCTGCTGCAACTGCTCTTCGCGTGCACCGAGGTCTCCTTCAAGCTCTACCTTAAGGTTTTGTAGTTGTTCAACTTCTTCGCTTAACTCCAAAGAACGGTTTTGCAATTCACTCTGCTTTAATAGGGCAAAATCGACTTCGTTGTTCAGATAGTAAATAGCAGCGCCAGCCGCAACAATTGCAGCAATAAAAAAATAGCCAAAGCCCTTAAGGCATTGTTGTAATAACTTCCCCAACTGAAAATGACGAGTTCCGTCGACAGTGGAAACCGTGACTATTACATGCTCTTTCATTCGCACCTTACTGACTGTTTATTTTTTGACCGGACGCGTATTTTACTCAAAACGACAAGATCAGCAAGTTTTACCTGTCATCTATGGCGGGTTAAGGTAATTTAAGCGAGTTTTTAAAATTAAAACTCTTTTTCAGCAAAGCCTGTCACTTCATCGATACGCAGTGCTTTACCTAATTTCGTCAACGGATGAACAACAACAATACCTTTAACACGGCGCTTCAATTGGCCCATGTCAGCTTGCTCTTTCTTGGTGATTGGACGAGAAAACGGCTTATCTGATAGCTCTTTACGTTCTTTATTTAAATCGTAGCTTTCTTTGTGCTTCAGTTGTGCAACCTGCTTCTCTAGTTTATTGATCTCTTGTCCAAACTGATGAATCATAGTTTGATCACGACGAGAGGTGGCAGCCTCTAGTTTATGCTTGCATTTATCAATACGGTTGTTCAGGTTTTGGATTTCTTTTTTTGCAGACATTTGCCGCTCCTAGTAAAAAAACGTGCCGTCATAGGACGGCACGTTGAATGGAATACGGCAAGTATATAGTGTGTTTGCCTAGGAGACGACAAATTGATTAAGAAAAGCTTATGATTCCGCTTGTTTACGTATCGCCCTAAGCAATACCGAGGTATCCATACGGCCTAAACCTTCGGCTGAAAGCGCTTTGTAAGCCTCTGTGCTTGCCTCTGTTAATGGCAGTTTAAGATCGTGTTGTTTGGCTTCTTCTAAACAAAAATTAAGATCCTTGATCATCCAGTCAATTGCAAAGCCAAAGTCGAATGTATCTTGCGCCATAGTGTTGGCACGGTTTTCCATCTGCCAAGATCCAGCTGCTCCATTCTTAAGACAATCTACCAAGGTCTGAACATCCAACCCTGACTTCTCAGCCAACAACAAACCTTCTGAAAGGCCAGTCAACACACCTGCAATACAGATTTGGTTAACCATCTTTGCTCTTTGTCCCTGCCCTGCCTTGCCCATCAGCACCGACGACTTTGCGTAAGCATCAAACACAGGCTGCATCGCATCAAAGTCAGACTGAGTGCCACCACACATCACGGTAAGCACACCGTTCTCTGCGCCCGCTTGACCGCCCGACACAGGGGCGTCGATAAATCTCAGACCAGCTTGAGTAGTTGCTTGGAGTAGCTCTTCAGCGAGGTTGGCAGACGTTGTCGTATGGTCAACTAAAATAGCGCCCGCTTTCATATTAGCGATAGCACCGGTCGCTGACGTAGTAACACTACGAACATCATCGTCATTACCTACACACACCAACACTACATCGGCATCTTCAACACACTCAACCACAGTAGAGAACGCTTGCCCTGCATACTCGTTGGCCCACTGCTCTGCTTTAGCTGTAGTGCGGTTGTAAACACGAACCTCAAAGCCCGCCTTCACCAAATGACCTGCCATTGGGTAGCCCATTACACCCAAGCCTAGAAAACTGATTCGCATTACTCACTCCTGTTTATGTCTGCAACGACATTCAGATTAACACGAGACACGGCAAATTAACTTTTCAGAGATGATTACTTTGATTTAATTACTGCACTTAATTTTGAGGGAATTCGTAAGAAAGCCAATACACAGAGGATTTAATATGAAGTGGATTATAATAGCGCTGTCTTTACTCATCTCACCCTTTACAAAAGCAAGCTACGGTACGGGAGGCGTACCCTCAGTGCCTTGCTACATCGATAAGGAATACAAAGGAACCATTCCAATTAACGAATGCAAAAGACTGGGTGGGGAAATTCCGGGAAAAAAAAAGAGCAAACCTTAGGCTTGCTCTTAGAGTCGCTAATAGAAAATAGTCAACAATTTAGTGTTTTGTCCTATCTGCTACTCAATATTACAACTCAGCGTTGTGGTAAACCTGCTGAACGTCATCACAGTCATCAAGAAGGTCTTGGAACTTCTGGAACTTCTCTGCATCTTCACCCGTTATCGGGGTGTGAGTCTGTGGAACGAAAGTGATTTCTTCCACATCCATGATTAGCTCAGGGAATGCTGCATTCAATGCAGTTTTTGTCTTAAAGAACTCTGTGTGCGGAGCGAATACAGTCACTACGCCGTCTTCTACTTCAACGTCAGTTACATCAACGTCTTCCATCATCAGAGCTTCTAGAATCACTTCGTCATCATCACCCTTAAACTGGAATACAGCTTGGTGGTCAAACATATGAGATACAGAACCTTCAACACCAATTTTCGCACCCACTTTAACAAAGCACTGGCGTACGTCTTGGAAGGTACGGTTGCCGTTATCAGTTAGACAGTCAACGATGACACTCGTGCCGCCAGGACCAAAGCCTTCGTAACGAGCTGGTTGGTAGTCTTCACCGCCACCACCACTCGCTTTATCGATCGCTTTATCGATAACGTGTGCTGGAACTTGGTCTTTCTTTGCTTTCGCGATTAGGTGCTTTAGAGACAAGTTCATGTCCGGATCTGAACCACCGTTTTTCGCTAACATGTAAATTTCTTTACCGTACTTAGAATAAACTTTAATTTTTGCGCCAGCTGTTTTGGCCATTGAGGCCTTGCGCACTTCAAAACTTCTTCCCATCGGGATCTACTCTCTAATTCTATGTGTCTCAGAAAAAGTCACACTCATCGGCCTAACCAATGAATGATAAAAACTACCCTAAATTCATCATCTGTCGATACTTCGATACAGACTCGTCAAACCAAAGCACGTGTTGTTCGGTCTTAAGCTTGCTGCGTTGCTCTGAAATATCAAATTCAGAGCCTTGCGAGTGTTTAACTTTCCACACCAAATAAGATGCTTGTTTGTCCAACTCTACGCGGTATTTATCTTCAGCAGGAAGATCAGAAAGATTTATCGACATGTGAGGTTTTTTACTACGAATTCGTGACGCGTAATATAACACAAATCTAAGATGAGAAAAAATGCGTTAATTTACACTGTAAATGGAAAATTTGATCTTAAACGTAGGAGGTATCAAAGATGACAGCAGAAACTTACCCACTAACAGCAACACATCCAGTAGCAACAGAAGTTATTCGATTCAAGAGTTGAGTGTTTGCTGTCGCACTGTCATCTCCCAAGAGGAAAGCAGCGCATAAAAAAACGCATGTATTCTTGTTTTGAGTACATGCGCCCTTGTGTCGTATTTTAAGTTGAAAATAAAAACAATACGACAACGTTATCTTGTCATATGCCCATTGCAGAGCAATTAGATTCGACGAGGGATTAGTGTAACAATCCCAACTCTCGAGCCTCTTCCAGTGTCAATCCGCTTTCCCTGATTTCTCGCATTTGTTCTATTCGGCGTCTTGCCTCTGCTGATTTTAACTGTTTATTCGAAGTGGCTTCGGGGGTGGCGTTCAATTCATCCCACGAACCCGTGAGACCTTGCATCTCTTCTCGGCTGATAGAATTAATAGACATCACTTTGCTCCTGAAATAACAATAAAATTTAAGGCTCGTTGGCCTGTGATATACAAAGAAGCGGACGACTGCCATACATGCGCTCAGCTCCTCTGACCTCTGTATTGATAGCAATCTAGCAATCTTGTGTTAAGAAAATTTGAATCGTTCTGTGATGGGGCTATCACCGCCTTTTTTGTTTTGTGGGCAGTGTCTGTATTTGGTCACATTTTAGCCAGAATTGATTTACACTTACACATGACAATGCTTATTAAAGGGATAATTCTTGTGACTCGGCTAGATCAATGGCAACAACAGTTTTCGCTGTGCCACAAAACGCGGAAGCATGATCAAGTGAAGGTTCTGGCTCAATTGATCAATGATCCTCCCCATGAATTATGGGGACCTGAACTATCGATCGAACAGAGTCAAGGGTTAGGATGCTGGCTTGATGGTTGTGCTCGTATGTACCAGTATCACTTAGAGCAAGCAGAACTTGAGGCGGCCTACTCATATCTGTGTCTAGCACAAGGCCGATTAGAGCAGGTGATTAGTAGGGCTGAAGTGGATCAAAATATTCGTTTATGCTGCTGTCGAAGATTAGAACAAGTCATGGTGTTGATCGTCGAATTTTGTAAAAAGCAACACGGGAAGGCATGGCGCGCAGAGTTAAGCAATCAAATAGAATCACACATTAAGTTTTTAACGCTCTATCCACTTAATGAAGCCCCGATCCCAATATTAAAGCCTTCAAGAGGGGCCAACAAATCCGCATAGATCTTTGATCGACAAGATCTATACGGAAGCATGATCAAGCGCCTGATGCGATCTCGCGCAGTACTCGCATAACAATTTCATCATAGTGACCGTCTAGGATCTGACGACACACTTTACGCCTAACGGCTAATCCAAGAATCAATCGTTCGATTGTCAAATGAGCGCCAGATGAATCTTGATTGTATAATTCAATAGTGCGACTCAAAGCTTCATAACTAATCACTCTATCCCCTACCTTTAGCCAGTCTAGCTTCTCTAAGAGCTCCTGACACTCTTCTCTGATAGAAGTAGGTGAATGTCCAGTCATCGCAGATAAAGCCGTTATGCTACGTTCTAGAGCTTCTGGTGAGGTATATTTTGTTAAACTGATGGTGATCTCTTCAGCATTGATCTCTACCAGATGTTTGCGCAGCTTCACCCGACGACCAAGATTTCCTCTTGGAGAGGATTTTTTACGCTGAATTGGTTCGAATTCACCGTCAATGATCTCGGCCAACTCTTCAAGTTTCTGTTTGGATACCATTTCATGCCTAAGTGGGTTAGGCAGTGTTGGCGCCATGTTACGTTTACCAGCGTTAGTAGTACGAGCTCTCGCGTAGCGAACAACCTCTTCCGCATTGCATTTAATATCTACCTGGTAATCTTTAACCTTACCTTTTGGTTCTAATGCGCTTAACGTCAAGTGGTAACCCCATAAGTTAACGACAAACAGTTCATCGTTACCCTTACCTTTAGACAGTTTCTTCAGCTCTCTAAGCAAATCCATTGAGAAACGTCGCCATTCTATGTTACGTGCAAGCTTTTGATTTAATTCGCTTAGTAACATCATGTCGGACGTGCGGCGTGACATACGACTCCTGAAGTAGGAATACAACTGGAACACTAAGGTATGTTGGCGAAGGATTTCTGGTGGAAACAAAAAGAAGTAATCTTTAGTCAGCAGTTCTTCATAAAACGAGGGCTCCCATACCAAGATATATAGGTTTGGCTTAATTCTTATCTCGCCAGCTTCATTTTCAGTAGGAGCTTCTTCAGATGCAGTTATGGTTCGCGCTAGAAAACGGAAGCGATCACTCTTAAAGCCTTCAGGCATGTTTTCACTTAACCATTGCCCTGTTAATTCGTGTAACTGGAAATCAGTGTATTCAATTCGATCAATACTATCGCGGATAGAATCTCGTGCCGGCCCACTGTCCTTTTTACCTCTCAAAGAGAGGATATCAGTGATATACAGAGGCGTTTTATTTGGCGCTACCTGTGCATTAATGTGGTAATTATCTTGATGGTGATCGTGGTATTGCACGGTGAGCGTAAACAAAGCAAATAGCGTCATAAGATCATCGACTGTCATGATATTCTTAGACGATCTTGTTTCGATAATAGCGCGTGTACCAGAGATCGATACCATTGATTTTTGGTAGTTTTTACGAGTTCTTGGCGGTGCTAATGCTTGATCAATGATACCAGCCCAGTTGGTTGGTGAAACAACAAATTGCTCGGCTTCGTCCAACATTGCTGGTGGATTATTTAATCCATGTTCATTTAAAAGTTGCTTGTTAACGTGTGTTTGAGCAAGCGATTGAGTCTTTTTCTTTTTTGCAGTCGTTTTTGTTGATTCGGTTTGTAAACTTCCGGTGCCTAAAGCTGTGATAAGCAGTGATGGGTTGACGAAGTGGTGTAGCATCGTCTTACCAGCAAGGCCAGTTTCAAATCTAACGGGTGTTTGTTTGAATAAACCAATAGTTACCGCTGCTCTAAGCCGCTGCTGGATTGCAGCCCTAGTGATTTGTCCATCTGTAGCATCAATTAACTCTGTTGTTGAAACAAGAGCATCTTTGCTGGTCATGCCACGTAGAGAAATAAGATTAAGTAGTTCAACGATGCTTTTAGTCACGCCCTTGAAGTGTTGATACTGTTCTATCCATTCAACGGCATTGTTATTAACTTCAAATAAATGTCCATCTTTATGACTTCGAGGTTGTTTTATCAGGATCTTGTCTTCGTTGGTCATTTAGTATCCGTCTACACTTTATCGTAACTTAATCATTGTTCCGTATAGCTTAAGAAAAATTCTTTTAAAAAGAAAGAAAAAAATCTTGTTGCTCGTAAGACTGATCTTTATGTTTAAAACTGATCTTATTGATATAGTGATCTAATGATCCGGGCGGCAAATTCAATGTAAGATTATGTTTTATAAGGGATTAAATTCACTAAGGATCGGAACTATGATCATAGAGTAAACGTAAGCATGATCAAACAAAGCCAGTAAACATGATCAAAGAATCTTGGAAGTGTGATCAACGCAATTCTAGATAGATGATCAAGAATACATTGAAAGCATGATCATTGAATACAAACAACTTATCCACATGCGTATTGTTCATTAAGTGCCCAAAGATCATTGAATGCACTCTGTTGCAATAAAATCGCTTCTCTAGTCCCCTGCCCCATCGAACATTTTTTGTTGTTTTTATTATCCTTTCATCTCGGAAAAATGATCAAGAAGCTTGTTGATCTATCGTTTCGACGATTCTAATGTTTTTCAATCATTTAATTTTCTGAGTTTCTGGCGAACGATTGCTAGTAAAGGTTGCCTTGTTACTCTCAATATTTTCGATAGTAACAACTTAATTGGCGGAAGCATGATCAAGAGTTCTTCGGATTGATGAGTTTCTATGCTCAATGCAGTTGAATAACCGATGATATTATCAAGATTTAGCTCCATTCCCCATTCTACCTAATGTTTTCCGTAATCTAGCGGAACATTTACATGCTTCCGAGGGCTATAAGCACTTGATCATCGATCCGTAAAGGATCCTTCATATCCGTTAAATGTCCCGGTAAAATCGACTTTAGTTTTTACGGGATGGTCACCTTGATCATTGTTCCATGATCTCCGATTTTAGTAGAGAAAAAATTTTTTTCTATTGGAACGATGATCAAGATACATCCTTGATCATTGTTCTGTAAGTTCTCATGATGTCTTCAATGAGCTTATGCTCTCATCAACCAACAGTTATCTGTTTCAGTTAAATTAACTTTCAGCCTGATAGTGATAAAGATTGAAGAATCACGAGATAGTAGAAGATTGATTTACAAATGGCCGTAATTCATACAGTTCTTTGCATCGTTCCGAATTTATCCTAAATATTATTTATGTTATTGAATAATCTCATTCGATAATTTACCCATTGACCTCCCCCTGCTTGGTATACCAGAAATTATGTCTTTACAATGTAAATACGTGACACATGTAACTTTTTAAATCTGAGGATCATTACCTGTCATTCAGCATATAAATTTGTGCGTTACTATGGCTAATTAACAGGCTATTTATGTGATACAACTCATTAATAATCGTTCAGCATTTTATTGTAATAATATCTATTCGCTGTACAATTATCTAAGTCATACATTTATGGGAAGAATGATGAAAAGAGAATCAACGATAGATAATCTTTACCAATTAGCTGAACAGACAAAACAGGTTCAAGCTGATCGTATTGAAATAGTGTTGGAAGAGCGAAATGACGAGCACTTCCCGCCTATGTCAAAAGCATTGATGGAAACTCGCTCTGGTTTGACTCGAAGAAAACTAGACGACGCTATTAGTAAGATGGAAGCCAAAGGCCATCAATTTACTAAAAATAACGCTAATCACTACTCAATCTCACTTGAAGAAGCTCATCTTTTGATGGAGTCAGCAGGCGTTGAGAAGTTTCACCAGCGTAAGCGCAATCAAAACAATAAGCCTTGGGTTGTAAATGTTCAAAACCAGAAGGGTGGTACTGGTAAATCAATGACTGCCGTTCATCTAGCTGCCTGTTTAGCTTTGAACCTAGATAAGCGTTACCGTATTTGTCTTATCGACTTGGATCCACAAGGTTCTTTGCGCTTGTTTTTGAATCCTCAAATCAGTATCAGCGAGCATGACAATATCTATTCTGCTGTCGATATTATGCTGGATAACGTGCCAGACGAAAACGAGGTGGACCTAGAGTTCTTGCGTAAGAATGTGTTGCTTCCGACTCAGTATCCAAACCTGAAGACCATTTCAGCTTTCCCTGAAGATGCAATGTTTAACGCTGAAGCGTGGCAATCACTTTCTCAAGACCAATCATTGGATATCGTTAAACTACTCAAAGAAAAGTTGATTGATAAGATCGCTGACGACTTTGATGTGATTATGATAGATACAGGTCCGCACGTAGACCCACTGGTATGGAATGCGATGTATGCATCAAATGCGTTATTGATCCCTTGCGCTGCTAAACGCCTAGACTGGGCATCTACAGTAAACTTCTTCCAACACTTGCCAACCGTTTACGAGATGTTCCCAGAAGACTGGCATGGCTTGGAATTTGTCCGCATGGTGCCAACTATGTTTGAGGATGATAACAAGAAGCAGGTTTCAGTTCTTACTGAGATGAACTATCTGCTTCAAGATCAGGTGATGATGGCAACGATTCCGAGAAGTCGAGCATTTGAGACCTGCGCAGATACTTACAGTACCGTATTTGATCTCACTCCAGGTGACTTTGAGGGGGGTAAAAAGACACTAGCAGTTGCACAAGATGCCGTTCAAAAAAGTGCATTAGAGCTAGAGCGAGTGTTACATAGTAACTGGGCGTCATTGAAACAGGAGGATTAAGAGTATGGCGATAAAAACTTCCGACTTGAATGCCAAGTTATTTGGTAAAGCGAATAAGCGCAGGGCAACGACGCCTGCTGAAGCTCAAACTGCAGCTAAAGACAATGCTCAGGTTATCGAGCTTGCTGTGGCAGGGCAGGACATGGTTTCTTTTGAGTTGCAGCGTATTCCAGCAACGGAAATAGAGCAAAAGACTATAGTTTTTTCTGATAACTCTCGTGAGCAGTCGTTTCTAAACGAACACGCCTTGTCTGATATTTTGGTCACGCTTAGAGAACGCGGCCAACAGTATCCAGCAGTCGGTAGAAAAAACAGTGAAGGCAAGATTGAAGTTCTCGACGGTAGCCGTCGTAGAATGTCGTGTATTTTGGCCGAAAAAGATTTTCTTATCTACGTGGCAGAAGACATCAATGGCGAACACGCTAAGTTTTTGTCTGATGTGGCTAATGCACATAAGCCTCTTTCTTTGTATGAACGAGGGCGTGAGATGCAGGCAAAACTTGATTCTGGTGAGGTAACTGACCAGAAGGGCCTTGCTGCCTTGTTCCAATGCAGTGAGGCGCTTGTTAGTGGTGCGCTTAAGGCTGCATCTTTACCTCTGCCACTACTTCAAGCTTACCCTAATGTCACTGAACTAGGACGCCCAACCATCGTTAAACTGCATAAGCTATTTAACGAACTTGATGAAGCGGCTCAGAAAGGCATTCTAGATAAGTGTCAGAAAGATGGGGCTTATGTTTGGCAACGTTTTAGCGATATGAGTGAGGCTAAGATCACCAAGCAAGTCTCAGTACTACTTGAAGGCTGGATTTCTGACGTTAATGAGACTGTTGAAAAACCAGCTAAGAAGCCTGTTGAGCTTGTCAAAGGCAAGGCGAGTTACGTGAGAAAAGGTCAATCTTTGGCGTTGAACCTAAAGAAAGTGGACGATGTATTGGCACAGGAGATTATCCAGTTTATCGAAGATAAGCTGAAGTAAACTTTTGGTAATTTAGATAGAGTGGGGCGGGTATCATTAGTTTGGTACCCGCTTTTTTGTTAGTGAATAGTCGAAACTGGTTTAACCGTTTTTAGGTTAAACTCTTTCATGATTGAGTAAATATGGTCAAATAAGTCGGCCTGTGCACGCTCGTAATCTTTGATATTGGTTTTATTGACGTAGCAATAAATTTCAACGGGTAATCCAAAGCGATTGCTTTCCAGTTGCCTTACTACAATAGTCAGATCTTTAATTACAGCAGGGTGAGTCGATAAATAGCTTGCGATGTACTCTCGAAAGCAACCTAGATTAGTGAGTCGCCTAAAGTTAATCGGATCTGAATCATGAGGAAGAGTGTGGTTGTACTCTTCAATTTCTTGTTGTTTACGCATAATATAAGATTTAAGCAACCTGAACTTACCCATGTGCTCAAGCATATCGGCATTGATAAAGTCTATCGTTTCCGCATCAATGAATATGGCCCTTTTAATTCGTCTTGCACCTGTTTCATCTACACCGTACCAGTTGATAAAAGGCTCTGATACAAGTGTTTGGGATGGGATCATTGCAATGGTATTGTCCCAATTCTTCACTTTTACCGTAGTCAGTGTTACTTCTTGTACTGTGCCATCCACTTTATGATTATCCAACTGAATCCATTCTCCCGTCGATATCATCTTATTGGCAGCTAACTGAATACCGGCAATGAACCCTAGAATTGTGTCCTTCATAATAAAAGCCAGCATACCCGCCATTACGCTGACCCCCGAGATTAGATAAATTGGGGTTCTGTCTAGAATATGAGAGGTCGTAATGAGTGCGGCAAGTGCTACAAAACTGAGTTTAAAGAATTGGACAATGCCATGTAATGGTAAACGATGCGCAAAGTGTTTGTTTGCAATTACAATGAGCAATAGGTCAAACACCGTAAATAAGGCTCTTAGAACCAATATTGCAGCGCCAATCTCAAGTACACCATCGATGAGTTGCCCAGGAATAGTGGCTCTTGGAACGATTAATTCACATGTAGACATGAACAAATAATAGGGAAATAGAACAGATACTTTTTCAGGCAGATGCTTACGCCTAATTGTGAGCTGTGTTTTAGCATTGTAATGTTTGCTGCTGGTATGAATAAACTTACGCATGAAGTGGCGTACTGCGAGATAAACCAATGTAGCGACCAGCAAGGTAATGATAAGCAACGCTATGTCTGCAAAGAAACTGCTTCTGTCAAATTGGATAGAGAATAACGAAAGCAAATCAATTAAGAGGTGCCCTAGGTGGTCGACGATGCGCTCTGATACTACTTGTTCATTTTCCATAAATTAAAACCTCCATGTTCTAGCTCTATCGTATATTAAGCTGAACTGATGTAACGAATTAACTTGCCTATTTTTAGTGCTCTATTGGAATTTGTGATTGCTGCAGATATTTTGTTTCGGGAAGTCGTTGTAATAGTCACTCTGATCGTGATTCTGCTATTCTAAGCACAATGATTCTCTGTCACTTAGGCGATTACTTTGTCACACCATCCTCATCTTCAAACCTTGATTTCACTAAAATTCAAAGCCGCTAAATCTAAACATCGTTATGGGGTAGTGCTTGACGGAAGTAGAGAGTGGCAATTTGAGTTACTGGAAGCGTTTAGAGCGATTGTAGAGCACCACAGAGCATTAATTGTTGGCAATGCTAGTCTCAGCTATGGCGAAAGCCTTACGTTTAAGCAGGCGCGCCAGAAGTTGGGACAGGAATCCGATCTCATTGTCGTTGATCTCAACTCACCTTTTGATGCTAATGGTTTTACCGCTGTATGTGGCACATTGATTGGCGGTGGTTTGCTAGTTGTATTGCCTTCGAGAGAGAAAGTCACTGGAATTTACTCATCATTATGGCTTGAACGTGCATTGGAATCCTTTCATCACTTGAAGCAAGGTGAAAACACACCCTTGGGTGTCACTGTAGTAGAGCCCATTTCAAGTTGCGACCGATATGAGCAACAGCAACAAGCTATTCAAGCTATTGGGCGCGTGCTCAGCGGGCATAGGAAGCGTCCTTTGGTGATAACTGCAGATAGGGGGAGAGGAAAGTCTGCTGCCCTAGGCATCGCTGCAGGACAAATCATTCATGACTCAGCCAAAAAAATTGTCGTTACGGCTCCTAGTACTCAAGCGGTTAAAACATTATTTAAACATGCCAAGTCTGCTTCTGGTTGCGAAAATCAAAAGCCGCATATCGCAACTTCAATGGCGGGTGGGAGTGTCGAGTTCATTGCACCGGATGAATTGCTTCGTGAACATCCAGAGTGTGATTTATTGCTCGTCGATGAGGCTGCTGCTATACCGTTGCCGATTCTTAAGTCTATCGTAGAGCATTATCATCGAGTGTGTTTCGCGACTACTGTGCACGGCTATGAAGGTTGCGGACGAGGGTTTGGCATTAAATTTGAAGCTTGGTTAAGTGATCATCGACCTGGATGGAATTCTATTAGGCTTACTCAACCTATACGTTGGAACCCAGACGATCCAATGGAAGCATGGTTATTTGATACTTTCTTACTCGATGCGGAGATTGAATCTCCTGTGTTGGATAACGGCCTGAGTATCAGTCTGAAAAAAATAGAAGCAGAACGTTATTCTTGCACACCTGATATTTTGAGAAAAGGATTTGGTTTGTTGGTGAACGCTCATTACCAAACGACTCCAAACGACCTATTTCAGCTATTAGATGATCCCAATATTGTTTTGTACCAAGCACTACAAGGTGAGCATGTCGTTGGTGTTATTGTCGGGTATCTAGAAGGCGGCTTAGATGAACTAACACTTTGTGATGTTCAGTTAGGGCAAAGACGCCCTGCAGGGCATATGGTGCCGGTTTCTTTAGTGTCACAACTTGCTGATAACGAGCCTGCATTAAGACGGAGCCTTAGAATCATGCGAATAGCGGTTCACCCAGACTTGCAAGGACAAGGTATTGGCGGTTGGATGTTGTCCCAGTTAACTGAGAATGAAACCAATATAGAATATTTATCGACGAGTTTTGGAGTGACAGCAGAGCTTGCAAGATTTTGGACTAATAATGATTTTCAATCGGTGCGCTTAGGCAGTAAACAAGATCAAGCGAGTGGCTGCTACTCTGTCACTATGGTTAAGCCACTAAACCGTTCTCTACCTTGGCTAGAGGAAGCTAGAACTCAGCTAAGAGAGTGTTTGCTCGACACTGCATCAGATATTCACCGTAACCTTCTGAGCGACGTGCTTATAGGGCTGCTGAGCGAAGGTGCAACTAACCTTGCTTGTCATGATGAATCGTTTTATCGAGTGATTCTTAATTACGTACAGGGGGGGGCAAGCTTTGAAGGTACTCGCTTTAAAGTTAGAACGTTATTAATCGAAAACTTACATAGAGTTGAGTTTGAAAGAATTCATATTATCTCTGACTTAGTGATTAAAAAGTTGGAGTGGTCGGAAGTTTGCAAGCAACATAGTTTCACCGGACGAAAACAAGCCGAGGCGAATTACCGTCAGGCCATACAAGAAACACTGCTAAGCATTTAGTAGAACACGTAATTTACAGTGTAAATTCAATGATTTCTGGTTCCTGGGTCAATTTACACTGTAAATTTCACCTCGCTCCTCTTAACTTTATATAAATGAATTGACTGAATAACATGAACATCGCCAATGACCCTGTTCATTGTGTTAGGCATCTTTGCATTGTTTGTGTAGGGCTACTTTATAGAAACCAACACATATCATTAGATGAGTTTATGGCTATTGCTGGATTTGGTGTTTTAATCGAAAGTGCCCTGTTTATTATCTATCGCAGTGTAAAGTTCAAATAAAAAAAGCAGCAACTTGGATAAGCTGCTGCTCTGAATTTACAGTGTAAATTATTTACTTATTTACTTATTTACTGATTTCAGATTTCCCTTCTGAAGTTCAGCAAGTACTTTTTCTTTTGGACCATCCGCGACAATAGAACCCGCGCTCATCACAATCAATCTATCAACCACTTCGAGCATTGATGTCTTATGAGTGATGAGAATTAGAGTTTCGTCTTTAGACAAATTTTTCAATTCATTTTTAAACAACGCTTCAGCTCGGTTATCCATCGCACTGGTGGGTTCATCAAGAAGGAGGATAGGAGGTCTTCCTAGTAGTGCTCGCGCTACTGCTACTGCCTGACGTTGACCACCTGATAACAATAAACCGCCTTCGCCAACTTGTCTTTCCAGACCCGCAGGGTCTTTCATCGTAAACTCAGTCACTCCGGCACGTTTGGCTGCTATCATCACTTCGTTGTCTTCAGCGAGTTGCTTTCCTAGAGTGATGTTATCTCGTATGGAACCGTAAAAGAGCGTAATGTCTTGAGGAACACAGCCTATATTGCTTCTCACATCGGTGTGGTGCAATTGTTGAATATCAGTGTCATCGATACGTATGTGACCTTCTGTTGGCTTATATAGGCCCATAATCAGGCGCTCTAGAGTTGTTTTACCAGAGCCTATACGTCCGATGATGGCAACTTTCTCTCCTGGTCGAATGGTTAAGCTAACGTCGCGAATTGAAGAGACTGGCGCTTCTGGGTAGTTAAACGTTACTTTATCGAGTTCAATCTTGCCTTGCAGTACAGGGCGGTGAATGTAACGTTTATCTTCCTCTTGCTCATCAGGCATGTTCATCACTTGCTCGATAATAGTCATTGAAGACTTTGCTTGGTTGTAACGAGTCGATAGCAAAGCAACTTGAACTAAAGGCCCAATCGCTCGACCACTCAACATTGTTGCTGCAATCAAGCCACCCATGGTTAAGTCTCCTTCGGAGATTAGGTATACGCCCACAATCAGCATGCCAACGTTTGAGGATTGTTGAAGGAAACCCGCAGAGTTTTGAACGCTATCGGTAATACGACGGCTTTTGATATTCCAGTTTGCCATATGTGCAACGGCTTCTTCCCAGCGGTACTGAAATTGGCTCTGTGCACCAAATATTTTTAATGACTCCAAACCAGAAAGGCTTTCAATTAAGTTCGCGTATTTTTGAGAGGCTAGGCGAGACCCTTCTTCAATACTATTTCGAAGTGGCCTTTGAATCAGTAGTGAATGAATAATTAGTAGAGTGACACAGACGATAGGTACTAACACGACATTGCCCGCAATAAGCCAAATCACTAGCAGGAAAAGTAAGGCAAAGGGTAAGTCGATGAGTGCTGCAATGGTCGCTGAGGTGAAGAATTCCCTGATTGATTCAAACTCTTGTAGATGTCTTGCGAAAGCTCCTACTGATGGTGGGCGAGCCTCCATCCGTATACCCATTACTTTGCTGAACAACTTTGATGAAATAATGATGTCTGATTTTTTCCCTGCAACATCGATAAAGTAGCTGCGAAGGGATTTCAGTATGAGATCAAAAATAAATATAACGACGATACCGCTCGCAAGCACCCATAAAGATTCGAAGGCTAGGTTGGGAACAACCTTGTCATAGACAATCCGAGTAAAGAGCGGCGTGGCAATCGCGAATATATTGATCAAAATAGTGGCGATAAGAACGTCTCGGTATATAGAACGAGATTCTTTTAAGGTTCCCCAGAACCAATGCCCTTTACGTGTTTTTAGTATTTCAGGGGAGCGTTGGTCAAAACGAAATTGTTTCTTGATTAGAAAGTAACGCCCGCTGTAATCCTTTTCTAGGTCTTTGAGTGTTGTGGTTGTTGCTACAAATCCAGTTTCTCGCCCTACAATTTCGGCCTGCCCATTTTCATGGTCAACACTGAGTAACACACAGGCTTCATTTTCACCAGTGAGGAGAATAGCCGGAAGAACTAGGTCGGATACTTTTTTCAAAGAGGCTGACTGTTCTTTTGCAACTAGGCCCGCTCTTTCTGCGGCTCTAGCAAAGAGGATAGGTGTGAGTTTTCCGTCAGGTAAAGGTAAACCGTTGAGTAGTGCTTCTGGCGAATTTGAGAGGCCGTAGTACCGACTAACATAAATTAGAGAGTGAAGTAATGAGTCTTTCATTCATTGTCATCCTTGGTATCAATAGCGAAACCTTGCAGTCCATTGACGTTGTGCATGGCTAACTTATTAATTTGTCGTTGATTTTCTATTCTAGTAGCTATAACAAATGCACCAATATCATGAGCAAGTTTAGCCACAGAAGATAAGGTTTCCGCGGTTTTGTCATCGTCTAGGTTAAGAGTAAATAAGTAGTCTAGTTTGACGTAATCAGGCGAGAACTCAGGTAAGTAGTCGAGAGATTCCAGGTGGTGTGCATAGTTATCGACACCAAATTTAGCGCCATTGCGACGAATACTAGAGATCAATAGTCGAGTCATTTCTTTGTGATAGATGAATACAACTTCATGTAGCTCGAAATGCAAATAAGCCGCGAGTTGAGGAATTTTCTGAAGTCGAGTCTCTAACCAAGTAATGAACTCTGGAGAAGTCACTGTGGCTGGTGCAAGATTTATGGCAACAGGAACGGGTGAACTGTCATTGCTTAGTTCCTTGATCATGCTTTCGATAATGTATTGATCGTAGAGGTGTGCTTTGCTGAGCTTTTCCATTGGAGCAAGGAACATAATTGCGGGCATGTAGTTACCCTCATGTTTGATCCCAGAGAATATTTCTCGATGATATGCTGAACTTGCAATCCCTTTTACGAGTTGCGACTTGGTGATTACAGCATTGTGCTCCATGGCATCTTCTACTAGCTCTACCCATTGTGTCGTTGTGATAGGTAAGCCTTTGTTTTCATATTGAATATACTGACTGTCTGGCTCTAATTTAGCTTTAATTAATGCAGTATCAACAGAACTTAAAATAGACATAGAATCAGTGAATCCATCTGTGATTACTGCACCAATCTCAAACGTTATCTCAGTTGCTGATTGGGATACTCTCGATAGTTGCGCAAGAAGATCGTTCGCTTGTTGTTCGTCCAAATAAGGCGCAATAACGCCTATTTCATCATCGAGCAAACGAGCACAGATAATGGAATTGTCATTGGCTAGTGTCTTAAGTTTTGGACCAACCAGTTTCATCAGATCTGTTACTGCATCAAAGTCATGTCTTGCCTTTGCTTGGGTTGCTTCTTCGTAACGGATAATGGCGATTAACAGCGTTTGTCCTTCAGATTTTTTTGATTCAAGTTGACTGATAAAGTAATTGCGATTGCCCAGTGTAGATGCTTCATCGACAAAGGCTTGAGTACGAAGAATATCTGCTTGCCTAGTTTGCTCTTCTACAAAAGCTTTTATACGAACTACCATAGACTCAAACGCGTTGAAGACAGGAATTAATTCCTGAGTCTCTGGTTTGCTTAATGAAATATTGAAGTCCCTATTAGCGATTTGTGTCGCTGCCGCTGAAAGTTGATTCAATGGTTGAAGAGAACGTTTTACGAAGTAACCAATGAGTAATAAAGAAAAAATAAACGAAGCAATACCTACTCTAAAGGTAACCACCATATTTCTCCAAAGAGCAGCATAGGCGACCCCTGGATGGCTTATTATTTCTATTTCGGCGAGTTGTAACCATCCACTGGTTACCACACGCTTCTCATGAATAGTTTGGAAAACATCTAGATTGACTAGCCATTTAGGCACATTGTCACCTCTAATTGGATAGCTTCTTACTATTTCTTCGCCAGTTTGCAGCATAACGACTCTGACTGACGAAAAAGAGCTTCCATCAAATAAGGCATTCACTGCAGTTTCTACCGCAACAGGGTCATTCTCCTTTAGATAAGGAGAAAGGGCGAGGCCAACAGTATTGATGGCATTCTTCACCTCAGAGAATTGCTTCTGCGCAATAAATTGACGAGATTGGTGATAATCGACGTAGAACAAGCCCACAAACAATAAAACGAAGGCAAGCGAGATACTGATAAGCAGTTTTCTATATAGTGTCATAATGTTATTCGTCCAAATTGATCAAAGGCTGGTTTAACACGAGCTTTTTTTGTCGTTCTCGAACTTGGTTCCACAAGCTTAATCGGGAAGACTTTCCAGCCACTTTTCCTTGGATACTTTCTTTAGCGAGCCACAAATGGTCACCGTTAAAGCTGTAAATAGGCACAATGTCAGGGCGCTGAGAGGCGGGCAAAATACGGAAATCCAAATTATCTAGAACAAGAGGAATAGAGTTTGGAGTAGGGTAGTAGGCGACTACCATATGAAATTGGTTATATTCAACAGCTTTGCCGTAGATAAGCCTTAGCTTCTTTTCATCAATGCCAAGCTCTAGAAGGCTAAAATATTTGGCTATAGTGAAATCTTCACAATCTCCTGCGCCCACACCAACAAACTCCATAGGGGTTGCCCAATAGTCCTTTTTCCCCCACAAATAGATATCATCCACATACATGAATTGATTGAAGAAGTCGTTGATGAGTTTTAACTGTTCTAATTCGGATTTTCCTGAGGCATCCGATACAGCATTACGCCATGCAACGACTCGTTTCCCTGCTCTTTCGCCATAGGCAGAGACGACCTTGGACTTCCAGAGTTGCTCTTCTTTGTTGAGCGCTGAAATACTAAATGTAAGAGTACCTGCAAGTACTAAAATGATTAAGGGTCTAATCATTTTAGTTATTCACGTAAGGCGCGCCCTTTGGCGCTTAACACAGGTTTTAGCAAGTAGTCGAGTACGGTTCGCTTACCTGTGATGATATCTACAGAAGCAGTCATACCAGGGATTATTGGCAATTCTCCGTCACTACCAAAACCGGTTTTTTCAGTGTGAACTCTAACTAAGTAAAAACTATTCCCTTCTTCATCTTGAATGGTATCGGCACTGATGTGCTCTAAGCGCCCCTCAAGGCCACCGTATTTGGTAAAGTCGTAGGCACTAAACTTGACGATAGCAGGTAGACCAGGACGGAGGAAAGCGATGTCTTGAGGTGCGATCTCTGCCTCAACCACCAGCACATCTTCTGTAGGGACAATTTCTACAAGGTCCATTCCTGGCTGTATAACACCGCCTACAGTATTGGTGTAAAGTTTCTTAATCGTTCCTGTTACCGGCGAAGTGACGATCGTGCGGCTTACTCTATCTTCTAAACCTATAGTGCTTTGCGTAATCGCTGATAGTTCATCTTGACTGAGATTAAGCTTCTCTTGTTGTTCAGAGCGAAAACCTAAAGCCGCATCGACTCGACTGAGTAATGCCTCTCTAATTGACGCATTTAGTACAGGTACACGCCCTCGAGCAGAGTCTAGTTCACGTTTGGTATCGTTAACTTGTCGTTTCAGTTTAATGAATTCGATCTGCGGTACGATGCCTTCTTCGGCTAGAGGTGCCATAAGCTCATACTCTTTCTGAGCAAAGTCATAACCCTGCTGAAGGTTAGAGATTCGGCCTCTTACTTCATTAAGATCTTGGATTTTCTGATCAACTTGTTGATCGAGTACTCTCAATTGGTTTCTAAGATTATTAAGATCTTGACGGTATTCAGCGCGTTGTCTGGCTGCCAATCTAGGTTGTGTCTCTTCAAAATTAGCTGGATAGATGAGCTTATCTGTACTAATCGTAACGCTATTACGCCAATTTCTTAGAGTGACATTTTCTATGACTTCAATACTGGCTACCGAGGCTGACAATTGCAGAACTTTAGCGGTCAGGTTGTAAATTTGTTGTTCGCGTTCTCTAAAGTCAGAGCGAAAACGAGTATCATCAATAAGCAGAAGTTGTTGCCCTTGAGTGACCTGTTGACCTTCTCTTACGAGAATTTCTTTAACTAGACCACCCTCTAGGTTTTGCACCACTTGTAGTTGACTTGAGGGAATAACCTTACCGCTGCCAACAGTGACCTTGTCTAATTCAGCCCAACTAGCCCAGCCGATAGCACAGCCGAAAAATAGAAGAACAAACCAGAGTAGTAACCTAGCATTTGAAGGGGTGTTTAAAAGAAGAGCTGCGGTTTTATCATCCACATACTCTAACTCGGTGCGACCGAGATTTTTGAGCTTCTCTTGACTCATAGGCCATCCATTTGCGCATTGAGTGAACGAAGGAAATTGAATCTATAACTAGCTTGATAGATATAGTTAACGTTTTCTCTATAGTATTCTTATTTGTTGTTAATGTTAAGCGTGTAAGCAATTCATTTACTCTATATTTACATCCAGTAAAGCTCAGTAGGTTGTTGAATTATCGAGCGAATATTTGTTGTGTTTATGTTTCGTTACATAAATAACCGCTTTTAAAAACGGTTAAAAGAGGCTCATGCATGTGTTTCATTTGAAAACGCTCTTGAGTTCTTGTGCAGAGGCGCGCAGAATTTAGCAAATTCGATTTGAGGAAGTGAAATGAAGTTAACGGATATACGTCGAGATTATACCTTGGGTGGTCTTCGCAGAAAGGATTTGAAATCAAATCCAGTTGATCAATTTAACCTTTGGTTAGAACAAGCTATCGAAGCTCAGTTAACAGATCCTACAGCAATGACAGTCGCAACTGTTGACGAGCGGGGCCAGCCTTATCAACGAATCGTATTACTGAAAAGTCTGGATGATCGTGGCTTTGTGTTTTACACCAACCTTGGAAGTCGTAAAGCGATACATCTACAAGAGAATAATAGAATTAGCCTTCATTTCCCTTGGCACCTATTAGAACGTCAGGTTCATGTTACGGGGATAGCACAGAAACTCACTGCAGCAGAAAACTTCAAATACTTCACGTCTCGTCCTAAGGAGAGTCAACTTGCCGCTATTGCTAGTAAACAAAGCTCTCGTATTTCCGCTCGAGGCATTCTTGAAGGTAAGTTCCTTGAACTGAAAAAGAAGTTTTCAGAGGGAGAGATTCCAATGCCCTCTTTCTGGGGAGGATATCGAGTGAAAATTGAATCTATCGAGTTTTGGCAAGGTGGTGCGAATCGGCTGCATGATAGATTCATTTATACCGCAGAAGATAAACCTGAATGGGATATTGAGCGCCTAGCGCCTTAATTTACACTGTAAAGCTAGGAAGTTACAAGTCGTCTCTTTTTCACTAGTTCGACTCTAAGTTAGTCGTCATACCCGAGTGCTTTTATCGGGTATCTACTTCTATAAATGCATCTGCTTCTAAAAAGATCCCCGATAAAAAACTCGGGGACGATGATTATTATTCGCATGAGCACTAGTAGTGATTTAATTTGCTAAGAATCTGTTAGGCCACATTTAGATGAATGGGCAATGCTACTGTATGAAAGTCAGGTGAGAACCTAAGGAAATAGAATGTCAGGAATTAAAGAGTTAGATTTACTTCTTAAATCAATGAAACCGCACTTAGTGAAAGGTGAGTTTGTTTTTTGCACCGTGGCAGCAGGCAAGCTAGGCGACTATGTTGAACTTAACCCTATTGGCACTTTTATTGAACCTGAAGGTTTAACCTTAGTGCTAGAAAGAAGTGTGGCAGAGCAGAATCAATTACCGTTTGATGGCTCCTTTCGAATGATTACATTAACCGTGCATTCAAGTCTTGAGGCTGTGGGCCTCACTGCTGCAGTTTCAACTAAATTGGCTTCAAAGGACATCAGTGCGAATGTGGTAGCTGCGTATTACCATGACCATATTTTTGTTCCGGCTGCAAAGGCTGACTTAGCTCTTCAAGCTTTGAATGAATTTAGCGAGTAATATTATTCTTAAAATAGTAGATACAAAAATCCCGACATAAATGTCGGGATTTTTGTATCGCGTTAACGAGTACTAGAAGCGGTAGTCTAGGCCCGCGTAGTAGCTTCTTTCTGCACCAACCCAATAAAATTGGTTGAATGAGTCGTAACTGGTTTCGTAGTCTTCATCAAATAAATTGTCGACTTTAAACTTAACGTCCAAATTGTCTGTCACTTTATAGGAACTAGCAAAGTCTACAGTGATGTATGAGTCTAGCTCTACTGTGCCTTTGGCATCAGGACGCTCACCAGTATAGTTTGTGGCAAGAGATAAACCGAGTGCTTCGTAGTTATATCCAGCGATCCATTTGTAGTTCTGTTTTGCTCGGCGGTCTAGTTGGCGGTCGTTTGTGCGATCTTGTGGATCTTTCCAATCACCTACTAGGATGTGATGAACAGGACCTGTATCAAAATCAACACTTAACTCGATACCTTGAATTCGTGCATCTTCAACGTTGGATGGCACGAATGTAAGTGGATCAGCAACGATAAGATTTTCAATATCATTTTGGTATGCAACTAGCTGCCATGTAAACAAGTCATAGTAGCCATTTAAGCCCACTTCAAATGACTCTGATTTTTCTGGTTCTAAGTCCGGATTACCAGACCCCCCAAAGGCATCAGAGTAAAAAAGGTCAAAGAATGTTGGCGCACGGAATGCAGTGCCGTAATTACTGGTAAGCTGTATTGAGTCTGTTATAAACCAACCAGCCCCAATCCCCCAAGTTGTGTTACCACCATAGGCACTGTTTTCATCATGACGAACACTTGCTTCTAGGAGCACAGGGGAGAAATCTATGGCAGTAGTAACAAATACACCAGTGTTATTGCGCGTAGTTTCTGTGAAGTCTTGTACTGGTGTTCCGTAGATTTCACCTGAATTATTCGCTTCATCATAGGAGTAATCTACCCCACCGTTTAATGTCACTGCATCAATACCTTTATAGGTATTCACCCAAAGTACAGAAGTGCGTTTTGAGTCAATAAAGCTTCTCGGTGCATTGGTTACATCATTACCATCACTTTGCTCTTCAGCTGAAAAGTTGACTTGCAGTGAAGAGTTAAAGTCATCAATTTGATAATTCACATTACCAGAAACGATGTAGCTTTCAGTCTCTTGACGCTTTGGCGTACCTGAAGGTCCAAAGTCTCCAACATACTGGTTTTCATAGCGTTGCCAAACACCGTTGAAGCCGGCGCTCCAGTTGTTATTAATTTTTTTAGTAACACCACCTGTTGCAAACTGAGATTGGTAACCAAAGTCTTGGTCAATATCTTGGTCTGTAATGTTGTAGCCCTTGCTGCCTTCATTGCTTATTACGATATGACCTTGAGCGGAATCGGACAGATCACCTGCAGAGCGCCAACCTTCTTGATGATAGTTGTTTGAACCACCATTTAAGGTTAGTTCATGCACTGATTCATTATTTGGTTTAGTGATAATTGCAATAACACCACCAATAGCATCTGCACCATATACAGCTGCACGTGGACCACGCACAACTTCAATGCGTTCGATAGCAAAAGCAGGAATTAAACCTAAAGTGTTGTATGTGCCACCAGCCGCAGTATTTAAACGCACACCGTCTAGCAAAATTAAGGTTTGATTACTGTTAGAGCCGCGAAGAAACACACTGTTATTACTGGCTTTGGTTCCTTGTCCGCGAACTTCGACGCCTGGCAAAGTTTCTAACACATCATAAGCACTATCAGCTTGCAGTTGCTCTATTTGTTCGCGTTCAACAACACTCACGGAAGCTAATGCAGAAGTTTTAGTTTGTTCAAATCGATTGGCTGTGACGACCATAGTTTCATCAACTTCTGTAGAGTCGACGTCTTGAGCTAAAAGTGTTGGAGCGTACAGCGAAACAATGGCTGTAGCTAAAATGGATTTTTTCATTTTGAGTCCTAATACGCGTAGTTATAAAAACGCTTATGTTTGCGTTTTTTCTTACTGGCAGGTATTCGGACTAATGAGCACTGTAGAGTCGTATCTACAACCTAGCGTCGCACTTCCTGCAATAGGCTATTGCAGTGTGTAGGGTCACCCCTAAGACGTTCGTTCTCAAATACCGCTGCGCGTCAGTTTTGGATTCACACCAAATTCCCTTTTAAGCCTGAAATCTCCGATTTCATGACACCAGCGGGGGAGAGTCTATAGAGTGTTAAAGGAGGTGTCTAGTTCCCTGAAAAACTTGTTAAATGTGACGAAATGTAATGTTAAGCGGCTGTAATCACACTTCTCTTGATCAGTGTTCCGTATTCTTTGCTTTGCATAGTTGCGCTCTGTAGGATTGTCGCCAAATTCATGGTGGTTTTATAGAGCTGAGGAAAAGCAATGTTTACAGCATCTAGTGTTTTAAATCCCGATTTCATTAACCAACCGAAAGAGACGCTTTGGTCTCTTATTTCACCTATGTACATGGTGGATGAATCGACTTGGTTGAATGAATTATTAAAGCTAGCAACACCTCTTGAAGAGGAAAAGCAGCGCACAAAACGCCAAACTACGGCTCTAATTACAGCGATTCGCGCCGATAAGCGTTCAATCCAGATGATTGACGCGCTTTTACTGGAATACAGCTTAGATACGCAAGAAGGCATTTTGTTGATGTGTCTTGCCGAAGCATTGATGCGCATTCCTGACTCTGAAACTGCCGATGCCCTAATCAAAGACAAACTAACGGTAGCCGATTGGAAGTCTCATCTAAGCCAATCTGACTCAGTGTTTGTTAATGCCTCAACTTGGGGTTTAATGCTGACAGGTAAGGTTGTCGGGGTTAACAATCAAGAAACAACTAGCCCAAGTTCTGCTTTGTCTAAGCTAGTAAATAAAATGTCTGAGCCGGTGATTCGTAAGGCGATGCACCAAGCAATGAAGGTTATGGGGCACCAGTTTGTATTAGGTCGTGATATTAAAGAAGCCCAGAAAAACGGAGCTTCATTACGTAAAAAAGGGTTTACCCACTCTTTTGATATGCTTGGCGAAGCGGCTTTAACTTCAGAGGATGCACAAAAGTACTTCAATGACTACTTGATGGCGATCGAATCTGTAGGCCGAAACAAACAAAATGATGACTCAAGTCCTGCACCATCTATTTCTATCAAGCTATCAGCATTGCACCCTCGTTATGAGGTAGCAAACAAAGAGCGAGTTCTCAACGAGCTTCATGACACATTGATTGAGTTATTAACTCGAGCTATCGAGCTAGATGTAGCCATCACCATTGATGCAGAAGAAGCGGATCGTCTTGAATTGTCTTTGCAGTTGTTTGAGAAGGTCTACACCAACGATCTTGTTAAAGGCTGGGGCAAGTTTGGGCTTGTGATCCAAGCATACTCAAAGCGTTGTTTACCTGTTTTAGTATGGGTGAATGCGCTTGCGAAAGAGCAGGGCGATCTTATCCCACTGCGTTTGGTTAAGGGCGCGTATTGGGATAGTGAGATTAAATGGTCGCAGCAGGCCGGTTACGCTAACTACCCTGTTTACACGCGCAAAGAAGCCACGGATATGTCTTATCTGGCTTGTGCTCGCTTCTTATTGAGTGACAGTGTACGTGGCAATATTTTCCCACAATTTGCGAGCCATAATGCGCATACTGTAACTGCTATTGCAGAGATGGCAGATCATTCGGACTATGAGTTCCAGCGCCTGCATGGCATGGGCGACTCGCTCTACCATCATGTGATGGAGAAGTATGGTCAACCTGTGCGTATCTACGCGCCAGTAGGAAGCCACAAAGATTTACTACCGTACTTAGTGCGTCGTCTTCTTGAAAATGGTGCCAACAGCTCGTTTGTACATAGACTGGTTGATGCACGTTGTCCGGTTGAAGATCTCACACATCACCCCGTTGATACTTTGTTATCCAATGAAACCCTACACAATGATCAGATCCCGCTTCCACCGCAGATATTTGGTGAGCGAGTGAATTCCATCGGTATCAATGTGGATGTTGAGAGTGAGGCTCTGCCATTTGAAGAACAAGTAACAAGCTTCTTTGAGAAGCAATGGCTAGGTACTCCAATCATCAATGGATCTGCAATTTCAGGAACTATGATCAAGGAAGAAAATGTCGTAGCTCCTTTTGATCGTCGTTTAACCGTAGGTAAGATCAGTTTTGCAAACCTTGATCATGTTTCCGAGGCGATTGCCACCGCTCAATTAGGCCTTGAGCACTGGCGGTATGCGCCGGTTGCTCGTCGTGCTGAGTGTTTGAAAAATCTCGCGGATAAACTAGAAGAGAATCTTGCTGAGCTAGTTGCCCTTTGTCATATGGAAGCAGGCAAAACTATCCATGACAGTATTGATGAGGTACGTGAAGCGGTCGACTTCTGTCGCTACTATGCAGATAGCGCCATTCATCTTGGCCCTGAATCTATTCAAGGTTTTGATGGCAACTTGCAATGGTGTGAGCGACATGGCCGTGGGGTATTTGTGTGCATTAGCCCATGGAACTTCCCGTTAGCGATCTTCTTGGGGCAAATATCGGCGGCGCTTGTCGCAGGTAATACCGTTATCGCGAAACCTGCTGAGCAAACAAGTTTGATTGCCTCTCGAACCATAGAGTTGATGCTAGAGTCAGGTTTCCCTGCAGATGTGATTCAATTCCTTCCAGGACGAGGGGCAGAGATTGGTTCTGCTCTTACTTCTCATCCTGCGATTGCAGGTGTGGCATTTACTGGCTCGACTGCTACGGCTAAGCGAATCAACCTCTCTCTTGCTGAACGCGACAGCCAACCGGTTCCGTTTATTGCAGAAACGGGGGGACAGAATGCAATGATCGTCGATTCTACAGCGCTTCCAGAACAAGTGGTTCGTGATGTAGTGCGAAGTGCGTTTGCTTCTGCAGGTCAGCGCTGTTCGGCGCTACGAGTGTTGTTTGTTCAACAAGACATAGCACCAAGAATTATTACGTTGATTCAAGGGGCAATGAAAGAACTCAGCGTAGGTTTGCCTTATCTGCACAGCACCGATGTAGGCCCTGTGATTGATGAGCTAGCCCAACAGAAGTTGCTCTCACATATCGAGACTATGCGCAAAACCCAGAAGGTTATTGCTGAAGTCGAATTAGGTGAGCAATGCAATCCTGGAATGTATGTACCACCAACGGCAATCGAGATTAGTGATATCTCTGTGTTAAAAGAAGAACAGTTCGGTCCAATCTTGCATATCGTACAATTTGAGGCGAGCCAGATCGCTGAGATCGTGGATACGATTAATAACACAGGCTTTGGTTTAACCATGGGTATTCACTCTCGTAATGAAACCACTTATCGCTGGATTGAAGAAAATGCTCGAGTGGGCAACTGTTACATTAACCGTGATCAAGTGGGTGCAGTGGTAGGCGTTCAACCCTTTGGTGGGCAGGGGCTATCTGGTACTGGTCCAAAAGCCGGTGGGTCAAATTATTTGTATCGCTTTACTGAACATGTGTGCCGAAATCGTCAAGTGACGGATTCAACACAAGCACAACAATCTACACAAACTGATGAGCAAGGGGTATAGCCATGAAAAAAGCATCGATTTGCTTCTCAGAAGCACAACACGCGTGGGCACTTTGGAATCAAACGGCATACGCGACTCGCTACGAGCTTCTTTGTTCGGTAGCGACTAAGCTTAAATTGGACAACTTTAAGGCTCCATTGGCATTTCATCATAAACACAGCGCTCAGTTATTATCTGAGCCTGAATTGATGCCGGGTCCAACGGGAGAAACCAATGAGCTTTACACCGCAGGGCGCGGAGTCGCACTTATCATTGCTGATAAGTCTGTGGAGCTAGGTTGTGCAAAAGCACTCTACGCACAGCTAGCGGTGGCGCTACTGTCGGGAAATTGTGTGCTACTGTGTGTGCAAGATAGTGAGTTGGCAAACGAAGTATTGACGCTTATCGAGAATCTATCGCTTCCATTAGGCGTAATTAGTTTGGTGGAGTATGACCAATTCTCTCAATTATTGGATAGTGATGTTCGTGTTGTCTGTGTTCTAGGTGAAGAAGAGCTAGTGAAGTCAGTAAATCGCAGCTTGGCAGGTAAACCTGGTGCTATCGCTCCGTTAGTCACCGAGGTGGACTTGCACAGAATGCCAGTAGCGCAAGACCCTAAATTGGCTCTTCGCTACATTACAGAGCGCACACGAACTATAAATATTACAGCGGTTGGCGGCAATGCAACACTGCTCGAGTTGGGTAGTGCTGAACATTAAGGTCAATAGGCTCTAGCCACGCTCAAATATCACGATACCGAGTTGAAACCTTTGGATTCACTCGGTATTTTGTTATCTGACGTATTAAAGGAATGTGGAACATGGAAATTGAGTGTACGAATAAGTATTCGCTAGTGGTTCAAGGTGGAGGGCAAAAAGGCGCATTTGCGGCCGGTGTCTTGGACACCTTTATTGCCGCGAACTATGATCCGTTTTCTTTGTATTTAGGAACCTCTGCTGGTGCGCTCAATGTTTCTTCATTTGTGACCAAGCAACCTGGTTTAGGTTTAGATTTTATCCTTAATTACACGACTCAGAATCGCTTCTTTGACTTTAATAGATTGGTTAATAAAGAGCGCACAGCAATGGATCTGGATTGGGCATTTCAGTTTGTGCATAGCGGCGAGTTCCCATTAGATTTGAAAAAGGGTGCTATAAACCTTGGTTCAGAAAAGCAAGCGTTGGCATGTGTTACTCATGTTGAAGAGATGAAGGACTATTACTTCCCTATTTTTTCTGAGAATTGGTATGACGTGCTAAGGGCCACTTGCGCTATCCCTATGCTTTACCATCAAGAGATCAATATAGATGGCGCTAACTGGGTTGATGGTGGTGTTACTGCCACTGTTCCTGTTCACGAGGCGTATCGACGTGGAGCGTGCAACATGGTAGTGATTACTACAGAGCCCATGATTGAAAAAGCAATGCAAAATAAGGTCGCTATAAAAGCTGATCCACTTGAAAAGCTTAAATTAGAATTAGCTCGTGGTATAGAACCCTACATCAATCGCATTGCACCTTTAAGCAAGAATGAGCGCGTGAGACACCTTAGTGATCTGTTCTTGAATCGAGTGAGTCAGCTTAAGCAAAGCCACCAGTTTCCTGCACTCAATTCCCTGCCTAAAAACTGGTTGCCGGACACCGAGAAGTTGAAAGAAATGCTTGCACATCAATCACACAAGCAACTAAAAGCGCATACCCCCCGTTCGATGGAAATGCTATTTGCTCACTATATGAATCATTCCAGTATTACGGAGTTTATGAACCAGCCTCCGGAGGGGGTTACGATCCGAGAGATTGCTCCGCATAAGCCACTTAACTGTACCGGCTTGTTGAGCCACAAAGACGATATCTTTGCGGACTATGAGATGGGAGTCTTGGCAGGAAAAGAGTTTTTATCTAACCTGCCAAGCTAAATCAATTTCTACTACGGTCTTAACTATGCAGCCTTCTCACGATATTGATTGGTGGTATCTAGCTGCCTTTTCTTTTCTACTTATTATACCTTTTGCGATTAATCGCTTTTATAGGCTTGAGCTAGGAAAAGAGATGGGAATATCTGTCGCAAGAATGTTTGTGCAGCTGATCTTAGTGGGAGCGTATTTAGAGTTTGTATTTTCGATTAACAATCTATGGCTAAATTTGATTTGGATTGCCGTGATGCTTGGAGTCGGTGCCAGTGCGATTGTTAGTAAAGCAAAACTCCCACACAAGGTGTTATTTACCCCTGTGATCGGTGGCTTGATTATAGGCCTCGGCCCGATACTTTTTATTTTGTGTTGGCTGGTGGTTCAGCCCACTCCAATCTACAGTGCGCAATATGTGATTCCTTTGGCGGGGATGCTGCTTGGGAATAGTTTGAGTGGCAACATCGTCGCATTGCAAAATCTATATACCGCTTTTGAACAGCGAAATGAAGAGTATCAAGTTGCCATTGCATTGGGAGCACCACCTCTTTTTGCAACATTGCCATTTGTGAGAGCGGCTATGCAAAAAGCGTTTGCTCCTATCTTGGCTTCGATGGCAACAACAGGCTTAGTAACGTTACCTGGGATGATGACAGGGCAGATCTTAGGAGGTGCTTCCCCTATGGTCGCCATCAAGTATCAGATGATGATACTGATCGCTATCTTTGTGATGATGAGCATTTCGGTCACGCTGACTTTACAATTTAGTTTGCGCAGGTCGGTAAATGAGAACGGAAGAGTGATTGTTGGTTTGATGAAGTGATGTCCGAGGACATCACTTAAATTGCTTAGGCATTAGTTCTGAACAAAAGCCTGTTCAGGTGCATGATCCAGCTTTAAGGTCTGAGTAGGGAAGGCTACATCAGCGCCGTTGTCGTGGATAATTTGCATGATTTGCAGCAGTACATCTTGTTTCACTTCGTGGTACCTGACCCAGTTTACGGTCTTAGTAAAGGTGTAAACAAAGAAGTCTAAAGACGAAGACCCAAAGGTATTAAAGTTCACGATCAGTGTTTGATTTGCATCGATATCTGGGTGATTTTTTAACATGTAATGCACGTCTTCAATAACCTTATCGACCTTAGTTGAATCATCATAACGAAGACCTATTGTTTCGTATATTCTGCGGTTGGTCATACGTGAAGGGTTCTCCACAACAATGTTACTGAATACCGAGTTTGGTACATACAATGGACGCTTATCAAAGGTAATAATCTTAGTCATTCGCCAGCCAATACGATCAACTGTCCCTTCAATGCTACGATCTGGAGAACGGATCCAATCGCCGACTTTAAATGGACGGTCAAAGTAGATCATCATTCCGCCAAAAAAGTTAGAGAGTAAATCTTTTGCAGCAAGACCTGCAATTAAGCCACCGACACCACCAAAGGTAAGTAAGCCAGAAAGACTAAGCCCAAGGGCTTGCATTACCGTAAGCACACCGATAATGACGACCAGCAACCGAGCTAGCTTGGCTATAGCTTGAACTGTAGTGACGTCTCGATTTTTTTTCTCTAAAAGTTGGTTTTCAAAGTTTGTAATGATTCGAGATAGAATCCAAATTGCAATGCAAATAACCAGAATCAGCTTGAGAGTAGAGAGCCAATTTAAATCATGGTTAAAGTTTTCTTCAAGGAATAATCCCATCGAGACAGTGCCAGGCCATAGCCAGATCAAGGTACTTATTGGAGCCTTAAGTCCATGAATGACAGCGTTATCCCAAGTAATTTTGGTTTTTTCTGCAATGCTTTCGAGCCTTGTAATTAATAACTTCCAAACCAACCAAAAAACCAAACTTAGAGTGGTGATAAACACTATTTCATTGATGATTGGACTGTCGGTTATCTTAAAGAGGTTAAGCCATTCAGCTTTGGTATGTTCCATTATTGCTTGTTTTCCTTGAGTTGATTGTTTTGCACTGCCGTTGCTACTCGAGATTGTAGCCACTGCTGCTTATCATTGCTTGCTAGTCCGCTCTTCCATACCATGCTAATAGTAAAGTCTCCGACCTCAATGGCGGGTTTTGCGCGAGTGAGCCCATCTGAAATGTAGGGGATCAGCGACATTAGCTGCGGTACAATACAAATGAGATTTCTCCCTTTTATTAACTGGCCAATGGTTAAGAAATTTCGAGAAATTACCTGCACGTTTCGCTGGTGGTTCTGCTTTGCCAATTTATTATCAGTAGCTGTTACCCATTGACCATCAGGGCTTACCAATGCATGAGGAATACGACAGAAGTCCTCCAAGCTCACCGGTGCGCGTAACCCTGTTGCGTCTGGGTCGAACAAGCAAACGTGGCTTTCTTGGTAGAGTTTTTGAGATTCAAAACCTTCCCCTAGTTCAGGAAAGCTACCGATAACCAAGTCTAAGCGTTCTTTTTCAATGATGTCGACGAAATTGTGTCTATTCACATTGATAAAGCTTACCTTAACATTAGGGGCCTGCTCAGTTAATGCGTCGAATATCAGAGGTGCGAAGACGAACTCTGCATAATCGGTAAGTCCTAACCTGCAGGTGCCATTGAAGGTTTCTGCGTCGAAGTTTTCTGGGGATAGGATATTGTTTTTAATCACAGACAAAACTTGTTCGACATCATTACCCAGATTGAGAGCTCTTTCTGTCGGCTCCATTTTATGCCCACTACGATGAAATAGAGGATCATTTAATAGAGTTCGGAGACGCGATAAGCTGTGGCTCATAGCTGATTGACTAATATGTAGTTCATTTGCAGCTGCAGACACACTGCGAGCCCTAAGAAGGGCTTGAAATGCGACGAGTAAGTTCAGGTCAACGCCTTTCCAATTGATCTCCGCCATTGAGCCTCCAGAATGTAATTGGTTTCTTTAATCCTATTTCATTCATTAAATATATCAATACTATTAATTTGAGTCATATAAATGTATCGATTAGGGTATGAACAAATTTCATCAGTCGTAATTGGTTATGATTTCAATTTTTAAAATATTTTTTGCATTGGGTTGGGTCAGCTTTGGCGGGCCAGCAGCACATATTGGTTATTTCAGAAAAACGTTTGTAGAGCAGAAACAATGGTTAACGGATGAAGAGTATGCGCAGCTAGTTGCCCTTAGCCAGTTTCTTCCGGGTCCAGGGTCTAGTCAGGTTGGGTTTGCATTAGGTTACAAGAAAGGTGGTATTGCTGGCGCTTTTGCTGCTTTTTTCGGGTTTACCCTTCCGTCTGTGATCTTGATGTTAGCACTGGCTTTACTGAGCAGTAGTTTACTAGAGACGTCATTATTTATTGCCATTATTCATTCTCTAAAGCTGCTCGCAGTAGTGGTGGTTGCTGACGCTATAGTTGGGATGTACAAGAATTTTTGTCAGACTAAACAATCTATTGGTCTTTGCCTCTTTGTCGCGGTTGCTATGTTGATGTTTAGCGGTATTGCCGCTCAAATCGTTGTTCTATTGCTGTGTGCGGTACTGGGCTCGGTGTGGTTCAAACAGCAGAGTCAGACTCATACTGACTCATTAAAGGGTAAGCTCTCGGTTGCTCCATTGGTCGTTTTTGTTGCTGTGTTGTTGATAGGACCTTTTGTAGCAAGCCAAACACCGCTACTGAAGATATTTCATGACTTCTTCTATGCAGGTTCTTTGGTATTTGGTGGTGGGCATGTTGTCCTTCCGTTATTACAAAATTTAATTGGTGATCAGCTTACAACGGATAGCTTCTTAACGGGCTATGCAGCAGCGCAGGCAGTTCCTGGACCTATGTTTACCTTTGCGACTTACTTAGGGTATGAATTATTGCCTCAGCAGCCCATTGTTGGTGCATTAGTGGCAACGATAGCGGTATTCCTACCGGGTTTTTTACTGGTGCTGTGTGTCATTAACAATTGGCAAGCTTTAGCTTCTATTCCCAGAGTTTCAGCTGCGCTAAAAGGAGTAAACGCGGGTGTGGTAGGATTATTGATTGCTGCATTGTACCAGCCTATCTTTGTCAGCGCCGTCAATGGCGCGCAAGATTTCGCTATCGTACTCATTGGTTACTTCTTGTTAAAACAGATGAAGCTGCCCATTGTTGCTTTGGTCGGGAGTTTTATAGGCTATGGTGTTCTGCTCTCTGTCTTTTAAGAGATAGGCGCTAGTTAAAGGCTCTGCTCGTGTTCATTCTGAGCGCGGGCTAAGTCCATTTTTCTGAGCATACTGCATCGGTGGCAGACCTGTAATACGCTTAAAGGCTCGGATAAACTTTGATGAGTTGGCATACCCTAGGTGTGATGCAATGTCAGAGATACTAAACCTACCGTCTTTCAATACTCGAATTGCAAACTGCATGTGCAGTTGTTCAATGACCTTTCGAAATGTAGTGTGCTCATTTTTTAGCTTTCGTTGAATAGTACGTCTAGAGGTATTGAGGATCTCAGATGCACTATCAAGGTCGAGTTTACGTTCACCAATATATGGCATCAATGCTGATGAAAACTGTTCATGGTAGGTGGCAAGCACGTTGTACTCAGGAAGAGAGTACTGGTAAGGCTTCACATTGAGGTCTTGGTGAGCCTCCTCTTCTGACAAAATAAGATAAGTACTCTCCCTATCAACAAAGACGCCTTGTTTCGCCAATTTCAACTCAGCATCCAATTGACTAATATCGACATGTTGTAACCCGACAGAAAGGGGAAGCCAGTCCTTGCCTAGCAGTCTTCGGATATATTGAATCAAGAAGAACAGACTCTTCATTTCCAGCCAGAATGCCGTACCTTGATGACGACTTTCATAGAGGTTGGCGGTAGAGATATGGATTTTGACTTGGTTTTGATAGCCCTCAAGCTCTATTTGGATTTCGGATTGACTAGAGCGAGTATTAAATTGTTCGGTGATTTCGTTGAGAATTGAAACCACTGTACTGTTCTTCGAATCGAACGGAATTGGCCACATGAAGCTCAATTGTGCGGTACAGTCGACTAAGTATTGAGTAAAAGTCTTTGGCTCAGATTCTTGATACAAGGTTTGCATAAAGTAAATGAAGGCATATTCAGGTATCGATTCTAAGTAGGGACGCTCAAGGTTTGAAGGTAGTAACTCTGCTGCCTTAGCCATTAGAGGAGCAGGGAAGTAGTTCTGAGCACAGTTCAAGACCAACCTAATGGTTTCGACTCTTATGAGAGGGATATCTGTATGAGCTGCACTGTTCACAGGGCTTTCCTTGCTGAAGTTATTACTTCAAGCTTACAGCTTGAAGTCTGACTTTCATACACAAGTCTTGGTAATTCACCTAAATGTGATCTGGCTTATTCTATAGCTTACTTAGTAGACCACTGCTTTAGTGATCGTGCGACAAACAACTATCGTCCCCGAGTTTTTTATCGGGGATCTTTTATAGAAACAGATGCTCGATAGAAGCACTCGAGCATGAATAGGTGGCAAGCCTCTCGACTTGATTAAATGGCTTCTGGTCGAGCCCAATTCAATCGCAAAAGGTCAACAGGTCTTAATAACCGTCGTCCCCGAGTTTTTTATCGGGGACCTTTTATAGAAACAGATGCTCGATAGAAGCACTCGGGCATGACTAGGTGGCAAGCTCCTAGCCTTGATTAAATGGTTTCTGGTCGAGAAAAATCAATCGCAAAAGGTCAACAGGTCTTAATAACCGTCGTCCCCGAGTTTTTTATCGGGGACCTTTTATAGAAACAGATGCCCGATAAAAGCGCTCGGGCATGACTAGGCGGCAAGGTCCTCGCCTTGATTAAATGGTTTCTGGTCGAGCAAAATTTAATCGCAAAAGGTCAACAGGCCCTAATAACTGTCGTCCCCGAGTTTTTTATCGGAGACCTTTTATAGGAACAGATGCCTGATAAAAGCACTCGAGCATGACGAAGTCGACTTGTGATTAAGAGGCAGGTTAGAATCTAGAGTAATGGGCACTGGCTAACCCCTAAAACAACCCAGCGAACTTGTTTTCTACTACCGGAGTAATGTTCAAACCGATCATAAAGTCTGGACGTGTCTTCTCATCTTTCTCAATGTAATAGTTTGCTTCCAAACCTATCTTCCATGGGCGACTACCCATAATGACCGTCTTACTCACTTGAAAGTTAAGCGGGATCTCAGCTTGGTCTGTATTCCAGTCGTAGGTCATTGTAGGCGATGAGGCGATAGTCCAACCATTGCCCAGTAATTCAACCCAGCCAATCTGCAAAGAGGTACGGTTGATATCTTCAATGACATGTTCACCGTTTATTTTGTCAGAGTTATTAGAGACACCCCATAGGTGGTTAGGGAAGAAGATAAAAATACGTTCTTTACTTGCCTTACCTAGCAACATCTCAGGACCGATAGCAAATTGCTCTGAGCTAAATCCGTCACTACCTGTAGGTAATTGTGCGATAACACCAAAGGCTGTGATATTTCCTGGCTCAGCCTTAGGGGCGTAAGCAAGGTCGAAAGAGATATCGCCGAAACCGGAATCGTCCCTTTCTAGGTTACCTACATCGTTGTTGATGACATAAGGCAGAGCAGGACGAAATATTACCTTATCACCGTTATCCATTGGAAAAGGCAATGCAGGTTGAAACAAGATAGTTGAGCTGTCACCGCCACCCTCATAACCAGAATAATATTGAAACTTAAAGTTGAGACTCGCAAGGGCTGTATTAGGGTTTGCTAGCTCTTTAGCGGCCTTATCAGCTAGAGACTTGTTATCAATATCTTGTTGGTTACTTAATGCTGGAAGAGCAAATAGTGTTGAAAGTAACGCAATAGTGGTGGCGGTTTTTTTTATGGATATCGGCATGATAAGACTCACTTGCAAACTGTCAAAATGTTTGGATTGCGTGTATTTTAATCGTTTAATTTCATAGTGATGCCCATATTGCGCCATCGACAGATCGAGTAACTTTGTAAGAAAGTAAATAACTGCGAGCCGTCTATCGGCATTTTCTACTCGTTTATGGTTTTCTCTATCTCATTATAAAAGATGAAAAATTAGGAAGTTATAAGCATGGTTTCTACACTGCAGCATGTCCCTTGTGGCTTAGGGGAAGGGATTCTTTGGCACCCTGAACGTCAACAATTGTTTTGGATCGATATTGTTGAGCATCGACTGCTGTCACTTAAGGGTAAACAGATCACTGATACTCCACTCGATCGAACTCCATCAGCCCTCGGTTGGGTTGATAAGGACTCTTTGCTTCTTGCTGATGAGATCGGTCTTCATCTGTTTGATATTGAACAACAGTCGCTTAAGTTCGTAGTCGGTTTTGAGCATGATCCTTTGACGCACCGCAGTAACGATGGACGCGCAGATCCTTGGGGTGGCTTTTGGATTAGTACCATGCATCGAGATGCCGTCGAGGGTGAAGCTGCGTTTTATCGCTATTATCAAGGCAAGCTTACTCAGGTTGTTTCGAATATCACTATTCCTAACGGTTGTTGCTTCTCTGCTGACAAACAGTGGGTCTATTTCACGAATTCGCCTACGGCACAAATAATGAGAATGAAGCTAGATAACGACACTGGTTGGCCTGTCTCGGAACCTGAGCTGTTTATTGATCACTCAGATAATTTTAGAGAGCCTGACGGGGCGATTGTGGCTGATAATGGCGACATGATTAGTGCTCACTGGGGCGCTGGAGAGTTAGTGCGTTACTCACCCGAAGGAGACGTTGTTGAACGTTACGCAGTACCCGTCAAGCAACCCACCTGTCCTGCATTTGGTGGGGAAAACTTAGATACGTTATTTGTGACTTCTGCGAAAGTTGGTATTGAAGAACGCTCGGATAATGAAGGTAAAACATTAGTATTGACTGGAGTAGGTAAAGGCATTGCTGAGCCTGCAGTGAAGCTGTCATTGTAGCGCTACAAAACTGAATTTTAGAGGCCTAAGATAAGCATCAGGCCTCGATTTTCTTCACTACTATTTGTATACCGTTAGTTCATTGGCATGAGTTGCAACACCTAAGCGGTTCCATGCATTCATCATGGTACAAAGAACGATTAACTTAGCTATGTCGTCCTCAGAGAAGTGCAGCTCTAGCTCTTTATATGTGTGGTCGGTAATCCCCTGATCATAGATATGAACCATATCTTCAACCAACGCCAATACAGCTCTTTCTTTCTCAGTAAATAGTTTGGACTCTTTCCAAACGGATAATGCAAAGATACGTTCTTGTGATTCTCCATGCTGCAGTGCTCCTTTTGTATGAACGTGTATGCAGTAGGCACAGCCGTTAATTTGAGAGGTGCGGACACGAACGATCTCTTCAATAATGGGGTCAAAAGCACATTGCTTGAGATAGGCTTCTACGGCAAAAAAGGCTTTATAAGCGGCAGGCTGTACATTGTAGATGTTGACTCGAGACATAACGATCCTTGTTGGGGTGCTAAATTAGAGAGGTGCTCAATTCACCAGTGTGCATAATTTTAGTCTATTATAAGCACAGTAGTAATGTTCATAATTCATTGATCCAACTGATAAATCTTTCTAGATAGTTGGGGTATTTCTCTCTCACTGGTATTTTTTCACTGAATGTCGTTATCAAAAAAAATCCTCTACATACTATTGCCACTTTTAGGCGCTATGGTAACTGTAAGTTATTTAGCGCACTGGCAGTACGTTTTTCCGATCTTTAAACAACTAGAAAGAGAAGATGCAATTACAAATTTTGAACGAGTGGCAGCTCGTTTTAATGAGGATATTGTCTATTTAGACTTACAAAATAAAGACTGGGGCGCTTGGGATGATACCTATGAATTTATTCAAGGAAAAAGGCCCGATTATATAGAGGCTAACCTAGGCGTTGAGAGCTTTAGAAATGGTCAGTTTGATTTCTTGTTTTTCTTTGATGCTGCAAAGCATTTGTATTGGCATGGTATCTATGACTCGAATAGTAATTCATTAGTGTTCGATGGTAGCTTTGTGCAGAGCGTTGTTGATCGCTTAGAAGATAAATTAATTCAAACTCAGCTGGATTTATTCAGCCTTAATGTTCATTACACTGGACTTGTTCTTTTGCAGGATAAGCCCGTCGTATATTCTATTCGCCCCATTTTAACATCAAAAGAAACTGGCCCTTCAAAAGGGTTTGTTCTTCGAGGGCGTTATGTCGACCCAAGCCTTATTTCGAATTTTATCAAACAAACTCATGTAAGGTTTAAGATCACGCCCGTTGCCGACAAAACCAAGACCTATAGTGATGAGATAGTGGTGACTGAACTTGATGACGAAACCCTCGAGGTTTCCAGCTACGTGTTTAGTTATGGAGTCCCCATTATGTTGGTAGAGTCATTCTTCCCAAGAGATATCAGTGAACAGGGTAAGGTGGCGGTACAGTCGGCTTTAATTACGAGTATTGTACTTGGGTTTTTATTGCTATTTGCACTGTGGATTACCTTACGGAAAGTGGTATTAGAGCCCGTAATGCACCTTACACAAAAAGCCACAGCCATCACCAATACCAAAGATTATAAAAAGCGTGCGCAGGTAGAAACAAGTGATGAAATAGGGGAATTGTCTCGACAATTAAATAAGATGCTAGATGTTATTGAGAATAGAGATGCAAGCTTAGAAGAGGTGTTGTCTCGGTTGCAAGAGTTGTCAATGACAGACTCTCTTACTCAAATCGCTAATCGTTTGAAATTTGATTCTGTGTCCGAAATGGAATGGCGACGAATGCAACGTGAACAGTTACCTATTTCGATAATCATGTGCGATGTGGATTTTTTTAAGCAATATAACGATCATTACGGCCATGTTGAAGGCGATCAGTGTTTAGTTAATATAGCTAAAGCACTGAAGGATTGTGTAGCGCGCCCTGCGGATTTGGTTGCCCGTTATGGGGGAGAAGAGTTCGTGATGTTGTTACCTGGTACCGATCTTAATGGTGCTACTCATCTTGCTAATACAGTGTTAGATAAGGTCTCTTCTATGCAACTGCCGCATGCTAAGAGCACGACGGCACCTTTCGTGACAGTGAGCTTGGGTGTTGCAAGTGTCACTCCCCATGAGGACCACTCTTTGCTACAGCTTCTTACTGATGCTGATAACGCTTTGTACCGAGCCAAGCAGAATGGCCGAAATACGTTAGTTTCTGAGGCATATTGATTTTTGTGGTTTGCTCTGTAGTCATCTAATTAATATCTGTTATTTTTCTTCCAGTAGAGCCTTATCTTGAAGGCTCTTTTTTAGCACTGAACATAGTAGTACTGCTCCCATCGTCGCGCCAATGCACAAGTAAAGAACACCAAGCTCCACCTGATTGGTTACCCAGTTACCGACTAAGTAGCTACCAAAAAAGCCAGCAATACACATTTGTACGGATCCAGAAAGCGCTGAAACCGATCCTGCGTCTTTTTTGTGTGGTTGCAGCAGTAGCGTGATTGAAAGTGGGAAGGAGAGACCTTGTGCCACAGCAAGCCAGGTAAATGCCCAGATCAGATTGAATACAGTAAACGGAGTGATGAGTAGCCAAAGGCCGGCAAAGAAGAATAATCCAATGCTGAGTGCGAGTAACTGAAAGGTGCTATAACGATTATTAAGCATGTTCAGCAACAGACTACCACCTAGAAGGCCTGCCGAGGGTATGATCATTAACGTACCGTAATCAGCAGCACTCATTCCCATTTCTTGCTGCATCAAGTAAGGCATGATGGATAGCGATACCACCGCAGCCAGGTAGCTGAACCAGTTGTAGGATGCAGAGCCAATAACCTGTGGGTTCTTAATTAATTGTAAGTACTTACTTAGGACAATAGATGGTCTAAATTTTTGCTTAGCGTAAGGCAAAGTTTCAGGCATCACATACCAGCCTATGACAAAGGTGGCGCCGAGATAGGCAAGTACAAAAGCAAATACTGAATGCCAACTAAGATGAAAGGCTATCCAACCTCCTAGAACAGGAGAGAGAATGGGCATTATAGATGCAGTAACAGACAAATAAGCTAAGGCTTTTGTTAATTGCCCGCCATCATAACTGTCTCTTAAAACACTTCGACCCAGTACTGAAGCACTCCCCGCACCTAACCCTTGCAATAATCGACCAGCTTCAAGTGTGCTGATGCTATCGGAAAAGCTGAGGCAGGTAATAGTGCCGATAATGTAGATAAATTGCCCTAATAAAAATACAGGGCGTCTGCCAATAGCATCTGATAAGGGACCATAAAAGAGTTGCGAGACACCGAAGCCGACCAAAAATAGGGTAACAATTGACTGCAAATGGGACTTATCTACCTGCAAGCTTTCACTAATTAAAGGCAGTGAAGGTAAGTAAATGCTCACCCCCATTTGTCCTGTAGCAATGATCATCATTGCCAAGACTAGTGGGCCTAATTTCATCTTTGAAGTATGTTTTAATTTCATGTTGAATAGTTTAGATTGAAATGTATTAGATGATAATTGCTGATTTAGGAATTAGATTAATTCTCTATAGGAAACAATATGGATTGGATTCAGAGTCTGAAAAGCTATGTATTGGTGGTTGAAGAGGGGAGCTTTAATGGCGCTGCGAGGCGTTTATCAACCACAAGCTCAGCAGTAAGCAAGCGCATACAGTGGCTAGAAGATAGGATAGGCGTACAACTATTGAAGCGTACGACTCGCTCTGTAACCCAGACAGAAGCAGGGGCTTTATTTTACGATAGAACCAAGAAGCTTTTGGACCAACTTCAATCTGTTGTGGATGAAACTCGCTCAGTCAGTGATAGCCCGAACGGGATGCTAAAGATTGGAGCGACTATCGCCGTAGGATCTAAATTTTTGGTTCATTACCTTGATGGATTTTTGAAGAAATACCCAGACATTCGAATTCAACTCATTACTACGACGCCCGGTCAGATGCCAGAAATGAGCCTAGACTTGTTTATTACAAGAGAGATTGAACACCTGAACTCGTTGAGCTTCAAATCCAAGCCGTTATTTGAAGACCGATTGGGTTTTTATGCTTCTCCTAAATACTTGCTAGAGCACGGCGAACCGAAAAATACTATAGAGCTCCAACAACACAATGTATTAATTTTTGGTGAGCAACTTCATCGAGAATTAAAGTTGGCTGATGGTAAGCGACTCTCCCTCAACGGCAACTTTGCTTCAACGAATCCGGAGGCCATGTTTCACGCAGCAAAAAGTGGAATGGGTATTTTAATTTCCAATGCTGTGATGATTCAGCAGGAATTGATGCAGGGAAGTCTGGTTAAGATTCTTCCAGATGTGCAAGCAAAAGACACTATGGTTTACGCGTATTACCCAAAGCTTGATTATGAGCATACGCGTACGCGCCTGTTTTTAGATTATTTGCAGCAACGTTTAGAAGAAGAGCAGAATACTTCGTAGTCTCTGCTCTTTGCTCACCATTAAAGGGTATTCGTTACCGCTGTTTTGAACTCCTCTGTATCGGGTTGCAAATCACGCCACCATGCGTGTTGAGTTTGGCTATTTGGTGAGCCTACATCGACCAATTGTCCAAATATTGGCGTAATTAATTGAACTTGCTTGCTGTTTGCATGATTGAGTGCACGCTCGAGGGGTTCAAACCAATCATGAAGAGCAAGGTCGAAAGTAGAGTTATGGATAGGCAACATTGCTTTTCCTCTAAGGTCTATATGAGCCTGAACACTTTGCTCTGGTGTCATGTGAATATCACTCCATGCATCGTTATAGGCACCTGTTTCCATCATAGTCAGATCAAACGGTCCATATTCTTCTCCAATAGCCTTAAATCCAGAGAAATAACCAGAATCGCCACTGAAGAATAGGTTAGCTTGTTCGCCCTTTATTACCCAACTGGCCCATAAGGTTTGGTCTCTATCAAATAGACTGCGACCAGAGAAATGTTGAGTGGGTGTCGCGGCAAAGGTAATTGAACCTATTGTTTTTTCGTGCCACCAATCTAATTCAATGATTTTTTCCTCAGCAACGCCCCAATCTTGCAAGATTTTGCCAATACGTAGCGGAACCAAAAAGTGTTCGACTTTTGTGTGTATTGACTTGATGACGTGTTTGTCTAGGTGATCGTAGTGATCATGGCTTATGACAACCATATCGATAGCTGGGAGCTCTTCAATAGAGATCGCAGCAGGTTGGAAGCGCTTGGGGCCAGCCCATTGCACTGGTGATGCTCGATCACTAAAAACAGGATCAGTAAGAATAGTTTTACCATCTAGACGAATGAGCATACTGCTATGACCTAGGCGAGCAACCGCTGGACTAGTTGTATTCTCAATATCCACTCGGGAGAGAGGAACACTTGGTAAACTTCCTTGTGGAATCGGATATTCACGATCTGCTGTAACATAGGACTTAATAATGCCGTAAAGATCACCTAGACCGCTTTTGTATTTGATCTCGTTGTTCTGAAACTTGCCATTTTTCTCAGCAGATGAAAATTCAGCTGCGTTGATGGTTGTTGTCGACATAAGCAGTGCTCCTAATACAAATCGTTTCATGTTAATGCAATCAACACAAGTAAACTATACGGTGTAGTTTACACGTAAGGTTTTAAAAGTAAACTGCATAGTGTAAAATCAAATAATGGTTTTTCCTCTATCATTGATAAGATTCTGATAAGTAATGAAAAAAACACGTAGTGAATTAAAGCGCGAAGCGATCCTTGCTGCGGCAAAACAGTCCTTTCTTGAATTTGGTGTTAAAAACACCAGTATGGATAAGCTTGCTAGCCTTGCCAGTGTCTCCAAACGCACGGTATACAATCATTTCAGTTCTAAAGAAGCATTAGTGGTCGAGCTAGTGGGCATTTTGTGGCGAGAAGCAGTGCAAGAAATTGACCTAGATTACCAGTCAGATATGGATCTTGAGCTGCAGTTAGAAAAAGTATTGCTGGCTGAAATTGAAGTGAGCTGTGCGCCTGATTACATTGAATTGGCACGTGTTGCTATCGGTCATTATTTTTACTCCCCTGAAGAGTTGCAATTGCAAGTGGCAAAGTTTTCCAAAGAAGACAGCGCTATAACTCTTTGGGCAAAACAAGCGATGGCAGATGGAAAATTACGAGAATGCGATATTAGCCTATTTACTGAACAAACCTATGCATTAATAAAAGGATATTATTTCTGGCCGCTGTTGGTAGGAATGAGAGAATTTCCCACAGAAGAAGAAAAGTGTTTACATGCGAAGCGTAGTGCTGAATTATTATTAAGTCATTATAAATTAGAGTCTTAGATGATGCATTGAGTCTCTTTGATACTCTCAATTACAAGGTGTAATATAAACTATACACCTCGCGTAAAATTTATATATTGTCGAAATATTGCTTTTTAATTAAAAAAGTGATTGAAACTCGTTTTCTTCTTAGTTAAGTTGCATGGACACAAGCAAAACAGATGCCGTTATAGCACTGCATAAATTTAGTATGCCATGTGCACATTCTGTAAGCGGTAAGAATTTAAGGATAATCTACTATGTACCAAACCGATGACGTTCGCATCAATAGAGTAAAAGAACTACTACCGCCAATTGCTATTTTGGAGCGCTTTCCAGCAACAGAAACTGCAGCTGCGACCACATATAATTCACGAAAAGCGATTCACGACATTCTAAATGACCAAGATGACCGTTTGTTAGTGATCGTCGGTCCTTGTTCGATTCACGATACTGAAGCTGCACTAGAGTATGGTAAGCGTTTAAAACCTCTTCGTGATGAGTTAGGTGATCGCCTAGAAGTGGTTATGCGTGTTTACTTTGAAAAACCTCGTACTACGGTTGGTTGGAAAGGTTTAATTAACGACCCGTACTTAAACGATACTTATAAGCTTAATGATGGCCTAAGAATTGCTCGTAAACTGCTACTCGACCTAACTGATTTGGGGTTACCGACGGCGGGTGAGTTTCTAGATATGATCACACCTCAATATGTGGGTGACTTGATTAGTTGGGGTGCTATCGGTGCTCGTACTACAGAGTCTCAAGTTCACCGTGAGTTGGCTTCAGGCGTATCTTGCCCAGTTGGCTTTAAAAACGGTACAGACGGTAACATCAAGATTGCATCTGATGCGATCCGAAGTGCTGAGGCATCTCATCACTTCTTATCGGTAACGAAGTATGGCCATTCTGCGATTGTGGAAACGGGTGGCAATCCAGATTGTCATATCATTCTTCGTGGCGGCAAAGAGCCGAACTACAGTGCTGAGCACGTTGCTGATATCAAACAACAACTAGAAGCTTCTAAGTTGCGTAAGAAGGTGATGATTGACTTTAGCCATGCAAACAGCAGCAAGCAATATCAGCGCCAAATAAACGTCTCTGAGGACGTTTCAGCGCAGTTGGAAAATGGCGAGCAAGCTATCTTCGGTGTAATGATTGAGTCACATCTAGTTGAAGGCAGACAAGACCTCGTTGACGGAAAAGCGGCAACATACGGACAGTCTATTACTGATGCTTGTATTGGCTGGGAAGATACTGAGAAGGTGTTACGTCAACTTGCTGATGCTGTATCGGCACGTCGCAAGGCATAAGCTTCTCAAAAGACGCTATTAAATTAAAACGCCCTGATGTAAATCAGGGCGTTTTTCTATTGATGTTAGTCGACCTTAAATTACTTCGCTTGGCCTAATGCTTTGATCATATCTACCAGCTCATCTTCTGTTTTAGGCTCTTTATGGAAGTCCACCGAAGGTGAAGCTCCTCCTCTGAGTACATAAGCTTTTTTTCCACAGTGATCGTAGTGATACCAAAGTCCGTTTACGCATACGTCTGTGTAGCATCTTGGGTCTTGTTTTAGTTCCATGCGAATACTCCTTTGTTCACACTTTATTAACAACTTCACCTTAATTCAGCTGCGCATTTCAGAAAATGATCCAGATCAAGTTTGTTGCTGTTTTGTTGATGGGATGTAATTTCTATCGGCGGTGCATCATTTATCAAAATGTGAGGTTTCAGGGAGAGCTTGCCGATAGAAACCTCGGCAATGACGAGTCTTTGAGTAGCAATGTGCGCTAACGGGATACGCCTATATGTATGGTTCTAGAGGAGGCTAGACACTGTCCAAAAGCGGTGCCTGCTAGTGGACTAACACGTCATTTCCGCGTGTTTTTAGCGGAAATCTAAGTACAAATATTGCAATAGTAGACGGGCTATGAGCAATGGGTTTGTTGCTTGACGACCACGCAAAGAAAAACCCAAGGTGGATGGCCTTGGGTATGGAGAGTGGGTCTGATGTGTTAAAGTTAGCCAACTGATACAGATAAGACCAAATGTATGAGACTTTAATTAAGTCTTCTCATTTTGTAGTCATTGAGAACGTCGACTACAAAATAACCTTATCTGTAATTAAGGCGCAGATCCATTTTATTTGTTAACAAAATGTGTCTAGTTAATGAAATGGAACTATTTTCATACTTTGTTGCACCAAATGTATCGCGTACGGTCATGCTCCCGTTTTTTGGAAGTCATACACTGAGCCTAGCTTGAGTATCTGAGTGAGTTCATCCAATGCAAACTGACTTTCGCTTAACAACGCTGGGTCAACTAAGTCTTGAGCAGAAATAGAATCACGATAGTGTGCGTCTACCCACTGATTTAGTGTGGAAAATAACGAATCATTCATAATAACAGATTGATTCATAGCCGTTTGTTCGTCAGGAGAAAGAACAACTCTTAAGCGCAGACATGCTGGACCACCACCATTTTGCATACTCTGTTTTAAGTCAAAACACAGCAACTCATCAATACCTTGCTTGCTTGCAATCAGGGTTTGCAGATAATCAGCAACTTGAGGGTTTTCCTCGCACTCTCTCGGTACTACCAATGCGGTTTTACCATTTGGCAGGCTTAGCAATTGGCTGTTAAATAAGTAACTCCCTACCGCATCTGTGACAGATACTGCAGATTCAGGGACTTCTATGACGTTTAACGGTTTTTCTAGAGCAGTACTCAGGTTGTTGTAAACATCGTTTTTATTCAGGAAAGCGTGCTCATGGCAGAACATGACGTCTCGGTTGCCCACAGCTATGACGTCGTTATGAAATACACCTGCGTCAATGACGTCTGGATTTTGCTGAGCAAAAACGACCTTGTCTTCCGCCAATCCATGTATTCGGGCAAGAGCAGAGCTTGCCTCTAACGTTTGGCGCGCAGGGAAACGCTTCGGCTTTGGCATTGCTCCATTAAACGCACTTTCGCCAAACACAAAGAATCCTACGCCATGGTCGCCATATTCATTACAGAATCGAGTATGATTTGCTGCACCTTCATCACCAAAGTAGTTACTTGCTGGAAGCGCATTGTGATGAGCAAAATGATTGGCATCGCTGAACATGCCTTTTAAAATTCGGCCTGTTTGCGGATGCTCAATAGAGCGATGAAACTTATTGATTAGATTTGCTGGCGTAAAGTGCAGTTTACCATCGTGTGTATCACGGCTGGGAGAGACTGTCGCTGCGTTAGCTGTCCACATGCTTGATGCAGAGTAGCAAGCGGCTAAAAGCGCTGGTGAATGTTTAGCGGCCTGTTTTAATACTGAGGCGGTATCCCCGGTAAAACCCAATTGGCGAAGCATGCCGATATCTGGGCGGGCGAGTGGCGCTATAACCCCTTGGACCATGCCAAGATCATGTAGCGCTTTCATTTTCTTGAGACCTTCTTTGGCCGCTAATTTAGGGCTAGATGCCTTGGTTTGATTGTTCTTTGAGGCAAGGTTTCCATCAGAAAGACCTGCGTAGTTGTGAGTAGGGCCTACAAGACCATCAAAATTGGCTTCAACATGTTGGGTTGAGTTGTTCATTTTCACTCCTTGAATGGATTCTACTCTTGCTCTGCTAGAGCGTTAAATAGTGGAACAAACGGCGCAGAATCGCCCTCTTTAAGTTTCAATGTATCGGCAAGCTGGGTATCCATAATGATGGTATTGCCTTCAAACTGTATCGCTTTGGTTGCTAAGGCTCGGAAGTGCTTCACGTGACCATTGCTGACTAGGTAGGGCACCTCACTGGCAGTGATATCTTTGGCAATCTTTACGGTAGCTAAGCGTTGTTCTCGGACCGCTCTAATATCTCTGACTTGCGACTCCAGCATTGGGCCTGCATCGAAGATATCAACGTAGTGGTTGAAGCGAAATCCTTCTGATTCCAGAAGCTTGCGTGCTGGCAAAGTGTGAGGGTGTGTATGACCAATCACTTCTTGAACTTCCTCTGGAAGTAAATTGGTATAAATAGGGTTTTTCGGCATTAATTCAGCAATAAATACCTTATCGTGCATCGAAAGCTTATCGGCGATTGCAAAATCAAGGTTGAAAAAGTGACGCCCTAGTCCTTCCCAAAAAGGCGAACTTCCTTCTTCATCACTAAAACCGCGCATCTCGGCGATAACAGTAGAATCAAAGCGTTCTTGGTTTTGGCCCATGAACAAAAAACGACTTTTAGATAGCAAATGACCGTTGTAGCTTATTCGCGACTCAGGAAGTAAAAACAGAGTGCACAACTCAGTGCATCCAGTATGGAAATTGCTAAGGCTTAAGGTTTGCACCTTGTTGTATACATCCAGTTCACGAGAGGCATGGACAGTTGTATCTAAATGATAGCTGTAGAAAGGGTCTTGTAAGCCGACACCCGCTTGCACTGCGCAGGTCCCAACCAATGTTTGTTGCTCTAAATCTTCAGCAACAAATAAATAATATCCATCTTCTAGAGGGGTATCGCTCTCAAACGCGGCACAGCCATCTTCAATCATTTGATCGATGCGCTTTGGATCATCCTGCATTGAGGTGAAACCGGTACCTGTTTGCTTCGCTAATTCCGCCAGTCCTTGACGATCGCTTGCTGTAATTGGACGTATCAACAGCATAAAAAATGCATCCCTTGCAATCTAAAATGAGAAGTCACAATACAGGCTTAGAAGTGCTTAGCAAGCCAAAAATATTCATTGTGATTGAATATCACCTTATTTTATTCGCATTTTATGCAGATTAAGCATTTGTGTATTCAGTTGTTGCCAATTTAAAGGGTTGAGTTCATAGAAGATGGGTGACTATTTATGAGATCTCAAAGATAGGTCGGAAATTTTAAACTATGTATTAAAACGTGATCTGCAGCTAAGTTTGCACTTTGGATTTATGGTTGATTTTTGAGCTTTATTCTTTCTGAATTTGTCGATGTGATGAGAAATAAGTGCCTATACTCGTTAGTGTTGAGCGGGTTTCTCAAAGGATAAGCGAGGGCGATGGATGAAAATAGGGATTCTAGTATGCGGGCATTTAGCACCGGCACTTTCTGAAAATTACGGCCAATATTCAAATATGATCGCGACGGTATTTAAAGCGGTCAATAATGAAATTACCTTCTATGAGTACGATGCATTCAATCAGCAACGGCCTGAAATAGAAGATTGTGACGGTTACATAATCACTGGAAGTGTATCTAATGCGTATGATGATGAACCGTGGATTTTAGGATTAATTGATTGGATTCAACGATGCGAAGCAAGACGTAAACCTTTGGTCGGAATCTGCTTTGGTCATCAACTCATTGCTCGTGCTCTTGGGGGGACGGTCGACAAATCAACCAAAGGCTGGGGGATAGGTAATTATGAAGTCAACATTGTTGCCCAAAAGCGTTGGATGAATTTGTCTATCGATAGGCTTCGAATGTTGGTGAGCCATCAAGATCAAGTGATTACCGTTCCTCGCGGTATGCGTGTTGTAGCCTCCAGTGATTTTTGTCCTAACTTTATGCTGGCAAAGGACAACCATATTTTCACCGTTCAAGGGCACCCCGAATTCTCTATGGAATTTACAGCTGAGCTCATTGAGATGCGTAAACACTTAATTAGTGATGAGCATTATCGTTCCACCTTTGAACAGTTAAAAGAAGCCCCCGATTCCGCTATTGTTCTGCACTGGATAGATGCTTTTTTTGTGTTTAATACTCAGTCGATCCAGGAACAAGGTTTTCAGCAGGCAGGATAGAAAAGCAAAGGCCTAGAGAATTCTCTAGGCCAGATGTGATGATGAGTTAACCCTTTGATCTATTGTGCAATAAAACCGCCGGTTTGATGAGCCCATAGTTGTGCGTAAATTCCCTTACCTTGTATGAGTTCTTGATGAGTGCCTTGCTCCACTATGTGTCCCTTATCTAAAACAATGAGTCTATCCATAGCCGCAATTGTCGATAGACGGTGAGCAATAGCGATTACGGTTTTTCCTTCCATTAACTCATTTAAACTCTCTTGAATAGCAGCCTCAACCTCAGAATCCAAAGCAGAAGTTGCCTCATCAAGCACCAATATTGGTGCATCTTTCAACAGTACACGAGAAATGGCAATGCGCTGACGTTGTCCGCCAGAGAGTTTCACTCCTCGTTCTCCTACTTGAGCATCATAGCCAAGGTTACCAAACGGGTCGGTTAATGTTTCGATGAACTCATGAGCGTGTGCTTGTTTGGTCGCTGCAATTAATTGGTCTTCACTGGCTGTCGGATTACCATACAAGATGTTGTCTCTAATAGAGCGGTGTAGTAGTGAGGTATCTTGCGTCACCATGCCGATATTACTGCGCAATGAGTCCTGAGTGATGGCTGAGATATCTTGCTCATCTATACTTATCTTGCCCCCTTCTACATCGTGAAAGCGCAACAGTAGGTTCACTAAGGTCGATTTACCTGCTCCAGAACGTCCCACTAAGCCTACTTTCTCACCAGGCTTAATATTTAAGCTCAGATTGCTTATTACTCCTTTGTTTTCACCATAATGAAAGCTGACGTCATCAAAGTGTATTCCACCATTCGCAACTTGCAGAGGCTTAGCATCGTGTTTGTCCTTAATGTCTATAGGCTTAGAAAGTGTCGCCATGCCATCAACGGTGGTGCCCATGTTTTCAAACAACGCACCTACTTCCCACATGATCCACATCGACATGCCATTTAACCGCAGTGCCAAACTGATGGCGATGGCAATAGCCCCAATACTGATGGCATTATCCATCCATAACATGATGGATATCGCGGCAATGGCGAACACTAAAACATAATTGACGATTTCCACCATGACATTGAAGCCAGTGACAAGGCGCATCTGGCGATAAACAGTGTCCAAGAAGCCCTCCATGCCTTCTTCTGCATACTCGGTCTCTCGTTTACTATGCGAGAAGAGCTTAACTGTTGCGATGTTGGTGTAGCTATCGACAATACGTCCGGTCATGGTCGAGCGCGCATTGGCTTGCTCTGAAGAGACTTGCTTTAAGCGAGGTACAAAGTAGATTTGGATAGCAATATAGGCTAACAGCCAAACCAGCATAGGTAGCATTAAACGATAATCAGCTTGAGCAAGAAGCACTATGATCGAAGTGAAATAGACACAGACGTACACAAATACATCCAGCGTCTTCATAACGGTCTCTCTCACCGAGAGGGATGTTTGCATTACTTTGGTGGCTATCCTGCCGGCAAAATCGTCTTGATAAAACGATAAACTTTGTTTCAGTAGATAGCGGTGTGCCATCCAGCGAATAGACATCGGATAATTGCCAAGTAAGGTCTGATGTTGAACCAGTGAATGCAAAGTGACTAAAAGAGGCATAACGATTAATACCAATACGCCGTAGGTGATGAGCGTATCTGCATTTTCTTGCATGAAAGAGTCAGGATCACTTGACCCTAACCAATCAACAAGCTTACCCATCATGCTAAAGAGGGACACCTCTACAATGGCGACTATAGTACTGAGTAGCGCCATCAATAGCAGAGGCTTTTCAAATCCTTTGGTGTAATAACGACAAAAAGCGATAACCGTATTGGGTGGCTGTTCGGGCTCGTTTTTTGGGAAGGCCTTAGTGAATCCTTCGAAGATTTTATACATAAACTAATCCTAAAATGCACCTTGCTGAGAGACAATAAGAAATAGTGAGCAAGGTTTAAATAGTGTTTTTTAAACAGACACTTAGATAAATAGGATAGTTGATGATAAAGGAAAGAACATCTTAAGAATGATTCTTTTAATTGGCAGCCTAAAACGTCTTTTTGAAAAGGATCACCTCTGAGCGATTTTATCGGAGATCTAATTTGTTCTGCAGTTGAAGAGGTCTCCAATAAAAGACCTTGGAGACGACGAAAGGTGCCATTGCTTAAAGGCGTGAGTGCTACTTTCCAGCTGAAGATATTGTCTTAAAAACGGTCATCTCCGAGCGCTCTAATCGGAGATCTAAGTTGTTCTGCAGTTGAAAATGTCTCCAATAAAAGACTTTGGAGACGACGAAAAGTGCCATTGTTGAAAGGCGTAAGTGTTACCTTCCAGCTGAAGATATCGTCTTAAAAATAGCCATCTCCGAGCGCTCTAATCGGAGATCTAAGTTGTTCTGTAGTTGAAGAGGTCCCCAATAAAAGACTTTGGAGACGACAAAAGTGCCACTGCTACGTTCCAGCTGAAGATATTGTCTTAAAAACGGTCATCTCCGAGCGCTCTAATCGGAGATCTAAGTTGTGCTGCAGTTGAAAAGGTCTCCAATAAAAGACCTTGGAGACGACGAAAGGTGCCATTGTTGAAAGGCGTAAGTGTTACCTTCCAGCTGAATATATTGTCTTAAAAACGGTCATCTCCGAGCGCTCTAATCGGAGATCTAAGTTGTGCTGCAGTTGAAAAGGTCTCCAATAAAAGACCTTGGAGACGACGAAAGGTGCCACTACTGAAAGGCGTGAGTTATTAAATTCCAGCTGAAGATATCGTCTCAAAACGGTCATCTCCGAGCGCTTTAATCGGAGATCTAATTTGTTCTGTAGTTGAAGAGGTCTCCAATAAAAGACCTTGGAGACGACGAAAAATGCCATTGTTGAAAGGCGTAAGTGTTACCTTCCAGCTGAAGATATTGTCTTAAAAACGGTCATCTCCGAGCGCTTTAATCGGAGATCTAATTTGTTCTGCAGTTGAAGAGGTCTCCAATAAAAGACCTTGGAAACGACGAAAGCTGTCATTGCTGAGAGCTAGAAGCTTTCAGCATCAAAGAGTGGGATGCTTGAAATCTGCAACCCCCCTAACTCATAAATAATCATCAAGAAACAGCACTCATAATGGCCAGGTTTTTGCCGTTTTGTTTGCCTTTGTCTGTGGCTTGTAGTGATGATGACAGTGTTTTGTCTACGCAATCATACAGGTGAGATACACCGATGCTGACGGTAAAGTTGACGTTTACGGTATCAAAGACAAATTTATGTCCTTCAATGGCAGCACGCAGTTTTTCTGCCAAGATAAATGCGTGTTGCTGATCAACGGCGTTGTAGAGCACACAGAATTCATCCCCCCCTGTTCTGGCGACTGACAGTGTCGATGATGTTGGGAAGTATTTAGTGATCACACTCGACATCTCGAGTATCAGCTGATCGCCACACATATAACCATATTGGTAGTTAATCAGCTTTAAGTCATCCACATCAATAGTCAGTAGGTACACATCACGGTGACCCTTGTAGCGATTGATTTTATTGCGTAGCGTAAACAAGTTATCTTGATTTGTAGCAGCGTCACGTAGTGAAATCTGTTGCTGTAACAATACGTTAGATAACGAAGTTTCGATATAGGTTTGTAGTAGCTTCATCAAGCTTGGAAATGTCTGAAACCGACTTTCGATGAATATCACACCAGTCAGTCCATTGTGTCCAAGCAAAGGAATACGATAATAGTTTGTGCTTAACTGAATCTGTTTCGCCAAAGGATCCTGACTCGCTGAGCGTAGATACTTCACCTTACTTGTTAGTAGGTCTAGAGCATATTCTTTATCGGTTAATATCGACTGTTCTTGACCATGATAGTCGACAGTATAAAACGTCTGCCCCTCGTGATTATAGAGGCATAGCTGCGCACGTCGACGTGTACAAAATCTCCCTAGTAGATACAGAACCTGGTTTTTGAACTCCAGTAGAGTAGTTGTTTTTGACAAATCAGTGAGCGCAACTTGCAGTTGTTTATTCAGGTAATGAAAGACAGATACGAATAAGGATAAGCTCAATGCAACAAAGGCAACAAGTAGCATTGAATAACTGTGAGCAAACAGATCAGATCGAGATATCGACGAAAAATAGATCCAATTTAGGCTATTTTTGGCGTTGTAGGACGCAAGTTTTGCGTCACCGTGAAAGAAATAATTTATCGAACCAGACTGTTTATTGTTGGGTAACGCATTCTCTGGATTGAACGTATAGTTTGGTGTATCTGAAAAATAGTAGCTAACAGGCTGTGCTCTCTCATCTTGAGATAGTTCACCGGCAATAGAATATTTATAGATAACCGCCATTTCACCAATCCTGTTTGGATTTGGATGCAGTATTATTTTGCCAGTGGCCCTATCAACAATAAATACGTTACCACTGTTTAGGGTACGCAGATCTATCAGAGCCTGACTCATATACATTAGGTCAAATTCAATAATGTATTGAGGTGTATTAACTGGGTTTTTTTCGCGTAATGCTACGACCCAACGGCGATTTTGACTGCGATATAGGCTGGATATTTGGTATCGGTTTTCCATGAAACTGATATCGGTCCAGCTGACATCTTGCATATTAAAGGACTTTGCATCTGTATTATGTAAGCTTGCGTTGTAGATTTCAGACTCAGAGAACGCCTTATTGGTGCCAGCATCGTAACGTAAGATATCGTTATAATTCTCAGTATTTCGAATAATATTGATAGCATTAAGATTAGAAGCACTCTGATCTTCAAGCTCAAATGATCTGTTCAAAGAAGAAAAGATATTGATGCTATTTTTTAGGTGTGCCTTAGTCAGCTTTGCAGCTGTCCTGAGATTAGCCTGTGTTTGTTTCAGTGCATCATCTTTAACACTAACGTAGTGTTGATAAGCAACGAAAATTAATACTGTACTGAGCACGACCACATAAGGTCGCATAAGCCGAATAATAGTTCTTGGTAAAGCCATACTGAGTTCATTGTTGTTAATTTAGTTGGGCGTTTAACGCCATTAAGTTTCGCGGTTACTTTTTGTCCGCTTTGAAACGAAAGGCGATTGTATAGTAATTGTAAATGTGATCAAGATCTCTTTATTGTGTCGTCGTTAAATGACAAGTGCCGTATTAAAGCGTGTTTTTGTATGCATAGCCTTGATATAAGACAGGTGGAAGGCTGTATGTATGTTCTTTGTGTCAGAGAGTTTTCGAGGTTAAAGCCAATTAATTCCGTTCGAAAATGTAACGATTGTTGTTTGTTAGGGCTATAACTTTGAAGGTTTAAAAAAAGTAGCCCCAGCAAAAGGCTGAGGCTACTTTTTAGGTTTGAAAGGGCTAGGGCGGTTAGGCTTCTAAAGTTTCTTGTTTAACCGGCAGTATTTTTGCAGGTCCTTGAGCCTTCAAAATGACCATAGACTGTGGTTTTAACAACATGTCTCTAGTGATTTCGCCTTTACCTGTTTCTGATTCACCGGTATCACAAATTAATGTCCAGCGATCGGTTCCACCATCAGGTAGCTTAAAGCGCGCAGGCGTTTTAGACTGGTTAATACAATAAAGAAGCTCAGCACCATCTTTACCAATGCCTAATTTTAATGACACGGCATTAAGCTGATTCCAGTCGTCCATTTCCATTAAGTGACCATCAGGACGATGCCAACTCACGCGGTTGTCGTTACGGGTTTCTCCGCTAAATGCTTCAATGAACGGTAACATGTGCTCACGACGAGCTTTTAGCATATTTGCTAGCCACAATTTGAAGCTTTCTTCATGCGTTTCAAGCTCCCAATCTAACCAACTGGTTTCATTGTCCTGACAGTAGGCGTTGTTGTTGCCTTTTTGGGTATGTGACAGCACATCAGCAGTGAGAATATGAGGGATACTAAACGAAAACAGCAAACTACTCATAAAGTTACGCTTACGCTTTTCTCGTAACTGGATGATTTCAGTGCTAGAGGTTTCGCCCTCAATGCCTAAGTTATCTGAGCGGTTATCACCATGTCCATCATGGTTGTGCTCACCATTCTCATCATTGTGCTTCATTTTGTAAGACACTAAGTCCTGCATAGTGAAGCCATCATGATAGGTGATGTAGTTGATGGTCATCTTGTGTGGCCAACGGCTTGCACTGTACAAGTCGCGAGAACCCATGATTCGCGTAGCAAACTCTTTTAAGAAGCCTTGATCGCCACGCCAAAAGCTACGTGTAATATCGCGGAATTTGTCGTTACATTCGTTCCAACCATCGGGGAAGTTTCCTACCTGATAGCCATTTGGACCAATATCCCAAGGTTCAGCGATTAATTTAGTTTCTTTTAGTGCAGGGTCTTGCGCCACTGCTTTAAAGAATGCGGCGTCGCGATTAAAGTTGTCACCGTTGCGACCTAGAGTTGCAGCAAGATCGAAGCGGAACCCATCAATCTTAAACTCTTGTACCCAATAACGAAGGGTATCCATGACCAAATTCAGTGCAGGTTGGTAATTCAGATCGACAGTATTGCCACAGCCTGTGAAGTTCGCATAGTGACAACCGTGCTTAAGGTAATATTGGTTGTCTAGCAATTTAAGGTTGAATACAGGCCCACCATCACCACCTTCAGCGGTATGGTTATAAACCACATCTAAAATGACTTCGATACCATTCTTATGTAGCTCACGAATTGTGGTTTTAAGCTCTTGAACGGCGTCGGTATCGGCGTAACGTGGATCGGGAGCCATAAATACATAAGGGTTGTATCCCCAGTAATTGACCATTTCCATATCTAGTAGATGCGGTTCATGCATGCAAGCCGCTACTGGAAGTAATTGTAGGCAGTTGATGTTTTGCTCTTTGTAAAACGTGAGCATCTCATCGCTAACCAGACCCAGATATTTTCCTCTGTGCTCAGTAGGCACTTTCCTATTCAGCTTTGTCAGCCCTTTAGTATGAGTTTCAAATAGCACTATTTCTGAACGCGCTAATCGAGGGTGCTCAACTTCTTGCCAATCAAATATTGATGACGTGACAACAGATTTTGCCATCGCCCAGCTTTTTTCATTGGAAAAGGGCGCGACATAGTGAAGAGGCTTACTTAATGCTTTGGCATAAGGGTCTGATAATAGGATTTTCTCGCCATTTGGGTCGATGACGACGAAGCCATATTCTTGGCCTGCAGTAACACCCTCTATATAGATGTGTTTAATGCCAGCGTAATTTTCAGTAATTGGGTAGGCTTTGAACTCGCCTTTGGAGTCGAAAAGCGCTAAAGATATCTCTTTGCAGCTAGGTGCGTGAATAGAGAAATTACATCCACTTTTATCTAGTTCAGCGCCTAGCGGATAAGGGCGCGATTGTTTACTACTCATTCGTTGTTTTGTCTTTTGTTTATTTTGTGAATGGTTTGAGTGTTAAGTTAAAAGGTTTGCCCCGCTAACGCAATAGTGATTGTGCCATGAAGCCTGTTCTGATCAGGTTTTAAGTAAAAATATTGAACACCGTACACTATCTGTAGTGAGGCTCTACACGTTAATCTTGCTAGCTGGCTGATGAGTAAACCCAGTATCGAAGTGGTTACAAAAGTTTTCGTCATAGGGTATTGAGAGCTACATCACGAAAAATACTATTTGACGAAATTAAATGAATATTTGATGGAACTTTTAAATAGAGACATAGATCTTACTCTGCGCATAATCCACTGTGACCGCTCTCTCTAGCAGTGGCCGATCTACTCCTTAATTGTGTGATCAACTAGACAAGTAGCTATATCTACGCCCCCTCATCCCCTCCCTGCTTCCCCCGCTATTTAACCAAAGGAGGAGGACTCAGACCTATACCGTTCCAATTATTATCTCTCCTGTCGAATAAGAACAGATTTCACACTTACATTTTTTGTTGGCGGTATTAACGGAATGGACTGTTAAGCAGCGAAGAATGTATTAGAAAAATAAAAAAAATCGTTTCGGGAGTTAACGAATAATGAAAAAGGTAAACCTACTTACAGCAGCGGTTACAGCTGCCCTACTATCTACTTCAGCTATGGCTGTAGAATTCAACGGTTACATGCGTGCTGGTACTGGTATCTCTGGTAACAGTGGTTCTGATGTAGCAGTAAACAAAAACGGTATTGGTCGTCTAGGTAACGAAAACGACAACTACTCTGAGTTTGGTCTTGCTCAAGATCTTCAAACGGGTGAAGTTAACTGGCGTATCGAGTCAATGATTGCTTCTGGTGCTCCAGGTGCAAACGGTTGGGAAGATGCTGACTTCAATGTTGCACAGTTTGCTGTTAAAGCAAATGGTATCTTTGATTTCGACAAGGAAGCAACACTTTGGGCAGGTAAAACATACTACCAACGTAAAGACATCCATATTACAGACTTCTACTACCTGAATACATCGGGTACTGGTGGTGGTATTGAAAACCTATCTGTTGGTAACCAAAAACTTTCTCTAGCTGTAATCCAAGATGGTGAGAATGGCGATGACTCTTCTGGTTTTATCTTTGATGCTCGTCTAGCAAATATCGGCCTATGGTCTGATGCTAACTTAGAAGTCGCTCTTGCATACAACTTTGCAAACGAAAAAGATGGCGGCTCTGAAGAAGCTGATGATGGCTTGTTAGCAACTTTCATCCTTCAGCAAGGTTTGAGCATTGGCTTTAACCAAACAGTATTCCAGTACGGTACTAATGGTTACGGTGTTCAAGCAGCTAACTTCTGGGGTTCAGGCTCATACTACGCACGTGGTACTAATAACTTCAACGATTCAACAGGTTACCGCCTGATCAACTGGGGTGTTATCTCAATGGGCGACTCTTGGGAAATGGGTCACCAGTTAGCATTTATGGCAGGTCAAGACATCGGTGATGACACTGGCGCTACTAACGACACTGACCAATACTCTGTAGTTGTTCGCCCTATGTACAAGTGGGATGACACTATGCGTACAGTATTCGAAGCGGGTTACAATGCAGGTGAACAGCTAGATGGCAACGGTAGCACTGAAGACTTTGGTAACGCTAAATTTACAGTAGCTCAAGCATGGGCTATGGGAAGCAGCTTCTGGGCTCGTCCTGAAATCCGCGTATACGGTTCTTACATCCTAGACACTGAAGACGACAATGCATTTGGTCAAGGTAACGACACTGAGTATGTTGTTGGTATCCAAGCAGAAGCATGGTGGTAATCAAACCGTTCTAGTTTGAATTAGGTTTATCAAATAGCCGACGTTCAGTCGGCTATTTTTTTAAGGGCTTTACTCTGCTGTATTTGCTATAACAGATAGTCAGATTTCAAAGTCATTAAAAAAATAACAAAGGAAACATCCAATGAAATTACGAGCCTTAGTGTTAAGTTGTTGTGTGGCTCTTGCTGGTTGTGCAACCCAAGATACTATTCATCAAGTGGGGCAATCAGACACCGCTGCTACTTCAGTAGCATCGCTAGTTAAATCGCCTTTTACCCTTGATACACAAGCATTAGTGACGATTGATCAAAATACACAGGTACTGAATAACAATGTCATCGATAGCCCTGTCGCTGCTTTCGAGATCCCATCAAACCGTGGTCCATTGGATATTTCAGTCACGAGCAACATGACTTCAGACAAGACTTTCTTTTCACCAGAGATTATGATCGTTACTAATGATGGTGAAGTGATTGAGAAGTACGACTCTTCATCATTTGAATATCGCCGTCCGCGTTTAGCGTGGGGAGATCGCCTAGTCGCAGAAATCCGATTTACACCGCCGGTTGATCAGAAAACCGTCACTATGCTGATTTACACAACACCACAAGAATTGGCTAAAACAACCGATCGTGTAGACCCTTACCGCGCAATGGTAGAAGGTCAGGGCGGTTACATGCCTGAACTGAAGGACATTCCAACCCCACACTCTGAAACGGGTAAATTGGTGGTTGAAGTTGCAGGTGCAAGCGCTGGAGTCTTTGCAAAAGACGAAGCAGATAAAAATACGCAAAACTTAGATGCAACCGTAGAGAAGTCAACGCAAGACTATTATCACAACGCCATTCGAAAGGCTGTTGAAGAAGACAATATGCCAAAAGCGTTAGCCCTATTAGATGAAGCAAAAGAGCTTAACGTAGAAGGTGCTCAACAGGTGTACATTGATGCACTAGAGACGCGCCAAGCTAACTAGCTTTTAACCCGAAATACTTTGTGTATTTGTCCTGTTAGCCAGAGAAGGTGTACACCTTACTCTGGCTTTTTTTTGCCTTTACGATGGCGCATCGAGTGTAAATATATAGGTGGTATACCCAGTAGTTCGCTATTCGCTTACTGAAATTGGTATTACTGTAGGTTATCAAAATCTCCAACTAGAGATTTACACTGTAAACTGAAACTCATTAAATTTGAGTAGAAATGAGGGAGCGATTGTTGTTGTGCCTAGAGCATCCGATGCTGGCATTACCTTCATTTACCTAAGGCTAATGGAGCGGGACTTCGATGCAAACAAAAAGGGGGCTTTCGTACTGTCAGCAATCATTGCGTGATGCGATACACTTGAAAATTGATGTGTGTTTTGCCCAATTTATGTATTTATAGCAAAGCTAAACCAGACAAATTCGAATTTCTTCAATCCATTTTCTTCTTTTATTCCTCAAGGTGCATACCTAGATAGCTTGTTGTCAGACATTTGCGTAAGTGCCTGATAAATATTGAGCTTGCTGTTTTCCATAGCTTTGCATCCGAGATAAACAGTCTGCGTTAAGAAGCAATAAAAGGCAGTGGCGACTGAAGACTTTGTGGTTATCAAGGTTGACCTAAGTGTGGTAAAACCTAAGTTCGAACGATCTTGAACTATAATTTAACCATGTCTTAGTGGCTAGATCATATTTACTAGTCTTTAGATTTCCTAGCTTGGTATGTCTAAACCATCATAATGATGGGAGGGCAAACCGGGCTTTTGTCGCATGGAGGTACTGTATGGACACAGTTACTGAGATTATCGCTACCGTTGGCTCTATCTTTGCTTTTATGCTGGTATTTTTAGGTGTGGCAAAATGGCTTTCAGGTCGCACTGCTCGAGCAGAGAAACGACGTCAGTATTCAGAACAGCAAGCTCATTTAGCTAAAGCGGAGCGAGTACGAATTCATAAAGAAAAAGTCGCTCTTGCGGATAATGGCCATTTGGCTAAACAACTCGAATTAGCTCGAGAAAACGAGCTATCGCATCCTAAAGAGTCAGTGTATTGGTTTGAAAAAGCGGCTTTGCAAGAGAGTAGAGACGGCATAGAAGGTATTGTAAGGGTGTGTGAAAGATCATCCGGAGACGTAGTCCCTCAAGATAAGTATCGTTACTGGAGAAGTGCTCTTGATGCATTGAATGGCGATGAGCAAGCCGAGTATGAGCAGGGAGTTGCCCTGTTTGAGGGTTTTGGCATTCGCAGTAATATGGACAAGGGTTTACAGTTAATAGAGCACGCAGCGAATAAACGTTGCGTGAGGGCTCAGATGTTTTTAGCTGATTGGTATAAGTCCCCAGAAAACCCTTTGGCCGATCAGGATAAAGCCAAGATGTGGAAAAGTATGCTAGAGCATATCGAGCTCAATGATAACTCCAAATAGAGAAGATGGACTTAAACATAAGGTAGGTGTGGTGAAGAGATCGATGATGCTATTACTAGCGAGCTTTGCAAGCTTGTCTTTTGCGGCAGAAGAAGCGGTAACCGGGACTGAAACTGCAGCAGGCACTACGGGCACGGCCACGTCAGCATCTACTACTGGTGGTGTTGCTGCCGGAACGACAGCCTCAACACTTGCCACAGGAACCGTTGTCGGCGCAGTTGTTGCTGTGAGTGCAGTTGTTATTGTTGCGGGAGTTGCGATTGCTGATGCGGGAGATGATTCCCCCTCTACTACGGTCAACAATCAATAAAATACCCCTCTAAAACACCAACCACTTTCGTCTGCAAAGTGGTTTTTTTCTGTCTGTAATCTATTGTTAATAAAGATTTTTCTTTGAGCTTTGCAGGGTTGGCAAGATGATACAAAAGGGATTGTTGTATTTTATCTTATCTGCATTAATCGCAGGGTGTTCCCAAAAATTTAAAGATGTGGGAGCCACCTTAGAGCAGTCGATATGGGGTGAGCAGGATATTGAACTTGCTAAGGAACGCTTACAACAATTGCCTTATGCAAGTCTTTATGCCCGAATTAATCAAGGTCACCAAATACACATGGTCCTAGCCTATGCTGATAGGTTATCGGATAAAGACCCAATACAATTAAAATGGATAACCGAAGATCGAGTAATGATAGTCACTGAAGGAGGACGAATTACCAAGACGCTAGCTATGCCTCAAGACAATCTTGCTGAGCTTTCAACTAAGAGTTATCCGTTTGGTTCTGTTACCCCTGCTTCGTGGTCTGTTATGTACGATTGGCAACCAGGTTATCGTTATGGCTATCAAGCCAAAATCAGCAGAAAATTTATCGGAAGTGAGGCGGTGGATACTCCACTAAAAACTTTCGCAACCAAGCATTACATTGAAACTGTTTATTTCCAGTCTCTTAAAGCAGGCTTTGACAATCATTATTGGGTGGATAGTCAAGGCAGAGTAATTAGAACGATTCAGCATATAGGTCCGGATATGAGCAAAATTGAATTGCTCTTAATCCGTGACTTTGGCTAACGGGCTATGGCGAAGCTACGATGAAAGGCATTAATAAAGTTTCTTTTGCATTTCTTGTTTCGGTACTGATGCTTTCTGCAGATACTGCTTGGTCTAGTGCTTTGATAATAGCTATGCCGAATCAAAAGACGGAGCTTCATTATTCAAAGGCGGTGCGATTAAGTCAGGTCTTAATCGATGCTCATAGGCTAGAACCTGCGGCTTTTACAATAGCAAATCACCTATCCCTATTGGACGAAGATTCAAAAATGAAGCCCGAGATTGATGAGGTATTCCAGCAACTTTATCAAAGGGCGAATAAACCGAATAATGTTAGTTTAAATCAATCTTCTCACTCAATTCTTGAGCAATTGAAGCATTTTTCATATCTAAGAAGGTTGCCTTATACACTTGATGCTGATTGGGCGCGAAGCCAAATATCTAGCGATCCCATTTTACAATTTAAATCAGATAATCCAGAGCTGCGCTTTCAGTTACTTTTAACGACTAGGCCAACTCAAATTCGAATAATAGGCGCTATTGATAAGCCCAAATTAGTCTCTTTTCACGTCCATTGGCAACTTCCCGACTATTTAGAACACAACCAAATTGAACTACTTCCAGGTGCAAAAGCAAGTACTGCTTTTGTCATTCAGCCAGACGGTGTGGTTGAGTTGATATCTTATGGTTGGTGGAATGGCAAGGAGGTCTATTTTGCTCCTGGGTCCACCATTTTTATTGGACTCAGAAGCCTTGCTAGCGAGAATGAAGACCTTAATTTGCAGATAGCGGAACTGCTCACACATAAGGTGGGGCTATGAGGTCGACTTACAACCTCGCTATCGGGCTAATGTGTGTGAGTTTACCAAGTGGAGTGAGTCTCGCAGAGGATCTGTTTTATAGTGCGCAATACTCGCCATCTCAGTCCGATTTTGGTGGTGTTGGCCTGATGCAAATGCCAACAGGTAGGATGGCAAGAGAGGGGGAGTTTAGTTTCAATGGAACATGGAATAACGAGTATCATTTTTATAGTCTAAGCCTGCAATTGATGCCTTGGTTAGAAACGACGGTTCGGTACACCTTAGTTCAAGACTTGCTTTATAGTGGAGACCCCGAATTTAGCGGTGACAATGAACTCGCTGATAAAGCGATTGATTTTAAGATCCGACTATTACAAGAGAGTCGTTTTATTCCCGAGCTATCCATTGGTTTTAGGGATTTTGGTGGTACTGGGTTATTTGATGGCGAATTTATAGCTGCGAGCAAACGCTTTGGTCCCTTCGATGCCACATTAGGTATTGGGTGGGGCTATATCGGTCAAAGCGGTAATATTTCCAATCCAATGTGCTCAATGGCGGATAGGTTTTGTAACAGAACCAATGAGTTTAGTGGGAATGGAGGACAATTTGACACTGACCGTTGGTTTAGTGGACCGGCATCTATTTATGCTGGTTTAGAGTATCAAACGCCTTTTCAGCCTCTTTCATTCAAAATTGAATATGATACCAATGATTATTCACAAGATGCTCCGGTAGTCGCTGGGCGAGCAGACATGACGCAGCATATCCCCATTAATTTTGGCTTAGTCTACCGAGTAGATGATTGGGCACAAATGAGAGTGAGTTATGAACGGGGAGACACCCTAACGTTCGGGCTCACACTATCCACCAATTTCAATGATCTCTATGCCACATGGATTGATGAGAAGCCTCCCGAGCTAAGGCTAAACAGTACCTCATCGAATGAAGATATTGACTATCAAAGATTGTCTGAGGAGTTGTATCAAGTCGCGGGCTATAAAACTCATGCCATTAGCACTCAGGAGGGCGGGGTAACTATTTCTGCTGAACAAGAGCGATATCGAGATAGAACTCATGCTCAAGAGCGAGCGGCGACGGTTGCTATCAGTCACACCCCTTCTTCAATAGAAACTATTTCTATTATTGAAACTCAATACTCGATGCCTCTTTTAGAAACACACATCGATCGTGAGACATTTGTTTCCGCTCATGAACAAGAATACTTAGATCTAGATATTGAAGACTCAATTGTGGTTGAGAATGCCGAATCTGTGCAGAGTAAGGCACAATACGATGAATTTGAGCGCTTTGATTATGCGTTCTCTCCTCAGCTAATACAGTCTTTCGGCTCGGCTGAAAGCTTTTATCTGTATAGCATCGGTGTCAATGCTGATGCAGGGTATTGGCTGACATCAAACCTACAGTTGAGTGGGGCTTTGTACCTTAACTTGATTGATAACTACGATAAATTTAATTACGTAGCGCCACCGGATGGTACTGATGTTCCTCGAGTGCGTACTTTGTTTCGAGCTTATGTGGATGAAAGTGCCCTCTTAGTAAAGAATCTGCAATTTACTTGGTTTGAAGACCTTGGCTCTAATTGGTATACGCAAATCTATGGGGGTTACTTAGAAACCATGTTTGCTGGAGTCGGGGGGGAAGTGCTGTATCGCCCTTTAAATAGTAGTTGGGCTTTCGGTGTGGATTTAAATCTTATTTATCAACGTGACCCCGAAACTTGGCTTGGTTTGTTTGATAGCTCTAGCCAGTACAGTGAAGCTGATCAACGCTATTACAACGTCATTGACCAAGGGACTACAGGGTTTGTTAGTGCTTACTATATGCCCCGATGGTCTTGGCTGGATGATACTTTGTTTAAAGTGGGCGTTGGGGAATTTCTAGCGGGGGATATAGGCGCTCGAGTGGATTTTTCCAAACAATTTGACTCAGGGGTTATTGCAGGAGTATTTGCCAGCTTTTCAGACTTAACCCCTGAGGAGTATGGTGAAGGAAGCTTTACTAAAGGTTTTTATATATCGATACCGTTTGATGTGATGACAGTGAGACCAAGTCAGAATCGAGCTAACTTCACTTGGCTTCCAATCACTCGAGATGGGGGGCAGATGCTACAGAGGAAATATGAGCTATTTGAAGTGACGGATGCAAGAAGTCCTTGGTACCAAAGAGCACCTAGACAATAGAAAATTAGTCGAGACTAAAAAAACGCCTCTTATTTAAGAGGCGTTTATGGGTTGTTACTTATCCTGTGGTGCCGCCAGTACCACCTGTTGGTGGTGGACCTTCCTCTCCCGGAGGAGGAATTACCGCTGGTGGTTCCTCTGGAAGCTCTTCACCATCTTGTAGAGTATCATCCGGTAAAGGCTCTTCTGGATCTGGTTCTTGTGCCACTACATCATTAAATGCAGTTTCATCTTTCAGGTCTTCTGACACATCAATATAGGTAGGCTTACCTGTTGTTTGATTGACTGGAAAATCAGGATCTGCAGCCAAAGAGGTCGATATAGTTTGGGTTACATTAGTGAGATCTTCTGAAGATCTATTAGGCTGAGCAACTAAAGCATCAGACAGCGCAATGGTGGCAGCTTGCACGTTTGTTGATTGTTCAGTACTCATTGAAGCTAACGCAGCATCAGGATCGCTAAGCAACTGACGCTTTTGTGCATCAGAAAGATCAGTGCCCTCAGGTAATGAGTCTTCAAAGACATCATCAATGATGTCATCAATAATTACGTCTTCTCCCGCTGCTTCAAGCTCCTCTATTCGCTTATTAATTAGTGTTGTATAAGGTGTAGCCGCGATAACTGTATTAGGCTCATACAACTCTAGAGGAACAATGTATTGTACCTCGCTCATGTCCTTGCTGTTGACTTCATCTACGGCACCTTGAGTAGGACCGAAGCTCACTACACACTGATCTGGGTTTTCAGTGAATTCAGGGAAATTTCCTAGCCCAATCTCAAGAAAACCACCACCACCGGTAGTCCCCATTAACATGTCACCATCACCACAGTTATAGAATGCTTCAATGTTCCGTACACCGCCATCATAGGCTTGCACGGTAACGTTTTCTGGGGTTACATAATTATCATTGTCGCTGCCACATGCCGCAAGAAGGGCACCACTCACAGCTAATGCGATTAGTTTATATTTCACAATAATCCTCCTGAGTGAAATAAGCGCTTTCCACTTAGTGGTAAAGCAAATTAATATCCATTTAAAATGCGTTAGCGCCAGTGATAGGCCGCTGAGATTCCGAAGTAATTAATGTCTGGGCCACCGATATCGTTATACCAAGTGTAGTCTAAAGCACCAGTCCAGTTCTTATCGAATTCATACTGAAGACCTAAGCCAAGGTGAGGTGTCCAGCCGGTGTCATCTTCAAAAACACCTGAGCCGTTCGCGTTCCAATCGTACCATTGCGTACCCACTTTGCCGTAAACAGCAAAGCGTTCAGCAAAGTCGTAAGAAAATTTAGCGGTTAAGTTGATGATTTGAGCATCATAGCTACCAGACACATCTTTTAGGTCTGCTTCACCAAGGTCTTGATAGCCCAGTTCGAAGGCAAGCCATGGCAGAGTTTGCATACCTACGAAGGCACCCCATGAGAAGTCTGAGTCGTCGACACCGGTGACGCTGGTTACGCCAGAACCGAGACTACCCCAGCTAGTTCCACCTAGATTGATACCACCATAATAGTGATGTTGATGGCTCTTGGCATCTTCAGCTACAGAAGCCGAGGACACCGCAAGTAAAAGTGAGACAGCTAAGCTGATTTTTTTCATTGGCTGAAATCCCTATCAGTAAAAATCAATTCTTGAATACCAAGTGGGTATACAAGACCACACTACAGATTTATCTTAACTTATTGTTTAATGGTAAAGTTTCACAGAATTGAACTATTTGTGATACTTGTAAGTGATTTGTTTATATTTGAGGCTCTGTTCGCATTTTTGCTTCTTTTGTTATCATTTCGTTGCAGTAAGAGGTGCTATTTTTTAGAGGTATTTTAGTGAATTGCGCAAGAATCGGGTTGAGTATGGATACGTTAACTATCACACTGCTTTAATGCTATTGATTAATTGATACAAGGTTCTCTATTTTGACTATATCGAGCATGCTACGTCTGATCTGCTTGGCTGCGATTTGGGGAGGTTCATTTCTTTTCATGCGTATTTCCGCCAATGCACTAGGCCCAGCCTACCTTATTGAAGCAAGAGTGTTATTTGCTGCAATGAGCTTGCTGATTGTGGCTTGGTATATGAAAAAGACGTTAGATTTCTCCGCATATACTAAGCACTTCTTTATCATAGGTTTGTTCAATACAGCGTTACCTTTTTTATTGTTTGCTTATGCCGCGCAAACTTTACCTGCCTCTATTTTATCTATATTAAATTCAACTGCGGCTATATGGGGCGCTGCAATTGCTATTGTTTGGTCGAGAAGTTTACCCACGTTAAGGGTTATTGTTGGGTTAATTTCTGGTGTTATTGGTGTGTATATATTAGTAGGTCTTGATAGTGCTCATTTACCTACGGATTCAGGTATCGCCATGATTGCAGGTGTTATGGCGGCTTGCTGTTATGGCATCGCCAGCAACTATGCTAAAAATGCACCAAAGATCTCGTCGTTTGATAATGCACATGGAAGTATGTGGGCGGCATGTTTGATTGTACTGCCTTTGTTGCCCTTTATGCCGATTAGAGAAATGCCTGACGTACAGATTTCTATTTCAGTAATATTGTTAGGAGTTGTATGTACAGGGCTAGCCTATCTTCTCTATTTCAGGCTTATAGAAGATCTTGGACCACCATCAGCACTTTCGGTCACCTTCCTTATCCCTCTTTTTGGAATTCTATGGGGTTACCTGTTTCTTGATGAACAAGTAGGGTGGAACACCGCTTTAGGCGCTTTATTTGTCATCGGTGGAACCATGCTAGTCACTGGGTTTTCTATGAAAAAGATGCTCGCATCAAATCGAAAGGTGAAAATATGAATGCTAGTCAGCAACGTCATTACGATACCGTCGAAAAAGCGATAGTGTTCATTCGGGAGCATCTAAACTGTCAGCCGAACCTATCTGAAGTAGCAGAGCATGTTCATCTAAGCGAGTATCATTTGCAGCGACTTTTTACCGAGTGGGCAGGTATTTCTCCCAAGCGTTTTATGCAGTCGATGACTAAAGAGCGTGCACTGCAAGTGCTGAAAACCTCCTCTAATCTTATCGATGTAGCAGATAATGTGGGTTTATCCGGTACTGGGCGACTGCATGATCTCATTGTGTCTTGCGAAGCGATGACACCTGGTGATGTAAAAAGTATGGGTGCAGAGTTAATTATCTCCTTTGGAGAGGCCCAAACCCCGTTTGGAATTGCAATAATTGGTTGGACTGAAAGAGGCATATGTTTTCTACAATTTGTAGATGTCTCTGCCACTGGGACGGTGGCGATATTGAAAGAGCAATGGCCATTAGCAACGTACAAACAAGCAGATGCACAAGGTATCTCGGACAGCATCTTTGCTGGTTCTGGTGATAAGGTGAGCCTCATTGTCAAAGGTACTAATTTTCAAATCAAGGTGTGGGAGGCGTTGATGAAAAGTCACTCAGGAGAGCTTTTTTCCTATTCTCAGATAGCTGAGCGTATTGGGTCACCCAAGGCTTCTCGCGCAGTAGGTAGTGCTATCGCATCTAATACTATTGGCTTTCTGATACCTTGTCATCGCGTTATTCGCGGTGATGGTGATGTTGGTCAGTTCCGTTGGGGTAGTGATCGCAAGGTCGCTATCCAAGGGTGGGAAGCAGCTCAATTGGGTTAATTTACGCCCTCTATCTTGATGAGAAAAAGCCCGAACATCTTGCGATGCTCGGGCTTTATAACGTTTAGCGTTTAGTGCACTTTCTTTTAGAAAATCAGATGCGCCACACCGGCAATAACTGGCAGAGTAATCAAGGTTCTTAAAATGAAGATGATAAATAGTTCACCAATATTCACTGGAATCTTACTTCCTAGCAGTAAAGCACCTACTTCTGACATGTAGATAAGCTGTGTTACTGACATTGCTGCAATAACGAAGCGTGTCAATTCGCTATCAATAGAAGCCGCTAGGATAGATGGAATGAACATATCAGCAAAACCAACCACAATGGTTTGTGATGCTGCAACTGCTTCAGGAATAGCGAGAAGCTCAAGATAAGGTACAAATGGTTTACCCATAATTGCGAATACAGAGGTGTATTCAGCAATGACCAATGCGATAGTACCTAACCCCATAACAACCGGTAGTACACCAAAAACCATATCTACTGCGTTTTTAACGCCTTCTTTAGCTACCGAACTAACCGAAGTCACCTGACCTGCTTTTCGCAGTGCTAAGTCCATTCCCCAAGAGAAGGTAGAGTGTCCTGCAGGAATAGCATTGGCATCATGGTGTGGCTTAGATCCATCGATGAACACATCTTTCTTACGGCTCAATGGCGGTAGGCGAGGAATAATCACAGCGGCTACAAAGCCCGCTAAACAGATAGCGCCATAGAAAGGTAAGAATAGGTGCTCTAGTTCCACTTGAGCGATAACAACCAAGCTAAAAGTAATCGATACAGCAGAGAAAGTTGTACCAACAACAGCGGCTTCTCGCTGAGTGTAAAACTTGCTTTCGTATTGTTTGCTTGTCATCAAAATACCGACACTGCCATCACCTAACCAAGAAGCCATACAGTCGATAGCCGAACGCCCTGGGAGATTAAAAAGTGGACGCATGATCTTACTCAATAATGTACCAAACAACTCTAGTAGGCCAAAATTAAGTAAGAAAGGAAGAAGCAAGCCTGCAAAAATGAATACAGAAAACAGAGTTGGCAATAATCCGTCTAGCACTAGTCCGCCTGTATTCTCTTCCCAGATGGCTTCTGGGCCAACCTGGAAATAGGTGAGTGCAACAGCAAGACCACCGATAATACGCACAGTCAACCAAAGAGAAGATGGCTTGAACAGTCCGTTTAAAAAGTCATTTTCTTCGATAAAGCGCGGCGTTTTTATTGCACACAATAGTGATGCTAATGCCATACCCGAAATGATAAGTGTGATGATACCAATCAAGCTGCCCTCAAGTACTCCTTGAAGGGTTTTAGCTAATACAGCAACAGGAATCGTTAGGTTACCGTCATAGCTAATCGGAGCCATGAACAAGAATAACCCTATGATAGAAGGGATAAAGAACTTCCAGAAATTGCCTTTTACAGGCGGCTCAGCATCATTCGGTGCTAGTTTGTTTGTTGTATTAGTTTGCATTTTTAACTCGTGCTTAACGTCTAAATAAGGACACTAGATTGTCATGTTGGATAGTTCATTTGCGAATCTATCGAATTGCGCGCAAGGATAAGCATCTTCGTGTTTGATAGCAATACTATTCATTAAAAATGTCTAATTATTCAGGTTGAGATTCTGATATTTATGATCTGTACCATGTTTTGTAATGACAAAGTGTATTTTGTTGGGATTTTGTTGCGTTAAAGGTGGTACTCCATTTGTTCAGAAAATTGCACCCAATCATGTTTGCGTTCTTCATAGATGGAGAAACTAGGTGGTGGGAAGTCTTGTACATCAAAGACGCCCATTGGGATTACGGCGAATTCTCTTGCGATCGATAAAGAAAGCAGCATGGTTGTGCCGCAACTAGGACAGAAACTGTGTTTAACTGAGTTATTGCTGTCGCTAACTCGCGTAAAATGATTAAGGTCTCCATTAACGGTAACGCGCTCTAATAAAAAGCGAACCTGCACGCCAAAAACACTCCCTGTGCGCTTTTGACAAGAGATACAGTGACATAAAGCTGAACGAATAGGATCGCCTCTAGCTATGATCTCAACTTGACCACAGCTGCACGATGCCGTGCGAACTTTCAGCATTTTATACCCTCCATAAGCCTGACAATACTAATCATAGCAATGAAATTTAGCTCAGCTAACGCAACAGAGCTGAAAAATGTGATAAAAAACAGGTAGCTCACAAAGGTATAAAGGTAAGAATTTCTACTTTTCTTGTGCGAGATCTCTTACAAAGTCGTAGGAGAATTGGATTACCTCAATCAGAAAATAACGAGTTTCTGTAGTTAAGCTGTTGAATTTATTCTTATTGATGTATTTATCATTAGATTTTATGTTGAGTGAAAGTCTCACATCTATTGTTAGTAGGACCAAAAACAACGAAACTTAAGTTGTCAGCAGGAAGCAGACATTATGGATTCTTCAGGATGGAGAGCAACGACTAGGATTGTCGTTGAAAAAGGATTTAGGACATTGTACGGATACAGAAGTTACTAGGATGGTAACTTGCAAAGGAAAGCAATGGACACCTCTAGGACAGAGGCAAGGAACAAGCATCAGGATGATGTAAAGGACACCGCTCAAGGAACAAGTGAGTGATACCAGTAAGGATATTGGTCAGCCAGGATAAGGCATTGGACACCGCTAGGAAGGCGTGAAAGGATTAAGCTTAGGATAAGCACACTATCATGGATTAGATGCATGGAGCACTTTTAGTAGCCGGACTGCTGCGAGTAAGACTATAACCCCGAAGGGCGCAAGCCCTCGGGGTTTTTCTTTGTCTGCAATTTGTTAAATTTCATCCAACCTACCTCAGACTTCCAATATGCAAAACGCGTTACCTCAAAATAATTCATCCCTGAGGTTTTTATCGGGGATCTAAGTTGTTCAGAAGTTGAAGAGGTCTCCGATAAAAGACTTCGGAGACGACGGTGAATTTGGCGTTGTAAGAGGCTAACTTTTACTTGTATTCATCCAATTCGAAAGGGTCATCCCCGAGGTTGTTATCGGGGATCTATGTTGTACAGAAGTTGAAGAGGTCTCCGATAAATGACTTCGGAGACGACGGTGAATTTGGAGTTGTGAGAGGCTAACTTTTACTTGTATTCACACTAAATCGAACAGGTCATCCTCGAGGTTTTTAACGGGGCTCTAGGTTGTTCAGAAGTTGAATAGGTCTCCGAAAAATCCTCCGGAGACATCGTTATATTGTTACTACGAGCTTTTTACTACGAATTTTCAGTCTTAAAAATATGCACATCTCGTTGAGGGAAAGGTATGGTAATACCATTCGCATCGAATTGACGTTTTATTTCTTCTGTTACGTCCCAGTACACATCCCAGTAGTCGTCTGTTCTTACCCAAGGGCGAACGATTAGGTCAACAGACGATTCGTTTAGCGTGTGCACTCTGACATTCAGCTCAGGATTTTTAAGTACTCTATCGTGGTTTTGAAGAACCTTAACTGCAATCTCTTTCGCGAAATCGAAATCATCGGAATAAGCGATACCAAATACCATGTCAACACGACGGACTCGCTCTGATGTCATGTTGTTTATGACGTCGCCCCAGATCTTGTTATTTGGAATCACGAGAGTCTGGTTATCTAGGGTACGGATTGTGGTTGATACCAAGCTCATGTGGCTAACGTTACCTTGAATCCCCGCCACTTGAACTAAGTCTTTCACATCAAACGGGCGGTAGATAAGGATCATAAGCCCCGATGCAAAGTTAGATAGAGTATCTTGCAGCGCGAAACCAATGATGACACCTGCAACACCGAAACCTGTAAGCAGTGGGCCAAGGTTGATGCCTACTTGAGACAGGGCAATTAATAAGCCTATAAAGGTTACCGCTTTAGCGACAATGGAAATAAAGAAGTCCTGCATTAACACACTAAAGTCCATTTTTGAGTGTGACACGCTTTTCTTTACTAGGTTTGCCACGAGTCGGGACAAAATGCGAGTGACCCAAAGTATTGCTAAGAAAACGAGTAGTTTAACCAGAAGTGATGGTGAGTTATCCAGTGACCAATTTTTAAATGAATCAAGCCATTCGCTGAATAAACCAAACGCCACATTTACATCCAGTACGTCAGCATTGATATCCCCTGTCATGGCAAACAAAGTTTGTTTATATTCAGTCACATCCAACCCAAAGTCAGACATAAGCGTAACAGTATTGTTCATGCTAGACAGCAAGAAACGCTGCAATTGAGCAAGAGCAAATATTTGTTTTTCTAGATCGGGTTTGTCAGCCTCAATGGTGTATTTCATGCGCTCATCGAATGCTTTTTTTCGGCTGTCTAGATAAATGACGATGTCATATAGCACTTCACTGCGTTTCTGAAGGTCTTGCTTGAAGCTTGATTCATCGAGCTCCATTCCTAGGGTTTTAGCCCATCCAAAGGTAGTGGCTAGTTCAGTGTAGTAGACATCAACACTGCTGATTCTTTGTTGGGTGAGAAACTGGTATTCCGCCTTGTCAGCTGAATCTTTAGCATCTCGAGTGTTGCCAAAAAGTACTTCAGCTTGCTTGTCCGCATGAACAATTAATGTCTGCAACATACTGGCTTGAGCAGGAATAAGGATTTTTAGTTCTTTCGCATTGGGAGATTGCACTACTAAATTTGAAATATTCCCTCTTAGTACTGCGTTCTTGCGTCGTAAGACGTCTTCAAGAAATAGAGCTTGCTCTCCTTCAGCTGCCTCTATCTTTTCTAATTGAGAAGTAAATTGCTGTTGTTGCTGTAACAAATGGTTGTTATCAGCAGCTATAGCAATACCGGCAAAAACATTGCACAGAAAAATGAGCAGTAATAATCCTTTACGCATGATGAGATCTCTTTGAAATTTTTATAAAAAATATGAGGTTACAGGTGAGCTACCCTAGTTGGGAGTATAGTTAAACTTTGATCTGTTCGCCGTGCAATAACAGCGAATTTCACTGATTTCTTGAATGTTATCTAATCTAAACTAGCATTTATTAACACAAATGTAACATCGCTGTATCGTAGGGTTACTCAGATAACCCATCGAGTGTGTGACGAATCTTTTAGGGTGCGCATACCTGATCTCTGTCGTTCAGATATGCATTGACGTTCAAATGTTCTGATGAGCTGGGTAGATTCCGGCCTCAACATTGGCTCACCAGGAGGGTGATACGCCTAATGCGAGACCATACAGTAATGCGATCATTCGTGAGAGTAGTCGACCGGCTACGCGCGGGGTTTTTCAGCTTGTCTCTCGGGATGCTTTTAGGCATACCGGGCATAGCTTTGGCTGAAAATACCAACTCTTCCTTCAATATGACCCAAGGTGTGACCGAAATAAGTGGCAAGGTGTATCACTTGCACATGCTTATTTTTTATATCTGTGTTGCGATAGCAGTTGTTGTATTTGGAGTTATGTTTTACTCCATTATCAAGCACCGTAAATCTAAAGGTGCCGTAGCGGCCAACTTCCATGAAAGTACGAAGGTCGAAATCATTTGGACCATTATTCCAATCCTCATTCTTATCGGAATGGCGATTCCCGCAACCAAGACTCTTATTGAGATGGAAGACACAAGCGAGTCTGATATCACGGTTAAAATCACCGGTTCACAATGGAAGTGGCATTACAGTTACTTTGACCACGACGTTGAGTTCTTTAGTTACCTTTCCACTAGCAATGAACAAATTGAAGGTACCGATGAGAAGGGAGAGCATTACCTTCTTGAGGTCGACAATGCTTTAGTGCTTCCTATCGGTAAGAAAATCCGTTTCTTAATGACTTCTGATGATGTGATTCACTCTTGGTGGGTGCCTGATTTTGCAGTAAAGAAAGATACTATTCCTGGATTTATTAATGAAGCGTGGACCAAGATTGATAAGCCTGGCATCTATCGCGGGCAATGTGCTGAACTTTGTGGACGTAATCATGGTTTTATGCCGATTGTCGTTCAAGCGGTTGAGGCTGCAGAATTCGATGAATGGATAGCGAATAAAGAACAAGAGTTGGCAGCTGCCAAATTAGAAGAACAGAAAGCCCTAGAAAAGACGTTGAGCATGGATGAGTTGATGGCATTGGGTAAAGACGTTTACGAGGGTCGCTGTGCAGTCTGTCACCAGAGTAACGGTTTAGGTGTGGCGAATGTGTTCCCCGCAATGAAAGGCAGTTCGGTGGTGCTAGGGGATGTAAATGGCCATATCGATATTATCGTTAACGGTGTGAACGGAACTGCGATGCAGGCATTTGGCACTCAGTTAACTGCTGAAGAGATCGCGGCTGTAGTGACGTATGAGCGCAATGCTTGGGATAACAACACTGGTGATCTAGTCCAAGCGTCCGATGTCAGCACACAAATGAATGCCGAGGCTGAGTGATGAAAGAATACGACAAAACCTCTACCTATGAGAGTAGCGCCACCGATGATCTTCATGCGGGAGGGGGTGGCGAACACGACCACCATGGACCAGCAAAAGGAATCGCTCGTTGGATATACTCAACCAGCCATAAGGATATTGGAACACTCTATCTGTGGTTCAGCTTGATTATGTTCTTCACTGGCGGTGCGATGGCAATGGTTATTCGCGCCGAGTTATTCCAACCAGGTTTACAGCTCGTTGATCCTCAATTTTTTAACCAGATGACAACGGTTCATGGTTTGGTGATGGTATTCGGTGCAGTTATGCCAGCCTTTACTGGCCTAGCTAACTGGATGATCCCTATGATGATTGGTGCTCCAGATATGGCACTTCCTCGAATGAACAACTTGAGCTTTTGGATTCTACCTTTTGCGTTCTTGATTCTATTAAGTTCGCTATTTATGCCGGGAGGTGGCCCTGATTTCGGTTGGACTTTCTATGCACCCCTTTCTACCACTTACGGTCCAGACAGTACTGCTTTATTCGTTTTCTCGGTTCACATTATGGGTATCAGTTCCATTATGGGAGCGATTAATGTCATCGTGACCATATTCAACATGCGAGCTCCGGGTATGACGCTGATGAAGATGCCCTTGTTTGTGTGGACTTGGCTAATTACTGCGTTCTTATTGATAGCAGTAATGCCAGTATTAGCCGGTGCTGTAACTATGGTTCTGACCGATAAATACTTTGGCACCAGCTTTTTTGATGCCGCAGGAGGTGGCGACCCCGTGATGTTCCAGCATATATTCTGGTTCTTCGGGCATCCAGAGGTGTACATCATGATTTTGCCATCGTTTGGCATCATCTCAGCGATTGTACCGGCATTCAGTGGCAAGAAATTATTTGGCTATCACTCCATGGTCTACGCGACCTGCTCAATCGCATTACTGTCATTTTTAGTATGGGCTCACCATATGTTTACAACAGGGATGCCTGTTTTTGCCGAACTATTCTTTATGTATTGCACTATGTTGATTGCAGTTCCCACAGGGGTGAAGGTATTCAATTGGGTTGCTACCATGTGGCGAGGAGCGCTCACCTTTGAAACGCCAATGCTGTTTGCGATTGCCTTTATTGTCCTATTTACCATCGGCGGTTTTTCTGGGTTGATGCTAGCGATAGTGCCTGCTGATTTTCAATATCATGATACTTATTTTGTGGTGGCACATTTCCACTATGTATTAGTGTCAGGTGCGGTATTTTCTATAATGGCGGCGGCTTACTATTGGTTACCAAAATGGACAGGTAATATGTACAACCAGAAACTGAGCCTACTTCATTTCTGGACCTCTATTATCTCGGTAAACGTACTGTTCTTCCCAATGCACTTCTTAGGTTTGGCTGGTATGCCACGTAGGATCCCTGATTATGCTATCCAATTTGCGGATGTGAACCAGATAGTTTCAATTGGTGGTTTTGCATTTGGGCTATCACAGTTGATTTTCTTATGGGTAGTTATCAAATGTATTCGTGGGGGCGAAAAAGCACCCGCTAAACCTTGGGAAAGAGCCGAGGGTTTGGAGTGGACAGTACCAAGCCCTGCACCACATCACACCTTCTCAACCCCTCCTAAAGTGGACTGATTGCTATGAGCAAGGGAATGTCGAATAAGAAACTGACACTAGTGCTGTGTGGAGCCACTCTTGCTATGTTTGGTTTTGGCTTTGCGCTTGTGCCGTTATACGACATTCTTTGCGAACAGCTTGGTATTAATGGGAAAACCTCTACCGTCGCAGCGCAAGTACCAGAAACAATGCAAGTGGATGAATCCCGCACCATAAAGGTTGAATTTGTCTCGCACATACCTCCAGGATTGCCTATTACTTTTGAACCTCAATCCAAGGTGATGAAGGTTCATCCTGGACAGGTCATTCGTACCGCTTATATTGCAACGAATCAATCAAAAGTAGCGTTAGTTGCACAAGCCGTACCTTCTGTGTCTCCGGGATTGGGGGCAACACATTTCAATAAAATAGAATGTTTCTGCTTTAATCAGCAGCCACTCAGTGCCAAGCAAGAAGCTGAGTTGCCGCTGATTTTTTATGTAGAGCATGACTTACCAGATTCTATCCATACGCTAACCCTGTCTTATACGCTCTATGACATCAGTGATAGCGTGGAGGACAGTGAGCAGAAAATCGCTTCCTTGGCTGTTACAGAGAAATTAGCTGTATCGGAGCAATTGATGCAGCCATATGACACGCAAGGAGATGCGTTATGAGCGACAAGCATGAAACTTATTACGTTCCAGCCCAAAGCCAGTGGCCTTTAATCGCTGCTTTTGCACTGTTTTTTGTTGCCGTTGGAGCAGGGCTGACCGTTCAGACCATGAATGAGGGTGGTTTATTAGGTCCTTGGCTGTTAGCGATAGGCTTTATTGGGTTGTTGGTGGTGCTGGCAGGTTGGTTCACTAATGTGGTTCAAGAATCGCTGTCTGGCTACTACAGCGCACAAATTGCCCGTTCTTTTAGGCAAGGAATGAGTTGGTTTATCTTTTCCGAAGTTATGTTTTTTGGTGCTTTCTTTGGCGCACTGTTTTATGCACGAATGTTCTCGGTGCCTTGGCTAGGAGGGGCTGATAACAACCTAATGACTAATGAAGTACTGTGGCCGACCTTCGAAGCAATGTGGCCACTAACGTTGACACCTGGAGGGGATACAACGCAAGCCATGGGGTGGCAGGGGCTACCACTAAAGAACACCGTAATCTTATTACTATCTTCGATTACGTTACATATGGCGCATATTAGTCTTGAGCAAAATAAGCGTATGGCACTAGTGGTATGGCTTGAGTTAACTATAGTGCTGGCAGGATTCTTTCTATTCTTCCAAGCTGAAGAATATATTCATGCATATCAGGATATGGGGCTCACCCTGCAATCTGGTATTTACGGAAACACCTTCTTCTTACTGACTGGTTTCCATGGGATGCATGTATTCATCGGTACGATATTTTTGATTGTACTGTTATTTAGAATTAGCAAAGACCACTTCACCCCTAAAGACCATTTTGGCTTTCAAGCAGGAAGTTGGTATTGGCACTTCGTTGATGTGGTCTGGCTGTGTCTGTTTATCTTTGTGTATGTCATATAATTTCCTAGCTGATAGCTGATAGCTGATAGCTGATAGCTGATAGCTGATAGCTGATAGCTGATAGCTGATAGCTGATTAAGTAACTAATAAGGTCGTTGATTAGGCACCACCCACCCTAGTTTTAACGCAAGAATTAAAAATAGGATAACGACAGCAGATAATGCAACGCGGCGCCCAAGATAACGGCTCATCGGAACCTTAGAATCTGGCTCTTCTCGCACCATACGTACCATCGCAAGGGCCAGATTGAAGACAATGAATAGTAGTAGCAGGATGATTATAAATTTGAACAGCAGTGGTGACATCAGGTCTCCTAGGTCTTCAAAAAGAGTACTTTGGGCATTAGCAATCGTCTTAACTGTGGGTCTATTTTTAGTTCTGGTCAAATTAGGTTTTTGGCAATTATCTCGTGGAGAAGAAAAGCTGCTTCTTGAGCAAAAATTACAAGATAGGGAGCAGATGACCCCTATGGTTATTGAGCAACTAGTTGGAATAGACAGTAAATTTAACCTTACGGGATTTCCTTTACAGGTAGATGCACTACCAGAAGCAATGCCTCTAATTTATATCGATAACGTGACGTATCAAGGAAGAGTGGGATATACCGTATTGCAAGCAATGGCCGTTCATCTTCAGGGAAAAAAGCAAGTGCTTTTGGTTGAGTTGGGATTTGCTATTGCTCCTTCAACGAGAGATCACTTGCCAAAGGTCGATAGTATAGAAAATGCTGGGAATTTAGTGGGCAGAGTGTATCAACGAAGCATCAATCCATTAAGCAGTGATGTGATGAGCGAACAAATGGTTGAGGGGATTCGGATTCAAAATCTAAATCTTAAACAATTAGCTAAGAGTTTAAATCTGCCTTTGTTTGATTTTGTCCTTCAGCCGTATACCTCGCCAAACAGTCATTTGCCCAAGATCTGGTCACCCTACCCAATGACCTCACAAAAGCATTTTGGATACGCATTTCAATGGTTTGGTATGGCGTTCGTTTATGCCCTACTTGTTGTCTTGTTTGTGATGAGAAAGAGAAAAGTTAAGGAATAACCATGCATAGCCAAGCAATTAGTCCTCTTCAAAAACAGGGTCGCTTAAAGCTGCTGGCTTTGATCTTGATATTTGCCTTACCTGTGATTGCTGCCCATTTGATATTGAACCAAGGATGGTATCAGTCCGGTGTAACCAATAAAGGCGAACTTATTGAACCGAGATTCACTTTTGAATCTGCAGGTCTGGTGAGCCCGGTCACTGAAGCTTGGCAACTCGCCTTTATCGTTCCTGATAAGTGTGATCAAACGTGTGAACAAAGATGGCACTTGCTCAATCAGAGTTATATCGCTCTTGGTGCATACAGTGAGCGAGTGGTGGTTACTTTATATGTTTCAGAGACAGCAGATAAAAGTTGGCTTGCGAAAAACGAATCCAATTACCCTATTTTACGATTGAACTCGCAGCCTGTTCCTATTGAGTCTGAAGATTATCTACTCGTTGATCCTTTAGGGCAGTGGGTAATGCGTTATCCGCAAGCTGAAGCTAGTGCGCTGGTGGTGCAAAACAAAGGTTTAATCGCGGACGTAAGGAAAATATTGAAGCTTTCGCGAGTAGGGTAGCGACCACAATTATGCGAACAGAATCTACGCGAGGAGAAGATATGCATGGATGCATTTCAATACAAAGATTGACCTGGCTAGCCTTAGTAATGACTTTTGTTGTGATTGCATTAGGCGCATATACTCGACTCGCCGATGCAGGACTTGGGTGCCCTGACTGGCCAGGGTGTTATGGAAAAATTGCCGTGCCAATGCAACCAGAAGATATTGCTAAGGCAGAGCTACTGTTTCCTGAACGAGCGGTAGAGGCTCATAAAGCTTGGCTAGAAATGATACATCGTTATTTTGCTGGTACTCTCGGTCTAGTGGTATTTGCGCTCTCTTTTCTTGTCTGGAAAAGTTCTTCAATTAACAAAGCCTTCCCTATCATTTTGAGCGTGGTGATTATTGCTCAAGCGGCTCTTGGAATGTGGACAGTGACGCTAAAACTCATGCCTGTGATTGTCATGCTACATTTGCTCGGTGGATTTACCTTATTCAGCTTACTCACCTTACTTATGTGCCGGTTGAAGAACACACAAAAGCCTTCGATAAACTTGTCTCATTCATCCTTATCCACCTTGCGAGGCTTCACGGGATTTGCCACCGGAATCTTGATTCTGCAGATCATGCTTGGAGGCTGGACATCATCTAATTATGCCGCCCTGATGTGTACCTCTTTACCTATCTGCCAAGGTGAATGGCAGAGTCATCTCGACTTTGGTAACGCTTTTAATTTCATTCAATCCGGTTTTGAAAATTATGAGTTTGGGGTTCTGGATTATGGGGCAAGAATGACCATACATGTCACACACAGGGTAGGGGCGTTGATTACAACCGCTGTCTTATTATCTTTGATGGTGTTGTTGTGGCGCAGTTCTTTACCATCGGCAAGGATCTATCTAAGAGCCATTGGCTTTGGCCTTGCGGTTCAGGTTTGGTTGGGCATTGCTAATGTTATTTTTCACCTTCCCCTGATCAACGCGGTAATGCATAACTTAGGCGCAGCACTGTTATTGGTCACCTTAGTCGCAACCAATCATTTCGTATGGGCGAGGGTCGCTGCTTCTAACCCACAGTCACAGGATTCTGAAACGGAGTATTCAGTATGAGCAATCTTGCAGGTTCACAGACACTGACGAGAACCAGAAGCACCCTTCAGAGTTATTACCAACTGACTAAACCCAAAGTCGTTGCACTAATGCTACTTACTGCCGTGGTAGGTATGTGCCTTGCGATGCCCGGCGCTTTGCCATTGCAACAATCGCTGCTTGGTTTGCTAGGGATAGGCTTAATGGCGGGCTCTGCTGCCGCGTTTAACCATCTTATCGACCAACGTATCGATGCCATCATGGCTCGCACCTACAAGCGTCCTTTGCCCTCAGGGGATTTATCCTCTGCCAAAGTCTTTGTGTTTGCAGCCTCTATTGGAGCCATAGGGTTTGTAGTCTTGGTGACTTGGGTGAACACATTAACCGCCGTGCTCACCTTTGCTAGCCTATTAGGCTATGCAGTGATCTACACAATGTATCTCAAGCGTGCCACGCCCCAGAATATAGTGATTGCCGGTATTGCAGGTGCCATGCCGCCTTTACTTGGGTGGGTAGCGGTTACCGGTGAATTGCATGCTAATGCATGGCTGTTGGTTATGATTATTTTTATCTGGACGCCACCACACTTTTGGGCGCTGGCTATTCACCGTAAAGATGACTATGCCAAGGCTGATATCCCAATGTTACCTGTGACACATGGTGTTGATTATACAAAAACCAGTATCTTGTTATATACCATCTTATTGGCATTAGTTTGCGCTATGCCTGTATTGGTGGGTATGAGTGGTCAGATATATCTTGCCAGTTCAACCATCCTTAGCGCTGGCTTTATCTATCATGCTTGGAAGTTGAAATATAAATCTGACAACAAACAAGCGATGGAGACATTTAAATTTTCCATCTATCATTTGATGCTGTTGTTTGTGGCATTGCTGGTGGATCATTACCTATAAATAAGGTGTCGTCCCCTTTTTCCATACGATGACTTTGTTCATTAACATCATCCCAGAAGTGTTCAATTGGGAACATGTTTCAGCCTTATTTACTACGATATATGGCACATTGAAACTTACTAACTAGAGAGAGTCGTGTATGTTCAGTCACGTAATGATCGGTACCAATGATATGCAAGCATCAAAGCAATTTTATGATGCAGTGCTTTCAACCTTAGGGTATTCAGAAGGAAGTATCGATGATAAAGGGCGCTGTTTCTACTTCTCTGATAGTGGGGCATTTTGTCTCACAACCCCTATCAACGGTGAACCTGCTACTCACGGAAATGGTATGACGATTGGCTTTAAAGCTGCCAATAAAGAGTCGGTCGATAATTGGCATCAAATTGGTTTAGATAGTGGCGGGTCTGAATGTGAGGAGCCGCCAGGAATCCGCGGTAATTCTAAAACTCAGCTTTATATGGCGTACTTGCGCGACCCTTCAGGAAACAAAATCTGCGTTACTCACTTCATGTAACCCATTTCAATCTGTGTTTTACAATGCCCTATTGAGTTACTTGATGGGGCGTTTTGTCATCTTTAATTAAAGATTCGAACATGGTTATTCTAAGGGGCTGTTGAACAAAACTATATCAATCATGCGTAGCCCAATTCTTTTTTCTCCCTTATGTCCTATAAGTTTTGTGGAGTTTCTTTTCTATACTTGCTTAATCTCACTTTGTGGTGAGTGACGAGCGGTAAAGTGCTGGTAGACGTTGTTTCAACTAATCAAAACAAGACAGCGATCATAATAAATTAAAATTATGTTTTAATTTTATTTGAAATGCAGTTTCAAAAATTGCTATAGTACTCTGCAACAGAGAAATGACATCTTTGAAACCACATACCTTTTGAGGAACCTACATGATTCTTGATTCTTTTAGCTTACAGGGCAAAGTTGCCATAGTTACCGGCTGCAATACAGGTCTTGGTCAAGGAATGGCTCTTGGTCTTGCGAGCGCAGGCTGTGACATTGTTGGTGTTAACCAGTCTGAGCCTAGTGAAACGAAGCAGAAGATTGAAGAGTTGGGTCGTAAGTTTGTCGATGTTCGAGCGGATCTTTCTAAAACAGATGATATCCCTAACATTGTAGACCGGGCAGTGACCGAATTAGGTCGTATTGACGTGCTGGTGAACAACGCGGGTATTATTCGTCGTAACGATGCTATCGACTTCTCAGAACAAGACTGGGATGACGTGATGAACGTTAATGTAAAATCAGTTTTCTTCCTTTCGCAAGCGGTTGCCAAACAAATGATTGCTCAGGGAGAAGGCGGTAAGATCATCAATATCGCTTCCATGTTGTCGTTTCAGGGTGGTATTCGAGTGCCTTCTTATACAGCTTCGAAAAGTGGTGTAATGGGTGTAACACGATTAATGGCCAATGAATGGGCAAGTCATAACATCAATGTGAATGCTATTGCTCCGGGATACATGGCCACAAATAATACAGATGCACTGCGCGCAGACGAAAAGCGAAACAAGGAAATTGTCGATCGCATTCCTGCTGGTCGTTGGGGCAAACCTGAAGACCTTGCTGGGCCTTGCGTATTCTTGGCTTCATCTGCATCAGATTATGTCAACGGATATACCATTGCCGTCGATGGCGGTTGGCTATCTCGTTAACCAGAACACAGGACAGATTCGGGCCACGCTATCGCTAAAATATTAATAGCCGTGTGTCGAGGAGAAGCGCTTACAACAGCGTATCTTCAGCCCAAGACTTATAATTAGATTAATTTATTGCAGTCTACTGCAGGAGTATTCAATGAAAATCGCATTAATGATGGAAAATAGCCAAGCGCCTAAGAATGCTATGGTCGCAACTGAGCTTAACAATGTTGCTGGTGGTCTTGGTCATGACGTATTTAACGTTGGTATGACTGACGAAAACGATCATCACCTAACCTATATTCACCTAGGTATCCAAGCAAGCATCCTTCTTAACTCAAAGGCTGTAGACTTTGTAGTAACGGGCTGTGGCACAGGTCAAGGCGCGCTAATGGCAAGCAACCTGCACCCTGGTGTTGTTTGTGGTTACTGTTTAGAACCATCTGATGCATTTCTATTTAACCAAATTAACAATGGTAATGCGATTGCTCTAGCATTTGCTAAAGGCTTTGGTTGGGCTGGTGAGCTGAACGTTCGCTACATCTTTGAAAAAGCATTTACAGGTGCTCGTGGTGAAGGTTACCCAATTGAGCGTGCTGCTCCTCAACAAGCAAACGCTGCGATTCTAAGTGAAGTGAAATCTGCAGTATGTAAAGACGTAGTTTCTTCTCTACGCGCGATCGACCAAGAGCTAGTGAAACAAGCAGTAGGTAGTGCACAATTCCAAGAGTGCTTCTTCTCTAACTGTCAAGATTCTGAGATTGCTGAGTACGTTCGTTCTCTAATCGATTAATTTTCAGCATTAGTAAACGTTAAGGCCAGCTGTTATTGCAGCTGGCCTTTGTTGTTTTAGGATGAAGTTAAACTGGCTGGTTGGTTTGCACCACTAACTTACCGAAGTTCTTTCCTTCCAGTAGACCTATAAAAGATTCAGGTGCATTTTCTAGGCCTTCAACAAGATGCTCTCTGTAAGTGATTTTACCTTCGCTAAGCCAAGTCATCATCTGTTGTGCAAATTCAGAATAACGGTGGCCATAATCGTCAAATATAATGAAGCCTTGCATCTTGATTCGCTTAACTAACAACTGCCCCATCAACAGAGATAGTCTGTCAGGACCTTCTGGCAGCGATGTAGCATTGTATTGTGAGATCAGGCCACACAAAGGAATGCGAGCTGAAGTATTCAGTAGGGGCATAACTGCATCAAACACCTTTCCCCCAACGTTTTCAAAATAGATATCGATTCCATCACTACATGCGTTAGCCAATTGTTCGACAAGGTCATTAGCTTTGTGATCAATACATGCATCAAAACCCAGAGTATCGACTGCAAACCTGCATTTTTCTTTGCCGCCGGCGATTCCTACAACTCGACAACCTTTGATCTTGGCGATTTGACCAACCATAGAGCCAACGGCTCCCGTAGCAGCGGCGACGACTACAGTTTCACCAGCTTTGGGCTGACCGATATCCAAGAGCCCCATATAGGCAGTAAAGCCAGGCATGCCCATCACACCGAGAGCATAAGAAGGATGTTCTGGGTTCAAGCCAAGTTTAATTAAACCTTCACCATTAGATACCCCATAATCTTGCCACCCAGTAAAAGCGAGTACCCACTCACCTATAGCAAAGTCATTGTGCTTAGATTCAGTGACTTGACAAACTGTGCCACCCACCATGGTGTCGCCAATAGCAATCGGCTCAGCGTAAGATTTTGCGTCACTCATTCGACCGCGCATATAGGGGTCTAAAGAGAGATAGACACTTCGCAGTAATATTTCTCCGTCGGTGATCTGAGGAATATTGGAGGTTTCTAATCGGAAATTACAAGGCTTTGGTGCGCCAACGGGACGTGAGGAGAGTACTAATCTGCGGTTAATTGCGGTCATGAATGTTCCTTGTTGGTTACACATACAGTAACTTTGTTTTTAAAATCAATTGAATGGGTTACTGAATTTTTCATCATTGAGCATATCATCATCGGTCAACGTGTTTAGAAAGGCAACTAGTGCCTCCTTTTCTTGCTCAGTAAAATCGAACCGTACAGGATTGCCTTCAGAGTCGAGTAAAGGTGCGCTTAAACGAGGATGTGCTTGTATACCAGAGCTGTAGTGCTCAATAACAGCCTCAAGACTATTAAAACGTCCGTCATGCATGAATGGGGCTCGAACAGCAATATTTCGTAGCGACGGTGCTTTGAATTTGCCCTGATCGCGTCGATTCTGAGTCGACTCAAATATACCTTGATCATTAGTCGATTCAGCGTCTAAACCATTGTTAGTTGAGTGTGTTGTGATTTGTTCAAGATCATTGGGTATAGGGCCGGCAAAGGCTTCTGTCACGTGACATCCTGCGCAATTTACATTAGTGCCATCGGCCAGTTCCCGAGGTAAAAAGAATAAGCTTTTACCTGTATTCTCTTGTTCAGTAAATGCCGGAAAATCAACAATGGGAGATTGCACTTCGCTTCGAGCAATATCATATTTGGCTGTAGTGCTGACTAGGCTACGAATAAACTGCGCAAGGGCTCTTGCTATGCGGTCACTTGAAATGTTTTCATCGCCAAAAGCATTACGAAATAGCTCAGGATAGTAGCTTTGATTAGTGACTATTTCCTCCAGTTCAGCCAATATTAACCCCATCTCTATGGGATCTTGAAAGGGCATAAGAACTTGCTCTTCTAAGCTACCTGCACGTTCATCCCAAAAGAATTTACCACTAAAAAAGAATCTCGCATTCACTAATCCCATCGAGTGACGGCGAGTCAATTCGCCATCAAAACCTCTACTTTGTATTTCTGGGTCTGAAAAAGCATGTTGAGCTTGATGGCATGATGAACAGGAAATAGTCCCGTTCGCACTCAATCTTTTGTCGTAAAAAAGTACCCTACCTAGGGTAGCTCCAGCATTAGTCACGGTATTGTCGACAGGGGTATTATCAAAATCAGTCGCTGCGTACTGAAACTGAAAACGTCCAGGGAAGTCATTCTGCGTTAAGTGCTCAGGGAGATTGAGATTAGCATAGTTAAAATTCTCCTCTGGCAGAGTAGGGACAGAAGTATTTTCATTCTGAATAGTATCGTCATCTGAGTCGTCACTACTATTGCAACCAACAAGTGTTGCTGTAAGAAAAATAGATAAGCCTAAACGAATAAAGGGTCGTGACATAACTTCCTACTAGCCTGAACGAAAGGGGTGAGATAAGCCTAGCACCCGTTGCGTAAAACAACGTAAAGGGGAGTACTTTTTCTACTCTATGACATATAGCCACAATTCATCGTGTCTACATAACAACTTAGCCACAAATCAATTGAACCTAATAACTCATAAATTAATATGGTAGCTATGTTAGTCACAGAGACTAACCCGCTATTTCCAAGGAAGGGTATGTTTCACAAATTACTAGTAGGTGTAAAAAAGCCGTTTTTGAAGATGTTACCTATCCCAGAGCCCAGATTAGTGATGGGAAGTGGAGTATCAGAACAAATAGGTGAACTATGTCGAGAGTATGAAATTTATCACCCCCTCGTAGTCACTGATAAGCTGTTGGTAAATTTAGGTGTCATTGATCCGATACTGGATTCTCTCCGTGGTACCAATCACCCTTTTACTTTGTATGATGAGGTGACACCTGATCCCAGCTTTGATGAGGTGAGGAATGGGGTACGCTTATTTATAGATAAAGGGTGTGACGGAATTATAGCGGTAGGCGGAGGCTCTCCAATGGACTGCGCCAAAGCGATATCGGCGAGTGCTAAAACGAATAAGGATGTGACCCGACTGCTCGGTCTCATGAGGGTTCATAGGCCTATTCACCCGATTATTGCAGTACCGACCACTTCTGGAACGGGCTCAGAAGGTACCGTTGCTGCTGTAATTAGTGATCACCAAGCAAGAAAGAAGCAGGCGATTACAGACCCTTTTATTGTGCCTAAGGTTGCATTATTAGACCCCAAGTTAATGGTTGGTCTACCCCCTAAAATTACTGCCGAAACAGGAGCAGATGCGCTGACGCACGCAATAGAATCTTATATCAGTGGTTACGCTAACGACTATTCGCAACAGCTTTCTATTTCGGCAATTCAAAGAATTTTTAGATGCTTGCCGGTTGTGGTGGTGGACGGTAATCATTTAGAAGCGCGTCAAGAAATGGCACAGGCCAGTTATGAAGCGGGTCTTGCATTTACTCGAACCTACATTGGTTATGTTCATGCCATAGCTCATCAATTGGGTGCCTTCTATCATGTTCCTCATGGCCGTGCGAACGCTATCGTATTACCATCAGTATTGCGATTTATTGTAGCGATAGACCCCAAATCGATTGCATCACTGGCTACGACTGCGGGTTACGCAACCGGTGATACCGATAGTGCAAATGCTTTGGCGTTTATAGAGAAAGTCGAACAGTTACTTGCGCAATTGGGTATTCCTAATTTTGTAGCTGAGCTAAAAATCGCAGATATATCTCAAATTGCAAAGCAAGCTATTGATGAGGCCTTTGGCGATTATCCCGTTCCAGTTGAAATGAGCGAAGAACAATGCCATCACATATTAAAAGGACTAGTTAAGAGAATGGATAAATGACGACTAAGAACCACAAAAGCCAAATCAGAATCATTGTAGCAACGCTCGTTGTCGCCTTTTTGTCTATTTTTGGGCACGTCATTCTTACCCCTGTATTAGCTAAGATGGGGTGGGTTGAATATGTTGCTGCGGCTATCCCGTTTACCATGATGGGATTATGTGTGTGGGCCGTTCGTGATGCTGCAAAGGCCTTAGATGACGAAAATGAAGATAACGAGTCTTTGTAGTTTCACTGTAAGGTCTATTCTTTTTAAGTAGATAATTAAAGTTAACTTAAAGTTCAGTGGGGATGACAATGGTCTTAAATACACGTTTCTTCACGGTTGGAGAGGCAGCTAAGCGCTGCGGGGTAGCGACATCAGCGTTACGATTTTATGAGAGCAAGGGGCTGATTGAAAGTATCAGAACGGAAGGCAATCAAAGACGTTATCCAGCCAGTACCATTCGCGTCATTTCAGTCATCAAAGCGGCGCAACAAATAGGAGTGAGTTTAGAAGAGATTAAACTTGCACTGAAAACCTTACCTAACCATAAGCAACCGACCAAAAAAGACTGGGCTCGAATGTCTAAGCAATGGGCTGCGTCTTTGGATCAAAAGATACTGGAGATGCAACGACTAAGAGATAACCTGGACGGCTGTATTGGTTGCGGATGCTTATCGTTAAAAAGCTGCAAGCTATTTAACCCTGAAGACACTGCCTCCGCTCTAGGCACTGGCGCTCGTTACTTAATTGATGGTTCACCGAGCTCTGAAGACTAATCTATAGATGTTAGTGGTGGGCACTTGTAGGCTGTTCCTATAAAGGTCGCAGATGTTTTGAAATAGTGGGGGCTAAGTAACACAACCGTATTTGCCTTAGTGAGATAGGCATTATTTTTTATTTCATTTATTGCCCCTTGTATAAGTACATCATTGGGATAGAAAAGATGCGAATACCAATGCCCTTCACTGCCGGTGACTTCACCGACCCACTCACAGTGTCTTTCTAATGGTAAATTATTGGTGCGAACTTGTACGTCTTTTGCTTCTGGCATCAGGTTTTTTTCTGGCGAAGTACACCCGATCAGAACCATCGACACCCCTAGTGCTAGCCAAAGCTTCATCATTTTTCTTAACCTGCTGAGATAATCGATTCAGAATTTAATTCTATTCATGAATTGTTAACGAGGAACCCCCTAAATTCAATTATTTAACTGTTTTCTTTTGTATGAATATTATGATTTATTAAAGCATCGAATAAGAAAATTCATCCTATGAGGGTGAATTGAGAACTTGAGAACCTTTCAATGGCACTTTGCACTCAGAGATTATCTCTGACACCTTTATCTGAAAATGATTGGGCACTATTTTATAGTTTGCATGTGGATGAGCGTGTTATCGCTTTATGCTTTGACCAACCTAGCCTTAAAGATATTCAGTTGAGGTTTCAAGGGCGAATCCAACCTTGGAATAAGGGTTCTCGTCATTGGTTGTGTTTGGTTATTACTGATCGTGTTTCAGGAGATAAAATAGGTCTTACGGGATTTTTCTTGCAAGATGAGGTTGCGGAAGTAGGTTACATGCTATTGCCCCAGTTTCATGGGAAAGGCTATGCGACAGAGTCTTTAGGATGTTTGATTGATTGGGCAAAGCAGACGCATGGCATTGAACAGTTTTCTGCCACGGTTACCAAGGGCAATTTAGGCTCTGAGCGAGTGCTTGAAAAGTCGGGTTTTTCTCTTACTAAAACCATCCCTGATGCTTATGTAATAAGTGGTGTATCTCATACTGACCACATATATCGACATTCAATTCAGTCCCCGTTAGCAATTAGCATCGTCTTATTCGATTGGGGCGATACCTTGATGGTTGATTTGCCTAATCAACAAGGGAAGATGTGCGACTGGCCAGAGGTATATTCGGTCGAGGGGGCCATCGAGGCACTTCAAACTCTTTCTAAAAAATACCCAATATACGTGGCGACCAATGCTTTAGATTCAACTGAAAGTGACATTCACAAAGCCTTTCAAAGAGCAGGTTTAGCCCCGTTCATCTCCGGTTACTTCTGTAAAACCAATATGGGTATTGGTAAAGGGAGCGCAAAGTTCTTTTACACGATTGCAGAGGCACTAGGTGTATGCCCTGATTCGATGTTGATGATGGGAGATACACTAGATAAAGATATCAACCCTGCAATCGAAGCAGGGTTGAAGGTGATTTGGTTTAATCGGCAAAATTCTGACACGGTAGATAAACGAAATATCCCTCAGATTAGCACCTTATTTGACTTACCTCATACGGTAAAATCTTTGTAATAAACGAAAGTTATCGAGTGCGAATGAAGGTATTTTTTACCATGTGATCCGCTAGTCTTTCGCAACCTTGATGTTTGAATTTTAAAGGTGCGGATAACTCGCTAAATAAGGGAATACCACCACCAAGAAGGACAGGGATGGTTGTAATGATAAGCTCATCAATAAGATCGCACTGAAGGAAGCCTTGTATTGTTTTACCACCATCAATATAGAGTTTTCCAAATCCTCTTTCATTCAGTGATTGAACAATCTCAGGTAACTCACCACTGACCAAGAACACCTTGCCTTCGAGTCCTTCCGGTACTTTTGTCAGTGTGTTACTAAGCACGAAAACAGGCTTTGAATACGGCCAATCAATGCCAAAACTGAGTACGATTTCTAGAGTATTCCGACCCATTATTAAAGCGTCAATACGATCCATAAACGCTGAAAACCCAAAATCTGATCCTTCAGGATTTGGCACGTCGTGAAGCCAATCAATTTGATTGTTCTTATCTGCAATATAACCATCAAGGCTAGTGGCGATGTATACGATATTTGGCATTAGTTCGGCTCATTCAAGCAATAAATTATCAAATTAATATACATCGGATATTCAATTCCTTTAAATAAAAATCAGAAATTGGAAAGAGTACCGTAAGTTTTTTCTTGTGAACTTAACACTTTGTTACGCATAACCTTAGTGTCTGTTATCGTTAACTTTATGTTTTATATAGATATAAATGATTCTCTTAGTGTCTTTTTGTGAGTTAATGTTCTTGAAATATTGGTGTCATATTTTTATCATTAACCTTGCCTACGCTCCTTTTCAAATTTACTAAAGGAATGTAGGAATTAACAATGGCTTTTCAAAAAACGCTTTGTGCGACGCTCATCTCAGCCGCACTTCTTGTGGGTTGTAATAGTGGTAGTGGGAACGACACTCAATCTCCAAATCAACCGCCGGATGAAACCCCAGAACTACAATACTCGACGAAGATTGGCATCCTAACTGATACCCAAGGTGGGGGCGACAATGTCGCAGTTAATCAGATGGAAAGTATCTTAGATTACTATCGTGAGAATGACGTCGATATTGTTATTGCGGTTGGGGATCTTACTAACAGCAATACTGAACATGAATATGAGCAGTGGAAAGCGATTGCCAGTCAATATACAGACCAGATTACTTTCTTACCTTTGATGGGGAATCATGACCGTAAGCCAGGTGATAACTACACGTGGAAGAGGATTATGGAAGAATTTATTCCGCGTGCCAACATCAACCACATGCCGGGAAGAGAGTTTCAAACCTATGCCTATCAACATAATAATGTGTTGATGGTTCAGATCTCAGACCAAGATATGCCTTATGCCTATGAATGGGCTGAAGAAGCGATTGAGCAACGCGATAGCAAGATCTCCCATGTGTTTGTTTCTACACATAGCCCGTTCGTGGGTCCATATCGTGGTGGTGTGGCCATGGAGCGAGTGACAGCACGATGGAATGACCAACGTGAAAATGACATGTTGACGAGGGATTTTGAGAGTTGGCGTTCATTGTTTACTGATAATGACGTCATTTTTGTATCTGGTCACGATCACCAATACAGCCGTTCTGTTGTATGGGATAACGGTGCTGGAATGGATACGCAGTCTGGCGAACCATCAACAAACCATCGCTTTTTCCAGCATGTCGTAACAGGCAACGCTTCAGAGAAAGGGTATTACAATCGAGTGGGTGAGTTTGAGCGTCTGCAAAGTATGCTGATGTACAAGACGCGTTATATCACTCCAAAAACAGTTGACCCATCCCAGCGTCCTGAGTGGACTCAAGATCTGCTCGATCGTGATAGTGAAGCGACTGGAGACCTAATGGTCAATGCGTCGTGGTTTAATGTGACGGATAATGAAATTGAGTACTCGGCATTTTATGACACATTCACCGATTCTAGTGATTTATTAGTAAGTACAGATTGGAAATTATTCGATCGATTCACTCGAACCAATAACCGTTGTGACAAGATTGTTTACCCAAGTAGCGTGCCATTTACTACGGAATACTATAGCGCTGTAGACAGCAAATATCGCACCGTAAATTGTTACTCATCTCAAGGTGTCAGAGCGCGTATTATTGATGGGCAAAATGATGTATTTAACCGAGTTGACCAAGCCTTAGATGGTGCTTTGTGGATGGGCTGGTCTGATCCAGACGCTATTGCTCGTATGTGGGAGTACATGATAGTTAAACCAACGATTAGAAGTGCATCAGAGGATGCTATTGGCAACCCTTCTGGCGAAGACTTTGTAGTCGATGGCCGCAGTGGACTAAATCTCAATCACGCTCATCGTTTCTCAATCAATCAAGACAACCGTATGCACTGGTATCCAGCGACCTATGATATGAAAAAGCTTGTGTCATTGAACTGGGCTAATCAGGAAGAAGCTACCGCATCAGATGTTTTGATCATCAATGGTATTCAAAGCCAAACAGGAACCTATATCAATGCGTACGGTGCGGAGAAAGATATAACCAGAGAAGCCGGTTGGCCGGGTACTTCAGCAGAAGATATTGAAGCAGGTGGTGACCATAAAAACCTAAATGCGATTGCTAAGCGTCCATTAAGTGACAATGGTTATCCGGAAATACTTAAACAGAAATCGCCTTATCGCCTAGATGATAGCCGTAGCTGGATTCTTGATAATAGCGTTCGTGGCGATAACTATACCTTTGAGATTTCAGTACCGAAAGGTGAGAAGGCGTCGAATCTTCAGTTAGCAACTAAAGTTGGTAATGAGTGGAAAGCCTTGGTGGAAGAAACTTGTATAAGTGAGGAGAGTTACAAATCTGAATACCTGAATTCGCTTCCATCTGATTTGGTTGATAAGGGATGTCAAAATCAGTGGGTTGTTGGTCAGTCAGGAGATTCGTTCTGGGCTCGTGTTGATATGGACGGAAGATTCGCTCTAATATCTAAATAACACCTAAGCATTTCTATAGGCCATTAGTCTCTCTAATGGCCTTTATTTCACCTGTGTATACCTAATTATGATCAAATATTTTATTACTGGGCTGGTCTGTCTTTTTTTAAGTGCGTGTAGCCAAGAAGATACATTTCAATCGCGGGCTTCAACGTTAACTAACTGGGAGCAGCTACTTGCACCCGAGCAAAAAGAGATATTCCTTGGTGTCATGGAGCAAGAAAAATTAAGAGCCAAGGAGCACGATGAGCTGGATCCTTTCATTCAGCCCCAATCTATTGGTAATGATGTCGCTATGGTAAATCCTGAAATAGTAAATAAGCGAGCGTCTATTGCTGGGTTTGTTGTTCCATTAGAGTGGGATATGGATGTGGTGACTGAGTTTTTGCTTGTTCCTTATTTCGGGGCATGTATTCACATTCCTCCGCCACCTGCGAGTCAAATGATACATGTGCATTACCCTGAAGGTGTTCCTAATCTACTCATGCGAGACGCGGTCGTGGTAAGCGGTATGCTAGTAAGCCAGCAAGATCAATTTGGTGATGCTTGGGATGTGGCTTACCAGGTGACCGATGCTATGGTTGAGGCGTATTAGAACAGTGCTATCTATCTAAGCGGTATGATTTGAACAGCTCAGCCACGTCCACTTTAGCGTTGAGTCTTGCCGCGAGAAGGTATAATCCCCCAATTTTTCGGTGCAAGAAAAGAGCATCCGCAGGCGGTGTATGCCAGTAATCTTGTTCCATACTGAGTACTGTGCCTGCTTGGCTAAGTCTTTGCGCTAAGTTGCTCGAACCAAAGTCATATTTGCCATTAAATTTGAGTGGCTCACAGGCGAGTTTGACCAGATTAAAGATGGCTTGCTTTTGCTCTGGTAATATCTGTTGGCTGAAAAAACCTATTTGAGTCAGGGCTTGGTCCAATCCCTCGTCATCATGATTGATGAGAGAGGTAAAGGCGAGACGATAACCATCGCTAATGTTCTCGTTGTAGGCGCGCGTTGCACCAAAATCTAGAAGTACGACTTTCTGATCCTTCTCATCGTAAAGGAAGTTGGCGAAGTTTGGGTCTGTTTGTACGAGCTTGAAGCAAAATATCTCTTTGAACAGCAAATCCAGTAAAAGTGTCATCACTCTATCGCGGGTATGTTGATCGGCGTGCTCTAGTGACTCTATCGGTTTGCCTGCTACATGTGTCATCGCGAGAACATTGTCAGTGGTAATGTCCTCGAGCACGTCGGGAATAACAAAGTCGGGACTGCCTTCTAATAACAGTTTATAGCGATTGAGAAGGTCGGCTTCAAGAAGATAATCGGCTTCTGCATGCAGTTGTTTCTTAGCTTCTTCAAGCAGGTCTTTATAATCCACACCCTTTGGAATTAATCCTACGATGTTGAGCAGGGTCCCAACATTATCCACGTCACTATCGATACTTTGCTTGATGCCGGGATACTGGACCTTTATCGCAAGTTTGGTTCCATCGTCGGCATGGGCTTGGTGCACTTGCCCAATAGAAGCACTGGCTATAGGCTTAAAGTTAAATTCAATGAAGTTGTGTTGCCAGTCTTGTCCTAATTCATGGGATAAGACTGTCGCTAACTGTTTGGTGGGCATAGGAGAGGCGTCAGAGCGAAGTCTCGATAAAATGTCAGCTAATTCAGGGCTAATGAGGTCGCCTGCATCCATGGACATTAATTGCCCAACCTTCATGGCTGCACCTCGAAGGTGAGCTAACTGGTCGGCGATTCTTTTAATATTACTTGGGGTGAGGAGAAGGTCTTTTGCCTTCGGCTTTTGTCCCTGCGCTATCTGTTTTGCGCCTTCGGTGACCATAGCGCCACCCACTCGAGTCGCGAGGGAGGCAAATTTGCCAAACCGAGAAAGGCGATGCGTAGGTACTTTGCTTTGTTCAGAAGCCATGTGAGTAATATCCCTGGTTCAGATTCTTTTTAAATTAAAGGCTTATACCAGACCTGACAAGCTTAAGATCAGAAACTAAAAGCCCTGTGGCATAAATGCGACAGGGCTTGATGAGTATTCTGCTAGAGCACTTGGCTCAAGCTCATTACCACAAGATCAAATAGCGCTCTTCTAGGGAGAGTATTTGATAGATACCTTCAAGCATTATTTGGCTCCTCTACTGGGTGATGTCTTCTATATTGATTTCCATAGCCTTTGCAAGTCCCTCGCCGTAAGCTGTGTCCGCCTGTAGCGCATGGGCAATATGCTTGTGCTTAATATGGATTGAAACTCCGTCCATAGCTCGAGCGGTATTATCAAACAAGCGCTGCTTTTCATCCTCTGGCATGATACGGAAAAGGTTGCCCGCTTGAGTGAAATAATCGTCGTCTTCACGATGATCCCAATGAGTGGCAACACTTTGCAGTTCTAGTGGTGGCTCTGAGAACTCAGGCTGTTGCGCCCACTCTTGATGTTGATTTGGCTCATACCCGATGGTCGATCCAAAGTTACCGTCGGTACGCATTGCCCCATCTCTGTGGTAGCTGTGTACAGGGCAGCGAGGCGCATTAACCGGAATTTGATGATGGTTAACACCTAAACGATAACGCTGAGCATCTCTAGTTAATTGTGGCCGATGACCAGCGCCATCTAGCCACTATCTGAAAATGGGCTGCTTTTGAGGTCGCTTTATTTAGGCTTTTAACGCGTCGAGTATGGTTTCAGCGTTACTCACTTCAAACGCACTGGCTTTCTCGACATTTAGATGGGTGACTACACCATTGTCTACTACCATGGCATAGCGCTGAGAGCGGATGCCACCGAAGTCGGCCGTATCCATTTCAAGTCCAAGTGCTTTGGTGAAGCTGGCATTCCCGTCACCAAGCATGAGTATCTCGCTGGCATTTTGTGCCTCCCCCCATGCGTGCATTACGAAGGCATCATTCACAGCAACACAAGCAATGGTATCAATACCCGCCGCTTTGATTTGATCGGCATGAACAACGTATCCAGGTAGATGAGCCTCTGAACAAGTAGGGGTGAATGCCCCTGGCACAGCAAACAGAACCACGCGCTTATTAGCAAATAGGTCATCTGTACTGTGACTGACCATGCCTGCATCAGTGAGTTCACTTAGGGTCGCCGCAGGTATTGCTTGTCCTTTATGAATCATTTTTGTTCTCCGTGTCGTTTAGTACAGATGAGTTTAGCTTATAGTTTGATTCAGCCTAGATTGAATTGGTCAGTTTGTTTTCTGGCTGATGCAGTTAGTGGACTCTAGCCAATCTCAAAGGAAGTAACGCCATAGGTCCGCTCTAGAGGTAAATCGGGAAACGAATCAGTATACATACGAGCCGTTTCAAAGGATTTCGTCATCTGGTATTTCTCTGCCAATGCAACCGCAGACGGATTGACCTCCGGTGTATCAAGAAAGATGGCATCAGAGTCGGTGACCCTTGCTGTAAGCGCTAAGAAAAGCTGTTCTGCTAGATCAGGGGAGTCGGCAAACAGAGGACCCATTTTGTAGCCATTTCGACACTGCCTAATCACGCCATATCCGGCAAGTTTATCTTCTTCCATGACCCCAATTGCGTGGCTGTCTGGCTGGCTTATCCATGCCTTAGTAAATTCAGCCCTATCGGTAGGAAAGAAAGGCTGGTCATAGGCATTCAAAGTATCGAAAGGAATCGATGAAAGCTCAATAATATCAGGGTTTTGAGGAGCATTTCCGCCGCCCAATCCCTCGTAACGAATATTTTGATAAGCCAATCTGAAACCAGATTTTTTATAGTTCTCTTGCTGATCAACCACACCATCAAGGCCAATATTCAGCCCCGATAACCGCTTAATGCCCACATCCCAGATCTGTATTCCATAGCCTTGACCGCGATATTCTGGTTTGACGATATAAAAACCAAGAAAACCGAACGACTCATCGTATTTGACCACTGAGATAACGGCGATGGGTTCATCATCAAGATACCCAACTAGAAAAGCGTCTGGGTCAGTAATGTAGTAGCAATCGGCATCATGCAACCCGGGGTTCCAGCCTTCACTGGCAGCCCATTCAACTGCAGTGTCTATCTCTGCGCGGGTCATAGTTTGTATTGAGTAAATACGCTCGCTCATTAGCTTATCCCTAAACGGTCATATTGACTAATCCATGTCAGTCACCGATATCAGTATAGACCTGAGTTAAAATGAAATATGGGCGAGCGTCGCTATTGAACATGGGTATAGTTCACGACGTATTTCTTTTGAAGACTGCAATTCAGATGACCGAATTTGAAAAGATGCTTGAAGAACAAGGTTTTGATGGTGGTGACAAAGAGATCAATGATTCACAACTTCAAGCGTGAAGAGCACCGTCAGATCTTGGCTGAATTAGCTAAGATTGCAGAAACCGGTGCGCTGATTCCGGTTGTTGATCCTAGAACGTTCAATCTTAGTCAAGCCAGTGATGTATACGCACACCTAGCCTCTGGTAAGGCGATTGGCAAGGTTGTGATCAGCGTTATCTAAGCCTCCGTGCAAGCTCAGACTATCTTCAATAAGACTCTCTTTTTTAAGTGAGCCTTATTTGTGTTCAAATATAGCGTATATTTACCTTTATCTAGAAGCCGATGCTGAGTCAAAGCAGGCCAAACTAAGTGAATATAGAGCACCTCAAATTATTCGTCCGAGTAGCGTCTACTCATAATATTAGTCAAGCAGGTCAAGAACTTGGTCTGTCTGCTCCCGTTGCCAGTATGCACATTAATCGCTTGGAAGAGAGTGTGGGGGCTCGTTTAATTCACCGGACTACGCGTAAGGTGTCTCTGACAGAAGAAGGAGAAGCCTTTTTACCTCATGCTGAAGAGTTACTGTTAGGCGTTGATGCAGCGTTAGCATCAGTAGGTAAAGGAGCAGAAAGACCACAAGGTACGCTTCGAGTTACGGCTCCTGCTTCGTTTGGTCGTATGCACTTGATGCCCGCTTTGAAGGGGTTTCTTAAAGAGAACCCTGACTTATCTGTCGATATTCAACTTACCGACTCTATGATTGACCTTATAGATGGTGGTTTTGATGTGGCAATTCGAGATGCAGAGTTGCAAGACTCTAGCTTGATAGCGAAGAAACTCGCAGTTGATGAACGCATTATGTGTGCTTCACCCGAGTACATTGAAAAGTATGGCTTACCTGAGAGCCCAGAGTCATTAAGTAAGCATCAGTGCATCGGACAATCTGGTCTTAAGATTTGGACTTTTGATACACCGAAAGGACAGGTCAATATTAAGGGAACGGGTAGTATCCGAGTCAATCATGGTGAGGCGGTGAGAGATGCATGTCTAGATGGATTAGGTATTGCTAAGTGCGCTACGTGGCTTGTGCATGAGAATCTTAAGCGTGGTGAACTTGTACAGGTGCTTCAAGGCTATCCTCTAATAGATGGTGCAGCAATATGGGTTGTTTACCCCAGCGCTCGCCTAGTCGCACCAAAGGTGAGAGCTTTCGTTGATTACTTCTCTCAATATTATGGAAATCTCCCATACTGGTCACTAGGGCTAAACTAATGGACAAAGTAAAGATACGAGTATGTATTGCTCTGCTGGCGGCCTACGTATTGGCGTGGGTGCTGATTATTCTAGTACCTACATTGGGACTAGAACCGCAACAAAGTGATTTGTACACTTCATATTTATTGATTGCCGAAGAAGTATTGCTACTGGCGTGTGTAATAATAATTGGCCCTATGTTTATCACAGATATTAAGGCCAAACTTACTGGAAGTGATAATAAACAATAGTTCCTGATATTGCTTAACATCGCGCCTTCTGGCCGCGGATAATTTGTGGCTTTTCGCAGCCAGACTACTAACTATTCGATAACAAAAGCATCTCAATAGCCAGTTGCTTATTGTTAAATTGATTCAGGCTACGCTCACGACTCAGAGCTATAGTTAATGAACTTGAAATTTCTTCATATAGCTGATGAACAGCTTTCACTATCAATCGACTCTTCACTCGTATTCAATGTGAGTTATCCAGTAGAGTTGTATGGAAGCAATATAGATGGCAAATGTAATCATTCTTGATGGAGGCATGGGGCGCGAACTAAAACGCATTGGTGCTCCATTTTCTCAGCCGCAATGGAGCGCGCAGGCGCTTATAGAGTCGCCTAAACATGTTGAGCAGGCTCACCTCGGCTTTATTGAGGCAGGTGCTCAGATAATCACAGTAAATAGTTATGCCTGCGTACCATTTCATCTAGGTGAAGCCTTGTATCAAGAGCGAGGAGCAGAACTCGCGCGGACAGCAGCAGAGCTTGCAAGAGAAGCGGTTAATATAAGTAAGCAAAACGTTGCTATTGCAGGTTCTATTCCTCCTGCGTTAGGTAGCTATCGTCCTGATCTATTTGAACAAACAAAGGTCAAAGAGATCACTCAAACGCTATTTGAGGCACAAGAAGAGTATGTCGATCTATGGTTAGCAGAAACCGTAGCCAGCATCGCAGAGTTTGAAACTATTAGCCAAGTGCTATCCCAAACTGATAAACCTTGTCACTACGCATTTACCTTACAAGATGATGAGTCTGATATTCCAAGAATACGTTCTGGAGAAACAGTCAAAGAAGCTACGCTGAAACTCTGCGAATCAGGCGCCGATGGTCTCTTTTTTAACTGTTCAATTCCTGAAGTGATGGCGCAAGCAATAGCGGAAGCTAAAGCCATTATTGATGCTCAAGGCGTTGATATTGTGATTGGAGTGTTTGCTAATAGTTTTACGCCGATTGGTGCAACCCATGAAGCCAATGACACCATTCAATCTATGCGTGAACTTTCTCCTGAAGATTATCTCGAATTTGCAAAGCAATGGCATCAAGCTGGAGCCACTATTATTGGGGGTTGCTGCGGGATCCACCCGTCACATATTCAAGCTTTAGCTGAATGGAGAGACCGCAAGTGAGAAATCTAAATTATGGGTTAGCCATTCCAGCAGTGGTGATGGTGATTGCTTTATTGTTTGTCTCGTCTTTATTTCCGGCACAGTCACAAGCTATGGCTGGCGGAGCCATGACCTTTGTCACCAATTGGTTTGGTTGGTTAGTTCAAATTGCGAGTTTGGCGCTGGTAGCATTCCTGTTTTGGCTTGCCTTTTCCAAGTACGGAGATATTAAACTAGGCGAAGAGGACCCTGAATATAGCAACTTTACCTATGGCGGCATGATTTTTACTGCAGGTGTAGGCGCCTCCTTAATTTATTGGGGAATTGGCGAGCCTATGTATTATCTGCAATCGCCTCCACTGTTTGCTGAGGCCAATAGTTTCTCTGCTGCGGCTTGGGCGGTGACATACTCTATTTTCCATTGGGGCATAACCGGGTGGGCGATTTATTGTTTCCCTGCTATTCCATTTGCCTATGCATTTTACGTAAAGAAACAACGTACATTAAAGTTGTCGACTCTGTGTGAATCCGTGGTGGGCACTAATCCTATTGTAGCGAAGACGATAGACTTGCTGGCTATCTTCGGTACCTTAGCCGCATTTGCCAGTTCATTGTCGTTGACCGTCTCATTGCTGAGTACGGGAGCGTCGGAGCTATTTGGCATTGAAAATGGGTTACTTTTGCAAGGTGGCATTATCTTGTTATTTGTCGCGGTATTAATGTGCGTGATGCTGGTGGGCTTTAATCGAGGGATTAGTAAGGTATCAGATTATACGGTTTTGATGGCCATCGGGTTCGCACTGTTTGTGTTGTTCTCGTCCAATACACAATTTGTTCTGAATAACTTCACAGACTCAATAGGGGTGATGTTAGATAATTTCTTTAGAATGTCGCTTTGGACCGACCCGGTTCAGCAAAGTGGATTTCCTCAAAGTTGGACTCAATACTATTGGTTCTGGTACTACGCCTACCTCATCATGATGGGCTTGTTCATCACACGCATATCGCGAGGTCGCACCATTCGCCAAGTGATACTGTGTACTATCTCTATGGGAACACTTGGCTGCGCCTTCTTTATTTCAATCTTTGGTGGTTATGCAGTATGGGCTCAGATGCTAGGTGGTTACCCCGTCCAGCAATGGATGAGTGATGGAGGGTTAACCTATGCGGTGGTTTCTCTTATCGAAACATTGCCTGCACATTCGTTTGTTCTAGGTATATTCTTGGTCATCCAGTTCTTTTTGATGCTAACGACTATGTCCAGTGCAAGCGTCGCGACCGCTATGCTGACGACCAATCGATTAGAGCTTAATGGTGATCCTGATAACAAGGTAAAATTATTGTGGGCAGGAGCAATTGCCGTCATCAGCTTTAGTGTTTTTTTGGCGGGTGGTGGGATCAATACCATCAAATCACTATGCGTTGTGGCAGGACTACCTATGATGTTTATCTATGCCATTTTGGTGAAGCATCTATTACATGAGCTTGGTGTAATCAAGAGTAAGAAGTGGAAGAGTAGTGATGTGACCTTAGTAGAGGCTGTCACTAATTAGTGAGAGTAACGCATTAAAAAAGTGCTGAACCGTTTGGTTCAGCGCTTTTTGTTATACCAGTCACAGTAAGTAAATGGGTTTAGATAGAGGTATGAAAGTTTCTGATCCCTTCAACGCTCACCTTTTGATAGAACGGCTTTTGCGACATTTCACGCAGGCCTTGGAAAGTTTTATAAGGCTGGGAAATAGCCACTTTATTGACTAGCCATGCCGGTAAACTGCCACCAGGTTCGGTGAACACTTGATAAGTAACTCGCGTTTGCGTTTCACTGATAGGTGTAAACACCCACGTACTATGCAAGGTCTCAATACGCACTTTATTCTTAGTGCGAGGCACTTCATCTGGGACTGCTTCTTGCTTTATTGTCACCGCTAAGGTGTCAGGGTTTTGGCTAATGTGGTTATGAACAACAGAGTCCCTATCGGCGACAGGCCATGGTGCTTTGGTCATAGCGTAGGTCACGTTGTCCATGTTGGAGTTTGCCTTCACTAGACGCATTTCATCAACATTCTCGACCCAAGTCGTGCCCACCTCAACATCGTTAAAAACCGCCATTAGCGTTGTTAAGTCTGACTCTATAGTCATTTCAGCTCTAAAAGCCTTAAAGCTACTGCCTTCGATACTGCGATTGTAGACTGTGATACCGTGGCTATTTTTTACTTCTTTCCAACGGGTCGTTTCAGCAAAAACATTGAAGGAAAGTGTTGCAACTAGCAGTGCAATTACGTTCTTGGTGATCATTGTGGCAAGCTCCTATTTTTCCAAACTACACGGTTTAACTTTTGTAACCGCCAAGCATTGAGTGCGAGAAAACCATTCATGCTGATGCCCATTGGAACGAAAATAGCATGACGAATAGGAACCGAGAGTTCTCGAACTAAGCCTGTATAAGTGCCAAGTAATACGATGTTGGTGATGATATTAATAGCCAATATCAACGCATTTTCATTTGATGCTGATTGCTGATATTGCAGTACAGAAGCCACTAATAATAATGGTGCTGTCCACGCAATCCATTGACATTTTATCCAGTACCAAGTCGCCTGTGGCAGGGTTTCTGCCTTGACAATCCGATTCATATTCTTGGAAAAACCTTGCCAAATTTCGGTAGTACTGGTGTACATGCGCGTACGCATTAGAGAATCTGCAAATGCCCAAAAAATCCGAAAGCCGCGTTGCTTCATTTTCTTAGCAAAGGCCAAGTCTTCGGAAACATCGCTTTTGACTAATTCATGCCCATTAACCGCGCGGTAGCTTTTTGCCTTAAACAGCATAGCTTGGCCATTAGCAATAGCTTCTTGCTGGGTTGGGTCGTTTGAAGCAACAAAATCCATCGAGTTAGCTGTAGATAGGAAGATGCCAGGTAGTAGGGATTTTTCACCTTTTGATACCATCACTTGCTGAGGGTTAAATGACAGCATCTCGATATCTCGAGTCTTGGTGAAGTCGATAACACTCTTGATCATATGCGGTGAAGAGTGTGTATCGGCATCAATGAAAAAGAGGTAGTCACCAGTTGCGTGCGTCGCTCCCCACATGCAGGCGTTACTTTTGCCTAACCAGCCTTTTGGAAGTGCTCTTCCGCGGATACATTGAGCTGAAAATTCAGAATTAGCCATCAAATTTTCGGCAATCTCTTTAGTACCATCATCAGAAAAATCATCAATAACAATGACTTCTAGTTTGTCAGTTGGATAGTCTTGTTCAAGTATACTTCCAAGTGATCCAGTGATGTTTTCGGCTTCGTTGCGCGCGGGGATAATAATTGAAACCTTAGGCCAATCATTTTTATCTTGTGTAGCGTCGGGAATGTGGATGCGTTGTTTAGCCAGTCGAAGTAACCTGAAAATAAACACCACAACAGTCAGTAAACAAAAGACTGACAGTATAAGTAGTAACATGGAATAACCCTTAAGCACCCTAAAATTTAAGCGATTCGAAGTTCAGTCGCTTAGTTTTGGCATCCATGCAACAAAAATACGATGCAGTTACGCTATCAAGTTACGTGATGAGGTTCTAACTTTTACTGTCTATTATTTTCATTTGCTTACAGTTTTATTGCAGGTTTGTGTGGGTTTTATCCAATTTCTTGTCGTAATTGATTTAAATATTGGCGCATGAAGATTACTCGCTTATTGGCTTCTTTGGCTGCTGATTTGGTATTCATTAGCTCCGGTAACTTAAACAGTTTTTCGAAGAAGTGGTCAACCGCATAGGTTTTGTCATCTAATGCTCGCTCTTCGGCGAATGGATCTTCTGGAGAGTAAAGTGCGGCGTTAAAGCTATTGCTGACTTGAATACAGCGGGCAATGCCAATAGCGCCGAGAGAGTCGAGCCTATCCGCATCTTGCACGACTTGGGCTTCTATGCTTTTAGGTTGGATATCAGCACTATAACTATGAGCACTTATTGCGTGGTAAATATCTTCGTAGGTATAAGTTGGGTACTTAATAGAAGCTAGAAATTGCACCGCTTTATCTGCCGCTAATTGCGAACTAAGATGTCGTTCAGGATGATCTTTAGAATAAGAAAAGCAGTCATGAAGATAAGCCGCAGGTAATACGACCCAAAGGTTGGCTTTTTCTTGTTTAGCCAGAACCTTCGCTGTGGCTACTACTCGTTGTACATGGCTTAAGTCATGTGCAGCGTCTGTTTTCATCTCTTTTCGGATGAACGATTCAAATTGCTCCTCAAAGTCGGTGGGTAGTTTCATTCAACATGCTCTATTCAATAGGAAAAACCTTCTCAAAATACTCTAGCACTATTTCAGAATCTTCATTGAAACTAACACTGATCTCTTTGGCATATTCTGAGAAAAAATGAGTGTGTTCTTTCTGCCACCATTCAAAACTGCCGTCACCTTCTCCCTCCAATGCAGCAAACTCTGCATCAATCTCCTTAAAGGGCTTGGTTTCAACTTTATGAGTTTTGATAATACAGACAGGGTTTTGGGACCAATCCAATACGATAGTGAGATCACTCTGCTTCGGAAGGGGTACGTTCTCTTTGTCATAGCCGATTTTTAAGCTGCACGTTGCTCGTTTCTTTCCCTTGTTGACTAATTGGGCGCATTCGTTGGCATTAAATTCATCGGCGCAGAAGTGATCAGCGTTGATCGTGCCTATGCTTTGTCGCTGTGCATCATTGAGTGTCGCGAGATATTTATTTAGCAGAGTATCGTGTTTATTTGGCATAGTTGAGCTCTCAAAAATAATCTACAACTAGCTTATCTGGTCAGGCTCAATTGAACAGCTAGATTGTGATTTTTAGTGAAGTGTATTTTAGTTTTTTACAATTTTATCAGCATGTTATGTGACCTGTGTACGATTGAAGCCTGATCGCAACCAGTATAAATTGAACCAGTGATGATATGCTCTCCAGACGCTAGTTTGTCGGCTTACAGTCGCTCGAAACCATCACTGCTATGATGAAGAGATTAGCTTACGACTTTGCACATGGACGAGGAATGCGATGCTGGAAATTAAAATGTTAGACATGTTTCTTTTATTAATGGAGACACGCTCTACTTCTGAAGCGGCTAAGCGTAGTGGGTATTCTCAGTCCTATGTCTCCAAGATATTGTCTCAACTCAGGGATGAGTTAAATGATCCTTTGTTTATTCGTGATGAAAGTGGTTTTAGCCCTACAGTGTTCGCATTAGAGATCGAGCCTAGGGTTCGTAGTTCACTAGATTCACTGGCTAAGGCAGTACAGCCAACAGTGTTTTCTGCAGAAAATATCGACAAGATTACCCTACATATGATGGAGCCTTACATTATTGTCTATGGCAGAGATATTATTAGAGCAATAAGAGAACACACCAAAGCTCATATAGAGCTATTGCAATGGAATCAGCAAAGCGATCAGCTTATTTTAGATGAATTAGTGGATGTGGGTGTTACTACTATGAATGGCCGAAACCAAGCCTTCCATGAGCAATTTTTGCACTCAGGGACTGGTAATATTATTGGTCAAGAAGAAGGTGAGTTCGTTAAGTATTTGGTGCCTGGGTTTAATGATTATTCAAATCTTTATCAGCAATTATCTCCACGTTTAGAGCCGACTATTGTGGTTGATAATCATGTGCTAGTAACGCAACTCATGGATGAGTATCAAACATTGAGATATCGAGTTTCTGACCCGTCAAAAACGCCGAAGATAAAGTTAGATATGGCGCTAGTCACTAAAGCATCAACCCGTCGAAGCGCCAAGATTACATGGTTAACGTCTTTACTTTATCCTATTCTGGAGCCTTCTAGGCCGGTTCCTTATCAGTTTTAGCTTCAGGAGCTGATCTTTTCAAACTTCATACCAATCACTAATAGTGATAGTTGCTATTCCTGTGCGTAGTCCATCCTACGCCGTAAGCTTAGCTCAAATGTTAAGCAACGTTGAGGTGAGCATATGAAGCATACAATTTTGATTTTAATCACTGCTAGTTTAGTTATTGGTTGTCTTGGTTCTGTCGCTCTGACAGAAGGTGGGCAGCTGATCAACATACCTCGTGATTGGGTATTCACATTGTTTAAACACAAAACATTGTTAACAGTGTCAATGCTTTCTATTGGCGTGGTTGCAGTGCTGCTAAATGTGCGAAGTGGCACCTTCAGTAAAGTGATGATGTCTTTGTACGTAGTGTCCGTATTTGGTTGCACCTTTTTAATGAATTGGTTTGCACCTGATTTTTGGCTTCGCTCTCAACAGCACAACGCAAATTTCATATCAGTGCACGAAGCTGATTTACGTTTAAAGCCTAGTGATGATGTATTTGTACTAGAGATCGATGGTGATGCTCGCGCTTATCCTAGAGACTGGATGCAACTTCCGCATATTGCTGGAGACAAGGTGGGTGGACAAGATACGGTAATGACGTATTGCGCTTTAAGTAATCTACCGTTGGCGTTCAATCCAAAAATGAATGGTGAAGACACCAATTTCAAAATTATTGCGCAGGTGAATAACAATTTGATTTTTACTGACCGCAATAGCGGTGAGTTGATCCAGCAAGTGACCGCGACAGCTGAATACAGTCAAACGGAGTTAGAACAATATCCAGTGCAGCGTATGCCGTGGAAATCGTTCAAAGAATTATACCCACAAGGGCAAGTATTTAACTATGAACCGTTTTTGTACGACAACCTAACGTTAAAGCTCTTTGATACCGCAATGGAGCCTCATTATCAGGGTGAACCAATGTTCCCTACACTGAACTTGGACGACGATAGAGTAACTAATGAAGAACAGGTTTGGGGTGTACATGTTGGGGGAGAATCTTTAGCGGTTACAGCAGATGACTTTACCGATAACAATCAGTTTGTAGTGGAGTTATCGGGTCAGAAAGTCTTATTTGTGAACTATGAAGAATTTGACACTGTAGCGGCTTATTACGTCGACGATAACCAAGATTGGGAAACCATTGATGTTAACCCATATGGTGAATATGACTTGGGGAAGTTGGATCGAGTGAACCTATATTCTGGAATGCCTTGGATGATTTGGAGTCACTGGTTCCCGCATACGCAACTAGTTAATCGCGCTTAGATTCACCTAGTAATTACAACACGGTTTAATAACTGAATTAATTGGTGTGAGGTAATTATTATGAATAACACTTCAATGGAACTATTGAGCTCTGATACGAAGAAAATTAGAGGACAACTTATTTTTAAAAAGTAGCATCGGAAAGGGATCAGCTAGACTGATCCCTTACTATCTTCGACTCGTTTAAAATGCCGCTACTCTCAAGCGATAAATTTTTATTGCGCCAGTTCTTCACCATAGATATCAAAACTAAAGTATTTGGCTGCAATCTTGTCGTAAGTACCATTGGCTCGGATCTCGGCAATTGCTTTGTTAAACTTCTCTGCCAATTCCTTGTCTTGCTGGCGTAGTGCTAGCGCAGTGCCTTCGCCGATATAAGCTTTATCAGTGACAGCTTCCCCCTTAAACTCAAACCCTTGTCCAATTTCTTTGTCCAAGAAAGCCAGAGCTAGCTGATCTGAGTTACCAAATGTGGCATCCAAACGACCATTTTGCATATCGATATACACTTCATCTTGACCACCATAACGCTTGATATCGGCAATTTTGCCAAACTTATCAGTTACGTAACGGTCATGAATGGTGCCTTGCTGAACACCAATCACTTTTCCTTTCAACCCCTCTTCATCAATAGTGAAATTGCTGTCAGAGTTAGCAACAAATCGAGCAGGAGTTTGGTAATACTTATCGGTAAATAGGATGCGTTTTTTACGTTCTTCAGTGATACGCATCGATGCCATGATAACGTCTGACTTACGTGCCAATAGACTTGGAATTAACGAATCCCAGCCTTGTGAAACCCAAGTACATTCAAGCTCAGCTTGCGCACACAATGCATCTGCAATCTCAATATCAAACCCAACAGGTGTGCCTTCGGCATTTTTGTAGTTAAAAGGTGGGTAAGTAAAGTCTGATGCTAAGCGCACCTCTTTTGCCATTGCTGTAACTGATCCAAGTGAAGCAACGAAAGTAAGTGCAAGTAGGAGTTTTTTCATTCTTAATTCCCTTTTAGAGCGATGAAAATGAGTATTGATTGATAAGTTCAGCGACTTCTTGCATCGATTCTGGTGAACCTATCGTGATTCTGACACAGTTCTTCAATGCAGGTTCATGAGATTGGTTACGAGTAACGACTCCCTGTTCCTTCAAAAAGTTAAAGAGGTCTGCATCTTGATGTGTGCGAATAAGCACGAAGTTAGTAGATGATGGATAAATGTGTTCTATCCATTCTAAATTTTGTATAGCGTCAATAAAACGTTGCCGAGTTTGAATAATGCTGTGCGTATTGCTCATTGCAATATCAATCCCTTTTGTAGACAGAGCATCTAGTACTATCTTGGCCGAGCAATCAGGCATTGGGTACGGAGGGATAAGCTTCATCACGTATTCCATGACTTCTTCTGTAGCAAGAATAAATCCACAACGTACTGCCGCCAAACCAAATGCCTTAGATAGAGTGCGGATAACAACCAAGTTAGGGTATTGTTCAATCAGGTTGGTAACGGTTTCAGCTAGTTCGAATTCTATATAGGCTTCATCAACGACAACAATGGCTTCTTCCTGAGTACCCTCCAGAACACGAATGATGTCATCGCGAGAAAGCAGGTTTCCTGTTGGGTTGTTTGGCGAACACAAGAACACAATTTTCGCTAGAGGTGCCTGTTTGATAATCGCTTCAACATCAAGATTAAAAGCTTCCCCTTTTAGCGGAATATCAATAGTCTCAATGGCCAGTGCGTCGGCACAAAATTCATACATGGCGTACGTCGGGGAGCTGATTAATATCTTATCTTTGCCAGGCTGACAAAAGGTTCGGATCAGAAGATCAATTGCTTCGTCTGCACCACGAACAGCCACTGCAGGCATCTCGGTTTGGCAATACTCTTGATAAGCTTGAGCGATGTCATGAGGCAAAAAGTCAGGGTATCGATTGTAATCAGAGGCATGTTCACTGTAATGAACCCCTTGTTCCAATTCGTTAGCATTAAGCCAAAGGCGACCCGATCCGCCAATACGGCGCGCTGATTGATATGGTATTAATTTTTTTATACTCTCAGGCGCTAATTTTGAAGCCAGTGACGTCATTAGTACTATCTCGATTTGAATTCTAAATCACTTTAATTGCTTAATGATTTATTATTTGACTATCCATGTGATTAATCTAATCAAAAATGTTTTGAGTAAGAATCGAAATAAATACATACTAGCCATGCAAATAACTCATGGATGGTGCGTTAAATGAACACTCGATTACCTTCAACTAAGAACCTACAAGCGTTTCTGTCTACAGCAGAGCATCTTAATTTTACTCATGCGGCTCAAGCTATGAATATGACTCAGGGGGCGATCAGTCGTCAGATACAGTCATTGGAGGAGTTAGTGGGAGTGGCGCTGTTCTACCGACAAGCGAGGGGACTGGCACTAACACCTGAAGGAAGCAAACTTATTCCTATGGCCGAAGACATATTAGTACGCCTAAGAAAGGCGGTTATTGATGTGGCCGATCGTTCCAATAAGATCAAACTTAACGCGCCAAGTTGCGTAACCTCTTGGTTGTTACCAAGGTTGATGTCCTTTCAGCAAGAAAATCCTGATATAGAAGTCGAACTCACTTCAAGCATCAAACATCAACTGCTTCCTAATTTTGAATCGTTTGATCTGGTCATCGTCTACGGCAGGCCTCCGCGTTCGTTATCGGTGAGTGAATATATACTTTTTGAAGAACAACTCACTCCAATCTGTTCACCAGAGTTATGGAAACAGGTCATTGGTGAGAATGAGCATTGGAACGATAAAGACCTTGCAAGATTTACTTGGCTACACGCTAATCCAATGCAAAGTGATTGGAACTTGTGGTTAGACAAATCGGGTAGCAATGCAAAAAAAGGCAGACGGAACCAGACATTCTCAACCCTTGACCAAGCGATGAATGCTGCCCAACAGGGGTTTGGTATTGCGATCGGGGATATCACCCTCGCAGAAGAAGACTTAAAGTTAAATCGATTGATGCAACCTTACTCTGAGTATGTAACTTCAGGACAAAGCTACTACCTATTGAGACCCGCAGAAGCACAGAGCGCCGCTATTGATGACTTTTTGGCGTGGTTGTTGCCGAAGTGATATGTAAAATCATGATGGTAGTGTTTGCTCATTATGGAACAGTTCTTCTGAACATATTTATATGAGCGACCTTGTTAAATGACCTAAAGAATGAAGACCATGAGTATTGCAACACTGAGCTACAAGCAACTAGCACTTGTTTAGACGTGCGCTAGTTGCGGAGCTTAATTTTTGTAAAGAGTAAAAGCGCTAAACCTTAAAGCAAAAAAGGAGTTTATCGCTTAGATATTTCACTTGAATTTCGTTAGTAAGTTGGTTGCCTATTAAAAAGATCTACCGAATTAATAACAGAGGAACGTGAGTGCTAGACAGAACTTTAGTGGTATTACTCCCCACAAAGAATTGTCTTAATTGTGAGTGCCCATACGCCCCCATCACCATCATACTAACTCCGTGCTGTTGTTGGTAATCGATAAGTGCCTTGTCGACCATCCCCGTTAGTATCGCAGCTGTTACTTTGACACCGGATTCTTCGAACTGGATTCTTGCTTTCTCAAATGCCACGTTGTGATTTCCGCCATCATCGATCATCACCAAATGACAATCTAATCCTTTTAGCAAAGGTGTTTGAATTGCTTTGTCGATCAATTTCTCGCTAATGGCACTGCCATCAAACGCAATCATGTATGAGTCTGGAAGCCTAAAGTTTTCACATACAACGAGTATATGGGTCTTAATAGAACGAATCACGGTTTCAAGTTGTGAGCCGACAGAGTGATCATCTCCAGATCTTCCGATAACCAAAACGCGTAACTTATCTTGAAGTTCCAATAGTCCATCTAATAAACTGCCGTGACGCTGCAATTTACTCACGTCTTTTACACCTTGGCTTAATGCCCATTTTTGAGCTTCTTTTAGTAACTCACTACCGTGCTTTAGCATGATTTTACTGCGAGCTTCATCCAATTCAGCTAGTTCTTCAAGTAACTCTTCTTGGCTCCCCAAACCTATTTGGCCAGAAAAATCACTCACTACGGGTTGAGTTGAATGATCTAGAGCATGGAATAGAACCAACGGAGCATCTACTTTGTTCGCAACCCAAGCACTGGCTTCACAGGTGGAAGTTGTTGAGTTAGAGCCATCAATACAAGCGATTATGTTTTTCATGTGTTTTCCTTAATGTCCAGCCAATAGCTTTTCAACTTCTTCGGGTTTATCGTGTACACCAAATTTATCCACAATGGTACGCGTGGCTTGGTTCATTCCAATCAAGTCAACATGTGTCCCTTCACGGCGAAACTTAACGACAACTTTATCTAATGCTGAAACTGATGTGACGTCCCAAAAGTGTGCCGATGATAAATCTATCGTTACGGACTCAATCACTTCTTTAAAATCAAATGACTCAATAAACTTATCTGATGAAACGAAAAAGACCTGTCCTATAACGGTGTATCTACGGCTGTTCTGTACCATGCTGTCATTTTTGATTACCATCATTCGACTGATCTTGTTAGCGAAGAACAATGAGGCAAGCAACACACCAACAAGTACGCCAATGGCTAAGTTGTGGGTAGCTACAACAATAATGACAGTAGCAAGCATCACAATATTTGTTGATAAAGGGTGTTTCTTTAGGTCGCGAATAGAGCCCCAAGAGAAGGTCCCAATCGCCACCATTATCATAACTGCAACCAATGCTGCCATTGGGATCTGCTTTAGCCAAGGGCCAAGAAAAACGACCATAATTAGTAAGAATACACCGGCCGATAGTGTCGACAATCGACCGCGACCACCCGATTTAATATTGATCATTGATTGCCCGATCATGGCACAACCAGCCATACCACCTAAGAAGCCAGTAAAGATGTTTGCAATGCCTTGACCTTTGCATTCTCGGTTTTTGTCGCTGCTAGTGTCGGTAAGGTCGTCAACAATCGTCGCCGTCATCATTGATTCCAATAGACCGACTACAGAAAGTCCAATTGCATAGGGGAAAATGATAAACAAGGTTTCTAAGTTGAGAGGTACATCTGGCCATAGGAAGATAGGTAGTGTGTCAGGTAGGTTCCCCATATCGCCTACGGTACGAATATCAATATCAAACCACATTGCGATCGCAGTGAGGAGGATGATACACACCAAAGGTGAAGGGATTAACTTGCCAATAACAGGAAGGTAAGGGAACAGGTAAATAATACATAGACCGCCAGCGGTCATCGCATACACATGCCAAGTTACGTCGGTGAGTTCAGGCAGTTGAGCAAGAAAAATTAAGATAGCGAGAGCATTTACAAAGCCAGTTACGACAGAACGTGAGACAAAGCGCATAAGGCTTCCTAGTTTTAGGTAACCAGCGAGGATTTGCAGAATGCCAGTCAGTACAGTCACTGCCAGTAAATATTCCAGGCCATGTTCTTTTACTAAGGTAACCATTAACAAGGCCATGGCACCAGTAGCCGCTGAAATCATCCCCGAACGCCCTCCGGTGAAAGCAATAACAACAGAAATACTGAAAGAGGCGTACAGCCCAACTTTAGGGTCAACGCCAGCGATGATAGAAAAGGCTATGGCTTCAGGAATTAAAGCAAGTGCAACAACGAGACCTGCAAGTAGGTCTCCGCGGATGTTCGACATCCAATCAAGTTTGATATTTTGGTACATTGAATTCTCAATTTGGACACAACAAAACGCACCAGAAATAGATTTTGGGTACGGATGAGTGCTTCTTTGATAAAACTTTGGCGCGAAAAAACAGCCTAAGATAGGCGGATAATTAACCAGCGCAAAGAGTGAGCAAGATACTAAGGGTAAGTATTGTGCTTCAGTTAGCAGTGAGAGCTAAAGGGGGGATTGAGCGTTTAAGGCGGCGTTATCGACACTAGTGTTAATTCCTCTTCTCTAATTTTAAAAAAGCGAATTATACGCCATTGTGGTTATCATTCAATCAACCTTTGGAGGTGTAACCATGAAATGCATTGAGGGGGAGCGAAAACTTATATTTCATTTTTAGTGCCTCAAGGTATTCCCATTAGCTTTATGTGAAAGGCTAGAGTCGAGCCTTATAAAATGTGCAACCATAAAACCAGTAAGGATGACCTTACTGGTTTTATTTCTTTTCATTGTATTTTTTAAATTTGCCTAGCTTAGTTTTAGGTCAAACTCACTCACATATACCACCGGTAAAATGTGGGATTTGGTGGGCTGTACCCATAGGCTTTTTACCTTGAATACCAAATTCAATCGTTTGCCCTGGGCGAATAAGCGCGTTCCACTCTACGTCTTTCGCGGTATAAGGATTGTTCCCGCTTAAGCTAGCATTCCACACGCTATCCGCTTTGGCATTGTCTGTGTAGTTCCAGTTCACTTCCCAACCGTAGATAGTTTCGTTTCCAAGATTTTGAATGCGTACGTTAGCAATAAAACCATTGTCCCACTCACTAGAGATAGAATATTCACAGCTCGCTGTTGGCAGTGACATGTCGCGAGGCTCAAACATGAAATAGTGAATATTAAAGTTATTGTTAGGAGCGCTGTTATCTACTCGGAATGTAAATTCTTGCTTACCAGCGTCGAGATACACTTCCCCGACACTATCATGCATCATTAGACCATGAGAACTGGTATTCATCACTTCGTGGTGCATGATGTTAGCATCATCAAATTCGAGGAAAAACGATCCTGCATTTTGCTGTCTTGATGAAACTCGCGCAGAGACATCGTAGTAGCCAGCCTGAGGGATCACTATTTCGTATTTTACCCATTCGTCATTACGAATATTACACATCAGAAGTGTGCCGTTCTTGTCACAGAACTCAATAGCGTCCGCAGGGCGTGTTGGACCGTTAGAAGGAGTAGCTACCGAATCAAAATAAGATTCACCAAACCCCTCCATACCAAACTCATCGGCCATCACAATCACTGAATTATTATCAAGGTGAGGCAGAGACTTGTTTTCAAGCCAGTAAGTCATTTCATCAATATTGTCAGTTTGGATGATGTCAGCGCGCATATGGCGGATTAAACGTCCCCAACCCGCATCAGGGTCAAAGTGACTCACTTCATCGGTCGCATCTGGTGTCTGACCATACCAAAGCGTATTGTACATAACCTTGGTCCCATTAGACTGAATACGATCTAATGTTTCTGGCTGAATATGCGATTCAAGGTAATTATTATAATTAAGCGAATACGTATATGGGACATAGTTTAAATCTTCAAAGTGTTGAATATCACCAGCTTTACTCGCATTGATTCTATATAGTTGTTGAATACGGCTATCTTTTTTTCCGAACTCTGCAACAGCATCAGGTCCTGCACTCGTATCGAAAATAACGTGGTCAAGCATATCCATAGATTTAATTAATTCATAAGCTTCTTCACGCAGTGCCCATCCCTTATCAAGGAAAATCATGGCTTGGCCGTCAATCAACTCTAAAGCTTCTTTAAGCGTAGGCATGTGGTAATCAGTAACAGCCGCTTCGCCTCCCCAATATTCGCGAAGACGTAATTTCAATATATCATCGTAAGTCATGGATGAAATTGAACCACTACCATTGGTTGTTCGATTCACAGTAGTGTCATGAGATAAGACAATCACACCATCAGAAGTCATTCGAATATCAACTTCAATAATCTCAACCTTTTTATTCAAAGCAGATTGAATAGCAGGTAGGGAGTTTTCTGGAAATGCACGCCAGTCTGCTCGGTGAGACATCATCATAATATCGTCACGCGAAATATCCTGTGCGTTAACTGCACCCATCAAACAACTCGCAGAGATCAATGTGACCCCCATTACATTTAAAAATTTCATTTTTGTCCTTAAAAGTTATATAGGAAGTTTACTTACTATTTTTTGCCAATGAATTTTTGAAGAACAGACCAGTAAATTGTTTTCCCTGTCAGATAATTTATATTCTGTGTTATCTATTTTGGCAGCATAACCACCGGCCTCATTAATAATTAGTACGCCTGCTAAGTGATCCCAGGGTTTAGGGGACTCATGAGTTAAATAAAAACTTGCACCTCCATTTAGAATCATTTTATATTCAAAACTTGAACACGATAGCGAGAACACTCTGTCAAAATTATTCATCCATTTTGAAATGCTAGTTCTCGTATTAATGTCTTTAAAGTGAAAAGGAGAACATAAACCTATATTAGGCAGGCTATTAGTAATAGCGACGCGATGGGTTATATTGTTTTTTGTTATAACGTAAGCACCTTCGCCTTTAACGCCATAGATAAATTCATCATTAAGAGGGTCATAAATAACACCTAAAATACATTCTCCGTTTTGTAAAATAGAAAGCATGACCCCAACAAGATTGCTACCATGGGCGTAATGCCAAGTACCATCTATTGGGTCAATAATAATAGCTAAACTGGAGTCTTCCGCTTTCTTAAGCAGTTCTGGTTTATCATGTACACTCTCTTCTCCAATAATAACTGCCGTTGGAAAGACTCTGTAAAGTGCCTCTCTTAATTTTCGTTCTATTTCCCTATCGTCTTTCGTTGCGATATCACTTGCTGAGGTTTTCTGATTTATCTCAATGTCAGATGTTGTGCTGAGGCCTTGTAATATTATTTCTCTTGAACAATTTTTTATAATTTTAAATACATCATCAATATAATCTTGAATATTATGCACTTATCCTCCGGCCTGTTTGTGGATGAAATAAGTGACAGTTTTCTTCTAGAATATCAAAGCTTACAATGTCGCCTATATTAATATCTAACCCAAGCGTTGTATTAATACAAAAATCTTTATTTTGTCCAACATCTAAAGTAAGTACCTGATAAGCTCCCATATCTTCAATGTATTTAAGTGTACCTTTAATTTTTCCTTCAGAATCAACTTTGATGTCTTCTGGTCTAACACCCAATACCGCATTATCGATATTCGCTCTTCCTAGAATTTTATTTCCAGCACTGTCAAAGTAACTATCATTTACTTTATTGACGGGAAATAGGTTCATTGCTGGTGATCCAATAAAGTCAGCGACAAAGGTCGAAGCTGGTTTTTGATAGATATTCTTTGGCGTATCGAATTGTTCAACTTTTCCTTTGTTTAGAATTAAGATCTTGTCAGCGAGTGTCATGGCCTCTACTTGATCATGGGTGACAAAAATAGAGGTAGCACCAAGCCGCTTGTGCAGCATTGTCAATTCCATTCGCATTTCTTGACGAAGCTTTGCGTCTAGATTCGATAGTGGCTCATCAAACAACATGACTTTTGGTTCTCGGACAATTGCACGACCTATTGCTACTCGCTGTCGCTGACCTCCTGAAAGTTCAGAGGGAAGTCGGTCTAAGTAGTCGGTCAAAGATACAATTTTGGCTACTGCTTCAACACGCTGTTTAATCTCGGTTTTCGGTATGCGACGAATTTTCAACGAATAGGCAATATTGTTGAACACGGTCATGTGTGGGTAGAGTGCATAGTTTTGAAATACCATGGCACAACCGCGATCTTTGGGCTCTAGTTGGGTAACATCGGTTTCGCCGATAAATATCTCGCCAGACGTGACTTCTTCAAGTCCGGCTATCATATTCATGGTTGTTGATTTACCGCATCCAGAAGGACCTAAAATGACATTAAATTCACCTGACTCGAATGTAATATTTAGATCATCAATAACATCACTGCTATCGTAACTTTTGCTGATATTTTTTAGAATGATGTTTTCACCATTATGGTGATTTAGTTCTATTGACATTTTATTTTTCCGAAAGAGTTAAACCTTGGACAATATACTTCTGCATTATGGCAATTAACAAAACAGGAATTATATTAACCAAAACTGCACCTGACATAACCATAGGGTAATTAGGTATCGCACCATCAGTGACGATAGTCATATTAACTAAACCTATTAAAGATGTTTGCATTTCAGGTTTTGAGCTAACGATTAATGGCCATAAATATTGATTCCAACCTCCCATGAACATCAATACATAAAGAGAGATGACGGTAGATTTTGACAATGGCAAAAGAATGTCATACATAAATCGCAATGGCCCAGCACCATCCATTGTTGCGGCATCAACTAATGATTTGGGAACTGTTTTGAAAAACTGTCTGAATAAAAAAGTTCCCGTTCCAGACGCTAATATAGGTGCCGCCATCCCTAAATAAGAATCTAGTAAACTCCACTCTAGGTATACTTCTTTTCCAAACGCAAAGCTTATTAAACTATTAATTCCAAGTAGTCCCATTAAATAGTTAAATGGCGACAATACATTTGAGGCAATTTCATAGCTCGCGACCACTCTTAAATCCATCGGCACCATAGTGGAAAGAAGAATAAAGAAGAACAACAATGTTCCATAACGAATTCTAAAATAAACAATGACAAATGCTGATAAAAAAGCAAAAAAGGTTTTTCCTGTCGCAGACAGTGTTGCCACTATAATGCTGTTTAGTAACTGTTTAAGTAAGATAGTTTCACTAATTACCATCTTAATATTCGATATAAAATGTCCACCGGGAACATAACTTATGCCGTTACGAATAAAATCATCATATGATTGTGTTGCGGTAACAACCATTAAATAGATAGGGACTAAAATAAATACTAACCCGATACCAATAATAGCTACCGCTACACGGTCTAATTTTTTGTTATTTTCAATCATAGCTATCTAGCGTACTTCACTTTCTTTTCAAGAAATAAGAACTGACAGAATGCAACCAACAAAACAAATACAGTTAGAATAACGGTTTGTGTTGATGCTCCAGATAAATCAAGCCCTAAAAAGCCATCTTCATATATTTTATAAACCAAGAACTTAGTTGATCCTCCTGGTCCCCCTTGAGTCATACTGGCCACAAGCGCAAAGGCAGATACCACTGAATCTGTTACTTCAAGTACAAAGCTTAGAAATAATTGTGGCGTTAATAGTGGAATATAAATATCCCAGATTCTCCTAAGTCCCGATGCTCCATCTATCGCAGCAGCTTGATTCAAGCTATGTGGAATAGCATTTAATCCGCCTAAGAAGATAATGAAATTAAATGGAATTCCTCCCCATACATGGGCAATCACTATGGTCCAAAAAGCATCATTACCATTGAGGCCAGGGTTCCATAGGTTAGGCTCAATGCTATTTACAAAAGAGAACACGCCAACAAATGGGTTGAAAATAAAAGCAAATACGACACCTATTGAAGCACCCGCAACAGCCTTAGGCCAAACGAGTAAGTTCCTCGCAATACCAGACATACGAACCTGTCGATGCACCGCCAGTGCTAATATCAAGGGTACGATTACTGATAGTGTTGATCCAAAGAACATGAACTTCATCGTTAGCATTAAACTGCGATAAAATTCAGCGTCTGTTAGGGTAATAATATAGTTTTCAATACCTACCCATTTAGAAGGACCACCAAATGGATGTTGTAAAGTTGTCGACCATTCGATGGACTTCATTATTGGTAGATAGAAAAACAACGCTAGGACGATAACCTGAGGACCAGCGAGAAACATCGCTAGCCACTTTTTGTTATAAACAGAAGTCATGCAGTCTTATGTAGGGGCGAACATGTCGCCCTCTCTCCCTTATAACAGATACGTTCTTTCAAAGCGTCGCAGTAGCAGGTCACCGCGAACTTTTGTATTGTCCAACGCTTGTTGCATTGAGATTTGGTCAGCAAACGCTTTCTGAGTTTCTTCCTCGAAAATGCTACGGAATTGGCTGTAGAACCCAAGACGAATGCCCTTCGATGCGGCGTTATTCTCTTGAGCCAGTGACTCAAAGCCAGGTGCAATAGAACCAAACTCAGCTTTGTCTAGGACACCAGCTTGCTTAATGAATTCGTAACCATCACTCGTTACAGGTAGGTAGCCTGTCATGGAAGTGAATGTCAGTTGTTGCTCTGGTTGACGAAGGAAGTTTAAAAACTCAATAGCAGCCTTATCTTTCTTAGCGTCATGTCCTTTTAGCAACCAAACTGAACCGCCACCGACGAAAGTATTGTGGCGTTTGTGGCCCTCATACATTGGCGCTAGAGATAGCTCAAGATCATCCCCTAACGTCGACTTTGATGCACCGTAAGCTGATAGCGAGCTTTCCATCAAAGCACATTCACCAGAAGCCATTGCTGCTGTCTGGTTACCTGAAACCGTCTCTGCTGTTAGTTTAAGCAAGCCCTGCTGGTTCCACTCTTTAAGGTTGTTCAAGTGCTTAGCTATCAAACCTTGATTGACCATGTATTCGCCATCTAAGCCTTCAAAACCGTTAGCATTACTGGCAATTTCGACACCATGGCGCGCAGCAACCTGTTCAAGAATTCGCCATGAACCGCCATCAGTAACCATAGGGCACTGATGACCATTGTCCTTAAGCTTTTGCAGAACAGGAAGTATGGTTTCATAGGTTGTTGGAACTTCCTTTATACCAATGTCCGCAAGCGCCTTTTTGTTAGCGTACATAACTAGGGTTGAGCTGTTCCATGGCTGGGACATCATTTTCCCTTCCGAAGATTCGTAATACCCTCTAGCTCCACTGATATATGAAGCCCAATCGGCATCAGAAATGGTTTCTTCAACAGGATTGAAGATTCCTGACATCATGACATCAGTAGTACCAACATCGTTGAACTGCATCAGGACTGGGTGTGTTTTTGATCGCACAGACGCTACGGCTTTTTGCATCGCCGTTTGGTAATCTCCTTGGAAAATACAGTCTATCTGGGCGGTGCTTGATTGTTCATTAAATGTCGAGCACAAATGTTCTACGGCTTCAGAGTTTTTTCCACCTAAAGCATGCCAAAATTCAATTTCCGTTTTATCTGATGCCTGTACCGCTGTTGAGCATGCTAATAGCACCAAACTGGATAACGTCGTTTTTGTAACCATGTTTCCCTCTGATCTCATTACAATATAAAATTGCAGCTTTGCTGCTCGATTAAGTTTATTTAATCAACTTAATATTTCATAATTATTTAAGAAACATTTATTTTTTTATATTGTTCTTAAGGCATTGAAAATGAATAACTTTTTAAGTTAACAAAATCAATTTAAGTGTGTGGGTTTGACTGGGATAGGGGTTTGAAGCAATATAATGGGATATTAAATGATGATATAGCGACCATGGATACCAGATTAAACACGAACCATAAGAAGCTGATTTCCTTTGTGAAAAAGCACAAATCTCTATCTAGGGTACAGTTAAGTCAGATAACCGGACTGACCGCCAGTGCAGTGACAAAAATTAGTAAGGAGTTGGTTGCCGATGGGTTTCTTATTGAAGGAAAGCGAATTCCAACGCCGCGCGGTCAACCGGTCGTTCCACTAGAAGCCAATCCCCGTGGTGGATACTCTATCGGTTTAGCTATGGAGTTAAACAGGGTACAGGTGGTTTTAGTCGATTTTTGTGGCCAGATTGTAACGTCGTCAAGCATTGAATGTGATATCTCAACCCCAGACAAAGTAGCTCAAAAACTAAAGTCGCTCGCTTTCGACATGCTCAAGGACAATAAAGTACCTGCTGCTAAAGTCTATGGAGTTGGCTTGGCTCTGTCTGGCTACTTTGATCGTGAAACAGGTTACCTCTATCCACCTGAGATAATTAAACAATGGCGTGATACAGATCTTGAAAAGCTCTTCTTAGAGACGGTTGGCATACCCGCTTATATCGATAATCTTGCCAATGCTGGTGCCATTGGAGAGCAATACGCGGGTCATTGGGGAGAATACGATAACGTTTTTTATCTTCATTTGGGATATGGTGTTGGGGCGGCGAACATCCTTAATGGTGGATTATACCGAGGCAATGTTAATAACGCTGGTGAAATTGGCGCCTTTTTTCCACATGGACAACCGAGACCTTCTGCGCTTGATTTGGTTAATAAACTAAAAGAAGCAGATATAGACTGTCACTCATTTTCAGCGTTGGATGAAGAACGTATTATCAACCATCCTGTGACTAAACAGTGGGCGAAACATGCAGCCTCGCAGCTTAGAAAAGTTATCGAGCCTGTCATATGGTTGCTGGCTCCCGATGCTATCGTTATTGGTGGATTGATTCCCAAAAAAATTGCACAGCACATCACAGATGAATTAGATGTGGAAAAGATAATTGCAATAAAGCCTAATTATTCGAAACCTAAGATATTAGCTGCAGATAATGGTTTGCTGTCAGCAAGCTTGGGGGCTGCAACTCTTCCGTTCTTTAAAGCATTTTCTTGATTAACAATCACGTCGAAATAGTCTCTTAGACGCAACGAATTTTACAATGAACATCACTGCTAGATGCGCTGACTCGGCTAACTTTTAGTATGGAAAACACGTGCCACCGAAGTGAGAATTGAATGTGTGTTAACGAGTTTTGGATAGGGCTAAGCCACAAAATCGGCATTGATCTTATGAACGCTAAAAGTATTGCATATTGGAATAGAATTTGAATAAAAATGCCAAATCACCCAGTGTGGCGATTTGGCATTAGTCAATCGATAGACTTAAGCCACAACGTTGAATTTGGCAGTGTGCAAATCGCAGTCTTTGGAACTCGCTCCTACCATGAGTTCAAAATCACCGGGCTCTACAACTCGTTCTAGTGCGGAGTTGATTAGGGCTAGGTCATCAAATGCAATTGTCATGTTAACCACTTTGCTTTCGCCGGCTTTAAGGGTAATACGCTCAAATGCTCGTAAGCTCTTGATTTCAGTGGTTACGGAACTGAATAGGTCATTGAAATATGCCTGAACAATTTCCACTCCATCTTGCTCGCCCACATTGGTCACTCTTATGCTGAATTTAAGATCCTCACCAGCAGATAGAGTAGGGTTTTCGACCTGTAGTTCAGAGTATGCATATTGGGTGTATGACAGCCCTTCACCAAATGCGAATAACGGCGTTTCAGGCATGTCGATATAGCGTTCTTGATTATCTAGATCCGCTTCCAATTGGGCATGCCACCCTGAGTATTTATTATAATAAACAGGCACCTGGCCTACATGATGAGGGAACGATATTGTGAGTTTTCCGCTTGGATTGAAGTGCCCAAATAGAAGTTCTGCTAGCGCTTGGCCACCTTTACAGCCTGGATTGAATGCAGAGACAACAGCGTTACATTGTTCAATCATCTTAGGAATAGTCAGTGGTTTTGATGCGACTAGAATGCCCACTACAGGGGTTCCAGTTTGACTCACCGCTTCAATTAATTCATTTTGATAGCCACTTAAATCGAGATTTGCGCGATCATGAAACTCACCATTTTGTTTTAGCGTATCGCCAACACAAGCAATCACCACGTCAGCCGATTGTGCCGCGTCACGCGCCTTCTCTAGCTCTTCAAATTCGTTATCTAGGCAGTCTGCCCCCTTGATATATTCCACTTCAAATCCTTGCTCCTGTCCCATTTGTTGTAAGGCAGCTAGAGGGGTGATGGTGTGGCCTCGGTGGTAGTTTTCGTGAGTGGCTTCTGCTTGCATAGAGCCAAATGACCAATCACCTAATTGAGCGATAATGTCGTTGGCATTAGGTCCAACAACGAGCACTTTTTTGAGTTGGTTTGCTGAAAGCGGCAATACATTTTCATTTTTCAAAAGCACTAAGCTTTTACGGCTAGCTTCAAGGGATATCTCCCATGACTCATCACTGCCTAGGAGTGCTTTTCGCTCTAAAGAGGTGTAGCGGTTTTCGTCAAACAAGCCTAGCTTAAATTTGGCCTCTAGAATTCGTCGCACAGAATCATCGATGAGAGAAATGTCGACGAGCCCTTCTTCTACCAGTTCTATGGCTGATGGGTAGAATTCTGGTGTTGTCATCATCATATCGTTGCCACCGACTAATGCTTTGTAACTCGCTTCTTTTAGGGTAGCCGCCACGCCTTGTTTGTCATGCAACGAACCTACGTTATTCCAGTCAGTGACAATAAAACCATCCAGCCCCCATTGTTCTTTCGCTACTGTTTTTAATAACCAAGAGTTGGTGGTGCATGGTTCGCCATCAATGGACTGGTAGCCGGTCATTAACGTTGCGCATTTGGCTTGTTTGACGGCTTTTTCAAATGGAGGCAGGAACAATGAAAGCAGTTTTCTTCTTGAAGTATCGGCTTCATACGAATCACGTCCTCCTAGAGTCTCTCCATAACCGACATAATGCTTGGCGCACGCTAAGATAGAGTGTTGGCTAGTAAAATCGTTACCTTGATAACCGACGATGGTAGATGCCGCAAGTTCACCGATTAACCATGGGTCTTCACCATAGGTCTCATCAACACGGCCCCAACGAGGATCTCTAGCAACGCAGAGTACAGGAGAGAATGTCCAGTGCTGGCCAGAAGCGCGAGTTTCAAATGCGGTTACTTGGGCCATTCTTTCCATTAAACTCTTGTCCCAAGAGCAAGAAGCACTCAACTGAGTAGGAAATACGGTCGCATCGTCTTCAAAGCAATGACCGTGTATGGCATCAATACCGAAGATCAGCGGAATACCGAGGCGTGTGTTAGCGGCGCGGTCTTGAAGTTGCTGTGGTTGCTCTCCCGTGCAGTGCAGGTAACTGCCCACATTCATTGCTTCTAGGTTATCCACATGAATTTGGTCATGTGCAGGAAGTTGTAGCATTTGGCCCACTTTTTCTTCAAGCGTCATGCGAGAGAGAAGATCATCTAGGCGTTCTTTAACATTAAGTTTTGGGTTCTGGTAAGGGTGAGTCATCTTTGGTTCTCCAGTAATTTTGATTTACCTTAAGCTCTTGATGCTCTATAAACCTTGTAAAAAGCGACATTTACTAGCATTATTCCGACATGATAACGACATATAGACTTAGCTCTCACCTTCTTCACCCACATATTCCGTTCTGTATTCAGCCAGCAATACACGATGGGGCGTTTCACTTACATCGACATGATTTTTCTGAGTTGATGATAGTGTTGTCAGGTCAAGCAGAGCATATTGTTGGCAATAAGCGCTCTATGATTAAAACTGGCGATGTCTTTGTCATGAATGGGTCTGTTGAGCATGGTTTTAGTAATGCCCATGAGTTGGTTATTTATAACCTGATGTTTGATGGACAGAAGCCTTATTTTGAGACCTCAGGGATTCGCGTTTTACCGGGTTATCAAGCTTTGTTTAATATTGATCCGCTAGCTCGTGAGCAAGAATCTGAAGTACCGTATCTCAATTTGAAAGAGAGTACTTTGGCTAAAGTAGAACTGTTGCTAAAGGAAATAGAGGAGGAATACACCAGTGCTGCGCTTGGATTTGAGTCGGCATTAGTTGCCTTGCTACAGCACCTGTCAATCTTGCTAGTGCGTAATTACCCTGAACAAGCTAACCCTAAACAAAAGAATACCTTAGCTCTGGCTCGTGCCTTGTCTTATATCGAGAAGAACTATTTTGAGCCTGATCTACGTGCGACTAATATTGCGGATAATAGCTTTTTAAGCACTCGTCAATTAGAACGATTATTTCATCAGTTCTTCCAAACCACACCTAGCCAATACTTGAGTGACCAAAGGATTTCTAGAGCTAAAGAATTATTGGTCAGTGATATCAATTTGAGTATCAACCAAATTGCTCAGAGCTGCGGCTTTAGTGACAGCAATTATTTCTCTCGCGTGTTTCGTAAGCAAATAGGAATACCCCCTAGGGATTACCGTAAGCAGGAGTTTGTAAACAATAGGTAAGCTTGAATAGAATTAAGGTAACCTCACTATGGCACTATTTTAGTGATGCGGTATCTGTCATCGAAGACCGCGCGCTTTGGTTATTATATTGAGTTGTAATGTCATCATCCATACTGAAACTGATAGAAGAGATACATAAAGTCGTGATGGCAATTAGTTTTTTAAGCAATGGTGTGACCTCGATAATGACCTGGTAAGCGTGATGCTATAGATTCGGAAGAGTTTCATTGCGACTATCTTAGCGGATAGATCCAGATGTTACTTACCACTACGCGCCAGTTGAAAGTGTAACTTAGGTTACTTTTTGCAGATTGTTTGTTTAGGGAAAATCTATTATCGACATACTGCTTAGCTAAAACTTCTTAGACTTATCTATTGCTGATAACCTGAATTGCTTGGTTTGTTAATGCTTCGGTATAGTCATTGATTTTCCAATGGGTTGGACACCAGCCTTTGACGAAACGTTGAAAGTCGGCCCATGCAATGCAAAACAGTGATCGCCATGCACTCTCCACCTCTTGAGCGTTGAGATTAGGTTGAGTGTTCTTGATAGCCTCTTTTAAGTGCCTAAAATAAGTATCCAATATCCACTGCTCTTTTTGAGCGCACTGCTGTGGAGTGACTGCGCTACTCATAAATAGCGCGACATCTTTCATTGCACAGCCTTTACCTACATATTGAAAATCAACCGCGGCGGCTTTCTCGCCATCGGCGGTAAAACAGAAATTGGCTAGCTTTGCGTCCCCATGAACCAGAGTTTGAAAAGGTGCGCCTTTGAGGATTTGATCTAGCTGTTGTGCATGCTCTTTCAATATTGAGTCTTCTAAAGCTTCGAGCTCATCGGGTCGCGTTTCGATATGCCAATACGTGCCAATGTCCCAAAGATTTTTGCCTTCGTTTTCAATATGAGTAGCGTGAAACCATGCCAGCCACTTTAAGCAAGCATTCAAATGCACATTATTGGCCTCAGTAGTGGTTTGGTTGTAACCCAACTGCTGTAAATCTTGCATCACTAACAAGCATGTACTCTCAGACTCAACAACCTTGATAGGTAGGGGAGCTGGACAGTTTGCATGAAGCTCGGGAGCAAAGTCTTGATACCAATGGAGCTCCACCTGATACGAGAGAACCTTTCGTTGATGGGATAGTGTGGTATTCCAACCCCTAGGATGGTTTTGTATTTCAGGTAAGGTGATATGTTTAACGATGATGCTCATATCATCGATAAATAAGCGCACCAATTCACCATAGCCTCCCCACAAAGTTTGAATTTTTTGAGCACTGTGAAGTTGCTTATAACCCAATTGTTGAATTAAAAGTGTGTAGTCCATGATGAGGTAAACGACCTGCGAGTAGAGCGATGGTGTTGGCAATGTATCATACAGACATAATTCATAGCTTAGTTTATTTGCAAGTAAAGACGGCTAGGCTAGAGCGCTTTCGCCGTATTAACACCATTTCCTGAGATAAACCTAAATAGTTTAGAGCTAGAGCTAGAGCTAGAGCTTAGCGAGTTGTTCTTTGTGTTGAGCAGTGTTGGTTCTAGCTTGCTCTATCAAATTAATTAATTCGCTGATATTCCATTTAGTAGGCACTTGCCCAAATACTGTCTGGTTCATTTTACTCATCTCCTGGCGAATACTCTGGGCGTCTTCCGGGGTTATATTGTGAGTGTTTAGCCATTGCTCTAGTAGCGATTGAGCCTTGATAGTATCTCTATTTTTAATCGATTTTATTAGCTCTGACTTTATAGGCTGGGGTTTAGCTTCGCTTTGATTGACAGAGGAACATGAACCTTGCTTCCTTGCACGTAACCACATCATAGTAGAGAGTACCCACAAGCAGGCAAAGAGTGCGGTTAGCATTGGCCAATAGCCACTGTCTTTAATAGGTTGAGTGTTAGTCGTTGGTGGTTGCGATAAAAGAGGAACGCCAGCTGAAGAGCCGTTGGCATTGACTGTGACACTCAATCCTTTTACTTCACTCGTCTGTGCTTTTTTGTTTGCAGAGTCCCACCATTGGACAGGCACGCTTGGTAAGACAAATTCACCGCTTCTTTTGGCAATGAGCACCTGCTTGGTGATCATGGTTACTGAGCCGTCATCATTATTATTAAACGCGGGTTTCTCACTGTAGACACGAAAAGCCTCAGGATTATTGATGGTCAGATTTGGTAATTGCGAAGCACTGAGCCCAGTTGCAGTGAGTGCTATCGTTCGCGTAAGGGAATCGCCTTCGTCTATAACCACTGAATCATCTGAGAGCTCTTTATTGTTATCCAGTTGCCAACGTTGAGATAGATTTAACTTAGACGTTGGTAGCCATGCGCCGTGGTAGTCAGCGGGTATGGGAAGTACTTTCAAGGCGACTTGTGATGATTTCCCGTCAAGTGTAATGAGGCGGTTACCTGTACGACTATTTCCGTAGCGAACAGCTCCGGTCAATGTCGGAATTTTTATCGAAAAGTCACCGCTATTGTTTGCTGTTACTCGAAACTCTTGATCAATGATCAGCACCTCAACGCCATCAAGTACTGCTTGATACTGCTTAGGCTCTGATAGAGGTTCAATCTGTAAACCTGGCGCAAGGGGCTGGGTTAGGTTAGGGTTTTGCAATCTACGAGGATCTACCTTAACGATGATGCGAGCATCTAGTTTTGTGCTTTCATTGGGATACAGCTCTTTCTTGCCAATCTTTGAACGCACTTCAATGATATCGTCGGTGTTTGGCATTTGTTCGCCAACCGTAACGTTAAGTGTAATTGGGGTTGTTGTCGCTTCATTCACTTTAAAGCTTGGAATGGTGACTGCCCCTGTTTTTTGTGGGGCAATAGACACGGTCCATATACTGCTATCGGAGCGCTTTCCGTTGATGATATTTACCGAAGAGCTGAAACTTGGCCTTCCTACATAGAAATTATCAGACAGAGTATCAAAGTTGATTTTGCTACCATCAAGCTTCTCGTCGGCTGCGACCTTTAACTGAATAATCTCATCCTTAGAGACACTCGTTTTACTGACGCTTGCCGTCACATTAAGTGCCCACGAGGAGAAGCTACAAGCCAAGCCTGTAACCAGTGTTAATGTGGTGAAGAGGGGTTTAAATTTAATCATTACGGTTACCAATCTTTCCCTGTTGATGAGGGCGCTGTTTTATCTTTTGCTTGTAGAAGCATCTGTGCACGCAACAAATAGCTAGGGTCCCTCACACTTTCAACTTGTTCTAGCTTTCTAATATCAGGGTCTACTTCCTGTTGCTGCGAAAGGGATGCTGAGCGTTGCTGGTTTTCGTCTTGCGTGTCTTCGTCTGACTCTCGCTCATTCGCTGTCGATTCAGCTTGTGCCTGTTGATTCTTTTGAGGCTGCTCTTGCGTTTTAACTTGAGCCGATTTGTCTTCGGTGTCAGAGACGTCTGATTGTGAAGACTGAGATTGCTGGTTATTTTGCGATTGCTCAGATTGCTCAGATTGCTCAGATTGCTCAGATTGCTCAGATTGCTTACTCTGACTCGAATCTGATTTGTCCTTATTGCTCTTATCGTTTTTGGATTGTTGTTTGCCGTCTTGTTGATCCTGTTTGGAGGTGCTCTCAGAATCTTGCTGTTGCTGTTGCTGTTGCTGTTGCTGTTGCTGTTGCTGTTGCTGTTGCTGTTGCTGTTGCTGTTGCTGTTGCTGTTGCTGTTGCTGTTGCACAATATCAAGGTTGTACTTTGCATCGGCATTTTCAGGCTCTTGCTGTAAAACTTTGTTATAGCTTGCAATTGCTTGGTCTAGCTCACCGTTTTGCGCATAAGCATTACCAAGATTGTACAGCGATTCGGTGTCAGAATGGCCTTGGAGGTTATTGATTGCACCTTCATAATCGCCACTCTCATACTGAGCTGCAGCGCGCCATTTCGCATCTTGGAACTCCTGACTTGCGCGCTCATAGTCTTTTTCTTTAAACGATGCATAACCTCTCTGATTGGCGTTAGAAAATGCGCTATCTAAGACGGAGGCTTGTGCATGGTTAGGGACAAAACCAAAGCTAAACATCATTGCAACCAACGAGAAAATTACGCCTTTGCGAAATAGGGGTAGAGCGCATAGCAAGGCAAACGGTAGCAGCCAAAACCCATTGTTGATCTTGGTTTCCAGCTCGTCGCCTTTCACTTTGGTGTTAACCGCATCAAATGAGGATTCTGAAACTAAGTTCGCTATGTCTTGGTTGTCGTGGCGGTATCTCTCGAACTGACCGTTGCCCTCACGTGCCGCAGATCGAAGATTGCTTAGCTGAGTTTTAGCTATAACAGTCTTGCCATTAGAAGTGGTTAATAATGAACCATCAGACAGTTGGATCGGTGCTCCTGCTCCAGTACCAAAGGCGAGCACTGATAAAGTCCAGTTTCCCTCACTTAATTGCGCTTTGATCTGCTCTAGCTCTTGCGTATCGAGATCATCGGAAAACAGTAAAATCTCACCCTGATTTAAGCCTGCCTGTTTCATGATAGATATGGCTTGCTTCACTCCTAAGTCTGCTCGTGCCCCTTGTATTGGCATTATTTTTGGCGATAGATTTTGCACAAGGTTGGAGAGAGTTGTAGAGTCGGTGGTTAGCGGACTTAACGTGTAAGCATCTCCTGCATAAGCCACTAAACCTGTTTGCCCTTGGTCTAATAGTGGCAATAGATCCTGCGCTTTGTACTTGATCTGGGCAAGACGACTGGGTTTGATATCGTTGGCATATACAGAGCGAGACATATCCAAAACCAGTACTCTCGCGTGCTCAGATTGAGATACAGGAATTGCTTGTTTCTCGAAGCTAGGGCCTGCTAATGAGATGGTGATAATCACACCAAGCAGTGCCACCCATCCATAATGGCGCCTGTTGTTTGCAGGCTTATCTATCATTGCTGCTACAAGATGGGAGGCAATCATTGATGAGTGTGTAGAGGAGCTTCTTAACCACACTATGATTACGGCTAGTGGGATAAGTAAAATGAAGGCCTCGGGATAAAGAAACTCAAAACTAGGCATCATTTCTCCTTATCATCACAGTGATTATAATCAGCAGTAATCCAATCAATGCAGGCCACATGAACCATTCTGTTCTTGGTCTCCAAGATTGAGTGGCTTTTTGGATAGGTTGCAAGGCATTGATGGTGTCGTAAATAGTAGCTAAATCCTTCGCATCTCTAGCCCTAAAGTATTGACCGCCGGTCATATCTGCTATCTTGATTAATGTCTTCTCGTCAAGGTCTTCTGCTGTGTTCACGGTGCGAGTCATAAAGAAGCTTTGTACCTGCATCTCTCCAGCACCGACGCCGATAGTGTAGATAGTGGTGTTGAACTTCTTAGCTATTTCTGCGGCTTGAATCGGGTCTAAAACACCAGAGTTATTGCTACCATCACTGAGCAGTACCATGACCCGCTGAGGCGCATCACTATCGACAAAAGTTTTGGTTGCCAAACCAATACCATCACCAATAGCGGTTTGTGTGCCGATGAGCTTTAACACAGTCTGATCCAGTTGTGTTTTTATCGTTTCACGATCGAAAGTCAACGGTGTTTGCAAGTAGGCATGATCCGCAAAATACACCAGCCCTAATCGATCTCCTGTACGTTTGTCGACAAAATCAGACACCACTTGTTTAACTGCGGTGAGTCTGTCGATGTAATCATTGCCTTCTCTCATGTCTTCTTGGCTCATGGAGTAAGATAGATCGATAACCAACATCATGTCTCTGTGCTTTGGGTGTACTTCTATAGGGTCGCCGTACCAAACAGGTCTCGCACTGGCGATGACTAACAAAATCCAAGCTAAAATGGCGAATAGCTGTGTAATCTTCTTTGTTTTATCGTGTGTCACGGTGGCTTGCGTGACATGGGGCAGAACAATCAACGATGAAGATCTCTGTTCCCTTAGAACGCGAAAAGCCAAATAGGGTAGAGGTATCGCAAAGAGCATCCACCACCATTCAAAGGTAAAACCACTCATGATGCGTTCCAGTCTTTGTATTTTCTTTTCGGTGGCAGTGCATGCTCAATCCAATAGCCACAGTCTTCAATTAAGGATGTGTTGATTGCGTGATCGTTCACCCCTGATGAGTACAAGACTGATTGCCACTGCTCTTTATTAGGAGAGAAGCGAGGTGTGGCAAGCTGCGAGTCCAAAAACGCTAACCACTCTGCTCCGGTCAATTTAGCGATATCGTTGCGCGGGAAGTAACTCAACGCAGCCTGTCGCAATAACTCTTGAACTTCTGAAGCGGTAAGGCTGTTTGAACCTTGCTTTAGGATGTGCAGCGCGGCTTTTTTAGCTCGGCTTTTATTTCGTAGTTTGCGCTGAATTATAAAGCTCAAGATAAGAGCGATAGCAACAAGTGCAAATAGGCTCCAGTAACCCCAAGGTAGGGGCCAAAAGCTAGGCTCGAGCGGTAAGTGAAGAGGTTTTAGTGGCAAGGTGTGTGCCTGTTCAATTTGACTCATGTAGTAATACTTAAAAAGGGTGCTGTAGCAATTGTTGTAATAGCGGTGAGCCGCTGGAAACCTGCGAGAGCGTAATGCCATATTGGCTCAGTTGCTCGCTTAACTGCTGTTGTTGATGCGTGAATGCGTGTTTTATGGAATCTTTGGCCTTGCTACTGGATAAATTCACTGAGAAAACCTGATCTCTGCCTTGCAGTGTTTGTATGCCTTTAGCTTGAGTATTCCCAAGCTCTATTGGGTCGTAAATCTGTATTGCTCTCACTCGGTTCTGTGCAGCCATTTGACTTATTGAGGTAATGTCTTGCTCAGAAAGAGTCGAGAAGTCACTAATAAGAATCAACTCACTACCTTTATGACACAGGTTGGCAAGGGCTGGAAAGGGATCACGTCGCTCGATTACGTGAGGGGCCGAGGCTATCGTGCTCAAGCTTTGATTGTGAATCTCACACAAGCGATTAAGTAGCTGAAGCACCGCGGTCTTTGAGCTTGATGGGCGGATCTCTGTCAGTGTATCACCGCAGCGAATCATCGCACCTACTCTGTCCTTGCTGCCGATGGCAATCCAAGAGAGCAATGCAGCTAGATGGCAAAGCTGCACAGATTTTAATAACAGTTGAGTTCCGGTGAACATACTTGGGGTAAGGTCGATAAACAGTACGACCGGGCGTTCACGCTCTTCAGTAAATAGTTTTGTGTGCACTTTTCCTGTTCGTGCGGTTACGCGCCAATCAATTTGACGTACATCATCGCCGACTTGATATTGACGTACCTCTGAGAAGGTCATTCCTCTGCCTTTACGCGAGCTTGTATGCTGGCCATTAAGCTGGGACCAAAGACTTTTCGCGGGTGGTTGCCAGCGCTTACCGTGGATCTGATAGAAGCTCAACTCTTCAACACTCACCGCCACACCATTAGTGGCAGTAGGCAAATTACCTGAAGCAATTGTCTGTTCAAGCAGATTCGTGCTGTTGGTCTTTGTAGTAAATAAGCGGCGTAGTTTAAGGCGTTCAAACATAGTTAACGGCCTTAAGCTGAAGCGACTGTACGCAGAAGCTCTTCGATGACAGCATTGGCAGTAACCCCTTCAGCCTGCGCTTGGTAGGTTAGTAGTAGACGGTGGCGTAGTACAGGGAATATCACCGCTTGAATGTCTTCTGGGCTGACGAAATCTCTACCTGATAGCCATGCATTGGCACGCGCGGCTCTATCTAAGGCAATAGTGGCACGCGGACTCACACCCATTTCAATCCATTTTGTTAGGTCATCGCTGTAAGCTCGGGGATCACGCGTTGCCATGATCAGACGAATCATGTACTTCTCTATGGTTTCGGCCATGTGAATAGACAAAACTTGACGACGAGCTTCGAAAATATCCTGTTGCGACAATGGGGTTTCGAAGTGTTGAATTTCCCCTAAAGCTTCGCCTCGATTCAGGCGTAGGATCTCCAGTTCACTCTCTGCATTGGGGTAATTAACCTCGAGATGAAGTAGAAAACGGTCAAGCTGAGCCTCTGGAAGGGGGTAGGTGCCTTCTTGCTCTATTGGGTTTTGGGTTGCCATTACCAAAAATAGATCTGGCAGTGGGTAGGTGGTCTGGCCGACACTGATTTGTTTTTCGGCCATAGCTTCAAGCATGGCCGCTTGGACCTTAGCTGGAGCTCGGTTGACCTCATCGGCGAGTACTAAAGAGTGAAAAATAGGACCAGATTTAAACTCGAATTCACCTGTTTCGGGACGATAGATATCGGTGCCGGTTAGATCAGATGGTAGAAGATCTGGTGTGAACTGGACTCGATGAAAACTTCCTTCAATACAATCTGCTAGTGATTTTACTGCACGAGTTTTAGCGAGACCAGGAGGCCCTTCCACTAAAATATGACCATCAGCCAATAGTGCAACAAGCAGTTGCTTAACGAGATTGTCTTGACCAATAACTTGAGATTCTAGGTAGCGTTGTAGTTGCTGGAATGACTGCGCTGGCATATGTGATGTTCCTTAAAGCGAGCATTTTAGTAAATAGATAGAGGAGAAATTTGTAAAAAAGTTCCCATTCTTTTTCTATTATTTTTTTCATAAAAACAGGTATTGATATTTAAGGTTAATATTTGGGCATTTTATCGTGAGTTCAAGAGGTTACAGGCATAAATTGATAGAAAACCATACGCTATTCAATGAGTTTGTTATACATCTTGAATTTTGAATTAGCGCATTTTCATACACATATAATGACGATAGGATCTAAGTCATTTAGACTTGGGGCAATTCAGATTAAAGGACAAATTTATGTCAATCCGTCAGTTTCTCAAAGGTGAACGCGTAGCGCTTACCGCACAGCTAACCATTCAACTTATTCAAAAATCAGACTTGCAAGATATTATTACAATGTTGGACAACCCTAATGTTGCAGAGTATCTGTTTTTTGCGCCTGCCCCTGCTGAGGTGTACGAAGGTTACTTTGGACCAATGATTGATAATACGCAGCAAGCGATTGAAGATCAGACCTACCCTGACAATATCATAGGCATTATTCGTGATAACAGCGGTCGTTATATGGGGATGGCTGCAATTACTAGCGTGATGTTTATGGATGGTAATTATGAAGTTGGCTACCAGCTTGCGGAACACGCATGGAAGCAGGGCATCGCCACTATCACTTGCCAATTCTTCACTAACATCGCGTTCGATGCACTAGGGGCACATAAAGTGTGTGCGGATTGCTATGCCGCCAATGTGGGTTCGTATCGTACTTTAGAGAAAAATGGCTATGAGCGAGAAGGCATGCAACAGAGTTACTATAAGTTGGAAAGTGGCTTTGATGATCGCTTACATTACGGCATGACACGGCAGCAGTATTTGCAGAAATAAAAAACAGAGGCTAATGAGCCTCTGTTTTTCTATAAGACTAGAGTGTTCAAGCGACAATCAAGAAGAAGATACAAGTCGCTACAATACCAATCAGTGCGTATGGGAACTGTGTTCTAGCATGTTGCATTGCCGTAACACCTGAACCTTGTGCCGACAGTACGGTTGAGTCACTGAAGAAACATGAGTGACTACCCGCCGCAGATGCAGAAAGCAATGCCGCTACAGTTAGATGAAGAGGTACGCCTAGCTGTTCGCCCAAAGGTAGGACGATAGGCATAGCTACAGCAAATACACCCCAAGAAGACGCTGTTGCAAATACTAATGCGCCAGTAATCATAAAGATAATCGCAGGGAAGTATTGTGCAGAAAGCAGTGGGCTTACGGTCTCGATGACAAACTGAGTTACGCCCAAGGAATCATTGACGTTTTTCAACATGAAACCACCGATAACGGTTGCCAGCGGCAGCAGCATCACTTTGATACCATCATAGATAGCATCGAACATAGAGTTCATTGAGATTAGATTTTGCATTCCATAGAAGCAAACGGTAAAGATAATTGCTACGAATACACCCGCTAATAGGTCAATGCCAAAGTACCAGCTCGCTCCCACTAGCACGACCATAGGTAGCAAGAAGTTGATTAGGCCCATTGTAGGGTTTGTGTGTGAAGCAATATCAGAACCCAAGTCCATCTCTACAGAGTCATCAGGTTGTACTTGTCCGCCTTTCGCACGTTTTTCAGCAGCCTTCATTGGCCCAAGATCTGGCACTTTCTCAAGAGCTACTAGCAGTACAATCGCCAACGTTACCCAGCCGTAAGCCATGTAAGGGATTGCTTGGATGTAGGCTTTAATACCTTCGCCTGCTTCTGCAACACCATTCGCTTCAAGCAGAGAACTAAAGAATATCGCCCAAGTAGAGATAGGGACCAAGATACAAATTGGCGCCGCTGTTGAATCAACCAGGTAAGAGAGTTTTTCTCGAGAGATATTGTAACCGTCGGTCACCTTCTTCATCGAAGAGGAGATAGCAATCGCATTTAGGTAGTCATCGATGAAGATCAAGATACCAAGAGCGAATGTCATCAGCATTGATTGCTTACGACTCTTCACTTTAGTGACCAACATATCGGAAAAGCTAAGGATACTGCCACCCTTTTCAAGGATTGCGATTAACCCGCCCATCAGACCACAGACTAGAATGATCCATGCGATGGTTTCATCCATCATTACATCCATTGAGATGCCAACGATTTCTTCCACAGCTTCCGTTGGGTTAAGCAGTAGTACCCCAGCGATAGCACCAGTGAAAAGTGCTTCAACCGTACGGTGGGTAGTCAGTGCAAAGAGCAGTACAAGCCCTGTTGGTAGTAGGCCTATCCATCCGTACGCTTCTCCCTCAGCATGATTTAAGCCAATCGAGACAAAAAGGAGGAAAACCGCTATTGAAAAGATAGTGATAAAAGTGTGTTTACTGGTGATTTTCAACGATGGTGGCATCGTCTTGGTCTGTGTATTCATGTAATAGTTCCTTTATTAAGCCGTATGTAGCATCCAGTCGATTTCGGTCGTGGTAATTGCACGCTCAAATTCGGCTAACTCGCTATGCTTGCAGGCTAGATACAAACCGATGAACTCCTTCGAGATAAACTGAGAGAGTTCACTGACTTCAAGTAAATTCAAGGCTTCGAACATACGTCTAGGTAGTTCAGCCGCCTCTTCATTAAGAGCAGGTGGACATTGCTCTTGCGTGTATTGGTCACTCGCTAATACTGAAGACAGCACTACGGCAGCAAGGATATAAGGGTTAACGTCAGCACCAGCAATGCGGTGCTCAATTCGACGATTCTTTGGGTCACTCAGTGGCACGCGAAAAGACACGCCTCTGTGATTTGTTGCCCAGTCAGCCTTTGTTGGCACATAGGCTCCGGGTACGAAACGGCGGTATGAATTTACGTTGGGGCAAATTAAACCGATAGAACCGGCCGATTGAGCCAGCATTGCCGTCATTGTTTGATAGAAAAGAGGGCTTGCTTCGCCATTGTCTTGGCTAAACAGATTGTTATTGTCTGAATCAAGAAGGCTGATATGAGCATGCATGCCACTACCCGCTTCATCAGCGAAAGGCTTAGCCATAAATGTGGCATCAAAGTTGTGCTTGCTTGCGACCTGACGAATTAAACGTTTGGCAATGATGATCTCATCACATGATCGAAGCACATCTTGAGAGTGGTTGAAGTTGATTTCAAATTGGCCTGGTGCAGATTCAGATAACGCGCCAGAGGTATTCAAGTTTTGCGCTTGGGCAAGAGTATTTAAGTCTGTTAAAAATCCATCATAGTCATCTAGACCGTCTACATCATATACCTCAGTGTTCTTTTCTCGAATATTTTTGGCAGGATTCATGGCCTTAAGTAGCTCACCCGATCTCGTTCGTTCCTTATCAACTAAATAGAACTCAAGCTCAAAAGCCATACAGGGATATTGGTTGTTGTCTTTCAGTTGTTTGAGTTGTTTTTCAAGGATGTTGCGAATAAAGAGAGGGCTGGGCTGAGTAGCAGAATCGTCCATCATAGTCAAAAGCACTTGGCCTGTATTCTCTCGCGCTGTTGGCGTTAAAGAGGCTGGAACAGGAAAGCAAATATTGTCGGGTTCGCCAAGCTCTTCACCTAATCCGGCTGACTCCACTACATTTCCTTTGGTATCGAGAGTAATAGTCGATAGAGGCAGTGCGATTCCTTTACCCACCTTCTCTAGAGCTTCTGCAGGAATGCGTTTTCCTCTTGGCGTTCCGTTGATGTCGGTAAAAATAAGGTCGATAAACTCTATATTTGGCCAATTTTGTCGAAAATTTTTAACTTCCTGTTGAAACCATTCCATTTTAACTCTCCAGTAATTCATTACTCAAGGTGTGCAAAATATTAAAATTGTTAACTTTTACTCACTTGGTAAACGATTTCATGAATAATTTCTTCTTATACAGACACTTAGATGTATACCGAAGCATTTTCATGCGATTTGATGTTCGTTTTACTTAACTTATTATTAACACTAGATTCCTTTTTGCTCAATATATTGACCGGTTTTCATTCGTTTTGCGCATAAAAAACAGACTTTCGTCACGGTTTGTTAAATATATCTACCAATTTAGTTGCTCGAATTAATGACCATATGTAATGTGAGTGTTAAATAAATCTTGCACGGAATGGCTATGTCAGATTCTCGTAAACCAATCATCGGTGTTGTCAGTTGCAGCAAGTCTCTTGGAGGCTATCAAATACAAGCTGTTAATGAGTTCTACCTAGATGCTGTTACTGATTTTGGCGGAATACCTATTGTAATATCTCCAAGAACCACCTCGGATGACCTCGAGAAACTGTTGGATATGTGTGATGGTTTTCTATTCCCTGGTAGCCATTCAAACGTCGCTCCACATCGCTATGGTGCAGAGCACGTTGAGCTTAAAACAGATGAAGCAAGAGATGAGATTTCAATTTCTTTACTTCGTCATGCGGTAGATAGAGATATTCCTTGCCTTGGAATATGTCGTGGATTTCAAGAAATGAATGTAGCACTTGGTGGAACTTTAACCCCAGCAGTGCATGAATCTGGTTATAATGATCATAGAGAAAGCCAAACTGATGATTTTTCTGAAAAATATGCACCGTCTCATCCTGTACTGGTGCAAGAAAACAGTAAATTTGAAGGTTGGTTATCTCAATACAATTGGCAAAATACGCAAAGCTTCGATGTGAACACACTTCACAATCAAGGGGTTAAAAAGTTAGCACCTACCTTAATGGTAGAGGCAACAGCCCCTGATGGTCTTGTCGAAGCCTTTAGCCTCCCAGATCAAAGGTTCTTTGTTGGGGTGCAATGGCACCCTGAATGGCAAGCAACAAGTAATCATTTCTCCAAGATCTTGTTCAAAGAATTTATGATGGAGGCTTCTCACTCTTAAAGGAGCTTTATCAATGGACAACCAACTGATTGGTCAAAATATTGTTCAGTTGCGAAAACAGCATGGATTGTCACAAAGGGAATTAGCAGAAAAAGCAGGGATCACACACAGCGCAATCTCATCTATAGAGAATGCCAAAGTCAGTCCTTCTGTGAGTTCTCTACAAAAAATAGTGAATGTATTTTCACTGTCTTTATCAGAATTTTTTACGTTTGACCAAGCAGGGAAAACGGAAGAAAAAGTGGTCTTTAAGCCTGATGAACTAGTTGAAATGGGCAGCGATACAGTATCAATGAAGCTTGTCACCAATGGCTCAAAGAAACAGGTGATAGGTTTTTTGATAGAAGAGTACGCCCCGCAAAGCACCACAGGAACGGATGAAATTAAACATGAAGGTGAAGAGGTCGGCACGATACTAGAAGGCGAAATTACGCTGGAATATCAAGGCAACTCTTACATCATCAAGGCCGGTGAATCTTATGTCATAGACACCACTGTGCCTCATAAATTTATAAATCACACAGGCAAGGCTTGCAGAATGATAAGTGCGCATACGCCAACCACATTCTAGTGGGCTTTCCTTGTTGTGATAAACAAGGAGAGTGTATGAAACTTAAATCTGATTGGTTAGAACTGCAACAAAGCCTAAACATTGAAGGCAGAGCCTACATCAATGGCGAGTTTACCGAAGCGATCTGCGGTGAACGTTTAGCGGTAATTAACCCAGCAACAGATGACATCATTACAGACATCGCTCGCTGTCAATCTGACGACGTAGAATTAGCAGTAGGATGTGCTCGTCACGCATTCAAACAAGGAGAGTGGAGCGATAGTGCTCCCTCTTATAGAAAAGCGGTTCTGAACAAATTTGCTGACCTTATCGACGCTCACAACGATGAACTTGCTCTACTTGAAACCCTAGATACGGGCAAACCTATTGCTCACAGCGTCTCTACTGATATTCCTGGTGCTGCAAATGCACTACGTTGGTATGCAGAAGCAATCGACAAGGTATATGGCGAAGTCGCTCCAACCGAAAAAGACGTACATGCCTTTATTTCTCATCAAGCGATTGGTGTCGTGGCTGCGGTTGTTCCTTGGAACTTTCCTTTGTGGATTGCGTGTTGGAAGCTAGGCCCTGCACTTGCCGCTGGCAACAGTATCATTCTTAAACCTTCAGAGAAATCCTCTTTAACCGCTATCTTCCTTGGCAAATTAGCTTCAGAAGCGGGTTTACCTAACGGTGTTTTTCAAGTATTGACCGGCTTTGGCCATGAAGTAGGTGACGCACTTTCCCGCCATCAAGATATCGATTGTATTACCTTCACAGGGTCAACACGAGTAGCAGGCCAATTGATGATTGCGTCTGGTGAAACAAATCTAAAGCGTGTTTGGGCTGAAGCAGGTGGTAAGAATGCCAACATCGTTTTTGAAGATTGTGGCGACCTCGACCGAGCAGCAGCAGAAACTGCAGGCGGATGCTTTTATAACCAAGGCGAAGTGTGCGTAGCCGCAACTCGTTTGCTGGTACATGAAAGCATCAAAGACGAATTCGTAGAAAAAGTCATCGCAGCGGCGAAAAACTTCCAGCCAAAAGATCCTCTCGATCCGTCGTCTTCAATGGGTGCGCTGATAGATCAAGAACACAAAGCTAAGGTTTTGAGTTACGTCGAATTAGGTATAGACGCTGGCGCAACATTGCGTTGCGGTGGTGACGTCGACGGACAAGGTGCATTTGTAGAACCGGTGATCTTGGATAACGTCGATAACAAGATGCGAGTGGCACAGGAAGAGATTTTCGGTCCTGTCTTGTGCGTGATTCCATTTAGCACAGAGCAACAAGCTATTGATATAGCGAATGACTCTCAATATGGGCTAGGCGCTGCACTTTGGAGTGACAATATCAATCGCGTTCACCGTGTCGCGAAAAAGCTTCAGGCTGGTTCAGTTTGGGTGAACAACTACAACGAAGGGGACATGACTGTTCCGTTCGGTGGCTTCAAAATGAGTGGTAACGGGCGAGACAAATCGCTTCACGCTATGGAGAAATTCACCGAAACAAAAACGACATGGATTCGTCTTCAGCCATAAGCTCACAAGAGTTGGCTTGCCCCTGAATAGATAAGGAATATTGTAATGAACAAACATACCGATTCGTTTTATGCTAATTCGATAGATAACATCGTTGAGTATCCTCAACTACAAGACAACATTGAATGTGATGTATGTGTAGTGGGTGCTGGTTTCTCTGGATTATCTTCAGCGCTGCATCTAGCAGAGAAAGGTTTTAAGGTTGTTGTTTTAGAAAGTGCCAAAGTGGGCTTTGGCGCAACGGGCCGCAATGGCGGTCAGATTGTGAATAGCTACAGTCGTGATGTGGATGTAATCGAAAGTCGTTATGGCGAAAAACAGGCGAAACAGCTGTGTGACATGATCTTTGAAGGTGGCGATATTATTCGTGGCCTTGTTGATAAGTACCAGATCAATTGCGACCTAAAACAAGGTGGCCTGTTTACTGCATTAAACCCTAAGCAATTCAAAAGCCTAGAACATCACAAGAAAAACTGGGAACGCTATGGCAATGACCAACTTTCGATCTTAGATGCTTCAGAGGTCGAATCTGCAGTAGGTACTGATGCCTACGTAGGCGGCCTGCTTGATATGCGTGGTGGACACATTCACCCGTTAAAACTTGCACTGGGCGAAGCAGCTGCATTTGTATCTTTAGGCGGACAAATCTTCGAACAGTCAGCGGTTACGTCTATTGAAAAGGGTGCAAATCCGATCGCTCGTACAGCAACAGGTAGTGTTAAGTCTAAGTACCTAGTTCTAGCGGGTAATGCTTACCTTGGCGGTCTTGCTCCTAATATCAGTAACAAAGCGATTCCTTGTGGTACTCAGGTAGTGGCAACAGAGCAACTCACTGAGGAACAATTGAAAACTATCCTACCAAGTGATTACTGTGTAGAAGATTGTAACTACTTGCTTGATTACTTCCGTTTGAGTGCCGACAAGCGTTTATTGTTTGGCGGTGGCGTTGTGTATGGCGCGAGAGATCCACAAGACATTGAGTCTTTACTTCGTCCAAAAATGGAGTCGATATTCCCTCAACTTAAGGGTATCGGTATCGATTATCAATGGACGGGTAACTTCTTACTTACCTATTCACGTATGCCGCAGTTTGGTTCGTTTGCCGACAATGTCTATTACCTGCAAGGGTATAGCGGCCATGGCGTGACTTGTACTCATCTTGCAGGAAAGTTACTGGCAGAGGCTCTAACTGGACATGCTGAGCGATTTGATGCTTTTGCAGCATTAAGACACCCATCATTCCCTGGTGGACGCCACTTCCAAATCCCATTTACTGCGATGGGTGCGGCGTATTACAACCTTCGTGACAAATTAGCTATCTAAGAAATAAGGACATTCCATGAGCAGAATCGTTAAGTTTGCAGCATTGCAATTGACCAAGAGCTGGGATCTTGAGGCAAACCTTGAGAAGGCGAAAGCAGCAATTCGTGAAGCCGCTAAAAATGGTGCTAATGTTGTCGTGCCTCAAGAGCTATTTGCTGCGCCTTACTTTTGTAAGGTACAGGCTGCAAAGTATTTTGAGTTGGCAGAAGAAACAGAAAAGTCACATCTCATCGCTGAGATGAGCAAGCTTGCTAAAGAACTAAGTGTTGTTATCCCTGTCAGCTACTTTGAAAAAGCAGGTAATTGCTTCTTTAACTCGCTAGTAATGATTGATGCCGACGGTACAGTGTTAGAAAATTACCGAAAATCCCACATTCCTGATGGCCCAGGTTACAGCGAAAAATATTACTTTAGCCCTGGCGATACAGGCATGAAGGTTTGGGATACACAGTTTGGCCGTTTTGGCGCCGGGATTTGCTGGGACCAATGGTTCCCTGAATTAGCTCGCACCCTAGCATTGCAAGGTGCAGAAGCGATTTTCTACCCAACAGCAATCGGCAGTGAGCCTCAAGATCCTACGCTGGATTCTCGCGATCACTGGCAACGTACTATGCAGGGGCACTCTGCTGCTAATTTAGTACCGGTAATTGCCTCTAACCGCGTAGGCGTTGAATTGGATGACGGCATTGAGACTACCTTTTACGGGTCTTCATTTATCACTGACCATACGGGTGGCAAGATAGCTGAAGCGCCACGTGAGGGTGAAGCCATTATCTATGCTGAGGTCGACTTGCAAGAAGCGACTCAAGCTCGTCATGCGTGGGGACTTTTCCGAGATCGTCGCCCCGAGCTATACACAGACGTAGCTAAATTATCTGTGTAGGAGAGTGATAATGAAACTCACCACAACACCAAGCAATGATGGGTACTACTTTCCCGCAGAATTTAAAGCCATTGGCGAGGTTTGGCTAGCTTGGCCTGAGCGTCGCGACAATTGGCGTGATAATGCATTGCCAGCGCAGAAGACCTTTGCGCGTATTGCCAATGCAATATCTGAAGTAGTGCCTGTGAATGTGGCGGTCAATCAGGCGCAACTTCAGCAGGCTCGTGCACTACTTAAGCCGGAAGTCGAGCTATTTGAGATTCCTTTTAATGATGCTTGGATGAGAGATATTGGTCCAACAATCGTTGTTAATAACGAAGGGGATCGTCGTGGCATCAGCTGGAAGTTTAATGCATGGGGTGGTGAGTACAATGGCTTATATGATGACTGGAGCCAAGATGATCTAGTTGCATCCGCTGTGTGTGATGCCATTGGCGTTGCTCATTATAATGCCCCTTTTGTTTTAGAGGGTGGTGCAATCCATACCGATGGTGAAGGGACGCTCTATACCACCGAAGAATGTCTTCTTAGCCCAGGGCGTAACCCAGAACTGAGTCGCCAACAAATTGAGAATAATTTGCAGCAATATCTTGGCATCGAGAAGGTAATCTGGGTGCCTAATGGATTATTCAACGATGAAACAGACGGCCATGTAGATAATCTACTACATGTGATTGCTCCGGCTAAGGTTGTACTTAGCTGGACTGATGATCCAAAAGATCCGCAGTACGCATTATCCCGTGAGGCTGAAAGCAGTCTGTTAGCTCAACGTGATGCTAAAGGCAGAGAAATAGAAATTATCCGTCTTCCTACACCTGGCCCTCTATTCTACAAAGAAGAAGAGGCGTCGGGTATAGAGGCTAGCGACGGCATGACTCGAGAAGCAGGTGAGAGGCTAAGTGCTTCTTATGCCAATTTCTTAATGGTTAATGGCCATATATTTCTACCACTGCTTGATGAGTCAACAGACCAAATAGCCATCGATATTCTTCAGCGAGCATTGCCAAAATATCGAATCGTCGGCATACCCTCAAGGGAAGTACTACTTGGCGGTGGCAATATCCACTGTATTACTCAGCAAATACCAGCGTAACGATAGACCGATGCGCAAACAAAAAGGATTTAGAGGTTAGTTCTATGCACCTTATTAACAATAAAAAACTGCTCTCTTTCATGGTCTCAGAGTCGGACAATAGTATTGCGGTTAACAACCCTGCGACCGGTGAGTGCATTGGTTATGCGCCGATAACATCAAAAGATGAGATCCTTGATGCTATAGAGCGCTCAAAGCTTGCTCAGCAATCTTGGGCGGAGCAACCGGCAAAAGCGCGTTCTGCCGTGTTGCAGCAGTGGTATCAATTGCTTCTGGACAATCAAGATGATCTTGCTCGTTTGATGACCCTTGAACAAGGGAAGCCGTTAGCTGAGGCTAAGGGTGAGGTGATGTATGGTGCAAGCTTTATCCAGTGGTTTGCTGAAGAAGCAAAGCGCACCTATGGCGAGACTATTCCTGCGCCTAGTGGTGACAAACGCTTGCTGACTATTCGACAACCTGTCGGTGTGACAGCGGCGATTACGCCATGGAACTTCCCTATTGCAATGATTACACGTAAAGCCGCGCCCGCTTTAGCCGCGGGATGTAGCATGTTGATCAAACCCGCAGAGGATACGCCACTTTCCGCATTTGCTATGGCAGAGCTTGCCTATGAAGCAGGAGTGCCAAAAGACCTACTCATCATAGTACTAGGTAAACAAGCGGCTGAGGTGGGGGATATATTCACGACTCACCCAACAATCCGTAAGCTTTCATTTACTGGCTCGACACGTGTTGGCCGACTGCTGATGCAGCAAAGCGCTGGTGATGTGAAACGCACGTCAATGGAGCTAGGCGGGAACGCCCCATTTATTGTGTTTGATGATGCCGATATTGATAGTGCCGTTGCTGGAGCTATGGTGTCTAAGTTTCGTAATGCGGGACAAACCTGTGTCTGTGCAAATCGTTTTTATGTCCACAGTAAGGTCTACGATGCCTTCGTTTCTAAATTTGATACTGCCGTCCGTGCACTTAAGGTTGGAAACGGTATGCAAGAGGGCGTCAATATTGGCCCTGTTATTAATCAGGCGGCGAAAAACAATATTCAATCGTTAGTGGATAAGGCAATTGAACAGGGCGCAGAGCCGACTTCGAGTATCGAAGAACTGGCTGGGTTGTATCTCCAACCTGTGATTTTGAAAAACGTTAAGCACAACATGGATATCGTCTCTCAAGAGATTTTTGGCCCAGTAGCGCCCGTAATTTGCTTTGATACAGACGAAGAGCTCATCGAAATGGCCAACGATACGATTTATGGCCTAGCTTCTTATTTCTATAGCCAAAACGTGCACCGTGTTTGGAAAGTAGCCGAAGCGCTGCAATACGGCATGGTAGGTATAAACGATGGAATAATTTCTACAGAGGTCGCGCCTTTTGGCGGGGTCAAACAATCGGGTATTGGACGTGAAGGTGCTAAGCAAGGCATTGATGAATACATGGACATCAAATACCTCTGCTTCGGCGGCAATTAATAAAGGGACAGAACAATGACCAATCAACAGCTACACCAAAGAAGAAGCCAAGTCATCGCCCAAGGTATGGGCGCTGTATACCCACTCTATGTAGAACGTGCTGAAAATGCACATGTGTGGGATGTAGAAGGGAATAGATATATCGATTTTGCCGCAGGTATAGCAGTAACGAATACAGGGCATTCTCACCCTCGAATTACTGAAGCGGTAAAGAATCAGCTAGATAATTTCTCCCATACATGTGCGATGGTGACTCCTTATGCGCCCTTTATTGAGCTTGCTGAAAAATTGACTCAATTAGTTCCTGGCGATTCAGAGAAAAAAGCGATCTTCTTAACTACAGGTGCAGAGGCTGTTGAGAACGCGGTGAAGATTGCTCGTGCAAAAACTGGTCGCAGTGGTGTTATTGCATTCAAGGGTGGTTTTCACGGCAGAACGAATCTGACTATGGGGCTGACGGGTAAGATCGCGCCATACAAAGCAGGCTTTGGTCCATTTCCTGGTGAGATATTCCATGCACCTTACCCAAATGCGTTCCACGGCATTACAGTTGAGCAAAGTATGCAGGCATTGGAAGATTTGTTTAGCTGTGATATCGAGCCTTCTCGTGTCGCTGCGATTATTTTCGAACCCGTGCAGGGAGAAGGGGGCTTTTACAAAGCACCTGCTGAGTTTGCACAGGCACTGCGTCAGCTATGTGACAAACACGGTATTGCACTGATTGCCGATGAAATTCAAACGGGTTTTGCTCGCACAGGTAAAATGTTCGCGACTGAACACTTGGGCATTGAACCGGATATGATGACTTTAGCAAAGGGTATTGCTGGTGGTTTCCCTATTTCTGCGGTAGTGGGTAAATCTGAGATTATGGATGCAGCGCAACCAGGCGGTTTAGGGGGCACTTATGCAGGTTCACCACTAGCGTGTGTGGCAGGTTTAGAAGTGCTAAAGATCATTGAAGAAGAAGATTTGTGTAATAAGGCAAATGGCATTGGTGAGATAGTTAATGCTCATATGACCAAGCTTCAGCAACAAGTGCCTTCTATCGGAGAGGTTCGTACTGCTGGCGCGATGATGGCGATAGAGTTTACCGACCCTAATAGCGGCGCTCCGCTTCCGGACGTGACTAAAGCGGTGATCGGCAAGGCACAAGAAAATGGTGTTATCTTGTTATCTTGCGGTGTGAAGGCGAACGTTGTGCGCTTGCTACCGCCATTGACCATAGAGTCAGAGGTGTTGGTTGAAGGTCTAGACAAATTAGAGAATATTATTCTAGAAGTGACTCAATCTTAATTATCTCTCGTTTACATACTGTTTGATTAAAGCCCAGTTTTTACTGGGCTTTCTTATTTATGCTAGTGAGACTCTCGATATTGACGAAATCATTGCCTCTCTGCGTACCTCTAAGATTTCTTCTATCATGGTGCCTTTGGCCTTCATGCCAAAGTGGTTCGCATAGTTATGGATCTTACTTACCTCATCCGGTTTCAGCTGATATACCTCTCGCTTAAGTCGAGCATTGGCTTCGCTTTTTATCAAACCTTGCTGCTGAAGCAGTTGAATGATTTGGGTATCTAATGGATGTTTTTTCTTAATCATAGGGTTATTTAATCAAGTTATTAAAAGGTGAAACTTATCGTTCTTATTGTGAGTCAGGCATGTTAGGAGGCATTGATTGCAGATACGTGATACTAGTGTTGCGTTTTTATTTGCATCGCTCTATCTGCGGTTTGTGCTCACAAAAAACTAGAGCCTAGCTTTGCCCTGCTTATAAAAAGCACTGAAGATTAATGGCAAATACCGGATCAAGATAATGACTTAGATTCATATCAGATATAACTCCAACTTGAAGGGTTTAACCCTGCAAAATGCATTCGTTGATGGTATGGGTGCGAAGTATGCTGAATGAAATTGGAGCGTTTTTACTGTAAGGCGCTCAGCAGCTATACACTGATATTAGGTATTTTCTATGAGATTTAAGGCAGTTTTAACTTCATTATTGCTTACGCTTCTGTTCACTGGATGCGCTAAAACCACCGTAGTAACAAGTGATCAAGCATCAAAAGTGCAAGTCTTTTATACCGCACCGAGCCAGCAGCAATATGAGGAGCTGGGGTTAGTTTCAACGCAGACTGGGCAAACGATATTTCATGACAGAAGCAATGAAGGCATGTTGATTAAGCTACAAGAAAAGGCCTACAAAATGGGGGCTGATGCCATCATTGTGCGATCGGTTGATGAGAGTACATGGGGCTTTGTTGGCGACAACAGTACGGGCTTTGAAAAGGGTAAAGCGACAGCGGTTGCGATAAAGTTTTACCAATAGGCGAAGGAAAGCCCTAGAACAGCGGTTGTTCCTGAGCGCTTCTATCGGGAATCTGTTCCTACACAATACAATAAGTTAGGTCCCCGATTAAAAATCTCGGGGACGACGTATTTGGTGCACCATTTTGTTTCACTGCTTATTCAGTGGTCATCTATACGCCAAAACATAACTATTTTGAGTGGTTTAAAACTAGTGCATCGAATGCAAGCCGAACATATTGCCTTCGGTATCTGTGGCTAATGTCATAAACCCGTACTCTCCAATAGCCATTTTGGGCTGTTGGATGCTACCACCAGAGCTGATTACTCTTGCTTCTTCTGTTGCACAATCTTCACAAGAGAAATATACCAAGGTTCCCCCTGCACCGGCTGAGACACCATTCATTTTGGCTAAGGCACCTGTAACGCCGTATTGTTCCATATTAGACGGAAAGCTCCACATTTCGATTTCATTGGCGCTGGGGTTGTCCATTTTTTCTAACTGGACGTGAAACACGCTTTGGTAAAAAGCGATAGCTCGAGGCATATCATCAACATAGATCTCGAACCAAGCAACAGGATTTTTAGCCATGACTCCAACTCCTATAAATGTGTTTGCGTTAAAGCTTATGCACAAGTTGGGAGAATGTCAGTTTTAATCTGGCGATAGGGATAATTGCCCGAGTACTTGCTTTGCAAGCGCTTCATCGTCACTTTCAGACAGTCCGCTAATACCAATGCCTCCTATAATTGCTCCGTCTTTTTCGATAGGCAAGCCGCCCATGAAGCCAGTGATCTTAGGATCAGTCCAGTAACTCAGTTGTTTTCCTGTTTCTCTAGCCCATGCACCTAGATTGCCACTTGGCTGTCTATCTCGTGCAGAGGTATAGGCCTTATTTTGTGCAAGTAAGCCTGCTTGTACGCTAACGCCATCCATACGTGAAAATGTTAAAAGCTCACCATGGGTGTCGCAGATACTGACCGCAATAGCGACCTTTCTTTGTATGGCGATTTGCTCGGCTTCGTTAAGCAGTTCATGTGCTATTTTGTGATTTAACATGTGTAGCTCCTGTTATGGGATCTCGTTACCTAAGCTTTTTTCGAGCAGGGTGAACCACTGGCCATGAGTTAGCTTCACTTGATTGACCTGTGCACATGCTTTGATCCTATCCAAGTTTGTCGTGCCGATTACGGGCTGAATATTAGCTGGATGGCGGGTTAGAAAGGCAAGAACAATGGCCTCACTGCGAACAGAATACTCTTCGGCAAGTTGCGCAACATAGTGAGCGGTATTGCGCACAACAGGACAGTCATCATTAAGGTTTAGGCTGTTGAATTTCCCTTGAGCGATCGATCCCCATGATTGCAACTGAATACCATTGGCTTGGCAGTATTCTATGGTTCCAGAATCGAAATCAGCACGTTGACCTTGATGATTCTGAGCCATGATGCCTCCTTGTACAAAATCCAATTTGGCTAGGCTCATTTCCAGTTGATTGATTATAAGAGGCTGATCCAGTGCAGATTGAAGGTAGTGCATTTGATGCTGGTTCATGTTGGAAACACCAAAGTATTTTACTTTGCCAGATTGATGGAGCTGAGCAAAAGCTTGGGCTACTTCATCAGTTTCCATTAATGGATCAGGACGATGAAGCAGTAAAGTATCGAGATACTCAGTATTAAGACGACGGAGGATATTCTCTACCGATTCTAAGATCCATTGTGATGAGAAGTCATAGCGTTTAGCTGCATCTTGGCCTGCGAATCGAATGCCACACTTTGATTGAAGATAGAGAGAGTCACGTAGGGTTGAGTCTTGCTTTAAAGCTTCGCCAAAGGCTTGTTCTGCTTTACCAAAGGTATAGATGTCAGCGTGGTCAAATAAGTTAATGCCATTTTCAAGGGCAGCATCAATGATGCTGCGTGTTTGAGCAATATCGCTTGAGTTTACTGGTGTGTTGTTCCATCCACCCCCTAAACCCATACAACCATAAGATAGTTGGCCGACGTTAGGTAGATAGGTAGCAAGTGGCAGGGCATTATTATTCATTGTTCGTTCTTTTTTAGTTGTTGTCTAATGGATACATTCTATTGTTCGTACTGACAATGATAAGAGCCTATCTACGAATTCATTATTCGCTATAATGAACAATATAATAGGTGGAGATTGAATGAACGAACATAAGCGAATAGAGCGTTTGATGCTCTTTGTTGAACTAGGAAGACAACTAAACTTTTCACGAGCAGCAGAAGTACTCGGTATTTCAAGAAGCTATCTATCCGAGCAGATAAAGAAGCTAGAGAGTGAGCTTCAGGCTCCGTTAGTGGTAAGGACGACACGAAGTGTAAGGCTGACCCCTGAGGGAGAGCGTGCTTATCAACAAGGGTTGAGCATCCGTAGTGCTGTGCTTGATTTGGAGAGAAACCTCAATAGCGAACATCATGAAATTTCAGGATTGCTGCGCCTTACTGCCCCCAAGATGTTTACGGAATCCATCTTGATGAGGCTTTGCCGAGAATTCAAACAGCAGTATCCCGACATAACATTTGAAATTAATTCTAGTTATCAGTCGTTTAATCTCAATCAAACGGATATTGATTTAGCATTTCGCGCCACTCAATCACCTCCGGAGGACATGGTGGCCTATCGATTGTTTGATTATCAGCATTGGCTGGTGGCGTCGCCCCATTATTTACAAAGCTTTGGCACTGTTAACAAAGTTGAAGACCTTGATAAGCACCAATGTTTAACGACCTTACATCAACGCACTTGGCCTTTAAAAACGACAGATATAAAAGTGAGTGGTTGGATGGCAAGTAATGATAATCGCATGCTTCGTGAGTTTGCACTGAATGATGAAGGAATTGTGCGTATCGCCAGTTACTTTGTTGAAAATGATGTACAAAGTGGGGTACTCAATCAGGTACTGGCAGAAGAAACCTCAGATGCATCCAATTCTTTATATATGGTCTATCCACAACTGATCTATCCATCGGCTAAATTGAAGGCATTCGTAGAGTTTGTAAAACTGAGAGTTAGGACTCTTTAGTCGCCTTGTGGTAGTAGAAGAGGCACTGTTCCTATATTGCACCTGACAATCAAAGGTGCCATCTTTTTGCTCGTAAGCGCGGCTAAAAAAGATATGTCTTTCAAATTGCTGCTTTTGATTTGTGTGAGACTGTGCTCCTTGACGGAATGTACACCAAACCGTATGGCGATCAAAATACGTAACTAGTGTAAATGTTGTGTAAATTCTAGGTGTTATTAATGCGTGTAGAGTACGAATATATGGTAACCTCATCAACATGATATTTAATAGGATTGGACGAGATTATTGTGGCGAGAATTACTCAGAAACAAAAAGAAGAAAACCTAGCTAAATATAACGCGTTGATTGTGAAGATCTTCCTTTCGGAAGGTTGGGAAAGTGTCACCTACGATCGGTTAGCGAAAGAGACAGGTCTCAGAAAGAGTACTTTGCAGGGTTACTACCCATCAAATCGTGAGTTTGCGATGGCATTACAGGGTAAGATTCTTCCTATCATTATGTCTTGTCTTGATCTCTCATCACGAGAGGCGTTTATCCAGTCTTGGGAGCAAGGATTATCTGAAACACAGTTTTCCATGGTAATCAGAATGTTTGTAGCAAATGCGGCTAAAACAGAATCAAACCCTTCTACTCAAGGTGGCGTTTTGAAGCTCATTGAGATTATCGCAGAACATCTTCCTGGTGAGGATGCACATGAAATTATTGACTTGGTTATGGGTAAATCAGTAATGAGGTTATTGTTTGGTGCACAAAGAACGGCCTAGGTTCTCTTCTAGAGTTGTCCCTATACAGAAAATAAATATAAGTTTTCGATTTATGTAACTTGCTGTTTCTTAATGTTTTTAGCGAGTATAACTTTGAAGCAAACGTTTAGCTGAGTAAAAACACATTGACTATGTGATTTATATAAACATAATACCGCCCGTTTGCGTGAAATTTGCGCATACATAATTTTTTTGAATGTGTAGTACGGAGAGTAATTATGGCGGGTGACAATAACTATAGTCTTGGTCCGGTTCCAACCGAGGCAAGAAAGGGCATGGCATCATTAACCATGGTGATGCTAGGGCTGACTTTCTTCTCGGCAAGTATGTGGACTGGCGGTTCACTAGGAACCGGGCTTAATTTTAATGACTTCTTCCTCGCTGTTCTAATCGGCAACCTTATTCTCGGTATCTACACTTCTTTTCTTGGTTACATCGGTGCTTCCACCGGACTTTCTACCCACTTATTAGCACGTTTCTCTTTTGGTACTAAAGGTTCTTGGCTTCCTTCTGCCTTGCTGGGAGGCACTCAAGTAGGTTGGTTTGGTGTTGGTGTTGCAATGTTTGCTATCCCAGTGCAAAAAGCGACAGGCATCGATACCAATGTTCTAATCGTCATCTCTGGTCTATTGATGACCGGTACTGTTTACTTCGGTATCAAAGCACTTATGGTGCTCTCTGCCATTGCTGTTCCTTCGATTGCTGTATTAGGTGGTTATTCTGTATTAACTGCAGTGGATAGCGTTGGCGGTCTTGATCAACTGCAACTTATCCAACCTGAAACACCTATCGATTTCTCTATTGCTCTGGCTATGGTTGTAGGTTCATTCATTAGTGCTGGTACTTTAACTGCTGATTTTGTCCGTTTTGGCAAGAAAGCATCGGGTGCGGTTGTTATTACTATGGTTGCATTCTTTATCGGTAACTCTCTAATGTTTATCTTTGGCGCGGCTGGCGCTGCGGCAACAGGTCAAGCAGATATCTCTGATGTGATGATGGCACAAGGGTTATTGCTTCCTGCGATTATTGTTCTGGGTTTGAATATCTGGACTACAAATGAAAATGCTCTGTATGCATCAGGTCTTGGTTTCTCAAACATTACAGGTCGTTCAAGTACCATGTTATCAATCATCAATGGTCTGGTCGGCACCATCTTCGCTCTGTGGCTATACAACAACTTCGTTGGTTGGCTAACATTCTTGTCATTGGCTATCCCGCCAATCGGTGGCGTTATCATTGCTGATTTCATGACAAACAAAAAACGTTATAAAGACTTCGCTAAAGCAGAGTTTGTTGCGGTAAACTGGGCAGCAATTATTGCTATGGCAGTAGGTGTCGCATCAGGTAAATTTATCCCAGGTATTGTGCCATTGAATGCGGTATTGGGCGGAGCGATTTGTTACTTGATTCTGAACCCGCTGTTTAATAAAAAATCCCTGACGGAACAAACGGCTTAAAGGTAATTTATGAGCTCATTATTGATCAATAATGCACGACTTCCAGGAAAAGTAGGTCTACAACAAATCTTAATTGAAGATGGCACGTTTGCACGTATTGTAAATGCTACCTCAATTGTTGATTTTAAGGGTAAGACACTGGATGCAGAAGGCGGTATTGCGGTTGCTCCATTCTGTGAGCCCCATATCCACCTAGATGCGACTCAAACTGCAGGTGAGCCAAGTTGGAATATCTCTGGTACTTTATTTGAAGGTATCGAACGTTGGGCAGAGCGAAAGCAAACCCTGACTATGGAAGATGTTAAATCTCGTGCTAAGCAAACTTTAAAGTGGCAAATTGCCAACGGCATTCAACACGTCCGTACACACGTTGACGTTTCAGACCCCACACTACTCGCTCTACGCGCCTTAGTAGAAGTGCGTGAAGAGATGAAAGAGTGGGTAGATATTCAGATAGTTGCTTTTCCTCAGGAAGGAATTCTTTCTTACCCCAACGGTAAAGAATTACTTGAAGAAGCAGTGCAACTTGGCGCGGATGTCATTGGAGCCATTCCGCACTTTGAGTTTACGCGTGAGTATGGTGTTGAGTCACTGCATTATATCTTTGAGTTAGCTCGTAAGTACGATTGTTTGATTGATGTGCATTGTGATGAGATTGATGATGAGCAGTCTCGTTTTGTGGAGACTCTGGCGGCACTTGCTCATAAATATGAAATGGGCGACAAAGTCACGGCAAGCCATACCACGGCAATGGGTTCGTACAACGGTGCGTATGCATCGCGTTTGTTCCGTTTATTGAAGATGTCAGGCATTAGCTTTGTTGCTAATCCGCTAGTGAACACTCACTTGCAAGGTCGTTTTGATGACTACCCTAAGCGTCGTGGCGTAACTCGCGTGAAAGAGATGCTAGAGGCTAATATCAATGTCTGTTTTGGTCATGATGATGTATTTGATCCTTGGTATCCCTTAGGTACGGCAAACATGCTTCAGGTATTGCATATGGGTCTGCACGTCACACAGGTAATGGGATACGATCAGATTAATCAGTCTCTAGACTTGATCAGCACTAACTCTGCTAAAGCGTTGAACATTCAAGATCACTATGGCATTGAAGAAGGAAAACCAGGTAGTTTACTTATTTTACCTGCAGAAAATGGCTTTGATGCGGTTCGTCGTCAAGTACCGGTTCGCTATTCAGTTCGTCATGGGCAAGTTATTGCATCGACTGTACCTGCGCAAACGAGCATTAATCTAGATATACAAGAAGAAGTAACCTTTAAGCGCTAGTTACTATGATTGCGAATGAAAAAGCGGAGTTAATCGAAAGATAACCCCGCTTTTTCATTGTTAAATTAGCTTCCCCAAACTTCTATTTGTTTGAAGTTGTTCCATCCCTGCATAGAGATGTCTTGGTCATTGTTGCCAAGGCAAACAAATCGAATAAATCTACCTTTGATTGAACCTAGTGGATATTTAACTAAGTCATTACTATTGCCATCGGTCGTTATGCTTAAAACGTGGTCAAAGTTTATGCCATCTCTACTGACCTCTATATCGATCAGATAACTACGCTCATCACCTTTGGCTTGTGCAAATCGTACCTCATCGAGCGAAAATATAGACTGAAGTTCGACTGTATATTGGCAATCATTAAATGCAGACCATTTAGTGTTCATATTACCGTCGATTGCATGTTCGACTTTATCGATACCATTTGGATTTTCTGCTGTGGCAATGGCGTTGGTAATGGTCAGATTTTGACTATCACCAGAATCACAACTGCGGAAAATCGGAAGAGATTTTTGATCGCCTAGTGATGGAAATAGGTAGTTTAAATCACTTTCTCTTACTCCTAACCACTGCAATAAAGTGGCATGGAATAGATCAACACTCATGGTCGGAACGATACGACCGCGAGTCATCATATCGTGACTATTATGTTTTAGATCAGGCCAATCACCTACGATTCTATTTCCAAGCAAGTCGCCTCCCAATACCCAATGGCAGTTGCCCCAACCATGGTCGGTACCAGTCCCATTAGGTTCAAGGGTACGACCAAACTCAGACATGGTAAATGTTGTTACTGCTTCTGATAAACCGTGTTCTTCTAACCTTTCATAGAAGATGGATAGCTGTGAGCTTAAGTCACGCAATAAGGCTCCCTGGACGTTTTTTTGATTACTGTGAGTATCAAATCCACCTAGAGTAACAGAGAAAAACTGAGTGGGTTTCTTGAAAGAGTCTCTTGCCAGTAACAATAAGAAAACGACGCGAAGTTGTTTCCCAACATCGGAATCTAGATTAAAGCCATAAGTTTCTTCATTATTGAAGATCTTGGAGAATTCTTCGTATTTTAAATTAGCGTCATAGCAGAGTTCAGCGTAGTACTCTTTGAATACAGAATCCTTGGTTTCACTATGTTGCCTAAAGGCATCGTAGAGGTTCTGACTCATACTAGGAAAACTCATATTTGGTGGCAGTGAGGTACCTATTCGGTTCGCTGACTTGGGCAAACTGTTAGTCCAGGTAGTGTGTGAACCTGTTTCAAACAGAGGTGTGAGCTCCTCCATGTTGAATGAATCAGACAACAGGTGGGCAGAAAGCGCCCCCCATCCCTCGTTGCTTATATAATGGGTGGTTTTAGTTTGAGTAATTTGACTCTGATGATTGTGTGAGAATAGGTGAATTGGTCTCAAATCATCTATCTCGTCGCCGCTAGAGCGAGGTTGCATTAAAGGCCCAACGTTGACTATGGGAAGTGCTTTACCTTGGTCAAACATCCACTTCAGATCTGACAATTCAGGAGAGAGTCCGAGGTTCAATCCATTGTCATCCAGGCTCAGATCGAGTACATCACTCTGGTTCCAAGCTAGGTTAGTTCGTAGCTCGCTGTACTTCTGATATTCATTGTTATTTTTTGGAATGAAGCAATTAAATCCATCGTTTCCACCATTGAGATTAATACCCACAAGAGCCTTGTATGGCGAATTAGGATCGCAGCGTAGCTGCAATGCGTTTGCCATAGGCGAAGCAAGATTTAGCGCAGTGACACCAGCGGTAGACATTGCACCTTTTAAAAAAGTTCTTCTAGTTACTTGCATCGTTTACCCCTGGGTCATAAATTCTGGTGACATAATGATCTGAATAAGTAGCACTCTTAATGCATCGAGATTGTTTCGATTAGCTGTGTCCATGTAGTCTCGTATGATGTTTTTCATACTTTCGCTCATGTTCCGGGCAAACAAGTGGAGATCGATCTCGTTGATTAGGTTTTCGATACTATTTTGATTGTCGATGTTGGAAAAGTGCGACTCTATGGCGGGGCGATTCATATAAGCCTTCGCATTCTGGTCACTTTGGAGGCGTACAGCCAGATCTGTGACTTGAGAGTAGTAATGGTAAATATCATCCCAGTTGTAGATTTTAAATTCTGGTGCGTTGAGCCCGACAAATCGTTCATCGCTAGGGGATTCATCTGGTTGGTAGTAATAAAAGACGCTTGGTGCATCGCAAATTACACGTCGCGATTTCCAGGAATAGGCGTCCGGTAAGATGCCATTTAGATCTTTGAGAGTGAGATTTAGTCCGCGCATGGCATGAGACAAAGTAATTAGAGGGTCTCTTATCAAGCCTCTTTCTTTATCTTCATTTTCGTAATTCGCAGCGTCGTCGGTTAGGATTGCTTCTACAAGCTTGAGCATATCCAGTCCGCTATTTTTGAAGGTCTTAGCAACACGCTCGATATAGTCGGGAGAAGGATTGGAAGTTACCATTTTTTGAATAAAAAACTTAGCGATAAATGGAGTGATATTCTGATGGTCACAAAGGATATCTATTAATTGGTCTAGATCCTCTTCCGCAGATCCCCCAGGTTGAATATCGCGACCAAGAATGGCTTTAGCTTCAGGGTTATGCGCACCTTGTTTTTCACGCAATGGTTTTAGCCAATCATCATTATTAATGCCCCAACCAGTCATAATCTTAGCAGCCTGCTCTATGTCTTCCTGGCTGTATGAGGATACTGGTCTTCCATTTCCGTCTTCAATGGTGCTGCCATCCATTTCAAGAAGCACTGGACCTATTGTAAATAGCTGCATTAATTCACGGGCATAGTTTTCGTCGGCAGCAACCCCTTCTTTGTAATCGTTTTCTAAGAAAGTTAAATATTCTCCCATTACTGGAGAGGTTGATACTATTTTTAGTAGCTCTCTAAAGTTACCAAAGCAGTTTTGGGCGAGGTTGTCGTAGTACTTGGAGATAGCAATGCGTCGTGGAGCACGGCTGAGTTCAGGATGTTGAACTGACACCACAAACAGTTGGGTTAGGATATAGGCAATGCGATTTCGTAAAACAGAACCAGTGCTAAGTAGTATGTCTGTATAGGCGATTCTTTGGTGAACGGCAGTCCAATCTGCTTTGGGGTGCCTTTCTGCCATATATTGCTGTCGTGCAACTAGTGAGTTGCCATTTAAACCTGATTGCAGGCTGATCCAGTTTTCGATACTTCCAGCTTGATTTAAGTTATCAAGGTCATGGCTCTTAAAGCCCATAGTGGCTTGAAGAAGGACCTGATGCGCTTTTCTTGGGGTAATCATTAGTAGAACGCTCCTCATCTAAATGGTTGAGGATTGTACTTAGAGAGTTGAAATGAATGATTTTTGTTGATGGAATTTATGACAGTGCTTGAAAAAAGCAACTTGTTGACGGAATTATTTCTTTTTTGTATTGCTATTGCGTAATGGTATTGATTATTTGTATGAAACTGATCACAGTTGTTTCCTAGTTGTCAGGGGTATGCGTTCAAGTCAGAGGAAGGTGTTAGTTATGTAAGTTAAGGGAAAGAGAAAGTTGTGGGCCGAAAAAATAGTTGTAAATTACACTGAAACACATGTAACTCACTGTAACTTTATGAGTGAGGCTATGGTGCTCAATTGAACCTATTGATATCGATTTTTAAAGTAAGAATTAGTAAAGTAGTCTCTTTCCTAAGAACCCATATATACCTCTATACTAACTAATAAATCTGCCATGCATCCCTCTGCGCAGATATGATGATTGCTTTAGATTTTTGGAAGAGTATTTAGCTAGATCAATCTGACTATCTATTGATAATTATAGGAATTATGGTGTAAGGAAAGAGTATGTAAAGGAAAGCAAGACAGTTTACTTATTTGGCGCTAAGCAATTCAGCCGCCCTCTAAAGGGGCGACTACTTGGATGATTGTTCAAGTAGTAACTTTCGCTACTAATTGCTGCAAAACTCTCTAATCACTGTTGGCTAAAATTTATAACTAATACCACCATAGAGCATGCTCATGTTCCATGTCGACTCTGTTTTGTGAATAGTCACATTTTCAATCTCTGTGATATCTCCTTCATAGGCAACTCGCAATGTTAGTCCCTGAAAAGCGGTTATTGGTGAGTAGTCTAAGCCAATTCCGTAATGCCCAGCAGGGCCAGAATCGCTGTCCAAGATGGCGACATCAGCTGATTGTTGAAGATCGAGCGCAGAGACACCGAGCTTTACAAATGGACGTAGTCCGTTATCAAAGGTGTACCCAAGATTGGCCGAGACAGAGAGTGATCTTGGCGAGAAAGCTTTGAAATCATGTGACATATTTTGGCCTACAAATGGAGCGGCTCCGCTGATATTGATGTCTGCGCTACCATAGTCGTTGTAGGACGTTTCGATACCTATGATTCGATTAAAAATATAGCCCCCATAGATTGAAAAAGCCGTTCCCTTCGCATCCAGAGACGTGTGAATGTTGCTTGAATACTCCTTGCCTAAATAAGAGATAAAACCACCATCATCGAAGTTAGGTTTACCGACACCACCCCCGACATACCAACCACTAGTACTGTTTGCTTCACTAGCAAATGAAGACCCAGAGACGACAATAGCCCCTATTAAGATCAGAGTTGTATTTAGTTTCATATTCCCCCCATGGTGTATAAAACTTTGTGGGAAATTTATCAAGACAGTATTTTAATGGAACAAGTGAAATCGAAGTTATCAATTTTAATATTATTGTAATACAAATATAAGATGTTTTTATTTGCAGAAAATGTTTGCTTTCTATGCATCAAATATCATTTACACTGCTTCGTTAACTCATTGTAATACTTATTTTAATTGAAATGCTGACAGAGTGTGGAGAGGGTCCTACGCTTTATTCATTAGTCGTAAATTCACTATTTTGAGAAATAAATGTTTAGAAATGGAATTCTATGTGTGTTGCTAGTGAGCCCACTTTGCTGGTCTCAAAGCTTGGTTGATCTTGAGTACCAGCAACGTAAATCCAAAGATGATCAACAGGCCTATCAACTTATTCTGGATAGTGGTGTAAATGAAAAATTTATTTCACTGGTTAATCAGCTATTTCCATTTGAGCAACCCATATCGCTAGTTTATGGCCCTGATTCGTCTGGACCTTATTACGATCCTGAGCAGCATTCCATCTATATACCTTATAGTTTTGTTTTGGAATCCCAGTACTATTTCTCTAAAAATAGACCCAAAAATGAGGTCAATCAGGGTGTAACAGATACTTTGATGCACACCCTATTACATGAGGTCGGGCACGCATTGGTGGCAGATAACCTTATACCGATATTGGGTAAGGAAGAAGATGCAGTAGATAATCTTGCCACGATTGTGATGATCAATTATCTCGAGAATGGTCAAGATGCCGCCTTGAATGCGGCAGACATGTTTGATTATGAATCAGAGTCGGGTGGAGAGTATTACGATTTTTCTGAGTATGCTGGTGTGCATAGTTTTAATTTACAACGTTATTTTGCAACTTTATGCTTGGTATATGGTAGTGATCCAAAAAGGAACAAAGGATTGCTTGATGAAATTGAAGAAGACTACCTAGCTGATCAACAAGACACCTGTGAAGAAACCTATCATCAGCTCTATGAAAACTGGCATAGATATCTCAATAATTCATAGAGTGAAAGGGCATTTATTTTGAAGTTATTACTCTTAGGCGCAATAAGCATACTGGCCATTCCGTTTATGGCAATGAGCGACGAATCCGATGTGCTATATGTTGAAGAATCAATGTTTGAATCAAATGCCCGCCCAAGTGGTGGTGAGGTTTGGCTTGATACTAGTAAAAGTGGCGAGCGAAATGAAACGCTTTATACCGCTCGGTTTCTATCGAAGATGACTTCAGTGTGTATTTCACAATTGGATTTTTCATCACCTCAAATACTCGACAGGATTAATCGGAAAACTAGCTTTTCTTTGGTGGATGATCAACTTAGAGGAAAGCGTCCTGCAGGACTACTTAGCATTACTTTTGATATTGAGGTCAAAGAGTTAAACTTGCTGACACATATTCCTGCGAGTTACTCAGTTGAACAACATTTATATAACTACAATATGTTCGTCGATGAGGCGCAGTTCAGCTTTGTGATGAAGCCGATATCTGAGGATGAAGTAGTAGTGGATGTAGAGGCCAGTAATAGAGTAGCGAGTACGATTCCTACTTGGGTTAACAACATGTTCCAGTCCAATGTTGAAGGCAAGATACTGCATTTTCAAAGCGCGTTAACAGAGCTTTGTTCAAAATAAGGAAGTAACGCTGTGGGCGCGGATTCTTACTGGTTGATTGCTCTTGCCATGATAGGACTTAGTGTTTGGAAAACCTATACAGGCCCAGCACTTGCCGGATTTCTTTCTTTGAGTTACCCGGAAATGTTTATGTTTAATGTTCTTCCGGCAATGGCCGCTGGTGTTTTTGGTTGGTATTTTGGTGCGGTATTGCATCTACCTTTACCATTTCAGAAGCAGGTTCATTTCCGTCCGAGGCTTCGCAAATTCCTCAGAGCATGGAATAACTATGGGCAAGTCAGTATGGCGCTGTTGGCCCCTATTTTGATAGGCATTCCGGTGTTTACTTTAGTCTCTAGAAAGCTAAAACAACGTATTACCACAACATTTTTGCTACTTTTTATGTCGATCTTATTTTGCAGTGGTATTAGCTATTTCGGTTTTTTACTATTCAATTGGCAAGAATATATCGCAATAGATGTTTTACTTCCTGATAGTGTTACTACACTTTGAAGCTGTAATTTAATTGATTGTTTTAATTAATAATTTGTTGCAAATTACAGTGATTATCATTTCGATAGTTGATATGGATTAATTAGATTTAAGATTTTCTTTCGTACTCTGATTAGAGTGTTTATTAATCAAAGAATGGAAGCAGTATGAAATTTAAGTCGATAGTCGCGCTCTCACTTTTGACATCATTTGGATCTATGGCCGATCATGACCACACCATTATTGATGGGTTAGATTTTGGTCCTTTAGCTCAACTAGTGGGAACTTGGAAGTCTGTTGAAAGTGGTGGTGTAGATATATCACCAGCTCAAACGGGCACTCCACAAGGTGAGGGGGCTCCTGCTATTACCCCTTTTTATGAAGTTATGACCTTTGAAGTTGCGGCAGATGCAGTGAATGCCAGTGATCAAACCTTGGTTGCTCTATATTACAAGCAAGAAGTCTTTCGAAAAGCGGATGATTCAAAGTTTCATGATCAACGTGGCTATTTTATCTACGATAAAGACAATCACATCGTATACAACTCATTCTGTGTACCTAGAACGACCTGTGTGACGGCAGAGGGTGCAGCAGGCAATGAGATGACGCTTAAAGTTTCTGACCGTGGCATCGCTGAATCAAACTATATGTTGAACAATGCCTCTACGACAGACTTTTCAATGAACATCAAGGTCGATGGGGATACATTAACGTACTCACAAACCACAGCTCTTGATATCTATAACAAATCATTTGCTCATACCGACTCATCGGTACTAGAGAGAGTGAAGTAGTCATTAGTTTTCTTTTATGCGCTAAAGGGTAACAGCACGTTGCCCTTGTTTTACTTAGTTGGAATACCGCTGCTTTATAGACGTCAAATTCAAAACCAAGTTCCCAACAAATAGAACGACAATAGAAGCAATTAATATCTGTGTCGGCTCGAAAGGGAGCATAGCGGTAATCGCTGGAGTAGCTCCCGCCACAAAGGCAGATATACAGCCTACCATTGAGCTTGCAGTTCCTGCTTGTTTCGACACCAGTGAAAAAGCATACACAAAGGTGTGGATATAGATAATTGAAGCAGTAAAGAAGCAGACAGCAGGGAACGCAATAAACATCCAACTCTGTGCGCCTAAGATGAGATAACACACTCCAAGCACTATCCCGCTGCCTATCCCAAACCCATAGATTCGCATCAACCAGTATTTATTCCACATCGCTTTGGTCAACAACCATCGATAGAATAATTGACCTCCTAGCCAAAACAGTCCCATGAGTAGGCTTACCTGACCATAGAAATCGGCGGATTTATTGAAGCCGTCCTGAAAAATATAAGTAGCAAAGACATTGAAGGATGAAATGATGGCATAAACCATCCCTGCAGCGATTGTTAGCTTAATGAATTGATCTTTGGTTAGTACATATGAGTAACTGTCGATAAGAGTATTAAGGTTAAAGCTAATACGTGTCTTGATAGTTTCTGTGAGCATAATAGTGACAAAGATGCTGATAACACCGCTCATTGCAGCAAGGAAATAGAACACCGACTGCCATCCAAGCCACGATTGTAGATGCCCACCAATAAAGGGGGCGACTATAGGACCTAAGGCCCAAACTAAACCTAATGTCGCAAAGTGTTTGCTAAGCTCTTCACCTTCGAACACGTCTGCAAATACTGCACGCCCAATCACGCCAAAAAATCCCGCGCAGAATCCTTGTATTACCCGAAGAATGATAATCTCATTGAGGCTCGAAGCGTGCGCACATAGAAACAATGAGACACTAAATAAAATGGCGCTAACGGAGCAAAGCCACTTTCTGCCAACAACATCAGAGATATAACCAGATAGCACTTGAGTAACGGCATAAGCCATCAGGTATGACGATACGATCAAGCTACCAGAGTGGGTACTTTCACCAAAGTGCTGAGTGATTGCAGGTAATGAAGGCACCATGATATCTACTGCAAACCCAAGGGTTAAGGTGAGGGCAAAGACGGAATAAAAGCACGTTTTTTGCTGAGCATTCATTAACTTGGGTACTCTTTAGGCTGACGCTTGAGTATAGAAGATATTGTTGAGGAAGAAGGTTTATATAAAAAAGGTCCCGACAAACTGCCGAGACCTTCTGTTAGTTGAGTAGGAACCTACTTGATATTAATGTTTCTATCGCGTTGGTCGTACATATCTGGGGTGGTGTGTACGCCACCGGCATAACCGGCTTTTTCAAGAGTTTCTCGTACGTCCTTTACATCTTCAGCAGTGACTATGATGTCTCTCGCTCCTAAGTGATAACGGACGAAGGTAATCAATTCAGCCAACTTTTGGTCTGATAAAACATCTTCAAAACTTGCCATAGGCATGAAGTTTTTGTCTTCGACTAAGTAGGTTGGCTCTAAGCCTCGTACGGTCACCGCTATAGTATTGAACGGGTCACGATGCATGATAATACCGTTATCCAGTAGTGCAGGCGCTATCGGATCTCGACCTTTGCCATCTTCACCGTGACAAGCGCCACAGGTTTGTTGGTATACAGGATAGATGTCTGAGTTGTATGCACTGTCATCAAACCCTTTGGGTTTTAATACCACGGCATCAGCACTAATGAAGTTATTGGTATCCCCTTTTATGAGGTAGTAAGACATAGACTCTACATCGTCTCTAGTCATGAGACTGAGGCTGTTTTTCACTACATCAGCCATACCAGCAAAAGCCGTACCTTTTGCGGAATGTCCTGTATGTAGAAAATCAGTCAATACTTCTACATCCCATCCATCGGTATATAGCTCGTTAGAGGTAATATCAGGGGCGTTCCATCCATCAATCAGATTACCCTGGAAAATGCGGTCAGCAATGATGGCTTGGGCAATGTTTCGTGGGGAGTGACATTCAGAGCAGTGCCCTAAACCGGCAACCCAGTACTTACCTTTTTGCCATTTTTCTACATCTTCTACGCTCTCTTTGATCTCAGCTGGAACCTCATAGGAGAGTGGATCCGTATCCATAAACACAATGTTCCAACTAAGTAGTCCTAATCGGATATTTGATGGGAAGATCATGCTGTTATCATCGTTACGTCTAGACACTGCAGTGATCGATTGTAGGTATTCCCACATATCGAGCATGTCCTGATCGGTGACATATTGATAAGAGGTATAAGGCATAGCAGGATAGAGGTAACCGTGTCGGCCTTTACCATCAACCAGAGCTGCCTTAAAGTTTTCAAAGTCATACTCTCCAATACCTTCGCTTGCGTGCGGCGTGATATTGGTGGAGTAGACGGTACCAAAAGGCGTCACAAATGGCAGTCCTCCGGCAAAGGGCTCACCACCCTCGGCACTATGACATGCCACACAGTCACCAGCGTGCGCTAGGTATTCACCGCGTTCTATGGCGTCGGTGTCTAAGCTTGCGATTTTCGCATCCCAATCTAGACGAGACTTAGTGAGCATAGCGCCAATAGCTAGGGTTTGGTTGTGTGACAACTGCCCCTCAAATGCAGGCATGACGTTATTTAGACCAAATCGTATGGTGTGTTGGATCTCTTCAATACTGCCGCCGTGAAGCCATGTGTCATCAGATAGAACAGGCACGCCAAGCTCTTGATTACTGATTGAACCGTCACCATGACAGGCAGAACAATATTGAGTGAAGAGTTGTTTACCTAGCTCTACTTTTACTGCTGGAACATTGGAATGTCGTTGATTTAAAGAGGCTAGGTAGTACGAGAGTTTCGCAATTTCGTCATCGTTAAGGACCTCGTTATAACCCGCCATTGCGCCATTTCGGCCTTTCTCAATAGAGTGAATGATAGCCTTATCACTCCCTCCATACATCCAATCGTTGTCGATAAGATTAGGAAAGTGCTTTTGGCCTTGGGCGTTATCTCTGTGACAAGCTGCGCAGTGGGTTTGAAACAACATTCGCCCAGAGGTAGTTATAGCCTCATTTTGAGCAAGACTCATTAATGAGGTGTCAGTGACCGTCGCAAATTGTTCGTCTAATGTGGTACTTGGGGCGCTTAACTTGTCGTCACTTTGCTCCCAGTCAACTAAACCTTCCCAGTTTCCGAGTCCCGGATACAGAACTAAGTATCCCACTGAGATAGAAAAGGCGACAAAATAGCAGATAAACAACAACTTCGGCGGTGGAGCGTCATTTTCATCAATGCCATCAAAAGTGGCTAGAGACTTATTTGCATCCGCTTCATGATTTTTGCGCCAATATTTGACGACAATGCCCACCATTAGTGCAAAGAAAATGACGGTGCAGGTAACGGCCCATAAATTCCAGAAATTACTCATTGAGTTACTCCTTCTGCCGTATCAACGCCAAGACTTTGCAGATAACGAATCAATACTTCGCCTTTGGTTTTTCCGCGTACCTGCAAGCGAGCATTGGCTATATCATCTTCACTATATGGCACGCCTAGCGTGCGAAGAGTAAGCATTTTGCCAGTAATATCATCGCCCGAAAGTTTTTGTTCAAACAGCCATGGGTAAGAGGGCATGATAGAGGTAGGTATAACATCTCTAGGATTAACCAGATGCAGTACATGCCACTGATCTGAGTATTTTCTTCCTAAGTTAGTTAGATCGGGACCTGTACGTTTTGATCCCCAAAGATTAGGGAATTCATAGATATCATCTGGCTCTTGGTTTGCTCTGCCGTTGCGTTTAACCTCAGGCTCTAAGGGGCGTACCATTTGTGTGTGACACACATGACAGCCCTCGCTGATATAAATATCTCTACCGGCCACTTCTACGGCTGTGAGTGGTTTTGCCATGCTATTTGCAGCGATCTCGGGACCTCGAACAATATTGGGTACAATAAGAACCAAAATAGAGAAGGAAGCAACAACGATGGTCGCAATGATGAGAATTACGACAGATTGAGTGAAGTCTTTACTCATTATGCTGCCTCCCTTTTAAGCACTAACTCGGGCATTTTGACTGTCTTGTAAAGGTTGTACACCATCAGTAGCAGGCCAAGTACAAACAGTGCCCCACCGAAGAATCTGAGGAACAACCATGGCGCTTTGAAATCCATAGCTTCGACGAAGCTGTAAACCAGTTCGCCATTTTCGCTTTGTGCGAGCCACATGTAACCCTCGCCGATTCCAGCAACCCATAGAGCAATGGCATAGATAGCAACGCCGGCATGAGCAAGCCAGAAATGCCATTTTATAAGGCGTGTAGAGTACAGTTTATCTTTGCCCCACAGTTTCGGAATGAAGTAGTAAAAAACAGCAATGCCGGACATTCCAACCCAACCTAGAGCTCCGGAGTGTACGTGGCCGATAATCCACTCTGTATTGTGAGCGAGCATGTTGAACCAGCGAATCGCCAGCAATGGACCTTCGAATGTCGCTAAGCAGTAGTAAAGAATGGCAGAAAAGAAAAACAGCATGATGTAGTCATTCTTTAACTTCTCTTTGTTTTGAAGCAGAGTCATTGCACTGTTGAATGCGCCACCCCAAGAAGGTAACCACAGGATCAGCGACATCACGATACCGATGTTTTGCACCCATATAGGTACAGAAGAGTAGATGAGGTGATGAGTCCCCGCCCATGTATAGAAGCCGACCAATCCCCAGAAGTGAATGATAGAAAGACGATACGAATAGATTGGTCGTTCAGCTACCTTAGGAATGAAATAGTAGTTCATACCTATAACACCAGCGGTTAGAAGGAAGCCTACCGCATTGTGACCCCACCACCACTGGACAATGGCATCTTGAGCTCCGGCAAATACAGAGTATGACTTCATCATTGACGCAGGAAGCGCTAAGTTATTGACGACGAATATTAGGGCAATAACGATAATAAACGCGGCAAAAAACCAGTTTGCCACGAAAATATGATTAACCTTACGCTTTGCTAAAGTACCAAAGAAAAGGATGGCGTAGAGCACCCACACCAGTACGATGAGTAAATCGATTGGCCATTCTAGTTCAGCGTATTCTTTTGATGTGGTGTACCCTAATGGGAGAGATAAAAGCGCAAGTAATAACACCAACTGCCATCCCCAAAATACCATCCAGGCGAGGCTTTTATTGAATAAGCCACATTGTCCGGTCCGCTGCGCAATGTATAAAGACGCTCCCATCAAGACGTTAACGACAAATCCGTAAATAACGCCGGAGGTGTGCAGTGGACGCAAGCGACCAAATTGGAAATATTCTGAGTCAAAGTTGAGAATGGGCCAATAGAGTTGGGCAGCGAGTATTACGCCGATGAACATACCAACTACTGACCAAATTACGGACGCCACAACGAAGTATTTGACGACCTTGGTGCTGTACACCGTGGTTTCGTTTTCCATCAGAGAGTCCTTTACGGCTGAGTGTCTTGACCAAGTTGCGAGAAGTAGTACGAGATATCTTCAATATCTTGATCGGTGAGGGCATCTGCTTGTTGCTGCATTAAGATCGCCAATCCACTGGTTCTTTCTCGTGCTTTGTAGTCTTTTAAAGAGGAAACAAGGTAGCCCATCTTTTGACCGCGAAGGTTGGGGTAGGGGTCAAGTGTGGAAATCCCATCTTCGCCATGACAGGTCATACAGACTTTGGCTTTGGCTTTGCCTACTTCGAACTGCGCATCTTCTTGCGCAAAGGCGGTTGTGCTTAATCCCAGTATTGCTAGTAACAGCAGTTTCATCGGTGTAAATCCTTTTCCGATTCTCTATTCGAACGAACGAGAGAGTTTGACAGGTGTAGCCCAAAGTATAGTTAATCATTTGAATAAGGCGTTGCTTTGATTACTTTTTTGTACGCGCCGGAATCAGAAAAAGTTTAGTTAGTTACAGCCAAGCCACTCCACAAGTTGCAACTACAGGCGCTTAGCTATGTCTACATTGCTATGCCGGCGTTAAGCTATGTGAGTCACTTGCCAGAGTTTGAATGATATTCGAAGCATTCGCTGGCTCATCAGATTGCACATACAACTCAATTAACGTTGTAATCTCCTCCTCCTCAAATCCTTTTTGAACGGATAGTAGTTGAGTTGTTTTTTTATTGTCTAAAACCAACCATTGCGCTTTACCGTTATGTGATTCAGCACTAATAAGGCGTTGGCCATCGACTTTTAGATGCTCTTTTAAAATGGTTGCAAGTTCACTCACGGGTAAGGTGGATTCAATTCTATACAAATAGCCACCTGCCACCTTTTGTCGTGCCCAGTAGTCGATGTTGTCTAAAGCCACAGTGCCATTAGAAATAAACACAGCGCAACTGACAGTGGTAAATGCAGAAATTGCGACGGCGGAATGCTTGAATTCAGGTTGCCCCGACAATTTGTCGGTGGTGTTAGCAATTAGCGTGCAAGGCTTACTATTTTTCGAGGTAGTCTCGTTCCAATGTATTGGCATAAATAGCTGCGATGGAGCGATATCCGATGTGACTTTAGCTCGCACTAATGCCTCCCCTTGCTGGTTTGATACTTTAGCCAATTGGCCGTCTAAGATGTGATATTTTGTGGCGGTATCAGCGTGCAGTTGAACAAAGGGTTCGCAGGTGTGCTCCGCCAATTTAGGTGACAAACCCGTTCTGGACATAGTATGCCAATGATCTCTAACTCGACCACTGTTCAGGATTAATGGATGTGTATCATCTGTTTTGGCTAATGCAGCTTGGTAACTGACAGGAACAAATCGAGCTCGTTTATTAGGGGTATAAAACAAGCCATTACTGAGCAGTCGTTGATTAATAACCTTATCTTGAAGTTCTGTAACCGGCCATTGCTGAGGTTTTAACTGGCTATAACCTTTATCGTCAAGTTGCGTTAACCCAATTAAATTAAGGTCGCGTTCAAAGTTGTCATTTCCTAGAGTAGTTAGCTTGGCGTATTCAGCAAATATCTCCCCCTCATGTATGTAATCAAAGGCTTGTCTAAACCCCATCTTCTGCGCAACTTGGCTGATGATCCACCAATCAGGTTTCGCTTCTCCCGGGCTAGGCAAAATTCGTCGCTGTCTGGAAATTCGGCGCTCGGAATTAGTGACAGTCCCTGATTTCTCACTCCAACCTTGGGCAGGAAGAACGACGTCAGCCAAGCGACTGGTCTCGGTATCAGCAATGCAATCTGAGACGACCACCAATGGGCACTTTTCCAGTGCAGACCGTATCTTGTCGGAATTTGGCAAACTGACCATAGGGTTAGTAGCCATGATCCATACAGCTTTTATTTTCCCTGAGTCTATGGCATCAAACATGTCGATGGCCTTTAGACCGGGTTTTGTGGCTAGTGTATCTGTCTGCCAGTAATCACTGACCAGCTGCAAGTGTTCTGGGTTATCAAACTCCATATGTGCGGTAAGGGTATTTGCTAATGCCCCAATCTCTCGACCGCCCATAGCGTTAGGTTGTCCGGTGACTGAGAAGGGTCCACAGCCGACTTTACCTATTTTCCCAGTGGCAAGATGGCAATTGAGAATTGAGTTCACTTTATCTGAGCCACTGCTGGACTGATTTACTCCTTGCGAGTAAATCGTGACTACCTTATCTGAACTGGAAAAGTCACTATAAAATTGAATTAACTGTTGCGATGTAAGCCCAGTGATTTCTTCTATATCTTGCTGCGCAAGTGCTGCTTTAATAGTCTCATCAAAATGGTCCGTGTGTGATGAGATAAACTCGTGATCCAACTCGTCTAACTCGATAAGATGCGAGAGTAGGCCGTTAAATAAAGCCACATCTGAACCTGATTCTATTGGCAGGTGTGTATTGGCGATCTCACAGGTATCGGTCTTTCTTGGGTCAATAACCACTATCTTTAGCGAAGGGTTTTCTTGTTTGGCCGCACGGAGTCGTTGAAATAATACCGGATGGCACCATGCTAGATTTGACCCCACAATCACAACCATCTCTGCTTGTTCTATATCTTCATAGCAAACAGGAACCGTATCGCTACCAAAGGCTCGTTTGTGCCCTACAACAGATGAAGCCATACAAAGACGCGAGTTGCTGTCGATATTAGCGGTTCCCATAAAGCCTTTGATCAGCTTGTTTGCGACATAGTAATCTTCGGTTAACAGTTGTCCTGAAACATAGAATGCCACCGAATCAGAGCCGTACTCTTGGATAGTTTGTGTAAACTTTTCTGCGACCATAGTGGTAGCGGCTTCCCATGATAACTTTTTATTGCCATGACTTGTTTTTAACGTAGGAGACAAAAGGCGGCCATCATGAATCACCGTTTCTCCTAGCGCTATGCCTTTGGTGCATAGCTTTCCATAGTTTGAGGGATGTTCCTTATCTCCTCGTATCTCAAGCTCACCCGAATGCTTCGGTCTGGCTTCAATTCCGCAACCAACACCACAGTACGCACAAGTGGTTTTGATCCATCCTTCATTATGTTCAGCCATGGGGATTCCCTTTCATGTCTTAAGCTTCAATATTCTTTACCTTGCAAAAAACAAACCAAAGCCTCAAAAAAGAAACTATTTAAAATAAATACTTTAAAAATAGTAAGTTATAAATATCACTACCTCTAAAGTGGTAGCGATTATTTATTAATAAATGCTTATTACGTTTGCTTTTGCACCAATTTGATCAGTTTTGCACTGCGAATGGTCAGAAATTGAAGCTTTATATTTCTCTGTATGAAAATCATGCAGAGTTGTTACTGGGGGTTTATAGGTTAACTTGTTGTTATTAATGGTAATTAAATTTTATTTTTGTCTTGGATCAATTTATTGGCCTCCAATTTGCAGGAGTTGGTACAGAGGCGAATAAAAATTTGGTAGTAGTGATAAGAAGTCATAGCGACCAGATCTAGGAGTGAAGTAATGGGAATACAAAGCAAATATCTAGGTCGAGTAACCTTAGTTGGAGCAGGGCCTGGTGACCCTGACTTACTAACGGTAAAAGCGAGCAGAGCTATACAACAAGCTCGATTTATCATGTATGACAATTTGGTGAGTCATGAAATCCGAGCCTTGTTTCCAGAGGGTTCAGAGAAGGTGTTTGTAGGAAAATCTAAAGGCATGCACTGCGCAACGCAAGAGCAGATTAATACCTTACTTCTTAATGCTGCACTTGAAGGTAAAGATGTTTGTCGAGTGAAAGGCGGAGACTCTTTTGTGTTTGGGCGCGGCGGTGAAGAAATGCTGATGCTGGCAAAACAAGGAGTAGAAGTGGATGTCATACCGGGCATTACCGCCGCTTCAGGTTGCACTAGTTATGCGGATATTCCTCTTACGCACCGCGGCTTGGCTCAGGGCTGCACCTTTATCACTGCTCACGCAGATAAAGAACTCGATATTAACTGGGATGCACTGGCTCAATTAAAGCAAACCCTCGTTTTTTATATGGGGCTTAGCAAAACGGACATGTTGATGGAGAAACTGATTCAGGGTGGATTATCAGCTAATACCCCAGTTGCTTTCATCGAGAATGGCTGTACCCCTAAACAGCGTGTACTTATCGGCAAACTTCACCAGTTAACTTCCCTTAAACAACAACATCAAATTCAGTCTCCAGCATTGATCGTGGTGGGCAAAGTTGTGTCAGTTGCTGAGCAAATGGAGTGGCTTGGTCAACTGTCAGATAGACAACTAGGCAAAGTAGAGCATGAGCAATCACTGCAGTTGACGGCATAGCCAGACAACGATGTTTTGAAGGTTGCGCACAAAAGTTCGACAAAAATTTCAGGTTTCAAGGAATGGATATTATGAAAAAGCAAAGAGTGATAGTGGTCGGTAACGGCATGGTAGGCCACAAATACATAGAAACACTATTGCAGCAGAAAAGAGATGATATCGAGATCATCACCTTTTCAGAAGAACCACATCTTGCTTACGACCGTGTTCATCTTACCTCTTACTTTACTGGAGGGGCAAAGGAGTTGGCTTTAGCGGATGAGGGCTATTACACGGAAAATGGCGTTAAATTTGTGGTCAGCGATAAGGTCGTCAAGCTTGATACTGGTGCTAAGCAAGTGATAACCGAAAGCGGCCGTATCGAACACTATGATTCCTTAGTACTGGCTACAGGTTCTTTTCCTTTCGTTCCTCCAATTCCCGGTAATGACAGCGAGCATTGTCATGTATACCGAACTCTTGAAGACCTAGATGGAATTGAAGAATCAAGCAAGCTTAGTCAAAGCGGTGTGGTTGTAGGTGGTGGCCTGTTGGGGCTTGAAGCTGCAAATGCTATCAAAGAGCTTGGTTTAGAGACGCACGTTGTGGAATTTGCACCGCGCTTGATGGCTGTGCAGTTGGATGAAGGCGGTGGTGCCTTGCTTCGTCGCAAAATTGAGTCGCTTGGTGTTTCGGTTCATACAGAGAAAGCTACCAGTGAAATTGTGGCGGGTGAGAATGCGCGCTATCGAATGAACTTTGCTGATGGTTCCCATTTAGAAACTGACATGATTGTGTTCTCTGCTGGTATCCGTCCTCAGGATGAACTGGCTCGCGACGCGAATATAGCGATTGGAGAGCGTGGCGGGATTGTGGTCGACGATTACTGCCAAACCAACCTGGCTGATGTCTATGCCATAGGTGAGTGTGCACTTTGGCAGAACCGAATCTTTGGTTTGGTTGCACCGGGTTATCAGATGGCTAAGGTTGCGGCTACTCACTTATTAGAGGGCGAGTCAGAATCGGCATCTTTTACTGGCGCTGACATGAGTACCAAGTTGAAGTTACTCGGTGTTGATGTAGCCAGTATTGGCGAGGTGCACGGCCTGACAGAAGGAGCTCAGTCTTACACCTTTAGTGATGAGATAGACCAGGTCTATAAGCGCCTAATTATCTCGGAGGACGGCAGCAAGATCATCGGCGCTGTGCTAGTAGGAGATGCAGATGCATACGGCACTTTGCTACAAATGAAGCAAAATGATATGCCTCTACCTTCGAACCCATCAGTACTTATCTTACCTAATGTTGCTGGTGAAGAATCTGCTGGTATGGGTATCGATGCCTTGCCTGATTCTGCGGTTATCTGTTCATGTTTTGATGTGACCAAAGGGGATATCAAACAGGCGGTTCAGGCGGGATGCAGCACCATGTCGGCCCTTAAAGAATCGACCAATGCTTCTACCGGTTGCGGTGGCTGTAGCGCACTGGCAAAACAAGTGCTCGATAGTGAACTGTTGAGCCTAGGTGTAGAGGTCAACAATGACCTGTGTGAGCACTTTGCCTATTCTCGCCAAGAACTCAGCGACATTGTTCGCGTTAACCAAATCAAGACCTTCGATGAACTGCTGAACCAATATGGCAGTGGCCACGGCTGTGAGGTATGTAAGCCAACGGTAGGCTCTATTTTGGCGTCATTCTGGAACGACTACATTCTGAAGAATGAGCATATGGAACTGCAAGATACTAACGATATCTATCTAGGTAATATGCAAAAAGACGGCACTTACTCTGTTGTGCCCCGCATCGCTGGTGGTGAAATTACACCAGATAAGTTAATTGTGCTTGGACAGGTCGCGAAGGAGTTTGATCTTTACACCAAGATCACTGGTGGGCAACGCGTTGACCTATTTGGCGCGGAGTTGAATGACCTTCCTATTATCTGGAAAAAACTGGTGGATGCAGGGTTTGAAACAGGCCACGCCTACGGAAAATCCGTGCGTACAGTGAAATCTTGTGTTGGTAGCACGTGGTGTCGATATGGGGTAGGCGATAGCGTTCGTTTAGCTATCGACATCGAAAATCGCTACAAGGGTTTGCGTTCACCGCACAAGTTAAAATTTGCGGTGTCAGGTTGTACTCGTGAGTGTGCTGAGGCGCAATCCAAAGATGTCGGCATTATCGCGACTGACAATGGCTGGAATCTGTATGTCTGTGGCAATGGAGGCATGCGTCCTCGACATGCTGATTTGCTTGCCACTGATTTAGATGAAAGCACCTTAATCCAATATATCGATCGACTATTGATGTTTTATATTCGCACCGGAGAGCGCTTGCAACGCACCTCTGTGTGGTTAGAAAACCTCGAGGGTGGCATTGAGTATCTAAAACAAGTGGTTGTTGAAGACAAGCTAAATCTTGGGGCGGAGCTTGAGAAAGATATGGCGACCACTATCGGGCAATACCAATGTGAATGGAAAACGACTCTTGAGTCGCCCGAAAAGCTCAAGCGTTTCAGTCACTTCATTAATACCGACCAACGAGACAATACACTCAACTTTGTTTCAGAGCGCGAGCAAAGGTTTCCAAAGAACATCACTGAACAATCAATAGACGTAGTGGAAATTGATTGAGCGCTAGACGTTCAATCGCCACTAAAACTACGCATAACCAGACATAATTTTCGACCCAGGAGAAAGACTATGAATCACTGGCAGACCATTTGCGATGTAACGGACATCGCACCAAATGTTGGAGTTTGCGCTCTGATAAATGGACGGCAAGTAGCGATATTTAATTATCAGCGAGCTGGCGTTTTATACGCCATATCAAATTACGACCCGATCGGTAAAGCGCAAGTTTTGTCTCGTGGCATTGTTGGCTGTATTGGCGGGGAGCCTTGTGTGTCTTCCCCTCTCTATAAGCAACACTTCAGCTTAAAAACGGGACAGTGTGTAGAGGAACCTGAGTTCAGTGTAAAAACTTTCCCAGTAAGGCTGCTTGATGGTGCGGTTCAGATACAGGTAACAGAAGCAGTCGCTGCCTAACACTTTTATCCATTCGAGCAGTAGGAAGTCGCTGGAATGAAGGAATATTTGAAAAGGAATTAAATTATGGATAACGGTAAATTTTCACTGTTTTCGTTTAATGGCAAGATGAAGGTCTTGCATCTAAGTTGGATGGCGTTTTTTATCACCTTTGTGGTGTGGTTTAACTTTGCACCTCTCTTACAAATGGTGAAGGAAACCCTTGGTCTTACTACCGAGGAGATTAAAACCTTATTGATACTGAACGTGGCGCTGACTATCCCGGCTCGCGTTATTATCGGAATGCTTACCGATAGGTTTGGCCCAAGACTGGTTTATTCTGCACTGCTCGCGATATGTTCTATTCCGTGCTTTATGTTTGCTTTTGCAGATTCTTTCATCCAAGCCGCTGTTGCACGCTTCTTACTTGGCTTTATCGGGGCGGGCTTTGTGGTTGGTATTCGTCTAGTCTCTGAATGGTTCCCACACAACGAGCTTGGTACCGCAGAAGGTATCTATGGTGGTTGGGGTAACTTTGGTTCAGCCGCTGCGGCGTTTACTCTACCCTCATTGGCTTTGCTATTCGGTGGTGATGAAGGATGGCGTTATGCTGTTGCTGTAACTGGCTTAATGAGCTTGGTGTTTTCATTCGTTTTTTATCGCTCAGTTTCCGATACACCAAAAGGTTCTACTTACTTTAGACCAAAGCATTTAACTGCGATGGAAGTGACGTCCAAGGGCGATTTTTTCTTCCTACTACTAATGAAAATCCCAATGTATGCGGTACTTGCGCTGCTTGCTTGGAAACTATCGCCTAGTGGCATTGGTATGCTTTCTGAAATTGTAGTGAACTCCATTTATGGCGGTTTGTTGGCTCTATATTTGTTAGAAGTAAGCCAAGTCTGGAAAGTAAACAAGACCGTATTTGAAAAGCCAGTTGAAGAGATACACCAATATAAGTTTAAACAAGTCGCGGTTTTGAACGTGCTTTATTTTGCGACGTTTGGTTCAGAGCTGGCTGTTGTCTCTATGTTACCGCTATTCTTTGCTGAAACCTTCGAATTGACACCAGTGTTAGCGGGTATGGTAGCGTCTGCGTATGCCTTTATGAACCTTATGTCTCGCCCTGGCGGTGGTTGGATTTCAGATAAGTTTGGTCGTAAGCCTACCTTATTGATTTTGACTGCTGGCCTTGCCGTGGGTTACTTCTTGATGGGGCAAGTAGGCAGTCACTGGCCTGTATGGTTAGCTGTTGTGGCTGCTATGCTATGTTCATTCTTTGTTCAAGCTGGTGAGGGTGCAGTGTTTGCAACTGTTCCTCTTATTAAGCGTCGAATGACAGGGCAAATTGCTGGTATGACAGGTGCTTACGGTAATGTGGGTGCTGTGACTTACTTGACGATTCTGTCTTTTGTTAGTTATCAGACATTCTTCTACGTCATTGCGGCTACCGCAGTGCTTGGTTTTGTTACCTTGTTCTTTATGGAAGAGCCTAGCGGTAAGATTGCTGAGGTTAATAAGGATGGTAGCGTAACCTTGATTGATGTTTCTAACTAGATAGGAGTAGAGCCCAGCTTATTTGAGTTGGGCTCTATACGTGCAAATTACTTCTATGAATATGCCAATCTCAACACTGAAACTAGAACATGCCGGAACGTCACTGGCAGGAACGCGTGCCCAGAATCAGGATGCGATTTTGCTGAAGATTCCCGATAGTCAGCACGACCTGATGCATAAAGGTATTGTGGCTTGTATTGCGGATGGAGTGAGTTGCAGCGACCAAAGTCAAAGAGCAAGTCATACTGCTGTCGTACAGTTTGTGAATGATTACTTTGCAACGCCAAGCAGTTGGAGCATCAAGCATTCAGCAGGTAAAATTTTAACGTCAATTAATGCATGGCTATATGAGGAGGGAAGCAAGCAAGCCCTAAATCATAATGGTCTAGTGACGACTTTTAGCTGTGTCATCATTAAATCGAATACTGCACATTTGTTCCATGTGGGTGACACTCGAATCTATTTGTTTAGAGATGGACAATTAAAACAACTGACCAAAGATCACCAACGCATTAACTTAGCCAAGCAAGCCTACCTTACTCGTGCATTGGGCATGGACTCCAACTTAGATGTGGACTATCAGCAACTGAGTTTACAAAAAGGAGACCGATTCATCCTGACCTCTGATGGCGTGCATGATGCACTTGATGTTGAATCATTGTTGAACTCTAATAGTTTTTCGCAACAAGAAACGTCGGATCTACTTTGCCATCACGCATTTGAACAAGGTAGCCAAGATAACCTTAGTGCGCTTGTTTTTGATATTCGAGATTTACCCGCACACACACTTCCTGAACATCAAAGCTCTATGCTCTCTCGCTCTATTCCCCCCGTTTTAATCGAAGGCAATAAACTCGATCATTTTACTGTACTTAAAACACTGTATTCAGGCTCACGCAGCCATGTGTACCTAGTGCAAGATGAGCTAACCGGAGAGAAGCGGGTTTTAAAAGCGCCATCCGAGCAATATCGAGACGATATCGATTATTTAAAAGCCTTTGCCAACGAGTTGTGGGTGGGAACTCAACTCAAAAACAAACGAGTGATGCGTGTTTATCCAAGCCCTAGTGATAGCCGATTCGTATATCAGATTTGTGAGTACATCGAAGGGATAACCTTGCGTCAATGGATGTACGATAACCCTCGAGCTAGCTTACCTAAAACTCGTGAAATCTTGGACGAAATCATTAAGGCGCTTCGAGTTTTTCAGCGTGCAGATATGGTGCATCGTGATCTCAAGCCTGAAAACATTATTGTCACACCATCGGGTGAGATGAAGATCATCGACTTTGGAGCAGTAAGAGTTAAGGGTCTCGAAGAAATCACTCCTGAATCACCGGATAGCATTCCTCTTGGGGCGGTTAATTACATTGCACCTGAATATTTAGATTCAGGAGAAGCCACTCTGGTTTCGGATTTGTTTTCGGTTGCGGTGATAGGTTTTGAAATGCTAACGGGAGAGTTACCTTATAAGCCAACCACAAGTCAAAACTTGCAAGCGGCAAGACATACCAAATGGCTGTATCGTTCGCTGTCAGATTACCGTGATGATATCCCTAGTTGGGTAGACCTTGTATTTCGTAAAGCGACCCATCATCTCCCTAATCGACGTTATCAGGTGCTGGGTAATTTTATTACTGATTTGTATGTACCTAACTCTGTATTGCAAAAAGAGCTAAAAGAGAGTCCGCTGATAAAGCGAAACCCTCTGTTGTTCTGGAAAACGATAGCGTTATTGGCAACAGCAGCAGCTGTGATTGAAATGCTGTGGTTGATTTCGAGCTGAGATGATCATTATATAGCGTTCATCGATATTAACTAGCAGCGACGCCGATAATTTGCCTAATACGATAATTGAATAGAGCTAAATCATCACCGTGTTGTTCTGATTTAGCCATACCATTTGTGAAGTCAATTCTGAATCCCTTTTGGTTTGTTAACTTAAGTTCTGTTATTGCTTTAGAATCATCGCTATTTAGATACATATCCTTTAGTTTTTTAGCCATGTCACCGTCCATCTTGAGAGAAACGGTCACTTGCACACGTTTTTCTGTTGTATCATCAAGATGCTGAATTTTTACGTCAGGTGATACTATAGTATCCAAGATAGCAGTATTGATGCTCTCTGTTTGTTGCATTACTAAGGGATCAGAGCTGGTAATTGTCTTACTTAAAACCAACATTTGTTTACTTGGGGTGTAAGTTAGATTGACGTAAGCACTGGTGTCGTTATCGATTGTAAACATGGAGCGGTAATACATTTTGAAGACGGCTGATGTAGTGTTTGTATCCTTGGTGTCTGGTTCCATTGCGCATGCAAACGTTGCATCTTCGGTCATTTTTAGCTTACAAATATTGAATACTTGCTCTTCGTTAAACCCTGCATTTTCAAATTCAGAAATGATCAACTGATTTTCATCTCTTACTAACCATTTGTTGAGTTCAGTAGAGTCCTGCTTTACTTCCGCATTTTTGCTCGACTGGATTTCGGATTGGTTATCTATGCTACTCTCGATAGTGCGTTGAGGGTTTTTTGTTGCCGCCTTATCGAGCGTATATATCATTGCTGATTTGGATTGAGAATCTGGGTTATTTGAGTCAATGTTCGGTTGGCCCAGTTCTTTCATTTCAATTGAAACGGGATGCTCTTTAGTTTGTTTGAGTACTTTCTGCACCTCATGATTGGTGGAACTAGAACCACCACAGCCCGTTAGAATAATGGGAGTCAAAGCTAGTACTAATAAAGTGTGTTTCATTTTACCGCCTCCAGAAAATTTTTATGGTTATAAAACTTCTTTCTTAGCGATAGAGAATAATCATCATGTCAGCAGATAAGATGAACACTTTATTGAAAGGTATGCGACTTTTAAATGGGTAGTTTGTAGAAAATTGTTTGGATATGGTAGACGACCGTTGTAAGTTTTTGTTATTGCTTAAGTAAAACTCGATAGGTTGCTTTGTATTGAATTGCTCAAAGAAGACAATCTAGAAATGCAATATTAGTTTGAAGTTACTTTGGGATTAGGTTGTGATTTTTCGAACGGAGGTTTTACTACAATATGCCGCAAGCATTGCTATAGCAATCCTTACGGCAATGGCTTGCTATGGTTGCGTCGCTTTGGTCGCAAACATATTTAGTGCTTTAGCTATCTTTGCAAGAACTTCATCACATCCCGTAATGTTATGTCTCTCTTTAAGATAATTCGGGTCGTTATAGGTAAACCACACTAGTCCGTGCTCATCTTCCGATATTAGTGCTTTTTGTGGAAGGTCGATACCGACACTTTGTTGACATGCCATTAATGGAGAGCCGACTTTAGGATTACCAAATAAAATTAACTCTGTAGGGCGAAGCTCTATACCTACATTATCTGCCGCTTCAGAGTGCTTGATGCGCGCAAAAGTAGTCATGCCTTTCTCTTTTAATACCGCAATAAGCTTATCAGCAGTAGTTGATACATCGTGTGAGCTTTTAATTGAAATGAGCCCGTTGTTGGCATGAGCAGTAAAGCTCATCAAAAGCGTGACAAATAAACCTAGTAGTACCTTTCTCATGTAACCTCCATTTACACTGTTATCTAACAATGAAGATAGTAGCCAGACAGGGAGAGTCAATTTATTCATATTAAATGAGGTCGGGGATCAGTTCATAACATTAAAAGTAACAAAATAGGCACTTGTATCAGCGGACCCCCAACCGAAATGTAGATACTAAGTTTTTATGGAGATGCTGTAGATTGGCAGTCCAATGTTAGGTCTGATTTGCTTGTGACCTCTACCCCTGCATCATTATAGTAGGGCCTATAAATACCTAGGCTTTCTATAGGTAATGTGGTCTCGAATGCATCAACATTTGTTAATGTACCAAACAAAGAACCTAGCAATGAAAACGAGTAACTAAATCCAGATATCTTTGCCTGTACATATCGAATGGAATCAAATCCATCATCACTTTTTGGAGTAGTGACTACGGAGCCAGCAGGATCTAGATAGACGACATCTAATTGTAATGTGCTTAAATCAATAGGTGAATTTAACGTAGAACCAAATGAATCTGTATTCTGACTGGTCAATCGTCCAATACCACTTGAATCTACATCTACGATATAGCAGACAGCCCCCAATCTAGCCGCTTTACGAGTAATCTCATTGAGCATTTGAAGAGAGAATAGAAAACGACCAATTTCAATGATGCCAAATAATAAAATTAAAAATACTGTAGAGACAATTGTGAACTCTAAGACAGCGACCCCTTTTTGACTGTGGGAACTCGGCTTTGCAAACATCATATCTATATTCCTCCTCGACGCATTGAAGCAGAGGCGGTTAAGTTCATAGAAAGTGAAGTCGTGGTGAAGGGAATTTTTGCAAATATCGGCATGTATGCATAGACAGCTGAAACAGTTATATGGCTGGTGGTTGAGTTGATGTTCACATCGGAAGCAGTTAACCCCGTTAAAATAGAGTCAGAACCTGTTGTTCGTTTTCCGTAGACAACCACATTTTTAATCTGAGCCTCTTCCGCTATTGCACCTTGTGATTGCGCTCCATATATGTCAATTAATGCGTATCTTGCACCAGCTTGCACCGCCTTATTGAGTGTAGTGTATTGGATGAAAATACGACTAATCTCGAATACTCCCACTAGCAATATGAGCATGACGGGCATAACGAGAACCATTTCAATTGCAGCTAATCCTTTCTGCTTGAATATCAACTTATTCATCTATGAATCTCCTGTCGTCATATCCCTGTAAAGCTGAATTTTGTACGGCCCTGTTGCTGTGGGGTTTTGTCCTGTCCCCCCTCCAGGAACGGAGCACCCTTTATAAAACTCACCATAGACGATTTTGTCGTTTTTGTCGTATTGCTGGGTTAATAAAATACATGCAAATCCACTGATCGTAACGGGTTGTGAACTTCCGGGAGTAGAAACAGAGCAATCAACAATAGGGACTACAATTTGACGTCTAAAGTTCGTGCTGTTGTATTCATCCATTAAATTTGGACCAGGGTCATCATCACCGTCAGGGAACCCGTCTGTATCTACAAACCGAGAATTTATAGCAGTAGCAGGACCATTTCCGGCTCCTGTCTCGGTATCGACATCTCCACCAACAAAGTAAATCCCTGTTTCATCATCGTCGAAACCACTAGGTGGGTTTCCTCCGAGAGCACCTTGCAATCCTTCCAAACTTTTACCGTTACCGTAACCTTGAAGTTGCAAGAAGTTGTAGTTACCGGGGCCTATGTTTCCGGCATTCAATTCTTCATCTGAGCATTGGTTAGGATTTTTACAACTAGCATCTTTACCTGCTATCTCATGCTCCAAACCCGTTTCATAGCCGTACACGTAATCGCTTCCTGGGTTGACCGAGCTTTTGTCGCAAATCCCTATTGGGGCAAGATTAGATACGCTAGTTACGCCGGCACTTTTCCCCGCAACTGCGCTTGCTCTAACGCTTTTAGATATACCAAAAGCTTGCAATAAATAGCTGTCTAAGCTATGGCCTTCAACCGCTACCCGAGTGTAGATATCTCGGGCAGTACTTAAAATGCCTACCGCCGGAAACGTAATAGGATTGTTGCTAAACTGAACGTGAATTATTGTTCCTTCTGAAGAGGTGTAAGAGTAATCTTTAGTTGAACTGCCATTTCCCGCTGCACCTGAAACATTGAAATCTAACTCATCATTACCAGATGCTGAAGCCATCTCTTTTATCGTCGTTATGGCTGCAGCAGCTGCCTGTGATGTAGTGGCGCCATTCTCTAAGGCTACAGATGCTGATAGCGCAGCTGAATCAACACCATTTTGAACGCGTGACTTGTTTAGAATCATATGGTTAATGTCTATTGCAAGTGCTGCGAACCCTAAGATCACTAGTAAGCTAATAGTAAAAAGTACAACAACAAGTCCGCTTTGCTTTGTACGCATTTTCTGCTTGATAACTCTCATAATTCCCTCTCTCAACAGCTATCAAAATTCGAACCACACACATGCTAGAGTGAAGTTACGCTTATTTACGTTACACTTTCATTACATTATAGCATTAGAGATGCTACTAGGCTTTGAACTAGTGTCATAAAATAGAGGTATGAGCACGATGGTATAACTTTGTGTTCCCAAAAAGTTCATAGATTTTGTTAAAAAGCAGGTTTAATTCAATAATCATTTACCATATTACGCGAAAATGCCCGATACATAATATCGGGCATTTAATCAATTCAACTATTCAGAGTTGCGAATGAATTATTACGCCTGTTCGTTAGTCAATGTTTCTAACTGAGTCATTGTTGTTTGTGAAACAAGCTCACCATCAACGTAGTAGTTAACGTTCTCACCGTCGCGAACACCTGTTACAACAGACTTATCACCATTATTGTAGGTCACGTGCATCTCGATTGTATTTTCGTCGATTGCTTCGAAAGTAGAAGACTCTACTTCACGCATTGTGATTGGGTCTAGTGGCGCTTCTGTTAGTGATGGGTCTAGGTCATCGTTCATGTTGTACATAGTCTTTGTTTTAGAATCAAAGATATGTGGCTTACCGTTGATAGGGTTTTTCCCAGACCAGAATTCGATAGAGTTAAATACTAATGAATCGACAGCAACCGAAAGGGCATACACAGGAGCAAGAAGCATGTTTACACCACCACGAGCATAGCGATTGTCTACCACTTCAAGGTTGAACTTCATTACATAACCCGTTACCGCATTACTACCAATACAGCCAGTTAATGATGCGGCTAGTGCTGCCATACCCAATACTTTTAAGCCAAACTTTTTCATTTAGTAAACCCTATGAACTTTGAAAACCAGTAAATAATAATCAGATTAGATTGCAATAAATAGCCATTCGGTGACATCAATATCAAGCCTACTCATTCGATGCAGAAGCATGATTCGCTTTCGAACTTTTGGTTGAGATTTTATGTTCACTACAAAAATAAAACGAAAGTGTGTTGCTCATTAGTAGCTATTTTAAAAGTGTCGCTGCTAGCTGTGATATGTGTCTGTGTAATTACAGGTATCAGGGACGAGGAGAAGTATATCGATAGTTGAAATAATTACTTATCAATTGGCGCCATTAACTGTATTAAGCAGATATTTCCAATATTTGCTAAGGTTTATGGGTGCGATAAGGCTATCAAGCTATATCTTATTAATAAGATAAAGGACTCAATAGAAAGCGAGGTTGTTGGAGAGGTGCTGGATAATCAGAAAGAGTTTTTGGCGTTTCTACACAAAGAATATCAACTGTATTTAACCAGCTCCATGACACAGCGATATAAGCTTTGATGAATTGAGTAAGGTCGTGAGTTCCCAGTCTAAACAGGCATTATTTATTGACGATATTTTAGATGTTCCGACTTTTATTCGAGAAAATATTGAAGCTAGATATCCTTAACTCTAAGGCGTAGGTGTTTATGTTATGAAAATAAAACTCTCCTCGTTTATGTCTTTAGCTTCGGTGTTACTTACCGCAATGATCGTTTCGAAGCCAGCTCAAGCAACAACGGGATTTTTGCAGACAGAGGACTCGCAAGGCTTCACTAAGGTGTGCTTTTATGATGTTCTTGGAGAAACACATAGTTTGAATATTGGTGCTACAGACCTGTGCCCGTTGACTTATGACTTTGATATAACGCCAAAACTTCAACCACCTACAGAGAATGCGCAAAAAACAGGCTTTTTTAAACAGGAGCAAACCTCTGGGTTTAGCAAGCTTTGCTCCTATGATGTGTTAGGTGAAGTCTATGTTCTTACTATAGGTAGTACTGAAATCTGCCCTTTAACCTACAAGTTTTAATTTCTTATAAGATGGTGACTTTCTCTATGGTGATAGGATCTACCGGTAGGTCATCAAGCCCAAATTTTGAATGTGTTTTTACCTTAGCGATAGCATTCACGACCTCCATTCCAGCAGTTACTTGACCAAATACAGCGTAGCCCCAGCCTTGATTGTTGGTTGCGGTGAAGTCCAGAAAATCATTGTTGTCCAAGTTAATAAAAAATTGTGATGTCGCCGAGTGTGGTGAATCGGTGCGAGCCATGGCAACTGAGCCGATGATATTTTTTAGTCCACGATTGGCCTCATTTACGATCGGGTCATGAGAAGGCTTTTCTAAAAGGTTCTCAGTATGCCCGCCACCTTGAATCATAAAGTTGTCAATGACGCGGTGAAAAATCGTACCTTCAAAGAAGCCTTCCTTGCAGTATCTAAGAAAATTCTTGCTACTTACCGGCGCTTTTTCCAGATTGAGCTCAATGGTTATTTCACCTAAGTTGGTTGTTAATACGATCATGTTATTGAGTTACCATTTAAAGTTTGTAGAAACGATGAGTATACACGGAATATCTAGCCCAAGCTTTGGCAGAGACTAGACGACTACTTTGCGGTAAAATCCAGCAAAATCCTTTTAATGATCGTGTATGAGCTTTAGTGATATCCAACAAAAATTAGCGTCTTTTACCTCCCTCGAACAAGTGTTTGAGTATTTTGAGGTAGATTTTGATCGCCGATTTGTTGAGGAGTATCGTGTACCTCTATTTAAACGCTTTAATGGGTACCTACTCTTGGCTAAGCCAGAAGACTGGTTTGCAGCGCGAAGAGTATTAAGAAACGCTTATTGCAAAATACAGCGTGGCCGACTGGATCCAACTACTCGTTCTGCCTGTCGAGGGTGCACTTCTTGTTTACGTCGTTGAGTTTAATGACGGATTAGTTCTCTGTAACATCTTTTGTAACAACTCTTTGACAATTCATCTTTAGATTGATTAACTGGTATGACTAGTTAATTAGACGGTAAAGTGAATGCTCTCCACGCTTAAGAAAGCCAACTTATATCTTAGCTATTTTGGATTTAGCAAAGTCCCTTTACTTTGGCTTAGCCGTCCAAAAATATTAGCGATGGATGAGGAGATGGTTGAGATAAAGATCCCTCTAAAACGCCGAACAAAGAACCATTTAAACAGTATGTATATCGGCGCACTTGTTATGGGGGCCGATGTTGCTGGTGGCTTTATGGCAGCAATGAAGGCACAAAAACAAGGACGAAAGATTTCACTGGCCTTTAAAGGTCTCAAAGCAGAATTTTTGATGCGCCCTGAAAGTGATGTTCACTTTATTTGCCGTGACGGGCGATTGATCGATGCAATGCTTGAAGAGACGTTAAGTACCGGTGAAAGAGTCAACCAGGATGTGCGGATTACAGCCATTTGCCCTGATTTGCATGGTGACAAGGCAATGGCTGAGTTTGACCTGACTTTATCGATTAAAGCTCGCTAGCGTTCTAAATCAAAGCTTCAGATTGATATTGATGTCGGTATTGAGCAACTGAGAGCGTTCGTGAGCTAAATCCTTACGACGATTTCGCAACTTGTTGTATTTCTTAGTGTCCGTAGTTGCTTCCATTTGGTTATCTAAGTCTGCTATCTCGGA
>AP024880.1 GCA_024346935.1 Vibrio inusitatus
TCCACTGCAACAACTGAACGGACTGGAAACACTGGTCATAATCATGGTGGCGAATAAGTACGCGTTCTTGCAAATCACCAGAAGGCGGTTCCTGAATGAATGGGAAGCCTTCAAGAAGGTGATAAGCAGGAGAAACATACGAAGGCGCATAACGATACCACTGACCCTCAGCAATCTTAAACTTCTTAGACGAATCACCAGAACGGAAAACATCCTTCATAGAAATTTCACGCGGCGGCAAGTTGCCATACAAAACAGGGTCGCCAGCAATATCGGTATAAGTCAAAGCACCTTTAGCGTTAAGGTACTGAATCTCTTTAGTCGCAGTAGGCGGAAAACGAACAAGCGCAAGAGTAAACATAGTGCCATGCTCAGGAACAAAGAAACGCGGCACAGAATGTTTATAGGTCTGTTGAACACGACCAGAAAACTGGCCTAACGACGTTTGGTCAGTTCCATCAACATCATAGCCAGATGCCCAGAGATTAGAGCGCATGACAAGTAAAGGACGGTTGTCAGCGTCATAAGAGGTTTTACCTCCAAATGAAGAAATAACATCATGGTAACGCTGCATGAAGTAATCACGTTCTTGGTCAGTATGCAAATTAGCATAAGCAGCTTGCAGACCCATAATGTCAATAGATGTGGTAGAAGTCGTCATTTGGCGAGAAAGCTCAGTCTCAGGAGGAAGCGGAGCAGTCCAAATGTTTTTGAGATGGCAGCAACGGAAACCATAACGAGCATCATCTTGATTAAGCTCATTAGGGTTAGCCTCGGTACGGTCAGGCATCCACGGCGCTTTAAAATAGTTGTTATAGATATTCAAATAACCCTGAAACAAATGCTTAGGGATTTTATTGGTATCAGGGTTAATCGTGCCAAGAAAAGCGGCATGGTCAATATAACCAGTAGTGTTAACAGTCGGGAGAGGAGTGGCATTAACACCATCCTTCATGAACTTAATCCACTGTTCACCATAAACGTGACGATGAGGGACATAAAAAGTAAAAATGTCTACAGTAGAGTCAATAGCAAGGCCACGACGCAATGGAGAAAGACGGAGAGCGCCAACGGCGTCCATCTCGAAGGAGTCGCCAGCGATAACCGGAGTAGTTGAAATGGTAATAAGACGACCAATCTGACCAGCAAGGAAGCCAAGATGGGAAAGGTCATGCGGCATACGCTCGGCGCCAGTTTGAATATTAGACATAATTTATCCTCAAGTAAGGGGCCGAAGCCCCTGCAATTAAAATTGTTGACCACCTACATACCAAAGACGAGCGCCTTTACGCTTGCCTTTAGTACCTCGCAACGGCTGCGGACGACCAGGGCGAGCGCCAGAACGTTTTTTACCTTTAGACATTACATCACTCCTTCTGCACGTAATTTTTGACGCACGTTTTCTTCTGCGTCAGTAAGAACGTCAGTGTTTCCTGCGCGTACACGCAAGGTAAACGCGAACAATTCAGCGGCTTTAACCGGACGCTCGACGCCATTAATAATGTTTTCCGTAAATTCAGCGCCTTCCATGATGAGACAGGCCGTTTGAATGTTGACGGGATGAACATAATAAGCAATGACGGCAGCAATAAACTCAACAGGAGCAGGAAAGCGAGGGTATCCTACAAAGTCCAGCGTACCATAAACGCAAGCCTCAACGCAGCGACGAGCACGAGAGCGGTCAGTAGCAATCCAAACTTTGTTACTCGTCAGAAAATCGAAATCATCTTCGGTTAAATCCAAAACGGCAGAAGCCTGAATGAGCTTAATAGAGGCCAAAGCGGTCTGGAAACGTACGGATTGTTCAGTAACTTGACTCATGATTTCTTACCTATTAGTGGTTGAACAGCATCGGACTCAGATAGTAATCCACGCTCTTTTAAAATGTCAACAAGAGAATCTCTACCATGAACAAAATGTGACTCATATCTAAACCAGTCCTTGACGAACGTGCCAAGCATATTAAGCCACTTCTCCTCATCCAACGCGTCAGTTTTTGACAGAATCGTTAGTTGATGGCGAAAGGTCGCAAAGTAAGAGCTTCTCGAGCTGCGCAAGGATAGGTCGAATTTTCTCATTTTCCGCCAGCAGTCCACTTCGATTTAATTCGTAAACAAGCAGTAGTAATTCCTGCTTTATCAAGATAATTTTTCGACTCATCAGAAATATCCGAAAGTGTTAACTTCTGCGTCATGGAAGCGATAAAACTCTGCAGGTTGGATACGCCAATCATTTTTATCGAAGCGCGCATAAATTTGAGCAGATTTGTCGTCACAGGTTGCGCCGCCAAAACGTCGGCTACAGTAACTTTTCCCAGCCTCAATCTCATCTCTCTTTTTGCGTTCTGCTTCAATATCTGGTTGAACGGCGTCGCGTCGTAACCCAGCTTGGTAAGTTGGATTAAGCACTCCGTGGACAGATTTGTCATTGTGAGCATTTTCATCCCGAAGTTGCGGCTCATTCTGATTCTGAACAGCTTCTTGGGAAGTAGCGACAGCTTGGTTTTTAGTGAGTTGTTCCATTCTTTAGCTCCTAGACCTTTAGCAGCAAGGTCCATATCTGACTTTTTGTTAACGTATTTAGCCACATAGAAACCAACAGCCATATAACTGGTAGCTTTAAGCGGCTCACCTTTAGCATCAACAGGCCACAACCAACCAGAACGTGAAAAAGCGTCCTGCGTGTAGCGAACTGCGATGGGCATACTGTAACCATAAGGCCACGTATTTTGCAAGCTATTTAACTGGCGGCGATTGCGTACCCGACGACCAAAATTAGGGTCAACGCTACCTGTAGGAAGTGTCCGCATAAAGTGCACCGCATGGAAATGAAGACGGCCATTAGCTGTACCATACTCAGGCACACAAAAATACTGATAGCAGTCGGCGTGTGAATCATTAGCCTTGCGACCCTCGGCAGCAAGAACCATACGACCAATATCACGAAAATAGTCACGCAAAGCATTGGGATTATCATAAAACGCCTCTAATCGGTCGTCAGCCAACGTGAGAGTGTCAAAAACGATAAACCAACCATCAGCATGAGCCTGTCGCATTGCATTCATCAAACGCTGAATAGCAAAGCCTCTACGCGATTTCATAGTGGAGGCCTCCAGCAATCTTGAACACTCATCCTTAATACCTTTCTTTTTGGGGTAATTATACTCATCGCGAATATCCTTAAGAGGGCGTTCAGCAGCCAGCTTGCGGCAAAACTGCGTAACCGTCTTCTCGTTCTCTAAAAACCATTTTTCGTCCCCTTCGGGGCGGTGGTCTATAGTGTTATTAATATCAAGTTGGGGGAGCACATTGTAGCATTGTGCCAATTCATCCATTAACTTCTCAGTAACAGATACAAACTCATCACGAACGTCAGAAGCAGCCTTATGGCCGTCAACATACATATCACCATTATCGAACTCAACGCCCTGCATACGAAAAGACAGAATCTCTTCCAAGAGCTTGATGCGGTTATCCATCTGCTTATGGAAGCCAAGCATTGGGGATTGAGAAAGAGTAGAAATGCCACAAGCCTCAATAGCAGGTTTAAGAGCCTCGATACGCTCAAAGTCAAAATAATCAGCGTGACATTCAGAAGGGTAATAAGAACGAACCATAAAAAAGCCTCCAAGATTTGGAGGCATGAAAACATACAATTGGGAGGGTGTCAATCCTGACGGTTATTTCCTAGACAAATTAGAGCCAATACCATCAGCTTTACCGTCTTTCCAGAAATTGTTCCAAGTATCGGCAACAGCTTTATCAATACCATGAAAAATATCAACCACACCAGAAGCAGCATCAGTGACGACATTAGAAATATCCTTTGCAGTAGCGCCAATATGAGAAGAGCCATACCGCTGATTCTGCGTTTGCTGATGAACTAAGTCAACCTCAGCACTAACCTTGCGAGTCATTTCTTTGATTTGGTCATTGGTAAAATACTGACCAGCCGTTTGAGCTTGAGTAAGCATTTGGCGCATAATCTCGGAAACCTGCTGTTGCTTGGAAAGATTGGTGTTTTCCATAATAGACGCAACGCGAGCAGTAGACTCCTTCTGTTGATAAGCAAGCATCTCATTTTGTGCATATACCTGGTCTTTCGTATTCTGGCGTGAAGTCGCCGACTGAATGCCAGCAATCTCTTTTTGAGTCTCATTTTGCATCTCGGCAATCTCTTTCTGATTGTCCAGTTGCATTTTAGTAAGCTCTTTTTGATTCTCAAATCCGGCGTCAACCATACCAGCAGAGGAAGCATCAGCACCAGCACGCTCCCAAGCATTAAGCTCAGGAAATGCAGCAGCAAGATAATCACGAGTATCCTTTCCTTTATCAGCGGCAGACTTGCCACCAAGTCCAACCAAATCAAGCAACTTATCAGAAACGGCAGAAGTGCCAGCCTGCAACGTACCTTCAAGAAGTCCTTTACCAGCTTTAGCCATAGCACCAGAAACAAAACTAGGGACGGCCTCATCAGGGTTAGGAACATTAGAGCCTTGAATGGCAGATTTAATACCAGCATCACCCATGCCTACAGTATTGTTATCGGTAGCAAGCACATCACCTTGAATGCCACCGGAGGCGGCTTTTTGACCGCCTCCAAACAATTTAGACATGGCGCCACCAGCAAGAGCAGAAGCAATACCGCCAGCAATAGCACCAAACATAAATCACCTCACTTAAGTGGCTGGAGACAAATAATCTCTTTAATAACCTGATTCAGCGAAACCAATCCGCGGCATTTAGTAGCGGTAAAGTTAGACCAAACCATGAAACCAACATAAACATTATTGCCCGGCGTACGGGGAAGGACGTCAATAGTCACACAGTCCTTGACGGTATAATAACCACCATCATGGCGACCATCCAAAGGATAAACATCATAGGCAGTCGGGAGGGTAGTCGGAACCGAAGAAGACTCAAAGCGAACCAAACAGGCAAAAAATTTAGGGTCGGCATCAAAAGCAATATCAGCACCAACAGAAACAACCTGATTAGCGGCGTTGACAGATGTATCCATCTGAATGCAATGAAGAAAACCACCATTACCAGCATTAACCGTCAAACTATCAAAATATAACGTTGACGATGTAGCTTTAGGTGTCTGTAAAACAGGTGCCGAAGAAGCTGGAGTAACAGAAGTGAGAACCAGCTTATCAGAAAAAAAGTTTGAATTATGGCGAGAAATAAAAGTCTGAAACATGATTAAACTCCTAAGCAGAAAACCTACCGCGCTTCGCTTGGTCAACCCCTCAGCGGCAAAAATTAAAATTTTTACCGCTTCGGCGTTATAACCTCACACTCAATCTTTTATCACGAAGTCATGATTGAATCGCGAGTGGTCGGCAGATTGCGATAAACGGTCACATTAAATTTAACCTGACTAT